>NZ_QSOC01000001.1:0-111621 GCF_003466125.1 Collinsella sp. TM10-22
GCGCTGCATGAGCATGCCCTTCTGGCGCGAGGACCTCTAAGTCTTTTCGTTTCCGGTGCGGTCTCCCTACAACCGCACCGGTTTCGCCCGTCAAACGGGTAGCATTACGTAAGTAATTAAGGAATTCATTTCTTCGAAAGGAAACGAACCATGGGTGTTAACCTCTCCGGCCGTAGCTTCCTCAAGCTTCTCGACCTCACCACCGAGGAGATCGAGTACCTGCTCAAGCTCTCCAAGAACTTCAAGGATATGAAGCGCGCTGGCGTTCCGCACCGCTATCTCGAGGGCAAGAACATCGTCCTGCTCTTCCAGAAGACCTCCACTCGTACCCGCTGCGCCTTCGAGGTCGGCGGCATGGATCTGGGCATGGGCGTCACCTATCTCGATCCCGGTTCGTCCCAGATGGGCAAGAAGGAGTCCATCGAGGACACCGCCCGCGTTCTCGGCCGCATGTATGACGGCATCGAGTTCCGTGGCTTTGCCCAGGACGACGTCGAGGAGCTCGCCGCTAAGTCCGGCGTGCCCGTGTGGAACGGCCTGACCACTGAGTGGCACCCCACTCAGATGCTCGCCGACATCCTGACCGTCCAGGAGAACTTCAACTACGACATCAAGGGCAAGACCCTCGTCTTCATGGGTGACTGCAAGAACAACGTCGCTCGCTCCCTCATGGTTGTCTGCTCCAAGCTCGGCATGAACTTCGTGGCCTGCGGCCCCGAGGAGTGCATGCCCGCTGACGACGTCATCGAGGCCTGCAAGCCCATCGCCGAGGCCAACGGCTGCACCATCAAGCTGACCACCGACGTCAAGGACGGCGTCACCGGTGCCGACGTCATCTACACCGACGTGTGGGTCTCCATGGGCGAGCCCGACGAGGTCTGGGCCGAGCGCATCGCTCAGCTCACCCCGTATCGTGTCACCTCCGAGGTCATGGCTATGGCCAACCCGGGTGCCATCTTCCTGCACTGCCTGCCCAGCTTCCACGACACCAACACTACGATTGGCGCCGAGAAGTGCGAGCAGTTCGGCATCACCGAGCAGGAGGTCACCGACGAGGTCTTCGAGAGCCCCGCTTCCAAGGTCTTCGACGAGGCTGAGAACCGCATGCACACCATCAAGGCTGTCATGTACGCTACGCTCAAGTAAGAGCATCTAGCATCTCGCTCGGGGTGCATTGCTGCGCACCCCGAGCGCTTTTGTCTGGTAAAAATCTCGCACCGAGCGACATGCACGGCACGGAAGAGCCGCTTTGGGCGAGATCAGTAAATGATTTATGAAGGGGGGATGAGAACTATGACTGAGACCGCTAAGAAAAAGCGCGGTATGCCTTCATCGTTCACCATTCTTCTTGCTCTGCTGGCAATTGTCGCGGTTGTTACCGTTATCGTCTCCGGTACGTCCGGCGGCGCGGTTACCGCTGCCCGCCTGAGCGATTTCTGCACCGCCCCGGTCAAGGGCTTCGCTGACGCTCTGCCCGTCTGCCTCTTCGTTATGATCCTCGGCGGCTTCCTCGGCATGATGACCGAGACCGGCGCCCTGGACAACGGCATTGCCGTTCTGGTGCAGAAGCTTAAGGGCAACGAGATCATGCTCATTCCCGTGCTGATGCTCATCTTCTCCCTCGGTGGTACCACCTATGGTATGTGCGAGGAGACCGTTCCCTTCTACGCCCTGCTCGCCGCTACCATGATGGCTGCTGGCTTCGACCCCATGGTCGGCGCTGCTACCGTCCTGCTCGGCGCTGGCTGCGGCTGCCTGGGCTCCACGGTTAACCCGTTCGCCGTCGGCGCTGCCGTCGACGCTCTGACCGGCGTTGGCATTGAGGTCAACCAGTCCATCATCATCGGCCTCGGTGCCGTCCTGTGGATTGTTACCACTGCCATGTCCATCGTCTTCGTCATGAGCTATGCCAAGAAGGTCAAGGCTGACAAGGGTTCCACCATCCTTTCGATGCAGGAGCTCAAGGACGCCGAAGAGGCTCACGGCAAGGCTGCTTCCGAGGTTAACAAGGAGGTCAAGCTCACCGGTCGTCAGAAGGGTGTTCTGATCGCCTTTGCCTTCACCTTCGTCGTCATGATCGTCGGCTTCATCCCGCTGGCCGACCTCAACGAGGGCGTCGCCAACTTCTTCGATGCTGGCGCTGTCTATGACGCCGACGGTAACGCCATCGTTCAGGGCTGGTCTGCCCTGATCACCGGCCTGCCCATTGGCCAGTGGTACTTCGACGAGGCTTCCACTTGGTTCTTCCTCATGGCTATCCTGATCGGTATCATTGGTGGCCTGTCCGAGAAGCAGATCGTCAACACCTTCATCACCGGCGCTGCCGACATGATGTCCGTTGTCCTCGTCATCGCTCTCGCCCGTGGTATCTCCGTCCTCATGGCTAGCACCGGCCTCGACGTCTACGTCCTCGACGCTGCCGCCAATGCTCTGGCTGGTCTGTCCGGCGTGATCTTCGCTCCCATGAGCTTCCTAGTCTACTTTGGCCTGTCCTTCCTGATCCCCTCGACCTCCGGTATGGCTACTGTCTCCATGCCCATCATGGGACCGCTGGCTGTTAAGCTCGGCTTCTCGCCCGAGGTCATGGTCATGATCTTCTCCGCCGCCATCGGCGTCGTGAACCTGTTCACCCCGACCTCTGGCGCCATCATGGGCGGTCTTGCCCTGGCCAAGATCGAGTGGACGACCTGGCTCAAGTTTGCTCTTAAGCTCATCGTCGCTCTCTCCGTCGTCTGCGCCGTCATCCTGACCATCGCTTGCGTGATGCTCTAAGTACCCCTTGGGTACCCCACGGAAACCATGACGATCCTGTAAAGGATCACCTGGTCATCGTCTGTCCGGTGGGGTAACCCCACCGGTAGACTCCTACCTTTAGCCTCCTCCCGTTCCGTGCGCGGGGGGAGGCGCTCTTGTGTTCCGGCGTTTTACCAAACGCCGGAACCACTCGACGCTGCAAGCCCGCCAGAGCGGCAATCTGACGTTCAATCGTCGGGCATGGCCAAAAGGCCTATGCCCTCCTCTTTCACGTCACCTTGCTCGCTCTGGCGGGCTTTCGCTGGCTTATGCTCAACCTGCGGCGCTGCCATTGTTGGTGCTGAGTGCCTTGTTTCCCGTCCCAAATGAGCTACCTCGGGTCCCCGGTGGTTGCGGTGGGCGTGTTTGGTTGGTGCCTGTTGATGGTCTGGGTATCGGGGAGGGCGGGCTCCGTTATAATCGCCTAGAACATTAAATGGAAACGGGACGGGAGCCATACATGCGCCAGGGTTTCGACAATGCGAAGTATATCGCGCTGCAGGCTGCTCATATTAAGGAGCGCATCTCGCAGTTTGGCGGCAAGCTGTATTTGGAGTTTGGCGGCAAGCTGTTCGATGACTATCATGCCAGCCGCGTGCTGCCGGGCTTTGAGCCGGACAGCAAGTTTCGCATGCTCAAGAGCATCGCCGATGACGTCGAGGTCATCATTGCAATCAATGCGAACCATATCGAGAAGAACAAGGCCCGTGGCGACTTGGGTATTACCTATGATGAAGACGTCCTGCGCCTGGTCGATCTGTTCCGAGGGAATGGATTTGCCGTTGCCGCCGTGGTAATCACGCAGTATGCCGGCCAGCCCGCTGCCGATGTCTTCCGCAATCGTCTGAACGCGCTCGGTATTCCCGCCAAGCTGCATTATCCCATCGAGGGCTATCCGCACGATGTCGATCTGATTGTTTCTGACGAAGGCTACGGCAAGAACGAGTTTGTCGAGACCACGCGTCCGCTCGTTGTCGTGACGGCACCCGGCCCTGGCTCGGGCAAGCTTGCCACCTGCCTGTCGCAGCTGTATCACGAGCATAAGCACGGTACCGCCGCTGGCTATGCCAAGTTCGAGACCTTCCCGGTCTGGAATCTTCCTCTGACGCATCCGGTCAATATCGCCTACGAGGCCGCCACGGCAGACCTTGACGATGCCAACATCATCGATTCGTTCCATCTTGAGGCTTACAACAAGACCACGGTCAATTACAACCGTGATGTTGAGGCATTCCCGGTTGTTCGCGCCCTTATGGAAAAGATTCTGGGCGAGAGCCCCTATCAGAGCCCTACGGACATGGGCGTCAACATGGTTGGCTTTGCCATTACCGACGACGATGCCTGCCGTGATGCCTCCAAGATGGAGATCGTGCGCCGCTATTTTGCCGCAGTTGAAAGCGTGCGCCGTACCGGCGTGGGCGACGAACAGGTCGATCGTCTCAAACTCATCATGAAAAAGGCCGGCATCGATAAGAACTATTCGCCGGCGCGCTCGGCTGCCCTCACCAGAGAGCAACTGACGGGCGGTCCCGTGGGCGCCATGGTCATGCCGGACGGTTCTGTTGTGACCGGTAAGACCTCAACGCGCCTGGGTGCCGCGAGCTCGCTGATCATGAACGCCCTCAAGCATGTCTCGGGCGTGGACCTAGAGCTCGAAGTCATCAGCGACGAGGCGATCGAGCCCATCAGCAAGCTCAAGACGCATTTCCTGGGTAGCAAAAACCCTCGCCTCCATACCGACG
The DNA here is from genome assembly GCF_003466125.1 of Collinsella sp. TM10-22. Lineage (GTDB taxonomy): Bacteria > Actinomycetota > Coriobacteriia > Coriobacteriales > Coriobacteriaceae > Collinsella. The sequence goes on from NZ_QSOC01000001.1 coordinate 4,536, forward strand.
AGACGCTTATGGCGCTGTCGATCACCTCGGCTACGAGCGAGACTGCCGCCCGTGTCCTTTCGGGCCTGGAGCAGCTCCGTGGCTGCGACGCCTTCTTTAGCGTTATCATCTCGCCGACTGATGAGACGGTGCTGCGCAAGCTGGGCATCAACGTGTGCTGCGAGCCTAAATTCGAGCGTCGTGGATTCTTTCACCGCTAAAACGAGACGATTGGTCTGATTAGGCCGCATGGGGTATATGCCCTATGCGGCTTAATTTATCAACATTGTCTTTGTTTGGGTTAAAAATAGCCCGTTTACCTGCCTAAAAGTGATTTGAGCGGTATACAATAACGCTGATGTAACATCCTTTGCGGGATACGCCGGTCGCGCACGGCGCGTTAAATGCTCGTGCTCGGTTTGAGGAGGCTGCTATGGCGGGCAAGGGTCGTGCGAGTGTCAACGATATGAAGCGTGTCGAGGTGCTGGTGTTGATGGAGATCGACCAGCAAACCGAAGACAATGGCGGGCCGTATGGTTTCTCGCGCAAAACGCTTGCCGAGTGCGTGGGGGTTTCGCCGTATCGTGCCCGCGCCGCAATCGATCGCTTGGATTCCGAAGGCATGATTGATGTCGTCTCGCGTTATAGCGACGACGGCGGTCAGCTTGCAAATGGCATTTGCCTCACCGAACGTGGCGAGTGGTATCTTGAGGGCGTCCGTACCGGTATGCTCGTTCAAGAAATGCTTGAGGACGAGGTTGCTGATCGATAGCAGCGTGTAGCCCTTGCCATAACAGCGCCGCCTGGGAAACCGGGCGGCGTTTTGTTTCAAGACTGAGAAATGCAATCGCACGCGAGAAAAAATGCGAACGGTCCGCGGCGCGAGTATTACAATGAAGACCCGTAAGATGTGGATAAACAACTTCTACGGGAAGCGCAGGTAACTCAATATGACCAAGCATGTGTTCGTAACCGGTGGCGTGGTTTCGTCCCTGGGCAAGGGTATTACCGCGGCCTCGCTGGGCCGTCTGCTCAAGTCGCGTGGCTACAAAGTAACGATGCAAAAGGCCGACCCGTATCTGAACGTCGACCCCGGTACCATGAGTCCCTTCCAGCATGGTGAGGTCTTCGTTACCGAGGACGGTTACGAGTCCGACCTGGACCTGGGTCATTACGAGCGCTTTATTGATGAGAACCTGACCCGCGATTCCAACTTTACGACCGGTGCCATCTACAAAAGCCTAATCGCCCGCGAGCGTCGCGGCGACTTTTTGGGCGGTACCGTGCAGGTGATTCCTCACGTCACCAATGCCATTAAGGACAAGTTTCGCCGCATCGAGGAGCAGACCGGCTCCGATGTAGTCATCACCGAGCTGGGCGGCACGATCGGCGACATCGAGTCCCAACCGTTTGTCGAGGCCATCCGTCAGTACCGCAAGGAGGCCGGCCCCGAGAACGTCTGCTACATCCACGTGTCGCTCGTTCCCTATATTGCTGCCGCCCACGAGGTCAAGACCAAGCCCACACAGCACTCCGTCAAAGAGCTCCGCAGCTTTGGTATCCAGCCCGACATCATCGTGCTACGCTCCGATCACCATATTGACGACGCCATCCGCGGCAAGATCGCGAGTTTCTGTGACGTCGACACCGACTGCGTCTTTACCAACGAGGACTGCGCGAGCATCTACGACGTGCCGCAGCTGCTTGCCGAGCAGGACTTTGACCTGCGCATTTGCGAGCGTCTGGGTCTGGATCCGCGTGAGCGCGACATGAGCGAGTGGAACGAGTTCCTGCGCAAACAGAATCACGCCAACCATCACACCGACAAGGTGAAGATCGCCGTCGTGGGCAAGTACACGCAGCTGCCCGATGCGTACCTGTCGGTTATCGAGGCCCTGCACCATGCGGGCGTCTTCTACGATCGCCATGTGGACGTCCAGCTGGTCGACGGCGAGAGCCTCGACGAGCAGAATGTCTCCGAGGTTCTGGGCGACGCCTCGGGCATCCTGGTCCCCGGCGGCTTTGGCAAGCGCGCCCTGGAGGGCAAGATCCTCGCGGCCGAGTTTGCCCGTGAGCACAAGATTCCGTATCTGGGCATTTGCCTGGGTATGCAGGTGGCCGTGTGCGAGTTCGCCCGCAACGTCGTCGGCCTTGCCGGCGCCAGCTCCTCTGAGTTCGATCCGGACGGCCCGTTTAGCGTCATCGATTTGATGAGCTCGCAGGAGGACGTGACCGAGAAGGGCGGCACCATGCGCCTGGGCGCCTATCCGTGCAAGCTCGCCGCCGATACCCTTGCTCGCGAGGCATATGGCGAGGAACTCGTCTACGAGCGTCACCGTCACCGCTTTGAGTTCAACAACGCCTTCCGCGACCAGCTCGAGGACGCCGGCTTGGTTATCTCTGGCCTCTCGCCCGACGAGCGCTTGGTCGAGATGGTCGAGCTGCCGCGCGATGTGCATCCGTGGTATGTGGCAACCCAGGCTCACCCCGAGTTCAAGAGCCGTCCGACCAACCCGCAGCCGCTGTTCCGAGAGTTCGTGCGTGCCTCGATCGGTCGGCACGAGGGTGTCGATCGCCTGCAGGTGACGCCCATGAACCTCGCTACGGACTAAGGGTGCCGGCGAACAAAGAACATACCGGAGCTACTCCCTCGTCGCTCGCCGTGGCGGCGGGGGAGTATCTCGATTACCTCGCGGTCGAGCGGGGTTTGGCGCGCAACACGATTGCGGCCTATCGTCGTGACCTGACGACGTACTGCGTCTATCTGGAGCGGGCGGGCATCATGTCTTTTGAAGAGGTGACCCGTCAGGTCGTGGAGGGCTTTGTCGCCGACCGTCGCGATGGGGGCTATTCCGATGCCTCGGTGGAGCGTGCGCTTGCGGCAGTGAAGGGCCTGCATGCCTTTTTGGTGCGCGATGGGGCTGTGGCCCAAAATCCAACGGCGGCGTTGCGCCTGCCTAAAAAAGCTGAGCGTTTGCCGGAGTATCTATCGGTGGAGGATGTCTCGGCGCTGCTCGATCAAGACTTCCCCGAGGGCGAGATGGGCTTGCGCGACCATGCCATCTTGGAAGTGCTCTACGGATGCGGTTTGCGTGTGAGCGAGTTGGTGGGGCTCGATGTGGGCGATATCCATATCGACGATGGCTTTGTGCTCGTCCGCGGTAAGGGCTCAAAGGAACGCCTGTCCCCGCTGGTGGGAAGCGCGGCGCGAGCTCTGACGCTCTATGTAACTGAGGGGCGTTCTCGCTTGGCGGCCCATGCCCGCGGAACCGAGACCTCGGCGGTCTTTTTAAATAAGAACGGCCGCCGTTTGTCGCGCCAGGGCATCCATGCCATCTGTGAGCGCTACGGACGCCAGGTGGGGTTGGTGGGACTCCACCCCCATACGCTGCGTCACTCCTTTGCCACTCATATGCTTGCGGGCGGCGCGGATCTCCGTGTGCTACAGGAGATTTTGGGACATGCCGATATATCGACCACGCAGGTCTACACGCATGTCGATCGTACGCAACTGACCGAGGTCTATCTGGCAGCGCACCCGCTGGCACATCGTTAGCACATCGCTGACCTGCAAATTAATAGATATTTGGAACGGGCCCCAGATTGCCGCGGCGTGCTTTTGCGCGCGCATGGGCAATCTGGGGCCCGTTCTATTTTTCGCCACATGTCGTCGCGGTGGTGGGCCGCACGTGCCTTGGGTGGGGGAGTTTGGGGGCGATGTGAACGGGATGTAAAGGGACGCAAAAATCGCCTCAAGGTCAACTTGAAGGTTGAGATTGAACGGCGGGATGCCACAGGTGGCATCCCGCCGTTGCTGTAAACACAACATATTGTGTTTTCGAACATATGATTGGGGGTGTTTTGCAATATATGGTGGGTGGAGTGGTGGGGCGGAGTGGGGGAAGGGGTGGGGAAAGGTGTTGAAAAATGGGGCGGTTCCCCATATTATTAATGACGTCGACAGGCGGGGTGGTTCCCCGCGTACGTGCCATCTGAGTAACCGAGGGGAGGGCGCACATGGGAATGACTGGTGCATACGAGCGCAATCTCGATGCAAAAGGCCGTCTGTCCCTGCCTGCACCCCTTCGCGAGGAGCTTGGAGAGCACGTTCGCGTGTTCAAAGCCCTGGATGTCGATGCTCTGTACGTGTTCTCTGCCGAGGCCTTCGATAAGTGGGTCGAAGGACTCTTCGCGGGTCGTGAGGGCCACGAGGGTTTTAACCCGCGCGACATCAACGACCAGAAGCTCATGAGGGCGATCAACAAACGCACCACGTCGATGGACGTGGACAGCGCCGGTCGTATCGGTCTTTCCGAGTCTCTCCGCAAGCAAGCGAACCTCGACCGCGAGGTCACGGTTGTGGGCAACTACGACCACCTTGAGGTTTGGGATCGCGCCGCGGCCGATGAGGATGATGACGACGAGGCCCTGCTGGACCTCTTCTTCTCGTAAGGGCAAGGCACGGGTAACGGATGGAGCGTGGGATCTTGACACAAGAATATCGGCATGAACCTGTCATGCTCGGCGAAGTGCTTGAGTCGCTGCGGCTAAAGAGCGGCTCCGTTGTCTGCGATTGCACCCTTGGCGGTGCCGGCCATTCGGTAAAGATGGCTGCGCAGGTGGGGGAGACGGGCCTTTTACTCGGCGTCGATCAGGACGACATGGCCCTCGAGGCCGCTGGCGCCCGTCTGGACCGCGAGGTTCCCGGCGTTCCGCACCAGCTGCTGAAGGGCAACTTCGGCGACTTGGACGAGCTGCTTTGCTCGGCCGAGGTGCCCGGGGTCGATGGCTTCCTGTTCGATTTGGGCGTTTCGTCACCGCAACTCGATATCCCTGGCAGGGGCTTTTCGTATAACGAGGACGCCCCATTGGACATGCGGATGGATCCGGGTAATAACACCTTAAACGCAGCTGAGGTCATCAACACCTATAACGAACACGACCTCGCCCGGATTCTACGCGTCTACGGCGAAGAGAAGTTCGCCTCGCAGATCGCGCGCGAGATCGTGCGCCGCCGCGAGCAAGAACCGATCGAAACCACCGGCCAATTTGTCGAGATCATCAAGGCGGGTATCCCGGCTGCCGCTCGTCGGCATGGCGGACACCCGGCCAAGAAAAGTTTTCAGGCCATTCGCATCGAGGTCAATCACGAACTCGATGTGCTCGAACGAGGGCTTGATGCCGCCACCAGGTGGCTCAACCCGGGCGGACGTATCTGCGTCATCTCGTATCACTCGCTCGAGGACCGTATCGTAAAGAACCACTTTAAGGAGATGAGCCAGGGGTGCACGTGTCCGCCGGAGATTCCGGTGTGCGTGTGCGGCAACGTGCCGATACTCAAGGTCATCACCCGCAAACCCTTGGTTGCCCAGCCTGATGAGGTTGAGCGCAACCCTCGGGCGAGATCAGCCAAAATCCGCGTGGCGCAGCGTCTGTAGGCGCGACCGCGCGATATTGGACCTCCCGCTCGCACCATAAACGAAGCTTAAACACACTACCAACGTACTCGGGATGGGAGGCGGCATATCATGGGCTACAACACTTCAAGCGCAGCACTTGCCTATGATATGAACGCCATGCCCGCCTATCGTGAGACACCGCAGGCCCCCGTTGCTCCCCGTGAGCAGCGCACGCCGCGCTTTGATGTCTACACGGGCGCGGGCCGTCAGGCAAACCAGGCGGTAAGCCCGGTTTTCATGAGCGTTCTTAAAACGTTTTGCATCATTGCGGCTATCTTCATGACGATCGGCGTCGCCCGCGTGGCGCTCGCCGGCGTTACGGCCCAGGTGCTCAACAGCAACGCCGAGCTAACCAACACGCTCGAAAAGGCGACCGATGAGAGCTCCGACCTGGAGGTCATGCATTCGGTCTATGGCGCCGACACGCGCATTCGCGACCTTGCGGGCGCTTATGGCATGGTGGAGCCCAGCGAGAGCGTTACACTTGACTTTTCGCAGGATGCAGCCGCGGGCGCCAACGCGACCGCGACCGCTCAGTAGCAAGACGGTAGCTGAGTATGACAAATGACTATCGCCGCGGTTCCGATGGGGGCCGCGGTTCTGGACGTCCCTCGTCGCGGGGACGTTCTGGTTATCAAGGAACGGGTCGGCAATCTTACAACGCCGGGCGGTCCCGTGGCAACGACCCGGCGTCGCGACTTCGCGGCTCGGGCGGCCCTCAAGTGCATAACACCAGGTCGCGCAAGAGTTCGTCGACCGAATGGCTCACAGGCACGCCGCTGCCTCGCCGCAAAGCCGTCATGGGATTCATTGGGCTTGGCTTGGGCTTGGGCGTCTTTCGCCTTGCCGACTATCAAATTGTCGAAGCCGATAAACTGCGCGAGCGTGCCGATGCGCGGCGCCTGCTTGTACAGACCCTCTATGCCAAACGTGGCACCATCTACGACCGCAACGGTAACGTGCTGGCGTCGTCGGTCGAATGTCGCAACATCGCCGTGAACCCGCAGCTTGTCGAGGATGTTGACAAGACGGTGTCGGCGCTGGTCAAGGCAACTGGAATCGATAAAAAGACCTGCCGTAAGCTCGTCGAGTCCGATGGAACCTGGGTGTATATCAAGCGCCAGGTGGACGAAGACGATGCTGCGGCGCTGGAGAAGAAGAACCTGCCCGGCGTGCTTTTTGAGCAGGCCATGAAGCGCGTATATCCATACGGCAATCTGGCATCGCAGGTGCTGGGTGTAGTGAATGTAGACAACGACGGCTTGACGGGTCTCGAAAAGCAATACAACAAGCTTTTGACCGGCACGAACGGTTCTCTCGTACGCGAGCGCGCGAGGGACGGCAGCTATATCGCGGGCGGTGCCTATAAAAAGGTGGCTGCGGTCGACGGCGTTGATATCGTGACGACGCTCGATGTCAATATCCAGCGTACGGCTGAGGACGCTCTGGCAGAGGCTGTCGAGAAGACAAAGGCCAAGAACGGCTCGGCTTTGGTCACCGACCCCACGACCGGCGAAATTCTCGCCGCCTGCTCGTATCCGACCTACGACCAGACCGATTTGGCAAACGCCAAGACCGAGGATATGAACCTGCGCCTGGTAACCGACGCCTACGAGCCCGGCTCGGTCTTTAAGACACTCGTGGCGGGCGCCGGCTTCGACTTGGGCGTAGTGCGATCGAGTACGTCGTTTGAGGTGCCGGCGAGTATCAAGGTGGGCGACGATACCGTCACCGATGCCGACAAGCGCGACTATGCCATGACCATGGATGTGCGCGAGATGATGCGCCGTTCGTCCAACGTGGGCTTTGTCCTGGTGGGGCGCAAAATCGGTGCCGACGACTTTGCCGCCTATGTGGACAAGTGGGGCATCGGTCACAGCTCGGGTGTCGATTTTCCGGGCGAGAGCCTGGGCATCGTCAAGGAGCGTGACCAGTATGACGGCGCCACGCTGGGCTCGATGAGCTTTGGGCAGGCGCTGTCTGTCTCGCCGATTGAGATCGCACGTGCCGTGGGCGGCATCGCCAACGGCGGCGTGATGATGACCCCACACTTCTATAAGTCCAGCAAAGGCGACGAGAAGGACTGGGGCGAAGGCGAGCGCGCGATTTCGGAGGACGCCGCATCGCAGGTGACATCGTGCATGCAGACGGTCGTGTCCGAGGGAACGGGCGTTGGCGGCGCGGTTGACGGCTATGACGTGGCGGGCAAGACCGGTACGGCCGAACGTGCCGACGAGAACGGCGGCTACCTCAAGGAGAACTACATGTCGTCCTTTATGGGCTTTGCGCCGGCGCAATCGCCCAAGGTGCTGTGCTATATCACGCTCGACGGAACGCCGAGCGGCTCAGATGCCGCTGCGGTGCCGTTCCAGTCCATTATGGCCAACGCGCTCGACGTGCTGGGTATCCCGCGCACGAAGTAGGGGGTTACAATCTTTGGGGCGTGGTTTGTTGTCCCATATGAGGGGTGTTCACATGCCCTGCACCACGCATGCGCGGCGCTGGGATACAATACGCCGATAGCATTATTAGGTTTACAGGGGAGCTGCAATGATAGAGATCGCCGTCAACAACCTCGCGGCCGCAACAGGGACCCGAACCGTGACGGGAGAAGTCGATCGGGTATGCCGCGGGTGTGTTATCGACTCGCGCCAGGTCGAGGAAGGGACGATTTTCGTCGCCTTTCCCGGTGAAAACGTCGACGGCAATGATTTTGCTTCCCGTGCCGTCCAGTCGGGTGCCGGCGCCGTCGTGATGACGCGCGAGCCCGAGGCCGAGCTGGTCTCGCTGGCGCAGGACAAGGGCTGTGCCATCCTGCTGACCGATGATCCCGAGGAGTTTCTGCTGCATTTGGCGCACGCGTATCGCCTGGAGCTTGGCTGCCTGGTCGTTGGCATTACCGGTTCCATCGGCAAGACGACGACTAAGGACGTGCTCGCCGCTGTACTCGCCAAGCGCTATCGTGTCTGGGCCACCAAGGGCAATTTCAATAACCTGATCGGCATGCCGCTCACGGTGCTTTCCGCCCCGGCCGATACCGAGGTCCTGGTGCTCGAGATGGGCATGAACCATTTCCACGAGATCGAGCGCCTGTCCCAGTCCGCCAATCCCAACCTTGCCATTGTGAGCAAGATCGGTACCTCTCATATCGGTATTTTGGGCAGCCGCGAGAACATCGCCCGCGCTAAGGCCGAGATTGTCCAGGGCATGTGCGCCGCCGGCGACTATTTGCCGCTGCTGGTTTTGGGTGGCGAGGACGACTTTACGCCGTTCATTCGCGATACGTTCGCCCAGCCTGCTGGTATCGACGTGATGCTTGCCGGCGTCTCGGACGATGATGAGGTCCGCGCCCGCGACGTTCGTGTTGATGACGAGGGCCGTCCGGTCTTTACGCTCGATTTTGGCCAGGGCGAGACGATCGATACCATGCTTGCCATCCCCGGCGTGCAGTCCGTTCCTAATGCCGTTAAGGCCGCCGCGGTTGCCTATCGCCTGGGCGTGACGCCCGAGCAGATCGATGCTGCCTTTAGGGGCCTCACGATCACCGGACACCGCCAGGAGATCAAGCGCGCCAAGAGCGGTGCACGCATCATCGATGACTCCTATAACGCTAGCGCCGAATCGATGGCTGCCGGTCTCGATCTATTGTGCTCGCTTTCGTGCACGGGGTCTCGCATGGCGATCCTGGGCGAGATGGGCGAGATGGGCGATGAGGCTCCTCGCATGCATGAGCTCGTGGGCGCCTATGCCGCCGCCAAGGAGCTCGACATGCTGGCGTGCGTGGGTGGTGAACTGGCCCAGCTTATGGCCGATGCCGCGCGCATGATGGGCATGGACGAGGACCGCATCCAGGTGTTCTCCGATTATCAGCAGGTGCTCGACCGCATGGGCGGCGCGCTTGAAAAACATGATGTTGTACTGGTCAAGGGTTCCCGCTTTGTTGAGCTCGACCGCTTTGTGGAAGGTGTGTGCTAGCCCATGTTCGGCAATCCCTCGTATCCAACGTATCAGGCTTTTTTGGGGCTTGGCATCGCCGCCGCCATTGCGCTGCTGCTCATGCCGTGGTGGATCAAGCTGCTCAAGGTTGAGGGTATCGGCCAGCAGGTTCGTGCCGACGGCCCCAAGCGTCATTTGGTTAAGCAGGGAACGCCCACCATGGGTGGCGTTGTCATCCTCGTCGCGATCTCGCTGACCTGCCTGCTGATGGGCAAGCTCACCACCGAGCTCGTGCTCGTGCTCCTCGCCACGCTGGCGACCGGCGTGCTGGGCCTGATCGACGACCTGACCTCCGTTACGCATGGGCGCTCGCTCGGTCTGACGCCCCATGCCAAGATGATCGGCCTAACCATTATCTGTGTCACCTTTACGGTACTTGCCGTCAACTGGTGCGGCGTCGCCCCCGAGATTCGTTTTCCCGGTGGGTTGACGATCGACCTTGGCGTACTTTCGACTACCATCTGCGGCTATTCGTTCCCGTGGCTCTATATTGTCTTTTGCTGGCTGATGATTGCCGGTCTTTCTAATGCCGTGAACCTGACCGATGGCCTTGACGGTCTTGCTGGCGGTACCTCCATGATTGCCATGCTCGCCATGGCTGCCATGGCATTTTTGCACGGAGACGTGAACCTGTCCATCTTCTGCACCGCGTGTGCCGGTGCCTGCTTGGGCTTTCTGTGGTTCAACTGCTATCCGGCGAGCATCTTTATGGGCGATACCGGATCGCTTGCCCTGGGCGCCGCGTTTGCCTGCACGTCCATCATGACCAACACCGAGGTCGTCTCCCTCATCATCGGCGGCCTGTTTATCGTTGAGACCCTTTCGGTCATGATTCAGGTTGTCTACTTCCACTTTACGCACAAGCGCGTCTTCCTTATGGCGCCCATCCATCATCATTTCGAAAAGAAGGGCTGGGCCGAGACCAAGGTCGTCATCCGTTTTTGGATTATCGCTGCGGCCTTTGGTGCCGTTGGCCTTGCTCTGTTCTTCCAGTTGGGATAGTGGTCTTTCATGCCTCTTGCTGATGTCTTTAGCCTGCTCGTTTTGGGTCAGGGCAAATCCGGTCTCGATGTCGCCCGCTGGGCGCTGGCGCATCCCGAGCGCGTAAGCGCCGTTACCGTGTATGGCGGCGGCACCTCTGAGCCCAATGACGCCACGCGTGCGCTCGAGGCTGCTGGTGCGTCGTTTGTCTATGGGACCGAACAGGTCGAGGGCGCCTATGACGTATGCGTGACGTGCCCGGGCATCTCGGAGTTCTCGGGCTTCTTTAAGGCCGGGCACGAGCATGCCGCCCAGATTATGGGTGAGCCCGAGTTTGCCTATCGCCTGTCGCCCGATAACTGGATTGCCATCACGGGCACCAACGGCAAGACGACCACCACGTCGCTGACTGATTATCTGCTCAAGGCTGCCGGCGAGGCCAGCGTAGCTGTCGGCAACATCGGCGAGCCGCCGGTCAACGAGATTGACGGCCGAGCCCACAACGAGTGGTTTGTGGCTGAGCTCTCGAGCTATCAGATTGCTACGACCACCGAGCTCCACCCTCGCGTGGCGGTGCTGCTCAACATCACTCCAGACCACTTGGGCTGGCATAAGAGCCATAAGAACTACGCGCTTGCCAAGGTCAAACTGTTTGACAATATGGGCGATGACGATCTGGTGGTTGTCGACGTCGAAGACGCCGGCATTCACGAGTTCGATGAGTACATCTACACGCCGGGTCGTCGCATCTGCAAGGTTGCCTTTGACGAGCCTGAGGGCGAGGATGTCGCCTTTGTGCGCGATGGCAAGATGATCGTGCGCCTGAAGGGCGTCGAGACCCCGCTGATCGCTACATCCGAGCTCAAGATCTCGGGCCATCACAATGTTATCAATGCCCTGTGCGCTGCCACGGCTGCCTTGGCAGTCGGTGCCGATGTCGATGGTGTCTGTCGCGGCCTGGCCTCGTTCCAGCCGCTCGAGCACCGCGTGGAGCCGTGTGGCGAGATTGACGGCGTGCGCTACGTCAACGATTCCAAGGCGACCAACACCGATGCGGTCGAGAAGGCCCTGACGGCATTTCCCGGTGACGATGTGATCTTGCTGCTCGGCGGCCACGATAAGGGCACGCCGCTCACGGACTTCGCGCGCTTCGTTATGGATAACGTACGCTCGGTCGTCTGCTTTGGCGATGCACGCGAGCGCTTCACCGCCGCTATGGACGAGGCCGATGTCGATGGCGATGTGGATATCGCCCAGGCGGATGACCTACGCGACGCCGTGGACGTTGCCCGTTCGCTGTCGAGCCGTGGCGACGTGATCTTACTTTCTCCTGCCTGCTCTTCGTTCGATGAGTTCTCGGGCTATGAGGAGCGCGGCCGCGTGTTTAAGGACTATGTTGCCCAGCTTGCCGCTGCGGCGAAATCGCAAATGGAATAGGGGCTGCCGGTGAGAGAGGAGAGCCCCCGACAAGGTATGAGGAGGCCCGACTCGGACCGTGCTTCCTCGTGGCGCAGCAATCCGCGTTCCGGTCGCGGCGGGCAGACGTTTAGCGAACGCTATATTGCCGGCGTTCCCGCCCGTATCATGCGCCCCCGTTTGATATTCATGGCCTGCCTGTTTACCTTGGTGTGCTTTGGCCTGCTGATGGTGTACTCGGCATCTTCGGTCGAGGCGCTGCACGAGAATGGCTCGGCGACGTTTTTTTTGGGTCGACAGGCCGCGTTTACCGCGATCGGTGTTCTAGCGCTGATTGCCATCGTGCGCGTTTTGCCGGACAGCTGGTTTGGGGAGGATGTGCTCAGGATCTTCCTTATCGGCATGATGCTCTTGCTTCTGCTGGTTTTCTTGGTGGGCAGCGGCAGCCGTGGCGCCACGCGCTGGCTCAACATCGCCGGCATTCAGTTCCAGCCTTCCGAGTTTTTAAAGCCATTTGCCATCGCGTATTCGGCCATCATGCTCGACCGCTTCTTTTCGCCCGGTGGCAACATCAACGAATTCCTTCGCAAGATGGGCATCTACCTGGGCATTTCGCTCTTTCTGATCTTTATCCAGCCCGATTTCGGTACCGTCCTGATTATCCTGTTGACCCTCATGTGCATGGCGTTGTTCGCGGGTCTCGACCCCAAATTCATCCTCGGCGTGATAATCTTCGGCATTCTCGTGATCGTGATTGCGCTTGTTGCAGAGCCGTACCGTATGGTGCGTATTCAGGTTGCCTTGAACCCTTGGGCCGACGAGTATGGTGACGGCTATCAGGCCACGCTTGCCATCATGGCCTTTGCCTCGGGCGGCCTGTTCGGCCGTGGCATCGGCAACTCAACCATGAAGTACTCGTATCTGCCCGAGGCGCACAACGACTACATCCTGGCCATCATTGGCGAGGAGGCCGGTTTTGTCGGAACCGTGCTGTTCTTCTTGGTGTTTGCGATGCTGATCTACTCGGCGTTTCGCATTGCCGAGCAGGCGACCGACCGTCGCGGAGCGCTTATGGCGTCTGGCTCCGCGGTCATCCTTGCGGTGCAGTTTTTGATCAACGCGCTGGGCATTCTCAATGTGTTTCCCATGACGGGCAAGCCGCTGCCGTTTATTAGCTACGGCGGCTCGTCGATTATTGTGTCGCTTATGCTCGCCGGGTTGATCCTGCGCGTTTCGTACGAGAGCGCCCGCCGCGATGAGCATGACCGCCGCCGTGAGAGCTTTGCCGTTATGGACGAGAGCACCGCCGGCGTTGCCCATGTGCGCGGTGAACGACCTTCGCGTAGCGGCTTTACCGTTCTGGATGGTTCTGCATCCGAGCCGGTAGCCCGTCCACGCCCGCGAACGGCTCCGCAAGGTCGTCCGCAGCGCCCCAGCCCTCGCAACGCGGGCGGCGGATATAATCGAATCGATTTGAACTCGGACCCGTCGGCGCGTCTGCGCACCGACGACCAGGGACCGCGTGTACGAAGGGACTACCATGACCGATAAGATGACCGTTGCTATTGCAGCCGGCGGCACGGCAGGACACATCAACCCTGCGCTCGCCTTGGCCGAAGAGCTGCGTGACCGTGGTCACTACGTTGTGTTCGTGGGCCAGTCGCGCAAGCTCGAGGGTCGTCTGGTCCCCGAGGCCGGGTTTGATTTTGTGCCCATTACGGTCACGGGCTTCGACCGCTCCCGTCCTTGGACGGCGCTGACCTCGCTGTGGCGTGTCAACAAGGCCAAGCGTGCGCTCGCCAGTTATTTCTCAAAGGTCGGCAAGCCCGATGCCGGCATCGGTTTTGGTGCCTATGTCGAGGTTCCGCTGCTGGGGTGGTGCAAGGGCGCGGGCGTTCCGTATCTGCTGCATGAGCAGAACTCTGTTCCGGGCCTGGCCAACAAGATGATGAACTCCCACGCCGCCCGCGTGTGCATCTCGGTGCCGGCAGCGCGCGCGGTCTTTGAGCGCGAAGGCGACCCTGACCATGTGCTCATGACCGGCAACCCCGTACGTCGCTCGGTGATCGAGGGCGATCGCGCTCGCGGCCGCAAGGCACTTGGCGTTCCCGAGGACGCTACGCTGCTGCTCGTCTTTGGCGGTTCACTTGGCGCCCAGCACCTCAACGAGCGCGTGGTTTCGCTCAAAAACGAGCTGCTTTCGCGCAAGAACCTCTATGTGTTGCATTCGACGGGTGCCGACGGCTTTGAGGAGACCGAGCGCGCTTTGGCGCTGACGCCCGAGGAAGCGAAGCGTTACCGCGTCCAGTCTTACATCGACAACATGGGCGATATGCTGGCTTCTGCCGATTTGGCGCTCTCGCGTTCGGGCGCATCGAGCGTGGCCGAGATCGCTGCGCTTGCCGTGCCCTCGGTGCTCGTGCCGTATCCGCATGCGACGGCCGACCACCAAACCACCAATGCCCGTTATCTGGTCGACGCCGGGGCCGGCGTACTTTGCGCCGATGCCGATATCGACGGTTCTGCCTTTGCCGATGAGCTGCTGCACCTGGTCGATGATGCGTCGGCGCGCGACGCCATGCGTCAGGCGGCGCGTGGTCTGGCTCAGGATAGGGCCGCCGCTCTTCTGGCGGATGCGGTAGAGGGTTTGCGTTAGTTAGACGGGATATCGTCGGTCGCCCTCGCGCTGATGCGGTAGGTGCGGTACAGTTAACGGGTTACAGGCAGTGTTTACGCAAGGAGTACACGAGCACATGGCTGATTCCCAGACTGCAACCTCCGCGCCCAAGTTTAAGAGCGCCCACTTTATCGGTATCGGCGGCGCCGGCATGAGTGGCATCGCCCTCGTTCTGCACGAGCGCGGTTATGCCGTTACCGGCTCTGACCTTAAGACGTCACGTTATATCCGCCAGCTTACCCGCGCTGGTGTGAAGGTGCATGTGGGCCATGAGGCCGCCACGATCGACGAGGTCAAGCCCGACGTGGTTGTTGTCTCCACCGCTATTCCGGAGTCTAACCCTGAACTTGTGCGCGCTCGCGAGCTTGGTATTCCCGTGTGGCCCCGTGCCAAGATGCTCTCTGCTTTGGGCCACGGCTACACCACCGTCGCTGTTGCCGGCACGCATGGCAAGACCACCACGTCTTCGATGTGCGCCACCATGCTCGACCGCATGGGCCTGGATCCGAGCTTCTTGATCGGCGGCATCGTCGAGGGCTATGACACGAACGGCAAGAACGGCTCGGGCGACTACTTTGTCGCCGAGGCCGACGAGTCCGACAGCTCCTTCCTGTTCCTGAACCCCAACGTGGTCATTGTGACCAACGTCGAGGCCGACCACCTCGATCACTACTCGGGTATCGAGGAGATCGAGGCAACTTTCGCCAAATTCATGAGCCTGGTGGGCGAGGACGGCACCGTCATCGTCTGCGGTGAGGATCCGCATCTGGTCGAGCTCGCCAAGTCGACGGGCCGTCACGTGCTTTCCTACGGCTTTGCCGAGAGCAACGATGTCGTCTGCGTGCATCCGGATGTCAAGGGCATCCAGAGTGACTTTATCGTTCGCTTTGAGGACGGCACTGAGCACGCTGTGGAGATCAAGAGCAATCCCGGTCGCCACAACATGCTCAACGCCACGGCGGTGCTCACCGTCGCCCATGTCCTGGGCCTTGACATCGACGCCGCCGCCAAGGCGCTCTCGAGCTTTGAGGGCGTCCGCCGTCGTTTTACCCACGTGGGCGATATCGATGGCATCACCGTGGTCGATGATTACGGCCATCACCCCACTGAGATCAAGGCGACGCTTGCTGCCGCTTCGTCGCTGGGCTACAAGCACGTCGACGTCGTATTCCAGCCGCACCGCTATTCGCGCCTGCAGGCCCTGTGCGACGACTTTGCCGATGCATTTGCCAATGCCGATAAACTGCTGCTGATCGATGTGTTCTCGGCTGGCGAGATGCCCATTCCGGGTGTCACCTCTAAGATGCTCGCCGATACCGTGCGCGCCAAGCATCCTGGCAAGGAGGTCGTGTACTGCTCCAGCCGTCTTGAGCTCAATCAGGAGCTCGAGCAGATGGTGGGCGAGGGCGACCTGCTGCTCACCATGGGTGCCGGTGACGTTACGACCGTCGGTCCCGAGTTCATCGAGTATCTGACTGCCAAGAAAGACGCTTAAGTCAAATGGGTCTGTTTAACGCCGTCATGGCGCTCTCGGGCATGATCGACACGGATGTGATCGAGGACGAGCGCCTTGCGCGTCATACGAGCTATCGTATCGGCGGCAAGGCCGACCTCTTCGTGACGTGCCATAGCTATCATGCCCTCCGCCGCGCCGTGGCGGTGCTCGATCGCGAGCAGGTGCCGTGGGTCATCATCGGCAAGGGCTCCAATCTGCTGGTTGCCGATGGTGGTTATCGCGGTGCTGTCATTTCGCTCGGACGTGAGTTTCAGCGCACGGTTGTTGCCGATGACGGCTGTACGCTGACGGTCGGTGCGGGCGTGATGTTTGCGCGCCTGGTCAACGATGCCCTGTCGCGTAGCCTCTCGGGCCTTGAGTTTGCCGTTGGCATCCCTGGTTCGGTCGGCGGTGCGATATCTATGAATGCCGGCACACGGACCGAGTGGATTGGCTCGCTGGTCGAGGATGTCGTAACGTTTGACCCGGCATCCGGTATCAAGCATTATGCGGGGTCCGAGATCACTTGGGGCTACCGCGAATGTAGCCTTCCCCGCAATGAGATTATCCTCGAGTGCGTGCTCAAGCTTAAACCGGCGCCCAAGGCCGACATTCGCGAGCGCATGGAGCGGTACCTGACGAGGCGCAAGCGTACACAGCCCATGGGTCGCGCATCCTGCGGGTCGGTCTTTCGCAACCCGCCCGATGCGAGTGTGGGCAAGCTTATCGAGGATTGTGGATTAAAGGGTTTTTCGATTGGCGGCGCGGAAGTTTCGCCCGTTCACGCTAATTTTATCGTTAATAACGGAACTGCCTCGGCCGATGACGTTGCCGCGGTTATCAGACATGTGCACGGAAAGGTGAGGGAGGCGTATGGCATCGAGCTCAGACCGGAAGTTAAATTCCTCGGCTTCTAGAGCATCGAAACCCACCTTCCGCCGCGCCGGAGGGCGTTCCGGCGCGCCTGCCAAACCTCAACGCAATACCGTCGCGCACTCTAAGTCTGTCGGGCATGCTCGACAGACCAGTCGTCCGGTCGTCGGCTCGCAGCTCGGTAATCGTCCGGCCGCAAAAAAGTCCTCGCGTCCCTCGGTGACGTCAAAGCCTGTTATGGGCGCCAAGCCTGCCCGTCCCATGGCAGCTCCTAAGCCCTCGACGGGAACTAAAGCGGCGCGTCCGGGTCGCATGCTAGGCGCATCGAAACCGCGCTCGCTGACATCGGTGTCGGCTACCGCCGAGAAGCCTTCGGGTAAAAAAGGCGTCAACCCGTTGTCTTCACTTGGGGCGATGGCAAATAAAACATCAGACGCCGCTTCTGTCGTTGCAGGCAAAGGCAAAATCCTGGGCGGCGTTCTAGCCGTCTTGGCCGTGCTCGTCGTCGTTGCCATCGTGGTGATCAACTCTGGATTGTTTACCGCCACTGATATTCAGATTCAAGGCAGCGAGCATGTGACGAAGCACGATGCTGTCCAGCTGATCGATTTGCCCGAGGGAACGTCGCTTTTTAACGTCAATCCCGACCAGATTACCGAGGACCTCAAGCAGAACCCGTGGGTCTCGGGCGTGGATGTCCAGCGTCAGTTCCCGCATACGCTCATCATTACGCCGATGGAGCGCAAGGTCATCGCAATTGCCTATATCAGCTCCGATGACCTTGCCTGGGCCATCGGTGATGATGACACCTGGATCGCCCCGCTGTCGACGTCGGTCGAAGTGGACGACCAGGGCAACGTCATCACGACAGGGCAGGGCTCAAATACCCTGACCGGCATTGATGCCGCACTGGCGCTCGCTAAACACTATGGCGCGGTGTTGCTGACTGATGTCTCGGCGGATGTCGCTCCGGTTTCCGGCCAGGCGGTGAGCTCCAAGGCCGTTAAGGCTGGCTTGGATTATGTGCGTGGTTTTTCGAGCGAGTTCTTGGGACAAGTCAAGGATATTTCCACGCCTTCGGTCGAAGCCATCTCGGCAAACCTCAATAACGGCATTGAGGTGTCGCTGGGCGATTCGGACGATATCGCCAAGAAAGAACGCGTAGTCACTAAGTTGCTTTCGCAGGTAGAGGGCGTAACGTATATCAATGTGCGCTCTCCGGGCAACTACACATTCAGGAACGCTCCGACCTCGTAGCGCTGGTTGATGCTTTGTTGAGGGGCCATACCACGCCGTTTATCTGGTTTGTTTGGTTTTCACGGTCAATTATTTGACTGATACGTTCATAATGTGCAAACATAATACGGTTTACCTTTGCATTTACTTTCAACCTGAAGGTTAATGTGCGCAGGGGTCGACCCATGCTATGGCTATAACCTTTGTTCGGAGGACCGACATGCACGAGACAGAGATCAACAACTACCTTGCCGTCATTAAGGTGGTCGGCGTCGGCGGCGGCGGTACCAACGCGGTCAATCGAATGATCGAAGAGGGCATTCGCGGCGTCGAGTTTGTTGCCATCAACACCGATGCTCAGGCACTCGCGATCTCTGATGCCGATATCAAGGTGCACATCGGCACCGACCTTACCCGCGGCCTGGGCGCCGGCGCCAACCCCGAGGTTGGCCGCAAGGCTGCCGATGAGTCCCGCGACGACATTGCCGAGGCGCTCGCTGGCGCCGACATGGTGTTCATCACCTGCGGCGAGGGCGGTGGCACCGGTACCGGTGCTGCTCCCATCGTTGCCGATATCGCGATGAACGAGGTCGGCGCACTGACCGTCGCCGTCGTGACCAAGCCCTTCACCTTCGAGGGCCGCAAGCGCAAGAAGAGCGCCGAGGAGGGCATCAAGACCCTCTCCGATTGCGTCGACACCATGATCGTCATTCCTAACGATAAGCTGCTCGATATCGCCGAGAAGAAGACCACCATGCTCGAGGCCTTCGCGATTGCCGATGGCGTCCTTTCCCAGGGCACCCAGGGCATCACCGACCTCATCACCGTCCCCGGTATCATCAACCTGGACTTCGCCGATGTTAAGACCATCATGAAGCAGGCCGGTACCGCCATGATGGGTATTGGTACCTCTTCTGGGGATACCCGTGCCGTCGACGCTGCCCAGCAGGCCATCTCCAGCCCGCTGCTCGAGAGCTCCATCGATGGCGCCACGCGCGTGCTGCTCTCCATCGCCGGTTCCAAGGATCTGGGCATCCAGGAGATCAGCGACGCCGCCGACGTTGTCGCCAACGCCGTCGACCCCGAGGCCAACATCATCTTCGGTACCGTTGTCGACGAGTCCCTGGGCGATCAGGTGCGTATCACCGTCATCGCTACGGGCTTCTCCGACTCCAACGTCAACCGTCAGGACGAGCTCTTTGCTGCTCAGCAGTCTCAGAGCAAGGTCGCTGCCTCCGCTGAGCCGCAGCGCACCGCTCCTGCCGCCAGCCCGGCTCAGGCCGCTCCGACCCGCAACGTCGGTGGCACCGAGCTTCCTAACTTCGGCAACGATCAGTTCGAGCTTCCCGACTTCCTGAAGCGCGGTAGCTTCTAAGTCGTTCTTTGCATTGTTGTGCACAGGGGCGTGTCCGTATGGATGCGCCCTTTTTATTTCGACTTTGTAAACTAGAACCTCCAATCTCTTTACGTTCCCTTTACGATTGCCTCCAGTGCAGCAGGTATCCTTTTAAGGAAGTATGACAGCCGTATAAACGCGGGCTGTAGCGGCGATGCCGCGTACTTGTGTTATTAGGAGGCTTTAGTATGGCAGCGCGTGCGGACAAAGTTTCGCGTGTCGACCATGATGGAGTTACGTTGGTGGAGGGCGCGACATCCTATGTTCGCTTTGCCTTCACCGAGCGCGTCGGTGGTGTTTCCGAAGATGCGTACTCCTCACTCAACTTGGGCTCGCATGTTGGCGATGATCCCTTTGCTGTTCAAGAAAATCGTCGTCGCGCGCTCGAGGCTATGGGTGCCGCCGAGTGCGAGCACAACCTGCTCGTTCCCAATCAGATCCATGGTGACCATATCGTTGCGGTGACCTCGAACGGCGCCGATGACCTTGAGGACGTTCGCGAGCAGATTGCCGAGGGCTGCGATGCCATCGTCTGTACGGCGCATAACGTGCCCGTGCTGCTCTGCTTTGCCGACTGCGTTCCCGTGGTGCTGGTGGCCCCCGGCGGATTTGCCGTGGTGCACTCCGGTTGGAAGGGCACGATTGCACGTATTTCCGCCAAGGCGTGCCAGGCGCTTTGCGATGCTGCCGGCTGCGATGCGAGCGACGTTTCCGCCTATATCGGTCCCCATATCTTGGGTGACGAATATGAGGTGTCCCAGGAACTCATGGATCGCTTTGCTGCCGAGTTCTCGTGCATCGATGCGAGCATCTCTCGCATGCTCGATCTTTCCGCTGCCATTTGCGAGGCACTGGTAGATGTCGGTGTCGACGCGGATAATATCGTGGATACCCAGCTTTCGACTGTGCGTCAGAACGACCGCTTTTATTCCTACCGTAACGAGAACGGCACCTGTGGGCGCCATGCTGCGATCGGCGTGATGCTATGAGAAAGATCGTATCGGTCCTGAGCGCCGCCGTGCTTACGCTTACGCTGTGCGCCTGTTCTTCGGGATCTTCTACTTCTTCCATTACCGTCGCCGGCTCGACCACCTGCCTACCCATTGCCGAGATTGCGGCCGAGGGCTTTAAGGAAGAGACCGGCATCGACGTACTTGTCTCCGGTCTGGGCTCCTCTGCGGGCATCGAGGCCGTCAGCAACGGCACGGCCGATATCGCCAGCTCATCTCGCGGCCTCAATGCCGACGAGCAGGATCTGGGCCTGACCCCGATTGTGATCGCGCACGACGGCATCGCGGTCATCGTGAACGACGATAACCCGGTCGATAACCTCTCGACCGGGCAGCTCCGCGATATTTACGCCGGCAAGATCACCAACTGGAAGGAAGTCGGCGGAGAGGACCTGAAGATCCAGGTCATCAACCGAGATGAGGCGTCCGGCACGCGTGAGGCCTTTCGCACCATCGTGATGGACGGTACCCCGTTCGATCGTCGCTCGGCCGTTCTTTCGGGCACGGGTCAGGTGCGCGACGTGGTATCTCGTTCGCGCGGTGCCATTGGCTACATTTCGCTGGGCTTCGTCGATAGCCTCAACGCCAAGACCTCGGTCAAGGCCGCCTCGGTCAATCATGTTGAGGCGTCCGAGAAGACGGTCGCGAGCGGCGGCTATCCCATCTCGCGTGACCTGTACTTCTTTGTGAAGGGTGCGCCTTCGCAGCAGGCGCAGGATTACATCGACTACGTGACGTCCGAAAAGATGGACAAGCAGATTCGCGAGGCGGGCTTTATTCCCGTCACCAACGACGAGAAGGGGAGTGAGTAGCATGGAAACACGGGAAAACTCCCAGACTGAGCAGAATGTTCAGGCGCCCAAGAAGCGCGAGCTGGCGCTCGTATCGCGCAGTACCTATATCAAGGAGAAGGCGCTGCAGTGGGTCTTCTTCGCCTGCGCGTTCTTGGCGGTCGTTACCGTCATCCTGATTTTTGTCTTTACCACGTACTCGGCGCTGCCCGTCTTTACCGACATTGGCCTGGCGGACTTCTTCAGCTTTACGTGGGCGCCCTCCGAGGGCCACTACGGCATTATGTCGCTGCTGGCCGGCTCGGGTCTCGTGACCGTCGGTGCGCTCGCCATGGGTGTGCCCCTGGGCGTGGGCACGGCCGTGTATCTGGTCGAGATCGCCAGCAAGCGCGTGCGCAAACTCATCAGCCCCGCCGTCGACCTGCTGGCGGGCATTCCCTCCATCATCTACGGTTTCTTTGGCATGATCATCATCCGTCCGTTTATCGCGCAACTGACCGGCGGTCTTGGTTTTGGTGCGCTGACGGCGTGGTTCGTGCTTGCTATCATGATCGTCCCTACCATCACCACGCTCACCATCGATGCTCTCAATTCCATTCCCATGGGCATTCGCGAGGCATCGTATGCCATGGGCGCCACCAAGTGGCAGACCATCTATAAGGTCGTGCTACCTGCCGCCAAGCTGGGTATCGTGGATGCCATCGTGCTGGGTATGGGCCGTGCCATCGGTGAGACCATGGCCGTGCTCATGGTCGTGGGTAACGCTCCGGTTATTCCCGACAGCATTGCGAGCCCCATCTCGACGCTCACGAGCCAGATCGCGCTCGACATGAGCTATTCCTCGGGTCTGCACCGCTCGGCGCTGTTCGGCATGGGTGTGGTCCTGTTTATCATCTCCGCCGCGCTGGTGGGCATCGTCCGTCTGATTTCCAAGAAGAAGAGGGGGTAGGCTATGTCCGATTCCGTTGACACGACGGTCGATACGACCTCGTCGCGCGAGCGCATCAAGCGTGCCCTTTCCCACGGCAAGAAGGGCCGCATCAACAAAGACCTGTCCAATAAGATCATGCTTGGCGTGTTCCGTGCCGCAGCATACATCACCACGCTGGTGCTGGTCGCTATCATCGCTTACGTGGTCATTAACGGTCTGCCGCATATCTCGTTCGACTTTATCTTCGGTTGGCCCCAGGGCGTCAACGCCGAGGGCGGCATTTGGCCCACGATCGTCTCGACCGTCTACGTGACGGCGCTCGCCATGCTTATCTGCACGCCGATCGCTGTGCTGGCAGCCGTCTATCTGGCCGAGTACGCCAAGCAGGGCAAGGTCGTCGAGCTCATACGCTACGCTGCTGACGCTTTGGCGTCGGTGCCCTCCATCGTTATGGGCCTGTTTGGCTACGCCTTGTTTGTCGAGGCCATGGGCCTGGGCCTTTCGATGGTCTCTGCCGCTCTGGCGCTGGCGCTTCTGATGCTGCCTATCGTCATGCGCACCACCGAAGAGGCCATTCGCGCCGTTCCGCGCTATATCCGTTGGGGCGCGTACGGCTTGGGCGCCACCAAGTGGCAGGTCGTCTCCAAGATCGTACTTCCTTCGGCCTTTGGTCGCATTGCCACCGGCATCGTCCTTGCCATCGGCCGCGCCATCGGCGAGACCGCCGTGGTGCTCTACACCATGGGCCAGGCCATCAATCTACCTATTTCGCCGCTCGATTCCGGCCGCCCCATGACGGTTCACCTGTACCTGCTTGCCAACGACGGCATCAACATGAACGCGGCCTACGGCACCGCGCTTTTGCTGATGGCGATTATTCTGGCCTTCAACCTGTTTGCGCGCTACCTGTCGCGCAAACGCCGCTAATTAAGGAGTCCCATGTCCGTCTATCAGTCCGCTCCCACGCCGGAGCAAGCAGCCATCACGGCCAAGGATTTCAACTTTTGGTACGGTGACTTTCATGCGCTGACGGGGCTCGACCTCAACATCGCAAAAAACGCCATCACCGCCTTCATTGGCCCTTCAGGCTGCGGCAAGTCAACGTTTTTGCGTTGCATCAACCGTATGAATGACCTTATCGAGGGTACCCGCGTCGAGGGTACCATGACGCTCGACGGCAATGATATCTATGCCGAGGGTGTCGACCCGGTCGACCTCCGTCGTCGCGTGGGCATGATCTTTCAGCAGCCCAACCCGTTTCCCAAATCCATCTACGAGAATGTCGCCTTTGGCCCTCGTCTGCAGGGCGTGACTAGCAAAAGCGACCTCGATGACATCGTGGAAGAATCGCTCAAGCGCGCCAACCTCTGGAAAGAGGTATCCAATCAGCTCAACAAGGATGGTTTGGCGCTCTCGGGCGGTCAGCAGCAGCGTCTGTGCATCGCCCGCGTGCTTGCGGTGCAACCCGATGTCCTTCTGATGGACGAGCCCTGCTCCGCCATCGACCCCACGTCCGTCTCTAAGGTCGAGGATCTGATGGCCGAGCTGGCGCCCGAGATGACGATTATCATCGTCACGCATTCTATGCAGCAGGCAGCTCGTATCAGCGACTACACCGCATTCTTCTTGCAGGAAGTTGCCGGCGAGCCCGCCACGCTCATCGAGTATGGTCAAACCGACGCGATCTTCACCAGCCCGGTGGACTCGCGTACGGAAGACTATATCACCGGCCGCTTTGGCTGATCGGTGCGACTAGTCCCAAGCCGATCGGACCTAGTCCGGTGCGTATTCACTGTGCGGGCGGCATGACCGCACCCAACTGATTGGAGTGAACCATGCGCAAACTGTTTTCCCGTCAGCTCATCGAGGCCCGTCACGAGATGCTGAGCATCTATGAGGCCGTCGATCTGGCCCTCCACGATGCCGTAAAGGCCTATGTGACCGACGACCGCAAGCTCGCCACCAAGACCAAGAAGCGCACGCTTTCGATTGACGCACGCTGCGCCAACCTGGAGGCCGTCTGCTACAACCTGATTGCCACGCAGTCACCGGTCGCCTCCGACTTCCGCCTGCTTCAGACGATCATCTATGTTGACTTTAACCTGCAGCGCATGACCGATAAGGTCCGTCAGATTTGCCGCGCCACGCGTCATATGATCAAGGCCGACATCTCGCTGCCCAAGGAGCTTGTCGGCACGGTCGAGGCCGAGGCTGAGGCCGTCTACCAGGTGCTGGGCTCTTCGCTTTCTGCGCTCGTCACCAATGACATGTCCATCATCTGCAACCTGGCCGTCGAGGACGAGCCAGTGCACGCTGCCTACGAGAAGTTCTTCCGCACCTTTAACCGTATGGATACGGGCGACTTTATGGACGACGACAGCAACTATGACGACCTGCGTCGCGCCATCATGGTTTCACGCTACCTCGATCGCATCGCTTCGATTTCCATCGATGCCGCTTGCCGTCTGACCTTCCTGTTGACTGGTCAGCGTATGAACGCCGGCGATATCGCCCGCACTGATGAGGATGAGCTCGAGAGCATGCGTGTGCCTTCGGGCGAGGGTGTTATCATGAGGCCCGCCGTCGACGCGCGCTACGTTGCCAAGGTGCCTGCTAACGAGGTTAGCGAGGGCCTGCGCTACCTGCTGGATCATCTTGAGGATGAAGACGATGGCGAGGACGACGAGGAGTAGGGTAGCTCCGCTCGTTGAGAGATTGTAAATACCTGAGGGAGCGCGGCCTTGCGGATGCGGGGCCGCGCTCTTGCGTTAGCATGGAACTACTTGTTGTGCTGTCTGCGGAGGCGATTTGCCATGGATAACAATTTTGACTTGATGCGCGCTCGCCGCGAGCAGATACTCGAGCGCTTTTATGCCGCGCTCGATCGCGCTGGGAGGCCCCACGATGCCGCGCGTTTGATTGCCGTGTCCAAGACCGTTGGCGTCGACGAGACCATCGCGGCCATTCGGGCGGGGTATCGCCATTTTGCCGAGAACCGCCCGCAAGAGCTCGTCCGCAAGCTTACGGGTCTGGCGGAGCATCCGGAGCTGCCCGAGGTGCGTTTCGATATGATCGGCAACCTTCAGACTAACAAGATCAATGCGGTGCTGGGCTCAGCCGAGCTAATCCATTCGGTGGGGTCGCTTCATCTGGCGCAGGCTATCTCGAGCCGTGCGACTCGTAAGATCGAGGCGGGCGAGCTGGTTGCTCCCCAGCAGGTGCTGATTGAGGTCAACGTGAGCGGCGAGGAGTCCAAGGGCGGTTTTTCGCCCGATGAGATTCGCGCCGCCGCGGGTGAGCTTGCAGAGCTTGAGGGAATTTGCGTGCAGGGGCTTATGACTATGGCGCCCCGGGGGAATAAGGATGTGGCACGCCGCACCTTTGCGGGGCTTCGTGAGCTGAGGGATGAGCTGGAGGCAGCGCATCCCGATTTGAACCTGCCTGAGCTTTCCTGCGGCATGAGCGAGGACTTTGAGCCTGCCCTTGAGGAGGGCTCTACGCTCGTTCGCCTGGGCAGGGTAGTATTTAGCCCGGAGTTTGCAGTAAAATAGGGCTCTGAAGTGCGCACTGGTTTACAGAGCGCCTGCACTAAACCGTGAGAGGACACAACCATGGGCTTCCTTGACGAGATTAAAAATAAGATGCACCTGGGCGGCCAGCAGGGTTACGACCAGGGCTATAGCCAGGATGACGACTACGGCTACGATGACGGCTACGACGACGGCTATCAGGGCGGCGGCTACAGTGGTGCTTCGGGCGAGGGCTTCTATACCCAGGACGAGCCGAGCAACGGCCTGCTGGGCCAGACGCGCCGCGGTGAAGCTGAGTCGGTTGCCGTGTATACGCGCTCCGGTCAGCTGGTCGGCGATGACTCGCGTCATGCAACGACGTACAATCCGCCGTCGCGTTCTCAGGATACGGTCACCGGTGGCTATCGTCCCGGCGCCTACGACACGCCGTCGAGCTATGCCGAGAGCGCCCGTGCTCGCGCCGCGGCGCCTGCGCCCGC
Organism: Collinsella sp. TM10-22; assembly: GCF_003466125.1. Taxonomy (GTDB): domain Bacteria; phylum Actinomycetota; class Coriobacteriia; order Coriobacteriales; family Coriobacteriaceae; genus Collinsella. The sequence continues at coordinate 30,785 of NZ_QSOC01000001.1, forward strand.
CCCTGCGCCGAGCGACGCCTCGGCCTATGCGAGCAACATCATCAACGCCACGCCGCAGCTGCCTGCCTATGTCCTGCGTCCCGAGAGCTATGATGACGTTGAGACCGTTGTCCGTCGTGTGCGTACCAAACAGCCCGTCGCGCTGATTTTTGTCGGCGTTCGCACCGAGGTCGCCAAGCGTGTCCTGGACTTTAGCTATGGCTTTGCCTGTGGCCTGGGCGCTACGGTCAAAGAAGTGGGCGATCGCGTGTTCATGGTGCTGCCCGCCGGCTGCGAGGTCAAGGATTCGGACCTCAAGAAGCTTCGTGCCGACGGCTACCTTAAGTAAACCCAAGACGAGGAGATTCTCATCAACATCTACACCATTGTCCAGCTGGTCAACACGCTGTTCAACTTCTACTCCACGCTCATCGTGGTCTATTGCTTTATGACGTGGATTCCCATGAAGCAGGGCGGCCTGCTGCAGGATATCGCTGCAGTGCTCGATAGCGTCTGCGGCCCGTGGCTCAACCTCTTTCGTCGGTTTATCCCGCCGATGGGCGGCGTTGATTTTTCGCCGGTCGTTGCGATTATTGCGTTGCAGTTGGTGCAGAGACTGGTTCTGCAGCTTCTTATAGGTATACTCGTATAGAACTGACTTAGTAACTTACGTCGGGCGTGTAGCGCCGAGGCGATGAAAAAGGAGACTTGTTATGGCTATTACCCCTGCAGACATCCAGGCTCAGACTTTCTCTGAGGCCAAGCGTGGCTACGATCCTGCCGAGGTCGACGTCTTCTTGGAGACGCTGTCTTCCGAGGTTGACGCTATGCTCGCTAAGATCGTCGACCTTAAGGGCCGTCTGACTGCTACTGAGCAGCAGCTTGCCGATGCACAGGCTCAGCTTGCCCAGGCTCAGGATACCGCCGCCCAGGCCGCCCCTGCCGCCCCCGTGGCCGCTCCCGCCCCTGACTTCTCCGCTCAGGAGCGCCAGATTTCCGCTGCCCTGATCGCTGCCCAGCAGACCGCTGAGACCATCGTCAACGATGCCAATGAGAACGCTGAGCGTATCCGCAACGAGGCTGACGCCAAGGCCCGCGAGGTTATCCGCCAGGCTCTGACCGAGAAGCAGGCCGAGCTCGAGGAAATCGACCGTCTGAAGGCTTCCCGCGAGGAGTTCAAGGCCGAGTACCTCAAGCTCATCCAGCACTTTATGGACGACGCCCAGAACTCCTTCCCGGCCGACCTCATGGCCTCCACGCCGGTTGGTTCTGCCGCTTCTCCTGCGGTGACTGTTCCCGCCGAGCCGCTGCCCGTCGCCGATCCGGTTGTCCCCGTGGCCGATCCCTTCGCCCCGATCGACAACTTCGCTGCCGACGACCTGGACTAACATTCGGCCTACAATTTAGTGCCTAGAAAGGACCCGCAGCTTGCGGGTCTTTTTTTATGACTGTGCAGGGTGTGCAGGGGTGCGCAACATAAAAAACCGAGCCCTGCACATAGTGGCGCAGAACTCGGTGAACGGGTGAGCGGTCAAGGGTAGGTTTTGCGGCATGTCCCAAAAATCTACTTGAGGAGGAAGTCGGAGAGGGGAATGGTGCGGGCCTCTCGATGCTCGGGGTCGGCGATATGGTCGGCAGGATAGCCACAGACGAGCATGTGATAGGGATAGACACCCTCGGGCAGGTCGAACTGCTCACGGGCCACCTCAGGCTTAAAATGGCACACCCAGCACGTTCCCAGGCCCTGCTCGGTGGCCTCCATCATCATCTGATCACACACGATGGACGTATCGATTTCACTGGAATTCATCTGATCATACGGGCGCACCCAAGCATCATCGGTAACGCTGCAAATGAGGAAGACAAGCGGAGCCCCAAAGATAGACCCATCACGAGCAAACCGAGGCTGACAAGCAGCAGCCTTCTCCAACAGCTCGGGCGTATCCAGCACCATCACACGAGAAGGATGATTATTACAAGCAGAAGGAGCAATCCGCCCAGCTTCAACAACAGCATCAATCACCGCCCGCTCCACAGCACGATCCTCAAACAAACGACAAGAATACCGAGAACGAGCCAAATCCAAGTAGCTCATAACAAAGCCCTCCAAAGTCAACGAATCAATCCCAAGTCAACCAAAAAGGTACCCAAAGCAACACCCACCCAAACGCTCAGCACAGCCCCAAAGTATTCTTTCGAGCATCAAGGGCCGCATCAGCCAAGACCTCATTACACCCAAACCATCAGCCAAAGTTTCAATGGCGGTACGTAAGGGAGCGGGCCCGACCACTAATACCTTTCGAACGACTCTGCAAAGCAGCCGGAGTGAGAAAGGCATTAGTGGTCGGGCCCGCGACCGGTGGGATACGTACAGCTAATTAACTGTTCTTCATGACAATCGAATCCACGACATCGGCCACATTCTCACAGCAGTCGGCGCAGTACTCCAGGAAGGCATATACGTCACGCCAGGCGATGACCTCGAGCGGGTCCTTGCCGTTGACGTGCAGGTTGCGCATGGCGTTGATGTAGAGCTCGTCGGCCTCGGACTCGATGGTGTTGATCTGGATGACCAGTTCGCGCAGCGTTTTGGACTTGCGGTAGTTGGGCAGCTCGACCATCAGGTCCTTCATGGCGCGGCAAGCGTCGGTCACCTTGTGGGCGATGACGATGGCGTCGGGATGGATGCTCTGAATGTTGGTGAAGTAGACGCGCTGCACGACGCCCTCGATGCGGTCGAGCACGGTGTCGAGTGAGCAGCTCATCAGATTCAGATCCTCGCGCTCGAGCGGGGTGATAAAGGCGGTGAGCAGGGCGTCTTCAAGCTCGTGGTGCTTCTTGTCTGCCGCATGCTCAATGGCATGCATCTCCTCGAGCATATCGTGAATCTTCGCGGGATCGAAGTTCTCAAAAATCTGGGTAAGCAGCTCGGCGGCCTGGACGGCGAGGTCGGCGCAGGCGACGTAGTTGTCAAAGTAGAACGAATTGGGTTTCTTTGCCATGGGTGGGTCCTTTCGAGGCGAAGACGGGTAGGCGAAGTGTTGCGGTCCGGATGGACACTCGGTTTGACTAGAGGAACATCATGAACAGCTTGGCCATGAAAAAGCTGATGAGTCCGCAAGCGGGGAAGGTGAAGAACCAGGTGAACATCATGTCCTTGACGACGCCGAAGTTGATGGCTGAGAGGCGCTTGACGGCGCCGACGCCCATGATGGCGCAGGTTTTGATGTGCGTGGATGACACGGGGATGCCGGTAAGGGTGGCAAGTAGCAGGTTCGCGGCGCCCGCGAGGTCGGCAGAGAAACCCTGATACTTCTCGAGCTTAACCATGCTCTGGCCGACGGACTTGATGATGCGCTCGCCGCCCACGCTGGTGCCGATACCCATAGTGGCCGAGCACAGCAGCATAATCCAGATGGGGATGCCGGCATCGCCGACGCTCGTCTGGCCGTTGGCGAAGGCCACGCCTAAAAAGAGCACGCCGATGAACTTTTGTCCATCCTGCGCGCCGTGCATGAAGCTCATGGCCGCGGCACTCGCGATCTGAGCGTATTTAAAGAAGACGTTGGCACGTCGCCTGTTGGCGGCGGCAAAAAGAATCGAGACGAGCTTGCACAGGACCCAGCCCATGACAAAGCCCAGGCCGATGGAGAGCGCCAGGCCGTAGATGACCTTCATCCACTCGTGGACGTTGACGCTGCTCGCGCCGCCGAGGGCGATAGCGGCACCGGTCAGGCCGGCGATAAGGCTGTGGCTTTGCGAGGTGGGGATGCCAAAACGCGACGCTGTGGCGCCGTAGACGACGATGGAGAACAGCGCCGCGCACAGGCACGCGAGCGCCATGGTGCTATTTCCGCCAAAGTCGACGATATGTGAGATGGTGTTGGCGACGCTCGCGTTAAAGTGCGTCATGATGAGCACGCCGAGGAAGTTGAATGCGGCGCTCATGAGAATGGCAGCGCGGGCGGGCATGCAACGCGTAGTGACGCAGGTCGCGATGGCGTTGGGCGCGTCGGTCCATCCGTTGACGAAGATGGCGCCGAGCGCGAGAATCACGGTGACGGCAAGGACTGGGTTCGACACAAGTTGGCCGAGGAAGGTTGAGAACGTTACGTCCATATATGGGCTTTCTCGAAGTTTGCAGACACGTTACAAAAACATGATAAATCGTATCACCTCCTGCGGGTTTCTTTACCGAGTTCTGATGGGAGAAGTGAATTATTGGGTACTAAAATTGAATATTAGCCCTGTTGACCTCCGGTGTTCTTTTTGCTAACACGTCGTGCGGACGTGCGCATGCGGTCCGACACGCCAAAACCACAGCCTGTTCGCTTTACAATATGCAAACATGCGTTCGATAATAGGGGCATGGAATATCGACAGGCAGATGGCAAAACTCGGCGCGTGCACAAGCAGTATGTGGACGTCGTGGCTCGCATCCTCGCGGGCGGACAAGTCGTGCCGGTCACCGTCTGCTGGGTTGACGGTCGCTGCTTTACGATTGACGAGATTGTCTCGACCACTGGGTTTGGCCTGACGGTTCACGGCATTCGTACGGCAACCTATAAGGTTCGTTTTGGCGGTCATGCGACCGAGTTGTATCTGGAGGACCAGGCGCACGAACGGCCGGACGGCTCGCAGACCCACGTGATGCGTTGGTGGGTCTGGGCGTTTGACCGCACGCTCGAGGGTGAGCGCCGCAGGTAAGAGGGCGCGGCATTCGGGTACAATGGCAGGAATCTTGTCGCTTAAGGCGCTGCTGTCGCGGCGCTATCTGAAAGGACGAAAGCATGAATGATATCCAGGGCTATCAGAACGGCCCCATCGAGACCGGTGCAAGCCGTGCCAAGGAGATGTCGCCGCGTGCGTACAACCTTGTCATGTCCGCCCTGATCTTTTTGGGCTTTTGCGCCATGGGTGCCGGCGCCTACTTTACGAGCACCATGGCGTTTGCCCGCATGATGATGAGCGGCGCCGCTTTGCCGCTGGTCTTTGGCTCGTTTATTTTGACCATCGTCGGCATTGTCATGATGTCGGCTGCCGCGGGCAAGCAGTCTGTGGGCCTGTCGCTCACGGGTTACGTGATCTTTGCGAGCACCTTTGGCCTGACCGCGTCGTTTGGCCTTGCCAACTACGACCTGCCCACCATCAACACCGCCTTTATCGCCACCGCCGCCATCACCTTTGTCTTTGGCGCGCTGGGCGTGACCTTCCCCAAGTTCTTCCAGCGCGTGTACGGCATCGGTTTTGGCGTTCTGCTTGCCACGATCCTGATCGAGATCGTGCTGATGTTTATGGGTGTTTCGCAGTCTATTACCGACCTGATCGTAATCGTGGTGTTCGCCGGTTTTATTGGCTACGACACCTATGTGGCCACGACGGTGCCGCCCACGCTGCCCAACGCCGTGCTCATGGCGTCCAACCTGTTCGTGGATATCATCAACGTGTTCCTGCGCATCCTGAATATCCTTGGTCGTCGCGACTAGCGGCGAGTTGCAGCGGTGCTTGCCGTGCGCGTAAATCAATGCGAAAGGCGGTCCTTCGGGGCCGTCTTTTTTGTACGCGGCGGGGTATCATGGATGGGAAAAGCCGATAACGGCAGCGACAGGAAAGGTGACCACTTATGGCAGACGTCGACAACAGGAACCGTAACCGCAGGACCGGCCGCGCAGGGCAGCCCAACCCCAAGCGCGAGGCCCGTGCCAAGGCCGCCGAGCGTCACGTGGCAACTGTGTCCGAGGCGTGTGCCAAGGATATCGAGCGCTCGCTTGCCGGCGTGCGCGAATTCGACGGTATGCCTGCCGGTTTTGTCGCGGCGATGAAGGCCAAGGCCCAGGCGGCTGCGGCTGCCGAGGAGCAGGTTGCCGAGGAGTCTGAGTCCGCCGAGGTCGAGGCCGCTGAGGTTGCGTCCGTCGAGACCGAGGTCACGGACGAGTCTGCGCCTGCCGAGGAACCCGCAGAGACCGAGTCCGCGCCTACCGAGGAGCCCGCTCCGACTCTGCCCGAGGTCACCGTGCTTGATGCCTCCGCCACGCAGGCCATTCTGGACAACGGCCGCGGCTATGCGCAGTTCTGCGACATGGCAGTGCTCGCCTTTGCCTCGTTCACCAACCCGGGTGGCGGCTACATCCAGGGCTATCTGGGCCAGGAGGCTACGCTCTGCGCCGATTCGTATCTGTACAACGTGCTCGACAAGCAGCGCAAGTGGTATGGCGAGAACCGTCGCCGCAATATCAACTGCGAGCTCTACCGCAACCGTGCGCTGGTAGTGCCTGCGGTGCGTTTTGACCGCAACCATGTGCATGCGTATGCCGATGTGATCGTGGCCGCCGCGCCCAATGCCAAGCGCGCACGCCAGGAGTACCGCGTGAGCGACGATGCGCTGCTGGACGCGCTGCGCGACCGTATCCGCTTTGTGCTCGCCATCTGCGACGAGCTGGGTCGCGAGAAGCTCGTACTGGGCGCTTGGGGCTGCGACAACAACGGCTTTGACGCCGAGGCCGTGGCTGAGCTCTTCCGCAAGGAGCTCGCATCGGGCGACTTCAAGGTCAAGCAGGTCTTCTTTGCTGTGCCCTCTACGCGCTGGGACGAGGACTTCGCCAAGTTCGAGCACGTGTTGGCAAACTTCCCCGAGCGCAACGAGGAGTCCTATGCCCAGGTTGCCGCCCGCGCTGCGGCCGCCCGTGCCGCCGAGCAGGCTCGGGCCGCTGCCGAGGACGATGAGGATGACGACGACTGGCGCAAATACTTGTAAACTGTGCGCGTGATGCGACATGCCGAGCCGACGGGGGCTGCTCCCGTCGGCTTTTTATTGAGTGGGGAGCTTACGATGAAAAACGTTCTATGCTTTGGCGACAGCAACACCTATGGTTACGATCCGGCTGGTATGCGCGACGGCACCGCGGTGCGCTATGCGCAGGATGTGCGCTGGTGCGGCGTGGCGCAGCGTGACCTGGGCGAGGGCTGGCATGTGATTGAGGAGGGGCTCAACGGCCGTACGACGGTGCGCGACGATATGTGCCACCTGGACACTAACCTCAACGGCATTCGCGCGCTTCCGATGCTGCTCGAGGCCCATAAGCCGCTGGACGCCATTGTGATCATGCTGGGCACCAACGACTGTAAGACGGTCTTTAACGTGACGGCTTCCGATATAGCCCGTGGCGCCATGGCGCTGATTCGCGCCGTCCGCGCGTTTTCGTGGACCGACGCTGCGCCTTGTCCGCGCATTCTGCTGATGGCTCCCATCAAGATCAAGCCGCAAATCGCCGATGTGTATATGACCGATTTTGACGAGCATTCCGTCGAGGCCTCGGAGCATTTTGCCGAGTACTACGCGCACGTAGCCGAGCAGCTTGGCTGCGACTTTTTGAATGCCGCCGACTTTGCCGAGCCGGGCGATATCGACTATCTGCATATGATGCCCGAAAGCCACGAGAGCTTGGGACATGCCGTGGCAGCCAAGCTCCAAGAGATGCTCGGTGAGTAGCGCAGCCCCAAACCACCACAAAGGGGACAGGCACTTTTGTGGTGGTTTTGCCCGGGTAAACGAGCGGCTTGGCTGCCACATGGGCATGGATGAGCTCATTGACCTGTTTGCCGAGGGGGATGAGCTTGTCTCCAATACCGCTTTTGAGGAGCTGGAGCTCGCCTATGACGTGGCGAACGGTGCGACCTTTGACGGCATCGTGTTCCGCTCCTGCGTATTCGATGGCGTCGATTGGAGTGGTTCGACGTTTCGTGACGTCGTATTTCGCGGTTGTCGCTTTATCCGCTGCAATATGGAAGGCTGCTGGCTCAACCGATGCGACTTTGTTGATTGCTCGGCGCCGGGGCTCAACTTGGTCAAGGCGCGCCTGTCGAACGTTTCGTTTGCATCATGCGACCTGAGCTACGCGAACCTTTCGGAGGGACGCATTGGCCCCATCACGGCGTGCGATGTGCGCCTGACCGAGGCGGCGCTCCAGGGGGCCAAGCTGGGGCAGCTGCGGCTGGATAGCTGCGACCTGACACGAGTTGATGTGTTCAAGACACCGCTGTGTGGTGTTGATGTATCGCGCTGCACGTTTGAGGCTCCCGTTGTTTCGGGCGACTACCGTGAGTTGCGAGGCCTGACAGTCAATGCCGAACAGGCGCTCGCGCTTTCGGGCTTGCTCGGCATCCAACTCGCAGACGATTAAGTGGTAAAAGAAAAACCACCACAAAGGTGCCTGTCCCCTTTGTGGTGGTTTTGCTGCAGGGCTAGTAATTCCACATGTGGTTGACGGGGCCGGAACCTTTGCCCATGTCAAAGCCGGCGGCGAGGGCGCCCGTTAGGTAGGCCTTGCCGGCGTTGACGGCGTCGGCAAGATCCATGCCCTGGGCCAGCGCGCAGGCGATAGCGGACGAGAGCGTGCAGCCGGTGCCATGCGTGTTGCCGGTCTCGATGCGCTTGTGACGGAACCACGTGGTGAGCGGATCGCCCAGGTGGTTGCCCTCGTCATCGAGCGGCGCGGGCTCCGCCAGCACGTCGTTGGCCTCGTTGACAAGATGTCCGCCTTTAACCAAAGACGCGCATCCAAAGCGGCGGGTGAGGAGCATGGCGGCATTTTGCTGCGTGCGCTCGGAATCGACCTCGTAGTCGAGCAGTGCCATGGCCTCGGGGATATTGGGCGTGATGACCGTTGCCAACGGGAACAGGCGACGCGTGAGCGCCTCGGCGGCATCCTCGGCAATGAGTCGAGCGCCCGAGGTGGCTACCATGACGGGGTCCACGACCACGTTCGTTGCGTTCCAGGCGCTCAAGCGGTCGGCGATGACTTCGATAATCTCGACAGAAGAAACCATGCCGATCTTGACGGCGCTCGGGCGGATGTCGTCAAAGACGGCGTCGATCTGCGCGGCGACGATATCTGGCGAGATATTCTGCACGGCGGTGATGCCCAGGGTGTTTTGCGCCGTGATGGCGGTTATGGCCGTCTCGGCATACAGACGGTGCGCCGTAATGGTTTTGATGTCGGCTTGAATGCCGGCGCCACCGCTGGAATCGGATCCTGCGATGGACAGGACGGCAGGTACCTTGCTGCGATCCATGTTCGCTCCCTTGTTCGGTCGGAATCAAATGGGTCTTTAAGCTAGCATTATAAAGATGCCCGGGCCGACTCTATGTCGAACCCGGGCGGGCGGTGCAATCTTTACGCAAATGCAAGAAAATGTTCACACGTCAACAACGGTCGACGTCGCGGTGCTTCCAAAAGCAATCGTGGCGACGAGTTAGTCCTCCATGCCGAGGTCGATCGTCGTGCCTTCGAACACCTTGTTGACAGTGCGAACGGCGCACATCTTGCCGCACATGGTGCAGGTGCCCTCGGTGGCGGCGGGGGATTCCTCGTAGCGCTTCTTGCCGGTGACCGGGTCGAGGGCGCACTTCCACATGGCGTCCCAGTCGAGCTTGCGGCGTGCCTGACCCATCCTGTCGTCCATGTCACGGGCGTGCGGTACCTTCTTGGCGATGTCGGCGGCGTGTGCGGCAATCTTGGTGGCCATGAGGCCATCGAGCACATCCTGAGCGTTGGGCAGGCACAGGTGCTCGGCCGGCGTCACGTAGCACAAAAAGTCGGCACCCGAGCTCGCGGAGATGGCGCCACCAATGGCGGCGGTGATGTGGTCGTAGCCCACGCCGATATCGGTCACCAGCGGCCCCAGCACATAGAACGGGGCGTTGTGGCACAGGCGCTTCTGCAGCTTCATGTTGGCGGCGATCTCGTCGAGCGCCATGTGACCCGGACCCTCGACCATGACCTGGACGCCGGTGGCCCAGGCGCGCTTGCACAGCTTGCCCAGCTCGATCATCTCGGCGGTCTCGGTTGCGTCGTTGGAGTCGTAGAGACAGCCCGGGCGGCAGGAGTCGCCGAGCGAAATCGTCACGTCGTACTCGTGGCAGATCTCGAGCACCTCGTCGTAGAACTCGTAGAAGGGGTTCTCGTTACCGGTGACCTCCATCCAACCAAACAGCAGCGAGCCGCCGCGGCTGACGATGTTCATGAGGCGGCCAGTCTCCTTAAAGGTCTTGATGACCGACTTGTTGATGCCGCAGTGGATGGTCATAAAGTCCACGCCGTCCTCGGCATGCGCGCGCACGACCTCGAGCAGATCGTCCTTGGTCAGCTTGACCAGCGGCTTTTCCATGTAGCCGATGGCATCGTACATCGGCACCGTGCCCACCATGAGCGGCGTCTCGTCGATGAGCTGCTGGCGGAACTGGCGCGTCTTGCCCGAGTTGGAGAGGTCCATGATGGCGTCGGCGCCAAAGTCCTCGGCGATCTTGACCTTCTTCCACTCCTCGGCGGCATCGGCCTTATCGCCCGAGATGCCCAGGTTGACGTTGACCTTGGTGGACAGGCCCTCACCGACGCCAAAGGCGCGCATGCCTTTTTTGATATGCACGATGTTGGCGGGGATGGCGATGCGGCCGTCGGCCACGCGCTCGCGGATGTACTCGGGGTCGCGATGCTCGCGCTCGGCAACCTCCTTCATCTGCGGCGTGATCTGCCCGGCGCGGGCGAAGTCGATTTGCGTGACGAGCTTGGGCTCGGTCTGTGTGCTCATTGGCACGGCTCCCTTCGTTGGCATTACCCATATCAGGTTTGCGGGTCAGGGCGGGCGCGCCCAATCTCAGCCTGCCGTCTTGTCCTGCAAGCCCCCCGTTATGTCATGGGCTCAAGTATAGCCTGAATGGGTACGATTGGGCCAACGAGCGTGCCTGCGGGGAGGCGAACATGGAAGACAAGCATCTATATCGAGAGACGCAATGGGATGTATCGGCCGAGGAGGGCCGTGCGCACCATGGCCTTGTCGCGATTGGTTTTGCGGTGCTTGCCGTGTTGGTGATTGCCTTTTGTATTTGGACGTTTGGCGGTCGCGGCGGCGCTGGCTGGGAGTTCGAGGTTGATGATAGCCTACCGATTATGACGGTGAGGAGTACTGGCGGTAATGCCAATACGCTCGCCGTTCCGGGCGATTATTGGTACCCGCGCGATGAGTTTGTGCAGCTGCAGCTGAGTGGTGGGTCCATTCCAGGTGAAGAAATCGAACGCGTGACGTTTGATGCGGCGCTCAAAACGCTGACGGTGAAGCTCAAAAATCAAGGAGACGTTCCCACGACGATGGATATCGCGCTGACGGAATGGCGCCTGGAGCCCCCGTCGGGCGTCAAAGTGTCCGAGGTGGAGTACGTCAAGATTACCTATCAGGACGGCTTGACAAATGAAATTGCCAAAGCCGACGGCTTGGCGGAATAGACGCCGTGCCTAGGTAGCACATTCAAAGTAGCGGTGGTCCTACAAGGCCTGTTCGTTCAGGAAGACCAAAGTGTTTTTATTTGAAAGCTCGGGAAAGTGACGATAACCAACGTCGAACGCGGTGAGCCCGCTTATATCCTCGAGCTTGTTTTCTGCCATCCACCGCACCATGGAGCCGCGCGCCTTTTTGCTGGCGGTCGACCGTTGGATGGGCTTCCCGTTGCGGATACCCTCGCCAAAGAGGCATGTGACGGCCGTGGCGTCGCCCGCGAGGTGGGGCAGAACGGCTTTGGCATACTCTACGCTAGCGAGGTTGACGATCGTGGTGTTTGAGTCCGCCGGGGCGATAGCCCGCGCGAGCTTGTCGCTCCAAAACGCGTAGAGGTCTCGGGCATCGTCAACGGCGAGCTTCGCGCCCATCTCCAGCCGATACGGTTCGACGGCATGAAAGGGACGAACGCACCCGTAGAGGCCGGAGAGGATCCATAGATGGTCTTGTAGCCATGCGAGCTGCGCGGAATCCATCACCTCGGGCGCCATACTCTGGTATTGAATGCCGTGATAGGACATGACGGCAGGGGAGAGGTGACGGGCGAGTTCGGGATTGTCGAGATCGCCGTTTTTCAGGATGGGCCCGAACTCATGCAGGGTGTTGAGGCAAGGCCCCAGCAGTTTGTCACTCACGTTCCATAGCGCTTGCAGGCCGCCGCTGCCTTCATTTCGCTCGATATCTAGCAGTGCGCAGTGGAGGCGAGCCGTCTCGTGCGCAAAAGGTGGAATGCCCAGGACTTCAAAAGCATCTTGGGCCGCGCGCATCTGCTTGGCGGGCGAAATGATGATCTGCAGCATGGACTCTCCTCTGCCAAAAAGGAAGTTGCGGTGGAATACAGTCTGTTTGGGCCGTTTATGGGCCAGTTTAGTCCGTATTTCACCGCAACTGATGAAGGGCTGGTTAGGCGCGCTCGATGAAGGCCTTGTAGCCGCGATAGGCCTCGTAGATATCGGCCTTGTTGGCGACCTCCCACAGGGCGTGCATGGACAGGACGGCAACGCCGGAGTCGATAACGTTCATGCCATACTCGGCCATGATGTAGGCGATGGTGCCGCCGCCGCCCGCGTTGACGCGGCCGAGCTCGCAGGTCTGGAAGTCCACGCCCGCCTCGTCCATGATGTCGCGGACGAGGGCCACATACTCGGCGTCGGCATCGTTGGAGCCTCCCTTGCCGCGGCTGCCCGTGTACTTGTTAAAGCACAGGCCGCGACCCATAAAAGCTGCATTCTTAGTCTCGAACTTACCGGCATAGCCCGGGTCAAAGCCGGCGGACACGTCAGAGGAGAGCATGCGGCTGCGGGCGAGTGCGCGGCGCAGGGCCAGCGGGCTGCTCTCGCCGGCGAGCGTCATGATCTCGGCGACGGTGTTCTCGAAGAAGCGGCTCGTCATGCCGGTGGCGCCCACGGAGCCGATCTCCTCCTTGTCGACGATGAGCGTGATGCTCGTGCGCTCGACGTCTGCCACGTTGATCTGGGCGAGCATGGAGGGGTAGGCGCAGACGCGGTCGTCGTGGCCATAGCCCAAAATCATGGAGCGGTCGAGGCCCATGTCGCGGGCGGGGCCGGCGGGCACGACCTCGATCTCGGCGGAGAGGAAGTCCTCCTCCTCGACGTCGTACTGTTCCTTGAGGATATCCAGGAACATCTGCTTGACGGGCTCCTTGGGGGCGTCCTTGTCGTCCTCGTCAAACTTGACGGGGCGGCCGCCCACGATCACGTCGAGGATCTCGGCGTCGACGGCGTCCTTGGCCGGCTTGGACATCTGCTCGCTCGAGAGGTGGATCAGCAGGTCGGAGATGGTAAAGACCGGGTCGTCTGCCTTGTCGCCGATGTTGATGTCGACGGTGGTGCCGTCCTTTTTGCAGATGACGCCCACAAGCGCGAGCGGGGAGGCCACCCAGTGGTAGCTCTTGACGCCGCCGTAGTAGTGCGTGTCGAGGTAGGCCATGTCGCCGGCCTCGAAGGCGGGATTCTGCTTGAGGTCCAGGCGCGGCGAGTCCACGTGGGCGCCCAGGATGTTAAAGCCCTGCTCGAGCGGGGCGGTGCCAAGGTTGACGAGCATAAGGTCCTTGCCGTGGTTGGCGGCGTACACCTTGTCGCCTGCCTTGAGCTCGCGGCCCTCGGCGATCGCGGTCTCCAGGTCGACGTAGCCCGCCTCCTCGGCCATCTTGATGCCGGCCTTGACACACAGGCGCTCGGTCTTGTTCTCACTCAAAAACTTCTTATAGCCGCGGCAAAGCTCCTCGAGCTCCTCGATCTGCTGTGGCGTGTACTTTTTCCATGCGCAGGGACGCTCCATGACGCAGGCTCCTTTCGGATCGATCGTGCTGGTTAATGTACCGCGAGCCATCGTATCACGCGCGGGCGCGCGGTGGCGGGGGAGCTTGATGTGCGGTGGCCGCGAGGCGGGGAGCGTGTAAACTGGTGGGAGCAAATCGTGCCCAGCCCAAAGCGAGGTATTCAATATGTCTGACAAGCACCGCACCTTTGCCGTTATCGACGGTAACTCGCTCATGCACCGCGCCTTCCACGCCGTGCCGCCCACCATGAACGCGCCGGACGGTCGCCCCACCAACGCGATCTTTGGCTTTCTGAACATGTTTCTCAAGATGATCGACGCCTTTAACCCCGACGGTGTGGTCGTGGCGTTTGATAAGGGCAAGCCGCGCGTGCGCATGGAGATGCTGCCGCAGTATAAGGCGCAGCGCCCGCCCATGGACCCCGACCTGCACGCGCAGTTTCCGATGATCAAGGAGCTGCTCGGTGCGCTCAATGTGCCGATTTTGCAGTCCGAGGGTTGGGAAGGCGACGATATCCTGGGCACCATGGCGCGCCTGGGCGAGGAAGCCGGCTGCGACATGCTGCTGGTGACCGGCGACCGCGACATGTATCAGCTCGTGACCGAGCACGTCAACGTGGTCTCGACCCGCAAAGGCCTGTCCGACGTGGCGATTATGACGCCCGAGAGCGTGGACGACCTGTATCACGGCATTACACCGGCGCTCGTGCCCGATTTTTACGGCCTGAAGGGCGATACGTCCGACAACATTCCCGGCGTGCCGGGCATCGGCCCCAAAAAGGCGAGCGCGCTCATCGCGCAGTACGGCAGCTTGGACGAGGTCATCGCACATGCCGACGAGGTCAAGGGCAAGATGGGCGAGAACCTGCGCGCGCATATCGACGACGCGCTGCTGAGCCGCAAGGTCGCAACCATTCGTACCGATGCGCCTGTCGAGCTCGACTTTGATGCGACGTCCTTCCCGGCGTTTTCTGCCGACGAGGTGTCCGCTGCGCTGGGCACGCTCGGCATTACGGCCATGCAGAACCGTTTTTTGGCGCTGATTGGCGGCGAGGGCGGGGCTGCGGCCGCTGCCAGCACGTTCGAGATGCCTGCTGTTTTGCGTGCCGCCGCCGGCGATGCCGAGGCGCTTGCTGCCGCCGCCGCCGAGGTCGCTCGCGCGATTGATGCGGGCGAGTGGATTGCCGCTGTGGTGGACGATGACAAGGAGGAAGGCGCACTTTTTGGCCTGACGCGCACGCTGTGGCTGGCGACGTCCAAGGGGTTGCTTGCGCTCGAGGAGGGCGACGGCGGTGCGTCTGCCGTGGTCGATGGCTTCAACGTTGCCCACGGCGTGATCGCCGGCGTGCTCGCGCGCCTGTTTATGGAGGGCCGCGTGGCGAGCCCGGACATGAAGGCGCTGCTGCACGAGCTTTCGCCCATCGATTCCTCTGAGCCCGAGCTCATGGATCCGCTGGCCGTCGATTCCACGCGCATCTTCGATACTGTGGTCGCCGCCTATCTGTTGGATTCCGACCGCTCCGAGTTTGATGAGGCGTATCTGGCCGATACCTATCTGCAGATGACGCTGCCTGCGGCGCGCGGCGCGGAGGGTGCTGGCGAGGACGCTCCTGCGCCTGCTGCCCGCACTGCGGCCCTGACGCTGGCGCTCGTGGCGCCGCTGCGCGACCGCATGGCCCGCGAGAACGCCGCCAACGTGTTCGATGGCATCGAGATGCCGCTCGTGCCGGTGCTTGCCAAGATGGAGCGCGCGGGCATGCTCGTGGACCCCGATCGCCTGCATAGTCTGTCCGAGGGTTTGGCGACCCAGATTGCCGAGGTCGAGCGGAGCATTCGCGACCTGGCCGGTGACGAGGCCTTTAACATCGGCAGTCCCATGCAGCTCTCGCACGTGCTGTTTGACGTGATGGGCCTTCCGACCAAGGGCCTCAAAAAGACCAAGCGCGGCTATTATTCGACCAACGCCAAGGTACTGAGCGACCTTGCCCGTGACCACGAAATCGTGCGTCTGATCTTGGACTGGCGTGAGAAGTCCAAGATCAAGTCCACCTATCTGGACACACTGGGCCCGCTGCGTCGCGGTGACGGTCGCGTGCACACTACGTACAACCAAACCATCACGGCGACGGGTCGTCTTTCCTCGAGTGACCCGAACTTGCAGAACATCCCGACGCGCTCGGAGCTGGGCCGTACCGTCAAGACGGCGTTTTCGGCAGGCGAGGGAAGCGTCTTTTTAGCGGTGGACTACTCGCAGATCGAGCTGCGTCTGTTGGCGCATCTCTCGGGTGATGAACACCTGGTGCGTGCCTTTAACGAGGGCGAGGACTTCCATGCCGAGACAGCCGCGCGCGTGTTTGGCGTACCGGTGT
Source organism: Collinsella sp. TM10-22 (assembly GCF_003466125.1). Taxonomy (GTDB): domain Bacteria; phylum Actinomycetota; class Coriobacteriia; order Coriobacteriales; family Coriobacteriaceae; genus Collinsella. The sequence goes on from NZ_QSOC01000001.1 coordinate 46,762, forward strand.
CCGAGGTAACGCCCGATTTGCGCAGCCGCGCCAAGGCCGTGAACTTTGGCATCGTGTACGGTCAGCAGGCCTACGGCCTGTCGCAGTCGCTGCATATCTCGATGGCCGAGGCACGCGACATGATCGACCGCTACTACGAGGCATATCCGGGCGTGCGCACGTTCCTCGACAACGTGGTGGCACGTGCCAAGCAGACGGGCTACGCCGAGACCATGTACGGCCGCCGTCGCCATATTCCTGAGCTCAAGGCCAAAAACCCGCAGCTCCGCGGCTTTGGTGAGCGCACGGCCATGAACCACCCCATGCAGGGAACCGCGGCCGACATCATCAAGATCGCGATGGCCCGCGTAAGCCGCCGCCTGGAAGAAGAGGGCTTTGCCGCCCACATGATTCTGCAGGTACACGACGAACTGGACTTTGAGTGCCCCGTCGACGAAGTCGAGCGCCTCACCGCCATGGTCCGCGACGTCATGGAGCACGTAGTAGACCTCCGCGTCCCCCTAATCGCCGAAGCTTCGACTGGAGTGACCTGGGCAGACGCCAAGTAAGGGCATGACCACAATTCCAAAGTAATACAAAATCAGAAGGACGCCCCTCATCAACAAGGAGCGTCCTTCGTTCAATAAAAATCAGCCAAAGTATCTAGGCGATAAGACGTCATCCAAGCGGCAAGCAAGTCACCGCAGGACCTGGCCGGGCGAGGCGGGTAAGTTTTTCGTAGATTCCGCACGAGCCGGAAAGCACTTAATGTGCTTTCCGAGCGAGCCCAGGACCTGACCGAACGAAAAACTTACCCGCCTCGCCCGGCCAGGTCCGACGAGCCACGTTAACGAGCCGCCAAAATGGCATCGATGAGCGTCAGTACGCCCCCGTCGTTGTTGCTCGGAATGCGCCACTTAGCATGCGCGTTCATATGCTCCTCGGCATTGTCCACGATAAAGCTGTGACCGACACGCTCCAGCATGGGGATATCGTTGTAGGTGTCGCCCACGGCGGCGGCATCGGCGATGTCGATGCCCAGTTGCTCGCACAGATGCGCCACGCCGGCGCCCTTGTCGACGCCTAGGTTCATAAAGTCGATCCACTCGCGACCGGCATTGGTGACATAGAGCTGGTCACAGAACGCGGGGTTATAGGTCTCGCGGAACGCGGGCTCGGCATCGTAGGCAGGGAAGAAGATCGAGATCTTGTTGGACTCGAGATCGAGGCCCTCAAAGGTGTCGACGTAGTTGATCGTGTTGTAGTAGACGCTGATCTCGTCGTGATACTGGTGGTCGCGGGCGAGCACATAGAACTCGTCGTAGCAGCACAGTACGGGAACGGCGCGCGAGTCCTCCGAGGCACGGGCAAGCACCTGCTGATACAGCTCCACGTCGATGTTGCTCTTATAGATATAGTTGCCGCGATAGATGACGCAGGCACCGTTGTCGGGACAAAACGCGAGTCGGTTCTTGATGCCCTCGAACATTTCCTCGAGTTTGGGGGCGGGGCGTCCGCTGGCGGGGCAGAATACGATACCGGCATCGGCGAGCTTGTCCAGACGCTCATCGAGGCCCTGGGGCAGCACGCGCTCGTCAGTGAGAAGCGTCTTGTCCATATCGACGGCGAGAATCTTAATGTTGCCGATATTGGCATCCGATTCGTAAGTTTGCATAAAAACGCGCCTTTCGTTTCGAAATTGTTTCAGACGTTATAACCATCAACTGGTAGTCGGGCGTATTTTCGCAGGATTGGCGCGTATTTGCACCATGATTCACAAAGTAATGAAAAAACTTTTCAGAAATTTGAATTTGTCGCTTGTGAAGCGGGCACTTTAGCGTAATATAGCGACCATCGAAAACGGAGGCGGAAAAACAGCCGTTTACCGAGGAATAGGTACCGTTTACGATATATGAATTGCGCCCGGCGATAAGCGAAAGGAGAGGCAGATGCAGTTCGTACAGATCATCACCACTGCAGACTATGCCATCCGACGCCAGCGCGCAATTTCCCGACGACGATAACAATCGTCTCTGTCCGCATGGGGCGAAATGCTCCAACAGAGTCATTTTGAGGTCGTTGGGTTTTAGCACGACATAGACGCATGTTTCTAGGGCATGTTGTGCTGCTTTTTGCTATTTAACCTGATATTGCACGGTTTTTGACCTCAGAGTGACTTGCAACTGACCGATGTTCTAACTAGCTACCAAGGGCGAAAGGAAACAGCCATGAGCAAGGAAAAAGTCGTTCTCGCATATTCCGGTGGTCTTGATACATCCGTATGTGTCAAGTGGCTCCAAGACGAGAAGAATCTTGATGTCGTTTGCGTCTGCGGCAACGTGGGCCAGGAGGAGACCGGCCTGGATGCCAAGAAGCAGAAGGCTCTCGACCTGGGCGTTCTGGACTGCCAGGTGCTCGACCTGCGCGACGAGTTCTCCGATGAGTTCCTGACCAAGGCCATCGCCGCCAACTCTATGTACGAGAATAAGTACCCGCTGCTCTCCGCTCTGTCCCGTCCGCTGCTTGCCAAGAAGCTCGTCGAGGTCGCTCACGAGTTCGGCGCCACCTATGTCGCCCATGGCTGCACCGGCAAGGGCAACGACCAGGTCCGTTTTGAGGCCGCCGTCAAGGCCCTCGACCCTGAGCTCAAGGTTATCGCCCCGGTTCGTGAGTGGGATCTGAAGTGCCGTCCGGACGAGGTCGCCTATGCTCACGCTCACAACGTGCCGGTTCCCGAGGGTGCCAACGACAACCCCTATTCCATCGATGACAACCTGTGGGGTCGCGCCATCGAGTGCGGCCATCTGGAGGATCCCTGGAACGAGCCGCTCGACGATGCCTGGGTTATGACCAAGAACCCCGAGGACACGCCCGACACCCCGACCTACACCGAGATCGAGTTCGAGGCCGGCAAGCCCGTTGCGGTTGACGGTAAGAAGATGAAGCTCTCCGAGATCGTCATCGCGCTCAACAAGATCTCCGGCGACAACGGCTTTGGTCGTCTGGACCTGGTCGAGGATCGTCTGGTTGGCCTCAAGAGCCGCGAGTGCTACGAGGTCCCCGGCGCCCTGACGCTCATCACCGCCCACAAGGCGCTCGAGGACATCTGCGTCGAGGGTGACCTGCTCAAGACCAAGATCAAGCTCGAGCAGGATTGGGCCACCGCCGTGTACAACGGCCAGTGGTACAGCCCGCTCAAGAACGCGCTCGACGCCTTTATGGCCGATACCCAGAAGTTCGTGACCGGCACCGTCCGTCTGAAGTTCTTTAAGGGCAACTGCCATGTCGTCGGCCGCAAGAGCCCGTTTAGCCTCTATGACTACGGTCTGGCTACCTACGATCGTGACACCACGTTTGACGAGAAGGCCAGCGCCGGCTTTATCGAAATCGACACGTTGTCGCTCAAGACGTGGGCTAAGGTCCAGGGCCCCAGCTCCGCTGCTGCCCAGGCGTAAGGCTTCTTTCCTTCCCTTGGTATCCGCGCGGCCCATCCGCGTGATACATAACGGGCGCATGGGGTCCCTACCTTTCGTTATGCTTGCTGACACTTCTTAACATTGGTGGCCCCTACGTTCCGCCCGCATATATGATGCCGCGTCTGCGGCTGAGTCCGAGCCCCGCCGGGGTTGTCCGGCGGGGCTCTTGCTATCAATTTGACGGCCTTGTGCCTATCTATATCCGAGGAGTACCTATTATGTTTGATGCTATTGCACACGCTTTGCTTTCTCTTGCCCCTGAGCTCGATACTGCCAAGGTCGAGGATGTTCCCATGAGCCTGAAGGCTTGGATTGACGGTTCGCAGGGCAACCTCAGGAGGGAGTCGATGGGCGCCAAGTGCCTGACCCGTCACTTCTTTGCTATTTAGCTTGTCAGCCCCGCACGTGGCGGGGGATGTGCAAAACTAACAGTTGATAAATCGCTTTAGCGGCATGGCGTAGCGCTTTGTGCGCCGATGTTTTGGTATTTGATGAAAGGGGACGGTCCCATGGCTCTTTGGGGTGGTCGTTTTGAGGCGGGCGTGGCCGAGGTCACGCAGGAGTTTGGCGCGTCGCTGCCGGTCGACAAGCATCTCTATAAGCAGGATATCGCCGGTTCCAAGGCGCATGCCAAGATGTTGGCCGCACAGGGCATCATCAGTGCCGAGGACGAGCAGACGATTGCCAAGGGCCTGACCGGAATCGAACAGGATATCGATGCCGGCAACTTTACCTTCGATATCAACGATGAGGACATTCATATGTCCATCGAGAGCGAGTTGACGCGCCGCATCGGCGAGGCCGGTAAGCGCTTGCATACCGGCCGTTCGCGCAACGACCAGGTGGCGACCGATACGCGCCTGGGCGTCAAGGCGCTGGCCAAGGAGCTCATGGAGGCCAATCTTGAGCTGCGCCATGTGCTGGTGGATGCGGCTAAGAAGTACGACAAGGTGATTCTGCCGGGCTACACGCATATGCAGCACGCTCAGCCCGTGCTGCTCTCGCATCATCTGCTGGCGTATTCCTGGATGTTCGCGCGCGACTTTACGCGCCTGAAGGCCGCCTTTGATGCCGCCGACAACTGCCCGCTGGGCGCTGCCGCGCTTGCCGGTACGAGCTATCCGCTCGATCGTCAGATGACGGCTGCCGAACTTGGCTTTGCGGGCGTGATCCCCAATTCGCTCGATGCTGTTTCCGACCGTGATTTCCTGCTCGATCTGCATTACGCCGGTTCCGTCATGGCCATGCACCTGTCGCGTCTTTCCGAGGAGATTGTGCTGTGGTCGAGCTCCGAATTTGGCTTTATCACGCTTTCCGACTCGTACTCCACCGGCTCGTCCATCATGCCGCAGAAGAAGAACCCCGACTTTGCCGAGCTTATCCGCGGCAAGAGCGGTCGCGTGTACGGCAACCTGGTGCAGCTGCTGGTAACCATGAAGGGCTTGCCGCTTGCTTATAACAAGGACTTGCAGGAGGACAAGGAGGGCGCGCTCGATACCGCCCATACGCTCATGCAGTGCCTGTCCGTTATGGCCGGAATGATTTCGACTTGGACCGTCAACGAGGATGCCATGGCGCGCGAGTGCGGCGTGGGACACCTTGCCGCCACCGATGTTGCCGATTACCTGGCTAAGCGTGGTCTGCCGTTCCGCGAGGCACATGCCGTGGTGGGCCATCTGGTCCTGATGTGTGAGAAGCACGGCTGCAATCTTGAGGACCTGCCGTTTGAGGTGTTCCAGGAGGCAAGCTCGCTCTTTGAGCACGACATTACCGAGGCGCTCGACATCCCGTCGATTGTCGCTGCACGCACGACCGAGGGCGGTACCGCCCCTGCCGCCGTTGCCTTGCAGCTGGAGCGCGCCAAGGCACAGCTTTCGGCCGACGAGGGCGTGTTTGGATCGCTGACCAAGGTCGTCGAGATGGGCCACGGGGCAAAGTAGGGATTTGACTGAAGCGGCTTTGGCCATTTATCGATAAATCGTTTTTGCTTTTACGGGTATCTGCTGATGCGGACGCCCGTATTTTGTTGCTATGGGGGAGGGGCTTGTCGAGAACTTCTGTAGGACCTTTGGGCAGGTTGTGAAGGGGTTACGTTCGCGGGCGGCAACCGACCGCCTGCTCTGTTCGATGCGGTTGATGGGCGGTCGGATGGTACTCTAATCGGGCTTCGAAACAGAAGTGACACATATGGAACGCTTCAATAAATTGCAACGTTTCAATAAACAGCTTTTTGTTTAACTGCAGCTAAAACTCTGTTACGATGCAGTCCAGGCGGGTGCCGGAATGGGACTTGGGCACGCGCGAACCTACTTGAAAGGCTACCTTATGGCTATCGAGAAGACCTTCATCATGATTAAGCCCGACGCCGTGCGCGACCGCAAGATCGGCGAGATTGTTGCTCGCATTGAGCGCAGCGGCCTTGTCATCGAGCGCATGGAGATGACCACGCTCGAGCGCGCTACCGTCGAGGAGCACTACGCCCATCTGGCCGACAAGCCCTTCTTTGGCGGTCTCTGTGACTTTATGACGAGCGGTCCGGTCGTCAAGATGGTCGTTTCCGGTCTCTCCGCTGTTGCTAAGATGCGCACCCTCATGGGCGCTACCAACCCGCTTGAGGCTGCTCCTGGTACCATCCGCGGCGACTTTGCCGTCGATGTCAACGCCAACGTGATCCACGGCTCCGACTGCCTGGAGAACGCCGAGATTGAGATCAAGCGCTTCTTTGGCTAAACCAGCTTTGACTCCTTAAAGCTGTTAGCGTGTGGCTTGGGCGCCGCGGAACTCCATCCGCGGCGCCCTTTTATTCCAAAATCTATGCAGGGGCCCGCTCGGACATGTGTTCCGAGCGGGCCCCTGCTGTTAGCTTGTGGCACTGAATAGTTTAGGCTTCGTCGACGATCTTAAGGGCGCGCGTGTGATCGATCTCGTTGAGGAGGTTAACGCGACGCTCGTGACGACCACCCTCAAACTCGGCGTCGAGCCACTCGTCGACGATCATCTTGGCGAGCTCGGAGCCCACGACGCGGGCGCCAAAAGCGAGCACGTTGGTATTGTTGTGCATGCGGGAGAGCTTGGCGCTGAAGGGCTCGGAGCACACGACGGCGCGTACGCCCTCGACCTTGTTGGCAGCCAGGCTGATACCGACGCCGGTGCCACAGATCAGGATGCCTAGATCGACATCGCCGTTGGCAACGGCCTTACCCACCTTGTAGCCGGCGATGGGGTAGTCAAAGCTCTCGGAGGTGTCGGTGCCAAAGTTCACGACCTCGCAGCCGCGCTCCTTCAGGTGCTCGGAAATGATGTTCTTGAGCTCGACGGCGGCGTGGTCGTTGCCGATACCGATCTTCATGAGTGGTTCCTCTCTGGTCCGTGCGGCGGAATTGCTAAAGGTTTTACCGCGTTCGACTGCATGATAGCGCGTCTTTTGCCTAAACACTCGGGCGTTTTTTGGTCAAACGCTTTAGCGGACGCGAACATCAGCCCATCACGAAAAATGCCGCCAATTTGCTTCTGGCGGCCGTCTGCCGGAACTCGACTTGCGGTTTTTGGTGCCTTGTTATCAAATGGAGAAGTTGATACTTGCGAGAGCAACCCGTTATACATGTAGGAGATACCTATGCCTACCGATTCCATCCGTGATACCGCGTTTTGTGATGTTTTGAACCGCGAGCTTGTCTGTGCGCTCGGCTGCACCGAGCCCATTGCCGTTGCCTATGCGGCGGCGCTGGCGAGCCAGACGCTCGGTTGCGAACCCGAACATATGGATGTTGTCTGCTCAGGCAACATCATCAAGAACGTAAAGAGCGTGACCGTGCCCAACTCGGGCGGTATGCACGGTATTGAGGCCGCGGCCGTGCTGGGTGCTGTGGGCGGTGACGCCAAGAGCGCGCTCGAGGTGCTCGAGAGTGTTGGCGATGCAGACCGTGCTCGCGTGACCGAGCTGCTCTCCGATGCCGACTACTGCGATGTGTCGCTTGTCGAGGGTGTGCCCAACCTCTACATTAAGGTGACTGCCACGGCCGGAGGTCATACTGCGGTCGTCGAGATCACCGACCATCACACCAATGTTACGTGCCATACACTCGATGGCATTCCGGTGTGTGGCAAGTCGGCGGGGGAGTGTGCCGCCTGCGCCGAGCGCGTCGTGGCCGAGCGTGCCGCCGATAACGCCGATACGCCCATGTCGATTGATTCTATCATTGACTTTATCGAGGACGGCGACATCGAGGGCGCCCGCGCTGCCGTTGAGCGTCAGATTGAGCTGAACGGCGCTATTAGCGCCGAGGGCTTGGCGAACGCTTGGGGCGCCGAGGTGGGCCGTACGCTGCTGGGCGCTCGCGCCGACGACGTCGCCTGCCGTGCGCGTGCGCGTGCCGCCGCCGGGTCTGACGCCCGTATGAACGGCTGTGCGCTACCGGTCGCCATTGTGTGCGGCTCGGGCAACCAGGGTATTACCTGTGCGTTGCCCGTTATGGAATATGCCGACTACCTGCGCTGCGACCACGAGCGCCTGGTGCGCGCCGTGATGCTGTCCGATCTTATTGCCGTGCATATCAAGAGCTATATTGGTGCGCTCTCGGCGTTTTGCGGTGCTATTTGCGCTGCGTGCGGTGCCGGCGCGGCGATTACCTGGCTGTGCGGTGGCACGCGCGAGCAGATCGGCGCGACGGTCTCCAATACGCTCGGTAACGTGGGCGGCATCGTGTGCGATGGCGCCAAGGCAAGCTGCGCCGCTAAGATTTCCGCTGCCGTTGATGCGGCGATTCTGGGCCACGATATGGCCATGCAGGGCCGCGGCTTCCGTGCCGGCGAGGGCCTGATTCAGGATACGGTGGAAGAGACGATCGCCAGCATGGGCTATGTGGGCCGCGTTGGCATGAAGGATACCGACGTCGAGATCCTCAACATCATGATCGGCAAGACCATCGTCGACTGCTAGGGGCTCTGGGGCACTGCATCTTGTTGTTGAAACTATCGCGCTTGTGGCTGTAAAGCACCTGTCTGCATTGCGGACAGCGAGGATCTCGCGGTATGTCACCAGGTCGTTCTCGCGCTTGATGCGCTCGAGGACGGTCGCGACAACAAGCGCCGCTATAGCCGGCAGGAACGCCGCAGCCGCGGCGACGCCGGCGCCCCAGGTGCCCTCCATCCAGTTAAACGCCGGCGACAGTATCAGTGCGAACGCCACCGCCAGCAACGCGAGCATCAGCACGGCCAGCCATAGCATCCGCGTTCCCATGCGCTTGCGATCTCTTTCGACCGCCTCTTCCATAACGGTCACGTCTCCCTTCACGAGCGTGTCTATGGAGGTGTCGAATAGGATGCTCAGCATGAGCAGACTCTGGACGTCCGGATACGTCTTGTCCCGCTCCCAGTTGCTGATCGTCTGACGCGACACGTAGAGTTTCTCGGCGAGTTGTTCTTGGGAGAGCCCCATCGCCTCGCGCCGCGTCTTGATCTGGTTGCTGATGTCCATCGTCACCTCCCGGTCGTGAAGGAGCGTCCCGCGAACACGCCGGGTGCGCTATCGAATCTGTTGTACATCATATGCGGCAAGGCTTGCCGGGCGCTGCAAAAACTGTTTTGCACGGGGTTTACCTGCATGATTGTTGCTGCGATGGCTTAGCGATGTTGTCGAGCAGTCATCCAAGTGTACAGGCCCATGGCGGCGCAGCTGATTGCGGTATAGGCGACCCCATGGAACGCAAGGTCCTGGCTGCCCTCGACCTTGAGGGGAAACAGGACCGCGGGTCCGATTCCGAGCGCCGCGGGTACCCAGAAGAGCGTCCTCGCGGAGTTTGCGGCGAGCAGGCCGAGGGCGATCGCAGTTACGGGGAGCACGAGGTAGATCAGCGCCATCATGGCGATCATACCGGCATCGGATGGGACGAAGCTCACCAGGAGGGCGGGGATTGCCCAGCAGGCGCCAACGATTGCGATCAATGCGATGAGGGACGCGCGTACGGTGACGTTCATGGGGCACCTCCTAACGGGAATCGCCCCCATTCTGGCATACATCTTCAGAATGGGGGCTAAGGGGGATACCATTTCGGGGAACGGGCGCGTACCCGCGCTTTTAACTCAGCATCTTGGCGAGCATGCCGATGCCGACGCCCACCAGTCCGCCGGCGATGGCGCCGATGATGATCTGCACCGCGTTGCGCGTGCCCTTGACCCAAGGGTTCATCTCGCGCTCACGGCGCCCCTCGAGCGTGTCGCGATCGACCTGCTCGCCGCGGCTAAACGCCAACACCTCGCGGTACGTGACGAGGTCGTGTTGCTTCTTCATGCGTTCCATATACACGAACGCCACGAGCATCACGACGAGCGCCACGGCGGCAAACGCCGCGGTGGGCGCGATGTGCATGCCCCAGCCCCATTCGAACTGGAACGCCGCCCACGCGCTCAGCACCAAAAACACGACCGCACTCACGACCGTGATTGTGGATAGGGCGTTGTACTTCTTGACCGCTTCGTTCATTACCTGTGCCATGGTTTCCACATCTCCTTTGATGAGGGAGTCCACGGTCACCCCGAACACGTTGGAAAGCAGCAGCAGGCTCTGGACATCCGGATACGTACGGCCGCACTCCCAGTTGCTGATGGTCTGGCGCGACACGTAGATGCGCTCCGCCAGATCGTCTTGGGACAGTCCGAGCTCCGTGCGATGCTCCTTGATGTGCGAGCCCAGCTCCATGCGTTTGCTCCCTAGAGGGTCGGGGTGACCCCTGTCGAGAGCCACCATGTCATTGACGCGAGCATCGTACCATCAAAGGTCTTTATATTTGACCCCCACGGGGCAAAATCGAGCTGTCAAAAGGCTTTATATACGACATCTAGCTGGGAAAAGAACGGTCCCCAAAGGCGGATGCCTCCGGGGACCGGTTGGTGCGTATAGAGGGGGCGAGCTTGCTTTGGGTTGGTGTTGGCCCCGCCGCTCGGCTCGACTTTGGAGCGGCGGGGCTCAGCTCTGCCTCGGCGCTGGCGAGGCAGAGCGCGGCTTTGCCCCGACGTCGGCAGCGGCCGAGCCCTGTCTTCCCGGCTTAGCCCTCTTCGCCTTTGGGCGTGCCCTTGAACGAGGGCTCTTTCTTTGGCAGCCTTCCCGCGCGTTTGAGGGCGTCTCGCAAGATCCATTCCACCTGACCGTTGGCGCTGCGCATCTCATCGTCCGCCCAGCGTTGGACGGCCTCCCAGATAGCGGGGTCTATACGGAGTGGATACTGCTTGCGTGCCATGACGTGCCTTCTTGTCGAATGTGCAATTTTGCACCCGTCCCCAAATTACTCATTGGTGTTGGGGTTAGTACAGCGAGCCTGCGTTGAGCACCGGGTGCGCCTCGGATTCACCGCAGAGCACCACCATGAGGTTGCTGGCCATCTGCGCCTTGCGCTCGTCGTCGAGCTCGATGGTGCCGCCGGCAGCCATCTCCTTCACGGCCATGTCGACCATGGAGACCGCGCCCTCGACGATCTTCTTGCGTGCGGCGATGACGGCCTCGGCCTGCTGGCGGCGCAGCATCGCCTGGGCGATCTCGGGGGAGTAGGCAAGATGGGTGAGGCGGGCGTCGTCGACATCCACGCCGGCGGGTGCCAGGCGCATCGCGAGCTCGCGGCGCAGGGCTTCGGAGACCTCTTCCACATTGGCGCGCAGCGTGATGGCGCCGGCGGCATCGGACTCGTCCTCCAGGTGGTCGTAGGCGTACACGCTCGCCACGTGGCGCAGCGCCGTCTCGGCCTGCATGGCGACATAGCTCTGGTAGTCGTCGACGTCGAAGAGCGCCTTGGCGGTATCGGCGACGTGCCACACCACGACGGTTGCGATCTCGATGGGGTTGCCCATTTTGTCGTTGACCTTCAGGCGCTCGCCATTCAGGGTGCGCACGCGGGTGGAGATGGTGGTGGGGTTGCCCTTGGCGGCCTTCTGCGCCGCGGCCTTGGCGGCCTTGGAATCGCTCATCTCGAGCTCGATCATCTCGCCGATCCCGGCCGATCCGCCCATGCTCTTGCTAAAGAACGGGTTGGCCCAGAAGAAGCCCTCGTCGCGGACGGTGCCCACGTACTTGCCGAACAGGATGCACACGCGCGCCTGGCCGGGCTGCAGCGAGAAGAATCCGTTGAGTGGGATGAACCACAGGCAAAACGCGAGGATGCTGAGGCCGAGCCCCCATCCGTAGACTGCGGGCGCGTCGACGCCGTCGGGCGTGCTCGCGAGCCCGATGGTGCTCCAGATAAAGAGGCCGATGATGGCGATGAGCGCCACCGCCACGGCGACGAGCATGCCGTAGCCCGACTTGGCCTTGAGTTGCTTTTCCATGCTCATTGTGAGTTCCTTTCACGACTGCGTCGGCGTTTGCGTGACGTCCCCGGCGCCGCGCTCCAGATTGCGATGGGGAGGAGGCGAGTCCCCGAGCAGTCCGTGCGGCTGCTGATTGCATTGTGATATCACATTGAGACCAAGTCAAGGAGAATCGGATGCCGTCTCTCATGGCATAAGTGGTTCGGGGCGCCCGGCATCTACGCTCCGTAGAGGTCTTCCTGTTGCATCTTGGCTCGCAAGTCCCTATAATAGCCCCACTCACGGCTGAAGGTTTACCTCGAGATTTGGAAAGGGGAGCTGCACCATGCTTGCTTCCATGAGGATTTGGCTCTAGCCACGGTCGCGTGAGCGACCGGTACTTCGCTGCATACCACCGATCGCATCAAAGGATTATTCCATGACACAACCGAATCCCTGCGCTTCTTGGAAGCGCTCGCTCGCCATCGTCTGGATCGGCGAGTTCTTCTCCGTGCTCACGAGCTCCATTCTGCAGATGGGTCTCATCTGGCACGTCACCCTCACCACCGGCTCCGCGAGCGCCCTGTCGTTCGTGAGCCTGGCGGCCTTCTTGCCCATGGCGCTCCTCGGCGCCTTCGCGGGCACCATCGTGGACCGCACGTCCATCAAGCGTCTCATGATCGGCGCCGATCTCTTCATCGCGGCCGTGAGCCTCACGCTTGTCTTCGGCTCGCTTCGGGGCGACCTCTCTGTCGCCGTTGTGGCGGCGGTGCTGTTCGTCCGTGCGCTGGGCAGCACGCTCCATACGCCCGCCTTCAACGCGCTCACACCGCTCATCGCCCCGCCCGAGGTGCTCGGCAAGCTGGCGGGCATGCTGCAGTTCATGCAGTCGGGTAGCTATATCATCGGCAACGCCATCGCCGCGGTGGTCTACCCGGCGTTTGGTCTGACCTTCATGATCGCGCTCGATGTCGCCGGCGCGGTGCTCGCGAGCATCGCGGTGGCGACCTCCGGCATCAAGACGCCGGCGCCCGAGCGCCATACGCCCGAGGAGAACGCCGAGGCGTCGCACCACGCGGTGCGGGCCTTCCTATTGGAGACGGCCAACGGGTACCGCGAGCTCAAACGCCATCACGGTCTGTTCGCCATGCTCTGGATCGGCTTCGCCTTCTCGGTCCTGTTCTCGCCCATATCCGCGCTGTTCCCGCTCATGGTGTTCGACCATTTTGGGGGTACCACTACGCAGTCGGCTATCGCGGAGATCGCGTTCTCGGTCGGCATGATCGCGGCGAGCGGCTGGATCGGGGCGACGGGTGGCCTTAAGAACCGCGCGCTTTCGTGCACGCTGGCCATCGGCCTCTTCGGAGCGGGCACGCTCGCGGGCGGCCTCGTGCCCCCTTCCGCGCTCGTTGTGTTTCTGGGGCTTACGTTCGCGATGGGGGTCTCGAGTCCGCTGTACAGCGCGCCGCAGATGGCGCTCATGCAGGAGCGCGTCGATCCCGAGTGCATGGGCCGCGTCTTCGGCCTGTACGGAGCGGTCTGCAGCTGGGCCATGCCCGTGGGGCTCGTCGCATCGACCTTGTTCGCGGACGCCATCGGCGTAAGCGCGTGTTTCGTGCTCATCGGTGCTGCAATGGTGATCCTAGCAGGCATCACCTGGGCGATCCCGAGCATCCGCAAGATTGGGTAGCGCTCTGGCGGAGTGCGTTTCGTTTCGGACGGCTCGTAGGGTCGCTGCGACGTGAAGGGTGGTCGACGGTGCGCCTGCGAGGGCGCCGTCGACCACCCTTTTGTTTAATTCGTCTGGCCCGGCGCCGATCATCATCTGTTCGCCGGGCGATTGCGATGCCGCCGCTTGCCGATACGCGGCTCCTTACGTTGTGCGCATCCCATCGTTCTGGCAGCGTTTCCTGCAGTTAATCTCCAGAGCCCGAGGCGGTGGCCCCTATGAGTAATCTGCTCGAATCCATTCTGCGCGTCGGTATGACCGTGTTCATCGTCGGCCCGCTCACTGCATGGGTCGCCCGCCGCGGCGCGCGCGAGCGCAGCGAGGCAACGGACAGCCTCGATTGCTTCACGGTGCGCATGCCCGCAGCCATCCGCACGATCATCGCCTGCTGCGCCGTCGCGTTCGAACTGCTCATGCTGGGTGTCTACGTCTGGCAGGGCGTCTCGCTGGGCGAGTGGGACCACGAACTTGTGTGGTTCGGTCATGCCATGGCGCTCGCGGGTATGGCTATCTGGGCCTTGCTGAGCATCCCGCGTATCGACGTGGACGGTGGGCGCATTCTCTCGCGTAACGCCGTCGGCATCCGCAAGGAGACGACGTTTGGCAACATCACCCGTGCAACGCTTCACGCGCAGATGATGAGGATCGACCTGTTTGAGGGCGACCGGAAGTTCTGCTCGATAAGCCTCGAGGGGGTGTGCTCGCTCAACCTCCTCGCCCGTCTGGAGGAAGAGGGCATCGAAGTCTCGGACGCCGTCGACGGTCCCATGACCAAGGCGGGCCTGTGTTGGTCTGCCATCAAGCCGTTGACGATTGTTTTCAACGGCATGGCCCTCGTCTTCTCGCTCGTCCTCGCCTTCATGGCGGTCTTCACCGACGAGGGTGCGCGTCTGCTCGTGCTCATCCCGTTCCTGTTCCTGTTCATAGGGGGGTTCCTGCCCCTGCTCATGCTCGGCATGCCGGCCCGCGGCATCCTCGAGATCGGCAGGCAGGAGCGCGCGCTCGGTTTCTCCTTCTCCGAGGAGATGGCAAGCCGAGGTGCCACGGGTACTTCGCTTGTCGATGACGATTGGTTCATCGAGATCAGCAACGCCCGCGTCGTGGCGTTTCGCCGCGATTACCTCAAGAAGATCACGGCGCACGAGAACAGCGAGAGCGGCGACCGCTGCACGGTGACCACGAGGGGTGGTCGCAAAATCAAGGTGTATGCAAGCGGGCAGCACGCTCGAGGACCTGCGCACGTGGTTCAAACAGGGTGCCAAGGTCAGAAGCACACTCGACCGCGCGGGGGACGCACTCGAGGCGACCGTTTGATTGGGTTGCCTGCCAAGGATCCAAAACGGGAAGGGGCGCTGTCGGCGCCCCTTGTCATACCAGGCCCGCTGGCCAGCGAGAGGCCTGCAGGTCGACATGTCCGTTGGCGAGGAAGGCAACGCCTTCGTCCTCGAGCAGTGTGCGCTGCGCCTCGGGCCCACCGAAGGCGAACCCCTCCGCGAGGCGTCCGTCGGCGAATACGATGCGATGACAGGGGATGGTGCCGGGTTCCGGATTGACGTGCAGGGCGTATCCCACGTATCGGGCTCGACGGGGCTCACCAACGAGCTTGGCGATCTGACCATATGTGGCAACCATGCTGCAGGGCACCTGGCGTACCATGTCGTATACGCGGTTGAAGAATCCGTCGGTGTCCCGGTCTGCCATGCCGCCCTCACTTTCAATCGATATCGCCATTGTAGTCAAGAAAGGCGCCCCACATGCGCGGGGCGCCATTCCAAAGAGGTGTTGCGCGAGGGGAGGGAAGGCGCAACGTTCGTGTCGAAGGTCTTTAATTCGCCTGTGCCTTCATTAAGTTAACTATAGCTAATTCTCTGAGACCCAAGTCGTAGACCGACAAGCACACAGCCTCTCCATAAGTTAATCAAGGGTTACAAATAGAAAGACACAGTGACATGTGGTCGTTGGGGTTCAAGGAATCGCTCGATGAGTTCGGAGAACGCACCCTCAGTCCCAGCCGTTTCAAGGACGACATCGCAATACGGCCGCACGTCGTCGGTGACATTCGCCACGCCGACGCCCAGTCCCGCCGCCTTGATCATGGAGAGGTCGTTTGCGGAATCACCAACGGCGATGACCTCGGACATCGGAATTCCCAGCATATCGGCAAGGCGCGTGAGCCCCGTCCCTTTGTCAACGCCTGCGGGCATGAGTTCGAGGTAGCGCTTGGAGGAGAAGGTGATGTCAACGCCGAGTCGCTCGGCCATCGGCGCGAGCTTGCGGCCCAATTCCTGCAGCTCATCGAAGTCCCAGTCGACGTACAGGATCTTCACGATGCCACGGCCTTCAAGGAATGAGAGGTCGGGATGGTCAGATCCGCGAAAATGAGTGACCCCGGTGATCGATTCCAGATAGTCGCGCTCCCGTGTGGGTGCGTCATTCACGAACACGTGGCCGTCGGCGACGTTGACGTGCATGCAGAGTCCGAGTTCGAGCCCCTTTGCATAGATCGCGTTCGCGCATTCGTTGGAAAGGCCGCAGGTGGTGAGCGGGGTGGGGTCTCCCACGCGGTTGATGAAGCCGCCGTTATAGGAGAGCACATAGCCGTCTTCGATCAGCTCGCGGGCCTCCCCCGAGAAGTTGTCCATGATAGAGGAATACCATCGCCCGCTCGAAGGGACGAACAGCACACCGAGCTCCCTCATGCGTTTGAGTGCTCGGAGATTGGACGCCGGGATGGCGTGGTCGGCATCGAGAAACGTCTCATCCATATCGCTGGCAACAAGTCGGTACATGCAATCCCCCATACAACGTAAAAAACGAGGCGGGCTTATTATCGCCCACCTCGTAAGACCTTGGCTATGTCGAAGGCGTGGACACGTGAAGATGGCCCATTCGCGTGTCGCGGCGCGTTTCCGCGAGCCGGATGGCTTAGTACACCATTCCCATGGCTTCGCGTACCTCGGCGAGCGTGGCCTCGGCGACCTCGTTAGCGCGGCGGTTGCCCTCGTGCAGGACGTCCTTGACGTAGTCCATATCCTGCACGAGCTCCTTGCGGCGCGCGCGGATGGGGGCGAAGTGCTCGTTCACGCTCTCGGTGACGTACTTCTTGAGCGCGCCTGCGCCGCCCATGCCGATCTCCTCGGCGATCTCGACCTCGGAGCGGCCGGTGCAGATGGCGGCGGTGGAGAGCAGGCCGGACACACCGGGACGGGCTTCGGGGTCGAACGTGATCATGCGCTCGCCGTCGGTCTGGCTCTTCTTGATGCGCTTGGCCGTCTCCTCGGCGGTCATGGAGATGTTGATGGCGTTGCCGTAGCTCTTGCTCATCTTTCGACCGTCCAAGCCGGGCAGCAGCGGCGTGTCGGACAGCAGCGCGTCGACCTCGGGGAACACCTTGCCGTAGCGGTTGTTGAACTTGCGTGCGATGGTGCGGGTGAGCTCGATGTGCGGCAGCTGGCCGCGCCCGACCGGCACCACGTTGCCCTTGCAGAACAAGATGTCGCACGCCTGGTGCACGGGGTAGGTGAGCAAAAGGCCGGTGAGCTCATGGTCGCTGGCCTCCATCTCGGCCTTGACGGTGGGGTTGCGCTGCAGCAGGGCCTCGGACACCAGCGACAGGAACGGCAACATGAGCTGGTTGGCGGCGGGCACGGCGGAGTGCGCGTAGATCATGGTCTTGTCGGGGTCGATGCCGCAGGCAAGGTAGTCCATGACCATGTTGTACACGTTGTCCTGGATGTGCTCGGTGGTGTCGCGGTCGGTGATGACCTGGTAGTCGGCGATGAGCACGTTGGTCTTGGCGCCCATGTTCTGCAGCTCAACACGGCCCTTGAGGGTACCGAAGTAGTGGCCCAGGTGCAGACGGCCGGTGGGGCGGTCGCCGGTGAGCATGGTGAACTTCTCGGGGTGCTGCGGCAGGTCGGCGCGGATCTGGTTGCTGCGCTCGAGGCTGACCTCATAGCTGAGCTCGTTGGGCATGCTGTCTCCTTTTGGGTTGAGTGCCTGGCCGGCATTGTCGGTCTTGGTTGAAGATGAAGCTACCAGAGAAACGGCGTCTCTTGCCGGAATCAACGATGGTTTTCGCCGTGTCGTCCCGCAGGGCCGTTTCCCTTCTTGGGAAGGAGCCCCTCGATATGCTCGAGCCGCTCCTCATGGGCCACGTGCGCCGCGCGCTCCTCGGCGGCGAAAGCGGGGTCTTCGGGCGTGACGGTCTCATCTCGCTCGACTCCGGTACCACCGCGACGGCGCTCCTGAGCCTGCTCGTCGACAAGCCGGTGACTATCTACACCACCAACGGCTATGCATGTCGGTTTACGGGCGAGCTTGCTGCTAAGGTGGTGGTAATTGGCGGCGACTTCAACCCCGTTACCTGCTCGCTCACCGGTCCTATGGTTGAGAGCGCGCTGCGCGAGCTGTACTTTGACCGGGCGTTTATAGGTGTCAACGCGGTGGACGAGGACCGCGGTATCATGACGCCAGGTTATCCCGAGGCTATCAAAAAACGTATCGTGATGCAGAATTCCCAGGCGAGTTACGTACTCGCCGATAGCTCCAAGTTCCACGTGTTTTCAAATGTAAAGGTGTGCGACCTGGAGGGCTTTACTGTTATTTCCGACAGGCGCGACTCCAAAATCGGCGAACGCGTCAAAATGATCACGGCCTAGGACACTGGGGCATCGCATCTTGCCCTTAAGCCGTTGCCCACGTAACGAAGCGTGGGGCAAACGTGCGCCCCATTCCTGATTTGGGGACTAGCTTAGTTCGTCGGCTATTTGGTGCTCGTAGAAGGCTTCTACTACGGCGTTAAAGTCGCGGGCGAAGTCTTCCATGGTTCCACGCCAGGTGGCTCGGCCGGGCTTTCCTTGGCCCACATAGGCGGTTTGAATGCCGCAGGCGGGGCTGGGGAAATCGCGCTTGGGATCGTTGCCCACCATAAGGACCTCGTGCGGCTCGAGCCCCATGACCTGCAGCTGCTCTAGATAATATGTGGCATCGGGCTTGCAGCGCGTGGCGTTGCCCATGTGCGTTACGAGCTCGAAGGGCGCGTCTGTCAGCTCGCCCCAGCCCATGCGGCACTCGATGGCCCCTTGAGGAAAGCTGGGGTTGGTGAAGAGCGCGCAGCGCAGCCCCGCGTCCTGTACGGCTTGAAGCGCGGCGTGCGCACCCGGCATGGCTTTTGCGTTGATCATGTCATCGTTCTTGTACGGCAGAACTTCGTGATCGTAGTAGGTAAACGCCTCGTAGATAAGTGGGTCCGAGAGGCAAATGCCGCACCGGCGCTCGACCTCGGTCTGGTAAAACTCAAGATTGGTGCGATTGTCCGTGCTGCTGCGGCGATTGGCGTTGAGGTCGACCAGGATGGTGCCGAGGCGCGCCATCGTGCCCCCGCGGCTGCGACGTCCGATATCCGCGAGCATCGACGAGACATCCTTAAAATAGCGAAGGATGAACGCGTTGAGGTTGATGCTAAGAAGCGTCTCGTCCATATCGAAAACGACTGCTTTGAGCACGCGGGCACCTTTCTCGAAAAATCGTTCCAGAATCGTATGTCTGGGATACTTTACCCCAAAGCAGTGTGCCTAGCTGCTCATCGTCAACTTGTGGAGACAGTCGTTCACAAGATTGCGAAAAAGTCTCCATACGAGTAAAAAATCGCAGTTCACGCTTGAAATCGAAGCGATTTCCCCGTAATCTATACGGACGTGATTGCATAAGCGTCACATCAGTATCTGTCGGCTCCCGAGTGTTCCTAAACGTTGTGTGCTTGTCGCACCCATCTGTAGGTCCTAGCAATCGGGGCCCCGTAGTTCGAAAGGGGTCCACCTTTGAGTGAGATTCAGAACTCGTCCATTTTCTCTCTTGACGATGTCAACGAGGAGGAGATGAACAACCTCATCGACGGTACGATTACCGACTTTGATGAGGGCGATCTCGTTAACGGCACTGTCGTTAAGATCGAGCATGACGAGGTGCTCGTTGACATCGGATTCAAGTCCGAGGGCGTTATCCCGGTCCGCGAGCTGTCCATCCGCAAGGACGCTAACCCTGCAGACATCGTTGCACTCGGTGATCCCATCGAGGCCCTGGTTCTCCAGAAGGAGGACAAGGACGGTCGTCTGGTCCTGTCCAAGAAGCGTGCCGAGTACGAGCGTGCTTGGAACCGCATCGAGGAGAAGTTCAACTCCGGCGAGAACGTCGAGGGCGAGGTTATCGAGGTTGTCAAGGGCGGCCTGATCCTCGACATCGGCCTGCGCGGCTTCCTGCCCGCTTCCCTCGTCGACCTCCGTCGCGTCAAGGACCTCACCTCCTACATGGGCACCCGCATCGAGGCCCGCGTCATCGAGATGGACCGCAACCGCAACAACGTCGTCCTCTCCCGTCGCGTCGTGCTCGAGGAGTCCCGTAAGGCCGAGCGCTCCGAGATCTTGTCCAAGCTCAAGTCTGGCATGCGTCTCCAGGGCACCGTTTCCTCCATCGTCGACTTCGGCGCCTTCGTCGACCTCGGCGGTATCGACGGCCTCATCCACATCTCCGAGCTCTCCTGGAACCACGTCAACCATCCTTCCGAGGTTGTCAAGGTCGGCCAGGAGGTCGAGGTCGAGGTTCTCGACGTCGATCTCAACCGCGAGCGCATCTCCCTGGGTCTCAAGCAGACCACCGAGGATCCGTGGCGCGCACTGGTCAAGAAGTACCCCGTCGGCGCTATCGTCGAGGGCACGGTGACCAAGCTTGTCCCGTTCGGCGCTTTCGTCGACCTGGGCGAGGGCATCGAGGGCCTGGTGCACATCTCCGAGATGGCCAACAAGCACGTCGATCAGCCTTCTCAGGTCACCCACGTGGGCGACAAGGTTCAGGTCAAGGTCATGGAGATCGACCTCGACCGTCGTCGTATCTCCCTGTCCATGAAGTCCGCTGCTGAGACTCTGGGCGTCGAGATCGAGGTTACCCCGCTGCCTTCCGAGAAGAAGGACGAGGAGACCGACGCCGAGTAAATCGGTTTGACGATCACTTGTTTTAAGGGATCCGTCCGTAATGGACGGGTCCCTTTTTGCATTTACTGCCGAGATGTTCGGTAGTGCCTGCGCGTAACGCTGCTTGGGCTATTCGCTTGCTATTGAGTTGTCGGTGCATGAAAAAACGCCGACATCCCGCCTCGGGGAGGAGGCGGGAACGCACCGAGTAGACGGAGCGGTGCGGAGCGCGGTCGCGTCTCGACTGACGACGTTGCCCATCGGCGTTCCTATTGTACTGCATGACATGGTTCTTGGTTTATCGTGTCGAGCGCTTGTGTTGTGCCGCTGCCTATGCTGACGGTGTGCTACACTCTTGCACTGCTGAGTGGGCCAGACGGTCGCGCGATGTGCTGCTTGCAGCACGCGTGAGGAAAGTCCGGGCTCCAGAGGGCGGGATGCCGGCTAACGGCCGGGCGGAGTGATCCGACGGAAAGCGCCGCAGAAAAGAAGACTCCCACCTGCGCCGCAAGGCGTAAAGGGAAAAGCTGAAACGGTGGTGTAAGAGACCACCAGCGTCGTGGCAACACGGCGGCTTGGCAAGCCCCATCCGGAGCAAGCGCGAATAGGAACGCTATGGGCCGGCCCGGTCCGCGTTCGGGTAGCGTGCGTGGAGCTGCACGGTAACGTGCAGGCAAGATAAATGACCGTTCACGACAGAACCCGGCTTATAGGCCCACTCAGCACTTTGTTGACGCTGCGAACCCGTCAGCGCGGCAATCTGCCTTTCAAGCCTTCGGGCATGACCATAAGGTCAATGCCCTCAGCTTTCAAGGCACCTTGCTCGCGCTGACGGGTTCTCGCCTTCGACGGCGTCAGCTGGCCGATTTAGCGCTCATTCGTCGGTCGCCGCCATAAGGCGTGCTCCCTCCTCTTTCGGGCCAAATCGACTCAGTTGACGCCGTCTCGCTGATTTTGCCTGGTCATCGGTGTCGCCGTTCTATTTACCGGGGTAAACGGTACGGTCTTTGCCGTATTATTGAGGCTGTTTGTTGCTTTGCTTGTTGTTGAGGGGCTTTGTTGGACAGCTATTTTACTCTGCAATCGAATATTGAGGCTTCGGGTGAGTTTGTGGACCGCAAGAGCCGGTTTATTGCCCAGCTGGTCCATATTGAGTCTGAGGATGAGGCGAATACCTTTATCGAGATGGTCCGCAAGCGTCATTACGATGCTCGACACAATGTTCCCGCTTGGATTTTGGTCGATGGACGCGAGCGTCAGAGCGACGACGGTGAACCGAGTCGAACCAGCGGCATGCCGACGCTCGAGGTGCTTCGCGGTGCTGGGCTCAAAAATGTTTGCTGCGTGGTAACGCGCTATTTTGGTGGCACGCTGCTGGGGCCTGGTGGCTTGGTGCGCGCCTATACCGCGGCGACGCAGGCGGCGGTGGCGGCGGCTCAGGAGTCCGGGCAGATCGTCGAGATGACGAGCGTCGTGCCTGTTGACGTGCGTGTGGCCTATCCGCAGTATGAGCAGGTGCTTCGCTTGGCGCAGGATTCGGGTGCCAAGGTTTCGGATACCGATTACGCGGATGCCGTGACGATTCATTTGGTGTTTAAGGCGGGGGAGCAGGAGTCGTTTTGCGCCAAGATGCGCGAGCTTATGGCCGGTCGCGAGGAGATCGAGGTCGGCGCTCCCGAATTTGCTGAGTTCTAACGGCGACGGCCGGCGTGCTTTTGGATGGATCCCAAGCGTGCCGGCCGTCGTTTTCTGTTGCTGCCGTTTACTCGGCGAGCTGCTTTAGCATATCGCAGGCGATCTCGACGGCATCGTCGATGCAGCCGGGGCAGCTGCGGAGCGGACCCTTATCCGATCCGATGCCCTTGAGCGTGCCGCAGACAGTCGTCGTGTTCTTCTCGCCAAAACGCTTGGCGATCTCGCGCGACAGCTTGTAGGTCTTGCCCTTGGACTTGGGGTTTTCCATGCCGTCGCTCATTACAAAGCCCATGATTGCCACGGCGCCCGAGATGGCGCCGCAGGTTTCGGTCATACCGCCCATGCCGGCGCCAAAGCCCTCGGTGAGGGTAAAGGCGACCTGGGGGTCGAGTCCGACGGCAGGCGCGAGCGTGCAGGCGACGGCCTGTGCGCAGTTAAAACCGCGGGCGTGGTATTCGGCAGCCTGAGCTTGGCAGGCGGCGGCGTCGAGCTGGGCAGTATCGATTTGCTTCATCGTTGTCTCCTTGATCACGGTGTACCCGCCTATGGTACCCTTGCTGGCGCACTCACTCATCGAGACCCCAGCGCATATCTTATTGTTTTTCGCCATCGAACACTTTCTTAAGATTTGGGACAAATAAACCTGATTAATTTGTCCCATAACCTATTGGCGGGATGGGTTGAGAGGGGTGCGGGGTAGCGGTATCGTGAACCGAATAAAACAAAACCCAAGTAAGGGAGTTGGATATGAGCGAGCAGACCATCGGTACGACGTGTGTTCAGGGCGGTTATCGCCCGGGTGATGCAGAGCCGCGTCAGGTGCCTATCTACCAGTCAACCACGTGGAAGTACGACACGTCCGAGCACATGGGCAAGCTGTTCGACCTGGAGGAGTCGGGCTACTTCTACAGCCGTCTGCAGAACCCCACGTGTGATCTGGTTGCCGCCAAGATCTGCGAGATGGAGGGCGGTACCGCTGCGATGCTCACGAGCTCGGGCATGGCTGCGAACTTCCTCGCGATTTTTAACGTGGCCGGCTCCGGCGATCACGTGGTCGCGAGCTCTGCTATTTACGGCGGTACGTATAACCTGCTCGCCCATACCATGGGCCGCATGGGTCTGACCTGCACGTTCGTTGCCCCCGACTGCACCGATGAGGAGTTGGAGGCAGCGTTTGAGCCCAATACCAAGCTCGTCTTTGGCGAGACCATCGCCAATCCCGCCCTCGCCGTGCTCGACATTGAGCGCTTTGCCAAGGCCGCGCATGACCATGGCGTGCCGCTGATGGTCGACAACACCTTCCCGACGCCCGTGATGTGCCGTCCCTTTGAGTGGGGCGCCGACATCGTTACGCACTCTACCACCAAGTACATGGATGGACACGCTGCCTACCTGGGCGGCGTGATCGTCGACCACGGCCAGTTTGACTGGATGGCCCATGCGGACAAGTTCCCGGGTCTCACCACGCCCGACGAGAGTTACCACGGCGTGACGTATGCCGAGAAGTTCGGTCGCGAGGGTGCCTTCATTACCAAGGCAACCGCTCAGCTCATGCGCGACCTTGGCCCCATGCAGAACCCGCAGGCGGCGTTCTTCTTGAACAGCTCGCTCGAGAGCCTGCATGTGCGCATGCCGCTTCATTGCGAGAACGGCCTAGCGGTCGCTAAGTTCCTGCAGAGCCATCCCAAGGTGCGCTTTGTGAGCTATCCGGGTCTGGAGGGCGACAAGTACTATGACCTGGCTCAGAAGTACATGCCCAACGGTACTTGTGGCGTCGTGAGCTTTGGCTTTAACGGTGGTCGTGCGGCGGCCGAGACCTTTATGAAGAGCCTTAAGCTCGCCCAGATCGCTACGCACGTGGCCGATGCGCGCACCTGCTGCTTGCATCCGGCAAACGCCACCCATCGCCAGATGAACGATGAGGAGCTCATCGCCTGTGGCATCTCCGCCGACATGGTGCGTCTGTCGTGCGGCCTCGAGGACACGGCCGATCTGATTGCCGACCTTGAGCAGGCGCTTGAGCAGTGCTAGGCTAGCGTTCGCACAAGGCGCCGATGCTGGCAGAAAGCTTCGGTGACCTTTCGTTCCGATTCCGTAGGCGGGACCCCAATCGCGACTGTTTGCAGACGATTGGGGCCCCGTTTTTGCGTTGGGCCACTCGAAAGGATGGATATGGAGAAAACTGCAGAGCAGCTGCGCCGCGAGCACATTGCCCTAGAAGGCGACACCCATGGCAAGAACAAATGGGCGATTCTGTTTACCGTGCTCATCATGACGTTTATGTCGTGTCTGGATTCGACCGTCGTGACCGTGGCGTTGCCCGTGATGCAAAAGGAGCTGGGCGTGGGCCTCGACCACATCCAGTTGGTGAGCTCGGTGTACCTGCTTGCGACATGCGTGGCTATGCTGCCGTTTGGCCGCTTGGGCGACGTGCGCGGCAAGGTGGGCGTATTCCAGCTGGGTGTAATCGTCTTTACGGTCGGATCGTTGCTGTGCGGGCTGTCGGCCTCGCTCGAGGTTCTTATTCTGGCTCGCATTGTCCAGGGCGTCGGTTGCGCGGCGGCCATGGCCAACAACATGGGCATTATTACCGAGTCGTTTCCGGCGCGCGAGCGCGGCCGCGCCATGGGCATTCTCGCGACCTTCGTGGCCCTCGGCATGATGTGTGGCCCCGTGCTGGGCGGAATGCTGGTGGCAAGCTTTCCCTGGGAGAGTATCTTCCTCATCAACCTGCCCATTGGCGTCATCTCGTTTATCGTGGGGCTTTACACGCTGCCGCATGTTAAGCCGGAGGCCGGCGAGTGCCCCATGTCCCTGATCGAGGCTGCTCGCCGCTGCTTTGCAAATTCGGCTTTCACCATCAACCTTGCCTGCATGCTCATTGTGTTCGTTGGTATTGGCGCATCCGAGTTTATTCTGCCGTTCTATTTTCAGGATGCGCATGGGTTTGGTTCCGACATTTCCGGATTGCTCTTTTTGGCGCTGCCGATGGTGAATGCCTTTATCGGCCCGCTTTCGGGTACGGTTTCGGACCGTGTTGGCTGCGAGGGTCCCACGGCGGTCGGCCTAGGCGTGTACGTATGCGGTCTTTTTGCGGTAAGCACGCTCGACGAGCACTCTTCCATCCCTGTGATCGTGTGTTGCGTCGCGTTTATGTCGTGCGGTACGTCGATTTTCCAGAGCCCCAATAACTCGCTGTATATGGGCTCGGCTCCGCGCGAAGCGCTCGGCTTTGCGGGCAGCCTGGGTAGCCTGGCGCGCTATGCGGGTATGGCAGTGGGCATTACAGCGGCATCGCATATCCTGTATGGGCAGATGAGCGTGGCGATGGGCGAGGCCGTGACCAGTATTGTTGCAGGTCGTCCGGATGTGTTCCTGTTTGGTTTTCGCTCGGTATTCTACGTGCTCATGGCTGTGGCGGCAGCGGGCTTTGCGCTCGCCATGGTGCGTTTGGTGAGGATGCGCGCCCGCCATTAGCTTGCGAAGGCGGCTATCGGCCCATTGAAAGTAGCTAAAAGAGCCCCGTCCCAAATTAGCTGGTCTTGCGGCTTTATGGTGCGCAGGGGCTTGTGGGGCGGGCGGGGGTCGGTCCGTGGTAGACTACCGAACAACGTTTATTAATCGCGCGGCATCCTTGCCGCGAGAAGGGGTTGCCTCATGCAGGAGCTTGAGGATCGTATTCGCCATGACGGCATTGTAAAGGCCGGTAACGTCCTTAAGGTTGATGCCTTCCTCAATCACCAGTGCGACGTTGAGCTGTTTGACCACATGGGCGCCGAGTGGGCCCGTCTGTTCGAGGGCGTCGAGATCAACAAGATCCTGACGATTGAGACTTCGGGCATTGGCATGGCCTGCATCGCGGCTCAGCATTTTGGCGGTGTGCCGGTGGTCTTTGCCAAGAAGGCACAGTCCATCAACCTCGACGGCGAGCAGTATGCCACGACCATCTACTCCTTTACCAAGCAAAAGGAGTACCCGGTCATCGTTGGTAAGCGTTTCCTGTCCGAGGGCGACAAGGTCCTGATCATCGACGACTTCTTGGCCAACGGCTGCGCGCTTGAGGGTCTTATCAAGATCTGCGAGGCTGCGGGTGCCGAGGTGTCCGGAATTGGCATTGCGGTGGAGAAGGGCTTCCAGGGCGGTGGCGATAAGCTCCGCGAGCGTGGCTTCCGCGTTGAGAGCCTGGCCCGTATCGCCGATATGGACTGCGAGAACGGCGAGATCACCTTCGCCTAAGCGTGCAACACAAGCGATTGGTATGCGATGTGACAAAGGGACTGTCCCTTTGTCACATTTTTTTGTATGAGGGGAGGTGTTGATATGGATGAGAACAAGATGGGATGGCGCGAGTATGCGGGCTATGCCGCGATGTCGGCTGAGGAGTTGGCGCGCGATTGCGAGGTGCAGGTGTTTCGCGCGACGGGTCCGGGCGGACAAGGCGTCAACACGACGGACTCGGCGGTGCGCATGAAGCATGTGCCCACAGGGATTACCGTGACGGCGCGCGAAAGCCGTAGTCAGTTCCAAAATCGCGCGAGCTGCCTGCGCAAGCTGCGCGCCGAGCTTGAGCGTCGCGGGCGTCCACCGCGCCGACGCGTAAAGACCAAGGTGCCCCAGCGCTCTCGCCAGCGCAGGCTCAACGATAAGCACTTCAATGCCATTAAAAAGGCCAACCGACGCAAGCCGGGCAGGGACGAGTAGTCGCTTGTTCCACTGGTCTTGCTAGCGGGTGGGGTGCCAAACTTGGAGGGCGCCGCCGAGGACGTCGACCTCGATGCGCGAGGCGACAACGGGCTCGCCATCGGCTTGGATGGGGTAATCGGGCTGCTCGAAGGTGAGCTCGGCATGGCAGCAACGGCGCATACGAACCGGCGGCAGCTTGGTGTGGTGGCCGTCCTTGGCCGAAAGAAACATGGGTAGGGCAATCGCGCGGGGGACGGGGCCGCAGGCGTAGCAGACGTCGAGTATGCCGTCGCAGGGGTCGGCATCGGGACAGATGCGATAGCCCGAGCCGTAGGTGGGGCCCAGCTGAATCGCCATGATGATCGCCCGCACGCGCTCGGCGGGCGCGCCGTCAAAGCTGACCGTCATGGGGTAGTTGCGATAGCGCAGACCAAACTGCTCAAGTCCCGAGAGGGTGTAGAGCGGAGTACCCGTCAAGCCGGTCTTTTTGCGCAACTCGGTGGTGCCCAGGCCAATAGCGGCATCGATGCCGACCGAGAGCGTCTGGCCGTAGTACTCCACCGAAGCCTCGCCGCTTCCGCTTGCGGGGTTCCATGAGCGAATACGCCCGATGTCCTGACGTTGCAGCTCAGAGGTGAGCAGCGCGCCAAAATCCTTACCGGAGAAATCGTCGATTCCGAGCGTCTGGGCAAAATCGTTGCCGGAGCCCACGGGCAGGACGGCAAGGGCGGGACGGATGTCCTCTTCCTGCGCCATGAGCCCATTGACAACCTCGTGGATCACGCCGTCGCCGCCGAGTGCGATAACCGTGCGATAGCCCTGGGCCTGTGCGGCAAGTTCCTTGGCATGCCCCATGCGCTCTGTCAGCACCAAGTCAAACTGGGACGCGCGCGCCGTCATGTCCAAAAAGCGTTGCAGGCGCTCGGCAACCTCGCGCGCCGCGCCCGACTGGGCAGCGGGGTTGGCGATGATGAGCGTGCGACCAAAATCAGTTGCGTGCATGGGGCGACTCCCGGCGTGTGGCATGACGGTGCGGTCGCGCTCAGGTCGAATTGCCCCCGATTGTGGCTGCACGGCGAATACTAACGTCTACTCTATCAGGTCGTTGTGGCGCTCGATAGCATCCGCCACCGTGCCGCCCTCGTCCACGATAAGCGAGCGGCACTTAGGGGACACAATGCGCTGGGCGGGATATACGCCGCGGTGTCCGCCAACGAGATAGCTAATAAACGAGACGATGACAAAGAAGCCCGCGGCCGTTCCATGGAACAGGTCGATAGCCATCATGCAGGTGGTGATGGGCACGTTGAGGCCGGCGCAGAAGACGCCGAGCATGCCGAGGGCCGCCATAAAGCTCGGGTCGAGTCCGGCGAGGCAGCCAATCCATCCGCCGAGCGCCGCACCGATGCCAAACAGGGGCGTGACCTCGCCGCCTTGGAAGCCCGCGCCCAGGGTAAGCGCTGTGACGACCAACTTGATGACTGCGTCCGCCAGGGTGGTGTTGCCTGCAAATCCGGCGCCGGAAAGCCACGTGGAAAGGCCGGCGTAGTCCCAGGCGTCGAGTATCGCGTAGGCCGCGAGCACCACGAGCGCGCCCACGAGTGCGCGAGCAAGGTAGTTGGTGATAAGGCGACCGTACAGGCTTTTGACGGTTCGAACCGACCAGGCAAAGAGACGTGCCGTCAGGCCAAAGATAATGCCTCCGATAACGACGATGGCAACCGTTCTGGGCGTCATGTCGGGAACGCTGGCGATGACGTTGCTCTCGTACTGGGTGCCCATAGCGAGTGACGTAAAGTAGCCGGTAAACGAGGCGACCAGGCAGTAGATGCCCGCGGTGTAGTCGATCTTGCCGATAAAGCACATCTCCATGCCAAAGAAAGCTCC
Organism: Collinsella sp. TM10-22; assembly: GCF_003466125.1. Lineage (GTDB taxonomy): Bacteria > Actinomycetota > Coriobacteriia > Coriobacteriales > Coriobacteriaceae > Collinsella. Next base: position 75,453 of record NZ_QSOC01000001.1, read on the forward strand.
GGCAAGGGGCGAACCGAATACGGCGCCAAAGGCCGATGAGATGCCGGCGAGCATGAGGTCATGGTGGTCATGCTTTTTGAGGTGGGCGAGGCTCGAGATGTTGCTGGCGATGGTGCCGCCAATCTGCACTGCGGCTCCCTCGCGACCGGCCGATCCGCCCGTTAGGTGCGTGAGCGTGGAGCAGACGAAGGTGAGGACGGCCATGCGCATATGGATGAGGCGTGTGCCCAGAGCGGAGTCGATGACCAGGTTGTTGCCACGCTTGGCGGCAAGACCGTGGTTTTTGTACACCCACGCGGTGGCCACGCCCACGACGGGGAGCAGGGCGTAGACCCACGCATGGTGCTCTCGATAATCGGTCGCGATATCCAGCGAGGCCAAAAACGCCCAGGCGGCAACGCCCATGGCGAGCGAAACGACAACGACGAGCGCGAGCAGCTTGGCACTCGCGAGCATGTTACGGGCATTGCGGCGCGTGTCGGCGGCCAAGAGCTGCTCAGAGCGGGTGAGCTGGTTGCGACCGCTGATGATCAAGTCGGCCGGAGAGAAGGTTCTGCCGTCTTTGTCCTGACGGGCGTCATCAGACTGGTCGAGTGTATTTTCACGTTTATCGATAAAAGCCATAACGTCCTCTTTTTTGTTGTGATGCATGCATTATAGGACGGCGCCCTCAGTCTCAAGGCGATTGGCAGGTTTCGGACCTGTTACGAGAGGCGCGTAGCCGACAGGTGTATTTGCCGTTGCGGGCCATGTCTTGAGCGGGCAGCGGGGGATTATACTGAACCAAACATAAAGAATCGGCGCTGCCGTTGCGCGCCGTGGCATGTAAGATCGCATCTCGATGCGTCCCGGCAAGGCCATCACGTTTGGCCTGCTTGGGGGCAAGCCGTTTTTGGGGCTTTCGGGTAATCCCGCGGCGGCGTATGCGGGCTTTGAGATGCTCGCCCGCCCCGCGATCCGCAAGATGCGCGGCTTTGCCGAGGGTACGCGTCCCGTGCAGCAGGCGATATTGACGCACGGCGTGAAGAAGCGCCAGGACCGACGCTTCTTCGATCGCGCCACGGTTTTGCGCGACCCCGAGACCGATGAGCTGCTGGTGACCGAGGCCAAGACGCAGAATTCGGCGCTACTCGGCACGATGCAGCGGGCCAACTGCCTGCTGCGTATTGACGAAGGGCCGTGTGAGCTCAAGGCGGGAGATGTCGTGGACGTTGTGCGCGTCGACCTGCCCGAGGGAACGGTGCTATAGGAGGAACGCTATGGAGTTGAAGATATCGATCGTGACGTGCTCGGATACGCGCGACCTTGCCCAGGACGAGGCAGGTGCCGCACTCGAGGAGCTTATCGAGGCGCAGGGATGGACGGTCGCCTCACATGTGGTCGTGCGCGACGACGTCAGCGAAATCGGTGATGCCATTGTGGAAGCCGCCGATGAGTGCCACGCCAATGTCGTGCTCACCTGCGGCGGAGTAACCTTACGGGCTGCTCCGCCTTTTTATGCAGCGACAGTGCGGGCCGTCTCGTGGTTATTGGTAAAAGAAAATTATCAGGCGAGAGATATTTATCATAAACATTATTCGCGCGAAAGCATAATCTAGTAACGGTGAAGGTTGACGACACCGAGCGCTTCGAGGGAGAGACGAACCCCGCGTTCACCTCGAGCCTTGAGAGGGCGGTCGATACCTCGGGCGTGAAGGTCGAGTACTCCTGCGTCGCCGATGAGAGTTCCCCGGCGGGCGAGTACCAGATCGAGGCGACGGTCACCGACCCGAACTTTGATGTCACGGTTGAGCCCGGTACGCTGACGGTGAAGAAGAAGCAGGAGCCCGGCAACCCGGACCCGGATAAGCCCGGGACGCCCGATTCCGACCAGTCGGATTCTGGGGATCCGGCAAAACCAGGTAGTTCGGCTGACTCCGCAGCCGATAAGGCAAGGGGCGATGGTGCGGAAAACCCAGGACAGAAGGCTTCGTCCAAGTCGGGCGCTCAGCAGCTCGCCGATACGGGCGATCACGCGCCATTGGCAGTCGCCGTGGCTGCGGGCGCCGTTGCGCTTATCGCAATAGCGCTCGAGCTGCTGCGTCGTCGTCGCTCGGACGCGTAACGGCTCAAAAGGGGTGGCTAGATTGAAGCTTTGCACGATTTAGTCTGCTAAAGCATATATACTTGCGGGACGGGTCTTTTGCCCGTCCCGTTTTTGTCTCGACTCGAAAGGTGGTCCCATGGCCTCATCCGCTCCCCGCGGCCTGCGCTCCGACCATGTCCTCACTGTCGGCATTGCCCTGTTCTCGATGCTCTTTGGCGCCGGCAACCTCATTATTCCGCCGCTGCTGGCGCTGCTGGCAGGTTCTGCCACGCCGGTCGTCATGCTCGGCTTTCTCATCGCCGCCATCGGCCTGCCCGTCATGGGCTTTATCGCCGTGGCACTTGCCGGAACGGCGCGCGAGCTTGCCGGCCGCGTGCACCCCAAGTTTGGCGAATTCTTTGTCGCGGCGGTGTATCTGGCCATCGGCCCGTGCTTGGCCATTCCGCGCACGAGCTCAACAGCCTTCGAGATGCTGGTGCCGCTGCTGCCCGAGGGCGTCTCGCTCGCCACGGCTCGCCTGGTGTTCGCCGTCGGATTCTTTATCGTCGCATTTGCGCTCACGCTGCGTCCCGGCGTCATCACGCGCGTGCTCGGCCGTATTACGGGCCCCGCGCTCATCGTCCTTATCGTGTTGGTCGTGGGTGCTGCCGTGGTCTCGCCGCTGGGTCCCGCTGCCGCGCCGCAGGCTCCCTATAATGCCGGCGCTGCCGTGCAGGGCTTTTTGACCGGCTACCAGACCATGGACCTGCTCGCCTCGCTCGCCTTTGGCATCATCATCGCCGAGACTATCCACGAGCTGGGCGTTACCGATGACAAGCGCGTTGCCTTCGAGATTTCGCGCTCCGGCGTGATCGCCGGTGTGCTCATGGCCATCATCTACTGCGGCCTAGCACTTGCCGGCACGCAACTCAGCACCGTGATGCCCGATGCCACCAATGGCGCCGCCATCCTCGCTCGCTCTGCCTCCATGCATTTTGGCCTTGCCGGCACGGTCGTGGTCTTTGCGATCTTCTTCCTCGCTTGCATGAACGTGTGCATCGGGCTCATCAGCTGCTGTTCGCGCTATTTCTGCGAGACGTATGTGGTCAAAGGGGGAGCGGAGGCTTCCGAGGAGGCCATGCGCCGTCCCTTTGCGGTTCTCGCCTTTGTGTTCGCGGCGTTTTCGTGCGTGCTCTCCAACGTGGGTCTCGACATGATCCTCATGTTCTCGGTGCCCATGCTCAACGCCCTGTACCCCGTCGCCATCGTGCTGGTGCTTATGGGTCTGGTGCACGGTTTTTGCGACGCGCATCCGCAGGTGTGGGTCTGGGTCGGCGGCGTTGTCGCGGTCCAGAGCGTGATCACCTCGGTCCGCGATGCGTTCTTTACGGGCGCGTGGCTGCCGTTCGATGCGCTGCCGCTGGCAGACATTGGAGCCGCGTGGGCGCCGGTTGCCGTGGTGGCGTTTGTGATCGGCCTGCTCCACAGCCGGTTTGTCGCACATTCGAGGAGCTAGGGTATCGTCACTTGCACAGGCGGGGAGTCTCCCCTATAATTTCCTTCGCTTTGGGACACGCAAGGTTTAGACCTTAGCTGCTCAACACCTTCGGGACGTGGCGCAGTTTGGTAGCGCGCCTGCTTTGGGAGCAGGATGTCGCAGGTTCAAATCCTGTCGTCCCGACCATATCTTGCGGGCGTAGTTCAATGGTAGAACCCCAGCCTTCCAAGCTGATGACGCGGGTTCGATTCCCGTCGCCCGCTCCATAAGAATTGTTTTAACGGCTTTGGTTTCCTTTGGGAATCAGAGCTGTTTTCGTTTACGCGCCGGGCGACGGGAATCGAACCCGTCAGGGTGCGGAGCTGAGAAAAAGCGTGAGCATTTTCCAGCGCAGCACGCAAGGGCCGAAGGCCCGCAGCGAAACAAGGATTTGCGAAGCAAATCCTTGGACTTCCCGTCGCCCGCTCCAAGCTATATAATCGCAGGCCAATATGCTAATTTGGCTCGCGTTTGTTTTTCCCATCTTCGCGGGACATGTTTATGACCAATGTTTGTCCCACATCGTACGAAAGTAGTGATTGCCATGGCACAAAGTAAGGCAGAATATCCCACTCCCGACTGCCTGGCGCCCGCCGCGATCGAGGCCAAGACCGAGGCTGCCGGTGTTGCCAAGGCCAGCCTGCCGGTCTCGAAGGCCTTTTTGCTCGCCATGTTCGCCGGCGCGTTTATCGCCTTCGGCGGCCTGTTCTTCACGGTCTTTCTGAGCGATCCCACGCTTGGCTGGGGCGCCCAGCGCTTCGTGGGCGGTCTTGCTTTTTGCCTGGGACTGGTGCTCGTGCTCATTTGCGGCGCGGAGCTGTTTACCGGTAACTCGCTTATGGTCTGCGCGCTTAAGAGCAAAAAGATCACGCTCGTCCAGATGCTCAAGGCTTGGGCTATTGTGTGGATCGGCAACTTTGCCGGCGCCCTGTTCGTTGTCCTTTTGATTTACATGGCAGCTATTTATAAGCTCAACGGCGAGGCCGTCGCCAACACCATGGTGAGCGTCGCCGCCGGTAAGGTTACGATCGACGCCGTTACCATCTTCTTCCGCGGCATTCTGTGCAACATCTTTGTCTGCCTGGCCGTATGGATCGGCACTGCCGGCAAGACCGTGGTCGATAAGGTCGTGGGCATTTTGCTGCCTATCGCTGCCTTTGTGGCCTGCGGTTTTGAGCACTGCGTTGCCAACATGTACTTTTTGCCCATGGGCATTTTGATGCATTCCTGCGGCTATGGAGCCGATGTCGCCGGCGCCGATGCCCTCAACGCCGCCGGGCTGGCGCTCAACCTTTCGGTCGCCACGCTGGGCAATATCGTGGGCGGCGCCCTGATCGTGGCGCTGGGCTACTGGTTTATTTACGCCAATAAAGAGGCCTAAAGGACCCAACCCATAACCGACCAAAAAGGGACAGGTTTATTTTGGCAGGTTTTGGACGAGGCTACAGCACGCTTGAGTATGACGTCGCGACCTGTGCCCGTGGGGCCGCAAAGAGCACGCCGCGCGTCTGCTGCGCAAGCTTCGCGAGGCTCAGTGCGAAGAGGCCGTGGAGCTGCAGGTTGTCGAGGGCGCCTCTACTCTCGGCGGCGGATCGCTGCCGACTGTCGAGCCCCCAACATTTTGCGTGCCGTCTGCCCTGTCGATGGGCGCCTATCCGCCGATGGCCTCAAGCGCGCCTTGGTTCAGGAGCCCGATACGCCGGTTGTGACGCGCGTGCGGCACGACCAGGTGCTGTTTGACGTTCGCACGCTTTTGCGCGACACCGACCTTGATCTCGATGTCGAGGCGTTTCTTGACGGGACCGTGTTTGCGGGTGCCTCGATAGTGCCGGTGTCCTCCAAGACGGGCGAGGGCCTGGAAGAGCTGCTTACGGCGCTCGATAACGCGGTTTGCTCGTGCTGGTCGGAGCACCTGGAGGCAGCCGCGGGCTCGGGCGCCGCGCCCCGTCTTCCCATCGACCGTTGCTTTAGCATCCGCGGCATCGGAACCGTCGTGACGGGTACGCTGCACGACGGTCCCGTTTCGGTTGGCGATGAGCTCGTTGCGCTGCCGTCGCAAACGCGCTGTCGCGTGCGCGGGGGCAGGTTCACGGGGATACCCAGTGCGCGGTTCCCGGCCAGCGCGTCGCCCTGAACCTGGTGGGCGATGGCGTGGCGGGCCTCAAGCGCGGCGAGATGCTCGGCGTCGAGGGTCGCGTGGGCCAGAAGCTGCGCTTTTTGATGCAACTGACATATGTGGGGCGCGATGGCGTGCGATCCGGCGTTCTTGCTTCGGGTACGCGCATGCACGTCATGGCGGGCACGGCCGAGGTGCTCGGCCGCATTATGCTTTTGGACGACGAGCCGCCCCTCGCGGTCGGCGAGACGCGTGTGGTGCAGGTGCGCCTGGAACGGCCGCTGCCGTTGCGCGTCGGCGATCAGGCCGTCATTCTGTCGTATTCGCCAGTTTCGCTGCTTGGTGGCGGACGCGTCCTGCTTTCGCACTGTCGCCGCGCGCGGGCCCTATCGGCGGGGGAGCGCGCGCGGCGTGTGCGCCGTCGACGGCGCCGAGGTGTTCGACCCGCATTCCGCTGCTGCGGCGATACGCATGGTGCGCGAGGCTGGCCAGCGTATCGTTGCCCTGTTGGACGAGGCGGGTCTTAATGCGCCGACGCTTCCCGAGGTGGGCGAGCAGTTGCAGCTCGATCGCGACACCATGACGCGTGCACTGCGCGAGCTTTCGCTCAACCACTCGATCGTTAAAGTCGAGCGCGACGTTGCCTTGTCCGCCGCCGCCGAGGCCCATGCGCGTGAGGTTGTTGCGACGGCTATCGAGGCTGCTGGCGGCGCCGCCACCACGAGTGTGCTGCGTGAAGCTCTGGGCGTGTCTCGCAAGCGAACCGTCAGCATCTTGGAGCACCTGGATGCCGTGCGCTTTACAGTGCTCGACAAGGAGGCCGGCGGTCTGAGATCGCTGCGCTAGCGGTTTCCGCATCGCTCTTTTCGATTGCGGCATATTCGGTTTGGTAACAATACCGCCACGCTTGGGAACGGATGGGCCCCGCGGTCCTCAAAACCGTTGCGAGGCGTGCAAAACGTCTTGGATGTGTTCGATTCACATATGTTCCCGCCAACGCATCGCGCCAAAACCACCACAAAGGTGCCTGTCCCCTTTGTGGTGGTTTCGAAACGTGCGAGAAACAGCTTTGAAACACGCGATTTGCACGTCAGGCGGTCAAAAACCCATCTACCTGCATCGTAATCAAAATGAAACATCCGCCCGCGGTCTTATTCGTAACTTTGCCGCAACAGTGCGATATTATCCATACACGATAAAGCTCGCGGCGCATAGGGTGCCGCGACCGACACTTTTCGTTTCCCATCATTGGAGGAAGCATGAGCTACACGCAGAAAGTTCTCGAAGAGCTCAAGGCCCGCTATCCCGAGCAGCCTGAGTTCATCCAGGCCGCGACCGAGATCCTCGGCACCATCCAGCCGGCGCTCGACGCCCACCCCGAGTACGAGGAGGCCGCCCTGCTTGAGCGCCTTGTCGAGCCCGAGCGCATCGTCATGTTCCGTGTTCCCTGGGTCGACGACCAGGGTAAGGTTCAGGTCAACCGCGGTTACCGCGTCGAGTTCAACTCTGCCATTGGACCCTACAAGGGCGGCCTGCGCTTTAACCCCACGGTCACCCTGGGCATGCTCAAGTTCCTGGGTCTGGAGCAGATCCTCAAGAACAGCCTGACCACCCTTCCCATGGGCGGCGGCAAGGGCGGCTCCGACTTTGACCCCAAGGGCAAGTCCAACAACGAGATCATGCACTTCTGCCAGTCCTTCATGACCGAGCTCTATCGCCACATCGGCCCCAACACCGACGTTCCCGCCGGCGACCTGGGCGTTGGCGGCCGCGAGGTTGCCTACATGTTCGGTCAGTACAAGCGCCTGACCAACGAGTGGACCGGCGTCCTCACCGGCAAGGGCCTCTCCTTTGGCGGCTCGCTCGCCCGTACCGAGGCCACCGGCTACGGCCTGGTCTACTTTGTGGACGAGTACCTCAAGAGCCGCGGCGACTCCTTCGAGGGCAAGAACGTCGTCGTTCACGGCTCCGGCAACGTCGCTATCTACGCCGTCCAGAAGGTTTCCCAGCTCGGCGGCAAGGTGCTGGCCTGCTCCGATACTCACGGCTGGGTCGAGGATCCCGACGGCATCGACTACTCCGTGCTCGAGCACGTCTACAACCAGAAGCGTTCCGGTCACGATAAGGGCGTCACGCTCGCCATGTATGTTGACGAGAAGCCCAACGCCGTGTGGCACGAGGGCGACGGCCGCGGCGTGTGGCAGCTGCCCTGCGACATCGCGCTGCCCTGTGCTCGCGAGAACACGCTGCTGCTCGAGGACGCCCAGGCGCTCGTCGCCAACGGCTGCAAGGTAGTCGGCGAGGGCGCAAACATGCCCACGACCATCGAGGCCACGACCTACTTCCAGGAGAACGGCGTCGCCTTTATGCCTGGTAAGGCTGCCAACGCCGGTGGCGTGCTCGTGTCCGGCCTGGAGATGAGCCAGAACGCCGAGCACCTGTCCTGGACCTTCGAGGAGGTCGACGGTAAGCTCGAGCAGCTCATGCGCGGCATGTTCCACAACGTGGACGACACCGCCAAGGAGTATGGCCAGGAGGGCAACTTTGTCATGGGCGCCAACATCGCCGGCTTCCTGAAGGTCGCCGACGCCATGCTCGCTCAGGGCGTCTGCTAAATCCAGCTCAACATAGCTCCGTTCAGCACCAGCTGATGCACCTAAGGCTCTCGACCATATCGGCCGGGAGCCTTTTTCTATGGTGGCGAGGGTCGTGCGCCCTCGTTTGGTACACTTAGAGGTACTGGACAAGTAAAGAGATGGGGGAGAACTTGCTCAAGTTCGGTACCTACGTCCGTGTTGGAAACGCGGCCGAAGCCTATGAGCTCTTGCAGTAAAACCGCAACAACAAGATTGTGGGCGGCGGCATCTGGATGCGCCTGGGATCGCGTCGCGTGGCGACGGCGATTGACCTTTCGGCCTGCGGACTCGATCAGATCGAGGAGACCGAGACCGAGTTTCGCATCGGCGCCATGTGCACCCTGCGCCAGCTCGAGCGCCATGCCGAGCTCAACGCGCTCGTCAACAATGTGTTTGATTGCCGTCCACGACATTGTGGGCGTGCAGCTGCGCAATACCGCCACGGTGGGTGGCAGCATCTACGGCCGCTTTGGCTTCTCGGACGTGCTCTCCGCCTTCCTCGCGCTCGATTCCTATGTTGAGCTGACGGGTGCCGGCCGCGTGCCGCTCGCCGAGTTCGTGGACATGGGTTACGTGCGCGACGTGATCGAGCACATCGTGGTCGTCAAGCACGACTACCGCGCGAGCTACGAGGCCGTACGCTTTAGCTACCCACACTTCGAATTTGGCCCCGAGCTCGAACGCCTTGGTGGGGTAGATAAAAAAGCCCCGTCCCAAATTAGCTACCCTGAGCCATCGGCAACTCGTGGTGAGGTCGTGAGCCAAAAACGTGTGCGTGCGCTTGCCGCTCGTATCTGCTATCATTCCTAGTCTGTGCGCTCATGCGGGCGTGGCGGAATTGGTAGACGCGCCAGATTTAGGTTCTGGTGGGATTCCCGTGAAGGTTCGAGTCCTTTCGCCCGCACCAACGCACTTGCGTCGGCTCCCGCCGTCGCGACTCTTTGTTGCATAAAAGGTACCAGCACCTCAGATAAGCTGGGCAGTATGAGGAGGAACGTGTTGAACATCACCGCTTCTGACGTCAAGGACGCCAAGCTCACCGCTACGGTCACCATCCCGGCCGCCGACGTCGACGCCGCGATCAAGAAGGCCTACAAGGACACCGCCAAGAAGTACCGCTTCCCGGGCTTCCGTGCCGGCAAGGCTCCCCGTCCGGTTATCGACTCCGCTCTTGGCGCCGAGGCTACCCTCGCTCAGGCCACTAACGACTTGATCGCCGCCAACGAGCCCGCCGTCCTCAACGAGCTGGACATCGTCCCCACCAAGAACGGTGACTACAAGGAGCTCGACCTCGCCAAGGATCACGAGGACTACACCTACACTGTCGAGTTCTCCCTGCGTCCTGCCGCTGAGCTCTCCTCCTTCGATGCGGTCGAGATCGAGATGCCTCCCGCGGAGGTCACCGAGTCCGAGATCAACAACCAGGTCGAGATGCTCCTCAACTACCGCGCTACCTTCGAGGACGTCGAGGGCCGCGCCGTCGAGGCTGACGACTATGTGACCGTCGACCTCAAGGCCGTCGAGAACGCTGATAACTTCGCCGCCGAGGGCCGTATGCTCATCGCCGGTAGCGACAGCAACCCCAAGGAGTTCAACGAGGCCCTGATCGGCGCTAACGTTGACGACGTCAAGACCGTCACCTGGACCGACGAGGTCGAGGAGGGCGAGGAGGCCGAGACCCACACCGTCGAGGTCACCGTCAAGGGCATCAAGGTCCGCAACACCCCCGAGCTCACCGACGAGCTCGTCAAGTCCGACTTTGGCTTCGACAGCATCGAGGCCATGCGCGACGCCATCAAGCTCGAGATCGAGCAGGACAAGGCTTCCCGCCTCCCGGCCGAGAAGGAGAACCGTTGCGTCTCCGCTCTCGCCGAGCGTCTGCAGCTCGAGGAGATGGACGCCGACTACGAGCAATCCGTCTTTGAGGAGCTTGGCCAGAACTTCCTGTCCAACCTTGCTGCCCGCGGCATGACCCTGGACACCTGGCTGCCCGCTTCCGGTCTGACCATGGAGCAGTTCATCGGCGATCTGCACAAGCAGGCCAACGACGTTGCCCGTGAGTCCCTGGCGCTCGACGCCCTCGCCCGTGAGCTCAAGATCGAGGTCACCGAGGACGACATCAACGCCGAGTTTGAGAAGGCTGGCGTCAAGGACGTCGAGGCTTCCAAGGCCGAGTTCATCGCCGATGGCCGCATGCCCGCCGTCCGCGAGTCCATCCGTCGCTCCAAGGCCGTCGATCACCTGGTCGAGAACGCCAAGGTGACCGAGGTCGACGAGACCGCCAAGGACGCCGAGTAATTCTCGCCACCTTGTCCGCGAGCGCATGCGTGTGCCCGTGATGGGGTAAAGTTATAAGCCGGTTATCCGGTTGTTTCGTACGGTGCCAGCCAATGCATAGCATGCGGGCACCGTACGTTTATCTAGAACCAATTTGGTCCGCAAGAGAGAAATGGAGATGCGTATGATCGCTAAGTTCGATTCCGCCCTCGTGCCATACGTTATCGAGCAGACGCCGCGCGGTGAGCGCAGCTACGATATCTATTCGCGCCTGCTCAACGACCGCATCATCTTCTTGGGCGAGGAGATCAACTCTGTCAGTGCCAACCTGGTCGTTGCCCAGCTGCTGCATCTTGAGAGCCAGGATGCCGAGAAGGATATCTCGCTCTACATCAATTCGCCCGGTGGCGAGGTATACTCCGGCCTGGCGATTCTTGACACCATGAACTTTATCAAGCCGCAGGTCTCCACCATCTGTGTCGGTATGGCCGCGTCTATGGCCGCCGTGCTTCTTTCGGCCGGCGCCAAGGGCAAGCGCTTCTGCTTGCCGCACTCCAAGGTCATGATTCACCAGCCCAGCGGTGGCGCCCAGGGCCAGCAGACCGAGATTGAGATCGTTGCCGAGGAGATCAAGAAGACCCGTCGCGAGCTCAACCAGATCCTGTCCGATGCCTCGGGCCAGCCCATCGAGAAGGTCCAGGCTGATACCGAGCGCGACAACTACCTGACCGCTGCCGAGGCCCTCGACTACGGTCTTATCGACCGTATCGTCACCTCGCGCGATCTCGCCGCGAAGGATGCCTAGGATGGCAGGTAACATGCAGGATAACTTCGACGAGAACGGAAACCCCATCCGCTGCTCCTTCTGCGGAAAAGAGCAGGGTCAGGTTCGCCGCCTTGTTAAGGGTCCGACCAACATCTTTATCTGCGACGAGTGCGTTGCCGCCTGCTCCGAGATTTTGGAGGAGTCGCTGGCTTCGGACTTTATGGACGCCGCCCGCAACGGCAAGCTGCCGGGCTTCCTCAACGACCACGGCCAGGCTGCGTCTCAGCCCGCTGTGGATACCGAGGCCGAGGGCTTTGAGCTCGAGGACGATATGCGTCAGGTCATTACGCGCGTGCCGACGCCGCACGAGATCTATGCCGAGCTTTCGGCCTATGTCATGGGCCAGGAAGACGCCAAGCGCGCCATGTCGGTTGCCGTGTACAACCACTACCGCCGCGTGATTGAGGGCGGCGCTGCGCTTTCGGCCTATGACGACGGCTCGGACGCGCAGCTCGACGACGATATGGACGAGGTGGAGCTCGCCAAGTCCAACATTTTGCTGCTCGGTCCCACCGGTACCGGTAAGACCCTGCTTGCCCAGACGCTCGCGCGTATTCTCGAGGTGCCGTTTGCCATCGCCGACGCCACCGCGCTCACCGAGGCCGGCTATGTGGGCGAGGACGTGGAGAACATCCTGCTCAAGCTCATCAACGCTGCCGATGGCGATATCGAGCGCGCACAGGTGGGCATCATCTATGTGGACGAGATCGACAAGATCGCCCGCAAGGCCGAGAACCTGTCCATCACCCGCGATGTTTCGGGCGAGGGCGTTCAGCAGGCACTGCTTAAGATTCTTGAGGGCACGGTGGCAAGCGTTCCGCCCACCGGCGGCCGCAAGCATCCCCAGCAGGAGCTGTTGCAGATCGACACGACCAACATCCTGTTTATCTGCGGCGGTGCCTTTGTGGGCCTGGATAAGATCATCGCCGACCGTGTTGGCAACAAGGGTGTGGGCTTTAACTCCGAGATCGCCGGCCCCACCTCGGTCGACGAGAACGACCTGCTGCGTCAGGTGCTCCCGCAGGACCTCAACGCCTTTGGCATGATCCCCGAGTTTGTGGGACGTACGCCGGTCGTCACCCAGACGCAGGCGCTCGACGAGGACGACCTGGTGTCGATCCTGACCGAGCCCAAGAACGCCGTGGTGCGCCAGTACCGCAAGATGTTCCAGCTCGAGGACGTTGAGCTTGAGTTTGAGGACGCGGCCCTGCACGAGATCGCCCGCATGGCACTTGCCCGTAAGACCGGCGCCCGCGGCCTGCGCTCCATCTGCGAGGACGTGCTGCAGCAGACGATGTTCGACCTCCCCAGTGAGGAGGGCGTTACCAAGGTCGTCGTGACCGAAGCCTCCGTAAAGGGCGAAGAGCAACCCCAGCGCATCTACGGCTAAACCAGCCAAATACGTGCTTGCAAATAGCCTCCGACCACCCGCGGTCGGAGGCTATTTTATATATACGCAATAACCCCAACTACCTGTGCTATTCTGTGTGTTTGTTTAAGCCAAAGCGAAGTCAATTCAGACTGAAGTAATCGATACCTAAGGGGAGGAATGTAGGCCCGTTTTTCGTAGATTCCGCACGAGCCGAAGACCACTTAATGTGGTCTTCGAGCGAGCCCAGGACCTGACCGAACGAAAATCGGGCCTACATTCCTCCCCGGCGGGACAGGGAGAGATATATGGAAGAGATGCCCAAGAACTACGATCCGTCGACCAACGAGCCGGCGATCCTGCAGAAGTGGCTCGACGGCGGCTACTACAAGCGCCGCGAGGGCGTGGGCGACTGTACCGTCACCATTCCGCCTCCCAACGTGACCGGCAAGCTCCACATGGGCCACGCCACCGACGACTCCATCCAGGACGCCATCATCCGTATGGCCCGCATGCGCGGCAAGTCCACGCGCTGGGTGCTGGGTACCGACCACGCCGGTATCGCCACGCAGACCAAGGTTGACAAAAAGCTCAAGAGCGAGGGCATTAGCCGCCTGGAGATTGGCCGCGACAAGTTTGTCGACGCCTGCTGGGACTGGACCCACGAGTACGGCGGCATCATCGTCGAGCAGATCAAGCGCATGGGCTGCTCCGTCGACTTTGATAACGAGCGCTTTACCATGGACGAGGACTACGCCCAGGCCGTGCGCAAGGTGTTCTGCGACTGGTACCACGACGGCCTGATCTACCGCGGCAAGCGCATCGTCAACTGGTGCCCCAACTGCACCACCGCCATCTCGGACGACGAGGCCGAGTACAAGGACGAGAAGGGCCACCTGTGGCACCTGCGCTACCCGCTGACCGAGCCGGTCAACGGCCAGGACTACATCGTCGTCGCCACCACGCGCCCCGAGACCATGCTCGGCGACACGGGCGTTGCCGTCTCCCCGAAGGACCCCGAGAAGGCCGCCTTTGTGGGCAAGACCGTCAAGCTCCCCATCGTCGACCGCGAGATCCCCATCTTTGAGGATTGGCACGTCGACGCCAACTTTGGCTCCGGCTTCGTTAAGGTCACCCCGGCCCACGACCCCAACGACTACGCCATGGGTCAGGCCCACGACCTGCCGCAGATCAATATCTTCGACGAGCACGCGGTGGTCGTCGAGGGCTACGGTGAGTTCACCGGCATGACCCGCGAGGAATGCCGTGAGGCCGTCATTAAGTGGTTTGAGGAGCATGACCTGCTCGATCACGTCGAGGACCACGACCACTCCGTCATGCACTGCTACCGTTGCGACTCCGCGCTGGAGCCGTGGCTGTCCGAGCAGTGGTTCGTGGCCGTCGACAAGCTCAAGGGACCGGCGCTTGACGCCGTCAACTCCGGCAAGGTCACCTTCCACCCCGCGCGCTGGACGCAGACCTACACTACCTGGATGGAGAACCTCAAGGACTGGTGCATCAGCCGCCAGCTGTGGTGGGGCCACCGCATCCCCGTGTTCTACTGCGAGGACTGCGGCTGGGAGGACGCCCTCACCGAGGACACCGATGTGTGCCCCAAGTGCGGCGGCCATCACGTGCATCAGGACGAGAACGTGCTGGACACCTGGTTCAGCTCGCAGCTGTGGACCTTCGCCACGCAGGGCTGGCCGCAAAAGCCGGAGCTGCTCGAGGGCCATCACCCCACGACAGCGCTCGTCACTGCACGCGACATCATCGCGCTGTGGGTTGCCCGCATGGTCATGAGCTCGCTGTACTTCCTGGACGAGGTGCCGTTTAAGGATGTCGTCATCTACCCGACGATTCTTGCCAAGGACGGCAGCCGCATGTCCAAGTCCAAGGGCAACGGCGTTGACCCCATGGACCTCATTGGCATGTACGGTGCCGACGCCATGCGCTACAACCTACTCACGCTGTGCACCAACAATCAGGACGTTAAGTTCGACGCGAACATCGATAGGAAGTCCAAGAAGCTCATCGACAGCCCGCGCACCGAGCAGGCCAAGTCGTTTGTGACCAAGATCTGGAACGCCAGCCGCTTCCTGCTCATGAACATGGAGGGCTACACGCCCGGCGAGCCCGTCGTGGAGACGCCGGCCGACGCCTGGATGTTCAGCCGTCTGGCCAAGGCCGTGAAGATGGTCACCGAGGGCATCGAGAACTACACCTTTGGCGACATGGCCCGCGGCGTGCAGCAGTTCTTCTGGAACGAGGTCTGCGACTGGTACGTCGAGGTCACTAAGGCCCGCCTGAAGGGCGAGGGCCGTCTGCAGGCTCAGCGCAACCTGATCTTTGTGCTCGATACCTCCATTCGCCTGATGCACCCGCTCATGCCGTTTGTCACCGAGGAGATTTGGGACAACATGCCGGCGAGCGTGCTCGATCTGGACGCCGAGGGCAACGTGGACCGCGCCGAGGCGCTCATGATCGCCAAGTGGCCGGAGCCCGCCGACTACGCCAAGTACGTCGACGAGCCTGCCGAGCGCGCGTTTGAGCTGTGCCGTACCGTCGTTTCCGCCGCCCGCGCCACCCGTTCGCGTTATCGCTTGAGCCCCAAGGCAGAGCTCGACGTGGTCGTGCGCGCCGGTGCCGAGGACGTCGAGAAGCTCGAGAGCCTGCGCTCGACCATCGAGCCGCTGGCCAACACCGCCTCGCTGGTCATGGGTACCGACGTTGAGAAGCCGGCCGCGAGCATCGCCGTGGTCGATAGCGGCGTCGAGGTCTTTGTGGTGCTCGAGGGCAAGGTTGACCTTTCGGCCGAGAAGGCACGCCTGGAGAAGGAGATCGCCGCGGCGCAGAAGGAGCTCGCCGGCTGCGAGAAGACCCTTGCCAACGAGGGCTTTGTGGCCAAGGCCGCGCCCGCGGTGGTCCAGAAGAAGAGGGACCGTGCGGCTGAGCTCAAGGAGATCCTGGCGGCGCTGACTGCTCAGGTTGCTGACTTCTCGTAGGCGGTACTGGGGGACGCGGTTTGGGGCATTGCTCGCTACTGCGGACTCCTATTCCGCCGTCCTAACGAACGGCGGCTGACTCGACGCTGCAAACGCCTCTGATGGCCAATCTGCCGTTCAACTTCGGGTGCATGGGCATAAGCCCTATGCGCCCTTGTTTTACGGCACCTTGGCTCATCAGAGGCGTTTTCGCTGACTATCCTCAACCTATACTGTTTTATTTTTCTATGAATGGCGGTTCTGAATATGCCTAAGCGTTCTGGCTTGTATACCGTTCCTTTTGAGTTTGATTTGCTTTCGTTTGATGAGGCTGTGGGGCTTGCTGCTGATACGGGGCGGATTTCTGGGGATGCTGGGCCTCTGCTTGAGACGGTTGTCGATATGCTCGATGAGCTGGGGCATCCGGACGAGTACTTTGATTGCATTCAGGTTGCCGGTACCAATGGCAAGACTTCGACCACGCGTTTTTCGGCTGCTATTCTTCGCGGCGAAGGGCTCAAGACCGCGCTGTATACGTCGCCGCAGCTTGTTCGCTATCCCGAGCGCATGGAGGTTGACGGGCGCGTCGTGAGTGACGAGACCTTTGCCCGTGGCGTTTCGGCGGCTGTCGAGGCGGGGCGTCGCGTGAATGCGCACCGTGTGGCGGCGGGGGAGCGCGCCTATACCATCACGCCGTTTGACCTGCTGACGGCTGCTGCGCTTGTGGTGTTTGCCGAGGCCGCGGTGGATGTTGCCGTGCTCGAGGTCGGCATGGGCGGACGTTGGGACGCCACGAGTGCGACCGATCCCGTCGCCGTTGCCATTACGGGCATTGGGCTCGATCACACGCGCATTTTGGGCGATACGCTCGAGGCCATTGCGGGGGAGAAGGCTGCGGTTATCAAACCCGGGCGCTTGGTTGTTTTGGGCGAGGGCACGCACGAGGCGAGCGTTCAGCGCGTGATGGATGCCCGTTGCCGCGAGTGCGGCATCGTGCCGCTCGTGGTGAGCCACGCCACGACTAAGGTGCCGGCGCGTGTGGGCGACACGGTGGAGTTTAGCTGCACTACGCCGCGTGCGATCTATGCGTCGAGCATGGTGAAGCCGGCGTATCAGCCGCAGAATGCAGCGTGTGCGATTATGCTGTGCGAGGGGTATCTGGGCCGCGAGCTCGACCATGACAAGCTTGATGCTTCGCTTATGGGCTGCCCCACGCCGGGCCGATTTGATGTGCTGGGAACTGATCCGCTCAAGCTGATTGACGCCTGTCATAATCCCCAGAGCTGCGAGAACTTTGTGAGCGCGCTGGACGAGATCGATCCGTGCGTGGAGAACCGCCCCACGCTGCTGTGTGCCGCGCTGGCAGACAAGGATGTGGCGGGTATCGTCGACGTGCTGATCCCGGCCTTCCCGCGTGTAGTCGTAACGCAGACCGATTCTGATCGCGCCCTACCGGCAGAGGAGCTCGCCGCTCTCGTTGATGCCGATAAGCTCGCGGGCGTGTACCCCAGCGTGCCCGAGGCCCTCGCTGCCTTCGATGCCGCGGGCGAGCCCTTCGTAGCAGCCGGCACCATCACCCTAGCCGGCGAAGTAGCCGGCCTGCTCCGTTAACCCATCCTGGAGGGTAGCTAATTTGGGACGGGGCTTTTTTAGCTACCCTACCCGGAGTCTTCGAAGCAGGAAACCACATTTGACATAGGGCAGCTAAAAAAGCCCCGTCCCAAATTAGCTACCCAAGTTTCCTCTTCAGTTGGGGATGAGCCTAGTCCAGGCGCATGGCGTCGTGGGGGTAGGCGTTGAGAATCTCGACGCCGTTCTCGGTGACCAGGGCAAGGTCCTCGATGCGGACGCCGGTGCGGCCGGGGAGGTAGATGCCCGGCTCGATGGAGAACGTCATGCCCGGCTCTACGCCCTGCTCGTTGACGAGCGAGACGTCGCCCGGCTCGTGGTCCTGCAGACCAATCGAGTGGCCCAAGCGATGCGTAAAGTACTTACCGTAGCCTGCGTCCTCAATCACGTCGCGCGCGGCGCGGTCCAGGTCGCACATGCGCACGCCCGGTACGATGAGAGCCTCGGCGGCCTCGTTGGCGCGGCGCACGATGTCGTAGATGCGTGTCGTCTCCTCGTCCGGCTCGCCCCAAAAGAACGTGCGCGTCATATCCGAGCAGTAGTTGCGGTGACGTCCGCCAATATCGAACAGCACCACGTCGCCGCGCTTGAGTACGGTGTTGTCGGGCTCGTGGTGCGGGTCGCCGGCGTTGGCGCCAAAGCTCACGATGGGCGGAAAGCTAAAGCTCTCGCAGCCATGCTTGCGATACAGGCCGAGCATCTGGTCGGCAATCTCGCGCTCTGTCACGCCTTCGTGGACGAGTTTGATCGCGTCGGCCATCACGGCGTCGTTGGCTGCCGAGGACACGCGCATGAGTTCCTGCTCGGCGGCGTCTTTGTAGGTTCGCGCGGCGGTCACGGCAAAATCACCCAGGAAAAACTCGCTGGCGGCATGGCGCTCCATGAGCGGCATCAAAAAGCCGGAACGCATGACAGTGTCGATGCCGAGCGGCTTGGTCGGATCGATCTCGCGAGCGATGGCATCGGTCACGATATCGGTATCGGTGTGGTAGGCAACGCGGGCATTGTCATACTCTGGCAGCTGGTGCAGGGCGTTGACTAGGATCACCGGCTCGGCGCCGCGCGCGAGCAGCACGCCGCAAAAACGCTCGAACATATCGGCATAAAAGCCGGTCAGGTAATAGATCGACCACGGGTCGTTTACGAGCAGCTGTGCGCCGGGGTGCTGCGCTTCGAGTGTATCGAGCACGCACGCCACACGCTGGTCATCGACATGTGCCATGAAACATCCTTTCGCTAGACTGCCACCATGGTATCCCAAGCCCGGCACATAGGGACGTTCCTTTAGCCCGGCAGTTAGGGACGTTCCTTTTATGCCGGCACTTCGGGACACTCCTTGGCATGACCAGCCTATCAAGCAGTAAAAGATGTCAAAAGAGGCCCGTCCCAAATGGGCTGGTTTCAAAAGTATGGTGGATTACGGGGCTGGACCTGTATTACTTGACCATGGGAAAAATCGCGAAATTAAAACCGCAGGTAGACGGCTTATCAAAAATCGAAAAGTGCCGGCAAGGATGGGGGTCTCCGAATTAGCCCCGTAATCCGGCATAGTTTTGAAATGGCACTAAAGTAGGCACAATCTAAATACCGATTCCAAGGATAGTTGCGGTGGAATAGTTCCTGGATGCCGGGGTTTTGGCGGAAATCAGGAACTATTTCACCGCAATTGAGGAGGGGCGGGGTGGATGGCGGGGTAGCTAAAAGAGCCCCGTCCCAAATTAGCTACTCGATGTCCATGCTGGCGATTAGGTTGATGTTGGTGTCTAGGAGGTTCTCCAGCACGACGTCTCCCATGCGGATGGGGGCGTTGACGACTAGGCCTCGGATGAGATTCATGGCTTGGGCGTGGAGTTCTAGCGGGATGGCTTCGGATGTGCGCACGGGGAGCAGGGCTTCGTCGCTGCCGGAGACGGCCACGGTCGTCGTGAGCACGCGCATAGGGCAGGTGAGCTCCTGATGTGCGAACTTATCGCCGCGCGGGCAGTTGTTGCCGGTTGCGGAGCGCACTTCCACCACGGCGCCATTGGCGTCGCGCTCCACCTTTACGGTCAGAAGGCATTCGGATGGACAGGTCGTGCAGTTGAACTGCAGCGTTTCGATCACGTTATCGCTCATAGTCTATGCCTCCTCGACGGGATCGACGGACAGGACTATCTCGTTGGCGCCCAGGTCGAGCGCTTGCTGGATGACTTTCGCCGGTAGTGGGAAACTCTCCATAACGCTCGGCTTAAACGCGCGGACCTTGCCTGCAAGCAGTTCCTCGTCGCCTGCCAGAATACGCACGCGGGCGGTATCGACCGGTCGGCGTACGCGGAAGTTGAGCTTGGTGAGCGCCACAGCCGTAATGCGTCCCGGCAGCGTGTAGCCCGCGATGCCGGCTGGGGAGACCGTGAGCTCGCAGTCCGAAACGGCGCCCGCGCCGGTCTCCAACGCCCACGCCGCCGCAGCCGCACCGGCGCGCTCGGACTCGGTTGTCACGTTGTCGGCCAGGTCGTGCACGTGCAGCACGTTGCCGCACGCAAAGATGCCCGGCACGCCCGTCTGCAGGCTCTGGTCCACCACGGCGCCGCGTGTGCGTGGGTCCAGCTCCACGCTCGCGGCAACCGAAAGCTCGTTCTCGGGAATCAGGCCCACCGAAAGCAGTAACGTGTCGCACGGAACAACGCGCTCGGTCCCCGGAATGGGCGCCAGGCGCTCGCCGACCTGACTCACCTCGACGGCTTCCACGCGATCGTGCCCAATTACACGCGTCACGGTGGTGGACAGGTGCAGCGGAATGCCAAAGTCGTCCAGACAGTTCTTCACATTGCGGCGCAGCCCGTTGGCGTACGGCATGAGCTCGTACACACCCTCGACCGAAATCCCCTCGAGCGTGCAGCGACGTGCCATGATCAGCCCGATGTCGCCCGAACCCAAAATGACGGCGCGCGAGCCGGGCTTGAGGTTTTCGATATTGATGTATCGCTGCGCCAAGCCGGCCGAAAATACGCCGGCGGGGCGGCTACCGGGAATTTTGATCTCGCTTCGGGTGCGCTCGCGGCAGCCCATGGCAAGGACGACCGCTCGCCCGGTGAGCTGTAGCATGCCGGCAGGGCTCATGAGCGTGACGGTATGGACTGCGGTGGCTCCCGTCGGCTCGCCTGAATCAATCCCAATTACCATGCTGTTCAGGAGCAGCGCAATGTCGGTTGCGTGCACCTGGTCGATAAAGCGCTGCGCGTACTCGGGACCGGTGAGCTCTTGCTTAAAGTGCGACAGGCCAAAGCCGGGGTGGATGCACTGGCGGAGGATGCCGCCCAGGTGCTGCTCGCGCTCCACGATGGCCACGCGTGCTCTGGCCTTATGAGCGGCAAGCGCGGCCGCCATGCCGGCAGGTCCGCCACCGATAACGACCACGTCGAACGCTTGCGTCTGCACTGCCGCTACGGCTTCTGCCCCTGTGCGTTCGTCGCGCATATCAAACGTCGCCATCCTAGCGCACCCCCTTCAAAGGTCCCTCGACCAGCCAGGAGCCGGCGTCCTCCAGTAATACCTCGCTGGGGTCGCAGTCCAGCTCTCGGGCAAGAATCGCCACCACACGGCTCTGGCAAAAACCGCTCTGGCACCGACCCATGCCGGCGCGGCAGCGGCGCTTGACACCCTCGACCGAAACTGCGCCCGGCTGGCGTCGGATCGCGGCCACAATCTCGGCCTCGGGCACCGTCTCGCAGCGGCAGACAATCTGTCCCCACGTGGGATCGGACTCGATGAGCTCTTCCTTGCGCGCCAGCGGTGCGCGGTCAAAGTCGTCCGGTGCGCGGCGAATTGGGTTCCAGTCTGCCCGCTCGTGCAGCTCCACGCCCGCCTTGCGCATCACACACTCCATGCGCTCGGCAATGGCCGGCGCGCTTGCCACACCCGGCGACTGAATGCCCGCCGCCTGGAAAAGCCCCGGCACCACGGCTGACTGTCCAATAAAGAAGTCGTTCGTTCCCTGAATGACCGGACGCCCGCCGGCAAATGCGCGCACCACGCGGCGCGTGTCCAGATCGGGCACCAGCTTGCGCGCGCCGGTCAGCAGCGCGTTCACATCGCTCGCATAGGTCTGCGTGTCGCCCGGCTCACGCACGGCAGCCGTGGCGGTGATCACGGTGTTGCCGTGGACCGTGCCCGTGACGATAACGCCCTTGGACAACGGCGTGGGCACGGGGTAGAGCGGCATAAGCGCACGCGGCTCCTTGTCCAGCACCACGATGTTGCCCTGACGCCAGACCATCTGGAACTCCTCGGCGCCCGCCATATGCGAGATGTCGGCGGCGCCGTTGCCCGCGGCGTTGATCAGGTAGCGGCAGCGCACGCTGCCAGCAGGGGTCGCCAGCGTAAAGCGCGCGTCGTCGCCCGAGCCTGCGACTTCAATCGCCTCCACCGGTGCGGAGCGCATAAACGTCACCCCGTTGGCCACGGCGTTCTCCAGCGCGGCGATGGCAACCTCAAACGGGTCGACAAAGCCAGTGGAGGGGCACCACAACGCGCACGTTGCATCGGCACTGGCGCGCGGCTCTAATTCGTGGATGCGGTCGGGTCCGATGATCGACAGCTCGGGCACGCCGTTGGCAAGGCCGTTGCACCGCAGCTGCTCCAGATGCGCGCGGTCCTCGTCGTTAAAGCCCAACACCATCGATCCGGTGCGACGGAACAAAAAGCCCAGCTCCTGCGCCCACGTACCGTACAGCTCACAACCACGAGCGTTGACCTGGGCCTTAACCGTGCCCGGCGCCGGATCGTAGCCAGCGTGCACCAGGCCGCCGTTGGCCTTCGACGCGCCCAGCGCAATATCGTTAGCCGCCTCGACCACGCAAATGGACAGGTCATAGCGCGCGAGCTGCCGCGCGATGGCGCATCCGGTGATGCCCGCGCCGACAATCGCGATATCAAACGTTTCTGTCACAGTGCCTCCCAGACGAGTTGACAGGCTGTCAATAAGACTATCCTACGGTCTGCACACCCTCAGTGCGGCGGCAATGCGGCGAACAGCCCCGCTGTACCCGCTAACGGCAGACGAGGGGAGACTCAGTAACGTCGATAACCTCGTCTGCCGACAGCTACGGCAACCGTTTGTCTCGACCTGTAACAGTAAGAGAGGAATTACGGTCCTACGTGTTACAGATCGAGATTGAAGTTGGGGAGGGGCCCCTGCGTCTCGATCTGTAACACCTAGACCCGGATTCCGCTTCCACCAGTTACAGATTGAGATGTTTGTGTCCGCGCCAGCCCCGCCCCTAGCCGTGGTCCCATATAAACAAACCCCGTGGTAAACTTGACCATACTGTAAATATTCCGAAAGGTACCCGTAATGTCCAAGTACATCTCCGAGCTCATGTCGCCGCAGCTCATGGGCGTCGTCTATGCCTTCGTTGGCTTTATCATCGCCCTGTATGTGCTGTCGGTCGTCTATGTGTTCATCGACGCTCGCCGCCGCGGCGCCAGCGCCTACGTGGCATGGGGCATCATCGCCCTCATCCCGTTTGTAGGCCTCATCGCCTACCTGGTCCTGCGCCCGCACTCCTATGCGTCCGACCGCGAGGAGCAGGAGCTGGACATGGCCCTGCGCGAGCGCCAACTTGCCCAGTACGGCACCTGCCCGCAGTGCGGCGCGCCCATCGAGAAGGACTTCGTCGTCTGCCCGGTGTGCGACACCCAGGTTCGCAACGTATGCCCCAGCTGCCATCGCCCGCTCGATGCGCACTGGAAGGTCTGCCCCTACTGCCGAACTCGCATTCAGTAGCGCATCCATCGCCGGGCCGGCCGCAAGCCACGGGCACCGCGCATCCCGTGCGAGCCACACGCGCAACCCGCCCCACACGATGAAGCATGCGTAGAAAATCGCCCGCCGTGCCATTAAGGTGCGGCGGGCGCTTGTATACCAAGGCAACCTGCCTATAATGATGCAAGTCAAAAACGCCGAGCGCATAGCACGCACTTGCATCAGGCATCCGAGAGGAGAAAACATACCCATGAAGGCACTCTACAATGACGGTTCGGTGGCCGAGCTCCCGCAGGACGAGGTCACGCACGTCATCCGCCACTCCGCCGCGCACATCATGGCGCAGGCCATCAAGCGCCTATACCCCCAGGCCGACTTTGCCTACGGCCCCGCGACCGACAACGGCTTCTACTACGACGTCGACCTGCCCGAGGGCGTCAAGATCAGCGAGGACGACTTCCCCGCGATCGAGGCCGAGATGAAAAAGATCGTCAAGGAGAATCTCAAGTTCACCGTGTACGAGAAGCCCCGCGCCGAGGCCATCGCCCTTATGGAGGAGCGCGGCGAGAAGTACAAGGTCGAGCACATCGGCGACCTGGACGACGACGCCCGCATCACCTTCTACCAGCAGGGCGACTACATCGACATGTGCGTCGGTCCCCACATCTGCTACACCAAGGCCCTGAAGGCCTTTAAGCTTACCGGCGTCTCGGGTGCTTACTGGAAGGGCGACAAGGACAACAAGATGCTCACCCGCATCAACGGCGTCGCCTTTGCCACCAAGGAAGAGCTCGACGAGCACATGCACATGCTGGAGGAGGCCAAGAAGCGCGACCACCGCAAGATCGGCCGCGAGATGGACCTCTTTATGATGCGCGACGAGGCCCCTGGCTTCCCGTTCTTCCTGCCCAACGGCATGATCCTTAAGAACACGCTGCTGGACTACTGGCGCGAGATCCACCACAAGGCCGGCTACGTGGAGATCTCCACGCCGCTCATCATGAACAAGCAGCTGTGGAAGACCTCGGGCCACTGGGACCACTACAAGGACAACATGTACTCCACCGTCATCGACGACGAAGAGTACTGCATTAAGCCCATGAACTGCCCGGGCGGCGTGCTGGTGTACGCCTCCAAGCCGCACTCCTATCGCGAGCTGCCCATTCGCGCCGGCGAGATTGGCCTGGTGCACCGCCACGAGCTGCGCGGCGCCCTGCACGGCCTGTTCCGTGTGCGCTGCTTTAACCAGGACGACGCCCACCTGTTTGTGCGTCCCGACCAGCTGACCGACGAGATCGTGGGCGTGGTCAACCTCATCGATTCCGTGTACCAAAAGTTTGGCTTTAAGTACCACGTTGAGCTTTCCACCCGCCCCGAGGACTCCATGGGCTCCGACGAGGACTGGGCGCGCGCTGAGGAAGGCCTGCGTACCGCTCTGGAGCAGCTGCACATGGACTACGAGGTCAACGAGGGCGACGGCGCCTTCTACGGCCCCAAGATCGACTTCCACCTGGAGGACTCGCTCGGCCGTACCTGGCAATGCGGCACCGTCCAGCTCGACTTCCAGATGCCGCTCAACTTTGACCTGGAGTATGTTGACGCTGACGGCACCAAGAAGCGCCCCATCATGCTGCATCGCGTGTGCTTTGGCTCCATCGAGCGCTTCATTGGTATTCTGATTGAGCACTTTGCGGGCAAGTTCCCCACCTGGCTGGCCCCCGTGCAGGTCAAGGCACTTCCCGTCTCTGAGAAGAGCCGCGACTACGCTCACGAGGTATGCGCCAAGTTGGAGGAGGCCGGCATTCGCGTGGTCTGCGACGATCGCGACGAGAAGATCGGCTACAAGATCCGCGAGGCCCGCAGCATCGACCGCGTGCCCTACATGCTCATCCTGGGCGAGAAGGAGGTCGAGGCCGGCAACATCTCCGTCCGCGATCGCTCCAACGAGACCGTTCAGATGAGCGTTGACGAGTTTGTTGCCAAGGTGCTCGAGGAGATCAAGACTCGCGCCTAAGGCAAACTTCACAACAATTAACAAAGGCGACCGTCCACAAAGGGCGGTCGCCTTTTTTCATGACGAAATTAGAAAAGCAGCTGGTTGAGCGGCTTTTTTTGTTGCACAAAAAGGTACAGGTTTTTATAGAGGGGTATGGAGATGTACCTACTAGCAGTACATTTTGCGTAATCTGGGCAAACGCTGATTAATTGCTCGTATAATGTCGTCAGTCGAAAGATACAAAAACCTGTACTTTTGCGACTGCGCCTAGCTGCGAGCGAGAAGCCTGTTCTAAACGCCCCTGCATTTGCGTGCATCGCAAAGCCAAAAGAGGGGGCGAGAACATGGAACAGACGGCACGGCGCCAAGAGCAGTTGCCGGGCGCTTTTAACGGCGCCACCATCAACAGCCAACACGGCCGCGTCCGCTGGTATCTGGTCCACACCCCCAACGGTAAAGAGCGTGAGACCTGCGAAAAGGTCCGCCGCATTATCCCGCACGAGCTGATGCAGGACGCTTTTGTGATGCAAAAGGAGTTCTGGTTTAAGCGGGATGGCGCCTGGTCGCTCCAAACCAAACCTATGTACAAGGAATATTTCTTCGTCGCCACGCACGATGCCGCTTCTCTCGATAGGGCCCTGGCTCAGCTGAGCTTTGGCTGCCGCATCGCCGGCAGTAGGGAGCGGGCGTACATGCCCATGCCGGACGATGCGCAGGACTGGTACCGCAGCGTGCTGGACGATGACGGCGTGGTACGCAACAGCGTCGCGCGCATAGAAGACGGCGTACTGCACATAGAACAGGGTCCCTTGGTGGGGCAAGAGGCCCGAGTTAAAAAGATCGACCGTCATAAGCGCTGGTGCCTGGTGGACGTAGGCGAAGGCGACTCCGCATTTAGGGAGCTGCTTGCGCTCGACGTGCCCAGCAAAACGTAAGGGAGACGTTGCACCGGCAAATCATTCGTTTTTTGAATTCATGGACGAGGGGTTCCTAGGGACAGGGACGTAAGTTTTATCGTGACTGCTAATAAAGAAGTGACAGAGAGCAATGCGCCCGTAGGGGCGGCGCTGATTGCTCAGGCCATGGACCGGCGTGAAGGCGCCGGTCGATATAAGGCCATGCAATCCATCATGGACTGGGACAACTCGCGCCTTGCCTACCGCGCCGTCAAGCGCGCCTTCGACATCGTGTTCAGCGGTTGTGTGCTGGCCGTCATCGCCATTCCGAGCCTGATTTTGGCTGCGGCCATCCGCCTGGAGAGCGCGGGCAACCCCTTCTATAGCCAGATCCGCGTGGGCCAGACCCGACCCGACGGCAGCCTGACTACCTTCCGCATGTGGAAGTTCCGCAGCATGTACAAGGACGCCGACGAGCGTCTCGCCGAGCTCAAGGAGCAGAACGAGATCGCCGGCGCCATGTTCAAGATGAAGGACGACCCGCGCGTCACCAGGATCGGGAGGTTCATCCGCAAGCACTCCATCGACGAGTTCCCGCAGTTCCTCAATGTGTTCCTGGGCCAGATGTCAGTCGTGGGCCCGCGCCCGCCGCTGCCGAACGAGGTCGCGGAGTACACCGAGTACGACCTGCAGCGCCTGGCCGTAAAGCCTGGGATCACCGGCTGGTGGCAGGTGACGGAGCGCAACGATACCGACTTCGACGGCATGGTCCGCCGCGATCTTGAGTACATCGCTAAGCGCGGTGTGGCCACCGACCTGAAGATCGTAGCGCTCACGGTCGTCGAAATGATAACGGGGGGGGGGTGCCTGCTAGAGGCATCTCCCGAGACTTTTTCGTTGGCGGGGTGCTAGCCCATGCCTAGGAAACCTACGGGGACCCTCTTCTACCGCATATGCAAGAGAACATTCGACATAGCTTTCAGCGCCGGATGCACCGCGGTGCTGGCGATTCCCATGGCCTGTGTCTGCGCTGCGATATGCGCGGAGTCACCGGGCTGCCCGGTCTACACGCAGGAGCGCGTGGGCAGGGGAGGCCGGGTGATCCGCGTGCTTAAGCTCCGCAGCATGGTGGCAGACGCCAGCGACGTACACAAGTACCTGAGTCCCGAGCAGCTGCACCAGTGGGAAGTTGAGCGCAAGGTCGACGATGACCCGCGCATCACCAGGGTGGGCAGGTTCATCCGTAAGTGCTCCATCGACGAGGTGCCGCAGTTCCTCAACGTGCTCAAGGGCGATTTGTCCGTTATCGGACCACGTCCCATCACACGTGATGAGCTGGAACAGCACTTCTCCGACGAGGAGAAGGAAGAGCTGTTGAGCGTTGCCCCGGGCATCACGGGCCTATGGCAGGCCACTGAGCGCAACGGCGCGACCTTTGAGAGTGGCCTGCGCCAGAAGATCGAGCTCCATTACGTGCGGAACCGTTGCTTCGGAATGGACTGGAAATGTTTTACAGGCACTTTCGGTGCCATGTTTGGAAAAAGGAGGACTGGGCGATGACCATGGATGCAAAGCCCTTGGTGAGCGTGATCATCCCGCTCTACAACTGCGAGAAGTATCTTCCCGAGGCCTTGGACTCGCTCGTCGCGCAGACGGTGCCTGACTGGGAGGCCATCCTCGTGGACGACTGCTCCGCGGACGGCTCCGCGGCGATGGCCGACGCCTACGCCGCCCGCGACCCGCGCTTCCGCGTTTTTCGACAGCCCGAGAACGGCGGCGCTGCCAAGGCCCGCAACAGAGCCCTCGAGAACGCGCGCGGCCGCTTCATCGCCTACCTCGACTCCGACGATTACTGGATGCCGGAGAAGCTCGAGCGCCAGCTCGGCTTCATGCGCGACCGCCGCATAGGCGCGTGCTTTACCTCCTACGAGACGGTGAACGAGGACGGGGATCATCGCAACTACGTCCACGTGGACGCCGAGGTGGGCTACCACCGCTTCCTCACCAAGCCGCCCACGTGCAGCCACACCGTCATGTTCGACACCGCCGTCGTGGACCGGGCGCTTCTCGTGATGCCCGACATCCGCAAAAGGCAGGACGCCGCCACATGGCTCCAGGTCATCAAGGCGGGCCACAGGCTGCACGGCCTCGACGAAGTACTCGCGGCGAACCGTAAGCGGGCGGGCTCGCTCAGTTCGAACAAGCTCTCCGCCGTCCGCAACACATGGATGCTCTACAGACAGATCGAGCGGCTGTGGCTACCGTACGCCGCCTACTGTCTGTTCTGGCAGATGTTCCACGCAACCCTCAAGAGAATAGGAAGTTTTTAAATGTTCACAACCCTTTACGAAGATCTGCTCGCAGGTGACGCCAAGCTCTCGCTCGTAGGCCTCGGCTACGTTGGCATGCCCATCGCCGTCGAGTTCGCCAAGCACGTCCCCGTCATCGGCTTCGACATCAACGAGGCCAAGGTCGAGCAGTACAAGCAGGGCCACGACTCCACCAATGAGGTAGGCGACGAGGCCCTGGCTCACACGACCGTGGACTTCACGGCCGACCCGACGCGCCTAGAGGAGGCCCGCTTCCACATCGTGGCCGTGCCCACGCCCGTGAACCAGGACAAGACGCCCGACCTAACGCCCGTCATCGGCGCGTCGGAGACGCTGGGCAAGCACCTGAAGCCCGGCAGCATCGTGGTCTACGAGTCCACCGTCTACCCGGGCGTCACCGAGGACGTCTGCGTGCCGATTCTCGAGCGTGAATCCGGCCTCAGGTGCGGAGAGGACTTCAAGGTGGGCTACAGCCCCGAACGCATCAACCCCGGCGACCGCGTGCATACCCTTACGACCATCCGCAAGGTGGTCTCGGGCATGGACGACGAGTCCGCCGAGCTCATCCGCAGGGTCTACGACATCGTGATCGCCGCTGGGACCTTCCCGGTCTCGACCATCAAGACCGCCGAGGCCGTGAAGGTCGTCGAGAACTCGCAGCGCGACATAAACATTGCCTTCATGAACGAGCTCGCGATGGTGTTCGACCGCATGGGCATCGACACCTCCGAGGTCATCGAGGGCATGAACACCAAGTGGAACGCCTTGGGCTTCCGACCGGGCCTGGTGGGCGGGCACTGCATCGGCGTCGACCCCTACTACTTCACCTACGAGGCCGAGAAGCTCGGCTACCACAGCCAGATTATCCTTTCCGGCCGCAAGGTGAACGACGGCATGGGCGGATTCGTGGCCGACGCGGCCATCCGCGAGATGGTACAGGCCGGGCTTGCCCCCGCGAAGTCGCGCGTGGCCGTGCTTGGACTCACCTTCAAGGAGGACTGTCCCGACGTGCGCAACTCCAAGGTGGACGACATTCTCGCTCGCCTGCGCCAGTACGGCATCGCGCCCCAGGTCTGCGACCCCTGGGCTGACCCGGCTGACGCCAAGGCTGCCTACGGGGTTGACCTTGTTCCCATGGAGGAGCTGCGCGACCTCGACTGCCTCATCGTCGCGGTGGCGCACCGCCAGTTCCGCGATATGAGCAGCGACGACGTGAAGGCCCTCTTCGCCGACAAGCCCGACGCCGAGAAGGTGCTCGTGGACGTGAAGAGCGTCCTGCCTAAGGCGGAGTTCGCTGGGTACCGGTACTGGAGGCTGTAGTGCGGCAGAAGACCACGACGATATGTTACTTAGCGAATGCCGACAACTACCACACCTACAAGTGGGCGTCCCAGTTTTCGCTCCGGGGCTACGGGGTTCACGTCCTCTCCCTTGAGGAGTGCCGCTCCGAAGCCATCCGCGAACTGAAAAACGTCACCGTCCACTACCTGCAAAACCCCAGCGCCCGCCAGGGTTCGGAGTTGCAGAAGCTCGGCTACCTCTCCACCGTCGGCGTGGCGCGCCGCCTCATCGAGGAGCTGGACCCCGACGTCGTGCACGCTCACTATGCCTCGAGCTACGGGCTTGTGGCGTCGCTCGCGTGCAGGCGCCCGTACTACCTCTCGGTCTGGGGCTCCGACGTCTACGATTTCCCGCGCAAGTCCCCACTGCACCGCGCCGTCGTCCGGCGCTCGCTCGCCAAGCCTGCCTGGCTCATGTCCACGAGCCGCGCTATGGCCGAGGAGTGTGCCAAGTACACGGGGCGCGACTTCGAGATAACGCCCTTTGGCGTGGACATGGGGCTCTTCTCGCCTCGCAAGCGTGAGCCCCACGAGGGCCTCGTGGTGGGCACCGTGAAGGCGCTTGAACGCAAGTACGGCATCGACACGCTGCTGCGCGGCTGCGCGCTCCTGCATGACCGCAGGCCAGACCTGGGCGTGCGCGTGCGCATCGCGGGCAAGGGCACCATGGAGGCCGAGCTGAAGGCACTCGCCACGAGGCTCGGCATGGACGGGTACCTCGACTGGCTCGGCTTCATCCCGCAGGAGGAGGCCGCGCGGGAGTGGGCGGGCCTCGACATCGCAATAGTAGAAAGCGAAAGCGAAAGCGAAAGCTTTGGCGTCTCCGCGGTCGAGGCGCAGGCGAGCGGAACCCCACTTATCATATCGGACATCCCTGGCCTTATGGAGGCCTGCGACGGCGGGCACACGGCCGTCGTCACGCCCCGGCGCGACCCGGCGGCCCTCGCCGATGCCTTGGAGGCGCTTGCCGACGACCCGGCTCGCCGCGCCCGCATGGGGGCCGAGGGCCGAGCCTACGTGGAGCGCGCCTACGAGGTGGGCGTCTGCTTCGACCGCGTGGAGGAGATTTACCGTAGGAACATGGAGGAAGCGCGATGAGGGAGAAGGTCGCGAGGGGCCTGTACTGCATGCTTGCGAAACTGCTGCCGCGCTCGCGCCGCTTCCCGCCGGCCAAGAAGCTGCGGGGCGGGGTGGCTCGATTGATGGGC
Source organism: Collinsella sp. TM10-22 (assembly GCF_003466125.1). Taxonomy (GTDB): domain Bacteria; phylum Actinomycetota; class Coriobacteriia; order Coriobacteriales; family Coriobacteriaceae; genus Collinsella. The sequence goes on from NZ_QSOC01000001.1 coordinate 106,405, forward strand.
TGTAAGCTGGGCCGTGACGTGAACATCGAGCACGGCGCGGAGTTCGACTCTCGCCTCGTTGTGGGCGACCGCTCGTCGGTGGGCATTGACTCGGAGTGCTTCGGGCCGGTGACCATCGGTCGCGACGTGATGATGGGGCCGGATTGCGTTGTGCTTACCCGCAATCACAGGCACGACCGCGTTGACGTGCCCATGATTGAGCAGGGCTACGAGGACTACCGCCCCGTGACCATAGAGGACGACGTGTGGATTGGTCGGCGCGTCACCATCCTGCCCGGCGTGAACGTGGGTGCGCACTCCATCCTCTCCGCTGGCGCCGTCGTGACCAAGGACGTCGAGCCGTACTCCGTCGTTGGTGGGGTTCCGGCACGGCTCATCAAGAAAAGGGGCGCGGATGCGCGGTGCTGCTGACATATCTTTTTGCGGAGCGGGCCCGAGGGGGTCGGGCCTGATCCCCTCGCGAGAAAAGGGGCGCGTGCGCGCGCTGGTGAGGGCGCGGGAGGTCGAGCGGGAGGAGAACACGATAGTCTTCCTCCTCCTCGTATGCTTGGTTTGCCTGCCGATCGCCGCGCTCTCGTCGCTCAAGACGCCCCTCTACGCCGCAATCCTTGCGCTGGACCTGCTCTTGCTCCTCGTAGCCTCGGCCGGGGCTACCAAGATGAGGCTCGACGGGGGGCTTGTCTGGACATCCGTCGGACTCTTCTGCTATCTAATCATATGCTGGCTGCTGAATGGCGGCAGCGCGGCGGAGCGCCTCGTGCAGACTGCGGTCTATCTCGCGACACTCCTGGCCTTCTCGAGCTATGAATGGACGCCCGCGCGCGTGTCAAAGGTTAAGAGGCTCTTCGCCGCCCTGCTCTTCGCTGCCCTGGTCTACTGGTTTGTGTCCGGACGGGTCACGAACTACTACGCTGCATTCTATGTCCACAGCAACGCGTTCGCCGTCGTGCTTATTTGCGCCTGCGCCCTTTCGCTACTCTCCATGGATGGGCCGAAGCCGAAGGTCTCCGACCTATGCGTCTTCGCCATGGCGCTCGTCCTGCTCCTGTTCGCGAACAGCCGCTCGGCGATGCTCGCGCTTCTCGTGGTAGTGGCCTTACCCTATCTGCTGCACGCAGTCTCCAAGAAACGGTCGTTTCTCGCAGTGGCGCGCGTTGCCTTCTTCGTCGTGCTCGTCGCGGTGCTTGCCTTCACGGTCGTCTACCCCTCGCTGATCGGCACGCAGCTGGGTTACTCCCTGGAGATGTTGTCGCGCGAGTGGCTGAACAAGAACTTTTTCTCGGGCCGCGAGGTCGTCTGGAAGATGATCTTGGACGCCGTGAAGGGGCACGAGGTGTTCGGCCTGGGGCTCTCCATGGTCCCAAGCATGGTGTACGAGACGTCCTTCTCCTCGCACAACCTCTACCTGCAGACCATCCTTCAGTCCGGCGCGGTCGGCCTCGTGTTTGTGCTCCTCCTCCTATGGCTCGTCTTGGAGCGCCTCGGGAAGGAAGGCGGCTGGCAGGCGTGCGTGGGTGCCTCCCTGCTGGTGGGCGTGCTCGTGCACGAGTGCCTCGAAGTGTCGCTCACGCAGAACAACTTCGACGTTGGATTGCTCTTCTGGGTGGTGCTGGGGATCTCGGTCTCGGCCTCCTCACTGCGAACTGCGCGCGGGGGTGACGGCTCATGAGTCGCGGGGGCCTGCTCGGCAAGATAGTCGGCTTCTCGATGGTGAGCGTCGTGAGCGCGGTGCTTTCGCTCGTCGTCGTTCCGGTGTCGACGCACCTGTACGACCAGGACGCGCTCGGCAAGATCAACTTCTTCTTCTCGGTAACCAACGTCCTGCTTACCCTGTTCTGCCTCGGGCTCGACCAGGGCTACGTGCGCTTCTACCCACTCGCAAAGGACGAGGGGCAGCGCAGGAGGCTGCTGACGTTTAGCGTCTCGGCGTGCTTGTGCGTCGTCGTGGCCGCGGGCCTCGTGGCGTGGGCGTTCGACGACTCGCTGTCGGTGTGGTTGTTCGGGGAGGTCGGCATGCCAGCGACGGCGATGATCTGCTTGGTCACGCTGTGCGTCGTCGCGCTCAGGTTCTTCTCGCTGCGCTACCGGATGGCGGAGGACGTGTGGGGCTACACCATCTTTGCCGGCGCCGTATCGGTCATCCAAAAGGGTCTTTACATCGTCTCGGCGGTCGTGTCCACGAGCTACGTAGTGGCGGTCGGCTGGGTTGCGCTCGCCTGTCTGCCGATCCTGGTGGCCGCCGCCGCGCACGAGCGCGCGCAGCTCGCCGCCCCTGACCTGCGCGGGGAGGCTTCCCTCTACTGCGACGAGGCCCGCTTCTCGCTGCCTCTCTTGGCGTCGGGGCTGGTCGCGATACTCACCAACTATGTGCCGCAGTTCGCTATCCGCTCCCTCATGGGCTTCTCCAACATCAGCGTGTTCACGGCGGCCCTCACCGTGTCACTGGCCGTCAACCTCATCCAGAGCGGCTTCAACGCCTTCTGGGCTCCCTACGTCTACCAGCATGCGCGCGACGAGCAGGGGAAAATCATGCGCGTACACGAGGCCGTGGTCATGGTGGCGGTGAGCGCCTGCATGCTGCTCGCCATGATCGTCGACCTCGCGTTCCTGCTGTTCAAGCCGAACTACGCCGCGGGGGCGCGCCTTGTACCGTTCCTAGCGCTGGGGCCTCTGTGCTACACCATCGGCGAGACGGCGGGGGTGGGCATCAACCTCAAGATGAAGTCGGGGCTGAATCTGCTGATCTCTGCCGCCACGCTCGCCTCGAGCGTGGCGCTCTCGCTGGCGCTCGTGCCCGTGCTCGGGCTGGGCGGCGGAGCCGTCTCGGTCGGGGGCGCGGCGGCCGTGGGCCTCGCGCTCAAGACGGCGATAGGCGAGCACTACTACCAGAGCATACGCGACCGCTCGTTCATGCTCAGGGGGCTTCTGCCCTACGTCGCAGTCTGCGTCGTCGCACTCGCGCTGCCCGATCGACTGGCCCTTCGGCTCGCTATCGATGCTGCGCTGCTCGTCCTCTCACTCGCGCTGTATGGCCCGTCTAGGCTGCGCGCGCTCGCAGGCTACCTCAAGTCCTTCGTCGGGAGATGATTCGCATGCTGCTTCGCGCCCTCGGCTGGCTCTTCTACAACCTCGAGAGACTCCGCATGAGGTGCCTAGGGACCTACAAGACCTCGCTGTGCCGCTGCGGGGAGAATAGTTACGTGGGGGGGGGTGTCTCGCTGAGCCATCCTGAGAACATAACAATTGGACGCAATTCCTACGTGAACGGTGGCATGCTGTGCGCCTCGCCCGGGGCTAAGATCGTCATCGGCGACGACTGCCTCGTGTCCTACGCCGTGCACCTGCGCACCGACATGCACCGCCACTCCGACCCCGACGTCCCCGTGAACCGCCAAGGGCACGACGAGGCGGACATCGTACTCGGCGACAACGTGTGGGTGGGCTACGGTGCGCAGGTCATGAGCGGGGTCACGGTGGGGTCGAACTCCATCGTGGGCGCAGGCGCGGTCATCACGCGCGACGTACCCGAGGGCGTGGTCGTCGCGGGCGTGCCTGCGAAGGTGATCAAGAAGCGATAGAGGTTCCATCTTCAATGAAACCGTACCAACGACAATCCTCGTCAGCGGGGGCACCGGGGGACGTTATGTTCGGCAGCGCCTGAACTCAAGGGCTCGGCGCTCCTCCGCTTGCGCTGCAGTCCGCTTCGCATGCTGGGTTCGTCGTTGTTGACTTAGGCAGAAGCGTGCATGGATCGCCGCTCACCTGGTTATCGCTCAAAAGCTTGGCATGTCGTTCGCTTATTTCGCTGAAAGAAACAGCAGATGAACGCTGTGTTTTTTTCGTCTGGAATTATTGATCCTTCCTTTCACCGACTGGCAAAACGATTTACACCTAATTGTGGACATCGTCCACGCGATTTCTCTTTGCCCCCTCATCGATCTCGCTAAACTAATAGTCGCTGCCACCAGGGCATTTTCTGGTGCACATTCTATTGGCTCCTGCGAAGATCGGAGCGGGTATGTTTGCCGCCGAGTCCCACACCGGCCGTCATCACATTGCGATCGTCGCTATGGCCTGCCTATGCGTCTTGCTGGGCGGGCCTTCCTGTGCCGCGGGCGCGGAGAGCCTGTTCATCGCGGGCGCGACGTACCGCGAGCCGGGCGTGTCGGGCCCCGGTTGGTCCTGGACCGATGCCGGCCATCTGGAGCTCGACGGCTACGCGGGCGATGCTATCGGCGCCGGCGGCGACCTGGTCGTGACGCTTGTGGGGCAGAACTCGGTGACGGAGTCGCATGCGCCCGATGCGGACATCACGCTGTGCGGCATGGAGGTGTGGGGCAACCTGACGCTTCGCGGTACCGGGACCCTGACGGCGACGGGCTCGCAGTGCGGGATCCACGTCTCGCAGGCGCTCGTGGTGGACGGCTGCACCGTCGATGCCCGGGCGGACGGGGCCGATATTACGGACGAGGCGGTCGCCGGCGTGATCGCAGGCGACATGGCCGTGCGCGGCGGCGGGCGCGTCGCCGCCGTCGGGACCGCGCCCGCCGCCGGCGCGCGTGCCTACGGCGTGTACCTGCAGGGAGCGGGCGCGGGAGTTGGCTCGGCCGGGTGCACGCTTTCCGTCGACGCCTCGTGGCTCGATGCGACCGGTACCGATGGCGGTGTTGCATGCACGAGCGGGTCGCTTGTGCATGCGCGCTTTGTGACGCCTGCGGGCGGGGCCTTCGGTGCCGGCGGCGTTGTGGATGCCTCCGGGGCCATGGCGCTGCATGTGGTGATCGAGCCCGAGGACACCACGGCGCCGGCGGGGGAGACCGACGACGCGGGCGAGCCGGCCGGCGGTGCCGGTCCTGCCGTCGAGCGGCCCGGTGCCGGGTCCGCGACCGATCCCGTCCTGAAGCCCGCGACTGCGCCGACCAAGACGACCACGACAACCGAAACGACGGCGACCAGGACCACGGCGCCCGCGCCATCCAGGGCCAAGACCGCCAGCGCTGCCACCGTCACGCTCCCCAGGACAGCCGACAGCAACTGGATCGCCGCCTCCTTGGCGCTACTCCTGCTGGGAACAGCGCTTGTGTTTGTTAACGTCGTGATTGCGGTTCTAGGTAGGCCAAAGCGTAAAGGTGATTGATCGAACTGCCATACACTTCTAGGTAGGGGCAATTGCAACGTGTATGACGCATAGCAGGGGCGCGCCGGCAAACGCCGGCG
>NZ_QSOC01000001.1:111631-432732 GCF_003466125.1 Collinsella sp. TM10-22
CGCCGGCAAACGCCGGCGCGCCCCTGCTATTCAAAGAAGCTCGGAAGCCTCTATGCGTCTGTGCAAAAGCGCGTGAACGAGCTCATCTCTTGAGCTCCCAAGAAATTCGCGAGCGCATCAACTCGGGCGTGGCCACCCTGCTGGCCGCGCCCCTCTGCATCGCACTGCTGCTGGTTTTACCATTTCTGATTTGGGATAGGCACCTTCGCTAGCTCCATGCAAGTGAATTGTGGTCCCACGTGGATTCTTTGGGCCCGATCGCGAGCGCGGGCCCGAAGGCTGTAGTAGCTGGCCCATGCCTGGCGCGACGGGTCGCAGACGCTTTCCTGGCTGCCGCCGTCCCAATAGGTGGGTACGTCCATGCGCGCCTTGGCCTGGGACGAGCCGTTGGTTTGGGTTACGTGGAAGGTCGTCGCGGTGCCCGCGGGGGCGTCGTTCCACGATACGGTGAAGGTGACGCCGTTTTGGCTTGCCGTGGCGGAGTGGGCATAGCCGGTTTCTGCTGCAACGGAGATCGCCTCGGGCGTGCCGTTGGTTTGGGCGCGGAGGGATGGGGTGGGGGCTGTGGTGGCCGTGTTGGTTGCGGCGGCGGTGGCGTCAGCGCTTTCCGCATTGACGGCGTTGGTGCCGGTTGATGTTGTGGTGCTGTCCTCTTCGGTATCTGCTGTCGTATTTGTGTTGGTGCCGTCTTCAGCCTTGCCTGTGTCGATGCTCGTGGCGTCGGCTTGCGCCTGCTGCTCGGTTGTCGCTCGAGGCTGAATGGCTTCCGCAATGGCTGCCATAGGCATTGTTGCGCTGACCATGGACGTGCACGCGATTGCGCAGAACAGGTAGTAAAGGGGTCGTTTCATAGCGGAGCCTCTCGGTGGGCAGCGAATAGGGTCCGAAGGCAGCTCCAGGCCAGCACTCCGCACATATTTTGTTGGGGTTTATTTTACGGGAACCCCAGTCTACATCAGCGAACTTTCTGGGGGATGTTGGGGAGGGGAGTTGGTCCTCGGCCTCGCTGTGCGTAGATGTCTTCGCCCTCGGCGATGTGTCCGTCGGCGAGGAGTGCGAAGCGGCCATACTGAGCAATGCCAATCCACCCGTCTGCGCATCCAAACTCCTGGATTATGCACATCGGGATTTTCACGGTGTTGTCGGCGATATTGTTTTCGCGGACCGTGTACATGCATTAGATGGGGAGGCGCTTGTATCCGTAGGGGCGCACCAGCATTTTCGATGCCATCGCCGTCAAGACAATTGGGTGTGCATCAAGGCGCTGTTAACTGCATGAGCTGATTTCTTATAACCTGTTTAAGCAAAGCGAGAATGGGGAATAAAAATCACCGCCCATCGCGAGTTGGCGATGGGGTACGCTACTGCTGTCAATATCGCAAACGACGAAATTCCGACGTTCGCAACATTGACACCAGCGTTGCCTGCTGCTAGCTGGATAAGAGCCTCGATGGTCATAAGTACCAATTCCTCGCTTTCGTCTAGTATGCCATAGGCAAGCATTGTTTTAGGTGGCCGCGAAAGCGTTGGTTGCACTTGCTGCGCCTTTGATTAGCCTGTCCGGGGAGGGTTAGCCGCCGCTTGTTGATCCGGACAGGTTGATTTATTTGGGGGGTATTTTGGCCGAGTTCGATATCGCTCGTATTCCTCGATATAGTTCCAAAAGTTCATATGCCCATTTCGATCATAGGGCCTCTTTTGCCGAAGTTCAGGCCAAGATTTTAGATTCAGAGTACGTTTCTCATCATGCGTTCTACCCTCTAATTTCCAACGAGATCATTACTGTTCGGTATCGTGGAGGTAAGCGAAGCTGCAAAGTTCGCAATATCGCTTATGCCTCGCATTTCGATCACCGCGTCTTCCAGTACTACTCTTATCTGTGGTCGGACTTATATAACAAGAAGGCTATTGCCGAAGAGTTTAATGAGGTTGCCGTAGCGTACCGCTCTTCGCTTTCATCAGACAGCGCCGTAACTGCTGGCAGCAATATTTCCTCAGCTAAAAAGGCATTCGACTATATGCGTGAGCAAGATTCGGCTTTTGTGCTTACGGGTGATTTCGAGAGCTTCTTCGACAACCTAAATCATGCCCATCTAATAGCGTCGTTGCGTTCGTTGTTTCCCAGTGGACGCTTGCCGGACGATCACTATCAAGTTATTAAAAATATCCTTCGCTATTCGTGCTGGCCTATTGCTGATTTGGCTGCTCGACATGAATTACCATGGTCGGCAATCGATCTTACTTCGGAGAAGACGATCAGTGACGAGGCTATCGAACTTCGGTTTAAGTCTATCCGTGAACTTAATAAGCTGGATGTTATCTTGCCAAAAGCGGAGTTTCTTGCAAACAAAAGTAAGGTCATCACCAGACCGTGGAAGCGAACGGGTATTGGGCTGGGAATTCCTCAGGGTCTTGCCGCAAGCGGAGTGCTCGCTAACATCTATATGGCCGATATCGACATGAAAGTCAGGCTTGCCGTTGAACGGGTTGGTGGCTTGTATCTTCGTTATTGCGATGACTTTATTATTGCCGTTCCAAAGTCTGGCTTTGATGCACTTGTAGAGGCCATCAATCTAATGGCCGGTGTTGATTCCGTTAAACTTCAGCCTGAGAAAACCAAGGCATTCCGGGTTGATAGCAGCGGGGTTGCTCAGCTTGATTTTGAAAGCGTTCGTACGGGTAAGGTCCTTTCGTACTCCGGTGCACATCCGGCACAGAAAGTCAGCTTCTTGGGGTTTGACTTTGACGGGCGCGTTGTAAGACTTCGACAGTCTACGGTTGGAAGGTACCACAAGCGTCTCCGTGAGGCAGCCAGTGCGATTGCGCGCTCTAATCAGGGGGAGGGAAGGCGCGCATCAAAAAAGCGCGTCTCCGCCCTGTATCAACATTATTCACCGCTCGGTATTAAGGGAAGAAGGTTATGCCCCTCGGGTGATGCTGACACTTCTACATTTTCTCGCTATGGGAACTTTCTTTCCTACGTGGCGAGAGCCCAACAGGCGTTTCCTAATGATCCGATTGCCCCCGATGAGGCTAAGATTTACAGGAAGATAAAGCGTCTGAGCGGTCGGTAGCCATTGATTTTGCGTTGTATTTTGGAGGAAGCGATGGTCAAAAACCAACACTATATTCCGCGCTTCTATCTCAAGAATTTTGATGCTTCTGACTCGATGCTCTCCGTTATTCGGATTGAAAATGGAAAGCCAGGAAGAGTATTAGGTGCAAACCAGATGGTATTTGCTTCGAGAAGTACTTGCATGAGGTAAAAAGCCGTTCGGAGAGTACTTATTTTCAGGAGGGCGCCATCGAAGATATGCTCAGCCAGGTGGAGTCACGCTTGGCCCCAAAGTACGAAGAGCTTCTTGGGTGTTTAGACGATGGTGAGCTTATCGGCACTGCACGCCTGGTTGAGCTGATTGATTGCTTAATCGCATTCATTGCTTCTCTTGTTGTTCGCCATCCAAAATGGCTTGGTCCGGAACGGAAAAAAGCATCAACTTTAATTCCGTTTCTATTTGAAAAGGAAACTTTGACCGTCAGCGATCTTGAGACGCTTGAAGTCATGGGGCTTAAGGACGATCTTCCGGCTATTGTGGAAATGGCAATAATGGATGCCGCGCTATTCTCCACGGACGAGCGTGCGCCTTTGATGCAGATAGTTGATATACTGAAACCGATGAACGTCACATATTTTGCGGCGCCTGATAATTGTGAGTTCATAGCTACGTCTTTTCCGCTGCACGCTGAATGGATGTCGACATCCGATGCGGACCCTGTGGCGGTTTATTTCCCACTGTCATCACAATTCGCAGTGGCCTTCCGTAGTTGTGAACCGACCGGCGGGAAACTCGTTTGGCCTCTCGTAGCGGAACAGGTTGACTCTCTGAATCGTTGTCTTGTTGGGGGAAGTGACTTAAACGATTTAGTCTTTGGGACTAATGGTTCCTATCTTGCGTCGATAATCTCAGCGACAGCTCAACACGGAAATCAATAGATTAATTCAGTACAATTACTCCAAGAACCCTGTTGTTAGGCATTTTTATGACAGCGATAAACCCTTGCCTATTTGGGCGCTATTCGAGGTCATGACTCTAGGAAACTTCGGTGTTTTCTATTCGTGCTTAAAGGGCTCGGTTAGACAGAGCATATCTGATGACCTAAAGCTTCCGAACAATTACGACGGTCCCGGGCTTCTCGAACGTACTATCTTCGTTCTTAAGGACCTTCGTAACGCAATCGCTCATAATAGCGCTGTTTATGACGTGAGGTTTAAAAGGGCAAAAGTGGGAAATCAGCTTGGCCAGATGCTGTCATCCGAGGTTGGCGTTCCCTCGATAGATTTTTCAACTATTTCTGATTATGTCGTCCTAATTGTCTATCTGCTCAGAAAGATGATGGTTTCCAAAACTGAGTGCTATCAGTTAATTCGGAACTACTCTAGCGTGCTGGAAGACTTGCACGGCTCCCTGTCTTCCTCAGATTTTCATAAAATAGTAAAGACTGGGGCTAGGAGCAAGATGGATGCACTTCGTAGCTATATAGCTGCTTCTTAAGAAGCAGTAGCTAAAGATGGAGGTTAAAGATGGAGATGACATTCTTTGGTGCTGGGCCCGTAGACAAACATAGGATATCGACTAAAATATAGCCAATTGCGGTGGAAGCCTTCGGGCGACACCTGAAGAGGGTTGATGCGTCGGCCCTCTTTTTTTGTCGATTTCTTTACAGCATGCGTGAGATGGCTGCATGGAATCGTTCTGGATAATGTCATCTCCAGAATTGCCCCTGCGATCCAGCGGCCGCTCAAAGCAGGCATACCTCACGATGCCGATTCAGCCGTCGGCGTACCTGAACTCCTCGATCAATCGTCTGGTAGTCAGGACAGCGATGTTTACGGTGCCGCTCTTTAAATTGAATTGACCCCTTGGAGCCTGGACGATAGAGTAAATAGTTGGTATTGACGTAGTCAACCTACGGGCCTACGTCCTACGGAGAGGCGGCCGTTCTTTTGGATGGCCGTCTTTCTTCATTATGCTTATTGTGAGGGCTTATTACGCCAAGGTTGGCGGACATAAAATCGTTAATTACATCCGAATGGTCTGGATGCCTGAGCGTTATCTGACTGAGAATGAGTCTAAACGGTGTATTAAGGACTAATGTGAGTGCAGAAGATATCAGGTTTACCGGTGAGGATGATGGGAAGAGATGCCGCAATCATCATCTTATAGTGGTTGGCAACGGTTTCGATCTTTCCTGTGGCCTGGCGTCTTCGTTTAAGGATTTCTTTGAGCCTCGAATGAAGGTCATAGATTCTCTTGTCTCGGAAGAGGGCGCTTGTGATTACGGAGCCATCAAAGCGAGAGGCCTGACTGCTTGGGATCTAATCCTTAGAAGCCGGAAGGACATGGAGGCAAGAGCCTTCAACGTGAACTGGTGCGATGTCGAGACGGCTATTGCCAATGTGTTTGGCATCAACCTGCCCGAGGACGGCATCGACGATGAGGGCGTAATGATATCCGACTATGCCGTCTCGTTCGGTTCTCTGCAGGACTACTTTTATATAGCAAATGAAGCGAACGCTCTCAATGTAAGTGACTACATCGAGAATCGGGTCGACGAGATCGAACGGCTTGGAGACGGCATTGACGATGGTAATCAAGGGGTTCTTTCTGAGCTGAGCATTGAAGATTCGGAGAGTTCGGATGACTCAGAGGTATATTCTGCTCTATTGAGAGAGGGTGCTCGCCTTTTGGGACACGAGCCCAATCCTTGGACCGAGCGTGTGGGGCATTACCTCGCCCATGCGTTCCCTCGGGTCCTTGAGGATCCCGAGGGGCAGTTATCTTCCATCCTCATGTCGGAACTCGAGCGTATGGAACACTACTTCAATTGCTATCTCAAAGATGAGGTTGCTCGCAACGATGGCTATTCAGATTGTTCGGATAACTTAATGCGCAAGCTGATTGAGCATACCGTGGTGCCCGATGGTGTGCCCGATGATGCGGTGACTGTTCTCAACTTTAACTATACGTCTCCATATCGGTGGCTTAAACAGCGGTTTGGGGATGCCGATCTTGTCAATATCCACGGCACGCTTGATGGTGAATGCATTTTTGGAATCGACGGTTCCGGCAATTTGGATAATCGGGATATCCTCCCATTTACCAAGACATATCGTGTATTGAAGTCTGCCCGAGGGGTTCCAAGTGGCTCGATTGCTTATCCTTCGCAAAGGGGAGGGGATGGTCTTAAGACATCTTCGATAGTCTTTTTTGGCCATTCGCTTTCGCGAGCCGATTATTCGTATTTTGAGTCTATTTTTAGCACGGTGGATTTGTATAACGGGCATACCAGCCTGGTCTTCCTATACTCAAGCTACGCCAAGAGTGTTCGCGACTCAGAGGTGGCCAAGGTACTTGCCCTTCTCGATTACTATGGCGCTTCGCTTGGTATTGCCGGACGTAGCAACAACCTTGCACACAAGCTCATGCTCGAAGGCCGACTTGTCGTTCGGGAGATTTAGGTCGATCTGCTCAAAAGGTTGTTTTCTGAGGGGTCTCTTATCGCGTCTTCAGTTTTAGGGTGCTTGGTGTTGTCGTGTTTTCCGGAAGTGCGGGGAAAAATCGGAAACCTCCGAGCACACCCGGATTTTTACCAACAAAACCGCAGGTCGCTGATGCCCAAAACCGGGGTGTGGTCGACAGCTCTCTGTTTTTCACCGCACTTCCGGAACCGCTCGACGGAAGTATGCGGCAAATTTCGGAACTCTCGAGCACGCCGCCCTTTTCAAGAAACAAAACCGCAGGTAGAAGCTTTGTCACTATCCAGTGTGGTCGAAATGTCTGGAATTTGCCGCATACTTCTGGTTTGAGCGGCCCTCGCGGTAGGTTTTCATGGTTCGGATGGGCTTTGGCTACGTGACTTTTCCAGTAGTTACGTAATTGATGCAGGTCTCCTATCTCTTGCCGTAATATAATTACGGCAAGAGATAGGAGACTCTCATGCTTAAGCGTTTTACTGTTGATGGCTATAGGAATTTTTCGACTCCGGTTTCATTTAATTTCGCAGCTTCTCGCGATTACCAGTTTGCAGAAAATAACGTTAAAAACGGAACCGTGAAAACTGCACTTTTGATCGGCAGAAATGCGTCTGGTAAATCGAATTTCGGTTCAGCTTTATTCGACATTACACTCGGCTTTCCAAAGGCATTCGATTATTCTGACCAGGATGATCGTCTGTTTTTGAATGCTGACTGCGGGCGAGGTACGGCACAGTTCACCTATGTCTTTGAATTTGACGGTCGCGAAATCAATTACTGCTATGAGAAGACTTCTCCGACTACTTGGCTTCACGAGACCCTATTGATTGATGGGGAGCGAATTTTCGAATTCAATAATGCAAGCGGCGTTTTCGAAGAGAACCATCTTGAACGAATCGGTGCTGCTGGGATCAATTTTGAATTCTCCGATACCTCGTTGAGCCTTCTTTCATACATAACGAGCAGTCTTCCAACTAATGTTTTAGGCGTCTTGGCGGAGTTGCGCCGATTTGTCTCGCGCATGAGACTGATTCGCATGGATAGTTTTCGATTGAAAGGGTTTGAAACAAGAAAGGTAATCGACAAGATCATACGCGAGAACAAGGTCGCGGAATTCGAGTCATTTATTCGCAATTTTGGAGTCGATGAGTCCCTGATCGTTATTATAGAGTCCGACGGCTTACCTGTTCTGTATTTCAATCATCCCATGCGATGCATCCCGTTTGTCGAGGCATGTTCTAGCGGTACAAGAACTCTGGTTAAGTTGTTCTCTGAGCTTGAGCTTAACGAGTCGGCCAGCTTTTTGTTCATAGATGAGTTTGACGCTTTTTGTCACTTTGAGATGGCAGAGAGCCTTTTGAAGCTCTTTGCTTCAAAGGCATCGTGTCAGATACTGTGCTCGACCCACAATACCTCGCTTGTTAAGAATGGCGTAATGAGGCCTGACTGCGTTTATCAAATCTCTGCAAAAGGGGGCATTCGAACTTTGGCCGATTCCACCGATCGCGAGTTGAGGCTTGGTAACAACATCGAGAAGCTCCTCCGTGCCGGAGAGTTTGACTAGTCATGAACAATGCGTCCGTAAAGAACGTCCTGCTCATTGTCGAAGGTGCTAAACGCGAGCCTCAGCTGATGGAGCGCATGTTTGATTCTTTTAGCCTCGCAGATGATCATCAAATTGTTCCTGTCGAGATTAATGTTCATGACTTTCTAGACAAGCTCTTTCAAGAATGCGGTTGCGATTTCGAGTCCATTGATCTTAAATCCTTTGTCGCAGAGCTTCTTTCGGATAAAGATGATGCGGCCCAGCTTCTCGAATCCAGTTTTACAGACACCTTGCTTATATTTGACTTAGATCCTCAGGACAATCGGCTCGATTTTAAGCGGCTTGAGCTAATGCAAGACTATTACTGCGACAGCACTGATATGGGTCAGCTATATCTAAGCTATCCATCGGTTGAAGCATATCGTGATTTTGATTCCTCGAAGTTTTTCTCTCTGGATGATGCCCTTGTTCCTTCAGATGTGATTTTTGGCCAGCGATCTTACAAGGACTGGGTTGCCAGGAGGGGAGATTCGCCTGCGGATATTGGGCGTATTGATGGCTATACATTTGCTTGCATTATTGCCGTTCATGCCCTGAGGTCGCTATGGTTAACTAATGAACAGGCGACGCAAAATGCAAACGAGTGTATGGCTGACTTAGCTGCGACTGTGGCGGACATCAATCATTCTGAACTTTTGCTCAACGAGATTGATCGTCTGAACAATGATTCATTTTGCGCATGCTGCACTTGTCTATTCTTTATTTCGAATTGGCCTAAGCGACTTAACGACGTTTTGAATAAGGCGATTAAGAGGGGTTTGGGTATTCGTTTGTTCTAAATCTATAACGGCAGCGACAAGGTGATTAAGCTCGAGCGCAAAAAGAAGTACGGCAGCTGGATCTACAAGGAGGACGCGCCACTTACACGCGGTGAGTTTGAGCAGATTCTGGCTGGCGACTACGGCTTTTTGCTGAGGAGCCCCTATCCGCTCTGTCGCGAGTTCTACATCGAGTGCATCTACAACATGATGCGCCCGTGGGCCATCGTGGACTATGAGCGTGAGCCGTGGGTGATGGACGAAGGTACCGTGCTCTGTCTATTGTCCGCTACCGCACGGCGGTCAAGGACCCGCTCGACCTGCTGTATCTGTTTTGGGCCATTACCACGGGCATTACGGCGGGTGCCGGCATGTATGCGCTCGTGGGGCTCACGGCGGTGGTGATTGTGGTGATGATTGCCGGCTTTGCGAGCCACCAGGACAAGGCGCGCGTGTACATGATGGTCATCCACTACACGGGCCAGACCGCCGGCGACGACATTGTGCGCGCCTTTGGCCGCACCAAGTTCACCGTCAAGTCCAAGATCATGCGCGGTGACAAGGTCGAGATGGCCGTCGAGGTGTTCTCGGACGGCGTTGATATGCCCTATGCCGACGCCATCCGCGCGCTCGACGGCGTGGAAGACCTGACGCTCATCAAGTACAACGGCGAGTACCACGGCTAACTATTTCCGGCGTTCTACCGAACGCCGGACCGGTCGACGCTGCGCGAACATCTGCCGGGCGATCTGCCGCTCAAACCGTCGCTCGCGTACATAAAGTACGCTTCGCTCCTCTTTCGCGGCACCTCGCCACGGCAGCTGCCCGCTCGCTGACGTTTGCTCGACCTGAGTGGGCCGATTTGGTTCGCATGCCGTCTTCACGGGTATTATGGTGAAAGCGATTTCAACGACAGGGGTACTCGTGGTAAAGATGAAAGATGTGGCCGAGCTGGCCGGCGTTTCGAGCGCCGCCGTCTCGCGCTACCTCAACGGTGGCTACATATCGACGGACAAGGGCGAGCGCATTAAGCAGGCGATTGAGCTGACCGGATACGTGCGGTCCAGCCAGGCTCGCGCGCTGCGCACCGGTTCCACCAAGCTCATCGGCGTCATCGTACCTAAGATTAACTCGGAATCCGTGAGCCGCATTACCGCCGGCATTGGCCAGGTGCTCGGTCGCCGTGGCTACCAGATGCTGCTTGCCAATACCGACAACGCTGCCGATCGCGAGCTCGAATACCTCGATTTATTCCAAAACCACCCGGTCGATGGCATTGTGCTGGTGGCAACCATGATTACCGACGAGCATCGCCGGGCGATTGAGTCGTGCCGCGTGCCCATCGTGCTGATCGGTCAGAATGTTGAGGGCGCGGCGTGCGTCTATCACGACGATTACGAGGCCGCCTTTGAGCTGGGTCATGCGCTTGCGGGTCGCGTGGATGGCAAGATTGCCTACATTGGAGTTACCGAGGAGGACCGCGCTGCTGGCTATGACCGCCGTCGCGGTTTTGAGGCCGGCTTGCGCGCCGCGGGCGTGGCGCTTGATCCGAGCCTGATTCGCCAGGGGTCTTTTACGCTCGACTCGGGCTATGGTGCGGCGCGTGAACTGCTTTCCGTCGCTCCCGATGTTTCGTTTATCGCCTGCGCGACCGACACCATGGCGGCGGGTGCGCTGCGTGCCATCGATGAGGTTCGCGGCGTGGGCGAGGGCATGCACCGCGTAAGCGGTTTTGGTGACAACGCGTTTTTGCGCGCGCTGACGGGCGGCATTCCCACCGTGCACTATGGCTACCTGACCAGTGGCGTCGAGGCGACCAATATGTTGCTCAACACGCTCGATGGCGTGGAGGGGGAGAGCGGTCTCAAGACGCTCAAGCTCGGCCATCAGCTTATGAATGTCTAGGTTTTGGGCACGTCTGTCTGCCTCTGAGTCGCCTGTTTTTGCCTTAAAACTACCTTTCGCCGGCTTTTTCCTACCGTTCACCCTATTATGAAAACGATTACAGTATAAGTGTCAAAGATGGCCGGGTGCGAATGCACCCGTTGGAGGAAAGGGAAGTCATGGACTACCGCAAATCAGCCCAAGAGGTGCTCGACAACGTCGGTGGCGCCGACAACGTTGTTTCGGCCGCGCACTGCGCTACGCGTCTTCGCCTGGTGATCGCCGATAACGCCAAGGTTAACAAGGGGGCCATCGAGAACGTCGACGGCGCCAAGGGCGTCTTTGAGGCTCAGGGCCAGCTTCAGATTATTTTTGGCACCGGCACTGTCAACAAGGTCTACGAGGAGTTCATCGCGCTTAGTGGCGTCGAGGCTGCCACCAAGGCCGAGGTCAAGGAGGCCGCGGCGCAGCAGCAGAACATCTTTATGCGCGCCATTAAGGTACTCGGCGACGTCTTTGTCCCCATCATCCCCGCCATCGTGGCTTCGGGCCTGCTGCTGGGAATCATGAGCGCCCTCAACTTTATGGCCTCCAACGGCTTTATCGCGCTCGACACCAATAACTTTATCTACAAGATCGCCGACCTGGTCTCGGGAACGTCCTTCGGCATTCTGCAGATCCTGATCGGCTACTCCGCCGCCAAGGCCTTTGGCGCCAACCCGTACCTGGGTGCCGTCGTCGGCGGTGCGTTCATCAACTCCTCGCTGCAGAGCGCCTACACGGTTGCCTCCGAGGGCGTGCAGACCATGGTCACCGTCATCCCCGGCGTGTACAGCTTTGAGTGGGTCGGCTATCAGGGCCATGTGATTCCCATCGTTATCGCCTGCGCCATTCTCGCCTTCCTCGAGAAGCGTCTCCACAAGGTTGTCCCCGAGATGTTCGACCTCTTTGTGACCCCGCTTGTCTCGGTGTTCGTGACCGTGCTCGTGACGCTCGTTGCCGTCGGCCCCATCTTTGTTTGGGCCGAGAACGCCATCCTCGGTCTGATCCAGACCCTGCTGACCCTGCCCTTCGGCATCGGTTCCTTTATCGTCGGCCTGTTCTATGCCCCCACGGTCGTTACCGGTATCCACCAGATGTACACCGCCATCGACCTGGGCCAGCTCGCCCAGTACGGCGTGACCTACTGGCTGCCCATCGCTAGCGCTGCCAATATCGCCCAGGGTGGCGCCGCGCTTGCCGTTGCCTTTAAGACCCGCGATGCCAAGATCAAGGGCCTGGCGCTTCCTTCGGCTCTGTCCGCCTTTATGGGCATTACCGAGCCTGCCATCTTTGGTGTGAACCTGCGCTTCTTTAAGCCCTTCATCGCCGGCTGCATCGGCGGCGGCTGCGGTGCCCTGGTTTGCGCGCTCACCTCGCTGGCTGCCTCCGGCACGGGCGTTACCGGTATCTTCGGTATCCTGCTGTGCCTGGCCCAGCCCGTGCAGTACGCGATCATGTTTGCGGTCGCCGCGCTGGTTTCCTTTGGCGTCTCGTTTGTCCTGTACAAGGACGAGCCCAAGGCTTCCGAGCAGGCCTAAGGGCTTTTGATTGAGGGGGTGCCCGCGGGTTGTATGCTCGCGGGCGTTTCCATCATTTGGCGCCGATCTCTGGTGCCTTGTAACTTTCGATCCGTTAGGACTTTGATATGTCTAATGCACTTGGTCGCGACCTTGCAAAGCTGGTTGCCGCTGTTGACGCTGCCGCCTCTGAGTGCGGTCATGGCGCGTATGGCCAGCACTTCCATATTATGCCGCCGGCGGGTTGGCTCAATGACCCCAACGGTCTTTGCCAAGCGGGCGGCGTGTTCCACGCTTATTTTCAATATGCGCCGTTTGATGTCGAGGGTGGCGTTAAGGTCTGGGGTCATGCGACGAGCCGCGACCTTATGACGTGGGACTACGTTGGCGCCCCGCTGCTGCCCGACGAGCCGTTCGATTGCCATGGCGTGTATTCGGGCTCCGCGCTTGCTGAGGACGGCCGCATTCGCGTGCTGTACACGGGCAACGTTAAGCTTTCCGATGCAGACGGCACGTACGACTACGTCAATACCGGTCGACGAGCCGATACTGTTTATGTCGAGAGCATTGATGGTCTTGCCGGTCGGGAGTTCAGCCAAAAGCGCGTGGTGCTGGCGTCCGATGATTATCCCGAGGATTTGACCTGCCACGTGCGCGATCCCAAGGTGTGGCGTGACGCGGACGGGCGTTATCACATGGTGCTGGGCGCCCGTCGTCGCGTGGATGGACCGCATATCGAAAGCCATTTTTGTGCGATGCACGGCGAGGGTGCCGGGCGCGATGTGGGCGAGATCCTGGTGTATGGCTCGGCCGATATGTTGAGCTGGGAACTCGAGAGCCGTGTGTCTACGCCCGAGCGTTTTGGCTTTATGTGGGAGTGCCCGGGATACCTTGAGCTTGAGGCGGATGGCGGTGCGCCGGCGAAGTGGCTGTCCTTCTCTCCCCAGGGGCTCGAAGGCGGTCGTTGGGACCGCGGCAACGTATACGCTGCTGGCTACATGCCTGTAACAGGCGACATTACCGGCGGCGACGGTGCCTATGAGCTGGGCGAGTTCCGCCTGTGGGACGCCGGTTTTGACTTCTATGCTCCGCAGGAGTTCACGGCCGAGGACGGTCGCCACATGCTGATCGGCTGGATGGGCATGCCCGATGAGCCGACCTATGGCAACGCGCCCACCGTGGTGTGCGGCTGGCAGCACTGCATGACGGTGCCGCGTGAGCTTACAGCCGGTGCCGGCGGCGTGGTGCTGCAGCAGCCGGCGCGCGAGATCGAGCGCCATTATGCCTCGGTGCGTGTGGGGGTGGGCTCGTTAGAGGTTGCCGGCGATACCTGCTTTGACGTTGTTGTCGACGGTGTCAACGACGCGTTTACCGCGACCGTTGATGACGAGCTGAAGCTGGCGTTTGTGCCCGCCGAGGGCGAGCTGCCCGCGCGCTTTGAGATGCGATTTGCCGATGAAGGCCGCGCTTCTGCCGGCTGCGGTCGTACCGTGCGCTGGGAGCCCGTCGACGAGGTTCGTAACGTGCGCGTTGTTGGCGATGTCTCGTCGGTCGAGGTGTTTGTGAACGATGGCGCGCTCGTGTTTTCGACACGCATCTATCCCGAGGCCTATGGCGTGACCGTTGACGCTCCGGGTGCGAGCGTGAACTATCACACGCTCATCATCTAGGTGATTCGTCTCATATCGGCGCTATACTGCAGCCGTTGCCCACGATGCGGGGAACACCCGCAGCGTGGGTTTTTGTTTTGAGGGGACGGTGCCGTATGGGCGTACAGCAGCTAGAAGAGGCCTGGGTTTTGAGGACCGGCGCGCGTGAAGCGCGGTTGCTCACGGCCTCGCATGTGCCAGCAGCGTTGTCGCAATTGGGGATTGTGCGCCCCGGTGACCGCCTAGTTGCGTTTGCCGATGACTTTGTCGATGCGTTTGCGCACGGCTTTGATGCCCTCAACGTGGCTATGGTGGGGGAGCTGTCGGTTGCAGCGTTTGCTGCTGCGTCCGTGGGTTTTGACGCTTCGTTTGATGTCGCGGGCCCGCATCTGTGGTGGTTCGTTAACTCCATTGGCGGGTTTGGCCTGCGCGTGCCCGATCTTCGTGCTCTGGGCCGCGCGGCTCGCGAAGCCCGCGCGCTGCTTGTTGTAGATAACACCGTGGCGTCTGCTTTTGGCTGCGATCCGCTGCGGCTGGGTGCTGCGCTGTCGCTCGAGGCGCTCGATCGCGTGTGCGCCGGCAAAGCTCCGCGCAAGCTCGTTGCCGCTTCGGTGGCGCGTTCGCAGCTCAAGCGCCATCGTGTGGATGCTGCTGCCGAGTGCGCACATGCCCTGCTTGAGGGCTGCGGCTTGGCTAAGCTTGATTTGCCTGCTGACGAGGCCGATGTGCTGGAGCGTGGGCTTTCCTCGCTCGACGCTCGCATTCAGGCTCACTTCGATCGCGCCCGTGCGCTGGCCGAGTACTTGGCCGCAAACGAGATGGTGCGCAACTTGCGCTATCCCGGGCTAACCTCGCATCCCGACCATGCGGTTGCAACGGGAATCCTCGAACACGGCTTTGGTCCGGCAGTCGAGTTTGACCTTATCGACCGTACGGCTGGCGAGCTATTCGATGCCTTGCCGGGGGAGTTTCGCACATCGCCTGCCGGCGGCGCCGCGACGCGCCTTTCTGCTCCACGCGGCAAGCAGGGGAGTACCATCTGCCTTTTCGCCGGCATCGACGATCCTCTGGCAGTAGCGGCCACCCTAGACCACGCCCTCCGCAAGTAGCTAATTTGGGACGGGGCTTTTTTAGCTACCCAATGTCAATTTTTGGCTATGAGTCAAGAATGCTCTGGATGGGTAGCTAAAAAAGCCCCGTCCCAAATTAGCTACTCTTTGATGCTGGCGATGAGGTCGTTGGCCTTGGTGGCGATCGCTTGGTTGATTTCTGCTTGCAGGCCCTCGTAGACCGCTACGGCTCGCTCGCCGGCGGGGGTGAGCGTGGATCCGCGGGCGCCGTCGCGCTCGATGAGCTTGCAACCCAGCTGTCCTTCGGCCTCATTTATGATGCGCCAGGCCTTGGAATACGCTATGCCCATGCTTTTGGCGGCGCGGTTGAGCGAGTGCTCGCGGGCGATACCCTGCAGCAGCAAGACGCGGCCGTGGCCGAACACGCCCGGCAGATCGTTGTCGCACGATTGAATGACCAGTCGCGCCGCCGTCTTGTGCTCCATGTGCCCCACGTCTTCCCGCTAAAGTGTTTGCTGGGCAAACGCAATGCCTGCGTCAAGCCCTCGTGTGCTCTTCTTAAATCATGCATTGTAGCAGTCAAAGTGCGTTAAGATACTTCCCCAGTATTGGGCGCCCAAGGTTGGGCTGGGTCCTACGAGGCCTGCAGCCGACCGGTCGCATGGAAAAAGGAGAAACATGGCTACGTTCTTTCCCGGTGAGTCCCACACGTTTTCGGAGTATCTGCTGGTCCCTGGTTACTCGTCCTCGCAGTGCATCCCCAACAACGTCTCTCTTAAGACGCCGCTGACCCGTTTTAAGCGCGGTGAGAAGCCGGCAATCACCCTGAACATCCCCATGGTTTCCGCCATCATGCAGTCCGTCTCGGGCGTCGACATGGGTGTCGCGCTCGCTACCGAGGGTGGCCTGTCCTTCATTTACGGTTCCCAGACCCCCGAGTCCGAGGCCGCCATGGTCAAGGCCGTCAAGGATCACAAGGCCGGCTTTGTCCAGTCCGATTCCACGCTGACTCCCGACATGACTATGGAGCAGGTTATCGCCCTCAAGGAAAAGACCGGTCACTCCACTATGCCGGTTACCGACGATGGCACCCCCAAGGGCAAGCTCGTGGGTATCGTCACCAGCCGTGACTATCGCCCCAGCCGCGATGATCACCAAAAGAAGGTCTCCGAGTTCATGACCCCGCGTGAGCAGCTCATCGTGGGCGACAAGAACATCAGCCTCAAGGTTGCCAACGACGTCATCTGGGACAACAAGCTCAACGCTCTGCCCATCGTCGACGACAACGATCACCTCATGGGCATCGTCTTTCGCAAGGACTACGACAGCCACAAGACCAACCCCAACGAGCTGCTCGACGGCGATAAGCGCTACATGGTCGGCGCCGGTATCAACACCCGCGACTATGCCGAGCGCGTGCCGCTGCTTATCGAGGCCGGTGCCGATGTCCTGTGCATCGACTCCTCCGAGGGCTTCAGCGAGTGGCAGAAGCGTACCATCGAGTGGATTCGTGCCAACTACGGCGAGGACGTCAAGGTCGGTGCCGGCAACGTCGTCGACGCCGAAGGCTTCCGCTTCTTGGCCGACTGCGGTGCCGACTTCATCAAGGTCGGTATCGGCGGCGGCTCCATTTGCATCACCCGCGAGACCAAGGGTATCGGTCGTGGCCAGGCCACCGCGCTGATCGACGTCTGCCGCGCCCGTGACGAGTACTACGAGGAGACCGGCGTCTACGTGCCCGTGTGCTCCGATGGTGGCATCGTCTACGACTACCACATGACGCTCGCCCTTGCCATGGGTGCCGACTTTATGATGCTGGGCCGCTACTTCGCCCGCTTTGACGAGAGCCCGACCGAGCGCGTCAACGTCAACGGCCAGTACATGAAGGAGTACTGGGGCGAGGGCTCTGCGCGTGCCCGCAACTGGCAGCGCTACGACCTGGGCGGCGCCGCGAAGCTTAGCTTCGTCGAGGGCGTCGACTCCTACGTTCCCTACGCCGGCTCCCTCAAGGACGGCGTGGGCGGCACGCTCTACAAGGTCAAGTCCACGATGTGCAACTGCGGTGCCCTCTCGATCCCCGAGCTCCAGGAAAAGGCGCGCCTGACCCTGGTCAGCTCCACCTCCATCGTCGAAGGCGGAGCCCACGACGTTGTTGTCAAGGATTCCCAGCAGAGCGTCACGTACCGCTAGGCGGCTTTCCCAGGCACCGCATCTTGGGCCTCAAACCGTCGCTCGCGTACCAAAGTACGCGTCGCTCCTCTTTCGGCCCAATCTGCGGCACCTGGAAAACCCGTTCATACTAGGACGGGTAACAAATAACGGTTGACTCGCAACCACGTTATTTAGATAAAGCGAGATGCCTGCAAGTCGCAGACATCTCGCTTGTTGTATTTGCTATCATCAACCAAGTTAACCTTAGGGTCGGGCGGCTTAGCTTTGTTCGCTACAAGTTCCGCACGCAAAGAAGAGCACTTAATGTGCTCTTCGTCTTGCGCAGGACTGTCCGCAGTAGCGAATAAAGCTAAGCCGTCCGACCCCAGCTAAGATTAAAGGAGCTGATATGTGCGATTGCACAGATCATAAGGACGAGATCCCTGCTTACGACGCGCAGGCCATTGAGTCCCGGTGGATGAAGGCGTGGGACGACGAGAACCTCTTTGCCGTCGACACCGACGACAGCAAGCCCAAGAAGTATGTGCTCGAGATGTTCCCGTATCCGTCGGGCGACCTGCACATGGGCCACGCGCGCAACTACACCATCGGCGATGCCATGGCCCGTCAGGCCCGTATGCGCGGCTGCGACGTGCTGCATCCCATCGGCTTCGATGCCTTTGGCCTGCCCGCCGAGAACGCCGCCATCAAGCACAACACGCAGGCTGCCGCCTGGACGTATAAGAACATGGACCAGGCGCTCGCCACGATGAAGCGCATGGGCTTCTCCTACGATCTGGATCGCATGGTCAAGACCTGCAGCCCCGACTACTACCGCTGGGGTCAGTGGATCTTTGAGAAGATGTGGGAAAAGGGCCTGGTCTACCGCAAGAAGAACCCGGTCAACTGGTGCCCCACCTGCAAGACCGTTCTGGCCAACGAGCAGGTTACCGAGGGCAAGTGCTGGCGCTGCGGCACCGAGCCCGAGAAGCGCGACCTTGAGCAGTGGTACTTCAAGATCACCGAGTATTCCCAGGAGCTGCTCGACGATCTGGAGAAGCTCCCCGGCTGGCCCGAGCGCGTCAAGCAGATGCAGGCCAACTGGATCGGTCGCTCCGAGGGCGCTGAGGTCGACTTTACCCTGTGCGACAAGGACGGCGAGCCCATCGAGGGCGACGAGGGTAAGATCACCGTCTTCACCACGCGAGCCGATACCCTTTTTGGCGTGTCCTTCTTTGTCCTGGCTCCCGAGTACGCCGGTCTTCACGAGCTCGTCGAGGGCACGGAGTACGAGGAGGCCGTCACCAAGATCGTCGAGGACTCCAAGCATATCTCTGCCGTCGAGCGTGCCCAGGGTACCCTTGAGAAGCACGGTGCCTTTACCGGCCGCTACGTGGTGAACCCCGTCAACGGCGAGAAGGTCCCCGTGTGGGTTGCCGATTATGTCGTTGCCGACTACGGCACCGGTGCCGTCATGGCCGTTCCCTGCGGCGACCAGCGCGACTTTGAGTTTGCCCGCAAGTACGACCTGCCGATCGTGCCGATCATCCTGGACGATGACGATCGCGCTGCCGTCGAGGCCAGCGGCGAGACCATCGATACCTTCCATGCCGAGACCGTCGACTGGGATTGCGCCCACGCTGCCGAGGGCACGTTGGTCCAGTCCGGCAAGTACACCGGCATGCGCGGCGGTAAGCACTCCGAGGGCGAGGCTGCCATCGTGGCCGACCTCGAGGCCATGGGCTGCGGTCGTCGCAAGGTCGAGTTCCGCCTGCGCGACTGGCTCATCAGCCGTCAGCGTTATTGGGGCAACCCCATCCCGGCCATCCACTGCGAGCACTGCGGCATCGTGCCCGTGCCCGAGGATCAGCTGCCGGTGACGCTGCCCGAGAACCTGGACCTGGGCGCCGGCGAAACCCTCGCCGAGTGCAAGGAGTTCTACGAGACCACCTGTCCGGTCTGCGGTCGCCCGGCCAAACGCGAGACCGATACCATGGACACCTTCACCTGCTCCAGCTGGTATTACCTGCGCTATACCGATCCGCACAACACCGAGCTGCCCTTCTCCCGCGAGGCCGCCGACCGTTGGATGCCCGTCGATAACTACATCGGCGGCATCGAGCACGCCATTCTGCACCTGCTCTACAGCCGCTTCTTTACCAAGGCGCTGCGCGACCTGGGCCTGCTGAGTGTGGACGAGCCCTTCACCAACCTGCTGTGCCAGGGCATGGTCAAGGACGAGAACGGCGACACCATGTCCAAGTCCAAGGGCAACGTCGTGCCCCCGAGCTCGGTCATCGAACCCTACGGCGCCGACACCATGCGTTTGGCGATCCTGTTTATCGCCCCGCCCGAGAAGGACTTCGACTGGGATCCCAAGGCCGTCGAGGGCGCCAACCGCTTCATCAAGCGCGCCTGGCGTATCGTTTGGCAGCTCGTCCAGTCCAGCGACGCCAACGTGGCCTTCGACAAGTCCGCGCTCGACGAGGTCGCGATGAAGCTCTATCGCGAGCGTCACCGCACCATCGCCAAGTGCACCGAGGACTTCGATCGCGGCCAGTTTAACACCGCCATCTCGGCCGTCATGGAGCTCGTCAACGCGGCGAGCGCCTACCTCAACGCCACCGAGGGTACCGCCCGCGACAAGGCGCTGTGCTACGGCGTGGCTAAGGATATCGTGAGCGTCCTTGCCCCCATCTGCCCGTTCTGGGCCGACGAGCTGTGGCACGAGGCACTCGGCTGCGAGGGCAACGCCTACACCGCCGCCTGGCCCGAGTTCGACCTGGCCGAGTCCGTTGAGGACACGGTGCAGATCGTGGTCCAGGTGCTCGGCAAGGTCCGCGGCCGCGTCGACGTTGCCCGCGATGCCTCCAATGAGGAGATGCAGGCTGCCGCCGAGGCCGCCGTCGCCAAGTGGCTCGAGGGCAAGACGGTCGTCAAGGCCATCTGCGTGCCCGGCAAGCTGGTCAACCTGGTGGTCAAGTAAACGCTGCATGCATAGCTGACGCATAAACGACGAGGGGCGATCCGGCTGGGTTGCCCCCCCGTTTTGTTTTGTCTGCCCAAAGCGCCTGCGGTCAATTGTCTTATTCTTGTGGAGATGCTGTGGGCACGCTGACCTGCGGGTTTCTGCGGCACTTGCGTGTTTCCGCAGGTATTGGTATAGTTTGCTTGCAAATGAAGTTGTAATTGAAAGAAGTGGGGTTTCGGCCCCGCTTCTTTTTTGTATGGATGGAGGTGCCGCAATGGTCAAGACCAAGACCGAGCAGGCGATCATCGACGCGCTCGAGGCCGTCGCTCCCCAGCACGATGTCGACATCGTCGACGTCGAGCTCGTGGGTGCCACCAAGGCCCCCTGCGTGCGTGTGCGTATCGAGGGTGCCGAGGGTCAGAGCCTGTCCCTCAACGACGTCACGGCCAACACCAAGTGGGTCGGCGATGTGATTGAGGAGCTCGACCCCATCTCTTCGAGCTATACGCTCGAGGTGTCGAGCCCAGGCATGGCGCGCCCGCTGCGCCGCCCGTGCGACTTTGCCCGCTTTATGGGCGAGGACTGCGAGCTCACCTCCACCGCCACCGAGGGCCGTCGCAAGTACGCCGGCAAGATTGCCGCCGCCACCGAGACGAACGTGACCCTCGAGCTCGAGGACGGCGAGTCCGTCACCCTCGATTTCACTGATGTTAAAAAGTGCAAGTTGAAGCCCACCTACGACTTCAAGCCCGCGAAGGAAGGAAAGTAAGATGGCAGCATCCGACATGATGTCCGCCCTGATGGAGCTTTGCCAGGAGAAGCACATCGACCAGCTCTACCTGATCGACCGCCTGGAGCAGTCGCTCGCCAAGAGCTACGCCGAGATCCTGCATCTTGAGTGGGGTGCCAAGGTGACCATCGACCGCACCACCGGCAAGATCTATGTCTACCGCCTGGAGCCGATCGACGATTCCATGGACGAGGAGGGCAACTTCACCGAGTTCGAGGAGATCGACGTCACTCCCAAGAACACGAGCCGCATCGCCGCCCAGCACGCCAAGGCCGAGATCAACGCCATCGTTCGCAACTCCGCTCGCGAGCAGATCTACGAGGAGTTCTCCGGCCGCATCGGCGACCTCATCAGCGGTACCGTGCTGCAGTCCACCCCCGACTTTACGATCGTCAAGATTCGCGAGGGCGTCGAGGCCGAGCTTCCGCACTTTGACCAGCGTCGTTATGAGAACGAGCGCAACGAGCGTCCGATGGGCGAGCGCTACCTGCACAACCAGCACATCAAGGCCGTGATCATCGACGTTCGCGACCCCAACTCCAACCTGCAGCCTGTTCGCGGCGAACACAGCCGTCCGCCGATTGTCATCTCTCGTACCCACCCCGAGCTCATGCGTCGTCTGTTTGAGCAGGAGGTGCCCGAGATCTATGAGGGCACTGTCCAGATCAAGTCGATCGCCCGCGAGCCCGGCCAGCGCTCCAAGGTCGCCGTCCACTCGCTCGACGATCGTCTGGATCCCGTGGGCGCCTGCGTCGGCCCCAAGGGCAGCCGTGTTCGCGCTGTCGTGGGCGAGCTCCGTGGCGAGCGCGTCGACGTCATCCTGTGGGATGCCGATCCTGCCGTCTACGTCGCCAACGCCCTTTCGCCCGCTAAGGTCACCCGCGTCCTCATCGACGAGGAGAAGGCCTACGCCGGCGTCATCGTGCCCGACGACCAGCTGTCCCTCGCCATCGGCAAGGAGGGCCAGAACGCCCGCCTCGCTGCGCGCCTGACCGGCTGGCACATCGACATCAAGTCCGAGACGCTTGCCGCCGACATCCTCAAGAACGTTCCCGTTCACGAGGAGCCCGCCGCCGACCTGATCGGTGACGAGGAGGACGAGGACGCCCGCCGCTGCGAGTACGTGTCCGAGGACGGCATCCAGTGCCGCAACCAGGCTCGTCCCGGCTCCCGTTTCTGCGGTGTCCACGACACCGACGCCTTCGATGATGCGGAGGACCTGATCTAGCGCGCGGTCGCGCCGGGCGGGTCCCGGCGCATCTCCCACGCTCGTTCAGTCTCTAGGCACCCAAGGTGCCAGAAAGGGTAGGTGAAGTCATATGGCAAAAGTCCGTGTGTCCACCCTGGCCAAAGAGTTCGGCATGACCTCTAAGGAACTGATGGGTCATCTCGCCGATATGAAGATTCCCGCTAAGTCCGCTTCCTCCACCCTGGAGGACGCCTACGTTGCCATGGTCCGCAAGCAGCTCGCCTCGGTGATCGAGGCCCGTGCCCAGGAAGTCGAGGCCGCCAAGCAGGCCGAGGAGGAGGCTGCCGCCGCCGAGGAGGCCGCTCGCGCCGCCGAGGCCGAGCGCGAGCGCATCGCCGCCGAGAAGGCCCGCGAGGAGGAGCGCCGCCAGTTTGCCGCAGCCCAGGCTGCCGAGGAGGCTGCCCGCGCCGAGGCCGAGGCCAAGAAGAAGGCCGAGCAGGAGCGCCTTGCCCGCGAGAAGGAGGAGGCTGCCCGCGAGGCCCAGCGCCGCGCCGTTCCCGCTTCCGACTCCGGTTCGCGCTTCCGCTCGCTGCTCGATCAGATCGCCGCACAGGAGACCGTGCTCAAGGAGAAGAAGGACGCCGAGGACAAGGCCAAGGCCGAGCGCGCCGCCGAGCGCGGTAACCGTCGTGGCGGCAACAACGACCGTCGCGGTGGCCGTCGTAACGATCGCAGCGCCTCCGACAACAACTCCGATCGCAACGCCTCCGAGAGCCGTCCGCACAGCCATCGCACCAACGCCAGCAATAACGTCGCTGCCGGCATGGACTTCCCCAACCCCGACAAGCAGGGCAAGGGCAAGAAGCGCAAGGGCGGTCACAACAACGAAGAGGACCACTACAGCCGCATGGCTCGCGAGGCCGAGGAGTACAGCCGCGAGAAGGTGCTCGAGGAGGCCCGTGCCGCCGTCGAGGAGGCCTCTCGCGAGTCCACCGGTCGCCGCAAGAAGCGCAAGGAGAAGCGCGAGCGCGAGGCTGCAAAGGCTCAGGAGGAGCGCAAGATAGAGGAGGCATTGGCCCAGGGCGTGAACCCCGAGGAGCTCGATGCCATCAAGGTCTCCCAGGGCGTTACGGTCCAGGAGCTCGCCGAGGCGCTTGACGTTCCGGCCAACGATATCATCAAGCGCCTGTTCCTGCTGGGTACGCCGCTCACCATGACGCAGTCCATGTCCGACGACCTCGTCGAGCTCGTTGCCGACGACCTGGGTCGTCAGATCAAGATCATCACCCCCGAGGAGGAGAACACCTTCTCGTTCTACGACGATCCCGCCGACCTTAAGCCGCGCGCACCGGTCGTCACCGTCATGGGCCACGTCGACCACGGTAAGACGTCGCTGCTCGACGCCATCCGTCACACCGGCGTCGCTGCCGGCGAGGCGGGCGGCATTACCCAGGCCATCGGCGCTTCGCAGGTCATGATTAACGACCGCAAGATCACCTTCATCGATACCCCGGGCCACGCCACCTTTACGGCCATGCGTGCCCGTGGTGCCAAGGTGACCGACATCGTCATTCTGATCGTGGCTGCCGACGACGGCGTCATGCCCCAGACCATCGAGTCGATCAACCACGCCAAGGCCGCCGGCGTACCCATCGTCGTCGCCGTCAACAAGATCGATAAGCCGGGTGCCAACCCCGACCGCGTGCGCCAAGAGCTCACCGAGTACGGCATCATCCCCGAGGAGTGGGGCGGACAGAACATGTTCGTCAACATCTCGGCCAAGCAGAAGATCGGTATCGATGATCTGCTCGAGACCGTGCTGCTCCAGGCCGACGTGCTCGAGCTCAAGGCCAATCCCGACACCTTTGCCTCCGGCAACGTCCTCGAGGCCAAGCTCGACAAGGGTCGCGGCTCGGTTGCCACGGTGCTCGTCACCCGCGGTACCCTGCACGTGGGCGATACGCTGGTCGCCGGCCTTACCTACGGCCGCGTCCGCGCCATGCTCGACCCCAAGGGCAACGCCGTCACCGAGGCCGGTCCTTCCGACGCCGTCGAGATTCTGGGTCTTCAGTCCGTGCCCAACGCCGGTGATGAGTTCCGCGTGTTCGAGGACGAGCGCGAGGCTCGCGCCCTCGCCGACGAGCGTTCGCTCAAGGCCCGTATCGAGGAGCAGAGTCGCGTTAAGCACGTCACGCTCGAGAACCTCTTCGAGACCATTGCCGACGCCGAGGTCAAGGAGCTCAACCTGATCATCAAGGCCGACGTTCAGGGTTCTATCGAGGCCCTTCAGGACTCGCTCGACAAGATGGACCAGTCCGAGGTGCGCATCAACACGATCCACTCCGCAGTCGGTGCCATCAACGAGACCGACGTCGTCCTGGCCGACGCCTCCAACGCCATCATCATCGGCTTTGGTGTCCGTCCCGACGGTAAGGCCCGCTCCGCTGCGGAGCGCGAGGGCGTCGAGATCCGTTGCTACGATGTCATCTACAAGTGCCTCGAGGAGCTCGACGCTGCCCGTATCGGCATGCTCAAGCCCACCGAGGTCGAGGTCTCCACGGGTACCGCGACCGTCCTGGACACCTTCAAGGTGCCCAAAGTCGGTATCGCCGCCGGTGTCCGCGTCGAAGAGGGCGAGATCGCCGCGACCGATTCCGTGCGTCTGGTGCGCGACGGCATCGTGGTCTTTAACGGCAAGATCGCCTCGATGCGCCACTACAAGGACGAGGCCAAGAGCCTCAAGAGTGGTTCCGAGGGCGGCATTGGCCTGGAGAACTTCCAGGACATCAAGCCCGGCGACCAGATCGAGGGTTACCGCATCGACCAGGTTGCCCGTACCGAGTAGGGGGTAGCGCTATGAAGCAAACGCAGGCAACCCGCCGTCTGGGCGAGCAGCTTCGCGAGAAGCTCGGTTATATCCTGCTCTTTGAGGTTTCCGATCCGCGTCTCGACCTGGTTACTTTGACCGCGGTCGAGGTCGCGGTGGACCGTTCGTTCGCGCGCGTGTACGTGTCGTGCGATGCGAGCCGCTACGATGAGGTCATGGAGGCGCTCGCAAGCGCCAAGGGCCGTATTCGCAGCCTGTTGGCTCGCTCGCTCGATTGGCGTGTTACGCCCGAGCTCGATTTTCGCATCGATCGTTCGACCGATGAGGCCGAGCGCATCACACGTGCGCTGGAAAACGTTCCCGCCACGCTTGCGATCGAAAAGGACGAGGACGGCTACCCGATAGCGGATGCCGCCCAGGAGGCAGCTTTAGATGACTAATTCCGCCGACCTCGCCTCGTGCGAGTCTGCAGATATTCAGCGACGCATCCTCGAGCTCATCGAGGATGCGTCCTCCATTGCGATTTCGGGACACACTTCCCCCGATGGCGACGCCCTGGGCTCCGTGCTGGGTCTGGGCCTCTCGCTTATGAAGTTTTTCCCTAACAAGGACATTGCCCTGCTGCTGGCAGACGATGACCCGGTTCCGCGTATCTACCGCTTTATGGAGGGTGCCGATCGCCTGGTACCGGCATCTGCGTATACCGGCAATCCGGACCTGTTCATCTCGGTGGACGTGCCGGTCGTCGAGCGTCTCAATAATTCCGCCGAGGTGCTTCGTCGCTCCAAGCATGTGGTGTGCTTCGATCACCATCCGGCGCGCGAGGAGTTTGCCGAGCTCAGCCTGAGGCGCGTCGAAGCTGCAGCCTGCGCCATGATCATCGACCGCTTCTTGGACAATTGCGGCATTGTCGCACGTGATGGCGTTGCGACCTGCCTGCTGTGTGGCTTGGTTACCGATACCGGCCGTTTTCAGTACCAAAACGCCGATGCCGCCGCGTTCCATGCAGCCTCGCGTCTGGTTGCCCACGGTGCCGATCCGGCGCGTGTGGCACTCGAGGTTTACCAGAGCATGCGCGTTGAGTTTTTGCACCTCAAGTCCATCGTTATGGGCCGCATCAAGACGGTGGCCCACGGGCGCGTCGCGTATAGCTACGCGTACCAGAGTGACCTTGAGGCCTGCGGTGTCACCTCGGATGAGTGCGACGGCCTGGTTGACGTGGTGCGCTCGGTGATGGGCGTCGAGGTCTGCCTGTTCCTGAAGGGCATTGAGGGCGATATCAAGGTGCGCGGCAACCTGCGCTCCAAGGGCGACCTCAACGTGTCCGAGATCGCTGCTTCTTTTGGCGGAGGCGGACATCCCGCTGCCGCCGGTTTCTCCAACAACGGAACGATTCTCGAGACGCTCACCGTGGCACTTCCCATGCTCGCCGAGCTGGTAGGGGAGGATCCCGCTTCGGTGACCGTCGAGCTTTAACTTTTTGGATGGTACATGGCTCGTCGTACGCCTTCTCAATTGAATATGCTGCTCGCCGTCGATAAGCCGGTGGGCTGCACGTCCCACGATGTGGTCTCGCAATGCCGGCGCGCCCTCCATGAGCGGCGCGTCGGCCATGCCGGCACGCTCGACCCCATGGCTTCGGGTGTCATGGTGGTGGGTGTAGGCCAAGCCACCCGTCTGCTGGGCATGCTCACGCTCGATACCAAAAGCTACGTCGCCGACATCTCGTTTGGTGCCGAGACCAATACCGATGATGCGGAGGGCGAGGCGGTCCGCACGGTGCCCGTTGCACCCGAGCTGCGCGATCCGGCTTATGCCCGCGAGCGCTTGGTCGCCATGTTGGGCCCGCAGATGCAGGTGCCGCCGGCTTTTTCGGCTATCTCGGTAAATGGCGTTCGCGCCTACAAGTCTGCTCGAGAGGGCAATGCGGTGGACCTACCTCCGCGCCCTGTCGAGGTCTATGCCGCCGACCTGATCGCCGTGGGCGGTGAAGGTGATACATGTGTGTGGACCGTGGCGTTCTCGGTGAGCAAGGGCACCTACATTCGTGCGCTAGCTCGCGACTTGGGCCGCGCCTGTGAGAGCGCCGCGCACATTTCCGCGTTGCGCCGCACGGCCTCCGGTGTTGTTTCCATTGGCGCTTGTCATGCGGTCGAGGAGCTTTCTCCCGAGTCCGCGGCTGGCTTTGCCCTGGATCCCATTGCGGCCCTGGGCGCCACGCGTGTTGACTTGCCGGGCAATCTTGCCGACGACCTGCTCTGCGGCCGACGCATTCCCGTTGAGCGTGCGCTTGCCGATTTCGATTCCTCGAAGGCGCCGTTCGCGCTGGTGCTCGATGGCGGGCTCAAGGCGCTCGCCCGCATTGAGAGTGGCCGCTTTGTCATGGATCACGTGTTTCCGCAGGCAATCGGCGGTGTTCGATGATGTTTTCCGCTCGCGAGCTCGCGCGTATCTTTTTCGCGGGCGAGTCGGACGAGGCTCGCATCGTTACTGCCGATGTGTTTGATGAGTGCGAGCACTTGGGTGCTGCCTCCATCGCCATCGGCGTGTTCGATGGTGTGCACCGTGGACACCAGGAGCTTATTGCGGCGCTCGTCCGTGATGCCCGTGCCCATGGCTGCAAGGCGGTCGTAGTTACCTTCGATCCCGACCCGGACGTTGTCGTGAGCCCTTCACCCGCTCAAAAATTGATGACGACGGCCGACCGTCTGCATGCCCTGGCTCAAATCGGGGTCGATGCAGTGGTGGCCGTTCCCTTTACGCCTGAGGTTGCGGCACTCGACCATGTCGGTTTTCTCGCACTGTTGTCACGCGTGGTCGACATTCGTTCGATTCGCGTTGGCAGCGACTTTAGGCTGGGTCGCGGCGGTGCTTCTGGTGTTGCCGAGATGCGCGTTTGGGGTTCCGAGCGCGGCGTTGACGTGTATGGTCACGACCTGCTTTGCGAGGGCGGTGAGGCCATTTGCGCCACCCGCATTCGTCACGAGCTGGGACAGGGCCATGTGGGGCTTGCTGCTGGGTTACTC
The DNA here is from genome assembly GCF_003466125.1 of Collinsella sp. TM10-22. Classification (GTDB taxonomy): domain Bacteria; phylum Actinomycetota; class Coriobacteriia; order Coriobacteriales; family Coriobacteriaceae; genus Collinsella. The sequence goes on from NZ_QSOC01000001.1 coordinate 139,647, forward strand.
GGCCGCCCGTATATGGTGCGTGGCGGTGTTATTCGCGGTCGTCACGAGGGTTCTGGCATGGGCTTTCCCACGGCAAACCTGCAGGTTCCCAGCGGCATTCAGGTGCCTGCCGATGGCGTGTATGAGGGTCTGGTGCTGGTCGATGACACCGTGTGGCCCGCTGCTGTCAACGTCGGCCTGCCGCCAACGTATGCCGACGATGCGGCATCTGCGCATCTCGAAGCCAACTTAATTGGGTATACGGGCGACCTGTACGGCGCTTCCGTTTCGCTGGCGTTTACGCGCTGGCTGCGTCCGTCACGCGTGTTCGATTCCCTGGACGAGTTGATCGCGACCGTCGAGGGTAATATCGATGATATCCGTCATAACTTGGGTGAGCAGGGGGTGAGTATCCGTGATTAGCGATGAGGAGAAAGACCAGGTCCGCGCTGCGTCCGACCTGGTAGCCATCGTGCAGGAAACGGTTGAGCTCAAGCCCCGCGGCCATGAGTTTTGGGGCTGCTGCCCCTTCCATGGCGAAAAGACCCCGTCGTTTCACATTATCCCTGCCACGCAGGTGTGGCACTGCTTTGGATGTGGCGAGGGCGGCGACGTCTTCACCTATATCATGAAGCGCGAGAACCTGAGCTTTCCCGAGTCAATCCGTTATTTAGCCGATCGCGCGGGTATTGAGCTGCACGACACCGGAGACCGCCGCGAGCGCGGTACTAAGCGTGCCCGAATCTACGATCTGTGCGCCGAGACCGCCCAGTTCTACCACACCATGCTTATGCGCGGTAAGGACGGCCGTCCACGTGAGTACTTCGCCAGCCGCGGCATGGGTGGCGACGTCTGCCGCCGCTACTGCCTGGGCTTTGCACCGGGTCGTAACATGCTGGTGGCTCATCTGTCGCAGGCGGGCTTTACTCCGCAGGAGATGATCGACGCCAACGTGGCTGTGAGTCGCGGGCGCGGGCAGCTTGCCGACCGCTTCTACGACCGCGTGATGTTTCCCATTTTTGATGAGCAGGGGCATAACATCGCCTTTGGCGGTCGCATCATGGGAGACGGCCAACCTAAGTACCTCAACACCGCCGAGACGAGCGTGTTTCATAAAAAGCGAAACCTCTATGGCTTTAATTGGGCCAAGGAGTTTATCGTCGCGCAGGATTCGGCCATCGTGGTGGAGGGCTATACCGATTGCATCGCCTGCTGGGAGGCGGGGATCAAAAACGTTGTCGCCACGCTGGGCACCGCGCTCACGGAGCATCACGTCAAGACGCTCACCCGCTTTGCCAAGCGCATCGTGTACATGTTCGACGGCGATGCGGCGGGACAGAAGGCCGCCCGCCGTGCGATTCAGTTTATCGAGCAGGATTCGATGGATCTGCGCTGCGTGGTGCTGCCCGACGGCAACGATCCCATGGAGTTCATCACGGCGCACGGCGGAGAGGAGCTGCAGAAACGCATTGACGCTGCCGAACCGCTCATGGACTTCGTGTACCGTTCGCTACAGGAGTCGAGTGACATCACCACGCCGGGCGGTCGTGCCAAGGCACTCGAGGATGCGCTGACGCTCATCTATCCGCTGCGCGATAGCTATATGATCGATACGTACTTTATCCAGATTGCCGATCTGCTTGGTTTGGATCTGGAGACAGTGCGTGCGAGTTCGGGTCGCGTGTTTCGCGATGTCGCCAAGCGCGAAGATGCGGAACGACGTCGTGAGCAGAACTATGAACGCCAGCGGGCGCAAGCCGAGCGATCTGGTAGCGCGGGCGGTCGGTCGTCTGGTTTGCAGGGGACATCTCGTGGTGCTTGGGCGTCGGGCGCGACGCCGGCAGTAGCGGCGCCGGTCGAGGAAGAGCCGTACGACTATGTCCCGCTCGATGCTTACGGTGCCGCTCCTGTGGAGGTCGTCGACGACCTGCCGCCTATCGACGTGCCTGATGGTATGGGCTCTGCGCCCGCCGGTGCTCCGGTAGACGCCTCGTTCCCTATGGTTTTGACCGATCTAGAGCGCAAGTCCTTGGCAGGGGAGCGCGAGCTGCTGACCATGCTCACGAGCTATCCCGACCTGTTCCGCACGTATGCCGATCGCATCTGCTCCATCGAGTGGGTCGACCCGCGCCACGAGTCCATCGCGTGGGCCGTGCTGGCAACGCCGCCGGGTACCGATCCTGCGAACTGCATGGATGCGGCGCGCTCGGTGTGTCCCGAGGCGGCAACGCTTGTGAGTGCCGGGCGCATCTCCGCGACGAGCAAACACCCTACCGAGACGAACATCGTGTTCATGCTCGATACGCTCGAGCTCTACACCATCAAGCGCCGCATGCGTGCCGCACAGGCCAAACTGCGCCAGGATCGATCGCTCGATGATGAGGCCCGCCGCGCGCTGACCGTGCAGGCCGCGCAGGATTCGCAGCGTCAACGCGAGCTGCAAAAGTCTATCGGCGGCGTGGCGGACCCGTTCCGTTTGATCGGTTTGGAGACCGCGGGCACCGAACAGGCCTAGATGTTGTGGTCAACCAGCGTATTCTCGCCTATATCCAGTTCTCTTTTTGGGTATAGACGTCTATGTGTGTGCTAAAGTATTGAGTCCTGTGGACTATGAAGGGAGAATCTGTGCCAAAAAAGACTGAGAGCACGGGTACTGGGCTGGAATCCTGCGTTGCAAAGCTCATGGGCAACGGCTCAAACAGGACTTCGGTAACCGAGGACGAGATTCAGGTCGCCCTGAAGGATATCGATGTTTCTGACGAGCAGCTCACCGCGGTGTATTCCGCGCTGCGCAACAGCGGCATCCAGATTATCTCCGCGAGCGGTAACGACGACGCCCCCATGGACGTCGACGATGACGATAACGATACCGATACCGACGATTTCGATGACGACGACGAGCACGATTCCGGCTCGCTCGACGATCATGAGCTCAAGATGGCCCGTCAGGCCGACGCCGAGATGGGTTCTTCCAAGAGCAAGAAGAAGCGCACCGTGCGCACGTCCCGTTCACGCTCCCGCGTGCGTGGCATCGATGCCTCCACGGTGATGCTGACTGGCGATCCGGTTCGTATGTACCTCAAGGAGATCGGCAAGGTCGACCTGCTGACCGCCTCCGAAGAAGTCGATCTGGCCATGAAGATCGAGGCCGGTCTCGAGGCCACCGAGAAGCTCGAGGCTGCCGAGGCGGGCGAGCTCGAGCTCACGCGTGCCGAGATGCGTCGTCTTACGCGCATTGAGAACGTGGGCCTCGAAGCCAAGCAGGCACTCATCAGCGCAAACCTGCGTTTGGTCGTCTCCATCGCCAAGCGCTATGTCGGTCGCGGCATGCTGTTCCTGGACCTGATCCAGGAGGGCAACCTCGGTCTGATCCGCGCCGTCGAGAAGTTCGACTACCAGAAGGGTTTTAAGTTCTCCACGTACGCCACGTGGTGGATCCGTCAGGCCATCACGCGCGCTATCGCCGACCAAGCCCGTACCATCCGTATTCCCGTGCACATGGTCGAGACCATCAACAAGCTCGTCCGCGTGCAGCGCCAACTTCTCCAGGACCTGGGTCGCGACCCGACCCCCGAGGAGATCGGTGCCGAGATGGACATGAGTGCCGACCGCGTCCGCGAGATCCAGAAGATTTCGCAGGAGCCCGTGTCGCTCGAGACTCCCATCGGCGAGGAAGAGGATTCCCAGCTGGGCGACTTCATCGAGGACTCCCAGGCCATCGTTCCGCCCGATGCGGCCAGCTTCTCCATGCTGCAGGAGCAGCTCACCCAGGTGCTCGATTCGCTTGCCGATCGTGAGCGCAAGGTTATCGAGCTGCGCTTTGGCCTTGTCGACGGACATCCCCGCACGCTCGAGGAAGTCGGTCGCGAGTTTGGTGTCACGCGCGAGCGTATCCGCCAGATCGAGTCCAAGACCCTGGCCAAGCTCCGCCACCCGAGCCGCTCGAGCAAGCTCAAGGACTACATTGAGTCTTAGTAGTCACGGCGTTTCCGTTTCGGCAGTTAGGGACGTTCCTTTTTTGCCGGCACTTTGGGACACTCCTTGCCGCAACGGTTGGGTCGGAAAATTTCTTAAAAAAGTTCTTGCCCTGAGCTGATTCGTCCGTATAATAAACTTCGTTGCTTGAGAGCACGCACCTATTCCTCGGTAGCTCAATGGTAGAGCACGCGGCTGTTAACCGCGCTGTTGTAGGTTCGAGTCCTACCCGGGGAGCCAGAATTTTTCAGCCCATTCCGCTGGGCTTTTAAATTCCTCGGTAGCTCAATGGTAGAGCACGCGGCTGTTAACCGCGCTGTTGTAGGTTCGAGTCCTACCCGGGGAGCCAGGTTGTAAAACCCGTCGCTTATGCGGCGGGTTTTTTCATACCGCGATCGCCTGGCGCGAACGTTACCATATCAACATTTCGTGTCGAGGATGTAATCCCGCGACCCACCACCTCAACATGGCGCGCTCGTTGTAGAATATTGCAATGATTGCTCCCACGAGATGGTGCCGCGAGCACCAGATAAGGAGATTCTTGTGTCTGAGACCATTAACGGCAGCCTGAGCGTCTCGAACGACGTTATTGCCGATATTGCCGGTTATGCCGCGATGACGTGCTATGGCGTTGTCGGTATGGCCGAGCAGCTCCAGGGCGCCGAGAGCGTGCGCCTGCTTGCCGGTCAGCGCCTCCGCAAAGGCGTGCTTGTCTCCGCCGACGAGAACGGCCTCACGGTCGACCTTCACGTCGTGCTCGAGAACGGCGTCAACATGAAGTCCGTCTGCCACAATCTTTCGAGCTCCGTTGCCTTCACTCTGCAGGAGGTCGCCCAGATCGATCCCGCCAGCCTTAAGATCGGCATTCACATCGACGCGCTCAAGAGCCGTCTGAACTAGCATCCGAAAACGGAGATTCAAATACCCATGATTGCAAAGACCATTCGCACCTGTTTTCCGATCGCTTCGGCTGCTGTTTCCGACAAGGCCGAGGAGATCAACAAGCTCAACGTCTTCCCCGTACCCGACGGTGACACCGGTACCAACATGTCGCTCACACTCGCCTCGGTGACCAAGGAGCTTTCCGCCCTTCCTGCTGACGCCGACATGGAGGCCATCGCCGGCGCCATCACTCACGGCTCCCTGATGGGTGCCCGTGGCAACTCCGGCGTCATCACCTCGCAGATTCTGCGTGGTGTGGCCGAGGGCCTTGTCTCTGCCGATGAGCCCATCACGTCCGCCAACATCGCCTATGCCTTCCGCCGAGCCGTCAAGGTTGCCTTCCAGGCAGTGCGTAAGCCCATCGAGGGTACGATCCTCACGGTGCTGCGCGACGTCTCGACCAAGGCAGACGAGTGCGAGAAGAAGAAGTTCTCGGCCGAGGACGCGCTCGACGCCATCGTCGTCGAGGCCTATCAGTCCGTCGCCCGTACGCCCGACCTGCTGCCTGTTCTGAAGGAGAACGGCGTGGTCGACTCCGGCGCCTTTGGATTTGCCATCTTCCTTGAGAACTTTGTTGCCGCCGCGCTTGGTCGCAGCACCGTTGTCGAGGATTTCTCCACCATGTTTGACTCCGCTGGCTCTGCCCGCGACGCGGCCCTCGACCGCGTTGAGATCGAGGCCAACGACGACTGGGAGGGCTCGGAGTTTCGTTACTGCAACGAGTTCCTCTTTAAGGCCGATGCCCCGTTTGATGAGGACGAATGCCTTAAGTTCCTGGGCTCCATGGGTGACTGCGAGCTGCTCGTGGGTGCCTACCCCGACTACAAGATCCACGTGCACTCCAACACTCCCAACCTGGTGCTCGAGCACATGCTGCAGCTTGGTCAGATCTACGAGGTCTTTATCCACAACATGGAGATGGAGGCCCACGACCGTACCGCCAAGATCCACGAGGACCAGGAGAAGGCCGCCGAGCCCGCCAAGGCGCTGGGCTTTGTCGCTGTTGCCGCCGGTTCCGGCGAGGCCGACATCCTCAAGTCCCTCGGCGTCGATGTGATCGTGTCGGGTGGTCAGACCATGAACCCCTCGACTGCAGACCTGCTGGGCGCCGTCGACCAGGTCAACGCGACCTCGGTCATCATCCTGCCCAACAACGGCAACATCCGCATGGCTGCCGAGGCCGCTGCTTCCGCCTGCACCGACAAGAAGGTCGCCGTCGTTCCCACCAAGACCGTCCCGCAGGCCTTCTCCGCACTGTTCGCGGTCCTGCCCGATTCTGAGCTCGAGGACGCCGTCGCCGCTATGGTCGACGCCATCAGCGAGGTCCGCGATGGCGAGGTCACCCGCGCCGTGCGCGACTCCAGCGCCTCCGACGGCTCGCCGATTCACTCCGGTGACGTCATGGGCATCATCGCCGGCTCCATCGACGTGGTCGGCTCCGACGTGAAGCAGGTCACGCTCGATTGCATCAACCGCATGCAGGAGGAAGAGGAGGGTGACGCGCTGACGATTCTGGCCGGCGAGGAGCTGTCCGATGAAGCCTTCCAGGAGATCGTCGACGCCATTGAGGAGGCTCAGCCCGATCTGGAGATTGACGCCCATCGTGGCGAGCAGCCGCTCTATCCCGTGATCTTCTCGATCGAGTAGGCAACTGCCCATGTCCGAGCTGTGCTCCGTGCCGTGCGTCTCGGAGCGCTTTGCCCAGAGCAATGCGCTCGACGAGGATATCGCGCGACTCAAATATGTTTCGGGTAAACGTGAGGAGGCCCTTCGCCGTCTGGGAATTCGGACGGTGGGGGACCTCCTTCTCCATATCCCTCATCGATACCTCGACTTTACCCGCTCGTGGTCCATCGAGATGGCGCCCATCGGTATCGTGTGCACCATCATCGCCACGGTTGACCGTATCGTCCAAAAGCAGCCGCGTCCGCGCATGCAGGTGACCGAGGTCTCGCTCGTTGACGAGACGGGCGTGCTGCAGGTCGCCTTTTTCCGCCAGCCCTGGATTGCCCAGCAGCTTAAGCAGGGCGACCGCCTGGCCGTGATGGGCAAGGTCGAGTTTGCCTTTGGTTTTAAGCAGATGGCCTCTCCGCATTTCGAAAAGCTCGAGGACGGGCGTGCCGCGGGCACGATCCTGCCGGTCCATTATGTGAGCGATGGGGTGAGCCAGGCATGGATGCGCCGCATTGTAAGCGGCGCGCTCGAGGTTGTCGACAATCCCTTTGATCCCATTCCGGCACCGCTGCGCGCAAAGCGGAAGCTCATGAGCAATGCCCGTGCTTTGCACTCGATCCACTTTCCCTCGAGCATGGCTGAGCGCGATATCGCGCGCGCACGGCTTGCCTACGAGGAGTGCCTCTACCTGCAGCTGGCGCTGCGCCTGCGCAACGACGGCGGCCTGGTCGATGTGGTGCCCTATGCCCATACCGCGGGCGATCACCTGGCCGCGCTCAAGCAGGCCTTGCCGTTTTCGCTGAGCGACGAGCAGGAAGCCGCGTTCCAGGATATCCTGCGCGATATGTGCGATGGCGGGCGCGTGATGAACCGCCTGCTGCTGGGTGATGTCGGTACCGGTAAGACCGCCGTCGCCGCCTGCGCACTGACTGTCGCGGCCGATTCGGGCACCCAGGCCTGCGTTATGGCGCCCACGGGCGTGCTGGCGCGCCAGTATGCCGATAAGACTGGCCCTCTGCTCTCGCAGGCCGGCATGTCCTGGGCGCTTCTGACGGGTGCCACGCCGACCGCAGAGCGCGAGCGCATCCATGCACAGCTGGAATCGGGCGAGCTTGACGTGCTCTTTGGCACCCACGCGGTGCTTTCGGATGACGTTGCGTTCAAGCACCTGTCGCTCGTGGTCATCGATGAGCAGCACCGGTTTGGCGTCGGCCAACGCAACGCCCTGCGCGCGAAGGGCCCCGGTGCCGATCTGCTCGTAATGACGGCAACGCCCATCCCGCGTACGCTGGCGCTTTCGGTCTACGGCGATCTGGACACGAGCATCATCCGCTATCGGCCCGTCCCTGGCGCTGGCGTGACGACACGCGTGCTGACCGAGTCGAGCCGTGACCTCGCCTATGGCGCCATCCGTGAGGCGCACGAAAAGGGCCAGCAGGCTTACGTGATCTGCCCGCTCGTGGAGCCGAGTGACTCGGCCGATGAGCTGGAGGACGTGCCCGGTATCGCCCGCGACGACGAGGGCCGCGTGACGGTCCCCGTGCCGCTGCACGATACGGCAACCGAGCTCGACCGACTGCGTCTTGCGTTGCCTGGGCTTACCGTCGAGCGCCTTCACGGCCGCATGCCGGCGGGGGAGAAGGATCGGGTCATCGATGCCTTCAAGCGTGGCGAGATCGACGTGCTCGTCTCGACTACGGTGGTCGAGGTGGGCGTCGACGTGCCCAATGCGACCGTCATGGTCATCGAGAACGGCGAGCGCTTTGGTTTGGCTGCCCTGCACCAGCTGCGCGGTCGCGTGGGCCGTGGCAGCGTGTCGGGCACGTGCCTGGTCATGACGCACTCCAAGGGCAACGGCGGCGCGTCGGCAGCACAAGATCGCCTACAATCGCTCGAGAAGACCTCGGATGGCTTTACGCTCGCCCAGATGGACCTGCGTCTGCGCCACGAGGGCGAGATCCTGGGGTACCGCCAACATGGCGGTGTGACCCTGCGCTTTGTCGACCTGGATGCCGACGAGGAGCTGATCGAGTGGGCCCATTTGGACGCGGTCGAGCTCTTGCGGTATGCTTGCACCCTTGACTCCGTGGCGACGCGCCCCCTGCGCGATGCGGTCGCCATGCGATATCGACACATTTTTAAGGAGGTCAGCGGAGGATGAGAATCATCGGCGGCGAATGGCGCGGTCGTAAGATCGAGGAGCCCCGTGGTCGCGATGTCACCCGCCCCACGACTGATCGCGTACGCGAGGCGTGCGCATCTATGGTCATGTCGGCATTCGACTTCGATTTGGACGAGGTCCGTGTGCTGGACGCCTTTGGCGGCTCCGGTGCCTTAGGGTTAGAGATGCTCTCTCGTGGGGCCCGCTCGCTCACGACGTTTGAGATCGATCGCAACGCCGCGCGGCTCATTACCAAGAATATCGAGTCGCTCTGCTGTGACCGTGCGCGTTGGCGCGTGGTAGCGGGCGACATGCTGGCGAGTGCCTCACGCGGCCGTGTGCCGGGCGGCCCCTTTGATCTGGTCCTGCTCGACCCACCATATGCTTTTGGTGCCGAGCCGGTCGAGGAGCTGCTGCAGAACCTGGCTCAGCAGGGTCTGCTTGCATCTGGTGCTTATGCCCTGTTTGAGCATGCCGCTGCCGATGCGGGCGCGCATCCGGCAGGTTTTGAGACCGTGCGTGAGAAGCGTTATGGCATCACCTCGGTCGATCTGCTTCGTTGGGTCGGCGATGACGATGGTGAGGGTGATAACGCCGGCACCGATGCTGACAACAACGATGCCACGACGTTTCAGGAGGACGCCCATGAGTGACACCATTAACCGCGTCATCGTTCCGGGCACCTTCGACCCCATTACGTTTGGCCATATCGATGTAATCCGCCGCGCCCGCCGCATCTTTCCCAGCGTGATCGTCGCTGTTGCCGAGTCGCAGGGTAAAAACGGTGTGGGCACGACGTTTATGCTCGATGAGCGCGTGGCGCTGGCCCGCGAGGCGCTCGGCGATATCGACGGCGTCGAGGTCCTGCCCTTCACCGGCCTCTTGGTCGACTTCGCTCGTGAGCAGGGGGCGGGGGCCGTGGTCAAGGGCCTGCGCGCCATGACCGACTTTGAGTACGAGCTGCAGCAGGCAGATCTCAACTATCGCTTGGATAACGAGCTGGAGTCCATCTTTGTCATGAGTGCGCCGCAGTACGGCTATATCTCGAGCTCGGTCGTTCGCCAGATCGCCTCACTCGGCAGCGATGTATCGACGTTTGTCCCGCCCAACGTGGTCGAAGCGCTCAGACTTCGCTTTTCGTGACGTTTCTTATTGCCTGGTGGCATGTGGTAAACTAGCACGATGATATGTTACCTATGAAAGGAGACCGGATGCCGGGCGAGAATTTTCCTGGCGATAGGATCGTCAGCTTGGTCGATGAGCTCGAAGGGCTGATCGAGGAAGCCAAGCCGCCTTTCGGCAAGAACGCTCAGTTCAAGGTCATCGACGCCGACGTGTTCTTCAACATCCTCGACGAGATCCGCATGAGCTATCCCGAGGAGTGGCAGAAGTCCCGCCGTATCCTTAAGGAGCGCGAGGAGCTTATGGCTTCCGCTGCCGCTCAGGCCGATTCCATCATCGCCGACGCTCAGCAGCAGGCCCTTACCATTGCCGGTGAGCAGGAGATCGTCCGCTTAGCGCAGCAGCAGGCCGACGACATCCGTGATCGTGCCCAGCAGTACGAGCGCGAGACGCGTTATGCTGCCGAGGACTACGCAGAGCAGGTCTTTACGCACCTGGAGGAGAACCTCAAGAGCCTGACCGGCACCGTTACTCGTTGCCGTCAGCAGCTTAACGAGGGTGCCGCCCAACAGAATGGTCAGTGGTAATGGCTGAGTTCCCGAGCGTTACCGTCGATCTATCTGAGCAGCTCGAGTTTCCTGGAGATTCGTATCCGCTGACCGGTAAGGTCGATGTCGCCACCTACACGGTGGGCGAGAAGGAGTACCAGCTACAGGACGGCATCGACTACGACGTTGTCTTTACCAACGCCGGTACCGGTGTCTTGCTCACGGGTATGGTCCGCTCGCACGCCACCGGCGAGTGCGACCGTTGCCTGGAGCCCGCTTCTTTTGATATCGCCGGCGAGATCGAGGAGTTCTACCTCTTTGAGGAGCCCGAGGACCCCGAGGCCTACGAGGACGGCTACGAGCTCCTGGGTGAGGACCGCATCGTCGATCTGGGTGAGCCCATCAATGACGCGGTCGTCATGGACACGCCGTTTGTGGTGCTCTGCAAGCCCGATTGCCACGGTCTGTGCCCCACTTGCGGTTGCAATCTCAACGTCGAGCAATGCGATTGCGCCGCCCAGGCGGAGGCCGAATGGGCCGCTGCCACGGAAAATCCATTTGCAGCATTGAAGAATCTCAAGCTTGACGAGTAAAACTGTGGTAGTATCGCTACTTGCGCGTAATCGCCACACTGGATAGTTCATAAGGAAGGTCACTATGCCCGTACCTAAACAAAAGCAGGGTCGTATCCGCACTCACACCCGTCGTTCCGCCAACATGAAGATCTCGGCTGCGGCTCAGTCCACGTGCCCCCGTTGCGGCGCCGTCAAGCTCCCGCACCACGTGTGCCCCAGCTGCGGTTTCTACAAGGACCGCGAGGTTATCGTTACCGAGTAACGGTATACTCTGGATGCGATGCCGTTCCAAATGGAACCACAATGGCCGGCTCAATGAGTCGGCCATTTTTGTATAAGGAGCATGTATATGAGTAACGTTCGCGTTTGTGTAGACGTTGTGGGCGGAGACGAGAAACCTCAGGTTGTTCTCGATGGTATCGAGGCTGCGCTTGCCGCCGATCCCGATATCGAGGTCTTGGCAGCTGGCCCCGCCGAAATCGTCAATCCCTTTGCAGCTTCCCATGCACGTGTTGAGGCCCTTGAGGCACCCGACGTTATCGCCATGGATGACGATCCCATTCGCGCCGTGATGACCAAACGCAAGTCTTCGATCGTGTTGTCGTGCCGTGCCATCAAGAAGGGAAATGCGGACGCGTTCTTCTCTGCCGGCTCGACCGGTGCTATGACCGCCGCCGCTACCGCCTATGTGACGCCGTTTAGGTATCAGGCCGAAGGCAAGAAGCAACCGGTGCGCCCCTGTCTGACCAATGCGCTGCCCAATCGCGCCGGCGGTCTGACGGTGCTGTGCGATATGGGCGCCAACCCCGATGTCGAGGTCGATGACATGGTGCGTTTTGCTCAGATGGGTAGCGCTTATGCCCGCGTCGTCCTGGGCATTGAGCATCCCCGCGTGGGCCTGCTTGCTAACGGCACCGAGGACGAGAAGGGCTCCAACTTTACCAAGGCGTGCTTCCCGGCCATGAAAGCCGTCGTTCCCGGCTTTGTTGGTAACTGCGAGGGCACCGATCTTACGTCGGGCAATTTTGACGTCGTGGTCGCCGACGGCATGTCGGGCAACATCGCGCTCAAGGCCACTGAGGGCGCTGCTAAGTTTTTGCTGCAGGAACTCAAGGGCGTCTTTATGTCTTCACTTGGCACCAAGATCGCCGCGCTGCTTATTAAAAAGCAGATGCGCGAGATCAAGGCCAAGCTCTCTGGCGACGCCAAGGGCGGCGCGATTCTTTTGGGCCTGCGCGGCGTGGTTCTGATCGGCCACGGCGCCACGTCGGTCGAAGCTGTCAAAAACGGTACGCTCGCGGCGGCCGAAGCCGTGCGCGCCGGGCTGGTCGAGAATGTCGCCAACTCTATGGACGGTATCGTTTTATAAGAGCGAGTTAGAGCGCTGTTATGCGCCTCGGGGCGTGCGTCGTGGGGTAGAATCAGAACCGTGTCTTGGTACCGCCCGGGCGGTACCATTCTTTTGGTATTCATGCACTATGAGAGGAAGCGCTATGGACCGCTCCGAAATCTTCGACAAGATCGCCGAGGTCGCTGCTGACGTTCTGGGCGTCGATGTTGCCGAAATTAGCGATGAGACCACCTTTGACGACCTCGATGCCAACTCGCTCGAGCGCCTGCAGCTGGTTACGGCTATCGAGGACGAGTTCAACCTCGAGATCGATGACGAGACTCTGCTTTCGCTCAACTCTGTCGCCGACGCCGTCGACGCGATCGAAAACGCCAGGGAGGCCTAGGTCTTGGCTTTGTCTGAACGACTTACGCGCGCCCAGGAAATCCTGGGCCACGAGTTCAATAACAAGGTGCTGCTGCGCGCGGCGCTCACGCACCCCTCTGCCGTGGAAGGTCAGCCCGTCTCGGCGAGCTATGAGCGCCTTGAGTTTTTGGGCGATTCCATTTTGGGCGCCGTGGTTGCCCGCTCGCTCTTTGAGTCCTATCCCGAGTTTGACGAGGGCAAGCTTACGCGCCTGAAGGTGTCCCTTGTCTCGGGTGCCACGCTGTCCGAGGTATCGCACGAGCTGGGTATCGACGACATCATCATCTTTGGTGCCTCCGAGACCGGTACGGGCGCACGCGGCCTGCATTCGGCGCTCGAGAACGTCTATGAGTCGCTCGTGGGCGCGCTGTACCTGGATGCCGGCTGGGATGCCGCAGCGGAGTTCATTCATCGCACGCTTAAGCCGCACTTGGCTTCCGAGCGTGCCGAGCACCCTGCGAATCCCAAGTCGTTTTTGCAGGAGTGCGTGCAGGCCGACGGCCACGAGCCTCCGGCGTATAAGCTGGTTGGTTCCGAGGGTCCGGCGCATGCGCCCACCTTTACCGCCGTGGTGTTGATCGATGGTATTCGCCAAGGTCGCGGCTCCGGCTCCTCAAAGAAGGAAGCCGAGGGGGCCGCTGCACTCGAGGCACTTGACCGCATGGGCTACACCACTAACGGCGTGATTCTCAACAAGAAGCCTGTGTAAGCGAGGAACCGTGTATCTCAAGTCCCTCACGCTCAAAGGGTTCAAGTCGTTTGCCGACCGCGCCCATATGACGTTTGAGCCGGGCCTGACCGTCATCGTCGGTCCCAATGGCTCGGGAAAATCGAACATCTCCGACTCCATCCTGTGGGTTCTGGGCGAGCAGAGCGCCAAGCAGCTGCGCGGCCAGGCCATGGAGGATGTCATCTTCTCGGGCTCGTCGGCTCGCAAGCCGGTGGGTGTCGCCGAGGTCACGCTGGTGCTCGATAACTCGGACCATGTGCTACCCGTCGATTTTGACGAGGTCGCCATCACCCGTCGCATGTATCGCTCGGGCGAGAGCGAGTACCTCATCAACTCGAGTCCGTGCCGCCTGATGGACATTCAGGACATCCTGCACGATTCGGGCCTGGGTAAGGATACGCATTCCATCATCAGCCAGGGCAAGCTCGATGCCATTTTGCAGAGCCGCCCCGAGGAGCGCCGTGTCCTCATCGAGGAGGCCGCCGGCATCTCCAAGCACAAGCGCCGCAAGGAGCGTGCGCTCAAAAAAATTAAGTCGATGGACGAGCACCTGACGCGTGCCCGCGACATCAATAAGGAAATCGCCCGTCAGCTGCGACCGCTGGAGCGTCAGGTCGATCGCGCGCGCAAGTACAAAGAGCTGTCCTCGCGCGCGAATGAGCTTACGCAGATGCTGGCTGTCGACGAGCTGCGTTCGCTGCAGTCGCAGTGGAACGACTTGGAGAGCCGCTCCAAGGAAGGTGCCGCCGAGCTGGAGCTTGCGCAGTACCGCATGGGCGAAAAGGAGCGCGAGCTCGAGAAGCTCCAGGTTATGCTCGAGGAAAAGGGCCTGTTTGTGGGCGATCTGGGCGAGCAGCGCCGCCATATGCAAGACGTGGTCGGCCGCATTAACTCCGATATGCGCCTGCTCGAGGAAAAGGGCCACAACATGGTGTCGCGCCTGTCCGACATGCGCGGCCAGATTTCGAGCTCCGAGCATCAGCGTCGTCGCGTGGTCGAGGAGCTCGAGGACGCGCGTGCGCAGCTTGAGGAAGTGACTGGTGCGCACATGCAGGCCCAGGAGGACGTTGACGCCGCTGGTCCTGCTGCCGCCGAGCTCCACGAGCGCCGCGTGGCGCTCGACAATCAGATTTCGCAGCTTACGCGTGAGCAACGCGATGTGCAGCGCGTGGCCGATAACGCCGCGCTCGAGCTCGCTAAGGTGAAGGATTCCTTGAGCAATGCCGAGGTCGAGGACAACATGTACGCCTCGCGCCTGGAGCAGATCGATGAACAGCTCGAGGAGGTCACGGCTTCGCTCGAGAGCCGTCGCGACCGCGCCGAGGAGCTTGAGTGCGCTCTTGAGGAAGCGCGCCAGGCTCAGGTCGATGCGCGTGAAGCCACCGAGACGGCACGCGCGGCCCTGAAGGACCTGCGTGCCCGCGAGAGCGAGGCACGCGACAAGTTATCCGAGGTGCGCTCGGAGCTTGCCAGCCAAAAGAAACTCGATGCCCGCATGGCCGACAGCTCGCCGCTCGTGAGCCGCCTGGTGGGTGCGCTGGGCGACGATATCTCGGGTCGTCTGGGCGACGTGCTCGAGGCCCCGCGCGAGCTTGAGGGCCTGGTTGAGCAATTGCTCGCCGGCGATATCGATGCGCTGCTGTTCGACGATACGTCCGCGCTTGAGCGTGCCGGTCGTGCGGCCCTGGACCAGAAGAAGGCCTCGGGCGAGGCGCTGCTGGTAGCGCGCGGCGTGAGCGGTTCTGCGGCCGCCGAGGGTGCTTTCGGTACCCGTCTGGTTGATCGCCTGTCCGTTCGTGCGGGCTACGGTCCTGTTGTCGAGGCTCTGCTCGGCGGCTATTACGTCGTGGACGATCTTGCTGCTGCGCTGTCGGCGCCGGTCGTTGACGGCGTGACTTACGTGACCCCCGATGGCGCCCGCGTCGCCTGCGGCGGCCTGGTGCGCGTGGGCCTCGATGCCGGCGAGGCGTCGGGTGCCTTGGAGCGCAAGCGCCGTATCCGCGAGCTGGAGGGCCTGGAGCCCGATCTGGCTGCCGTGTTTGAGCATGTGTCGGATCAGGTCGTCGAGGCCAATGCGGCCGTTGAGGAAGCGCGTGCCGCCGAGGGCGATGCCGCCGGCGAGATTGCCCGCCTTGAGGGCGAGCGCCGCTCCCTGTTGTCCGAGATCGGCCGTCTGGAGCAAAGCGCCAACAATGCCGAGGTCGAGCACGTGCGTATCTCCAAGCGCCGTCAGCAGGCCGCAGAGGCCGTTCGCGCTGCGCGTCCGCGCGTGGACGAGCTCACTCGTTCGCGTGACGAGGCTCGTGCGCAGGCGAGCGACCTGGGCTTGCAGATTGCCCAGGCCAACGATGAACTTGACCGCGTTCGTCGTGACGATTCCGAGGCTGCTGGCAAGCTCGCCGACGCCAAGGTTCGCCTAGCTCGGACGAGCGAGCGCCTGCGTTCGCTGAAGGGCCGCGTGCCCGACCTGGAGCATCGTCTTGAGGGCATCGACCGTCGTATCCGCGGAACACGCCAGGCTTCGCGCTCGCTCGAGCTGCTGCGCCTGCGCGTCGACCCCATGCACGAACGCTATTCTGCCCTGTTGGAACGCGCGTCGGATTGGGCAGCGCGCCTGCGTGACCAGGCCTCTCTGGAAGAGGCAGACTCCGCTTCGCTCAAGAAGACCATCGAGGATGCCAAGGCAGAGGTTGCCCGCGCTAAGGAGCGGGTCGATACCGCCACCGCCACGCAAAATGAGTTTAAGGTCGCGCGTGGCAAGCTCGAGGTGCAGGTAGAGGCCGCCATTAAGGCCATTACCGCCGATGGCACCACGGTACTCGAGGAAGCGCTCATGCTTCCCGCGCCCATGGACCGCGATGCCGCCGAGCGCGAGCTCAACCAGCTTGTGCGCCAGATCAACAACCTGGGCCCTGTGAACCAAGTTGCCATGGAGGAGTACGAGCAGCTCAAGCACCGCGCCGACTACATCGAGGAGCAGCTGGCCGATCTGGAGAGCGCGCGCAAGGCGCTCACCAAAATCACGGTGGCGATCGACCGCAAGATGCGCAAGGCGTTCCTGGTGACGTTTGAGAAGGTCGACGCGAACTTCCGCGAGATCTTCGCCATGCTCTTCCCGGGCGGTCAGGCTCATCTGGAGATGACCGATCCCGAGCATCCGGCCGAGACGGGCATTGAGGTCGTGGCGCAGCCGCGCGGCAAGCGCATCACCAAGATGATGCTCATGTCGGGCGGCGAGAAGAGTCTGACGGCGCTCGCCCTGCTCTTTGCCGTGTATCGCACGCGCACGGTGCCGTTCTATGTGCTGGACGAGGTTGAGGCGGCGCTTGATGACGCCAACCTGTCCAAGCTCATCGTCGCCCTCGATGTGCTGCGTTCCGATACGCAGCTCTTGGTCATTTCGCATCAGCGCCGTACCATGGAGGACGCTGACGTTCTCTATGGCGTCTCGATGCAAGCCGACGGCGTCAGTCGCGTCGTCTCGCAAAAACTCGATCGCGAAACCGGAAAGGTCGTGAATGCATAATGGGATTCTTTGACGCACTCTCGCGCGGACTTGAGCGCAGCCGTGAGGCCCTCAACGAGGTCTTCTACTTTGGCGGCGAGGTCGACGAGGACTTTTGGGAGGACCTTGAGGACACCCTCGTTATGGGTGACATGGGTGCCGAGGTCGCCATTCAGGTCTCCGATGACCTGCGCGATGCCGCGGCAAAGAAGAACCTCAAGACCGCTCCGCAGCTCCGTCGTGCCCTGGCCGAGCAGCTCGAGCAGCACTTTGTGCCCATCGAGCGCGATCCGTTTTCCGATACTCCAAGCTGCGTGCTGTTTGTGGGCATTAACGGTGCCGGCAAGACCACGACGGTCGGTAAGATCGCGAGCGCCATGGCCGCCCGCGGCAAGAACGTCGTGATCGGTTCGGCCGATACCTTCCGCGCCGCCGCCATCGAGCAGCTCGATGTGTGGGGCCAGCGCGCCGGCGTCCCCGTCATCAAGCGCGACCGCGGCTCCGATCCGGCGAGCGTGTGCTATGACGTGCTCGACGAGGCCGATAAGCGCGGCAGCGACCTGGTGCTGATCGACACCGCCGGTCGTCTGCACACAAGCCCCGAGCTCATGCGAGAGCTTGCCAAGGTGGTTAACGTGACGCGTAAGCGCGCCGCCAATATGGCCACCGGCCCCATGCCCGTCTCGGTTGTCCTCGTGATTGATGCCGCCACCGGTCAGAACGGTCTGAACCAGGCGCTCGAGTTTAACGAGGCGCTGGGTCTGGACGGTATTATCATGACTAAGCTCGATGGCACGGCAAAGGGCGGTATCGCCATGGCCGTGGCTGAGAAGCTCAAGCTCCCGATCCTGCGCATCGGCGTGGGTGAGCAGGTCGATGACTTGCAGGAGTTCAATGCCAAAGATTTCTGCCGCGCCCTGGTGGGCGAGTCCAATTAAGGAGTGACTAGTGTTTGATTCCCTGAGCGATCGCCTCAACGACACATTTGACCGCCTGCGCGGCAAGGGCAAACTGACCGAGGCCGATATCACCTCGGCCATGCGCGACATCCGTATGGCGCTGCTCGAGGCCGACGTCAACTTTAAGGTCGTTAAGGAGTTCGTCGCCAAGACCAAGGAGCGCTGCATGACCGCCGAGGTCATGGAGTCGCTGTCGCCGGCGCAAAACGTCGTCAAGATCGTGCTCGACGAGCTCACCGAGATGCTCGGCTCCACCGAGAGCAAGCTCGTCTTTAGCAACCGTATTCCCAACGTCATTATGCTCGTGGGCCTGCAAGGCTCCGGTAAGACCACGGCGGCTGTTAAGCTGGCCTACCTGCTCAAGAAGCAGGGCCGCTCGCCGCTGCTCGCCGCGTGCGACGTCTACCGCCCTGCCGCTGCCGACCAGTTGGCAACGCTTGGCGGCGAGATCGGCGTGCCGGTCTTCCGCGGTGACGGTGCGCATCCGGTCGACATTGCCACGGGCGCCATCCAGGAGGCCGTCGACCACCTGCGCGACGTGGTCATCGTCGATACCGCCGGTCGCCTGCAGATCGATGAGCAGATGATGAAGGAGGCCGTGGACATCAAGAAAGCCGTCAAGCCCGATCAGGTGCTGATGGTCGTCGATGCCATGACCGGCCAGGATATCGTCAACGTGGTCTCGACCTTTGCCGAGCGCACCGACTTTGACGGTGTGATCATCTCCAAGCTCGACGGCGATGCCCGTGGCGGCGGCGCGCTTTCCGTGCGCCAGGTGACCGGCAAGCCCATCAAGTTTGTGAGCATGGGCGAGAAGCCCGATTCGCTGGAGCCGTTCTATCCCGATCGCATGGCCAAGCGTATTTTGGGCATGGGCGACGTCGTCGGCATCATCGAGAAGGCCCAGGAGGCAGCCGATGCCGAGCAGCTCGAGGCTGCCGAGCGCATGCTGCGCGAGGGCTTCACCATGAACGATATGCTCGACCAGATGAAGGCCGTTAAGAAGATGGGCGGCATGAAGGGCATTCTGGCCATGCTTCCCGGTGGCCAGCGCGCGCTCAACCAGATGGGCGGCAACCTGGACGAGGGCATCTTCGATAAGAACGAGGCCATCATCATGTCGATGACCAAGGAGGAGCGCCTGCGTCCCTCCATCATCAACGGTCAGCGCCGTGCCCGCATTGCCAAGGGAGCTGGCGTAACCCCAACCGAGGTCAATAGCCTTATGAAGCAGTGGGGCGAGATGAACAAGATGATGGGCCGCATGCGCACGATGGCCAATCAGGCACAGGCCGGCGGCAAGAAGGGCAAAAAGGGTAAGAAGGGCAAAAAGATGCGCATGCCCAATATTCCCGGCCTGGATGCCATGGGCCTGGGCGGCATGGGCGGCCTGGGAACGGGCGGCCCCAAGTCCGATATGGATCTGCTGCGCCAGATGGAAGCGCAGATGCGTAATAAAAAATAGCGACTGGCTGAGTCGTGTATGGCGAAGGCCGCCCGGATGGTATTCCAGGCGGCCTTCGTCGTTGGTGCGTTATTTGTTGTGTGAGCAGGCACGTGATGGCATCGATTGCCTGCCGCTAGTGGCAGCCGCAGCCCTCATGGCCCTCGTGCTCGTGATGGCCGTGGCAGCCGCAGGACTCGCCATGCTCATGGGAATGCTCGTGATCATGGCCGTGGCAGCCGCACGTGGCCTCGCCGTTCTGTGCGAGCGTGCCAGCGATAAGGGCTTCGACGCACGCATCGCAGCTGCCCTGGGCTCCCGCATAGACGGTGATGCCGGCTTGAGCAAGCGCGTTGATAGCGCCACCGCCGATGCCGCCGCAGATGAGCGTGTCGACGCCGCCGTTGGCGAGCAGACCCGCCAGCGCGCCATGACCGGTGCCACCGGTGCCCACGACCTGCTCGTCGATCACCTCGCCGTCCTGGATGTCGTAGATCTTGAACTGCTCGCTGCGGCCAAAGTGCATAAAGATGTTGCCGTTGTCGTACGTCGTTGCCACCCTCATAGTGTCAACCTCCTTTGCTGGCCATGCGGCCGTCGTCGTGGTAATGGGGGAGTACGCGATGTTGCCACCTTCGATGATAAGTGCTCGCCCGTTGACCAGCGCGTTTGCTACCTTGCGATGCGCGCGGCTGCAGATGGCCGCCACGGTGGCACGAGCGATGCCCATGTGTTGGGCGACAGCCTCCTGATTGAGGCCTTCCAGGTCGCACAGCCGCAGCACCTCGAGCTCGTCGACCGTCATGTCGATGGCGTCTCCGCTGGCAAGGCCATCGGGGGTAAAGCCGCGGTATTCGGGGATGATCCCGACGCGGCGCAGTTTCTCGCGTCTTCCTGCCATACACTCTCCAAATCTGACATATGTCAAAAATAGGATAGCGCACCTGCGGACCAGCGCAAGGCATTTTTGGCATATGTCAGAAAAAGGCAAAGCCGTTGCGACTGAGAGTGAGCTGCCGTGCATTGCGTGTGCCAGCCCAAGTGTCCCATCCGATGCTGTGCGCCTGGGCTACAATAAAAATTGCTTATAGGCGACTGACAGGAGGGTCAATGAGCAAAGCTGATCAACAGTTTGTAGCCATGTGTCGCGATATCTTGGACCATGGCACCACCACCGAGGGCCAAAAGGTCCGTCCGGTGTGGGAGGACGGCACCCCTGCCTATACCATTAAAAACTTTGGCGTTACGGCGCGCTACGACCTGCGCGAGGAGTTCCCCGCGCTCACGCTGCGCCGCACGGCGCTTAAGTCTGCCATGGACGAGATCCTGTGGATCTATCAAAAGAAGTCCAATAACGTCCATGACCTCCACAGCCATATTTGGGACGAGTGGGCTGACGAGACCGGCTCCATCGGTAAGGCCTACGGATACCAGATTGGCCAGAAGAGCCATTATGCCGAGGGCGACTTTGACCAGATGGACCGCGTGCTGTACGACCTTAAGCATACGCCGTATAGCCGTCGCATCATGACGAACACCTATGTGTTCAGCGACCTGTCCGAGATGCACCTGTATCCGTGCGCCTACAGCGTGACATATAACGTGACGCAGCGCCCGCAGGATGACAAACCGACGCTCAACATGATTCTCAACCAGCGCAGCCAGGACATTTTGGCCGCGAACAACTGGAACGTGTGCCAGTACGCCATTCTGCTCATGATGGTTGCGCAGTCCGTCGATATGATTCCCGGCGAGCTGCTGCATGTGATTGCCGATGCCCACATTTACGACCGCCATGTCGATATCGTCCGCGAGCTTATCGAGCGTCCGCAGTTTGCGGCGCCTAAGGTTTCGCTCAATCCCGACGTGCACGATTTCTACGCGTTTACGACCGACGACCTGATCGTCGAGGGCTACGAGCACGGCCCGCAAGTCAAGAACATTCCTATTGCGGTGTAGGTGGCGCTTATGACGTGTAAGCTTTCTGCCATCGTCGCCGTGTGTGACGACTGGGGCATTGGCTGCGAGGGCGACATGGTAGTGTCCAATCGCGCCGACATGCGCCATTTTGTGGCGTGCACCAAGGGCTGTCCGGTCATTATGGGGCGCAAGACGCTGCTGAGTTTTCCCGGGGGGCGTCCGCTCAAGAACCGCCGCAATATCGTGCTCACGCGCGACGTGGACTTTGCTCCCGTGGACGTCGATGTGGTGCATAGTATTGATGAGGCGCTCGCTGCGGTTGCCGATGAGCCCGTTGCGTGGGTGATCGGTGGCGGCGATGTCTATCGGCAGTTTTTGCCGTATTGCGCAGAGGCCGAGGTCACGCACAACCATTGCGTGCATGTCGTGGATACGTACTTTCCCGATTTGGGAACCGATCCTGCGTGGGAGATTGCGCAGCGTAGCGGGGTCGCAACGATTGCCGCCGGTGAGGGTGACGAGGGCGTCGATTATGAGTTCGTGACGTATCGTCGCATCGAGGCGTAAAACCGATTATCCCTTCGGTATTATCGGGATGAAATGAATGACGGGGCGGCGCATGGCGTTGCCCCGATATTTGTATAGGTGCTGCAAAGAAAGGTGCGGGCTGGCTACTATGACTGATGCCGTTGAGGTGCTTCGAATCGATTCGCTCGAGGACGAGCGGCTCGATGCCTACGTGCGACTGACGGAGCGTGAGCTACGTTGCGTGCTGGAGCCGCAAAAGGGCATCTTTATCGCAGAGAGCGCCAAGGTCATCGAGCGTGCGGTACGCGCCGGCTACGACCCGGTGAGTTTTCTTTTGGGCGAGCGCTGGCTCGATCAGATGATGCCGCTGTTTGGGCGTCTGGCCGTTCGCGACGGTGAGGGCCCGGTTCCCGTGTTTGTTGCCTCGATGGAGCTCATGGAGCAGCTGACGGGCTTTAATGTGACGCGCGGCGCGCTGGCGGCTTTTCGTCGCCCGCGGCAGATTCCGGTCGATGAGTTTCTCGGCGGCGTCGCTGAGGCGGCAGGGGAGCGTCCGGTGCGCGTGTGCGTGCTTGAGGGCATTGTTGACCATACCAATGTGGGCGCGATTTTCCGCTCGGCTGCCGCATTGAATGTTGACGGAATTTTGGTCAGCCCTACGTGCTGCGATCCGCTGTATCGTCGTTCCGCCCGTGTGAGCATGGGCACGGTGTTTCAGGTGCCGTGGACTCGTATTGGCAGCGAGGCGCGCGTATGGCCGCATGATGGCCTGGCGGCGCTGCACAATGCCGGGTTTTCCTGTGCCGCCATGGCGCTGACGGACGACTCCGTTTCGCTGGACGACCCTGCGCTGCGCGAGATTGACCGTCTGGCGATCTTTATGGGCACCGAGGGTGCTGGCTTGGGCGCCAAGACCATTGCCGGCTGCGACCGAGCCGTGCGCATTCCGATGGCGCACGGGGTCGATTCGCTCAACGTTGCTGCGGCGAGCGCCGTCGCCTTTTGGCAGCTGTGCCCGCACGTGAGCAACGAGTATCACTACCAGCCGGGTTTGTATCACTAGGCAGATATTCCGCACCGCGCTCTGATTCGGGGCGTTTCGGTAGCCGCCAGTCGGTGCTAAGCTGGTTTTGACTTTGGTTTTAAATTGCTAATTTGTTGTTTGACGTATACGAGTGGGGAGGGCGTGTGGCTAAGAAATCTACGGCTATCGATGTAACGCAAGGTGTCATTTGGCAGCAATTGCTGTCGCTGTGCGTTCCCATCTTTTTTAGTTCGTTTTTCCAGCAGGCTTACACGCTTATCGGCACCTATATCGTCGGTCAGTTTGGCGGCAAGCTTGCGCTGGGCGGCATTCAAGCCACGATGGTGCTCACGGAGCTCTGCATTGGTTTTTGCGTTGGCGTTGGCGCCGGTTGCGCCGTTATCACGGGGCAGTTTTTTGGCCAGCACGATGACGAGCGCTTGAGCCGTTCGATCCATACAGCCATGACGCTTGCGCTCGTGGGCGGTATCGTCGTTTCCATTCTTGGCATAGTGCTTGTCGAGCCCATGCTCGTTTTGATGAATACGCCGCACGAGCTTCTCGCCGAGGGCGTAGCCTATGCTCGCTGCTATTTTGCCGCCATGTTTGCGGCGCTGCTGCTCAATATGGGCACCGCGCTGCTGCGTGCCGTGGGCGATACGCGTGGCCCTGCCGTGATTATTGCTTCCGGCTGCCTCGTGAACGTGGTGCTCGATATCATTTTTGTTGCCGTGCTGCATTTGGAGGCCTTGGGTTGCGGCATCGCGGTGGCACTGACCATTTGCTCTAATGCCACGATGATTGTGATTCGCATGATGCGTGCTCCGGGCGCATGGCGTTTGTCGATATCCAAGCTCGGCATCGATCGCGGTATTTGCAAGAGCATGCTTTCGTGCGGTTTGCCGCTGGGTTTTCAATCGGCGGCGTATTCGATTTCCAACGTTCTGATTCAGGTATCGGTCAACTCGTTTGGTGCCGATGTTACGACGGCGTGGGGTCTTTCGGGCCGTCTCGACGGCATCATCTGGATGGTGACCGAGGCGCTCGGCGTATCCATCACCACGTTCTCGGCGCAGAACTTTGGCGCGCGCAATTACGAGCGCATGCGCAAGGGCTACCACACGTCGCTCGTGCTGTCGTTTTTGCTCATCGGCGGTCTGTCCGGTGTACTGTTGGTGTTCTCGGGTCCCCTGTCGCGCCTGTTTGTCGATGATGCTTCGATTTCGGGCTACACCACGACCATCATCCATTTCATTGCACCGTTCTACGCGATCTTCTCGATTATCGAGAACGCGTCGGGCTCCATCCGCGGCGCCGGCGTGAGTCTGCAGCCTATGATGCTCACCATCTTTGGTACGGTTGTGCTCAGGGTGATCTGGGTGTTTGCAATCATGCCCTTCGATCCGTCGCTCGAGCACCTGCTGCTGGTCTATCCCGTAACCTGGCTCATCACGGCCACGATGTTCACCATCTACCACCACAGCGGCAACTGGCTAGGCCGCGCCACCGCCTAGCCGGCAGAAAGGGAACGTCCCTAAGTGCCGAATTAGTATTCGATGCCTTGGCGGGCTAGGAGGCCTTCGTCGAAGTAGTGTTTGACAGGGCGCATTTCGGTTACCAGATCGGCAAGGTCGGCGAGGGGCAGCAAGCCTCGGCCGGTCAGTACGAGCTCCGTGGTGTCGGGCTTCATCGCGATCAGCGCTTCGACATCTTTGCGCGTCACAAAGCCCCGCCGCATGGCTTCTCCCAGCTCATCCAAGATCAACACGTCGACCTGGCTAATCTGCTCGCGCGCCAGCTCTATGATTTGTGCGGCACAGGCTTCGGGCGTGTCGCGGTCGGCTTGTACGATGCGCAGACCCAAACGGGGCGCCGCATCATGCTCGGCGCAGTGCAGCTTCTTCGCAAACTGCAGCATAAGCACGTTAAGTCCGTAGCCCGTCGCGCGCAAGGCGAGCCCCAACGCAGCCGTTGTCTTGCCCTTGCCGTCGCCCGTATAGATTTGAACCTTGCCGACTTCCAGTGATGCCATCTCTGTCCTTTCGTGCCCGGCGTCGGTTTATCGCCGTCCGGGTTGGGTATTCTAAAAACATTATCAACCCCAGTAGATGGAGTTCAAGCAGATGGAGATGGATGACAACAAACGTAGACGGAATATGATCCTCTACGTGCTCATCGCCTTCGTCGTCTACCTCGTGCTCTCGACCGTTCTGTTCCCCAACATCGGTCACACGCAGCAGATTACGAAGACCGATTACTCGACGTTTGTCAAAGCGCTCGATAAGAAGAGCGTTGACAAGGTCGAGTACAACACGGACGATTACTCGATTTATTACACCAAGAAGGGCGAGGACGAGAACATCGCCTACAAGACGACCGGTGTTCCGAATGACGCGGGCTTTACCGATCGCGTGCTTGAATCTGGCGCCTCGCTTGAGTCGGTCGTACCCGATAAAAACTCGGGTTTGATGACCTACTACCTGCTCACCCTCATTCTTCCCATGGCGATTTTCTTCCTGATTGGCTGGTGGCTCAACCGCCGCATGAAGAAGGCCATGGGCGATGACGGTCCGTCGATGAACTTTGGCGGCGGCGGTTTTGGCGGCGGCGGACTGGGTAAGTCCGGCGCGCGCGTGATCGCCTCCAAGGACGTGGGCGTGACCTTTAAGGACGTCGCCGGCCAGGAAGAGGCCAAGGAGTCCCTCAAGGAGGTCGTCGACTTTCTGGAGAAGCCGCAGCGCTACGAGGAGATCGGCGCCAAGCTGCCGCGCGGCGCTCTTCTTGTTGGCCCTCCGGGTACCGGTAAGACCCTGCTTGCCAAGGCTGTTGCCGGCGAGGCGGGCGTGCCGTTCTTTAGCATTTCGGGCTCTGAGTTCGTTGAGATGTTTGTTGGTCGCGGCGCTGCTAAGGTGCGTGACCTGTTTAAGCAGGCCAAGGAAAAGGCCCCGTGTATCGTCTTTATCGATGAGATCGATACCATCGGTAAGAAGCGCGATGGCGGCGGCTTTAGCGGCAACGACGAGCGCGAGCAGACGCTCAACCAGCTGCTGACCGAGATGGACGGCTTCGATAACCACAAGGGTATTGTCGTCCTTGCTGCCACCAACCGCCCCGACAGCCTCGATCCGGCCCTGCTGCGCCCCGGCCGTTTTGACCGCCGCATTCCCGTCGAGCTGCCCGACCTGACCGGCCGCAAGAACATCCTCGAGCTCCACGCCAAGAGTGTGAAGACCCAGCCACCGATTGATCTGACCGCGATTGCCCGCGCTACGCCCGGTGCCTCGGGCGCCGACCTGGCCAATATCATCAACGAGGGCGCCCTGCGCGCCGTTCGCGAGGGTCGAAAGCGTGCAACCCAGGACGACTTCGAGGAGTCGGTGGAGGTTGTTATCGCCGGCCAGCAGCGTAAGTCCACGGTGCTTTCCGACCACGAGAAGCAGGTTGTTTCCTACCACGAGATTGGCCATGCCATTGTCGCTGCCCGCCAAAAGGGCTCTGCCCCGGTCACCAAGATCACCATCGTGCCGCGCACGAGCGGTGCTCTTGGCTATACCATGCAGGTCGAGGAGGACGAGCGTTTTCTGACCACGCGCCAGGAGGTGCTCGACAAGCTCGCTGTCTACTGCGGCGGACGTGCTGCCGAGGAGCTCATCTTTGGTGAGATGACGACCGGCGCGGCCAACGATATCGAGCAGGCCACCAAGCTCGCCCGCAACATGGTGACGCGTTTTGGTATGTCCGATGAGTTTGGCATGATGGCGCTCGGTACCGTTCAGAACGCGTACCTCAACCAGGACACGTCGCTCACTTGCGCCCCCGGTACGGCTGAGCGCGTGGACGCGATTGTCGCCAAGCTGATCGAGGATGCGCATGATCGCGCCCTGCAGATCCTCAAGGAGAACAAGTTTAAGCTTCACGAGCTGGCTCGTTATCTGTACAAGAAGGAGACGATTACGGGTGAGGAGTTCATGAACCTCCTCACGCGTGAGAATCCGCTGATGCCAAAGCAGCAGTAAAGCCGCGGCCGAGCCAGTGATCGCCGACGCCCCATTTGAGCAGCTTTCTCAAATGGGGCGTTTTGCTTGAGAGGGATGGAAATGAAGATCGTGGTGAGCGCCTGCTTGATGGGCGAGAACTGTAAATATAACGGGCTTGACAATTACCATCGCAAGCTGGTCGAGGCTTGCGAACGTACGGGGACCGAGGTCCTGCTGGTGTGCCCCGAGGTTTTTGGCGGTCTGCCTACGCCGCGCAAGCCGTCCGAGATTGTGGACGGTGAGGTCCGCACCTGCGAGGGCACCTCGGTCGATCGCGAGTTTCGCCTGGGTGCTCAACGCGCGCTCGATATGTGCGAGCACTTTGGCGGCCCGTCCGAGATCGCTACGTGCGTCCTTCAGGACCGTAGCCCCTCGTGCGGCGCGGGCCGCATCTACGATGGTACATTCAGCGGCGCACTCACTGCGGGTAACGGCGTTTTCGTCGACCTGCTCTTGCGCAATGGGTACCGTGTTATCCCAGCGAGTGAATTTGATCCCAGCTTGCTGGAGCAATAAAAAACCACCACAAAGGTGCCTGTCCCCCTTGTGGTGGTTTTGGTAGGTTAGGCGAGGAGTGTGTGACCGTAGGCGTTGGCCGCCCGGTATTTTGCTCCAAGAGAAAGTCCACAGCCGCGAGATTTTTCGAACGTATAAAACCAGTGTTGAGGGTTTTTTGCCGGCGTTGACCGTGCTACTATACAGCGCATAAGCGTTGATGGGGACGAGTAGTCGGCCATCCGCATGCTACAGAGAGCGGGGAGCGCTGAGAACCCGTGCATGCGACCGATGAAAATCACCCCGGAGCTGCGGTCCCAACGGACGCGCCGCACAGGCACGTCTTAGTAGACATCGCCGAGATGGTCGTCGATACAGGCCAGCCGAGTAACGGATGCGAGCGCGTGGCGACGCGGGCGAGGGCATCTAAGCTGGGTGGTTAAGCGAAGAGCTTTTACGGGCAGTCTGCCCGTTTTGTGGCGCTTCGTCCCAGCTTGTAGGGACGGGCGCTATTTTTGGTGCCCAGAGGGCGTGTGCGCCCACGACATGAAAGGGGTACCGTGGCAAACGAGTACAAGCAGACGATGAATCTGCCCAAAACCGGATTTCCCATGCGTGCCGGTCTTTCCAAGTCCGAGCCCAAGCGACTCAAGGACTGGCAGGACAACAAGGTCTACGAGCAGGTTTTGAAAAAGAACGAGGGTCACAAGAAATTCGTGCTGCACGACGGCCCTCCGTACGCCAACGGCCCGATCCACATCGGCCACGCCATGAACAAGATCTCTAAGGACATGATCAACCGTTACTGGATGATGCAGGGCTGCGAAGTTCCCTATGTCCCCGGTTGGGACTGCCACGGTCAGCCGATTGAGCACAAGGTCGAGGAGAAGCTCGGCACCGAGAAGTTCAACCAGACCTCCACGGCTAAGATTCGCGAGCTTTGCAACAAGTTCGCTGTCGAGAACATCGAGTTGCAGAAGGCCGGCTTCCGTCGCCTGGGCGTGCTTGGCGACTGGGACAACCCGTATCTGACGCTTTATCACCAGCACGATGCCGCCGACATCGAGGTCTTCAAGGCCATGTTCGACAAAGGCATGATCTATCGCGGCCACAAGCCGGTTCACTGGTGCAAGCATTGCCATACCGCGCTGGCCGAGGCCGAGATCGAGTACTCCGACGAGACGAGCCCCTCCATCTTCGTCCGCTTTGAGATGACTTCCAAGCCCGCTGGCCTCGAGAGCTTCGATGGCCCGGTTGACTTTATCGTCTGGACGACCACGCCGTGGACCATCCCCTCCGATCAGGCAGTTTCCCTAAAGCCCGGTGCCGCCTACGTCGCCGTTGAGCACGACGGCCGCGCCGAGGTCATGCTCGAGGACCTGGCTCCCAAGTGCTGCGAGGAGTTTGGCTGGGAGTACACCCCGGTCACGGTCGACGGCAAGCCCTATGTGGTTCCCGCCGAGACCTTCCACCACATCCACTACAAGCAGCCGATCTTTGACGGTGTTGAGGGCGTGGCGCTGCTGGCCGATTACGTCGGTGTCGATGACGGTACCGGTATTGTCCACAACTCGCCCGGCCACGGTGTCGACGACTACTTTGCCTGCCTCAAGGAGGGCATCACCGACATCTGCATGCCGGTCGACGACGACGGTAAGTTCTACACCGGCGAGGAGTTTGGCACCGGTGGTCCCTTCAGCGGTATGGACACCGACGAGGCTAACCCGCACATCATCGAGTTCCTGCGCGAGCGCGGCACCCTGGTCCTCGAGAAGAAGATCACGCACAGCTATCCGCACTGCTGGCGCTGCAAGCATCCGGTGCTTTTCCGTGCTACCGACCAGTGGTTTGTCTCGATGGACAAGACCGGTCTGCGCGAGCAGGCTGGCAAGGAGGTCCGCGAGAACGTCAAGTGGTATCCGGCCCACGCCGCCAACCGCATTGGCGCCATGGTCGAGCAACGCCCCGACTGGTGCATCAGCCGTCAGCGCAACTGGGGCGTGCCGATCCCCAGCTACACGTGCGCCGACTGCGGCGAGAAGGTCATGAACGACGCCACGCTCGACGCCGTCATCAAGCTCTTCCACGAGAAGGGCTCCGATGCTTGGTTCACCGACGCTCCCGAGAGCTATCTGGGCGAGGCCTGCGTCTGCCCCAAGTGCGGCGGCCATCACCTCAAGGCCGATAAGGACATCCTCGACGTATGGTGGGACTCCGGCGTGTCTTGGAAGGCCGTCTGCGAGTATCGTCCCGAGCTGGAGTACCCGGCGGACGTCTACCTCGAGGGTTCCGACCAACACCGCGGTTGGTTCCAGAGCTCGCTGCTCACCTCGGTGGGTGCCAACGGCCATGCTCCGTACAAGGCGGTCGTCTCGCAGGGCTTTACCCTCGACGGCCAGGGCCGCAAGATGTCCAAGTCGCTCGGCAACGTCATCGACCCCAACAAGGTCTGCGACGAGATGGGCGCCGACATCATCCGTCTGTGGGTTGCCTCCGTCGACACCAGCTCCGACGTCTCCATCGACCACGAGATTCTCGCTCGTACGTCCGATGCCTACCGTCGTTTCCGTAACACGCTGCGCTTCTTGCTCTCCGAGCTCGAGGGCCAGTTTGAGCCCGAGACCGACGGCGTCGCCTTTGCCGACCTGCTGCCGCTCGACAAGCTCATGGTCGCCCGTCTGACCCAGGTCCAGGCCGAGGTCGACGACGCCTACGCTAGCTACGAGTTCCCGCGCGCCTACCGTGCGCTCTACGACTTTGTGGTTACCGAGCTTTCCAACGTGTACCTTGACGCCCTGAAGGACCGTCTGTACTGCGACAAGCCCGGCTCGCTCGAGCGTCGCAGCGCCCAGACCGTGCTGGCCGAGCTCTTCTCGATGCTCATGCGCGACCTGCAGCCGATCCTGTCCTACACCGTCGACGAGGCCATGGCCTATGCGCCTGCTGGCTGCGTCGATCACCAGAAGTACGCTGCGCTGCTCGATTGGTACAAGTCGCCCATCACGGTCGACGAGGCCAACGAGTTTGAGGGCGTGCTTGAGGCTTCGCTCGAGCTCCGTGGCGCCGTGACCAAGGCCCTTGAGGATGCCCGCTCCGCCGGCACCTTCACCAAGAGCCAGCAGGTCCGCGTCAAGGCGGTCGTTCCCGCCGAGATGTATGCGCTGCTGACCGGTGATAAGGCTGTCGACTTGGCCGAGTTCTACATCGTCTCCGATGTTGAGCTGACCCAGGGCGAGGAGCTTTCCGTTGCCATCGAGGCTGCCGAAGGCGAGTGCTGCGACCGTTGCTGGAACTACCGCACCACGGTCGGCGAGTACAACGGCCACGCGCACATCTGCAAGCGTTGTGCAGAGGCCCTGTAGGTTACGGCGTTTTACCAAACGCCGTAACCGGCCGACGCTGCGCGGGCCGCATTTGGACAATCTGCCGTTCAATTTCAAGGGCGCGACCGAAAGGTCAGCGCCCTTTCATTTCGCGGCACCTTGTCTCAAATGCAGCCCGCTCGCTGATTTTTGTTCTACCTGCGGTGTTTTAATGATGTGACAAAGGGACTGTCCCTTTGTCACATTGGTGGATATGTCGTGCGGTTTGCGTATGGCAATATAAGATGGTTACTTGCACAGAACGTAACTTGAGCTTTTGAGGGTAGGGGATTGATTTGGGTCGTACTGCGGATATGGCGCCGTCTTTGCGTTGGCGGCTGGGTATTGCTGGTGGGGTGGCGCTGGTTGTGCTACTTGTTGACCAGCTGACCAAGCTTGCGGTTCGTGCCGTGGGCGATGCCCTGCATATGACCGTTATCCCTGGCGTGATCGATTTTGTGTTTGTTCGCAATATCGGAGCTGCGTTTAGCATGGGCGAGGGCCATGGCGTTGCGTTCGCTATGCTGGCGCTTGCGGTCATTGCCGCCATTGCCGTGTACTTGGTTCGTGCGCCTCATCTTGCTCGCCTGGAGGTCGTTGGTATGGCTATGGTCGCGGGCGGTGCCGTCGGCAACGTGATCGACCGTCTCGCCTTTGGGTTCGTGACCGATTTTATTGCCACCACCTTCATCGATTTCCCCGTCTTTAACGTTGCCGATATCGGCATTACGGTCGGTGTCGTGCTGGCGCTCATCGGCTACATGTTCTTGAGCCCCGCCGCTCGCGAGGTCGATGCGACCGCCGAGCTCAACGCCCGTGATGAGGCCCGCGCCAAGCGCAAAGCCAAGCAGCGTGGGGAGCGTGCCCGCAAGATTCGCGATAGGAATGAGCGATAATGGCCGACATTCATATTCTTGTTGCCGACGATGCTACTGGTCAGCGTCTTGATGCCTATCTGGGTGCCAATGACGGCTGCCCTACGCGCTCTGCCTGCGCGCATCTGATCGAGGGCGGTGCCGTTGCCGTCAACGGCGAGACCTGTCTCTCCAAAAAGTACGCCGTGCGAGCCGGCGACCGCATTTCGGTCGATTTGCTCGAGCCGCACGACCCGGCCGACGTGATTCCCGAGGCCATTCCCATCGATATTCGCTACGAGGACGACTATCTCATTGTGCTCTCCAAGCAGCGCGGCCTGGTGTGCCATCCTGCGCATGGTCATGAGAGCGGTACGCTCGCGAATGCCCTGGTCTATCACTGCGGCATCGACCATCTGGGCACCGTGCAGGGCGAGGATCGCCCCGGCATCGTGCATCGCCTGGATCGCGACACTTCGGGCCTTATGCTTGCGGCGAAGGACGACGACACCCAGCGCGCGCTCCAAAATCTTATCCGTACGCGCACGCTCGACCGCCGCTATATTACGCTCGTTCACGGACATATCGCTATGGATGAGGGCACCATTAACACCGGCATTGCCCGTTCTACGCGTGACCGTGTCAAGATGGCGGTTTCGGACGATCCTTTCGCGCGTCAGGCCATTACGACCTTTAAGGTCCTCGAGCGCTTCGATTCCACGCGTTTTGACGACGGCTATACGCTCGTCGAGTGCCACCTGTTTACGGGCCGCACGCATCAGATACGCGTGCATATGCGCCATATCAACCACGCCTGCGTGGGCGATCCGCTCTACGGCAAGTGCGATGCACACGCCGATCAGGGTTTGACCAGGCAATTCCTTCATTCCTGGCGCGTCGCATTCGACCATCCCGTGACGGGGGAGCGCATTGAGTGCCGCGACGAGCTGCCGTGGGATCTAGCTGCGGTTCTTGACGACCTGGCCCCGCGCTCGCTTGGTCGCACCACTGCCGGCGACGAGATCGTTCCTCAGCTCGGTCTTCTCGAAGCCTAGTCGGTATTAGGTGGTTTCTTGAACGCCCCTAGCCTGCGGTATGATATACGGTTGTTTACGTAACGCGTTCCTGGGAGCCTGCATGCTCGCCTTTTTACAAACCAACACGCCCATCGTGATCTTTAACCAGATTGTGGTTACGCTGCTCACGGTCTGCTTTCTGTACCAGGTCGTCTTCTTTGTCATTGGCGCCCTGCGCGGTGAGGTTGCACCTCCCAAGGCCAAAAAGCTCCATCGCTATGCCTTCTTCATTGCGGCGCATAACGAGGAGGCGGTAATTGCCAATCTCGTGCGCTCCATCAAAGACCAGGACTATCCGTCCGAGCTTATCGAGGTCTTTGTGGTCGCCGATGCCTGCACCGATAACACGGCGCAGCTCGCTCGCGAGGCTGGCGCCATCGTCTATGAGCGTAACGACCTGGCCCGTAAGGGTAAGAGCTGGGTCATGGACTTTGGTTTTGACCGCATTCTTAACGAGTATCCCGATACCTTTGAGGGCTACTTTATTTTCGACGCCGACAACGTTATCTCCCGCGATTACGTCTCCAAGATGAATGACGCCTTTGACCAGGGCTTCCATGTGGTCACAAGCTACCGCAACTCCAAAAACTTTGGTAGCTCGTGGATCTCGGCAGCGAATGCCACTTGGTACCTGCGCGAGGCGCGTTTCCTCAATAACGCACGTAATATCTGCAAGACTTCCTGTGCCGTTTCGGGTTCGGGCTACCTTATCTCGGCGAGCGTAATCGAGGGCATGCACGGTTGGCAGTTCCATACGCTGACCGAGGACATCCAGTTCACCACGTTCTGCGCCATTCACGGCATCCGCATTGGCTATGCGCCGGCGGAGTTCTTTGACGAGCAGCCCGTGACGTTCAAGGCATCCTGGAAGCAGCGTATGCGTTGGACCAAGGGCTTTTACCAGGTGTTCTTTACGTATGGTAAGCACCTGGTCAAGTCGACCTTCCGCTATCATCGCTTTGCCGCATATGACATGTTTATGACCATCGCTCCGGGCATGCTTCTGTCCCTGATTTCCATGTTAGCCAACGCGACGTTCCTTATCGTGGGTGGACTCTCACACGGCTTCTTGGCTACCGAAGTCGAGATGCAGGCTTGTGCCGCCTCGCTCATTATGACCTTCGCGATGATGTATCAGACCTTCTTTATCCTGGCGCTGCTCACGACCATCTTTGAGTACAAGCACATTCACTGCGCTCAAAAGTGGCGCCTGGTGACCAACCTGTTTACCTTCCCGATCTTTATGTTCAGCTATATTCCCATCACGGTGGCCGCACTGTTCCTAAAGGTCGACTGGGTCCCGACGCAGCACGCCGTCAGCGTTACCCTCGACGAGGTCATGCAGGGCGCTAAATAACCACCACCAAAACCACCACAAAGGGGACAGGCACCTTTGTGGTGGTTTTTGCTTTTGAGCAGCTGTTCATGGAGGTGCATGATGTTCTATATCCCATTTTGGATCTGCGCCTTTGCCGGTGCGGTGGTTGATGCCCGCGAGCGGCGGTACCCGAATGAGCTTGCCGGCGTGTGCGCGGTGGCGGCGTTTGCGGGCGTTTGGCTCGATCTCGGTTTGAGCACAGCGCTTGACCACGCGGGTCTAGCCGTCATCATGTATCTTGCTCTCGTGCTGACTGAGTCCCTCTGGCGTCGTCTTCGCCAAACCCCGGGCATCGGCATGGGAGATGCCAAGGCGCTCTTCGCGCTTTGCACGCTCGACCCTATGGGTGGCATCGTGGCATTTGCCGCCGCGCTCCTGGCCCTTGCCCTCTCCTGCCTCATCACAAAATCGCGCTCCCTGCCATTGCTCCCGTTTTTGGTGCCGATTTTTGCCATAATCGAGGTTGTGGGCTGCACATTGTAACCGATTGCGCATCCTTCTTAAGGAGCATGCCATGGCAACTAATCAAGAAACGGCCGTCATAAAGGCGCGCATGGACCGTATTCCCTCGGCGTTGTCGTCCGAACTTGTCGAGCGCATTGCCGCCGATCGTGCTTCGGGCTATGTCAACCCGTGTCGTTGCAACGACGACCAGGTCATTCGTCGTGTTGATCGTGTCGCCGACAAAGGTACGCTTATGCGTCCAGCGTTTATGCGCGATATCGAAAAGATACTTCATCTTCCGGCGTACACCCGTTATGCAGGCAAAACGCAGGTCTTTAGTTTCCGTAGCAATGACGATCTGTCACGTCGCGGTTTGCACGTGCAGCTTGTTTCGCGCATCGCACGCGATATCGGCCGCGCCTTGGGGCTCAACTGTGATCTGATCGAGGCGATTGGCCTGGGCCACGACTTGGGGCACACGCCCTTTGGCCATGCCGGTGAGCGATTCCTCAACGATATTTACCACGAGCGCACCGGCCGCTTCTTTTTCCATAACGTGCAGTCGGTGCGCGTGCTCGATGCCCTGTATGGCCGCAACGTATCGCTCCAGACGCTCGACGGCGTGCTATGCCATAACGGCGAGTACGAGCAGCGCGTGTTTGAATTGTCGGATATGGGCTCCTTTGACCAGTTCGATCGGACAGTTGAGGACTGTATCGCCACGGGCTATGGCGCTATTGAGCACCTGCGTCCCATGACGCTCGAGGGCTGCGTCGTTCGCATTTCGGACATCCTCGCCTACGTCGGTCGTGACCGTCAGGATGCGATCGCGGCGGGCTTGCTTTCGCCAGACGCTTTTGATGATGGCCGGGGCGGTGCCTACAACAGTTGGATCCTCACGCACGCTTCCATCGATATCGTCGAGCACAGCTATGGCAAGCCGCGCATCGAGATGAGCGAGGACCTGTTTGAGGAAATACGCCGAGCCAAGCGCGAGAACTACGAGAAAATCTATAGCAAGGGCGGTATCGAAGGCGACTCCGAAGCGGAGCTGCGAGAGGCCTTCGAAAAGCTCTACGGCCGTTGCCTGCGGGACATAAACGAAGGCGACGAGTCTTCGTACATCTTTAAGCATCACATTTCTCGCATTGAGCAGCAGCTTTCTTACTACGATCGCGTGTATGCCTGGCAGGAGGACAAGGATCAAGCCGTGGTGGATTACATCGCGAGCATGACGGACGGTTATTTCTGCGAGCTCACGAGCAAGCTGTTCCCGGGTTTAAAGTTTCCGCACCGCACCTATATTAACGAACGGTAGTTCGTATCCTTTCGGTATACTGTTGGTCAACAACGATTTTGATTGATGCACGGGATGGCTATGGACGACCTTTTTTCTGCCTCGACGCGCGAGCGTTCCTTTAGAAATGCGCCGCTCGCGGTGCGCATGCGCCCCAATTCGCTCGATGATTACGTGGGCCAGCAAAAGGCCGTCGGTAAGGGCTCATGGCTGCGTGCCGCGATTGAGCACGACGTGCTATCGAGTGTGATTCTGTACGGGCCGGCCGGTACGGGCAAGACGACGCTGGCCCACATTATCGCCAACCATACCAAGAGCGAGTTTGTCGAGGTCAGCGCCGTCACGGGTACTGTGAAGGATCTGCGCCGCGTGATTGACGAGGCAAAGACGCGCCTGAATACCTACGACCGTCGCACCATCCTGTTTATCGACGAGATTCATCGCTTTTCCAAGTCGCAGCAGGATGCCCTGTTGCATGCAGTCGAGAATCGTACCGTCATTATGATCGGCGCCACGACGGAGAATCCGTACTTTGAGGTCAACTCGGCATTGCTCTCGCGTGGTCGCGTGGTGGAGCTTGAGCACCTCAAAGACGAGGATATCGCCACGCTTATCGAGCGTGCGCTCGAGGCGCCGCAGGGTCTGAACGGCAAGTTCTCGGCCGATGAGGATACGGTTAAGACCATCTGCACGCTGGCCGCTGGCGACGCTCGCTCGGCGCTCACGACGCTCGAGCTTGCGAGCGAGATTGCCGTCACGCGTCCCGATACCGAGGGAACGCCAGCGCCTGCGGCGGGGGAGCGCTATCCCATTACCGTGGATGACGTGAAGATTGCCAATCCGCGTCGCGGTTTTTCGTATGACAAAAACGGCGACATGCACTATGACATTATCAGTGCGTTCATCAAGTCCATGCGCGGCAGCGACCCCGATGCCACCATTTATTGGCTCGCGCGCATGATCGATGCGGGTGAGGATCCTAAGTTTATCGCCCGCCGCATTATGATTCAGGCTTCTGAGGACGTTGGTAATGCCGATCCGCAGGCACTTTTGGTGGCGCATGCTGCCTTTAAATCTGCTGAAGTTATTGGCTATCCTGAATGTCGCATTAACCTGGCACAAGCTGCGCTCTATGTGTGCTTGGCGCCTAAGTCCAATGCGTGCGAGGCCTCGATCGATGCGGCGCTAGCCGATATCCACAGCAGTGGTCTTCGCGAGGTGCCCAGTTACCTACGCGATCGCCATCGCCCTGGTAGCGATGAGTACGGCGTTTACAAGTATCCGCACGATTATCCCGAAGGCTGGGTCGATCAGCGCTACTTGCCCGACGGCCTGGAACATGGTGCCTTTTGGCAGCCTGCCGGCCGCGGTTGGGAAGAGTGGCGTGTGGAGCAAAGCGAACGTGACCGTAGCGGTAACGCGCCCAAGTAGGTCATTGGCACCTCGCACATTCCCTTTGGGTATCTTTCCCCTTCTTTGGGGTACCATGAACAGCGTCTGTATTTCGATTTTTCCGGGAGGCTTGTATGAGTCCCATTCAAATTGCCCTGCTGGTGCTTGCCATTGCCGGCGTGTGGGCTATCGCTGAGCTCGCGCTCACGCTGCGCAAGACCCGCACCGTTGTCGACTCGCTCGATAAGACCGTAACCGACCTCAACAACACTATCGCCGAGGCGCAGCCGGTGGTGGCAAAACTCGACGGCGCTGTCGACGAGCTTACACCGGCACTTGCCCAGATTGAGCCGCTGCTTAAGTCGAGCAAGACCGCCGTTGACGCCCTGACGTCCAACCTCGTTGAGGTTGAGGCCGTCGTTCGCGACATTTCCGAGGTCACGGGCAGTATGGCCGAGGCCAGCAACGCCGTGTCGAGCGTGACCGATTCTGCCGCCGGTGCCGTGCAGAAGCTGTTCAATAAGGTGAAGGCACCTGCAGCTGACGCCGAGCGCAAGCTCGCCGCTGCCGCTGCGGAGGCCGAGCAGCCCACCGAGCGCGTCCTAATTGGCGAGGACGAGGCCGCCGATGGCGCAGATGTGGCTCACAAGTCTGTAGCCAGGCCGGCTCAGTATTACACCTATACGCCCGCCGAGACCTCTGAGGAGTCCTGAGATGAGTAGCGAAGCAACCTGCCCCATCACGCTTACCGTTGCTGGTGACCCGCGTCTCGCTCGCCTTGTGCGCATGACGGCGGCCAACGTTGGTGCCCTGTGCTCCATGTCTGTCGATCGCATCGAGGACATCCGCATGGCTGCCGAGGAAGCCTTCATCTTTGGCTGCACGGCTGTTGATTCCGACGATATCTCGATCAAATTCGATGTCGACGAATCGCACGTGGGCATGACCTTTACCTTTGGCGATCAGGCGACTGTCGATGAAGACGACCAGGCTGCGGTGTATGCCGAGCTCATCCTTGCAAGCGTGTGCGACTCCTACGAAAAGACCGCGGCGCCCCTGACGCTTTCCCTCGACCTCAAGGCGGATATCTAATATGACCGAACGTTCCCGGAGCGGCAAGACCGCTTGGGATAAGGAGAAAACCCGCGAGCTGTTTCGCCGCTACAAGGAGACCGGTGATCCGGACGCCCGCGAGCAGCTCGTCATGTCCCATATGAACCTGGTAAGGTTTCTTGCCAACAAATTTAAGAATCGCGGCGAGCCACTCGATGACCTTTTGCAGGTCGGCTATCTGGGCTTGCTCAAGGCTATCGACCGCTTTGACCCTGAACGCGGACTTGAGTTCACGACGTTTGCGACACCCACTATCCTGGGTGAGATCAAACGCCATTTCCGCGACAAGGGCTGGAGCGTACGCGTGCCGCGTCGTCTGCAGGAGCTCTCGGCCAAGGTCAACCAGGCTACTGACAAACTTACCAACGAGCTGCAGCGTTCGCCCAAGGTTGAGGAGATCGCTGAGTATCTAGATGTGACTGTCGACGAGGTCCTCGAGGCTATGGAATCGTCTTCGGCCTATACCTCGGTGCCTATCGAGGCTCCCGGTACATCTGATTCCGACGATTCGCCTTCGATTCTCGACCGTTATGCCGACGAGGACAATGAACTCGACTTTACCGATGACCGCTTGGTGATTGAGGAGGCCATTCGCGATTTCTCGCCGCGCGAGCGCGAGGTTATCGAGCTGCGCTTCGTGAAGGGCATGACCCAGATCGAGATCGCCAAGAAGCTGGGTATTTCTCAGGTGCAGGTTTCGCGTCTGCTGCGCCGCACGCTTAAGAAGATTCAGGACAAGATCGACCCCGACGGAGTGATGATTCGTTCATGAGTGAGCGCCCCCAGCAAACCGATCGCGCGCTGCGCGGCACCCGCATTATGACGCTGCGCATTTGGGCTGTTGTCGGCTGCATTGTTATTGCTGCTGTCATCTTTAACCTTATGGGCATCCTGGCACCGGTTATCGAGTTTCTCGCCGTCGGCTCCATTATTGCTTTTGTGATGTCCCCGATCACCAACTGGCTCGAGCATCACGGCGTCGGACGTGGCCTCGGTTCGCTCATCGCGCTCATTGTGGTTGTTGCCGTGCTCGTCGGCGTCGTCTGCATCCTCTCGCCTATTTTGCTCGGTCAAATCATGGAAGTCCTGAGCCGCCTGCCCGAGCAGCTTCGTGTTGCGGGTGGCGATCTCAACGAGATGCTCTCGCACGCCAAGACGCTCAACAACACTCCGCTCAAGGAGTATCTGGACGACAATCTTTCTTCGCTGGTTACCGTAGCGTCCAAGTACGTCTCGCAAATCGCTGCCGAGCTCGGCCGCGGTGTGTTTCCGCTCATTACCAACACGGCCTCGCAGCTGTTCGTCATCTTCCTGGGTCTGGTGCTTGCCTACTGGCTTGCCT
The DNA here is from genome assembly GCF_003466125.1 of Collinsella sp. TM10-22. Taxonomy (GTDB): domain Bacteria; phylum Actinomycetota; class Coriobacteriia; order Coriobacteriales; family Coriobacteriaceae; genus Collinsella. Next base: position 179,279 of record NZ_QSOC01000001.1, read on the forward strand.
GCGATTATCCCCGCATGCACCACGAGGTCTGCACCATCATCGGACAGGAAAAAGAGACCTCGTACCGCTTTATGGTTGCCATCCTTTCACGCTCGGTCGGCGGCTATATGCGCGGCATGGTCGTGACGTCCATCTGCGGTGGCTTCCTTGCCTTTATCGGTTTTATGATCATCGGCCATCCGTATGCGGCGCTCATGGCTATCTTTACCGGCATCATGCATTTGGTTCCGGTCGTCGGTCCCTGGGTGAGCGCAGCAATCGCTACGGTACTCGGCTTTATGTTCAGCCCCATGTTGGCGTTATGGACGCTCATCGTGACGATGGTCGCACAAAACGTCACCGATAACGTGATTTCGCCTAAGGTCATGCAGAGCTCGGTGCAGGTGCATCCCGTCATGAGCCTTACGGCCCTCGTTATCGGTTCGGCACTCATGGGTCCCATCGGCATGGTTATCGCTATTCCGCTGTGCGCGGCCCTCAAGGGTATCTTCGTGTACTACTTCGAGAATGAGACCGGCCGCCAGCTCGTGGCCTATGACGGCGCCGTGTTTAAGGGCACGCCGTACCGCGATGCCGATGGCAACCCGGTCGCCGCCTACGACGCGCTCGGAGATGATACGTTCATTTACGAGTCTGAGCTCATCGGCAACGAGACTGCGCCCGAGGCCAAGGCCATGCCCAAGCCCGAGCTCGATAATCCCTGGATTAAGCTCTCAGGCCTGCAGCCCGACGCGACCGGTTTCTTCAAGAACCCCTTCGCCAAGGATGACGATTCCAACACGGATGACGACACCAAAACCGGCATCGACGGCTCCATGGACGATTCGGATGCTAAATAGGTCCCATTAACGTTTCTTGAAGTTGTAAATGACAAGAAACGCGATCAAAGCGATTGATAAGGGGCCAGCCACATAGAAAAAGATGGCGTCAATTGCGCTTAGGGTGTAATACGCTTTATCGCCAGATGTTACTGCGTACAATGCGTAGCCAAATCTCGGCTGGTTCACATACCAGCTCGAGTAAGCGAAGATTGCTAAAAGGGCTACTGAGGTTAGTGCATTCACGACAAACCGTTTGCTATTCATCGATCGCTCCTTCCGGACGATTCTTATATGAAATTTTACCGAAATCATTTTTTTTCAAAGTATTTGACAGACCTAAATAACGTGCACTTTCGCTGGAGGGTCGCTGTTTGGCGGCCCTCTTTTTTGAACAGGCGCGGTGGGATGGTAATATCGTTACGTTTGAACTGTTTCGATGTGAAACTGAGGAGATTCCCTCTATGAGTGCTGACTACCCGTCAATGACTACGGCCGAGATTCGCTCCAAGTTCCTCAACTTCTTTGAGGAGCGCGGTCTTAAGCTCTATCCTTCTTCGTCCCTCGTCCCCGACGATCCTTCGCTGCTGCTTGCCAACGCAGGCATGAACCAGTTTAAGGAGTACTACCAGGGCAAGAAGACCATGAAGGAGATCGGCGCGATCTCCTGCCAGAAGTGTGTCCGCACCAACGACATCGACTGCATCGGTGAGGACGGCCGTCACCTGTCCTTCTTTGAGATGCTCGGCGACTTCTCCTTTGGCGGCATCTCCAAGCAGCAGGCCTGCGCTTGGGCTTTTGAGCTCATCACCAAGGAGTTCAAGCTGCCGCTCGACCGCCTGTACTTCACCGTCTTTACCGAAGACGACGAGACCCACGATGTGTGGCGCTCTCTGGGCGTTGCCGAGGATCACATCTCCCGCCTGGGCGAGGACGACAACTTCTGGGCCGCTGGCCCCACCGGCCCCTGCGGTCCGTGCTCCGAGATCTACTTTGACATGGGCGAGGAGGTCGGTTGCGGCAGCCCCGACTGCAAGCCTGGCTGCGACTGTGACCGCTTCCTTGAGTTCTGGAACCTCGTGTTTACCCAGTACGACCGCCAGGAGGACGGCTCCATGCCGGAGCTGCCGCACCGCAACCTCGATACGGGCATGGGTCTGGAGCGCATGGCCGCTATCATGCAGCACAAGACCGCTAACTACGACGGCGATCTGATGCAGCACCTCATCAAGCTCGGTGAGAAGATCAGCGGCAAGACCTATGACGCCGACGATTACTCCGGTGCCAGCCGCTCCCTGCGCATCATCGCCGACCACTCCCGTGCCGTTGACTTTATGATCTCCGACGGCATCCTGCCCGGTAACGAGGGTCGCGAGTACGTCCTGCGCCGCCTGCTCCGTCGTGCCGTGTTCCACGGTCGTCTGCTGGGCATCGAGGGCGCCTTCCTGACCAAGTTTATCGACGAGGTCAACGCTCAGATGGGCGAGGCTTATCCCGAGCTGCTCAAGAACGTCGCGCTCGTTAAGGGCATCGTCGCCTCCGAGGAGGAGCGTTTCTCAACGACGCTCGACAACGGCCGCGTTTACCTGGACGAGGCCCTGGCCGCGCTCGCCGACGACGCTGTCCTTCCGGGCGATGTTGCCTTTAAGCTTCACGACACCTTTGGTTTCCCCATTGACCTGACTGTCGAGATCGCCGGCACCGCCGGTCACGACGTCGACATGGATGGCTTTACCGCTTGCATGGAGGACCAGAAGGCCCGCGCCCGCGCCAACGCCAAGGGCGATGCCTGGGGCAGCTTCAACGACGTGTGGGTCGAGCTTTCCGACAAGGTTGCCGCGACCGAGTTCGACGGCTATGACAACGACGTCATCGATGGCGCCAAGGTTGTCGCCATCGTGCGCAACGGCGAGTCCGTCGAGTCCGCCGCTGCGGGCGAGGACGTCGAGGTCGTGCTCGACCGTACCCCGTTCTACGCCGAGATGGGCGGCCAGCAGGGCGACGCCGGCGAGCTTTCCGCCGAGGGCGTTGCGCTGACCATTTCCGATACCAAGAACCACAACGGCCTGTATGCCCACGTCGGCTACGTCGCCGAGGGCACGCTGACCGTCGGTGCTACCGTGACCGCCGCGCTCGACGCCGAGCGCCGTGGCTTCCTGCGTCGCAACCACACCGCCACCCACCTTCTCGACGCCGCGCTTAAGCAGGTCCTGGGCGAGCATGTCTCCCAGGCTGGCTCGTTGGTGACGCCCGAGCACCTGCGCTTTGACTTCACGCACTTCGAGGCCCTCTCCTCCGAGCAGCTCAAGGCCGTTGAGGACCTGGTCAACCAGCAGATCTTCGCTTCCAAGCCGGTCGTGACCCGCGTCATGGGCATCGATGAGGCCAAGGCCGCCGGCGCTGTCGCCCTGTTTGGCGAGAAGTACGGAGACGTCGTCCGCGTCGTCTCCGTGGGCGCCGAGGATCAGCCGTTCTCCCGCGAGCTCTGCGGTGGTACGCATGCCGCCAATACCGCCGAGATCGGTCTGTTCAAGATCATTTCCGAGTCCTCCACGGGTTCGAACGTCCGGCGTATCGAGGCCGTGACCTCCAAGGGCGCTCTCGATTACATGGACGACCGCCTGGCGCTCGTTGACGCTGCCGCCGCTGCGCTCAAGTGCCGCGTCGACGAGGTTCCCGCCCGCGTGGAGAACCTGCAGGCCGAGCTGCGCGAGACTTCTAACAAGCTCAAGAAGGCTCTGACCGGTGGCTCCTCCGACGCCATTTCCAGCGCCATCGACGGCGCTGTCGAGCTGAATGGATACAAGCTCGTCGTCGCTGAGCTCCAGGGTCTCGAGGCCGCAGACCTGCGCAACGTCTGGGATACCGTGCACCAGAAGGTTGCCGGCCCCGTCGCCTGCGTAGTTGCCAGCGTTACCGAGAAGGGCACCCCGGCCCTGCTCGCCGCCGGCTCCGATGACGCTGTGAAGGCCGGTTTCCACGCCGGCAACGTGATCAAGCAGATCGCGGGCCTGGTCGATGGTCGCGGTGGCGGTCGTCCCAACATGGCCCAGGCCGGTGGCAAGAACGCTGCCGGTATCGCCGATGCCCTCGCGGTCGCCAAGACCGCGCTCGGCGCCTAAGAACCTAAGTAGTCGCTGTGGTCGCGCTCGCGCTGGACATAGGGGAGACTAGGATCGGTATTGCCGTCTCAAGCCGTGATGGCAAGATGGCAATGCCTGTCAAGGTGCTTCCGGCTGCCGAGGTCACCGGTATGGCCAAGACGTTTCGCTACCTGGTCGAGGACTATGAGCCCGATATCCTGGTAAGCGGGCGTCCCTTGACTATGGCCGGTGAGCCCGGCCCTCAGGCCGAGCGCGTCGCCGCCGTAGCGCAAAAGATTGCCGACGAGCTCGAACTTCCGCTGGAGTTTGAGGACGAGCGTCTGTCCTCGCAAGAGGCCAAGCGCATCTTGCGCGAGCAGGGACTCAACGAAAAGCAGATGAGGGGCAAGATTGACATGATTGCCGCTAGCCTGTTTTTGCAGACGTGGCTTGATCGTAAAAACGAGGAGGTCTCGCATGCCTAGCGCTTCCGATCCGCGCCAGCCGATTCGTACACGACAGCCTGTGCCGCGCCCTACCCAACCTGGCCAGCGTCCGGCACAGCCGACACAGCGCGCAGCTCAGTCTGCCGCGCGCCCGGTGCAGTCCTCCTCTCGTTCGGCCCAACCTGCTCAGCGGACGGGTCAGCAGCCCACTGCTCGTACGGCCCAGCCTGCAGGCGGTACCCGCTTTAAGCAGCAGGCACCTATCCAGCGAACGCAGGCCCCCCAATCGCATTCGCATCACGCTCATGGCTCGCACGGCGTTGCTCCGGCCACGCGATCGAGCTATAACACGCACGCCCGCCGTGGTTCCCAAAAGAAAAGCTCCCCGGTGCCTATGATTATCGGTGGCGTCGTCGCCGTGCTTGCGCTTGTCGCGATCGTGTTCTTTGTCGTGCCAGCCGTCAAGGGCTTCTTTGCCGGCGAGGATTCGAAGGTCACGGCTGGTCAACAGGTTACGGTGACCATTCCCGACGGTGCTTCGGGCGATACGATCGCCTCGATTCTTTCCGAGAATCATATCGTCGAAAATCCCAAGGATTACTATGCGGCGGTAAAAAAGCTCAGCGCCGATATGTCGCTTAAGCCCGGCACTTATTCGTTCACCACGCTCATGGATACGACTAAGGTGGTGCAGCAACTCATGGAAGGCCCCAACGCGGGCTCCAATGCGCTGACGATTCCCGAGGGCTTGACGGTCGATCAAGTCGCCGGCCGTGTGGCCCAGGCCTACGACAGCATCTCTAAGGAAGACTTCCTCAACCAGGCCAAGGCCTCCAACTACGTGGACGATTATAGCTTCCTTAGGGGTGCTGCAAACGATTCGCTCGAGGGCTTCTTGTTCCCCAAGACCTATTCGCTGGGCGATTCGCCGACGGCCGATGAAGTGATTCGCGCCATGCTCGATCAGTTTAAGACCGAGTACAAGTCGCTTGACTTTGCCAGCTGCGAGGCCAAGATCAAGGAGCGCTACGGTGTGGAGATGTCCGATTACGACATCGTTAACCTTGCCTCTATCGTTGAGCGCGAGGGTCTCAACGCCGATCAACGGTCGCACGTGGCCTCGGTCTTCTACAACCGCCTTGCCGGTAAGCTTGACGGTCTGCGTTATCTCAACAGCGATGCGACCATGATGTATGTTACCGGCGGCGAGGTTACCGCCGACGACCTGCAGAGCGATAGCCCGTATAACACCTATAAGCACGAGGGCCTGCCGCCCACGCCCATCTGTTCTCCGTCGCTCGAGGCGCTCAAGGCCACCCTTGAGCCGACCGACTCCGATGACCTGTATTTCTACATTACACAGGACGAGGAGTATTTCTCGCAAACCTACGAAGAACATCAACAGTCTTGGAATTAGCATGAGGATTTTTAGCCCCAAACGATACGTTGCCTCGGTCGATCGCATCGACCTTGATACCCTGTGGGCCGACGGCAAACGCGCCATTCTGCTCGATCGCGATAACACCCTGGTGCCGCGCGATACCGAGCAGGTTCCCGCCGCGGTTTCCGCTTGGCTCGATGCCGCCCGTGCCAAAGGCTTTAAGCTGTGCATGGTGTCCAACAACTGGCATCGCGACCAGGTCATGAGCTCTGCACGCGAGTTGGGGCTCGAGGCCATCAGCCACGCTATGAAGCCGGCTCCGTTTGCCCTCAAGGCGGGTCTTAAGCGCCTCGGCGCCACTGCCGATGAGGCGGTGCTGATCGGTGATCAGCTCTACACGGACGTGTGGAGCGGCAACTTTGCCGGCGTCGATACCATCCTGGTCAAGCCGCAAGCAACCCAGGACCTGTGGTACACGCAGATCTTCCGTATCTTTGAGCGCCGGGCCCTGCGCGACCTTCCCTGCGAGGAATAGGTCTCTCTATGTCCCAGCACATCAAACACGGCTGCGACCATATCTTCTTTATCGGCTTTTTGGGCGCGGGCAAATCGACGCTCGCGCGCAACGTCGGCACCATGTTCAAGCGGCGTTTTATCGATACCGACCGCCTGGTCGTGCGTCGATGCGGCAAGTCGGTTACCGAGATTTTTGAGACCGAGGGCGAGGATCGTTTTCGCGAGCTCGAGACCTCGGCACTCCGTTCGCTTCAAAGCGAGCGCAGCCTGCTGGTATCGTGCGGGGGTGGCATCGTCGAGACGCCAGTGAACATTAAACTGATGCACGAAATGGGTACGTGCGTGTACCTCGAGGGCGACTTCGAGGACTCGTTGCGCCAGATTCGTCGGTGCGACACGCGCCCCGATTTCCGCTCGCCCGAGCATGCCGCGCGCCTGTTTGAGCATCGCCGTCCGCTGTATCGCCAGGCCGCCGACCTTACCCTTGATATTCGCAACAAGTCCTTCGAGGACGTTTCCTACCTTTGTGCCGAGATGCTTTTGGAGCGTGGACTGCTATGATTCGCCGTCAACTGATCAATTTCCAAAACCGCAGCGTCGATGTCCGTGTCGGATTGGGCGCGTTCGATGAGCTGTCGCGTATGTTTGCCTCGGCCGTGGGCAAGCCTAAGCGTGCGATGGTCGTTTGGAACACCGCCACGTCAGAGCGTTTTGGCGAGGTCGTTGAGCATGCGTTGGTCGACGCCGGCTTTGCCGTGTCGCTGCTCGTCCTCGAGGTTTCGCCTGCCGGTGCCACGCTGGCCGATGCCGATACCGTCTTTGGCGCCCTGTCGGCTAACGTCATTACCTGTGACGATCTCGTTGTCGCCGTCGGCGACACGGCGACCTGCTCGGTCGTTAGCTGGTGCGCCAACCAGTGGTGTGGCCGAACCGAGTGCGCGCTGCTGCCGACGACCTTCGACGCCATGCTCACGGTCGCGACGACCATGAAGCCGCTCGTCGCTTCGTCGGCGAATGCGCTTCCCGCTATCGCGTTTCGTCCCGAACCGGGCCTGGTCGTGTGCGACCTCGATCTTGTCCGCGATGTGGATCCTGAGGAGCTCAAGCGCGGTTATGCCGTGCTCGTGGGCACCATGCTCTCCAGCAGCAAGTCTCGCTGGAATCAGTTTACTGAGACCGTCCCCGAGATTCTCGCGGGTGAGGAGGTCGCGCTCGTCAATGCCGTTCAATGGTCTCAGACTGCCCGCAAGGACGTATTGATGGCCACGAACCCGAGCGCTCGCCATGCGCTCGATTTTGGCAAGACGGGGGAACGCACCCTGCGCGCCTGCTTGGGAGATGCCGCTTCGCGGATCCCTGCCTACCAGCTGTTGTCCGAGGGCATGCGCTTTGAGGCACGCCTAGCACATGATGCCTGCGACTTCGATATCGACTATGTGTTTGATGTCGATGACTGCCTGGAGGACTTTGACATCGAGGAACTTGCCTTCGACCTGGAGCCTACCGCGTTTGTCGAGGAGTTCCGCAGGCAGCAGTTTGCGCGCTCGAACCGTAGCATGCTGCCGTTGCCCGCGGCGCTTGGCGCTATACGTTTGACCAGCGTGGAGGACGAGGTTCTCGAGCGCCATGCCCAGGCGTATCTGGCTTCTCGTAAGGAACTTCTCTAAGATTTATTGACATCCATCGTCTTTCGTATCATGTTGAGGGACGGGTTTTCAATCGGTTACGAATCGCTTGCGTTTTCGTACGCTGATTGAGCCCGTCCCGTCTGTATGTGACGACAACAAGAAAGGAATCTGCATGTCTGAGTTTGCTGCCGGTCCTGCCGGTCGTATCGAGCGTGTCCGTGCCCTGATGGTCGAGCGTGGCTACGACGCCATCGTGGTACGCGACGAGGCAAATCTTCGTTGGCTTACGGGCGTGAAGGGCGTCTTCGATTACACCTTCGAGTTTCCGCACGCGGCGTTTATTACGGCTGACCAGTGCCTGTTCCATACCGATTCGCGCTATCTCAACAGCTTTGAGGAGAACACGCCCGCCGGCAGTCCCTGGGTCTACGACATGGACGAGGGCACCATCCCCGGTTGGGTCGCCGGCAAGATCGCGGCCAACAAGTGCCGCGTCTGCGCTGTCGAGGACGATATGCAGATTAACTTCTACCAGGGCATTCAGCGCGGCCTGGAGGACCGCTCCGTCGCTTGCATGCTGCCGCTGATGCACGACGATATCCGTAAGATGCGCGCCGTCAAGGATGCCGAGGAGATCGAGCTCATGCGCCACGCACAGTCGATCACCGACGCCGCCTTCCAGCATATGCTCGGCTTTATTAAGCCTGGTATGACCGAGAAGCAGGTTCGCAACGAGCTTGAGAACTTTATGTTCGCCAACGGCGCCGACAGCTTGGCCTTTGGTTCCATCGTCGCGAGCGGTCCCAACACTGCGAACCCGCACGCCGTCCCGAGTGACCGCGTGATCGAGAAGGGCGACTTCGTCCTCATGGATTACGGCGCGGGCTATTGCGACTACCGCTCCGATATGACGCGTACCGTCGTGATGGGCGAGCCTACCCAGGAGCAGCTCGACCTGTACGCGCTCGTGCGCCGTACGCACGAGGAGTGCGTCGCCGCCATCCATCCGGGCGTCGAGGGCAACGACATCTTCAAGCTTTCTAAGAAGATTATCGGGGATGCCGGTTATGGCGATTACTACAACCATGGCCTGGGCCACGGCGTCGGTATCGACATCCACGAGCTGCCCAACTTCAACCGTAGCAAGAACATCATCGAAGTTGGCTCGGTTATTACCATGGAGCCCGGCGTGTACCTGCCCGGTGTGGGCGGCGTGCGCTTGGAGGACTACGGCGTGGTCACCGAGAACGGCTACGAGCCCTTCACCAAGACCCCGCATGACCTCCACGTTATCGACTGCTAGTCTACTTCGTAGATAGTTTGGGGCGGGGCGTCCGAAATGATTCGGGCGCCCCGCGTTCTCTTTTTATGCGCTCGCTGCAGGCGCCGTCTGCAAGTGTATAATTTCGGTCGTATGTAATTTGGACGCTTGTGCGTTCTGCCTATAACAAGAAAGGTCGCTATGCCTACCATTTCTACCGCCGACTTCAAGAACGGCCTCGGTCTCCGCATTAAGGACAAGGTCTACACCATCGTCGAGTTCCAGCATGTCAAGCCGGGAAAGGGTGGCGCGTTTGTGCGCTACAAGACCCGCGACATCAAGAGCGGCCGCGTCGTCGAGAATACCTGCAACGCCGGCACCAAGTTCGAGAGCGTCATGCTCACCACCCGTGAGTTCCAGTACCTCTACAACGATGGCACCGACTACATCTTCATGGACAACGAGTCCTATGAACAGGTTCCCGTTCCCGAGGACATGGTGGGCGAGAACTCCAAGTGGCTGCGCGAGAACGACATCTGCCAGCTGCTCTTCGCCGACGATGAGCTCATGGGCGTGACCCCGCCGATGTTCATCGAGACCACCATTGTCCAGACCGACCCGGGCTTTAAGGGCGACACCGTTCAGGGTTCCACCAAGCCGGCCACGATCGACACCGGCGCTGTCATCCAGGTCCCCATGTACCTTAACGAGGGCGAGGTCATCAAGGTTGACACCCGCGACGGCAAGTTCGTCTCCCGCGTCTAGCAACCAACTCTTCTAGGAGGACTCATGCCCCAGGAAATCAAGATTGACGGCATCGGCATTTCACCCGATGTTCTGACCGCCATCGTCTCGCGCGCCGTGTCCGATGTCGAGGGCATCGCCTCCGTTGGCGTCAAGGACCTTGCCACCAACCTTGTCTCCATGATGCTCTCGTCCAAGGCCCCGGCTTCCGAGCCGGCGGTCGAGGCCGAGGTCGTCGGTGACAAGCTCGCACTCACCGTGCGTGTTGTGGTGTTCTTTGGCTATCCGTTCAAGAAACTCGCCGAGGCCGTTCGCGCCGCCGTGGTCGCCGCCATCGATGCCCAGGTGGGCGTTGAGGTCGAGCGCGTTGACGTTTGCATCGACGGCCTCGTTTTCCCCAAGGAGTAACCTTTGAGCCTTAAGGTTTATCGCGGGCGCACGCTTGCCCGCAGTCAGGCGCTGCAGCTGCTGTTCCAGGCCGAGGCCACGGACAGCCCGCTCGAGCGTGTCCTCGAGGGCGATTTCCTGATCTCGAAGGGTCCCCTCGACCCCTATGCGCTGGTGCTTTGCCGCGGTGCCTACGAGCATATTGATCGCATCGACTGTGCCCTGCGCGCCGTCGCCAAGAACTGGGATCTTATGCGCATGCCCGGTGCCGACCGCAATCTGCTGCGTATCGCTGTCTATGAGATGCGCTTCCTCACCGACGAAGAGGTTTCGGACGCTATCGTGATCAACGAGGCCGTAGAAATCGCTAAGGCTTATGGTACCGACCAGTCCGCATCGTTTGTCAACGGCGTGCTGGGCAAGATCGCTCGCAGCGAGGAGCTGCCGGGCGAGGACCTGTACCAGGAGCTGCTGGCCGAGGATCGCGCTCGCGAGGAGGCACAGGCTGCCGAGGCGGCCGCCAAGGTCGCTGCCGCTCAGGCTGCCGCCGGCGTATTAGCCGAGGATGCGGACGCTGCTGAGGCCGTCGAGGCCGACTCCGTCGAGGAGTAGTCATGCCAGAGGGTTCTGTCCGCAACTTTGACGAGATCTCGGACCGTCTAGACCAGATCATCGCTACCGTTCGCTCCAAGGATACGTCCTTGGAGCGTTCACTCGATCTGTTTGACGAGGCGATTGAGCTGGGCTCCCGCGCGGTCGATATGGTCGACAAGTTTGAGCTGACTCCGCGTGAGGCCGATAAGCTCGAGCAGGAATACGATGAGGACGCGGCAAACGAATCCCAGGATAGCTAGCCGCATCTCCGGATACGAATGGTTGATGGCATTCATGAAACGCGTGCGTCTTGATGACGAACTGATTTCACAGGGCATCTGCGCCGATCGCGCGGATGCCCTTCGCACTCTTATGGCCGGCTTGGTCTCGAGTGGCGGCGAGCGCTTGACTTCGCCGGGCCTTAAGGTGACCCCGGGTCTGCCGCTGCACGTGAAGGGGCGCATTCCCTATGTCGGCCGCGGCGGTCTTAAGCTCGAAGGCGCGCTTGATGCGTTTGACATCAATCCGACGGGCCTTGCCTGTCTGGATGTTGGCTGCTCTACCGGCGGCTTTACCGATTGCCTGCTCAAGCGCGGAGCTGCGACCGTTGTCTCGGTGGACGTGGGTCGCGCCCAGTTCGATTGGTCGTTGCGTCAGGACGATCGCGTGACACTGCATGAGCGCACAAACGTGACGCAGCTGCCCGAGCTTGGCTATGCGGGCGCCATCGACCTGGCTGTGTGTGATGTCTCGTTTACCAGCATTGCGAACATTATCGATGCGGTGCTGGCGTGCCTGGCACCTATGGGCGCATTCTGCACGCTCGTAAAGCCGCAGTTTGAGGCTCCGGCGGCGCTGGTGGGTGAGGGCGGCATTGTGACCGATCCCGCTGTGCGCCGCGATACACTCGCGGCGGCGATTGAGCTCTTTGCTGCCAAGGGCCTGTTCCCGGTCGATGTGTGCGTGTCACCCATTCATGGTGCCAAGGGCAACGTTGAGTTTTTCCTGTACGGCACGAGGTTTGCCCCCGGTGAACGCACCGACGATGAGCTGCAATCCCAGGTATCGGTTTTGAGCGAGAAAGCTGCAACGCTATGAAGGTCTTTCTGGTTCCCAATTACTACAAGCAAGAGGCGGTCGAGAGTGGCCTGATGCTCGAGCTTTGGCTTTCGCGCCAGGGCTACGAGGTGGCATGGGCTGCCGATCAGCGCTCCAAGATCCAGAGCGCGCCCGATGTTGACGATGCCGACCTGGTCATTACGCTCGGCGGCGACGGCACGCTGCTGCGCGCGGCTCGTATCCTCAACTATCGCGAGATTCCTATCCTCGGTCTTTCCTATGGCCACCTGGGCTTTTTAACTGCTGCGAGTCCGGAGGAGCGCGACATCCTGCAGGTCGTGAGCGATGCCCTGTCCGGCGAGCTGCACGTGAGCCGTCGCGCCACGATCGCCGCGGATATCGTGTCCGTGCGCGACGATGGCACGAAGGATGTTGTGCGCACGTTCGCCCTCAACGACATGGCGCTCACGCGCGGCCCCCTTTCCGATATGGTCGAGTTTGACATCACAGTGTCGGACCACCATATCGATCGCTTGCGTGGTGATGGCGTGGTCGTGTCCACGGCGACTGGTTCTACGGGGTACGCGCTGAGTGCCGGTGGCCCCATCGTGAGCCCCGACTATACGGGCATGGTCTGCGTACCCATTGCCCCGCACACCATTCAGGCCCGTGCCTTTTTGACTTCGCCGAGTGATGTCGTCGAAATCTTTATGTCTGATGACCGCCCGAGCGTTCCGGCGATCGCTATCGATGGACAGTTTATTACCTGCGATGGGACCGTCGAGAGCGTGGCGGCGCGTCGTGGGCCCGGAGATGTGCTGCTGCTCGATTACGGCCCCGAGAGCTTTTATAACTCGGTGAGCCGCGTATTCTACGGAGTCCGTCATGATCGATGAGCTGCAGGTTTCTAACATTGCACTCATTCGCGAGGCGACGTTGGTGCCGAGTGCCGGCCTGACTGTCCTGACCGGCGAGACCGGCGCCGGCAAGACCGCGCTGCTCTCGGCGCTCAAGCTCATTTTGGGCGAGCGCGCGGATTCGTCGATGGTGCGCGAGGGCGAGGCGCTGGCGAGCGTCGAGGCGCGCTTGTTCGACGGGCCGCACGACACGGAAGGCTTCACCGTGCAGCGCAGCCTTTCCGCCGAGGGCCGCAGTCGCGTAAAAATTGACGGCCGCATCGCCAGCGTGCGCGAGCTTTCGGAGCGCGTTGGCGTGATGATGGATTTGTGCGGGCAGCATGAGCATCAGCGCTTGCTCGACCCGGCGCATCACGTTGCGATGGTCGATGCCTGGGCGGGGCGCTCTGCGCTCGAGGCGCTGGATGCGTACCGCACCTGCTTTAAGGCATCGCGCGCTGCCGCCAAGGAAGTTCGACGTGTCGAAGAGGCCTCGCGTGCGCAGGGGAGCCGCGTCGAGGAGGCGCGCTTTGCCCTCGAGCGCATCGGCGAGGTCGACCCCAAGCCGGGCGAGTATGAGGAGCTCGAGGAACTGCTACCGCGCTCCGAACATGCCGAGGTACTGGTTGCCACAGCTAACGATGGCCATGCATCGCTTGCCGCCGAAGGGGGAGCGCTCGATGCCGTGAACAGTGCCGTGGCAGAGCTTTCCCGTATGGCTGCCGTCGATCGCAAACTGGGTGACATTGCCGATGCGCTTTCGGATGCCTGTATCTCCCTTGAGGATTGCGCGAACGAGCTTCGTGCCTATCGCGATGGCATCGCCTTCGACCCGCGCGAGCTCGCTCGCATGCGTGAGCGGTATTCCGACCTCAAGGGCCTGTTGCGTCAGTGGGGTCCCACCATGGACGATGTGTTTGCCATGCGCGATCGCTCGCAAGAGCTGCTGTCCCTGGTCGATGATGGCGATGAACAGATCAAACAGGCGCGTGAGGCGCTCGGGATCGCCGAGCGCGAGTTGTTTGCCGCTGCCAAGGCACTTAAGCGCGCTCGCAATACGGCGGCCCCGCGCTTCTGCCACGAGGTTGGCCGCCAGATGGCGCGCTTGGAGATGGGTAGTGCCGAGCTCGTCTGGGAGTCACGTGATCTTCCCCGTGCTGAGTGGACGCCCGTTGGTCCTTCGAGCTACGAGCTGCTATACCGCAGCGGTGCCGGTTTGACGCCGCGCCCCCTGCGCCGAATTGCGTCGGGCGGCGAGCTAAGCCGCGTCATGCTGGCAAGCAAGGTTGTCCTCGGTAACGCAGACGGTGTCGATACGCTGGTGTTTGACGAGGTTGATGCTGGTGTTGGTGGCTCCACGGCGCGTGCGCTTGCAGGCGTGCTGGCAGATCTCGCCGCTACACATCAGGTGATTGTCGTAACCCACTTGGCACAGGTTGCCGTCATGGCCGACAAGCATTATGTTGTCAGCAAGGAACCGGGCGATGTTCCCCAGACGCATTTGGACGAGGTAACCGGCGAAGCGCGTACCGCCGAGATCGCCCGCATGCTCAGCGGCGATCAGTCCGAGGCAAGCTTGGCTCACGCAAAGCAGATGCTCGAAGAAGCTCGAGGTTAGGTCGTATCAGCGGTGTTGGTGGGACAAAATAGACTGTAATTTTTGTCCCACAACGCGTTTTACTCAACGACCTTGTCCGGCTGGATGAGCTCCTCGTAGTAGCTGATATGCTCGCGCGCGTCCTCGATTTCGGGCAGCAGGAAGTTGTAGATAACCTCGATGATCATCGTTGCGCTGATTTTAGAGAACGCAAAGTCGCCCGTCGTCAGCAGCGCTTCGTGGTTGACGGTATTAAAGGTGTAGTCTGCCAGGCGCGCGAGCGGGGATTTGCTGTCGCTGCTGATGACGACTATGGTTGCGCCGCAGTCGCGAGCCGCTTTTGCCATGCGATTCAGTCGGCGCGATTTGCCGGAGTTTGAGATAAGCACGATGACGTCACCCGGGCGCAACGTGAGCGCAAAGCCGATTGATGTCTCGCTAATGGTGCTTGCCATGCAGCGCAGGCCCAGCTGCGAAAACTTAAACGTCGCATCGAGCGCGACCGCGTTCGTATTGCCCACAGCCGCAAACTCAATAACCCCTGCATGCTTAAGGGCATGCACAACAGCCGCCAGCGTATCGTGGTCGATCCCGTCGATGGTCGCATTAAGCTCGCTCACCTTGGCAGCCAGAATGTTCTTGAGGCTCTGCTCCATATTGTCGAGCGAGACTTCGTCAGTCAGGCCCTCGTTGCGCTGGCTTTCCAAATCCCTTGCCAACGAAAACTGAAAGCTGCGGAAGCTACCAAAGCCCAGCTTGCGGCAGAAGCGCGAAACGGTCGCCTCGGACGTGGCGGCGGCGCGCGAGAGCTGAGCCGCCGTGAGGCGTGGCGCCTCGGACTGGTGCTCCAATATATAGTCGACAATGCGCTGCTCGGACTCGCTATATCCCTGATGGGTACTAATGAGGGAAAGCGCGCTCTTGCTACTATCGGTCATGGATGGCTCCTGGTTGGCATGAAAATCGGACTCGTTTTGTATTCTCATAGTATAGGGGGATTTTCAATTACAAGATACATCTTGCCGTTTCAAGAGTTGATGGTAAACTTTCACCTACCGTTTACGGTTATGAAAGAACCTTTCACCGGAGAATTGCGCCTTGTCTCTTCTCACGCGGACGGTAGGTTGGTATCTTTCAGTTGTGGAAAAGCGCGCAAGGACGCGCGTGTAGGGGAGCGCCTGCGGGCGCAAAACTTAAAAAGGAGGGACACATGGCTAAGTTTGACATCATCGCCGCGACCGGTTGCCCGACCGGCATTGCGCACACCTTCATGGCGAAGGAGGCGCTGGAGAAGGCAGCTGCCGAGCGAGGTCTGACCATTAAGGTCGAGACTCATGGCCAGGTCGGTGTCGAGAACGAGCTCAGCAAGAGCGAGATCGCTGGCGCCAAGGCCGTCGTCGTCGCAGCTGACAAGGATGTCCAGGCCGAGCGTTTTGCCGGCAAGCCCATGGTTTCCGTTGGTGTATCCAAGGCCCTGTCCGTTGAGGCCGCCGGTAAGCTGATTGACCGCGCGCTCGCCGCCAAGGGCGACAGCACGGTTGCAGCCGCTGCCGATGTCGAGGACGAGGTCGAGGAGAAGGAGTCCATCGGCCACGTCATCTACAAGCACCTTATGAACGGCGTCAGCCATATGCTGGTCTTCGTCGTCGCCGGTGGTGTCCTGACCGCCGTTTCGTTCCTGTGGGGCATCACGTCCTTCGATTCGACGGCTGCCGACTACAACAGCTTCGCCGCTATGCTCAAGATCATCGGCGGCATTGCCATGAACCTCATGGTTCCCGTGCTTTCCGCCTACATCGCCGAATCCATCGGCAAGCGCCCGGCGCTCGTCCCCGGTTTTGTTGCCGGCATGATCGCCATCCAGGGCCTGCCTGTTAACGCCGAGACCGGCCTGATCGACGCCGGTGGCGCCGGCGTGGGCTTCGGCTTCCTCGGCGGCATCGTCGGTGGCTTCCTCGCCGGTTATGTCATCCTACTGCTCGAGAAGGTCTTTGCCGGTCTGCCCAAGAACCTGGACGGCCTCAAGGCAATCTTTTTGTACCCGCTGTTCTCGACGGCTATCGTCGGCTTGGTCATGCTCGGCATTTCCGGCCCCATGGCTGCCATCAACACCGCCATGATGGACTTCCTCAAGGGTCTGTCCGCCTCTGGCGCCGTTGTTCTGGGTCTTGCTATCGGCTGCATGTGCGCCTTTGACATGGGCGGCCCGGTCAACAAGGCTGCTTATGTCACCGGTACCGCTATGCTCACCGAGGCCCTGGCCGCCGGTGTTGGCACCGACACCTACAACTTCGGTACCAACTTCATGGCTGCCGTCTCCGCCGCTTGCATCGTTCCGCCGCTGATCACCACCTTCGCCGTCGTTGTCGGCAAGAAGTACTTCAGCCAAGAGGATCATGACGCCGGTATCGTCAACCTCATCCTTGGTTGCACCCACATCACCGAGGGCGCCATTCCGTTCATGACCAAGAACATCTGGCCCGTCATGCCCATCATGATGCTCGGTTCCTCTATCGCTTCGATCCTGACCATTATGTTCAACGTTCACGATCCGGCGCCTCACGGTGGCTTCCTGGTCCTGCCCGTTGTCGAGAACGGTCCGCTGTGGGTCCTCGCGATCCTCATCGGCGCCGTGGTCGGTGGCATCCTGTTCGTGGCCTTCAAGAAGCACGACTTCGAGAAGAATCAGAAGGCCGCTCCTGCTGCTCCCTCTAAGTCGGTCGAGGCTCCCAAGCCCGCTGCTGTCGAGGCCCCCAAGGCCGAGGCTGCCGACTTCGTGAAGGTCGAGAACGTTTTTGTCGCCGAGGACTTCACTTCTCGTGACGAGGCTCTGAGCTTCGTTTCCAACCAGGCTGTCAAGGCCGGTATCGCCAGTGACGCCGACGCCGTGATGAACGCCTTCCTGGCTCGCGAGGCCGAGGGCACCACGGGCATGATGGAGGGCTTCGCCATTCCGCATGCCAAGTCCGACGCCATTACCGAGGCTGCCGTCATCGTCGTCAAGGACGAGTCTGGCGTGACCGGTTGGGACACCATGGACGGCGCTCCCGTCAACGTGGCCATCGCTCTGCTCATCCCGGGTGCCCAGGCTGGCACCACGCACCTCAAGATCCTGTCCAAGGTCGCCGAGGCGCTCATGGACGAGGACTTCCGTGCCACCGTCAAGGGTTCCGCCGACGCCGCCGAGATCGCAAAGACGATCAACGACCGCCTGGTCTAATCCCACAGTCGCGAATTACATCGCCCCCTGTAACAAAGGCGGAGACCCTCTCCAGGGCCTCCGCCTTTTTCGGAAACAGAGAACACACCGGTTTATCCCATCAGCCAGAATTCCTTTCAGCCGACATTGCTCTGGACCGACCGAGTTTCCGCAGCTTGCTCGCTGGGCGGGGCGATTAAGTTTGTCGCGAGTTCCGCACGCAAAGGAAAGCACTTAATGTGCTTTCCGTCTTGCGCAGGACTGTAGAGCAGCAAACTTAACCGCCCCGCCCGGCGAGCAAGCGGACGACAAACACATCTGTCCAATAATTCGTCTGAAACACAATGAAAAACCGTTTGATGTGAGTTAATATAAACAACGTCGTGAATCTGACTCCTGCCACATGCATGACAGGGGTTAAACACAAAAAAGGAGTCAACTATGGTTTCTGAGAAGGCTACCCTCGTTAATCCTCAGGGTCTGCACATGCGTCCGGCTGGTCTGTTCGCCTCCACCATGGGCAAGTACGCCTGTGACGTGACAGTCGTCACCCCCGAGAAGGAGGTCAACGGCAAGTCCCCGATGGCCCTCATGGCTGCTGGTATCCCCTGCGGCACCGAGGTTGAGGTCAAGTGCGACGGCGCTGATGAGGCCGAGGCTCTGGCTGCTGCCATCGAGCTCATCAAGAGCGGTCTTGGCGAGTAGAACTCAAACGGGTCGCATGTTGAACAACTAAGTTCATGTTTAGGGGCGCAGTGACCTGTTTTAAGGTAGCTGCGCTCTTTTGTCATGGATATGGCAAAACGCTTTATCACATGACACGGAGAGAGGAATGGGAATGTATCAGGGAGTCAACGCTTCTGAGGGCATCGGTATCGGCACCGTCATGGTCGCCGTCGATCCCGACTTGACGTTTGAGCCGCACGAGGTTGCTGATTCGGCAGCAGAGAAGGAGCGCTATCAGACCGCTCTTTCGGTCTTCTGCGATAAGACCCAGGCTCAGGCCGACCACATGAAGGAGACGGTGGGCGAGGCCGAGGCCGAGATCATGAGCGGACACATTGTCCTGGCTCAGGACCCGGGCATGACCGACGCCATCAACGCCGCCATTGATGGCGGCACCTGCGCCGAGCAGGCGCTCATGGACACCTCGACCATGTTCGAGAACATGTTCCTGTCCATGGACGATGAGATGTTCCGTCTGCGCGCGGCCGACATCGCCGACATCCGCACCGGTATTCTGGCCGAGCTGCTGGGCAAGGAGGTCGTCGACCTCTCCGTCCTGCCCGAGAACACCGTCGTTGTCGTGCACGACCTCACGCCGTCCATGACCGCCACGATCGACAAGGCTCACGTTGCCGGTATCGTCACCGAGACCGGTGGCCGTACGTCGCACTCCGCGATCATCGCACGTGCCCTCGAGATTCCAGCCGTCCTTTCGGTTTCCAACAGCTGCACCGCACTGCGCAACGGCATGACCGTCGTCGTCGACGGTGGCAAGGGTGTTGTCGAGGCCGATCCCGACGAGGAGACGCTTGCCGCCTACACCGCCAAGGCCGAGGCCTTCGCTGCCGAGAAGGCAGCCCTCGAGTCCTTCCGCGGCAAGCCTTCTGTGACTGCCGATGGCATCAAGAAGATCATCGCCTGCAACATCGGCAACCCCGATGACGTGCCCAACGCGCTCGATCACGACGCCGAGGCTATCGGCCTGTTCCGCTCCGAGTTCCTGTTCATGGACTCCGCCGAGCTTCCTTCCGAGGAGGAGCAGTTCAACGCCTACCGCAAGGTCGCCAGTGCGCTTAAGGGCGCTCCGGTCATCATCCGCACGCTCGATGTGGGTGGCGACAAGGAGATTCCGTACCTGCACATGGTCAAGGAAGAGAACCCCTTCATGGGCTTCCGCGCCGTGCGTTACTGCCTGGCCAACCCCGACCAGTACAAGGTGCAGCTCCGCGCCCTGCTGCGCGCCAGCGCCTTTGGCGACGTCAAGATCATGATCCCGCTCGTCACCTGCGTCGAGGAAGTCGTGGCCGTTAAGGAGCTCGTCGAGCAGTGCAAGGCTGAGCTGACCGAAGAGGGCCGCAAGTTCAACGAGAACATCGAGGTCGGCATTATGGTCGAGACGCCTGCCGCCTCGCTGCTCGCTGACCGCCTGGCCGAGGTCGCCGACTTCTTCTCCATCGGCACCAACGACCTGATTGGCTACACCATGTGCGCCGACCGTGGCAACGACACCATCTCCAACCTGTACCAGGTGTACTATCCCGCCGTGCTCCGCTCTCTCAAGAACATCATCGAGAGCGGCGTGAAGGCAGGCATCATGGTCGGCATGTGCGGCGAGGCCGCTGCCGATCCGCTGCTTGAGCCGCTGTTGATCAGCTGGGGCCTGGAGGAGTTCTCGATGAGCGCTCCGTCGATCCTGCGCGCCCGCAAGACCATCAGCCAGTGGACCAGGGCCGAGTGCGACGAGCTCGCCGAGAAGGCGCTCGCCTGCAACACCGCCGCCGAGGTCAAGGCGCTGCTCGAGTCCGCGGCTCGCTAATTTGGTATCAGAGGTAACCGCGTGGCTGGAATGGGCCGGCCACGCGGCCCTCACGTATACAGGGGGTACTGTAAATGTTCTACACGCTAACTGCTAACCCGGCTGTCGACATGACGGTTTCGAGCTCTCCGCTTGAGCCCGATGAGAACGTCCGCACCGGTTCGGCCAGCTACACGGCCAACGGCAAGGGCCTCGACGTGTCCTTCGCCTTCAAGAAGATGGGGGTCGACACCGTCGCGCTCGGCTTCTTCGCTGGCTTCACCGGCAAGTTTATCGTCGAGGAGGTCATGAACCTCGGTTGCCTGTGCCGCCCGGTCTGGACCGACGGTATCACGCGCATCAACACCTACGTCAACGATGGCCAGCACGAGTACGGCATCCTGAACCCCGGCGCTCCGATTACGCCGCAGCACCAGGAGGAGCTCTACAACATCCTGGACACCGCGGGCGATCTTGAGTGCCTGATCGTCTCCGGCTCCGTGCCTCCCAAAGCCACGCCCGACTTCCTGGCTCAGGTCATGGAGCACGCTCAGGCTCGTGGCGCCGACGTCGTCCTGGACCTGTCCTCCGACAAGCTCAAGGAGCTCGCTCACAAGAAGCCGCTGCTCATCAAGCCGAACCATCACGAGATGAAGGCTATCTTCGGTGTGCCGGTCGATACCGACGACGAGGTCCGCATTGCCATGAAGCTGGCTCACGAGGCCGGCGTTCAGAACGTGCTGCTCACCCGTGGTAGCCGCGGCGACGCCTACTTCTCTAACGGCGAGGACATCTGGTACGCGAAGCGTGAGTTCAACATCAAGTTGGTCTCTTCCGTCTGCGCCGGCGACTGCACCCTCGCTGCGTTCCTGCACAAGTGGTACAAGAACCGCGACAACGTCGAGGAGGCCATGAAGCTCGCTATGGCCACCGGTGCCAACGTTGCCGAGTCCGTCGGCATTGGCGACTTTGGTCACGTCGACGAGTACAGCAAGCGCATTGCTGTCCGCAAGCTCGATCGTCAGTAATCGAAACGCGACATATTCGTGCGCATGCGGCGCCCCGGTTTCGCCCGGGGCGCCTTTTTTGTTCGCCCATGGGGGAGACATGTTCTGCCGTACTTCATCGCTTTCACACCGTTTACCGAGTTGTCCTAGCCTTTTTCCGATGTGTGGAATATACTTTCATTAACACGCTGCCTTGTGAAAGGAACATTCATGATTTACACGCTCACTGCAAATCCCGCCATCGACTACAATATCGCCTGTGACGGTCTTGACGCCAACACCGTCACGCGTACCCGCAACGCCGTTTACACGCCCAACGGCAAGGGTCTCAACGTCTCGTTCACCCTCGATCACTACGGCGTCGACACCACGATCCTGGGCTTCTTCGCCGGCTTTTCTGGCGAGTTTATCGTCAAGGGCGCCGAGGCCCTGGGCGTACCCGTCAAGCCCGTGTGGACCGATGGCATCACGCGCGTCAACGTGTTCCTCAACGCGGGCCCCGATACCGAGTACAACATGGTCAACGCCGGTGCCGCCATCAACGAGGCCAACGAGCAGGAGATGTTCGAGCTCATCGATTCGCTCGACGACATGACCTGCCTGGTCATTAGCGGCTCACTGCCCCCCAACACTTCCGAGGGTTTCCTGTCCGAGGTGCTTCGCCGCGTCAAGGCCAAGGGTGCCGAGTTCGTGCTCGATATCTCGAGCCATCAGCTGGCAGACCTCATTGCCATGGAGCCTCTGCTGATTAAGCCTAATGACGACGAGCTGCTCGATATCTTTGGCATTAAGGTAAGCGGCGGCGACGATGAGTCCGTCAAGGGTGCCATGGCCGAGCTGCACGCCAAGGGCGCTAAGAACGTGCTGCTGACGCTCGGCGGCAACGGCGCGTACTTCTCCAACGGCGAGCACATCTGGTTTGCCAACCGTACTTTTGAGGTTAAGCTGCTGTCGACCGTCTGCGCGGGCGACTCCTCCCTGGCCGCTTTCCTGTCCGTGTGGCACGACGCCCCCGAGCGCGTCGAGGACGCCCTGCGCCTGTCGATGGCAACCGGCGCCAACGTGGTCGAGTGCCCGGGTCTGGGTGACTTTGCCAAGGTGGAGGAGTACAAGAAGGGTATTGCCATCCGTCAGGTTTGCTAGCGCGGCACACGGTTACATTCTTTGCTTGTCGATCACCCGTCTCGGCTTTTCGAGACGGGTGTTTTTTTAAGATTGCTGTCGAGCCCTTGGGGCTCAATCGTGCGCGAAGTGGGTTCGTGTGTGCGCCTTCTTCTGTTTCTTGCTAGACTTCTTGAGAACCAACAATCAATACACTCGCAATTGCAGGAGGCCACAGGAATGTGCACAGTTTCGCTTAACGCTACGCAGCCGTCAGCCGCCTCCCTGCGCGTCCTACGCGCGCTCGAGTCAGCTGGTCTTGAGGCTTGGTACGTAGGCGGTTGGGTACGTGATGCCCTTATGGGATGCCCCAGCCACGATGTTGATATGTGCTGCAGCGGCCTGTGGCAGGAGTCCAAGGCAGCACTCGAGGCTGCCGGCATTGCGGTGGTTGAATCGGGCATTAAATTTGGCGGCATCACCGCCATTAGTGATGGCGAGCGCATCGAGGTCACTACGTACCGCCTGGACGGCTTTTACACCGATGGCCGCCATCCGCAAAGCGTGGAGCGTGCGGCGTCGCTTGAGGACGATCTGGCGCGCCGCGACTTTACCGTCAACGCCATGGCCTGGCATCCCGAGCGCGGGCTTGTCGACCGCTACGACGGCCAGGGTGATTTGGAGCGAAAGCTGATCCGTGCCGTCGGCGATCCCAAGCGTCGCTTTAACGAGGATGCCCTGCGCATGCTGCGTGCGGTGCGTTTTGCCTGCCGCCTGGACTTTGTGATTGAGCCCGAGACTAAGCGTGCCCTTGCCGAGTGCGCGCCGCTGCTCGATGCCGTGACGCGCGAGCGTGTGGGCATTGAGCTCGAGGGCATCCTTTCGACCGGCCACGGGGGAGACGCCATGCTGCGCTACCCCGAGCTTGTTTGCGCCGCCGTGCCCGAGTTGGCAGCGGGTCGCGGGTTTGATCAGCGCAGCGTCTACCATGCCTTTAACGTTTACGAGCATATTGCCCGCGTGCTGACGGTGGCAGGGGAGCTGGCGCTGTGTGACGGCGTCGCGCCCTCGTCGAGCCTGATGTGGGCGGCGTTTTTGCACGACGTTTCCAAGCCCGAGTGTTTTACGGTCGACCATGCGGGCAGCGGCCACTTTTACGGTCATCCCGAGCTCGGGGCCAAGAAGGCGCGCGTCATTATGGATCGCCTGGCGCTTTCGCATGACCTGATCCGTGACGTGTGTCTGCTCATCAAGTATCACGATAAACCGTTGCGCCCCGAGCGTTCCTGTCTGCTCAATATGATGCGCTTGCTTTCGGGCGAGGGCGTCGACACCGCCCGCCTGATGGACGAGCTCATGGATCTCAAGCGTGCCGATACGCTCGGCAAGGCCCCGTCGTGCTTCTATTACGTCGAGACCATCGAGGAGATGCGCGCGCTGGCGCACGAGCTACTGGAGGCAGGGGAGCCCTATACGCTCAAGATGCTCGCCATCAACGGCGGCGATCTGATCCGCGCCGGTGTGAAGCCGGGGCCCGAGCTAGGTCAGCTTCTCAACGCAGCGCTCGACGCCCTGATCGAGGACAACATCCCCAACGACCGCGAAGCTCTTTTGGTCCATCTCAACCTAGGGTAGTTAAATTGGGACGGGGCTTTTTTAGCTACCCCTGCTGGCAGCACCGGCGGTTCGGTCGATTGACGGCTAGGGCAGCTAAAAAAGCCCCGTCCCAAATTAACTACCTTGCTGACCTGCGCGTTCCATAACCTGCCGACAAATTTTCGGCAATTTGTAATTTTTTCTTGCGCTCGCGTTTTTTGTCCCGTAATATATTTCCTCGCAGCACGGCAGTGCAGATGTCATGTGGCCCGTTCGTCTAGCGGTTTAGGACGCCGCCCTCTCAAGGCGGAGATCACCAGTTCGAATCTGGTACGGGCTACCATTTCTTTTCTGCCGAGATTTATGGCCCGTTCGTCTAGCGGTTTAGGACGCCGCCCTCTCAAGGCGGAGATCACCAGTTCGAATCTGGTACGGGCTACCACGCATCTGATACCCGGACTTCCCACGGAAGGCCGGGTTTTTTATTATCAAACAACCGTCTGCAATTCCCGTTTGAACAAGAGCTTTGCGTTCTGCTTATGGCCCTTACGGGTACAATAACCAAGTTATTTTGACTGTTAGAAGGAGTCTCATGACGGAGTCCTCTCAGCATACGTCCAAGCCCCTGGTCGAGGTTGAGGCCTCGGGCGGCGATGACAATAAGAGCGCACGCCGCGGCGCCATCTTTATCGGCGTTGTGCTGGTGGGTTATATCCTCTATCTGGTGGTAACCGGGCAGATGGGGCAGTTCTGGGCTGCTATGTCGAGCGTCCAGGCGCCCTGGCTCGTTGTCGCGTGTCTATGCATGTTCATGTATCTGTTCTTTGGCATTGTGGCCTATGCGATCGCCGTCTGGCTCGACCCCAATTCACCCGTCGGCATTCGCGACCTGATCTCTGTCGAGGCTAGCGGCATCTTTTTTGGTAACCTGACGCCCATGATGATGGGCTCGACTCCTGCCCAGATTTACCGCCTGACCAAAGCGGGCCAAAATGTCGGCGAGGCCGGCGCCACGCAGTTCACGCGTTTTATCGTGTATCAGTTTGGCCTTGTTGCCTGGGGTGCTATCCTGCTACTTGCTCGCATGCCGTTTTTCGCCGAGCGCTATGGCGACATGACACTGCTGTGCGTCTTTAGCTTTGGCGGACACTGCTGCATCTTGCTAGGTATCTTTGCCGTCGCGCTCATGCCTAAGACCGTCACGCGCGTCGCCCATTGCATCATTAATTGGCTCGAGCGCATAGGTGTCTCGTCCACTAAGATCGAGGGATGGCGCACGTTTGTCGATGGCGAGGTCTATTCGTTCTCCGAGAAGTTCAAGCTTTCGGCTGGCCATTTTTCGTCCATGCTGCTCACCGTGTTTATCACCATGCTGCAGCTCGCGTTTTTCTATCTGGTGCCGTATTTTCTGATGCTTGCCTTTGGCCACCACGAGGTCGACTTTTTCTCGGTCATGGCCGCGAGCGCCTTTGTTCAGCTCCTCAGCTCTGCTGTTCCCCTGCCCGGTGGCACCGGCGGTGCCGAGGGTGGCTTCGCGCTTTTCCTGGGTCATTTTTTTGGATCGGCTTCGACCGCCGGCTATCTGCTGTGGCGCCTCATTACGTTTATTGCGCCGACCATTTTGGCTGCGCCCCTGCTGGGCCTTAAGAGCGCCCACAACGAGAGCATCCATGCGCGCTGGGATCGCGTGATGTGCAAGCTCGGCCGCACGCCTCAGACGCCCTCTGCGCCCACTAAGCCGCACCCCACGAATGCTGTTACCGTTGATCCCAAGAAGCACGCTCAGAAGGCTTCTGGGACCGCTAAGCCGGCTCATAAAGCCTATGTGCGCCAGACAGGCGATGGTATTCGCGTATCTCCGTCGGCACTCAATAAGAAGAAGCACCTTAAGTCGCAGTAGGGCAGTCGTGCGTTCTTCATGATGCGGGGCATATTTGTGCTGTATGGGGGATAATCCTCTTACGTAGATTATCTCTCATCTGTTGATGAGTGCCGGTATATCGAAGGGACACGCCCATGGCCACCAGCAAACCGCGTATTGATCGCCGCATCGTTCGCAGCCGCACTGCCATCCTTTCCGCTTTCGAGCGCCTGCTCATGGAAAAGCCGCTGGCAGACATTACGGTGAGTGCCATCGCGCGCGAGGCCAATGTCGACCGCAAGACCTTTTACGTTCACTTTGGTACGGTTGATGGCTTGCTCGATGCCATTGCCGTCGATGTGGTGGAGATGATTGTCGACTCGGTCGAGAAAACGCTTGCTTCCATGGACGGTGACACCAACGAGCGCGCCCTGGGCGCGGCGGCGACCTTCTTTAAAACCGTTAACGAGGCACTGTGCAACAACCTGCTGCTCAATCGCCAGCTCATCGAAAACATTCCGCTTGACGACTTTATGGCTCGCCTGCGTGTGCCGCTCGAGCACGAGATTGCCGAGCGCGGCCTGCTGCCCGAGGGCATTAAGGACGAAATGTTCGAATACTACCTGGCGTTCTTGCTGTCCGGTATTATCGGCATCTATCGCACGTGGGCATTGTCCGATGGCTCGGTCGCCATTGAGCGCGTCTCGGCAGTCGCCAACGACCTGACTCTGAACGGTCTTTCGAGCTTGGAGACCCGTTTGTCCTAGCGCGGGCGCCCCTCCCGAGGCGCCCGCGTCTTTGCTGCCTGCTCCGTTATCAAGCGCTAGCAGTTGCTCTTGAGCTTGCGGCCCTGCTGTTCAAACTTATGCATGTCGCTGTCGGCCATGCCCTGCGTCTCGTCCTCATGGCGTTTGATGTAGAGCGGATCGTTGGGATCGTTCCAAATGCGTTCTGCCACGGGCGCCCAGGCCTCGGCTGCGGCGCGGGTCTTTTCGCGCAGTTGCTCGGGCGATTCCTTCTCGACCAGGTCGGTGCTCTTGGCACCGGTCTCGGCCACCATCTTGGGCAGCACGTCGGGGTTCTCGAGCATGGGGCAGGGCTTGAGATAGTTGTCGTTGAACGGCTGGCCCTCGTAGTATTTCATAAAGAGGGGAGAGCGCAGCGCATCGAGCAGGCTCACATCGTGGATGTTGGCGTTGGAATAGTGGATGAACACGCAGGGCTCCACGTCGCCCGCTGCATTGATGTGCAGGTAGCGGCGACCACCGGCGATGCAGCCGCCCACGAACTCACCGTCATTTTGGAAGTCGAGCGTAAAGAGCGGCTTTTTCTCGCGCATCTCGCGTATAAAACGATACATGTGCTCACGCTGTTCGGGCGTGGGCATGAGCTCTGAGGTGGCGTTGCGCCCGACAGGCATAAAGTGGAAGTACCAGCAGAAGAGCGCTCCCTCGCGGATCATCCAATCCATGTTTTCCTCGGTGGCGACGGTATCGGCGTTGGCGCTCGTCCAGCAGGTCGATATTCCAAAGGGCAGATTGCGCTCGCGCAGGAGCTTCATGGCATGCTCGATCTTGACGTAGGTGCCCTCGCCGCGGCGGGCATCGGTGGTGTGCTCGTTGCCCTCGGCGCTGATGGCAGGGACAAAGTTTGCCACGCGGATCATGTCATCGCAAAACGCCTCGTCGATCAGGGTGGAGTTGGTGAAGCAAAGGAACACACAATCTTGGTGCTTTTCACAGATCTTGATGAGGTCGTGCTTGCGGACGAGCGGCTCGCCGCCCGTATAGATGTAGATATGCGTGCCGAGCTCTTTGCCCTGCGTGATGATAGAGTCGATGTCTTCAAATGAGAGATTCTGCTTATAGCCGTACTCGGCTGCCCAGCAGCCCGTGCAATGCAGGTTACAGGCGCTCGTGGGGTCGAGCAGGATGGCCCACGGAATATTGCACTGGTACTTTTCGCGGCTTTTTTCCTGCTGCGGCCACGCGAGCAGGTTGCCGTCGACAATCAGTGCCTTGAGCAACTTGGTGCGCATATCGGGATTGAGGGTGAAGACGCGCATGATCAGGTCATACCAGTTGCCGCGGCTCTTGATGACGTTGGTGAACGCCTCGCGCTGCGCGGGAAATACGCGATCGGGGACCAGCTTGTTCACAAGGTCCATGATTTTGTCGATGTTTTCCTGCGGGTTGTCGTCGAGATAATCGATGAGTTTGTTGAGCGCTGCGCGCTCCGCTGACTGTGTAAGCGACATGAGCATATCCTTTCACGTGTACTTCGCGTGAGATAATACCCATATGTGGAATTAAATGCGTCTAAAGAATCCGTAATGTGTCTATTCAACGAATCAATTTGATTTGGGGCGAAGTGTCATGCCCCGACACCTTCTAAGTTACGTTGAAATAGTGTCTAATATGCGCTTTTAAACGCATAAACAGTCAGTATTTCACCGCAACGTATGGGTGGTTGCTTACTGATAGCGGAGACACTCGACCGGGTCGAGCTTTGCGGCGCGGCGGGCGGGGTAGAAGCCAAAGATTACGCCGATGCCGACTGAAACCGCAAAGGCGAGCAACACCGTCGTAAGGGAAAAGCTCGGCGTAATCGTCCCGCTGGCTCCAAACTCGCTCATAATGCTCGAGTTGGCGGCAAAAAACGCGAGCCCCCATGCCAGCAGATAGCCGATCGCAACACCGAGAATGCCGCCGGTGATGCACAGTGCCGAGGATTCGGCCAAAAACTGAGAGGTGATATCACGTCGGCTTGCACCAAGCGCGCGACGGATGCCGATCTCGCGGATGCGCTCAGTCACGCTGGTGAGCATCATGTTCATAATGCCGATACCGCCGACAAGCAGCGAGATACTGGCGACAGCACCCATGATGAGCGAGAATGCGCCCATAAAGGAGTTGAGTGCATCGATGGCGCTTTTCATGGAGGTCGCCGATACACTGTCATACTCATCATCCTCCGCGATGCCTTTCATCGCGCGCACCTTGGACTCGATGGTCTTGCAGAGCTCATCCATGTCCGTGCCCTCGGCGGCAAGTGCCGTCACGCTGGGGAATGAAGGATTCTCGTCGCCAAATAGGCCGGAGATGGTTTCACGTGGCATATACAAAGTGAGCGAGCCCATGGAGTCGCTGCCGCCATCAATCACGCCTACAATCTGCACCTCGCCGTTGGACACCTTGATGGTTTTTCCCAGCGCATCTCGTTCGTTGCCGCAAAGCTGATCGGCGCCGCCGCGGCTGATGAGCGCCACGCGCGAGCCTGCCTTTGACTCGACATCGGTGTAGGTGCGCCCCGCAACGAGCTTACTGGCACCCACGGCGTCGAGCATGTCGCTATCGACACCCTGTGCCATGACGGTATAGCTTTTATCGCCGGTCTTGTACTCGGTGTACGCGCTGTTGACAATGCCGATCTGTTCTATCTGCGGCACCAGTTTTTGAAGCTTCTGGACGTCAGAATCAGAGAGTTCTTGGGACGAATAGATCTGAACCATGCGAGCTGCGTTGAGGCCCAGGCTGTTTACCAAGCTGTTTTGGATGCCACCGATGAGCGAAGTCATGGCAATGACCGAGGCGATGCCGATGACAATGCCCAGGATGGTGAGCAGGCTGCGCCCCTTGTTGGCCTCGAGCGAGTGAAGGGCTTCCTGGATGAGATCGCGGGCGCTCATGCCATCACTCCTTTCGGCGGGTTGGCGGAGGCGGAAATCATGGGCAGGCTATCTACGGCGCTGCGCAGGGTCCGCGGTGCATGCGGAATATACGCGCCGTCGTGAATGCGACCGTCGCGGATGGTCACGGCACGGTCGGCCTCGGCGGCGATGCCGGGGTCGTGTGTGATAAGCACGATGGTTTTGCCGCGCTCCTGGAGCTTGCGGAAGGTTTCCATGACAAGCGCCCCGGTTGTCGAGTCCAGGTTTCCCGTCGGCTCGTCAGCCAAAATGATGGGCGGATCGTTGACGAGGGCACGTGCGATGGCGACACGCTGCATCTGGCCGCCCGAGAGCTCGGATATGCGGTGGTCCCAGTGGTCGACGGGCAGCGTGACGGCCTGCAGCGCGTGCACGGCGCGCATTTCTCGCTGGCTACGGGGCACGTTAGTGTATGCCAGCGGCAGCATGACGTTTTCGATAACCGACAGGCGCGGCAGCAGGTTGAAGCTCTGAAAGACAAAGCCGATGCTCAGGGCGCGGACTTCGGTGAGCTCGTCATCATCGAGCTCGGCCACGTTGAGGCCCTGCAGGTAATAATCGCCTGCCGTCGGTTTGTCCAGGCAGCCCAGGATGTTCATGAGCGTTGACTTGCCCGAGCCCGATGGGCCGGTGATGGCGACGAACTCGCCGGGATCTACTGCCAGGCTCACGTTGTGCAAGATATGGGCGCAACCCGCCTCGCTCTCAAAGATGCGATGCACGTTGCGAATGTCGATGACGGGACGCATTACATGCCCTCGTCGGCAGACATGCTGCCCGAATCCGCGCTGTAGCCGTCGTCAGCCGTTGCGTCCGCTCCGGTGTCCATGACGAGGGTGTCGCCATCGCGCAGCTTGGTAACCGGCACGTTAGTGTTGATCTCGTTGCCCTGGTCGTCGCGCTTGACCTGCGTCTTACCGACTACAGCCTCGTTGTCGTTTTGCGCCACGACGGTCACCTTCACGCGGCGCGTCTTTTTGCCCTCCGAATCGGTGGCCAGATTGACGTAATATTGCTCGCCATCTTCGGTCATCAGCGCCATGGTCGGCACCATCACCACGTCGTGGAGCTTCTCGGTCACTACCGAGACCTCGGCAGTCATACCCGGCTTAAGGCGACTGTCGGGTGCTTCGATGAGGATGTCGACGTTAAAGGTCACGCTGCCGCCGCTCCCGGAGGAGAAGTCGGAGGTTGCCACCGAGGCGATAGCCGTGACGGTGCCCTGGCTCACGATATCGGGAAACGCGGGATAGGTCACGTTGGCGCTTTGGCCCACGGCAATTTTGGCGATATCCTTTTCGCCCACCTGAACCGTCACCTTCATCTTGGACAGGTCGGCGATCTGCATGCACTGCTTGCCGCCGCTCGTATCGCTTTCGCCCATGATCATGCCGCCTGTTACCGTGGCGCCCACCTTGGCGTTGAGCTCCACGATGCTGCCCGAGCTCGGGGCCGTGATCGTACGGCTGGCGGCCTTGGCGTTCGCCTGATCGAGGTTTGCCTGGGCCGATGCGAGGCTGCGCTGCGCGGCCGATACGGCGTTCGTGTCCGCTGATGCGGCGGAGATGCCAGCCGCTGCGGAAGCTTCGTCGACGTCCGTCGTTGGGGTGGCCTGCGCGGCAGTTGCGGCTTTCTGCGCATTGGCGAGGTCTTCCTGAGCTGCTGCAACTGCGCGCTGCGCCTCGGCAACGTTGCGATCGAGCTCGTCGTTTTTAATGGTCATAAGCACGTCGCCCTCGTTGACGGATTGGCCTGCCTGCACGTTTATCGAATCGACCATGCCGTCGACAGAAGGGGAGACCACTGAGGACGAAATGGGTTTGAGCTGGCCTTTCGCTTCGACCGTTGTGCTAAACGTGCCCTCGGTCACCATGTCGGTCGCAGGCCCGATATCGCCCTGTGGCTGCGCATTGATAACCAGGGTTGCGACAATGGCAATGAGCGCGATGACACCCACGATGCCGGCGGCAATGCCGCGTCGAATCAGCTTTTTGCGTCGACGTTCGGCACGTTTTGCCTTGAGCTTGGCATATACCTCTTCATCGGAAATCTCGGCCGTGTCGTTCGTGCGTCCGCTCTCCTTGTCGGCATGTGCGTCTGTGATCAGAGGAAGCGTTTCGGTGATACCTTCGGGCGTGTGCTCGGTATTATCCGGACCCGGGGTGATCGTGGGGACATTCGGCATAGCGTCTCCTTTATAGAAAGAACCTCGATAAGTATATGCGCCCACCGGTTGGGGCGGGCGCATAGGACGGTTTCTTTCGGAACTGTTAGATTGGTCGCAGCGGTTCCACGCTGTATGAATGCGCGCGTTGCACTACGAGTGGACAACCACGCACAGGCCGACTTTGATGCAGTCGTGAAGTGCCTTGGCGTCGGCCAGGCGCAGGTTGATGCAACCGTGGCTGCCGCACCACTTGTACGACTCGGCGTTATCGAAGCTCTTGTCGTTTTGCCAGGTGGCATCGTGGAAGCCGATCATGTTGCCCTCAAACGGCATCCAGTAGCTCACCGGGCTCTCGTATTTGGGCTTGCCCGTCTCGGGGTCCTTGGCGCCAATCAGCGTGCTCGCGCCGTCGTTGCTGTTGATCTGCCAGACGCCTTCGGGAGTGGCGTCCTCACCCGGCTTTCCTGAGATAAAGTTGGCCTCCCACACGATATTGCCGCTCTCGTCGTAGTAGCGCGCGTGCTGCTCGGACAGATCGACATCGACGTATGCCTTCCAGTCGGGCTCTCCCTTTGCGGTAAAGGCGTCGGCCTTCTGGGAGTACTTGATCTCGATTTCGCCGGTCTGCTTGTTGTTAATGGCGTCCTCGACCTGCTTGGCGAGCGAGCCGCTGTCGATGGACCAACCAAAGTCGCCGCCTTCAACGGCGCATTGCTTGCCATCGGCGCGCGTCCACCAGCGAGTGGAGCCCACGGTGTTAAAGCCGTTGGCGAGCTCGGTTGCCCAGCTGCTGATCTGTGACGTATCAAGTGTGGGGTTGGCCGGATCGGCAAAGCTGATCCACTGCAACACGGAGCTGCCATCAACCTTGCCGGCATCCTCGCCGTTGAGCTTGAGGGTCACGTTGACGCCCAGGAAGTTGTTGGCGGCATCGCATGCGGCCTGAATCTGATCATCGGTAAGCGTTCCATTGAGCGGCTCGTAGGCATCGCTGCCGAGCTTGGAAAGGTCTACGGTCTCGGACAGCGAGGCAAGCTCGAGCTCGGCATACTTAATGACATGCTCGCGGTCGAGTTTTTCGTTGGAGCGCGCCTTCTCGACGGTAAACTTGCCGGCCTGCTCGTCATAGGAGCTATTGGCCTCGAACGTGCCCGAACGCCCCTCGTTAAACTCGTCGATGGCGGCGCCCAGATCCTCCTCAAACTTCTTTTGGTCAAAAGTGTCGGAGAGCATGGACAGGTCGACGTCTTGATCAAGATCGACTTCGTTGGAGGTAGCGGTTGTTTTGGTCTTTCCGCTTAAGGATTCCACAAGGCGGACCGGCCATACAAAGGCTTCGTTGTGGCTGATAATCTCTTTTGCGGCTGCTTCGCCGTCGACGATGGGCTCATCGGACTCGGGCTGATAGGTCCAGCTAAAGTCATCGCCTGTCACGGTGAGCTTATAGTGCTTCCATGCCGAGTTGACCTTGGTGGCGGCAGACGAAGCGTTGGAGAACGAGACGTCGACGCCGGCGATGGTGGTATTGGGGTAGGCTACCTGCGAAAACGCTACGACGCCTACGATATAGACAATGACGATAAGACCCAGGACGACAAAGAGCGTCGTCTTTTTGCCCGACTTATTGTTCTCGGCGGGTTTGCGCGCGGGGCCGCGATCGCCTCGACCGTGCGCGGGGGGCTGCTTGGGCGCATTGCCGTTTGCCTGGCGCTGCTGACGTTGATGGTTCGGGCGTTGGGAAGCGTTTGCCGCACCACGCTGCTGACCGTGACTCGGCGCGATAGGACGCGGCGACTGAACGCCACCGGTGTGCCTGTTCGGCTGCTGCGGATCGGGAATCAGTTGAGTTCGATCGTTTTGCGACATCGTATGCATATCCTTCGAATTTCGCCTTGCGGCTCATCGTGTTTTTACTGGGCTTGCATTATAGCGATTACCTAGTTGTTTGTGGTACGGAAACGGTGGCATTCAAAAGAGGTGGGACAGTTGTCCCACTATCGAGTCGTTCTTGGTCACTACCCGCACACACCGCATTTTGCACAGGCCGAAAGCGCGGCCGGAGCCTGCGCGATGCCGCCCTTTGCCGTCTCGCGCAGCGTGGCCGGCAACGCGTGGCCCACCGAGAGCATGACATGTGCCATCTGGTCAAACGGCACCAGGCTCTTAATGCCGGCGAGGGCGAGTTGTGCCGAGCTAAAGGCCGCTGCCACGCCGATGGCATTGCGGTTTTGGCAGGGCACCTCGACCAGGCCTCCGACGGGGTCACAAACGAGGCCCAGCAGGTTACTCAGCGCGATGGAGCTGGCGTCGAGCGCTTGCTCGGGCGTGCCGCCGAGCATCTGCACTAGCGCGGCGGCAGCCATGGCGGCGGCGCTTCCCACCTCGGCCTGGCATCCGCCCTCGGCGCCGGCGACGCAGGCGCCCGTGGTGAGGTTGAGGCCGATGGCAGCTGCGCAGTAGAGCGCGTCCATCACCTGCTCGTCGTCGAGCTGAAGGTGATCGGCGAGCGCCAGCACGCAGCCGGGCACGACGCCTGCGGAGCCTGCCGTGGGGGCAGCGACGATCACACCCATGGTGGCGGAGCGCTCCAGGACGGCCATGGCGCGGGCCACGGCATCGGTCTGGACGGGGCCCATTAAGTTTGAGCCAAGGTCGTTGCGGCCGGTGGCATCGACAAGCTTGGCCTCGCCGCCGATAAGCCCGCCGAGCGAGCGCTGCGGATTGACGATGGGGGCCGTGGTCTCCTCGCGCATGACGTCGAGCACGCGGCGCATGGCGGCGACGGCGTGGGCCTCGCCGGTCAGACGCGCCTCGCGCACGGCCATGACGGCGCCGATGCTGAGTCCCAGTTCCTCGCACGCATCGAGCAGCTGCTCGCCGTCGTCGAAGATTTCCTTTGCTGAGACGCCGGGGGAGAGCGACGAGGCAGAACCTGGGAGCTCGATAAAGGTCGCGTAATCGACATTGTCGAGCTTGCGCAGCATAGGGACGACGGTGTCGTCGGGCGCGCCGTCGGTCTCAAAGACGGAGTAGGCCTGGCCGCCCACTTCGGTGCGGTAGGTGCGGCAGAAGGCGATGTTCACGTGTGCGTAGGCGAGCAGGTTCGTGAGCGCGGCGAGCACGCCGGGAACATCCTGGTGCGCCACGAAGAGCGTGGAGTACATACCCGAGATGTCGACGCCGACGCCGTTAATGCGGCTGATGCGCATCTTGCCGCCGCCCAGGCTCTCGCCGCGGACCTGTGCCGTAGCGCCCGTGTCGTCGACCATGTCGATGTCGACGGTGTTGGGGTGGATGGAGGCGTCGTCGCCCTTAATTTCAAAGTGATATTCGAGGCCCTGCTCGCGTGCGAGGTCGAAGGCCTGCTTGATGTTCTCGTCATCGGTGTCGAGGCCTAGGATGCCCGCGACGAGTGCACGATCGGTGCCGTGGCCGCGGTAGGTGTGGGCGAAGGAGTTCCACAGGCCAAAGGTGACTTTGGTGATGCGGCCTTCCAGCAGGCTGGCGGCAACTTGGGCGCAGCGCAGGGCGCCGGCGGTGTGTGATGAGCTGGGGCCGACCATGACGGGGCCCAAGATCTCGAATGCCGAGGTCGTAGCTAGTGTTTGCGGCTTGCCTGCCATGGGTGCTCCTTTGTTTTTCCCATCGTCCCGAGGGCGGGGCATACACTGTCCCGCCGTTCCGAGGGCTTTAGTATTTGGTCGCCTGCTCGGACAGTCCTGCTCGCACGGAGGCCACATTAAGTGGCCTCCGGCTCGTGCGGAACTCGCGATCGACCAAATACTAAAGCCCTCGGAACTTAGGATACATGGTTGGAGTCGCTCTGCTGCAATATTTATCGGCATGTGACCTATTCCATGTCCCAGGTCTGCTTATCTTCACCACCGTTTAAATAAAAAGAAGTACCGGTTGGAGTCGGTACTTCTTTTGGTGCGTTGTTATTTGCTGTAGCTTTTCGGGTTAGCTTACAGGCCGCAGGCTGCTTTGAGTTCTTCGACTCGGTCGGTCTTCTCCCAGGTGAAGTCGGCGTCTTCTCGGCCAAAGTGACCGTAGGCTGCCGTCTTTTCGTAGATGGGGCGACGCAGGTCTAGGTCACGGATGATTGCGCCCGGGCGCAGGTCGAAGGTTTTCTCTACGGCTTCAACGATCTTGTCCTCGGCAACATGCGCGGTACCGAAGGTGTCGACCATGATTGAGAGGGGCTTGGAAACGCCGATTGCGTAGGCAAGCTCGACTTCGCAGCGGTCGGCCAGACCGGCGGCGACCACGTTCTTGGCGACCCAGCGCGCGGCATACGCGGCGGAGCGGTCGACCTTGGTGCAGTCCTTGCCGCTAAAGGCGCCGCCGCCGTGACGGCCGTAGCCGCCGTAGGTGTCGACGATGATCTTGCGGCCGGTGAGGCCCGTGTCGCCCATGGGGCCGCCCACGACAAAGCGACCGGTGGGGTTCACGTAGATGTCCGCGTTGTCCCACGGCATGTTCTCGGCGGCCATGACCGGGGTGATGACGTGCTCGATGAGGTCGGCCTTGATCTTTCCCATGTCCTCGATCTCGGCGGCGTGCTGCGTGGAGATGACGATGGTCGTGACCTCGACGGGCTTGCCTTCCTCGTAGCGCACGGTGACCTGGGTCTTGCCGTCGGGACGCAGATAGGCGAGGGTGCCGTCGTGACGCACGGCGGCCAGGCGCTCGGCCAGGCGGCTTGCCAGGTAGTGTGGCATGGGCATGAGGGTCTTGGTCTCGTTGGAGGCATAACCGAACATCATGCCCTGGTCGCCGGCGCCGATCAGGTCGATCGGGTCGGTGGTAGCGCCGGTCTGGGTCTCGAAGGACTCGTCGACGCCCTGGGCGATATCGGGCGACTGCTCGTGGATGAGGCTCATAACGCCGCAGGTGTCGCAGTCAAAACCGAACTTGGCACGGTTGTAGCCAATGCGGCGGATAACGCCGCGGGCGATTTCCTGTACGTCGACGTAGGCCTGGGTGCGAATCTCGCCGGCGACGATGACGGTGCCGGTGGTCACGAGGGTCTCGCAGGCGCAGCGGACGTTCTCCACGTTGGCAGGCACGCCGTTGGGGGCGATGTAGCCCTGTTCCTGGAGCTCTATTTCTTTGGCGAGGATTGCGTCGAGGACGGCGTCGCTGATCTGGTCAGCGATCTTATCGGGATGACCTTCGGTCACCGACTCCGACGTAAAAACAAAGGACCCGTGTTGGGGTGGGATGGAACGAAGTTCTTCTGACATGATAGTCCCTTCAAAAACGTGTCCCGGCGACCGTTACCATTCCGCCGGGCTCTCTATGCAAGGGCATATCATAGCGCGTAAATCAAACATTCACACCCTTTCCGCACCTAGTCATACATCGCTTTGGGGGTAGCTAATTTGGGACGGGGCTTTTTTAGCTACCCAATCCGGAGTCTTCGGAGCCAGAGGCCTACCTCGACATAGGGTAGCTAAAAAAGCCCCGTCCCAAATTAGCTACCCAATGACTGGGTCGGTGCCCTTTGTGCGGAGGTGGGCATTGTTGCTTTATACTGGTACGGTTCGACATCCATCCTGCAATCGAGGAGATTTCCATGGCATCAGACGTTCGCGTCCGCTTTGCACCCTCACCGACGGGCAAGCTGCATATCGGCGGCGCCCGCACCGCTATTTATAACTGGGCTTTTGCCCGCGCAAACGGAGGCACGTTCATCCTGCGCATCGACGACACCGACCCCACCCGCTCCACCGACGAGAATACGCAGATCATCCTGCGCGCCATGCGTTGGCTGGGCCTGGACTGGGACGAGGGTCCCGAGGTGGGCGGCGACTTTGGCCCCTACGCCCAGACTGAGCGCCTGGACCTGTACAAGCAGGCCGCCCAGAAGCTTTGGGACGAGGGCAAGGCCTATCCCTGCTTCTGCACCAAGGAGCAGCTCGACGCCGACCGCAAGGCCGCGCAGGAGCGCAAGGACCCCTTTCAGGGCTATCAGCGCCGTTGCCGCGATCTTGATCCCGAGGAGGC
Source organism: Collinsella sp. TM10-22 (assembly GCF_003466125.1). Classification (GTDB taxonomy): domain Bacteria; phylum Actinomycetota; class Coriobacteriia; order Coriobacteriales; family Coriobacteriaceae; genus Collinsella. The sequence goes on from NZ_QSOC01000001.1 coordinate 216,859, forward strand.
CCGTCGCCGCATCGAGGCCGGCGAGTCCTACGTCCTGCGCATCAAGGTACCCGAGGACCGCGGCGACGTCCGTATCCACGACGCCGTCCACGGCGAGGTGACCTTCGACGCCAAGGAGCTCGACGACTTTGTCATCTTCCGCTCCGATGGCACGCCTACGTATAACTTTGCGACCGTCGTCGACGACGCCATGATGAAGATCACCCACGTCATTCGCGGCGACGACCATCTGTCCAATACCCCGCGCCAGGTCATGGTCTACGAGGCCCTCGGCGCGCCCGTGCCTACGTTCGCCCACATCTCCATGATCCTGGGCGCCGACGGCAAGAAGCTCTCCAAGCGCCACGGCGCCACCTCGGTGGAGGAGTACCGCGACGCCGGCTACCTGTCCGATGCCTTCGTCAACTACCTGGCGCTGCTCGGCTGGTCGCTCGACGGAGAGACCACGATCATCCCGCGCGATGTCCTGGCCAGCAAGTTCTCGCTCGATCGCATCTCCAAGAACCCGGCGACCTTCGACCCCAAGAAGCTCGATTGGGTCAACGCCGAGTACATCAATGGCATGTCCGATGCTCAGTTTGCCGACGAGATCATGGTCCCCGAGCTGCACGAGGCAGGTCTCATCGAGGGTAATGTCGAGTACGGCGAGGATTGGATCGACGCGCTCGCTGCCATCGTCAAGCCGCGCACCAAGATGCCGGCCGACACCGTGACCGTCGCCGCTCCCATCTTTGCCACGGCCGAGACGCTCGAGTATGACGAGAAATCCGTCAACAAGGGCCTGGCCAAGGAGGGCATGGGTGCCATTCTTGATGCCGCCAAGGCCGCGCTCGAGGGTGTGGACGAGTGGACGGCTGCCAACATCGACGCCGCGCTTGAGCCGCTGCCCGAGCAGATGGACCTCAAGAAGCGCGTGGTGTTCCAGACCGTGCGCGTCGCCGTTTGCGGCAACATGGTGAGCCCTCCGTTGGGCGAGACCATGGCGCTCGTCGGCCGCGACGACTGCCTGGCGCGCATCGACCGCGCCCGCACGATGGCACTGTAATCGCTGCGCACACGCATGTATCCGAGCCCCGTTCACCCGAGCGGGGCTCTTGTTTCTGTACCGATGAGCGTGTTGCTGGGACAAAATAATCAGTAGTGTTTGCCCCATGTTCGAGCGACGCAACACGCTCGACACTCGTATCGGCCATGGGACAAACACTACTGATTATTTTGTCCCAGCCCTTTCAGGTCCGTTCGTTAGAGGTGGTGTATGGCTCAACAACTGTCGCTGTTTGGTTCGCCGGAACCGGAGGAGGTTCCAGCGGCGCCCGTGCCTGCCGCTGCACCGGCCAAGCCCGAGCATACACCTGACCTCATCGCCGCCTACGCGAGCGTGGTCCTCGACATCCCGACGCGTGCGCTGTCCGAGCCATTCGCCTACGGCATCCCGCAAACCCTTGCTAACGAGGCACAGGTCGGGTCCACGGTCCTGGTCCACTTTGGTAACCGTGCCGCCGCGGGCTATATCGTCGACATTGCACCTGAGCTGGGCGACCTGCAGGGCAACAGCGCCTTCGACCCCGCGCGCATTAAAGCCATCGAGGCCATCCTCAGCAAACCGCTCTTTACCGCCGAGGCTGCCCGTATCGCACGCTGGATGAGCCGCGAGTACGTCGCAACGCTTTCCGAGTGTCTGCGTCTGTTTTTGCCTCCGGGCGGCAGCCCGCGTGTGGTCAAGGGCGACGACGGCGTGTGGGCTGTCGAGCGCCCCGCCGTCAAACCCATCCAAAATCGCTGGGTCATGCTCACGCCCGAGGGATTCGGCTATACGCCGCCCAAGACCGCGGTCCGCCAGCGTCAGCTTATCGAGGCGCTCCAGTGCGGGCCGGTCACGACCCGAGACCTCAACCTTCTCTATAACAGCATGTCGGCGACCATCAAGGCGCTCGAAAAGCGCTGTGTCGTGGTGGTGGAGGAGCGCCGTGCGTGGCGTGGCTGCAGCGAGCAGACCACGCTGTCCTCGGCAAGCGGCAAGGCGCCAGTCTCCCTTACCAACGGACAGCAACAGGCACTCGCGCAGATTGAGCGCGCCCGTCTGGACGCTCATGGCGACGTGGTGCTGGTCGACGGCGTCACCGGCTCTGGCAAAACCGAGGTTTATCTTTCGGCGATTGAGCGCGTGCTGGCGGCCGGCCGTTCGGCCTGCGTGTTGGTGCCCGAGATCTCGCTGACGGCCCAGACCGTCGGTCGCTTCCGCTCGCGCTTTGGCGAGACGGTCGCTGTGTTCCATTCGCGGCTTTCGGCCGGCGAGCGCCTGGACCAGTGGGATATGGTCGCCAGCGGTGCCGCGCGCGTGGTCGTCGGTGCACGCTCGGCGCTCTTTTGCCCGCTTAACGACCTGGGCCTCATCATCATCGACGAGGAGCACGAGACCAGTTACAAGCAGGGCTCCAGCCCGCGCTATCATGCGCGCGAGGTGGCGGCCGAGATGGCGCGGCGCTATCGTTGCCCACTCGTGCTGGGCTCGGCCACGCCTTCTGCCGAGGCCCTCGACCGCTGCCGCCGCGGCACGTATAACGGTGCCACCTGGACGCGCGTCGAGATGCCCGAGCGCCCGGGACAAGCCGTGCTGCCTACGGTCCGTATTGCCGACCTGCGCCGCGAGTTTTCGCACGGCAGCCGCTCCATGTTCTCAAAGCCGCTGATGGAGGGCTTGGAGCGTGTGGTCGAGCGTCGCGAAAAGGCCGTGTTGCTGCACAACCGCCGCGGTTTTGCGCCGTTTTTGATGTGCCGTGAGTGCGGCTGCGTCCCCACCTGCAATCACTGCTCCACCGCACTCACGTATCACGAGCGCACGCACACCCTGCAGTGCCATACCTGCGGATCGTCCTGGCGCGTGCAGCCGTATCCGGCGCCCACGAGCCGCTGTCCCAAATGCGGTAGTCGCTACCTGGCAAAAATGGGCCTGGGCACGCAGCAGATCGAGGACGCACTGCACCAGATGCTTCCCGAGGACGTCGCCATCATTCGCATGGACGCCGACTCCACGCGCGGCAAGGACGCGCACAAAAAGCTGCTCGAGCAGTTCGATGCCGCCGATTGCGCGGTGCTGTTGGGTACCCAGATGATCGCCAAGGGGCTCGACTTTCCCGAGGTCACGCTCGTGGGCGTGGTCAATGCCGACTTTGCGCTCAAGCTGCCCGATTTTCGCGCGGGGGAGCGTGCCTACGATTTGCTGGAGCAGGTGGCGGGGCGCGCCGGCCGCGGCGATCGCCCCGGCGAGGTCATCATCCAGACCTATCTGCCCGAGGACCCGGTCATTCGCGCCGTTGCCGAACATGACCGTTCGATCTTTACCGACCACGACCTGGACCAGCGCCGCGACGCGCTGTATCCGCCGTTTGTTCGACTAGTCAACATTTTGGTGTGGTCGGCGAATGCAGATGATGCACGGGATTATATTGGGCGCATCGCGAAGCTCCTCATGCGTCGCTGGCATGCCGCCGCGACCGATTTTTTGCGGGCGGGGAGTGCCGTGCCGCAGGTGCTGGGCCCGGCTTCGTGTGTAATCGAAAGAGCCAAGGACCGTTATCGCTTCCACCTGCTTGTGAAGTCGCCCGTGGGGTACCATGTCTCTGACGATATCGACGCCTGCCTCAAAGAGGTGGGCTCCGTGCGCGGCGTGAGCGTGAGCGTTGACGTCGACGCCTATGATTTGATGTAACAACCCGAAAGGATGACCATGGAAGCCAACGGAATCGTACTGTCGCCCGACCCTCGTCTGCGCCAGGAGTGCGCCGTCATCGAGGAGATTACCCCGGCGATCGAGGCACTTGCCGAGAAGATGAAGAAGATGATGTTCGAGAACGCCGGCTGCGGCCTGGCTGCCCCGCAGATCGGCGAGCTTATTCAGCTCGTCACCATCGACTGCGACTACACCGACAAGAACGACTACGACCCGTACGTGCTTATCAATCCCGTCATTGTTGAGCAGAGTGACCATCTGGTGCCCTTTAGTGAGGGTTGCCTGTCCATTCCGGGCATTAACTGCGAGATCGAGCGTCCCGACCATGTCGTCGTCGAGGCGTACGATCTGGACGCCAACCTGATTCGCTACGAGGCTTCGGGCGATTTGTTCTGCGTGTGCCTACAGCACGAGATCGATCACCTGCACGGCAACACCATGTTCGAGCGTCTTAAGCCCATGCAGAGACTCAAGGCTGTCAAGGAGTACCAGGACGCCCTGGCCCGCGGCGCTCGACCGGGCGAGACGGAGTAAGTCCTACCGTCCCCGGTGCTGAGCGCCCACATATCATCCCGTGCTCAAACATTCTCGCTTTGCTGCGAAACTGCGCGCGGGACGATATGTGGGCGCTCAGCACCGGGGACTGCGTTGTTTTGGCTCGGTTCGCCCGGGTGCCGCTGGGCCAGGGATGGGCGTCTTCGCTGATAATTGCTTTGCTGAAAGAGCTGCTTTTATTGCGGCTCTTTCTTTGGTTTTGTGTATATTTGTTCTTGTTGAATTGTTATTGCGGATGGGCTGGGTACTTGGCATTCCGCTGCTCTTTCTAGCCGTCTCGGCTTTGGTTGAGAGGAGACGATCTTTATGCGTATTGTGTTTATGGGTACGCCCGATTTTGCGGTGCCTTCTTTGACTTCGCTTGTTGAGGCTGGGAATGAGATTGCACTTGTTGTTACTCGTCCTGATGCTGTTCGTGGGCGTGGTAAGAAGCTGGAGCCGTCTCCTGTTAAGGCTCGCTCGCTTGAGCTGGGGTTGCCTGTTGTTGAAGCTAATCGTATGACGCTTGAGGTTGTTGAGGCGCTCCGGGCTGCCCAGGCTGACATTTTCTGTGTGGCTGCCTATGGCTGCATTTTGCCCGATGAGGTGCTGCATATGGCGCCGCTCGGTATTGTGAATGTTCATGCGTCCCTGCTGCCTCGTTGGCGTGGGGCTGCTCCTATTCAGCGTGCGATTCTCGCTGGTGATGAGATTGCTGGCGTTTCTATCATGCGCATTGGGCATGGCGTGGATACCGGCGCTTATTGCGCCCAGGCGTCTACGTCAGTCGCCGGTAAGCATGCCGAGGCTTTGACCAAGGAGCTTGGTGAGCTTGGCGGCAAGTTGCTTGCCGATACGCTTCCCTCGCTTGCCGATGGTTCGGCTGTTTGGACTGAGCAGGATGAGGCGCTCGTCACTCATGCTGCCAAGATTTCTAAGCAGGAGATGCGCCTGGATCCGCACATGGCGGCGCTTGATTGCGTGCGCCATGTGCTGGCTTCGTCCGATACCGCGCCTGCTCGTTGCGTGATTGCCGGTAAGACCGTGCGCGTGCTCGATGCTGCGCCGGCTGATGTGTCGCTTGGAGAGGGCGCCGTTGACGTTAAGAACAAGCGTGTTTACCTTGGTCTTTCCGATGGCACGGTTGAGTTGCTCGAAGTTAAGCCCGATGGCAAGCGTGCTATGGCCGCTTCTGCTTGGGCTGCTGGCCTGCAGGGTGCCGATCTTATCTGGGGTGTTTTGTCGTGAGCAAGCTGTCTCCTGCGCGCAAGCTTTCACTCGATGTGCTAATGGAAGCTGACCGCCGCGGCATGTATGCGCGTGACGTGCTGTCCTCTCGCGCATCGGCCAAGGCTATTGACCAGCGCGATTCCGCTTTTGCTGCCCGCTTGGCGCTGGGCGTTGCCGCCACGCAGGGCATTTTGGATGAGCTGCTCGACCAGTTTCTCGATAAGCCCAAAAAGGTTGCACCGCGTGTTCGCATGGCGCTTCGTATCTCGGTCTTCGAGATGCTCTATCTGCATACGCCTGGCCGCGTTGCCGTAAGTCAGGGTGTTGAGCTGGTTCGCTGCGGTGCTAAGTCCGCCGCTGGCTTGGCCAATGCCGTGCTGCACAAGGTTGCGGACAATGTTGAGGACTTTGCTACTGCGTCCGATGTGGATGAGTCTGAGCGGCGCTTGGTCCGTCTGTCGCGCCTGATGGGTCTGCCGCGTTGGCTGTGCGCTCGCATTATGGCGTCGTTTGACACGCCAGAGGGTGCGCTTAACTTTGCCGGCAATCTGGCCCCCGCGCCGCTGGCCCTGCACGAGAATGCGTTTGCGACTAAGCCCGATCCGTATATCTCGCAGCTCGTTGCGCCTGTCTTCCCGGGCTGCCATGCTCCGGTCGATGCGCAGGTCACGGTTGCGTCGGGCGTGTTTGAGCGCGCTGCGGCCGTGGCCTCGGATCTCAATGCCCAGCTTATCGCGACTACGGCGACCCGTCCTGGGCGTTGCCTTGAGATTGGCGCCGGCCGTGGCACCAAGACCTATGTGATGATGTGCCAGGCCAAGCGTGCGGGCTATGAGCGTCAGCATACGGCGCTCGATCTGCATGATCGCAAGTGCGATCTGAATCTCGCTCGCCTGCATAAGGCCGGTATTCAGGGCGTTCGTACGGTTTCGGGCGATGCTTGCGAGCTTGATGAGGTGCTCACATCGTTTGATGCCATGCTTGGCGAGCCGGTAAAGTTCGACACGGTCTTTATCGATGCACCGTGCTCGGGCACCGGCACCATGCGCCGTCATCCCGAGATCCCATGGCGCCTAACTGAGAATGACGTTACGACCGAGTTGCCCAAGCTGCAGCTGGCAATGCTCAAGGAAGCAGCCGTGCGCGTGGCTGCCGGCGGTGAACTCATCTATGCGACGTGCTCGGTCTTCGACGAGGAGAACACGCAGGTCGTGGACGCGTTCCTTGCTTCTCCCGAGGGTGCCGGCTTTACCATGGCACCGCTTTCTGGGGCACAGATTCTGCAACTGCCCGACTTCGAGCAAGCCAAGAAGCTCGTTTCTGTACGCCAAAACGACCGAGGCCTCTTCCAAAGCGTGCCGGTAAACGCCGACTCCTACGACGGCCACTTCTGCGCCCGCCTGGTCCGCCAAAGTAGCTAATTTGGGACGGGGCTATTTTAGCTACCCAGACCGTATTGGCGCAAAGGCGTTGACATTACGAAAAAGGGCGGCTTGCGACTGGTGTTGTCGCAAGCCGCCCTTTTTCGTGTTTGTGTTGGCGTGTGGTTGGTTGCTCGGCTGTTAGTGGTTGTGCGGGCAATTGGCGCAGCAGCCGCTGGTGGCGCTGGTGCTTGAGCCGCCGCTTCGCTGGTCGGTGTTGTAGAAACCGCTGCCCTCAAATTTAATGCCGTTGGCCGAGAACGTCTTGGCCGCCGGAGCGCCGCAGCTCGGGCAAACGACCTCGGGAGTCTCGGACATGGGATGCTCAACCTCAAACACGTTGCCGCAGCTCGAGCACTTGTAATCGTAGCGCGCCATAATACTTCCTTTTCAGCACAAAGCGGGCAGATTACTCTGCCCGCAAAAATTCAAACGTCTGTACTGTACCCTATATCGGGCGTTTTATCACGCCTCGCCCCAGAATCTATGGGTGTCGCGCAGGAGCTGCGCAGTTTTGCCCTCGGCGGCCGCAATGTCGGCCTCGTCAGCCTGCCAGGTCCAGTTGCCCGTGGCTACGCCCGGAACGTTCATGCGCGCGTCGTCGCCAAGCCCCAGGACATCCTGCAGCGGCATCATCACGAGGGGAGCATCACTTGCCAGCGCGTCGCCCATCAGCTTGGCCGCCACCTCAACACCGCTCGGTCCATCGCCGCCCGCAAAGGAACGCGTGCACCACCCGGCCAACGTCGACGTATCGTGCGTCGAGGTGTACAGGATCTTGCCAGGCGTGGGTTGCACGCCGCAACGGACGTCGTAGTCGCTAAACTCCAGCACGTCCATGCCGGGGAAGCCGCAGGTCAAAGCCATGGCGCGAACGCCAGGCGTCAGATAGCCCAAGTCCTCAGCGATAAAGTTGAGCGGACCCAGCTCATCGTAGGCGGTCTGGAACAGGTCTTTGCCCGGTCCCGCCAGCCAGCGACCGTCGGCGCAGTCCTTGCCCGCAGGAATGCTAAAGTAGCTGTGGAATCCCAGGAAGTGATCCAGACGCACGCGGTCGTAGAGCGAGAACGCGCGACGCAGGCGATCCATCCACCAGCTATAGCCGTTCTGCTTCATGTGGTCCCATCGGAACGTCGGGTTGCCCCACACCTGGCCCTCGGGCGCAAAGTTGTCGGGCGGCGCACCGGAAATCTCAATCGCCTTGCCGGTATCGGACAGCCAGAAGTTCTCGGGCTCGCTCCACGCATCGGCCGAATCGTCCGAGACATACATAGGAATGTCGCCGATGACCTCGATACCCTTCTTGTGCGCATAGTTCATAAGCTCGCACCAGGCCAGGTCAAAGCGGTACTGCATGTACGCCTGCAGCTCGGCCTCGTCGTGGAAACGCTTGTCGTCGATCAGATGCTCGTTGTAGCGCGCGACATCTGCCGGCCAATCGTGGCGCGACTCGCCCTCAAAGTACTTCTTAACGGCCATGTAAACGCAGTACTTCTCGAGCCAGTTGGCGTTGCGATGTTTAAACGCCGTGTACAGCGGGTCGGCATCCTCACCGCCGCGAGCCTTCCAGGTAACAAAGTCGGCGGCCAGCTCCTCGTGGCTTTCGGGCAGCAAATCGATATTGCCCGCAAAGGCCGAGGGACCGGCGTAAGGGGATCGGAAGAAATCCGTCGGGTTGACGGGCAGGACCTGCCAGTAGCGCATGCCCATTGCGGCCAGATGGTCGATAAAGCGACGCGTGGGAGCGCCGATCGTACCGGGCTTGCCATCGTCGGTGGGCACCGAGGTGATATGGCACACGACACCCGCGCCGTGATCAAGCGGCTCTTGTAGACGTTGCTCGGCGTGGTGATAGATGATCGACGACCCCAGCGGATACAGATCGAGTGTGATGGTACCGTTGTGGATTTCGCACTCGTGGCCGCTGATCACGTCGCTTGCGCATTCGCCGAGCGCCGGAATTGTCACACGGTGCGAATTGCGCAGGCTGCGGTTGATGATAACCGTTGCGGCCTCACCGTCTTTACCGGTGCGCGTGTAGGCTAGTACCTCGTCGTTGAGCGCGAAGGCCTTGATCTCGCCGTCTACCATAAATGGCAGGGCGCGGCGCACGGCCGAGGCGTTTTTAAGGATGGCGAGTGTATCGAAGTCGTGCAGGTCTTCCTTTAAAGGCAGCGTGCGGCGATTGCCCGGATCGGTCAGGCCCTCAAGGCCGTACTCGTCGCCATAGTAAATCGAAGGCACGCCGGGGAACGTCATCTGCATGAGCGTTGCAAGCCAAAAACGGCTCTTGGCCAGGTCCATCGAGTTTTCGTCCAGGCGCCACTTGCTGCGCTCGCACTCGGGTAGCTGCGACTCGTCGGGGCCACCGCCGAGCACCGAGATGATGCGTGGGCGGTCGTGGCTCGACAGCAGGTTGAGCGCGCAGGACAGGGCTTCGCGCGGATAATTCTCGCGCAGGGTCTCGATATCCTCGGCTGCCTGGAAGGCATTCTTGTAGCCCATCAAAAAGCCGATGACCATGTCGCGGAAGGGGTAATCCATGGCAGAGTCCAGCTCGGAGCCCTGCAGGTAGCGGCGCAGATGTCCGTAGCTAATCTTGTTGGAGGCGTCTTCCCAGACTTCGCCGAGCAACAGCGCGTCGGGCTTCTCAGCTAGCACGGCCTTTTTGATCTCGGTCAGGAAATCGTCCGAAAGCTCGTCGGCCACGTCTAGGCGCCAGCCATGAGCGCCGGCACGTAGCCATTTACGGATCACGCCGTCCTTGCCCAAGAGCCGCTCGCGTACCAGTTCGGAGCTCTCATTGATGGCGGGCATATTGCCCACGCCCCACCAGCAGTCGTACGAGCCGTCCTCGTGGAAATAAAACGCATCGCGCCACGGCGAATCCTCGCTCTGCCACGCGCCCGCGCCGGGGTAGTTGCCGTAGCGGTTGAAGTAGATTGAATCGTCGCCCGTGTGGTTGAACACACCGTCGAGAATGATGGAAATGCCCAGCTTCTCGGCCGCCTCGCACAGCTCAGTAAAGTCCTGCTCGGTGCCCAGAATTGGATCGATCTTGGTGTAATCGGCGGTGTCGTAGCGGTGGTTACTCGCGGCTTCAAAAATGGGGTTGAGGTAGATGGCAGTAAATCCCAGCTCGGCGATGCGAGGCAGGTCTTCTTGTATGCCCTTGAGCGACCCGCCGTAAAAGTCCCAGGTCTTGATGGAGCCGTCCTCGGCGCGCTCGTATACGGGCGGCTCGTTCCAGTCCTCGACCATGCGGCGCTGAATGCCGCGACGCGGCTTTTCGACCTCGGCCAGCGTGCGCTCGCGCCAGTGCTCGTCGCGGGCATAGCGATCGGGGAAGATCTGGTAGACCATACCGCGCTCGTACCACTCGGGTCGAACTTCGCGGTGCTTGTAGACGGTGATCTGGAACGACGGCACTTCGGCGTAGTCGTAGGTTACGCCCTCGCCGCCGGTGCGTCCCTGCGGTGCGCCCAAGCGGACCTCGGGCTGGCCCTCGATATTGCATATAAAGCTGTACCAGATAAGACAGGGCTCGGTGCACTCTAGCTCGGCGGTAAAGATGCCGTCGCCCTCGTGCGTCATGGGATACAGAGTTTCCCCGATCTCGTCGACCCAGGTACGCAGGGTAAGCGTTGCCTGGTTGGGGTCGGCATCCTCCAAAATTACCGACAGCGAAACGGAAGTTCCAGTGGTCACAGCGCCAAACGGAGTGCGAAACTGCGGCAGACGGCTGTTGTGTATCAATCTCATAGTACGGTCCAGTTCAATAGAATCACGGCCTGCGGGCCATGGGCTTTACGCACAGGATGTAAGTATATCTGTTGTACACAGGGTGTATAAACAACATCCGTTTACCATCGGCGAACGGTTGTCCTAGAAAATCGTTTTACCACTTTCTACAGAGAAGGGGCGCCCGGTTGGAGCGCCCCTTGCTTAGGGTTTGATGAGGTTTTGGATCGTCTGCGGGCTAGCGGCGCTTGCGGGCAGCCGTGGCCTTGCGGACGGACGTCTTCTTGGACGGGGCCTTTTCCTCTGCCGGAGCGGCGGGGGAGACTGGGGTCTCCTTGGCAGGCTCGGGCTTAGCCTCTGCCTTCGGGGCAGCCTTGGTCTTAGCCTTGACCTCGGCGGCCTTCGGTGCCGGCTCGGGCTTTACCTCGGGCTTGGGCTCCTCTTTGACGGCGGCGGGCTTAGCCTCTGCCTTGGTAGCTGCGGCCTTAGTCGTGGTCTTTTTGGTCGTCGTCGTGCTGCGCTTGCGCGTGGTGGTCTTGGCAGCTGTTGCCTTCTTGGCGGTCGTGGTAGTCTTCTTGGCAGCGGCGGTCGTGCGCTTGCGCGTGGTCGTTGTCTTGGCAGCCGTCGTTTTAGACGCAGCAGCCTTGGTCGTCGTAGCTTTCTTGGCGGTCGTCCTGCGGGTCGTAGTTTTCTTAGCTGCGGGCTTTGCAGCTGGCTTCTCCTCGGCCTTTGCCTCAGGAGCAGCCTCAGCCTTCGCCTCAGGCTCGGCCTTTGCGGGCTCAGCCTCAACCGGCTTGACCTCGGCCTTGGGCTCGGGCTCGGCCACAACCTCGGGCTCAGCCGCAGCCTCCACAACAGCTGCCGGTCTCTCGATCTCCGGATGCATAAAGAAATACAGGTCCAGATACTTGTCGGCCGAGCGCGTCCAGCTAAAGTCCTGGCTCATGGCCTGCGTGATCAGCTGGTTCCAAGCGTCGCGGTTATCCCAGAACAGGCGCGCTGCGCGGAAGACCGCGTCGCCCATCTCATCTCCGTTAAAGTTTCTAAACGAGAAGCCCGTGCCCTCGCCGGTAAACTCGTTGTACGGCCGCACGGTGTCCTTCAGGCCACCGGTCTCGCGCACGATAGGCAGGGTGCCGTAGCGCATGGCGATGATCTGCGACAGACCGCAGGGTTCAAACTTCGAAGGCATCAGGAACATGTCGGCGGCGGCGTACATGCGCTGCGACAGCGCCGGGTCAAACTCGATACGCGCGGCCATGGTGCCGCGGTACTTGTCCTGGAAATAGCGCAGGCCGTCCTCGTAGTCGCGGTCACCAGTGCCCAGCACGGCCACCTGAACGCCGCCGGCCAGAATGCGGTCGAGCGCGTACATGACCAGGTCCATGCCCTTTTGGCGCGTCAGGCGCGTGACCATCACCATGAGCGGGCGGTCGTCGCGCACCTCGAGCCCCAGCTCTTCCTGCAGCTTGGCCTTGCACACGGCCTTGCCGGTGCGGTCCTCCACGGTGTAGTTGGCGGCAATGCGCTTGTCAGTCGCCGGGTCAAAGCCCGCCACATCAATGCCATTCAGGATGCCCTGCAGCGCGTAGGAGCGCTCGCGCAGCACACCGTCCAGGCCCTCGCCAAACTCGGGCGTCTGGATCTCGGCCGCATAGGTGGGGCTCACCGTGGTGATGGCGTCGGCATAGCGCAGCGCGCCCAGCATGTAGTTGACGCTGCAGGCGTCGCAACGCAGCTGCGAGGCGGCGGCGGGAATATGCGCCACACCCAGGATGTCCTCCATCACGGTGTCGCTAAACTGGCCCTGGAACGCCACGTTGTGGATCGAGAACACGGTCTTGACGCGGTCGTACAGCGGCAAGCCCTGGTAGAACTCGCGCAAAAACACGGGCGCCAGTGCCGTCTGCCAGTCGTTGCAGTGCAGGATGTCGCACTCAAAGCCGGCCGGCAGGTGCTGCAGACTCTCGGTGATGGCCTTGGAGAAGAACGCAAAACGCTCGCCGTCGTCAAAGAAGCCGTACGGATAGTCGCGCGCAAAGTAGCGTTCGTTGTCGATGAACATATAGGTGACGCCGTCGTGCTCGAGCTTCTCGAGACCGCAGTACTCGTTGCGCCAGCCCAGGCTCACGTAAAAGTCGGAGAAGTGCTCCATCTGCGCCTTGTATTCGTCCTTGATGGTGGCGTACTTGGGCACCATCACGATAACTTCGGCGCCGGCGCGCACAAGCGCCGCGGGCAGCGAGCCCGCCACGTCACCCAGGCCACCGGTCTTAACAAACGGTGCGCACTCGGCCGAGGCAAACACGATCTGCATCTTTTTGCTGGTTTGTGCCATTTTGTCTCCTATGTTGCAATTCGAGAATAGCCGCCTGGCGCTAACCGGGCGGCTATTCTACATGTTACGAGCGATGTTGCGGTACCAACGTTAACGTACGATGGTGGTGTCGGAAGTTAACGGAGCCTTGCCCAGCACCAGGATGTTCTCGGGTGTGCCGCGAAGCTCGGTGTTGGTGGGAACCACGTTGTTCTTGTCCAGAATGGCATTCTCGACGCGGGCGCCGCTCTTGATGATGCAGCTCTGGTTGATGATCGAGTTGGTGACCGACGCACCTTCCTCGACCACGACGCCGCGCGACAGGATCGAATTGCGCACGGTGCCCTTGATGATGCAGCCGGCCGAGATGATCGAGTTGCACGCGTGACTGCCGGTCGCATAACGCGAAGGCGGCACGTCGTGAGCCTTGGTCAGGATCGGGCGCTCGGGATCGAAGAGCTGATCGGCCACGGTCTGGTCGAGCAGGTCCATGCTGCGGCGATACAGCGACTTCTCGCTAAACACGCCCACGACCTCGCCCTTGTACTCGTAGCTGCACACGTCGATGTTGCCAAAGTCGCCCTGGAGTGCCTCGAGCAGGTCCAGATAGTCGGCGGCCTGGTAGTGGTCGATAATCTCGAGCAGCGTCTCGCGGTTGACGATGCAGCAGTCCATAGACGCGTTGTCGCCGTACACGACGCCGGCGCTCACGCCCGTCAGGCGGCCGTTTTCGTTAATCTCGAGCTTGGTCTCGTCATCAACGTTGCGCGTGGCCTTGCAGTACACAACGGTCATCTGGGCACCGGAGTTCTCGTGCGCCTCGATGATGGTGTTGAGGTCCATGTTAAAGATGATGTTGGTGCCCATCATCACAACATAGGGCTTGTCCGAGCGCTGGAACAGCGTCTTGTTGGAGATGATGTCGCGCAGCAGGAAGCGCATGCCGCCCTTGGTGGTGCCATACGCGTTGCCGGGCACCATGAACAGGCCGCCCTTCTTGCGATCCAGGCCCCAGTCCTTGCCCGAACCCACGTGGTCGATCAGCGAGCGGTAGTTGCCCGGCATGACGACGCCGACGGTCTTAATGCCGGCATTCATCATGTTGGACAGCGGAAAGTCGATCAGGCGGTAGCGGCCCAAAAACGGAACGGACGCGATGGGGCGGTCCTTGAGCAGCACGCTGCCGTAGGTCGAAGAGTAGTTAGCGGTGATATAGCCGATGGCCTTGCGATTGATCATCGGATCATTCCCCCTTCCCGATAACGACGTCATTTCCAACGACGGCCGTATCCTTGGTGGTATCGACAGAGCCGAGCTTCACGCCCTCTTCGACCGTGGAGTTCTCGCCCAAAATAGCGCGGCAGATGTGCGCGCCGCTCTTAACGTGCGCACCCGGCAGCAACACGGAGTCCTCGACCACAGCGCGCTCCTCGATGATGACATCGGTCGAAAGGATCGAGTGGCGAGCGGTGCCGTAGATCTTGCAGCCGTTGGAGACCAGGCAGTCGTCGAGGCGGCCGTCCGGGCCAATGTAGTGCGGCGGACGCGTGGTGATGTTGGACATGATGGGGAAGTTCTTGTCAAACAGATCGAACTCGGGGTTGTTACCCAGCAGGTCCATCGAGGTCTCGTGGAAGCTGGCGATGGTGCCGACGTCCTTCCAAAAACCGTGGAACTCGTAGCTGTACAGGCGCTTGTTCTCGCCGAGCAGTTTGGGGATGATGTCCTTGCCAAAGTCGTGGCTCGAGCGCTGATCCAGAGCGTCCTCCTCGAGCGCCTCGATCAGCACGTCGGCCGAGAAGATGTAGATGCCCATGGACGCGAGGTTCGAATCGGGCTTCTCGGGCTTCTCGGTAAACTTGGTGATGCGGCCGTCCTCGGGGTCGGTGGTCAGGATGCCAAAGCGGCTGGCCTCCTCCCACGGCACGGGCATAACGCTCACCGTGAGGTCGGCATTGTTCTCAATGTGCGTCTTGAGCATCTTGCGGTAGTCCATGCGATACAGGTGATCGCCCGAAAGAATCAGGACGTACTTGGGGTCGTTGGTTTTGATGTAGTCGAGGTTCTGCGTAATGGCGTCGGCCGTGCCCGCATACCAGGCGCCGCCGGTCTGCGTCTCGTACGGCGGCAGGATCGACACGCCACCGTCGCGGCTGTCCAGATCCCACGCCTCGCCAGAGCCCACATAGGCATGCAGCAGGTAGGGGCGATACTGCGTCAGAACGCCCACCGTGTCGATGCCCGAGTTGGAGCAGTTGGACAGAGAGAAGTCGATAATGCGAAACTTACCACCAAAGCTAACCGCCGGCTTGGCGATCTTTTGGGTAAGTGCCCCCAATCGGCTGCCCTGTCCTCCCGCGAGGAGCATCGCGATGCATTCTTTCTTACTCATCGATCTCTCCTTCTGTCATCGATGTTCCTAAACCCATGAGCGACGGGCGCGGCGCTCGGTCGCGCTCGTCGAGTAATGCCGTGCGGCAAAGGGGACTCGCGCGCCTTTACGCGTGCCAGATCTCGTCGCGGTACTCACGAATGGTACGGTCGCTCGAGAACCAGCCGCTCGAGGCGGTGTTGAGCAGGGCCTTGCGGTTCCAGGTCTCCTGGTCACCGTAGCTGCCGGTGAGCTTTTCCCACGCATCCACGTAGCTGCGGAAGTCGGCCATGACCAGGTCGGGATCGTTGTTGTTCATGAGCTCGTTGTAGATGCTCTCGAAGTTGCCCGAAAGACCCGCAAAGGTGTTGTCCTTGAGCTCGTCCATCACGCGGCCCAGACGCTCGCGATCGTTGTTGAGCGTATCCCAAGCAAAGTAGCTGTTCGATGCCCACAGCTGCTCGACCTCGGGGGCGGTCAGGCCAAAGATGGCCTCGTTCTCGCGGCCGGCCAGGTCGGCGATCTCGATGTTGGCGCCGTCGAGGGTGCCCAGCGTAATGGCGCCGTTCATCATGAGCTTCATATTGGACGTGCCCGAGGCCTCCTTGCCGGCCGTGGAGATCTGCTCCGAGATCTCGGCGGCGGGGTAGATGAGCTGGGCGTTGCTCACACGGAAGTTGGGGATAAAGCAGACCTTCATGACCTCGTTGACGCGTGCATCATTGTTGATGACGTCGGCCACGGAGTTAATGAGGCGGATGGTCTCCTTGGCAAAGGTGTAGCTCGAGGCTGCCTTGCCGCTAAAGATGAAGGTCGTCGGCGTCACGTGGAAGTTGGGATCGGCGATGCGACGGTTGTAGATGTCCATCACCTTCATGATGTTCATGAGCTGGCGCTTGTAGGCATGGAAGCGCTTTACCTGGACGTCGAAGACGGTGTTGGGGTCAATGACCAGACCGGTCTCGGCCTTAACGTAGGCGGCCAGACGCTCCTTGTTGGCGCGCTTGGAGGCACCCACGGCCTTCAGGAACTCGGTGTCGTTCTGGAACTCTTTTAGTTTCTCCAGCTCAAAGGCGTCCTTGAGCCAGCCATCGCCAATCGCCTCGGTCACGAGCTTGGCATAGGTGGGGTTGGCCTCGGCAAAGAAGCGACGGTGCGAGATGCCGTTGGTCTTGTTGTTGAACTTCTCGGGCGTCAGGGCATAGAAGTCCTTGAGCACGATGTTCTTGATGATGTCGGAGTGGATCTTGGCCACGCCGTTGACGCTATGGCTGCAGATCACGGACAGGTTGGCCATGCGAATCTCGCCGTCCCACAGAATGGCGGTCTGGCGCAGACGCTCCTGCCAGCCCTCCTGCGTGGTGTCGAACGACTCGTGCCAACGACGGCTGATCTCGTCGATGATCTGGTACACGCGGGGGAGGAGCTTGGAGAACGTGCCGATGGGCCACTTCTCCAGAGCCTCGGGCAGGATGGTGTGGTTGGTGTAGCTCACGACCTGCGTCACGATGTTCCATGCGTCGTCCCACTCGAGCTTCTTCTCGTCGATGAGGATGCGCATGAGCTCGGGGCCGCACATGGCGGGGTGCGTGTCGTTGGTGTGGATGGCCACAAACTGCGGCAACAGCTCCCAGTTCGCGCCGTGCTCCTTCTCAAAGGTGTCGAGCAGGCTGTAGATGCCGGCCGAAACAAACAGGTACTCCTGCTTCAGGCGCAGCAGACGGCCGTGCTCGCCGGCGTCGTTGGGGTAGAGGATAGCGCTGATGGCCTCGGCCTCGGCGCGCTCAGCATCGGCCAGGGCATAGTCGCCACGGTTGAAGGCCTCCAGGTCAAAGTGCTCTTCGACCGGCTCGGCGGCCCAGACGCGCAGCTTGTTGACGGTCTCGCCGGCATAGCCCACAACGGGGATGTCATAGGGAACGGCCAGGATGTCCTGCGTATCCACCGTGCGGTAGAACGTGCGGCCGTCCTCCTCAAAGCCCTCAACGCGGCCACCAAACTTGATGGTCACGGCCTTGTCCTGACGACGGACCTCCCAGGGATAGCCGTGGGTGAGCCACTCGTCAGTGGTCTCGACCTGGCTGCCGTTAACAATCTCCTGCTTAAACAGGCCGTAGCGGTAGCGCATGCCGTTGCCGTAGCCGGCAATGCCCTCGGCTGCCATGGAATCCAGGAAGCACGCGGCCAGACGGCCCAGGCCACCGTTGCCCAGTGCCGGATCGGGCTCCTGGTTCTCGATGACGGACAGGTCAAAGCCCATGTCGTCGAGCGCCTCGGCGACCATGTCGCGCACGCCAAAGTTGAGCAGGTAGTTGTCGAGCAGGCGGCCGATCAAAAACTCGATCGAGAAGTAGTACACACGCTTCTTGCCCTCGGCGGTGACGCGGGCGTCGCTCTTGGTGGCGACAGTGCGCGCCTTCTCGGCCACGAGCTTGGCCAGGGCGTTAAAGCGGTCCAGGTCGCTGGCGGCCTCGACGCTCTTGCCGCTGATGCTCATGACGGCATCGCGATAGAGCTCGGTAAACTCCTGCTTGTTGTCGAAGATCTTATTCATACGTTCCTTTCCCCCGGGGACGGTTCCCCCGGAACGGCTATGACTTACATCCTACGCCCCGACGGGGCGGGTAATTACAGAGGAAACGGCTTTGTTACGCGTCCTTGCCAGATGCCTTAACGGCGCCTGTCTTGGCCTTGGGAGCAGCCTTTTTGGCAGTTGCCTTCTTGGCCGTGGCGGACTTGGTCGAAGCCTTGGCAGCGGGCTTAGCAGCCTTTGCCTTAGCCAGAGCCTTCTTAGCAGCCGCGGCCTTGGGCTTTACCGAGGACGTGCGCTTCTTGGGCGCAGCCTTGGGAGCCTCCACCACCGGCGGCTTGTAGCTGCTGGGGCCGCGGCGCTTAAGCACCACGCCTGCCAGGCCGGGAACCTTAATCTCAATGGAGTCCATCTGCCCATTCCAGGGATAGGGCTCACTCGAGCAGGTGTAGGGCTCCACGCCGGCATAGCCGCTGCCGCCAAACTCGGGACGGTCGGAGTCAAAGATGACCTCCCAGTCACCCTCGCGCGGCACGCCCACGCGGAAGCTCTCGTAGCTCGCCGGGTCAAAGTTGATCAGGATCACCAGGTCGTCATCGATGTCCTCGCCCTGACGCACAAAGCTCACGATGGACTGCTTGGAGTTGTCGGCGTCGATCCAGGTAAAGCCGTCGTCGGTGTAGCCGCGCTCGTACAGAGCGGGCTCGGCGGTGTACAGGTGGTTGAGCGCCTTGATAAACGCCTGATGATGACGGTGGGTCTCATACTCCTCGGTCAAGAACCACTGGATGGACTCGTAGTAGCGCCACTCGATAAACTGGCCGATCTCGTTGCCCATAAAGTTGAGCTTGGCACCGGGGTGCGTCATCTGGTAGAAGGCAAGCGTGCGCAGGCCGGCAAACTGGCGCCACCAGTCGCCCGGCATGCGGCCGATAAGCGAGCTCTTGCCGTGCACGACCTCGTCGTGGCTCAGCGGGCAAATGAAGTTCTCGGTAAAGGCATACATGATGGAGAACGTGAGCAGGCCGTGGTTGCCGGGGCGCCACGGAAAATCGGTCTGCATGTAGTGCAGGGTGTCGTTCATCCAGCCCATGTCCCACTTGTAATGGAAGCCCAGGCCGCCGTCCTGCGGCGGATAGGTTACGAGCGGCCACGCGGTGGACTCCTCGGCCATCATCATCACGTCGGGGTAGTGTGCCTCCACGGCGGAGTTGACCTGACGGATAAACGCGCTGGCGTCCAGGTCCTCCTCGGTACCGTACTTGTTGAACTTCTTTTGGCCGGGATCGTCAATGCCAAAGTTGAGGTACAGCATGCTGGACACGCCGTCCATGCGAATGCCATCCACGTGGAAGTTCTCGACCCAATACAGCACGTTAGAGACCAGGAAGGAGCGGACCTCGCCACGGGCGAAGTCGAACTTATGCGTGCCCCAGTTGGGGTGAATCTCGTGCTCAAACAGCATGTGGCCGTTAAAGGTGGCAAGGCCGTGGGAGTCGGCGCAAAAACCGCCGGGCACCCAGTCCATGATCACGCCAATGCCCGCCTCGTGGCACGCATCTATAAAGTGCATGAGCTGCTGCGGGTTGCCGTAGCGCGACGTGGCGGCGTAGTAACCGGTTGTCTGGTAGCCCCAGGAGCCATCGAAGGGATGCTCCATAAGCGGCATGACCTCGATATGCGTGTAGCCCATGTCGCGCACGTAATCCACGAGCTCCACCGACAGGTCGTCGTAGGTGTAGAACTCACCGCGCTGCGCGGGGAAGGGATCCATGGGACCGGGGTAGTTGCCGTACTCATCGGGCTCGCCCTGCGGCGCGTCACCGTGGCGCTTCCACGAGCCAATATGCACCTCGTAGATGTTCAGCGGCTGCGACATGTGGTTGTGGCCGGCGCGGCGCTTGAGCCACGCGGCGTCGTTCCACTTATAGCCGTCGAGGGCCCACAGCACGCTTGCCGTTCCCGGAGGGCACTCGGCCTTAAAAGCGTACGGATCGGCCTTGTAGAGCTTCTCGCCCTCGTTGGTCTCGATAAGGTATTTATAGAGCTGGCCCTGCTCGGCGCCAGGAATAAAGCCTTCCCAAATGGTGCTCGTATGCACGGGCACCAGCGGGTTGGCTTCCTCATCCCAGTCGTTAAATTCGCCAATGACATGGACTCTCTTTACGTCGGGCGCCCAAACGCAAAAGCGCCAGCCGCGCGTACGGTTCTGCGTGTCGGGGTGCGCGCCCATCTTTTCCCAGCTGCGCTCCCACGTACCGATGCCAAACAGATAGACATCGTCCTTAGAGAGCTCCGGTGCGTGCGGGGCGGCTTTACGGGTAGCGGGCTTTTTGGTTGCTGGCTTTAGCTTTGTATCGCTCACGTTTGATCCCATCATGACGCGGCAGCATGTTGCCTTGGTGACTAGATGCGAAAGGTCCAAGGCTGCACGAATCGAAGGGACGGCGATAGTTCTATGATTCATTCCACCTCGCGTGCTCGGTGGAACTTTCGGCACGAAATACGATAACACCTGTTCGTTACTTTTATGGAGAAAAGTGGATTTGCGGCGATGTTTAATCGGCGAGCGCCATGTTTAGACCACTGACAGAATTGCAGTGGTAAAACTCTTGACAGTTTTACCAATTAGGGTTTCAAGATTGTTAGTTTGACGTTTGGTAAAACGTTTTTAGCAGGTTGTTTACCATTTGACATTGAAAGGTATGTTTATGTCCCTGACCGCCGCTCACAATGTCGCTTTTATTTTCGATTGCGACGGCACACTGGTTAATAGCACCCCCGTTTGGGCCTATGCCCAGCCCGAGTTATTGCACCGCCACGGTGTTGACGTGACGGTCGACGATTTTGCCCAGTTTGAGCATTTGTCGCTCGAGGACGAGTGCCAGGCCTACCACGACACCTGGGGCATTGGAGCGAATGGCGTGGGGCTATATCGCGAGCTGAGCAATATTCTGATTGATGGGTACTCCAAGGTGCCGCCGCGCGACGGCCTGCTTGCATTTTTGGAGCAGGCGAAGGCGGCCGGTATTGCCATGTGTGTTGCCACGTCCACGCCGGCCGAACTGGTGCAGTCTGCGCTCGCTGGTGCTGGGCTCGATGCCTACATGGAGTTTGTGACCACCACGGGTGAGGCGGGACGGTCCAAGCAATTCCCTGACGTATACGAGCTGGCGCTGCGCCGCCTCGAGGAGCGCCATGGGCGCAAGTTTGAGCGCGCATGGGTGTTTGAGGACGCCGTCTTTGGCCTAAAGAGTTCTGGCGCCGCCGGCTTTAAGCGTGTGGGCATCTATGACCCGCATGGCCGTATGGAGCGCGACGAGGTTCGCGACAACTGCGATATCTTTATTGATAGCTATGAGGACCTGGACCTGGCCCGCGTGCTTGCGTTTAAGGGATAGGCGAGGGCTGTGGCTTGCAAGGTATTAGTTGTCTGCGGCTCGCCCGTGGTGGCGAGCGCTGATCTGTTGCGTAGGCTAGCAGGGGAGTGCGACCATGTTGTCGCCGTGGACCGCGGACTCGACGCGCTGCTGAGCGCCGGTCTGGGCTGCGACGTTTATGCGGGGGATGCCGACACGGTAAGCGATGAGGGACGCGCTCTGGTCGATGCAGCCGAGGACTTTGAAGTGGAGCGCCACGACCCCTACAAGGACTATACCGATCTGGCGCTGGCGCTTGATTCCGTCCGCTGTCGCTGGCCGGGTGCCGAGGTGGTTGCGACCTGCGCCACGGGCGGCCGCCCCGACATGGCGCTTTCCGTACTGGGCCTGCTCGCGGGCTACGATGACGGCCCAGTTTGGATTGCCGAGGACAAGGTGGTCGCCCGCATCCTTCGCGCAGGTGAGTCGTGGACCATCGAGGGCTTCGAGGATAAGACGTTCTCTATCATCGCTATAGCCCCTGGGACAGTGGTAAGCGAACACGGCCTAGAGTGGGAACTAGACCACAGCCCCTTGGGTTTGTTGGCCGACACGGGCATTAGTAACATAGTAAGAACCACAGCCACCATAACCGTCCACCAAGGAGCCGCGATCGGATTCCTACTGCGGTAGGGATTTTTGGGACTGGCCATAAAATTGCGCGCTGGCCGATGGCCAGGGTGAAATTTTAGGACCTGTCCCAAAAATCCCGTAAGTCACCCCAACAACCCGAAAAAAAGTCCTTGCATCCCCGCAAACATTCCCCTATAGTACTACCTCGTCACGGGGGCGTAGCTCAGCTGGGAGAGCGCTTGACTGGCAGTCAAGAGGTCAGGGGTTCGATCCCCCTCGTCTCCACCATCGTGAATGTAAAGGCCTTCGGAATTCCGAAGGCCTTTTTTCATGCCAAAATACCTCGCGCCACAAACCCCAACTACGCCAACAAAAAGTTGCACAATTTATTTCCCATGTCTGTACATAGTTTGTTAGCCAAACGCAATTACCAGTGTAGCTCGCTGCTCCAGTTGGGCTTCAGGAACGCTCCCAATTATTGCCAACGCCCCAATAACCTGCACCAACGTGAACAACATCCCAAAACAACCCCCTTAAGCACGCTAAATGAACGATATGTTGTCCACCACAAGCCAAATCAGTTTCGCTACCAGCTTGTGCTAGGATACCTAACGTAACATGAGTTCAACTGTGCTCTCGGCTTCAGTAAGCCACAAAGCGCAGGGTCGATCAGCATCCGGCCGTAACGGCGGTGTTAGAAAAACCACGAGCTCCAATATCGATTGCCATGCACGTTTTGCACTTGCTTTTGCGTCTATTTATAAGTTCGCATTAGAAGGTGCAATAAGTTGTTGCGGCAAACCACAGCAGTCCTTCAGCTGTTTGCGTGCGGTCCAGTTTTGTACCTGCTTGACTGGTTCGCACGCAGCCAGCTGGAGATGCGGTCATTTTGCGATACACGTCCGCGTCTCTAGCAACTGCATATGTACATACCGTTCACGGTGGGGCAGAGCCACGTGCTTGTCTGACTGGGCTCAGGGTTTGAATATGGAGCGCCTTCGCGCACAAGCGCCCTGGCGTAGCCATACCCAAACCCCGTGAGCCACACGTAAGACAGCAAGGGGGTGGTGCTCGTGTGGTATGTGATTCAGGTCATTAACGGTCGCGAAGACGTAATGCGCGAGCGCATTGAGCGCATGGTGCCGGCTGGCGCCATGCAGGAGCTCTTTTATCCCCAATTTCAAACCGAGATCAAAGTACACGGCGAATGGGCCAATACGACCAAGCCGCTCTTTCCCGGTTATCTTATCTGCGATACGGCAGATCCCCGCACCGTGCAACAGTATCTGCTGCGCATGGACGACTTTGCCCGGGTACTTGCCCAGGACGGTCAATTTGTGCCGCTGGCAAAAGAAGAGGTCCAGCTTATTGGCGGCTTTACGCATAGGGGAGACCGCGTAGTGCCCATGAGCGAAGCCTTAAAAGACGGCGACCAGGTCGTAGTGACGGCAGGTCCTCTGCTGGGCCACGAAGGCCTTATCAAAACCATTAATAGACGCAAGAGCACTGCTTATCTGGAGCTCGATCTGTGCGGCCGACGCGTAACCACCCGCGTTGGTCTCGCCGTGCTTTCAAGCGAGCAGCGCGTCATGCGAAACCTTAAAAAAGCGATCGCTTAGCTGCTGGCGACTGCATAACGGAACAGGGAGGACCCTTGGGGGCGGGGACGTAGGTTTGAAGGAATTTGTGACAGATAAAACTGAATATAGCTGTGCCACAACTGTTGGAGCGAAGCCAGTTGCTTTGGAGATTAAGCCGAGCGGTACGTTGGCCTATCGATTTCTAAAACGACTATTCGATTTTGTATTTAGCCTTTGCGTAAGCGCTTTACTCTTTATCCCCATTGCGGTTGTGTGCGCGTTCATCTGTCTTGAGTCTTCTGGCAGTCCTGTTTACGCGCAAGAGCGTGTGGGCAAAGGCGGAAGGACCATTAAGATTCTAAAGCTCCGCAGCATGGTCGCCGACGCCGGCAACGTGCAGAAGTATCTGAGTCCTGAGCAGCTGCATCAGTGGGAAGTCGAGCGTAAGGTCGATGATGACCCTCGTATCACCAAAGTCGGCCAGTTCATTCGCAAGTGCTCGATCGACGAAATGCCGCAGTTTCTTAACGTGTTGAACGGCGACCTTTCCGTCATTGGCCCGCGCCCCATTACGAGAGACGAACTTGATCAGCACTTTTCCGATGAGGAAAAGGCTGAGCTGCTCTCGGTTCAGCCCGGTATCACTGGTTTATGGCAAGCGACTGAACGAAACGAAGCGACTTTTGAGAGTGGCCTTCGTCAACAAATCGAACTCCATTACGTGAAGAATCGCTGTCTGCGTATGGATTGGAAATGCTTTACCGGCACTTTTGGTGCGATGTTTGGTAAGAGGAAAACGGGTAGATAAATGAAGGCTTTGCTTATATCCTTTTCAGAACTCCCCACGCTACAACGTCATTTGTATGTTCTAAGCGCAGGGTTGGCTAAACTTGGTATCGAAACAACCACGCTCGGTTCGAACAATCTTAAGATTGATGCCAAGCTTCAATCAAACAACATTTTGATTCGAACCCCATCGTCTCCTAAGCCCAGTCCCCAGTCTTTGTTTGCGATGAACAGGGAACTAAATAAAATTGCCCAAATGGCCATTGAAATAGAGCCAGACGTTATTCACTTTATAAATAAGCATACGTGGAACTACTTTCTAATTCGGATGCTTAAGAAAAAGTTGCCCCAAACCAAATTGATTCATACATTTCACGATCCAGTTGGACATGAAGGGGATTCCGTTCAGAAGGGTGTCGTTTTATACCACAAACTTGTCGAAAGACTTCTTGACGCGATTGTGGTGCATTCCGATATCGCAAAGGACCAAACACTAAAAGCGCTCAAACCAAAGTGTCCTGTTTTTCAGGTTCCCTTGGGTGAAAAACCTTGGAAACCGTTTAACTCTGTGCCGTTTGGTAGCAAAGAAGTTTTGATTTTCGGACGTCTGAATCCTTACAAGGGACTTAATCATTATCCGAAGATTCTCGACGAGTTATATAACCTTGACCCTGGCATTCACGTGACGATTGCTGGAAAGGCATCTGATGGAATCGAATCGAACCTATTAGCTGAAATCAGCTCTAAGCCTAATTGCACGCTGGTTAACCGTTTTATTGAAGATAACGATATAGACGGCTATTTCGAGCGTGCTGACATAGTGCTTGTGCCCTATACCTCCATCACTCAGTCGGGTGTAATCCTTGATGCCTACAGCAGGTCTCGCCCTGTGGTCGCTTTCGATATTCCCGGCATGGCGCAATATGTACCTGAGCCCGAAAACCTAGTTCGAGCATTCGACTGCGTGGCATTTTCTCGCCGCGTTGCCGAACTGCTTTCTGACGGTGCTTCTTGTGAGCAGGCGGCATTGAGCGCATGGAACTATGGAAAGAGCCGTTTCTCGCCTTCGAAGATGGCTGAAGCGACAAAAAATGTCTACTCGGAGATAACTGACTTCTAATGATCATCACTCGCACACCATTTCGTATGTCGTTCTTCGGCGGCGGCACCGACATGCCCGAGTTCTTCAACGAGCACGGCGGCTCGGTCATCTCGACCACGTTCGACAAGTACTGCTACGTCACGGCACGCCACCTGCCGCGCTTCTTCGATTACTCCACTGAGCTCGTCTACTCCAGGATTGAGCGCGTCTCCGACCCCTCCGAGCTCGAGCACCCCGCCGTTCGCAACGCCATGCAGATGCTCGACATGCGTGAGATGCGCATCGCCTACGAAGCGGACCTTCCCGCCCGGTCGGGCCTTGGCACCTCCTCGTCCTTCGCCGTTGGCATGCTCAACGCCTTCCACTGCATGAAGGGCACCTACGCCTCCAAGGACCGCCTGGCCAGGGAGGCGATAAAGCTGGAGCGGGAGCTGTGCGCCGAGGCCGGCGGCTGGCAGGACCAGATCGCCGCGGCGTTCGGCGGCCTCAATCGCATCGACTTTGCCGACGGTGACTTCTCGGTCCGCCCGATCGTCATCTCGCCTGAGCGCAAGCGCGAGCTCAACTCCAACCTTATGATGTTCTTCACCGGCTTCACCCGCTTCTCCTCGGACATGCAGAAGGCCAACCGCGTGGTCGACAAGACCGCCCAGCTCAAGGAGATGCTGGCGCTGGTCGACGTGGCCGAGGGCGTGCTCACCGACAAGTCAGCGGACCTCTCCGAGTTCGGTCGCCTGCTCGACACCACCTGGCGCCTCAAGCGCGGCACCGGATCGCAGGTCTCCACTGGCTCCATCGACGCCCTGTACGAGCGCGGCCTCAAGGCCGGCGCACCGGGCGGCAAGCTGCTGGGCGCCGGCGGGGGAGGGTTCCTCGTCTTCTACGTCGAGCCCGACGTGCAGGATTCCGTGCGAAACGCCATGTCCGACCTGCTCTACATACCGTTCGAGTTCGAGGACGGCGGCACCTCCGTCGTCTACTACGGGCCCGAGGACTACGACCTGGAGGGATCCCGCTAATGGATACCAAGTGCCCCCAGACGGGCGACGAGTGCCTGTCCACCTTCTTCGGCAACTACCCCGAGATGCTTGCCTGCGAGGCGGAGGTCCGCGCGGCCCGCGACCTGATCGCCGAATCCTTCCGCGAGGGCAATAAGCTGCTCGTCTGCGGCAACGGCGGCTCCGCCGCCGACTCCGAGCACACGGTCGGCGAGCTCATGAAGAGCTTCCGCTTCAAGCGCCCCGTCGACGGGGCCTTCTCCGAGGCCTACCGCGAGGCCAACGGCTCCGAGGCCCCCTCATGGCTCGAGGGGTCGCTTCCCGCCATCTCGCTCGTCTCGCAGACGGCGCTCTCCACCGCGTTCGGCAACGACGAGGCGGCCGTGGGCGTCTTCGCCCAGCAGGTCTACGGCTACGGCGAGCCCGGCGACGTGCTTCTCGCCATCTCGACGTCGGGCAACTCCGCCAACGTCGTGGAGGCCGCCAAGGTCGCCCGCGCCAAGGGCATGCGCGTGCTCTCGCTGACCGGCTCCAAAGAGTCCAAGCTCACCGGCCTCTCGGACGTCTGCGTCCGCGTGCCCCGCGACGAGGTGTTCCGCGTCCAGGAGCTGCACCTGCCCACCTACCATGTCCTCTGCGCCGCGGTGGAGGCCGACATGTTCGGGGGTGCGGAGTAGATGCGCCCCTATCGCGAGGCCATCGTGCTGGCGGGCGGCTTCGGCACCAGGCTCGCCCACGTCGTGCCCGACGTCTGCAAGCCCATGGCGCCCGTCGCCGGCAGGCCGTTCCTGCGCTTCATCATGGACCAGCTCGCCGCGGCGGGATTCGACCGCGCGGTCGTGGCCGACGGCTACCGTCGCGAGCAGATCGAGGATTTCTTCGGTTCCGCGTATCGCGGCATGGCAATTGAGTACAGCCCCGAGGACACGCCGCTGTTCACCGGCGGCGCCGTGAAGAGGGCGCTCGGCAGGTGCCAGTCGGACTGGGTCTTCGTCCTGAACGGGGACACTTGGCTCGACTTTGACTTCGCCGCCTTGGAGGCTGTGGTCTCCGATGCCCCAGAGGATGCTTCGGCTGTGATCGCCGTCAAGCGCATGCATGACTTCGAGCGCTACGGCACGGTCGACGTGGACGCCGACGGCACGCTGACCGCCTTCCACGAGAAGCGCCCGTGCGAGGAGGGCCTCATCAATGCGGGCGTTTACCTTCTGCGCAGGCACGCCCTCGATAACATGCCCGACAAGTTCTCCCTGGAGAGCGACTACTTTGAGTGCGTCGTCGGCAACGGGTCGCTTTGCGCCGTCGAGTGCACCGGCGGCTTTATCGATATCGGTGTACCTGAGGACTACAAGCTCGCTCAGACGATGCTCGCGCCTCTTGCCAAATCTTGGAAGCTCGCCATGTTCGACCGCGACGGCACGATCAACGTGGACATCGGGCACCTGCACGAGCCCGAAAAGCTGGAACTGATCCCCTCCACGGTTGATATCATGCGCGGCTACACCGACGACCCCGACTATAAGGTCGTCGTGGTGACCAACCAGGCCGGTATCGCCAAGGGCCTCTACACCGAGGCCGACATGCGGCGCCTGCACCGATATATGGAAGATGAGCTGGAGAAGCTCGGCGTGCACGTGGACGCATGGTACTTCTGTCCGCATCACCCTGACTACACGGGTCCATGCGATTGTCGTAAGCCCGCGCCGGGGATGCTTTTGGCAGCGATGCGCGATTTTGACGCTATGCCCATCGACTGCGTGATGTATGGGGACGCAGCGAAAGATAAAGAAGCCGCCGCTGCGGGTAACGTTGTTTTTCATTACGTGAAAGGTAATAACTATGGAGAATAGTAAAGCTTTTACCGGTAAGACCCTCATGATCACGGGCGGCACCGGATCGTTCGGCAACACCGTTCTCAAGCACTTCATGAACACCGACCTGGCCGAGATCCGCATCTTCTCGCGCGACGAGAAGAAGCAGGACGACATGCGCCACCGCCTGCAGGAGAAGTCGCCTGAGCTCGCCTCCAAGGTCCACTTCTTCATCGGCGACGTGAGGAACGCCCAGAGCGTGCGCGACGCCATGCACGGGGTGGACTACATCTTCCACGCGGCCGCCTTGAAGCAGGTTCCCTCCTGCGAGTTCTTCCCCATGGAGGCCGTGCGAACCAACGTCATCGGCACTGACAACGTGCTCCACGCCGCCATCGACGAGGGCGTGGACCGCGTCGTGTGCCTGTCCACCGACAAGGCCGCATACCCCATCAACGCCATGGGCAAGTCCAAGGCCATGATGGAGTCCATCATCTACGCCAACGCCCGCAACGGCGCCGGCCGCACCACCATCTGCTGCACCCGCTACGGCAACGTCATGTGCTCGCGCGGCTCGGTCATCCCGCTGTTCATCGACCGCATCCGCAAGAGCGAGCCGCTCACCGTCACCGACCCCAACATGACCCGCTTCCTCATGAACCTGGACGAGGCGGTCGACCTGGTGCAGTTCGCCTTCGAGCACGCAAACCCCGGCGACCTGTTCATCCAGAAGGCGCCCGCGTCCACGATCGGCGACCTCGCCGAGGCCGTGCAGGAGGTCTTCGGCCGCGTGGGCACCCAGGTGATCGGCACCCGCCACGGCGAGAAGCTCTACGAGACCCTCATGACCCGCGAGGAGCGCCTGAGGTCCGAGGACATGGGCGGCTACTACCGCGTGGCCTGCGACTCGCGTGACCTGAACTACGACAAGTTTTTCGTTGAGGGCGAGGTTCACACCCAGGCGGATGACGCTTATACGAGTCATAATACCGTGCGTCTCGATCTGCAGGGCACCATCGATAAGATTAAGACCGCTGAGTATGTGCAGCTTGCGCTTGAGGGTCGTGAATACGAGGCGGTGCAATAATCTTGCGATTTCTTGTACTTGGTGCCTCCGGAATGGCGGGCCATCTTATTTCTCTGTATCTAAAAGAATCCGGCCATTCCGTTACGGGGTTCTCTCGACATTGCCTTCAGTTTCTAGATTCTCAGATTATCGGCGACGCAACGGATGTTAATACCCTTAGGCAGGTAGTGCGAAATGGCTACGATGTAGTCATTAACTGTATTGGTGTATTAAACAAAGCCGCCGATACTAACCCCAACGCCTCCTGGCTGAATGGCGAGCTCCCACATCTTCTTGCTGACATGACTGCCGACTTACCAACGCGCGTGTTTCATATGAGTACTGACTGCGTGTTTGCGGGCAACACGGGCCCCTATACAGAGCAGAGCAAACCTGATGGGGAGAGTGCCTACGACCGGACTAAGGCGGCAGGTGAGCTTGATGACTGCAAGAACCTGACGTTCCGAAATTCTATTGTCGGTCCCGATATCAATCCCAATGGCATAGGACTTCTCAACTGGTTTATGCAGCAAAGCGGGCCTGTTAAGGGATTCACGGGGGCTATTTGGACCGGGCTTACTACTCTCGAGCTCGCCAAAGCAATGGAATATGAGGCGAGCGAAGAGGCATATGGCTTGGTGAACATGGTACCCGATGGTTCCATCAATAAATTTGAACTTCTTCAACTCTTTAATCGAGATCTTCGGGGCGGATCTATTGAGATATTGCCCGATTCTGATCTACAGCTAGATAAGACGCTAGTGCGCACCAACAACAAGCCGACGTATCGTCCTAAACCTTATCCGGAACAGGTATGCGAGATGGCCGATTGGATAAAGGCTCACAAGGAACTCTACCCCCACTACGAGGTGATCTAGATATGAGTAAACTTAAACTTATGGTGGTCATGGGCACTCGTCCGGAAATCATCAAGCTATCCGAAGTCGTGCGTAAGGCTGATGAATACTTTGACCTGTCCATTGTGCACACTGGCCAGAACTATGATTATGAACTGAACAAGGTTTTCTTCGACGACTTAGGCATTCGCGAGCCTGACCATTACCTTGGTGTTGTCGGAGATGACCTCGGCCAGACCATGGGTAATGTGATTTCTAAATCTTATAAGCTATTTTCCGAAGAGCGCCCCGATGCAATTCTTGTGCTGGGCGACACAAACTCATGCCTTTGCGTGATTTCCGCAAAGCGCCTGAAGATTCCCGTCTTCCACATGGAAGCAGGTAACCGCTGTAAGGACGAGAACCTGCCTGAAGAGGTCATTCGTCGCGTGGTGGACGTGACGAGCGACGTTAATCTGTGCTACTCCGAGCACGCCCGCCGCTACATCTTGGACACTGGCGTAAAGCCCGAGAATACTTACGTGGTGGGAAGTCCCATGGCGGAGGTACTCGATCGTTGTTTGACGGATATTGAATCATCGGCAGTGCTCGACGACCTTGGCCTGGAGCCCGGAAAATATATATTGCTTTCTGCCCATCGTGAGGAAAATATCGACATCGAGGACAACTTCTTCAGTTTGATGAATGCAGTCAACGCAATGGCTGAGAAGTACGACGTCCCGGTGCTATATAGCTGCCATCCGCGGAGTGCCAAGATGATTGAGCGTCGTGGTTTCAAGTTTGACAGGCGAGTTATTCAGCACAAGCCCCTCGGGTTCTTTGATTATAACCAGCTTCAGCGAAATGCTCTGTGCGTTGTTTCCGACTCGGGAACGCTTCCTGAGGAAGCATCTTATTTCAAGTTCCCGGCGGTATCGGTGCGAACCTCCACTGAGCGCCCCGAGGCCATGGACGCTGGCGTGTTCTGCGTGGGTTCCATCACCTCCGAGCAGGTGCTGCAGGCAGTGGACCTAGCCGTAGCCATGCACGCTAACGGCGATGACGGCGTTGAAGTGCCGGCCTACGCTGATCGTAACGTGTCTGCTAAGGTCATCAAGCTCGTGCAGAGCTACACGGGCATCGTGAACAAGATGGTGTGGAGGAAGCTGTAAATGCCCTCTTCTTCTAATGAGTATCCCAAGGTTCTTGTTGTGATGACAGCCCCGTTTAACACCGGCGGCAGCAGTAGGACTCTCGATTCTTATTTTCATTTTTGGGACAAAAAATGTGTTGCTCAGATATATTCAAGAAACTGTGAACCCACTAAAGGTCACTGTTCTACTTTCTACCAGATTTCTGATGAGCGTCTTGTCAAACGTTGGCTTGGTCACAAAGACGATGTTGGAAAGACCTACGTCGATGAAGACCTTATTGAGGCAGATAGGCTAGTAGATGAGTTTGCGGGTTCAGCGAGTAAACTTGGTTATGCGATTGGCGCAAAGCACACGCCCATGGTAGAACTATTAAGGGGATTGCTTTGGCAAAAGCGCTTTTGGTGCACGTCTGATTTCATACAATGGATTGATAATTTCAAACCAGACTGCGTGTTGTATAATTTTTCAAATCATCTATTTACACAGGAAATAGCTCTGTTTGTTGCTGACAGGTTTGGAATCCCAATCATTCCTATCATTGGAGACGACTACTACTTCAATGACAAGCGGTCTATTTCACCGGCGTATCATCTATTTAGGAAGAAGTTCAAACACCTTACAGAACGCGTGATGGCACACAGCGTAAATGCTATCTATTGTAGCGATAAGTGCATGAGAAAATATGGAGGACACTTTGAACTGGGAGGCTCCCCAATTTATGTCAGTTCCTCCATTATACGGCGTGATTTTAGACCTATAAGAAAGAAATCCCCTTTATTTCTATACTGCGGAAGTGTAAGACTCGGCAGGAATCTAGCTTTGGTGGAAATCGCCGATGCCCTTAAAGCGATTGATCCGACTTTTTCACTAAGCGTATATTCTTCAGAGACCGATGAGGATGTCTGCGCCCCTCTTATTTCACATCCAAATATTAATTTCGGCGGACGAATAGGCTATGAATCTGTGGTTAAAATGATTGCCGACTGCGATGTGTTTGTCATTGCGGAAGGCTTCAGGGATAAGGACCTCCTATTTACTCGATATTCGCTTTCTACAAAAGCTGCAGATGGCCTAGCAAGTGGCGCTGCTGTGCTTACATATGGCCCGTCAGATGCCGGAGTGGTCGAATATATGGCTGATACAAAAGGGTCGGCTGTTTGTTCAGAAAAAACCAATTTAGTAGCGGTAATTAAACGCCTTGTTGAGGATACTCAGTTCCAGTATGAGCTCTATGAAAATGCGGAAATTACTTCTAGGAATAATCACTCAATCTTAAGTAGCACTCACTCTTTTAAGCAAGTCGTAAATGATGCCATCCATTCTTATAAGAAAGGCAACCATTAAATGCTTTCTTGCTATTGGTTTGTTATTGCAGCTCCCGTTGCAGCGTATGCTCTGGCGTGGGCTGCAAATAAAAATAAGCCGACACGAGATAAATTCGCAATAGCTGTATTCTTTCTTACCTATATCGGCTGTGTCTGTTTAAGAGATTTGAGCGTTGGGGTGGACACAATTAACTATGTCCGCTATTTCCGATCCGGACCTGTTCTTGGGTGGGATCATGGATATTACTACGGCAAAAGTGAGCCTGGCTTTCATTTATTGTGCGCAATTATCTCGTTGATTGGAAATGAACGTTTGTTTTTAATCATCTGCGGCTTACTTGCAGTACTTCCGATTGCAATTCTATATTTTAAAGAATCGGAAAGCGCTCCTTTGTGCTGCTCATTTTTTCTAATCTCTCTTCTCTTTGAGTTTCTTTTTTCTGGCGTAAGGCAGGGCGTGGCAGTTGGAATAGGTGTTATTTCGTTTTATTTCGTAAAGAAGAAAAAACTAATACCCTTTCTTTTTACCGTTGGTCTTGCCACATCCATTCATTCTTCGGCAATCGTATTAGTGATCCTGTATCCATTGTTCTATGCCAAAATAACTCAAAAATGGATTCCCGTTGCTTTACTTATAATTGGTGCTGCCTATGCATTTAAAGATACGATTTTCAACACAATCCTCCTTCCGATGTTTGGTGGAGATTATCTAAGCGGCTATGAGTATTTAACTGGGGCTTCAGATCAGGGCGCTCTGTCCGCTCTGTTTCTGCTTTTTGCAATTTATTCTTGCATAATGTTAGATTCCGATAGAGCGGACGCAGTTACGCTTGGATTTAGAAATATACTATTGCTCGCGGCTTTAGTTCATATATTTACAGCTTTACATCCAGTTGTTTGCAGATTGAACTATTACTTCATTCCCTTTATTCCGCTTGCCCTATCAAGAGTCAACAATCGGGTACGGGCTTTATTTAAGCCGATTGAACAAATAGCTTCATTTGTGTTGCCCGTTTATTTCGTTACTTATTTCCTATTCGCTAAAGGCGATTCGTTGCATATCGCCCCCTATCTGACGTTTTTCATGTAAGGAATGATATGAAGGTAGTCCAATTAAATTGCGTTTATGGAAATGGTAGTACGGGAAAAATAGTTGAGGCGATCCATCATCACCTCCAAAGTGAAGGTGATGAGTCCTATGTTCTGTACGGATATGGTCCGGATAGTTGCGAATCACACGCTATCCGTGTCGTTCCTCCGGCAATTCGAAAAGCGCAGTCGCTTCGCTCCCGTATCACTGGATATCCGTACGGTGGCGCCATATGGGGTACAGCGTCCACAATTAGCTTTCTTAACAAGATTAAGCCCGATGTGGTTCACATCCATTGTTACAACGCATATATAGCCAATATCTATCGTATTTTGAGCTACCTTAAAAGAGAGCATATCCCAACCGTTATTACTAATCATGCCGAGTTTATGTATACAGGCGGATGTACGTACTCTCTCCAATGCAACAAGTGGCTGAACGGTTGCGGAGGATGCAACAAGATA
The DNA here is from genome assembly GCF_003466125.1 of Collinsella sp. TM10-22. Taxonomy (GTDB): domain Bacteria; phylum Actinomycetota; class Coriobacteriia; order Coriobacteriales; family Coriobacteriaceae; genus Collinsella. The sequence continues at coordinate 250,937 of NZ_QSOC01000001.1, forward strand.
GGGAATGAGCATCCCGTATCATGGTTCTTTGACCGGACTCATTCGGAATGGGAGCGTCTTTGCAAGGCATATGAAGGCTTTGACGATCTTACTATTTGCTGCGTTTCCGATTGGGTGCGTGATCGTGCTGCTCGGTCCCCATTCTTTCAGGGCCATCAGGTCCTAACCGTTTTAAATGGGCTTGATTCGAGTGTTTTTAAGTATCGCTTTAATGAAGAATTAAGAAATAGACTGTCAAATAATGGGCGGCGCAAGGTTGTACTTCATGTTACGCCTGACTTTTCAAATCCTATTAAGGGTGGGCAGCATGTATTAGAGATGGCAAAGCGAATGCCTGATGTTTCCTTTGTTGTTGTTGGCAACCGTGGTGGAGTTATCACGGAACTTGGCAACATTCTATTTGCTGGTAGAGCAGACGATCAGATTGCTCTCGCAGAGTATTACTCAGCTGCTGACGTGTGTCTTCTTACGAGCAAGGCGGAGACATATAGCATGGTGACTGCTGAAAGCCTATGCTGTGGAACGCCTGTTGTTGGGTTCAGAGCCGGCGGCCCTGAGACCATTGCCATTCCCGAATTCAGTGTTTTTGTTCCTCAACAAAACGATAGTGCGCTCGAGAAACAATTGCTTCAGTTTGCAACTGCCTCCTTTTGCAAAGAAGATATCTCGGTAACCGCACGGAAAAAATACAGCGATGTTCGCATGTGTTCAAACTATCGACAAATTTACTTGGAGAGCTGTAATGGGTGTTAGTGAGCCTGTGAAAAAAGTTGGCATTGTGACCATTGTTGGTCGTTCAAATTATGGCAATCGGTTACAGAATTACGCGCTCGTTAAAGTGTGGCAAGAATTTGGCTATATAGCTGAAACGATTAAACTACCTAATAGGCGTACTCCTCAGAGGGTGGCAAAAGATTTGGTGCTTAAACTGCTTGGTAAGCCCACTTCTGATCCTGAGTCAAGCAGCAATCAAAATCGACTTGCCAACTTTGATAAATTTGATCTCCTGGTCAATCTGAAGAATGTAAGCACTTTGGAAGAGATCCATCCCGATGAGTTCTCGTATTTTTCCGTCGGAAGTGATCAAGTATGGAATCCAGGGGTGTTTAGCGGACGTGAAGAACTTTTCTTTCTCAAATTCGCCGAGCCAAATCAAAAAATTGCATTGGCGCCAAGCATGGCCTGTGAGTCTCTTTCTTCGGAACAAGCAAAATCATTGTTGGATGGTTTAAGCGGTTTTTCTCACCTATCAGTCCGTGAGCAGCGTGGAGCTGAATTAATTAAGCAACACACAGGGCTAGATGCTAGGGTTATATGCGATCCAACACTTGTTCTCTCAGCTGATGAATGGAGGCTCGTCGCGAGCGGACAACTAACGCCAAAAAAGCCCTATGTCTTTACTTATTTACTGGGAGGCATGAGCTCCGAAGCTGCCGAAGTACTGAATAATGTAACCGAATATGGACGTCTTACCGTTGTGGCTCTTTCTGATAGACAGAATCCCGATGAGATTGACGCTGGCCCCTCCGAATTCATCGATTTAATTGATAACGCTGTTCACGTTGTAACCGACTCATTCCATGCGGCGGTGTTTAGTTCTATCCTCGAAAGTCCTTTGACAATTGTTCATCGACCCGGTGGCGCAAGTATGTTTTCACGACTTGAACAACTCTCACAAATGCTTGATATCTCAGAGAAAGTTTACGGCTCACCTTCATACGATATTTCTCTAGCAGGTAATTACGAGGGCGTGCCAGAGAGGATAAATCGCGCGAGAGAAAAGTTCCTCGAATATCTGAGGGGCTGTCTAAATGGCTAGTCAACGAAAGGCAGGTGCAATCCTTGGCTATTTAAATATTATCGTAAAAAACCTGGTCAATTTGGTTTATACACCCATGCTGCTTTCCTTTGTGGGTCAGGCAGATTATGGTGTTTATCAAACAGCGAATTCATTTGTATTTTCGCTCACACTTCTGACTTTCGGCTTCTCTGAAGCGTATGTTCGTTTCTACACACAAAAACGCGCAAATGGTACGGCAGACGATATCCGAGCGCTTAATGGAATGTATCTAGTTTTGTATGTAGGCATCTGCGCTGTCGCCTTAACACTCGGACTGTTGTTTGCGGCAAACGTTGATTACTATTTTGCAGACAGTTTTACAACAGCCCAAGTGGGACTTGCCGGCAAGCTTATGGCTATCATGGCAGTCAATGTAACATGCACATTGTTTTCAACAGTTTTCGATGCATACATCGTTGCTCATGAACAGTTTAAGTATCAGCAAACTCGACAGATGTTCACAACTTTGGCAACTCCAGGCATCGCTTTGCTACTTTTGAATATAGGCTTGGGAGCGGTGGGAGTTGCTCTTGCTCAGCTAACGGTTGTTGCGCTCCTTCTATTTCTTAATGCTCGATTTGCATATGTAAAACTTGGGATGCGTTTTAGTTTAAAACGTATTGATGTGGGGCTTTTTCGTGCTATAGCAACGTTCAGCGCATGGATTTTTATAAATCAAATATGTGACCTTGTTAACCAAAGTGTACCAAACATGATGTTGGGTGCGCTCACGAGCGCTGTTACTGTCTCGGTGTTCGCTGTATCAATTCAAATTCGTCAGGTGTTCTGTTCGCTCTCAACTACAATGTCGAACGTCTTTGTACCTAAGATCAACCGCATCGTAGCAGAATCCGACGACAATAATGTGCTCACTGCGCTCATGACTCGTGTGGGACGCTATCAGATAATCCTATTCTGTTGGGTCTACTGTGGATTCGTGCTCGTTGGACGATTCTTTGTTACTAAGTGGGCAGGTGAAGGGTTTATCGACGCATATTATCTGATTTGCGCAATGACTCTCCCGGTTGGCGTCCCTCTTTGCCAGAACACAGGTATCGAGATTCAGCGCGCAAAGAACAGACACAAAGCGCGAAGCGTCGTCTATCTCTTTATGGCGTTATTAAACGTTGCCTTCACCTGGATCGCCTCTCCTTATCTCGGATATTGGGCTCCCGCCATCGCCTACATTGCAAGCATCGCCCTGGGCAATGGCCTTTTTATGAACTGGTATTATCAGAACCGCATCGGGCTTGACATGATCTTCTTCTGGAAGCGTAACCTGCCCGTGGTGCTAGCGTCTGCGGCGGTTCTTGCCGCCTGCAAGGGGCTGAGCATTTTTCTTCCTGTCACGAGCTGGCTGCTATTCCTCGCTTGGGGAGCCGCGTACACCGTATTGTTCGCGGCCGCAATGTGGCATTTTGTTCTTGATTCCGATGAAAAGGCGGGGGTTGCCGCCAGATTGCCTTTTTTTCGTTAGGGGCCATTTATGCCTAATCCTGTTATTTGTACGATCTCTGACGCCTGCTGCGGCTGTGGTGCCTGCTCCGCTGCCTGCCCTAAGGGTTGCATTTCCATGGAGCGAAACGGTCTTGGCTTTTCCTTTTCTATTGTGGATCCCGAGGCCTGCATCGCCTGCGGTGCTTGCGAGCGCGCCTGTCCCGCGATAGGGGAGCGGTCTGTCGACCAACTGCAATTAGTCTCATGGGCGAAGTCCGACTCATCAGAGCTGCTGGATCGGTCCTCATCCGGCGGCATGTTCGGGCTCCTTGCTCGCAACGTGCTTTCAGAAGGTGGTGTCGTCTGCGGTGCGGCCTTCGATGATGGATGTCGCATGGTCCACCATGTGCTCGTTGACAACGAAGCCGGTCTCGATGCCCTTATGCGTTCCAAATATGTGCAGAGCTCTATCGGGAAAGAGGTGTACAGGGGAGTTCGTAACGCAATTCGTTCCGGCCGACGCGTCCTCTTTGCCGGTACCGCTTGCCAGGTCGCGGGCATGAGGGGATATCTTGGAAAGCTCGGTGAGAGTGACCTTTTCCTGTCCGTCGACGTCATCTGCCACGGCGTTCCCTCTCCAGAGCTCTGGTCGCGTTGGATCGACTACCGTGGCGAGGCCTTCGGGTCTGACGTCCGCGACGTCAATATGCGGAATAAGACAACCGGATGGTTATCTTATTCCACTGCGTACAAGCACGTAGCGGAGAAAGATAACGCCGGGGGTATCGAATCACAGGTGTACGGAGAGGACTGGTACATGAAGGCTTTCCTGTCAAACGCCAGCCTTCGCTCGTCCTGCCTTGCATGTCCAGCAAAACGCTCGAGTGGCTCGGATATCACACTCGGTGACTTTTGGGGTTTCCAGAATACTCATCCCGAGGTTGACTGCTCCAAGGGCGTTTCGGCCGTCCTGTGTAATACCGAAAAGGGTGAGCGCGCTTTTAAGGCAATTTCGAGGCTTACCGTGAACGGTCCGACGACCCTAGACGAGGTCATTGTCGGTAATCCCAGTCTTATTAGCTCAGTGTGCCCACATCCGAAACGGGACGAGTTCTTGAATGACGTGGCCTCCGGATCCTCCATCCCGGACCTTATGGCTAAGTGGAAATTCCGCCAGTCTCTTCGACAGCGCGTTCGCGGCAAACTTAGCGCTTTTAAACGTCGTTTGAAGAAGCTCCAAATTTTGGATTAACATCCTGTTCGCAATCTTTACCCATTAGATTTTGGCTTCATTTGGCATTCATCCATCTTAGACAATCGCTGGATTTTGGTGACTACTCTGATTGGAACATTGATTAGCAATATCGTGAACTCTGCTAAAGGCTTACGACAGCGACATCAGTTTCTTGTTGAATTCAGTATTGCCTTCATCTGGAATCTGGTTGGCATTCTTCTTCCGACAATAGCCTGTGGCATATTGCTTCAAATCTCTGGGCTACAGTCTTTCTGCGAGTATTTATTGAGCGATCTGAGCAAGGCGGCTTTCAGCTTTTCTTCTGCTTCACTTCTTTGTGTTGAGCTAATTCATGGCAATTGTTCAGAAATTCACTCGGGTATTAAATGGGGCGTTGGAATTCTTCTATTAATGCTTTCGCTTTTGCTGTCTTGTGGGCTGGCAGTCAACCAGATACTTTTTGAGTCGTCCTATCTTAAGGATCAGGCTAGCATGTCTCCTTTCATTAATTCACTGGTCGCACTATCCGTCTCAGCATATTTGGCAGCTATGTCTTGTGCCGGCAGCGACATGGGCTATGAGCCAGATGAATTTGTGGAAGATGAAGCGAGCGATAACGGGTACATTATTAGTGCCGATGATTTGGAATCATTAATTCGTGATGTATGGAGCCTCGGTCGCAGCGAGAATGGCGATAAAGATTGAACGCACTAGAGTTCTTAATTTCATTATTGACGGGTCTATGTACGCTTTTGTCGGTGCTTGCGGCCTATAGGGCTGTACATTCCACACCCAAATTCAAAATGAGCGCAAAAGCTCTTCCGCAGTTAAATGATTGCTATCATTCCAATGACGACTCTCATATCTTTTCCGATCCAGATGTAATCAAAACGATTGAGATTATCCGCGACTCTGTTTCACGTCTGAATGCGGAGCTTGCTGAATCAAGCAACAAGAACGATTGGTATTCGTCATTGATGGATTCCGAGTTCAAATCCGCTCTGCTAAGTACGGTTTCCAAGTGTCTGCGAATTCCCACTAACGAGTTATCAAAACAGATAATCGAAACCCTATTTGTAAGTACTTCCAGCTTTTTACGCGCGGCAAAACTTCTTTATCTTAATAAAGATGTGCAGAGCGCCATTGCGGAATACGCTGAAATTTGCTCCATTGCTAAATGTAGGGTCGATTTTTGCAACGCTTATGTTGAGACCGATTCAGCAGTCAATAATGAAAGCACATATAACCGCGACAGCAACTTTGCTAATAGGCAAATTTCCGACAGAAACATTTTAGTGGGGTAAAAATGAACGATAATCCTATCCAGGACATACCGTTATTGGATTTGTTGACGCAAAATTTGAAATCTAACGATATGAAGAAATATATCAACTCTTTGGATGCAACCAAAGACGATGACCCTGCCATACAGGAACTGAAGAAGTCCTACGAGGCGTATATTTCGAATGAATCGTTATCTACGGGGGATGTTGTCTCTTGGAAACCTGGTATGCGCAATCGTACGCTGCCAAACTACAGACAGCCTGCCATTGTGATTGAAAAGTTGCAGTACCCGATTTTTGATGAATCGCAAAACGCTGGAAGTCAGTACTTCCATGAGCCCCTTGATTTACGAGTGGGCTTTTTGGATGACAATAATCAGTTCGTTATCTATTTTTATGATTCTCGTCGATTTGAAAAATACCGCGGCTCTCTTTCTGAACTCGAGCGTTATCTAGCATTGCTGAAAAACAAGGAAACGCATGAGGAACAGGAGAAGACTGACGACTAAACTGCATATAAACTTCTATGAATTATTATTTTGCTGCTGATCGAGGCGTTGCTATCACCAAAGAGGGGATTTCGACTATTCCAAACAAACTTAGGCACTAGAATATAGAGGGAACGCCGCAAAGCCGCGCAGGCAATACGTCGGCCGCTTCATCTAAGCTAGGTCGAATTAGCTCTGCAAGAATAATTAAGCCAAGCGCCTTTCCGGAATTAGAACGACAATTTTTGCTTAGATTGGAAGACTAAGCACTGGGCCTAAAGCCTGACGTCAGAGATACCACCTCCAGCAAACAAATCGCATAGCAAGGGCTGCGGATAGTGAGGGAGCTGGGAATAGAGATCCCAGCTCCCTCACGTTCTAGCCCAAGTTTCGAATCAAAGAATCATGACTGTTAAAGATGGACAGCAGCGCCAATTGCAGCAATAAAAAAACAGGGGCGGACATTCGGGTAGATATCTTTTGCCGAACGAAGCGCCATGTTTGCAGAAGGTGTCCGTGACACTTTGTCACATCACCTTTCTTTCGATTAGCAATCTTCCAGCAATTAAGATCTGAAAGGCGCAAATGACTGCAAGACTGTCGTACGCTGGCGGAGGCAAAGGCGCACTGGTGCGGGCTCAAAATATGGCAGGCGACCAACCAGCAAAAGACTACATCCCCGTTCACCGATTGGCAAAACGATTTACACCTAATTGTTGGCACAGCTCAGAGGCATTTTCTTTGTTTACGGCCTGATCTCGCTAAACTAATAGCTGCTGCTACCAGGGCATTTTCTGGTGCACATTCTATTGGCTCTGCGAAGATCGGAGCGGGTATGTCTGCTGCCGAGTCCTACACCAGCCTTCATTACATTGCGATTGTTGCCATGGCCTGCCTATGCGTTTTGCTGGGCGGGCCTTCTTATGCCGCGGGCGCGGAGAGCCTCATCATCGCGGGCGCGACGTACTCCGAGCCGGGCGTGTCGGGCCCCGGCTGGGCCTGGACCGATGCCGACCACCTGGAGCTCAACGGCTACGCGGGCGAGGCCATCGGCGCCGAGGGCGACCTTGTGCTGACGCTTGCCGGGCAGAACTCCGTGACGGAGTCGCATGCGCCCGATGCGGACATCACGCTGTGCGGCATGGAGGTGTGGGGCAACCTGACGCTTCGCGGCTCCGGGACCCTGACCGCGACGGGCTCGCAGTGCGGGATCCACGTTTCGCAGGCGCTCGTGGTGGACGAATGCACCGTCGATGCCCGGGCGAACGGGGCCGATATTTCTGACGAGGCGGTGGCGGGCGTGATTGCCCGCGACATGGCCGTGCGCGGCGGCGGGCGCGTTATCGCCGCGGGCGCTGGGTCTGGAGCGGGCGTGCGCGCTTATGGTGTGTATCTGCAGGACTCAGGTCTTGGTGATGGCGCAGCAGGCTGTCGGCTTTCCGTCGATGCCTCGTGGCTCGATGCGACCGGAACCGATGGCGGCGTCGCGTGCACGGGCGGCTCGCTTGTGTCCGCGCGGCTTGTGACGCCTGTCGGTGGGGCTTTTGGTGCTGGTGGCGTGGTGGATGCTGCCGGTGCGGTGGCACCGCATGTGGTGGTTGAACCCGAGGACGCCACGGCGCCGGCGGGGGAGACTGACGGGGGCGACGTGCCTGACGATAGCACGGACAAGTCTCCCGGTGATGCTAACCCCGCTGCTGGAGAGCCCACTACGGGACCCACGGCAAATCCCGCGCCGAAGCCCGCGGCCGCGACAACCAAGACAACAACGACAGTAACCAAGACCGCGGTCGCCAAAGTCCCCAAACCCAAGGCTGCCACCGCAACAACTGCGGCACTCCCAAAGACCGGCGACAGCCATTGGATAGCCGTGTCCACATTGCTGTTCGTGCTGGGAACAATGCTCCTGGTCGCCGCATATCGCTGCTAAAGCACCCATTTCGATAGGCTATGTAGAAGGCTATATTCTTAACGACACATTAGTAGAATAGTTTATTACGACAATTGCTCAGGATTTTTCTAACATGAACCACGAATTGGACCATACAGTTGACGCTGCCAAGAAAGAATTAGACGCCGGCCTTCTTGAGCTGTTCGAGCGTTGCAGCTATCTGTACAACGAGGCATTTTATGCCAATACGGAACTAGCAATCCTTCGCGAACTGTCTAAAGCATCTTCTGACTATGAGAATGAAGTAATTTGCGCTGGCTGCTTCTTCAGCTTTACACAACTTGCATTAACCGAATCATGTTTCATGAATTGCGCACGGTTATTTGATGCCAAAAGCGAAGTCAGTATTAGGAACTTGATAGAAGACGTCAAGTCTCATTCTGCTGAAATCGACGCACTTGCAATCTCTATATTCGGTGATCGACCAAACTTTGACAGGCTTAATCCAATCGTTCACCCATTGGCAGAGGACGAGGAGCGTTTTTACCCCAAGGAAGTTGAGTCTCAACGCTCATATGAAAAACTGTTCGGAAACCATTACAGAATGGTTACTGTGTGTATAACCACTCATGACCTTTCCAATTTATGGAAAAAACGACTCAACAGTCTCCGTAAACTAACTGACATGCTTCGCGATCAGCGAAATAAGGTTTTCGCCCATAGCGACATGGAAGCACTGAAATATGATGAGCTTGTTAGGCGACTTCCTTTAACTTACGGCGAAATTCAAAAACTAATCGACTTCGCACTCGATCTGACAATCGAATTATTTGCCAAAATTACTGGTATTGAAAAAGATCGATTGCCCAAAAACTACAACGATATACAAGGCCTCCTAAAATATGCGGAGGTTGGCATGGAGGCTGTTGAGCAGCATTTGGGTAATCTATAGGATTCAAGCGCCTGCAAGTAGTTAAGCATGCGGGCGCTTGAATCTGAGTAGCAGGCAAGCACTTGAATCTGAGTACGATCCTTGACATAAAGCCCGACCATCGCACAATGACAGTTTTTCATGCCAAAAAGACACTGAAGTGTGAGATAGCTCAAAACTCAACAAATCAAATAATCAGCAGTTCAGGTCTTATGGGAATAATTCAATTCGCATCACGTTGCATCTAAGCGGCTGTTTATACTTGGATATAAACACTAAGGAGGCAGCAATGCTTTGGAGCTATGTTCAGCTAGATGACGGCACTCAGTTTGCCTACTCAGAAACACGAGACGATGGGACCGTTCGCGTAGCCGTCGAGCGCCCGGTTGATTTTGGTTTTGACCATGCAGAATGCTTTCTACCTGCGGTCAAATGGTTTAACGTCGAAGGATTTTCTACTGACGATCTGGATTTTTTGACCGAGTTCGTTAGATCAAACGCTCCGTTTATCTTCGAGCTTGCAGAACGGCAAAAAGCTGGACCGGCGGTGGCATAATGCCTCGAATTCTTGTTTTTGGACAGTATGTTCTGTTCTTTTGGATTGCGGAAAACGGAGAACCCGTTCACATCCATGTAGGGGTAAAGAGGGCGGCAGCTAATTCGACTAAGTTTTGGCTCACTAAAAATGGCGGATGCACAGTTGCGAACAACGAGAGCAAGATTCCGGCTAAGGATCTCAGGGATCTTTCAAAACTAATCACCATGAACCATCGGTACATTTGTGACAAGTGGCGCGAAACCTTTGGTGATGATTCCCTGACATTCTATTGCTAAACCGCAATTGAGCCATGATTACGCTTGTCGACATATCCGCTGTCGGCTCTCGCGTGTTACCTCGCCACGACGTCCGCGAGGCGTATCTATTTAAAGGAGGCGGACATGCCTTGGAACTACGTTCAAGTTGATGACGGTGCTGATTGTGCTGGCCAGGAAGATCCTTCAGTTGCGCACGAGACAGATTCCGCTTCGGCTATTTCACTTGACGGCATTATGTCAATCGACCATGCAGTTGAGGCAACCAAAGCGTCCATGCCCAACGCGCTCAGTCTTTTGGAAAACTCATGATTGCCGATGTCGACGGGCGGGCGATTCCTGTTGCGCCGCTTGTGCTCGATGATGCCGGATCGCTCGAAGCCATGGCCGGCGCCGTCATGCGCCTTCACAGTAAGCTGCTAACAATCGGACGCTGCTATAAAACCGATGCCGCGGGCGACAGGGCTACGCTCGAGCTCGGACGCATCGAGTCCGTGCTTGCGGGCGCGTTCTGCACGATATTCGGCCAATCGCCAGCCGATCGTTTCACGGACATCTTTGACCAGGTTGCCTACGTGGCCGAGCACATGGTCAAGGACCACATCTTCGAGGACGGCAACAAACGAACCAGCCTTGTCTTTGCGTTGTCCGTCCTAAGGTTCGCCGGCACTCCGGTCGTGCTGTCCGACAGCCCGGAACCCAAAGACAACCAGTACTACGCCTGGATCCAGGACCTCGTTGCTAGACGCCGCACGCTCGACGATCTAGCCAACGAGCTGAGGTGCCATTGCATCGTGATCTCCGACGATGCTTCGCACGTATAGAATCAAAGCATCCACACGCCTGTCATTATCTTGATTGGAAGCCACATGGAGATCCCCAACACCCTGTGCAGCAATGTATACGACTTTGCGTTTTGCCCCGAGCCCTGTTACGAGCGCTTGGCCGACCTCGCCGATCCCGAGGACTGGGGTCCCTGCAACCGCATTCTCAAGAACTACCTGTCGTTTTCGTTTAGCCGCGCGGTATTTTTGACCGAGCGCGACGTGGACCAGACCGCGCCGTCCAACCTGCCGCTGGTGTTCGACGACGACCGCTGCCTGTTTAACACCGGCCTGTACACACGCCGTTACGAGACCATCTACGGCTTGTTTGAGCCCAACACCAAGCCCGATGCGCGCCAGCGCTGGTTTTTGAAGGGCTTCTTTAAGGAGAGCGACCCCATGCTGGTCTCGTTTGAGTACCTGCCATGCCGCGTGCGTTTTGCCGAGGACCCCTCCGAGCTGGTCTTTGACTACCGCCTGCCCATCCGCTCCAACATCGACCACATTCTGGGCGACGAGGAGAACCTCACGCGCATTCCCGCCAGCCTGATGGGGGAGGGCAACTCGCTGCTGCTGCGTCGCGCCTTTGAGGGCACCGTCGTCGAGGCCGCCCGCCGCGCCGCCGCCAACTACACGCTCGCGGTGCCGCAGTTCTACGGCGGCCGAATTCAGCTGCTTCTACCGCTGTGCCTAACTGGCGACAAGCCCGAGCTGGCGCTGACCATCCAACGCGAGGACGGTTTCTACGCAGCGCGCACCTGCCTCACGCTCGACATGGCCTACAACAACGCACGACTTATCTGCCGCCCAGAGACCTCGTGGATCAAGCGATAAAGGGTGGTTTAGCTGGGGGGTTTGTCGGCTGCCCTGATTGCTGTGGCGCGGTTTGCGCCCGCGAATTTAAAATCGGAAGCAAAAAGTTCTTGGTAAACCACGCACGGCTATGTTAGTATCTCTTTTGCCGAAAGGCGACGGGCGATTGGCTCAGGGGTAGAGCATATCCTTCACACGGATGGGGTCACAAGTTCGAATCTTGTATCGCCCACCATCTAAAGTACAGGTCAGAGGTGTTAAGCCTCTGGCCTTTTTCTTTTTGACACCAAGGGTGATTCCAAAACGAATCGTAGTCGTATAAGGCGTCATTTTTTTCGCACCCTTTTTGCTGACGCCATTGCATGTTTTGTATAAAACGCATGCGTATTTTCATTGAATTCCCCATGTGATCCGCGCGCAAATGTGGAGACAGGGACCACATGCCCAAAGCTCCTTCCAGCGGTTTTCTATCACACGACGGTTTTTCGGCGGAACTCGGCATGCTTTTGTCAGCATTTGGTTTGCTTCCCGTACTTACCCGCATGATGCCCCGGTAGATAATCGGCCATGCCCGCAATCCGCACGGCCTACGGTCGAAACCAGGGGAGGCCACATGGACGAAATCGTCTGCGCAAACACCGCATTCCGCTACTGGCGCTGCCCACCGCAGGTGCATGACCTCTACCCGCGCCTACCCAGCTCCGATGACGGCTGGCGGGCCCTATCCCAAGCCCCTTTCGTAACCGATGTCCTCAAGACCCCGATTATCGCCGTTGCTTCGCCAGGTTGTTGTAATCACCACTCAGGATTGCGCTCCACTATTCGCTGGGAAGGGGCTTCGGATACCGGCACAACAACCGACACTCATTTAGGCTTTAGCGTCACCAATCCGCTTAACACGTTATTTACTATGACACGATTTGTGTCCCAAATAGATCTCGTACTGGCTATGTACGAACTTTGCGGCTGGTTTTCTGTTTTCGAGCCGACCCCCGCTGTCGAAATGCAGTTGAAAATCGCGTTAAAGGAGAATCGCAATTCCAGCACGCAGGATTTGTTCGAACTTGGAGAGGGCGAAGACGAGGTTCCTTGGAAACGAGTTTATGCCCGCGCAACCGTTAAGGACCCAGATAATGATAGCCAAACGAGCAAGCGTGAAGATGGAAGAGAGGTTACGAAACTCAAAGGTACTTCTCTCTGGATGAGAAAGCCGCTCATCGAACTGAGCGACCTGCATCGTTTCGCCGACAAGGTCAAAAGTCAAATGTGGGGAAAGCAGTTTTATGATGCCGCTCAACAGGTTATCGGCATTGCTGCATCACCACTCGAGGTCGCGGGGATCCTGCTTCTAAGCCGTTCTCGACGTCTAGGTGGTTCAGGATTCAGATACGTGTACCTCAACGATTTAACCCCTCTATCCGTGGCAGCCCAAAGCATTGCAGGTCAAAAGGTCTGCTACGGCGATATCGTGATCGTAAATCCGATTCTTATGAAAGGGGCAATTATCGAAATCCAAGGTGAAGTCATTCATGGCTCAGGTGCAATACTTGACCACGATGCGGAACGCATGACTGCGTTGCAGAGCATGGGATTCGATGTATTCCTGGTGACTCACGATATGCTCAACGATTCAAAGCAGCTAGACACCATCGTCAGAAGTGTCTGCGACCGTTTAGGGATTCGCTATAAAGCCAAAACTGAGGCAATGAAGTGCGCCGAGACGAGACTGCGAGCAAATGTTTTGTGCAACTGGTTGGAAATCGGAAATTAGCCGGCGACAAGGCGCTAGAACTACCTAGTTTGCCTGTTAGTGAATTAATGTCATTTCAAAACTATGCCGGATTACGGGGCTGGACCCGGGCCGGCCGTCCATGCCCTGCATTTCACGGAATGCGCAGGTCGTCTACCTGCGGTTTTGATTTTACCGATTGCGGCATGCCCGGGGGTTCCCGGCCTGGCCCCGTAAACCGGCATGGTTTTGAAATCGCCGGGTCGGCGGGAGCGCGATTGGCCCCGGTAATGGGCCTGGCGCCGGCAAGACGGCCGTTGGGCGGATGGCGGCACGCGCCGCGACTGAGAAATTTTCCAAAATTGCCCTTGCATCGGCGGGGGAGTTCCCGTATAGTACTTCTTCGCACGGGGGCGTAGCTCAGCTGGGAGAGCGCTTGACTGGCAGTCAAGAGGTCAGGGGTTCGATCCCCCTCGTCTCCACCCGAGCATTGAATGAGGCTCCAACGCAAGTTGGGGCCTTTTTTCATATAGGCACACAAGGTCAAAGGCGGCACCATGATCCTCCTGGTCGACAAGATCGAAAAAAGCTTCGGCGCGCGCGTCCTCTTTAGCGGCGCGTCCTTCCAGATCAACCCCGGCGAGCGCTTCGCGCTCGTGGGCCCCAACGGCGCCGGCAAAACCACCATGCTCAAGATCATCATGGGCATCGACAGCCCCGACGCCGGCCAGGTCCAGTACGCCAAGGACTGCCAGGTGGGCTACCTCGAGCAGGAAACCAACCTGGAGCAAAAGGACACCACCATCCTTGCCGAGGTCATGGCCGCCGCCAAGGAAATCCGCCGCATGGGCGAGCGCGCCAACGAGCTGCAGGCCCAGATCGCCGAGCTCTCCGAGCAGGGCAAGGACGTCGACGCGCTCCTTAACGAGTACGGTCAAGTCCAGGACCGCTTTGAGCACCTGGGCGGCTACGAGCTCGAGAGCAACGCCCGTAAGATCCTGTCCGGCCTGGGCTTTAAGGTCACCGACTTTGAGCGCCCGTGCTCTGAGTTCTCGGGCGGCTGGCAGATGCGCATTGCGCTTGCCAAGCTCTTCCTGCGCCACCCCGACCTGCTGCTTCTGGACGAGCCCACCAACCACTTGGACCTCGAAAGCGTCCAGTGGCTGCGCGGCTTTATCGCCAACTACGACGGCGCCGTCCTCATCGTCAGCCACGATCGCGCCTTCATGGACGCCTGCGTCGACCACGTCGCCGCTCTCGAAAACCGTCGCGTGACCACCTACACCGGCAACTACAGCAGCTACCTCAAGCAGCGCGAGGACAACCTGGAGCAGATGCGCGCCAAGCGCGCCGCCCAGGAGCGCGACATCGCCCACATGCAGGTCTTCGTCGACAAGTTCCGCTACAAGCCCACCAAGGCAGCCCAGGCTCAGGAGCGCATCCGAAAGATCGAGCAGATCAAAAAGGAGCTCGTCATCCTGCCCGAGGGCCACAAGCACATCGACTTTAAGTTCCCCGATCCGCCGCGCTCCGGCGACATGGTCGTGGGCCTGGAGGGCGTCTCCAAGTCCTACGGCAAAAAGCACATCTACAGCGACATCGACCTCAAGCTCTACCGCGGCGAGCATGTGGCGCTCGTCGGCCCCAACGGCGCCGGCAAGTCTACCCTCATGAAGATCCTCGCCGGTCTGGAGCCGCCAACTACCGGCACGCGTGATCTGGGCACCAACGTGGGCGTGGCCTACTACGCCCAGCACGCACTCGAGGGCATGACCGAGTCCAATACCGTCCTGCAAGAGATCGACACCGTCACGCCCAAATGGACCGTGCCGCAGCAGCGCAGCCTGCTGGGCGCCTTCCTGTTTAGCGACAACGATTCCATCGAGAAGCAGGTCCGCGTCCTCTCCGGCGGCGAAAAGGCGCGTCTGGCACTGGCCAAGATGCTTGTGGCCCCCGAGGCACTTCTGTGCCTGGACGAGCCCACCAACCACCTGGACATCGACTCGGTGGACATGCTCGAGAACGCCCTGCAGAACTTCCCCGGCACCATCGTGCTGATCAGCCACGACGAGCACCTGGTACGCGCTGTGGCCAACCGCATCATTGACATCCGCGATGGCAAGGTCACGGTCTACGACGGCGACTACGACTACTACCTCTACAAGCGCGAGGACCTCGCGGCCCGCGCCGCCGCCGAGGCGGCAGGGGAGGGTGCATCGGCCGCGACCAAGTCCGCTAAGGTCACCGCGGCCCAGCCCGACGCCCCCGCCACCGCTTCCAAGCCTGCCGAAGGCAAAAAGACCAAGGAGCAAAAGCGCGCCGAGGCCCAGGCCCGCGCTGCGCTCAACAAAAAGCTCAAGGGCGTGCGCAACCAGCTCAAGAAGATCGAGGCGGAGCTCGACAAAAAGCGCGCCCGCTATGACGAGCTTATGGAATTGATGGCAAGCGAAGAGCTTTATGCCGATCAGGTCAAGTTCAATGCCGCGCTGGGAGAATATAACGGCCTTAAGCAAGAGCTACCCAAGCTGGAGGACGAATGGCTGGAACTTTCCACCCAGATCGAAGAGGAGACCGCGCGTGAACTCTCGTAAGGCCGCTGCCGTGGCGATGAGCATCATCGCCATCGCCTGTCGCATCTGCGGCATCTTCATGAGCGCGATGACCGTGCTGCTGTGCTTTAGCGGCCTCACCGCCAAGCTGCAGATCGTTGGCTTTGTCGTTGAGCTTTCGCGCGCGCTGCCAAGCGCCATCGCCGGCTACGGCGTCATTACCTCGCCCTTTGGCGGCGTGTTCCGCCTGGATTACGCCATCGTGGCCGTCATCCTGTTTGTGGCCGACTACCTGCTCACGCGCGCCTCGCGCCGCGTCCGCTAGGGGAGCACCATGTCCAGCAGCTACATCATGAACCTGCTCGCCAGCGCCGTCGCCGTCATCGTGGGTATCGTGATCCACGAGAGTGCGCACGCCGCCGCGGCCTGGGCGCTCGGCGACAAGACGGCCCGCTCCCGTGGCCGCGTCTCGCTCAACCCGCTCAACCACATCGACCCGTTTGGCACCATTCTCCTGCCGCTGCTTATGCTTGCCGCCGGCGGTCCTGTATTCGCCTTTGCCAAACCCGTGCCCGTCTACCTCAACAACCTCAAGCACCCCAAACGCGACGAGGTCCTGGTGAGTGCGGCCGGCCCCGCATCGAACATCGCCCTCGCGTGCCTTGCCGCGGTCCTCATGCACGCGGCATACGGCAACCTATACACCAGCATGTCCTTTGCCGTTGCATCACAGATCATGAACTTCGGCGCCACGTTTATCGTGGTCAACCTGTCACTCGCGTTCTTCAACCTCATCCCGATCCCGCCGCTCGACGGCTCGTCGATCATTGTGCCGTTCCTTAAAGGCAAGGCTCTTAACAACTATTATCGTCTGCAGCAATACGCAATGCCCATCCTCATCCTAGTGCTGTACCTGCTGCCCATGTGGACCGGCATCGACGTGATCGGCCGCTATTTCGACGTTACCGTGTATCCGCTCGCTGAGCAGCTGCTCAACTTCGCAATCGCCGGCATCTAAGGTAAACTTACAGGTCGACCGTGCATAACGGTCGTAACATGCACCCAAACCGCGCCGCGAAGGCGCCGTCAAAGGAGGTCGAAGATGTCGTATCGCGTGTCGACGCAGGTCTACAGCGGACCGTTCGACCTGCTGCTGCAGCTGGTTACCCGCCAAAAAGTTGATATCGGCGCCATCTCGATCAGCGAGGTGGCCGAGCAATACCTTGCCGAGGCCGAGCGCATCGAGGCGCTGGACCTAGACGTGGCGAGCGACTTTTTGCTGGTCGCGGCAACCCTTTTGGACATCAAAGCAGCCTCGCTGGTGCCTCAGGAAACCCCGTGCAAAGCCGATGACGACGATGACGAGCTCGACGAAGACCTCGAGGAGCTCAGCACGCTCGACGGCGACGCCCTTCGCGAGGTCCTGATCCAGCGCCTGATTGCCTACAAGCAGTTTAAGGGCGCGGCGGCGGCCCTCGGTGCCCGCATGCAGGCCGAAAGCCGCATGCACCCGCGTGTGGCCGGTCCCGACCCGGAGTTTTTGGGCCTCATGCCCGACTACCTGGCTGGCATCACCCTGCGCGGCCTGGCCGTCATCTGTGCCGACCTGGACGGCAAGCGCCAGACCTTCCTGCTGGAGGCCGAGCATGTGGCGCCGCATCGCGTGCCGCTCGACCTGACCGTGGCCTCTGTCGACCGCTTTACCATGGCGCACCAAACCTGCACCTTCCGCGAGCTACTGGACGGCGACGCCACCACAGAGCAGCTCGTTGTCACCTTCCTGGCCATGCTCGAGCTCGCCAAACGCGGCTCGCTTACGCTGAGTCAGGACGAAATCTTTGGGACCATCTGCATCAACCGAGTCGAGGGAGCCGAGGCATACGTGCCCGGCGAGGGCCCCGAGCTCACCGAATAGGAGCCGCAATCATGTCAACCCTTTCCACGCTAGAGGCAAACAGCCTCAAAGGCGCCCTCGAGGCGCTGCTGCTGGTCTCGAGCGACCCCGTGAGCGCGCCCGCGCTGGCAGGCGCGCTGGATATCGCTCCCGGCGAATGCGTGTCGCTGTTGGCCGAGCTCAAGGTAGAGTATGAGGAGGCCAACCGCGGCTTTCAGCTGCGCGAGGTCGCCGGCGGTTGGCGCCTGTTTACGCACCCCGCCTACCACGACGTAGTCGAGGCCTATGTGTTGAGCTGGGACACGCAAAAGCTGTCGCAAGCAGCGCTCGAAACCCTGGCCGTCATCGCCTACCACCAGCCCGTGACGCGCGAGGTGGTCAAAGGCATCCGCGGCGTCAATTCCGACGGCGTCATCGCGTCGCTCGTGGACAAGGGCCTGGTGCGCGAGCTCGGCCGCGATCCCCAGCGCGGTCAAGCCATTATCTACGGCACGACCAACGCCTTCTTGGAAAAGTTCGGTCTGCGCTCCACCCGCGACCTGCCCGACCTGGAGCAGTTTGCCCCCGACGAACAGTCGCGTCAGTTTATCCGCGAGCGCCTGAGCGGCCGCAGTATTCAGTCCACGCTCGAAGAGCAGGCTGAGGACCTGGACGAAGAGCGCGAACTGCTCGATACCGATGTTGAAGATGTTGAGGCAGTCGAGGACTTGGAGACCCTGGTCGTCGACGAGACCTCGGAGGATTTGCATGACGAGGACTAACGAAGTAGGGGAGACGCGCGCCGGCGCTGCGGTGCCCAACGCGGATACGCACGAGTCCGACGCCCAGCCCGTCTATCCGCACACCATGCGCCTGCAGCGCTTTTTGGCGCGCGCGGGCGTGGCGAGCCGCCGTGGCTCGGAGGACCTGATGACCGCCGGCCGCGTGACCGTCAACGGCGAGGTCGCGACCGAACTGGGCACCAAGGTCGACGTCGACCGCGACCATATCGAGGTCGACGGCATGCCCGTCAAGCTCAACCAGGGCGCCGTGTACCTGATGCTCTACAAGCCGACCGGCTACCTCACCACCATGAGCGACCCGCAGGAGCGTCCCTGTGTGGCGGACCTGGTCCCCCGCGACCGCTTTCCGGGGCTCTTCCCGGTGGGCCGCCTGGACCGCGACACCACGGGCCTTTTGCTCTTTACCACCGACGGCGACCTGTCGCAGGACTTGTTGCACCCCAGCAAGCACGTCTACAAGACCTACCAGGCACTCGTGGACGGGCAGCTGACCGACCGCGATCTCACGCCGCTGCGTCGCGGCATAGAGCTCGACGACGGCCTGTGCCAGCCGGCAATCTGCCGCGTCATCACCGCACGCGAGGCCGAGGCCGTGGCGCCACAGGGCGTCAAGCCCGGCACCACCGCCGTCGAGGTCATCATCCGCGAGGGTCGCAAAAACCAGGTTAAGCGCATGCTGAGCAAGATTCACCATCCGGTAATCCGTCTGCATCGCTGCAACTTTGCCGGCCTTGAGCTCGAGGGCGTGGCCAAGGGCTCGTGGCGCGAGCTCACCGACCGCGAGGTGCAGATCCTCAAAGGCGGCGGCATCCCGCCCAAGCATGCCAGCGCCATGCGCGGCGGCAAGCCCCAAGACACGCCCGCCAGCCGCACGCGTCACCACGGCAGCCACGGCTCCGCACCCAAGCGCAACACCTACCGCGAGCGCTATACGGGCTAGGCAACCCGCCGCGCCCCAACGCCCGCGAACCATACCAGCACATCAACCACCGAAAGGAAGCACTGCATGATCGTCGCCATCGACGGCCCCGCCGGTTCCGGCAAGTCCACCATCGCCAAGGAGATCGCCCGCCAGCTGGGCTTTAACAAGCTCGACACGGGCGCCATGTATCGCGCCGTCACCTTCGCCGCGCTCGACCGCGGCATCGACCTGGACGACGAGGCGGCAATCGACGCCCTCGCCGAGCAGATCGAGATCCGCTTTACCAACGGCACCGGAGAGGACACGCGCCTGACCGTTGACGGCCAGGACGCTTCGACCGCCATCCGCACCCCGCAGGTCGACACCAACGTGTCCAAGGTCTCGGCCTATCCGGGCGTGCGCGCCGCCATGCTCATCCACCAGCGCCGCGCCGCCGAGGACCGCGATATCGTCGCCGAGGGTCGCGACATCGGAACCGTCGTGTTCCCCAACGCCCAGGTCAAGATCTTCCTGACTGCCGACCCGCGTGAGCGCGCCCGCCGCCGCGTGCTGCAGCGTCACCAAAACGACGCCCAGCCGCTCACGCCCGCGCAGCTCGAGGCCGAGGTCGACGAGACCCTCGACGCCCTTAAGCAGCGCGACAAGCTCGACAGCAGCCGCGAGGTCGCCCCGCTCGTGCCCGCCGAGGACGCCGTGCACGTCGACTCCACCGCCCACACCATCGACGAGGTCGTGACCATTATCGAGGACCTCATCAACCAAAGGAGGTAGCCCATGCGCCTGTTTAAGCAGACGCCCGAGGATTACTACAACGCCCCCTACGCCGAGTTCCCGGCGCTCATCCGCGGCACCGTCGTCGTGGTCATGGCCATCCTGTGGGCCTTCTCCAAGCTCATGTGGCGTTGGAAGGTCGAGGATGCCGACCTGCTGTTTGAGCGCCAGGACGACCGCGGCAGCGTGGTCATCTGCAACCACACCTCGATGGCCGAGCTCTTGGCCGTGGAGACGGCGCTGTTCTTTGGGGGCCGCCGCATTCGTCCCATCTTTAAATCCGAGTTCGCCAAGAGCAAGATTGTGCGCTGGGCCTTTAGCCGCGTTGGCGGCATCCCCGTGGAGCGTGGTACTGCCGATATGAAGTGCCTGCGCTCCGCCCAGCATGCGCTGCAGCGCGGCGAGGACGTCCTGATCTTCCCCGAGGGCACGCGCATCCGCTCGCGCGAGATCAAGCCCGAGGTCCACGGCGGTTTTGCGCTCATCGCTCAGATGGGCAAGGCGCCCGTCAACCCGCTCGCCATCTGTGGCTGGTCCGACATCACGCCTGCGGGCAAAATGCTCATGCGTCCCAAGAAGTGCTGGATCCGCGCCGGCAAGGCCGTCTCGCTTTCTGACGCGCCGGCCGGGCTTAAACGCACTGAGCGCTTGGCCTGGTTTGAATCCGAAGCCATGAACCGTGTCTATAAGATGCGCGACGAGCTGTGCGCTGAGCATCCGGGCAGGTTCTAGCCATGAGCGACAACGTGACAAAAACTGCCGCGACTACGTCCGACCAGGACAACGCGCCCACTATCGAGATCGCAGCCCACGCCGGCACTTGCTATGGCGTACAGCGTGCGCTCGATATGGCGCTAGCCGCCGCGCCGCAGGCAGGGGAGAGCACCCAGGTCCATACCTTGGGTCCGCTCATCCATAACCCCATCGTGGTACGCGAGCTCGCCGAGGCAGGCGTCGGTCTTGCCGACACCTTGGACGACGCCACATCGGGCACCGTGATCATCCGCGCCCACGGCGTGGTGCCGCAGGTCATCGATGCCGCTCGCGAGCGTGGCCTTAACGTCGTCGACGCCACGTGCCCCTACGTGAAGAAGGTCCATGTGGCCGCCGAGCGCCTGGTACGCGAGGGCTACCGCGTGGTAGTCGTGGGCGAGCCGGGCCACCCCGAAGTCGAGGGCATCCTGGGCCACGCCGGCAATGATGCGCAGGTCGTGAGCTGTGCCGCCGACGCCGATGCCCTGCCGCTCAAGGGCAAGGTAGGCCTCGTCGTGCAGACCACCCAGACCGCGCAGAACCTCGCCGAGGTCGTGGCCGCTATCACGCCGCGCGTGCAGGAACTGCGTGTGATCAACACCATCTGCGCCGCCACGAGTGAGCGTCAACAGGCAGCAGCCACGCTTGCCAACCGCTGCGACTGCATGGTCGTGGTGGGCGGCAAGAACTCGGGCAACACCCGCCGCCTGGCACAGATTTGCGCGGACGCCTGCGAGCGCACGTATCACATCGAGGAAGCTTCCGAGCTCCAGGCCGCGTGGTTTACCGACGCTCACCACATCGGCATCACCGCCGGAGCCTCCACCCCGCAAGAACACATCGAACGCGCCGTCACGCGCATCAAGGAGCTTTGCCGCTAACCATGGACCAGACCGTACCCGCATACACCGCCGAGGTGGCCGATTACGGGCGCAGCCGCGACCCCGAGCCGGGTGAGGGCGCGCTCGTAAAGAATGTGCGTCCCGAATCGCCCGCGTGGGATGTGGGTATCGAGCCGGGCATGCGCGTGCTCACGGTCAACGGCGAGCAGCTGACCGATATGATCGTGTGGCTCTGGGAGGCCGACGACGACACTGTCGAGCTGGAGGTATTCGATCCACGCGACGGCACCGTCACGCCCGTGGAGCTCGACCGCTTTCCCGGCGAGGACTGGGGCCTGGAGTTCGATGGCCCCATCTTTGATGGCATGCGTACCTGCGTCAACGCCTGCGTGTTTTGCTTTATGACCATGCTGCCCAAGGGTGGCCGCTCCACGCTTTATATTCGCGATGACGACTATCGTCTGAGCTTTTTGCAGGGCAATTTTGTCACGCTCACGAACCTCTCCGACGAAGATGTTCAAAACGTCATCCAACGCAACATGAGCCCCATGAACGTGTCGGTCCATGCCGTGAGCCCAGATATCCGCCGCCGCATGATGGGCCGAAACGCCCAACGCGGCATGGACGTGCTCGAGGCCATCATGGCCGCCGGCATCGAAATCCACGCGCAGATCGTGCTGTGCCCTGGCATGAACGACGGCGAGGAGCTGCAGAAGACCCTGCGCTACTGCGAGGAACATGAGCAGATCACCAGCCTGGGCATTGTGCCGCTCGGTTTTACCAAGCACCAAAACCGCTTTAGCTGGTCATACAGCGACAAGCCCGAGCTGGCGCGCGAGACCATCGACATGATCCGGCCATTCCAGGAACGTGCCTTCGAGCGCTTTGGTCGCCACACCTTCCAGATGAGCGACGAGTTCTATCTGGACGCCGGCATCGAGCCGCCCGAGGCCGATTTCTACGACGGCTACCCGCAGTATTACGACGGCATCGGCATGATCCGCTCGTATCTGGACGAGACCGACGACGTGATGGCTACCGATGCCGAGCGACTGGCCCGCGTCCGCGAGGCCGTCACCGCCCGCAACCAGCGCCTGCTGTGCCTCTCGGGCGCCAGCGCACGCGACACGGTCGCGCGTTTTGTGGAGTCGCCGCAGGGCCTTGCCGGCTCTGTCACGGCTATCAAGAACCGCTACTTTGGCGGCAACGTGGACGTGACCGGGCTTATTGTCGCC
The DNA here is from genome assembly GCF_003466125.1 of Collinsella sp. TM10-22. Lineage (GTDB taxonomy): Bacteria > Actinomycetota > Coriobacteriia > Coriobacteriales > Coriobacteriaceae > Collinsella. Next base: position 273,968 of record NZ_QSOC01000001.1, read on the forward strand.
TGCGACATCTTGGAGCAGCTGCCACAGGGCCTCTCGGGGGTTATGCTCTTTGTGCCTAAGCTCATGTTCAACGCTGACGGCATGACGCTTGACGAGTATCATCGTGACGATTTACTCGCAAGTCTTACCAGTCGCGGCGCCGAGGTTCATGTGGTGTCGACCATGCCGCATGAGCTGCTCGATACCCTGGAGCACATCCTTGGCATTGTGCCTGCCGACTCTACTAATTCCGCTGACCCTACCCATTAAAGGAGAGCAGATGAAACCTATCGTCGCCGTCGTCGGACGCCCCAACGTGGGCAAGTCCACGCTCGTTAACCGCCTGGCCCAGACCTCGGACGCCATCGTCCACGAGTCCCGCGGCGTCACGCGCGACCGCTCGTATCACACGGCCGATTGGAACGGCCGTGAGTTCACTATCGTCGACACGGGCGGTATCGAGCCGCTCAAGAGCGACGATGTCTTTGCAACGTCCATCCGCGACCAGGCGCTCGCCGCCGCCGAGGAAGCCGCCGTCATCCTGTTTGTGGTCGACGGCCGCACCGGTGTCACCGAGGAGGACGAGTCGGTCGCCCGCATGCTCAAGCGCTGCGACAAGCCGGTCTTTCTGCTGGTGAACAAGCTCGACAACCCCGATCGCGAGAACGACAGCATCTGGGAGTTCTATTCGCTCGGCATCGGCGAGCCCACGCCGCTCTCGGCCCTGCATGGCCATGGCACGGGCGACCTGCTCGACGATATCGTGGCCCTGCTTCCGGAAGAAGAGGACGAGGTCGCCGACGAGTTCCCCGATGCGCTGAACGTGGCCATCATCGGCCGCCCCAACGCCGGTAAGTCCTCGCTGTTCAACCGTATCCTGGGTGCCGACCGCTCCATCGTCTCGAACATCGCCGGCACCACGCGCGACGCCATCGACACGGTCGTCGAGCGCAACGGCAGGCACTACCGCATGGTCGATACCGCGGGCATCCGTAAGAAGAGCACCGTGTACGAAAACATCGAGTACTACTCCATGGTCCGTGGCCTGCGCGCCATCGACCGCGCCGACGTGGCGCTGCTCGTCGTCGACGCCTCCGTGGGCGTCACCGAGCAGGACCAGAAGGTCATGGGCTTGGCCATCGAACGCGGCTGCGCCATCGTGGTGCTGCTCAACAAGTGGGACCTGCTCGACGACGACCGCAAGCGCGAGGCCTGCATGGAGACCGTCGACCGCCGTCTAGGCGTCATGGCTCCCTGGGCCCAGTACCTGCGCATCTCTGCCCTGACCGGCCGCAGCGTGGAGAAGATCTGGGCAATGGTCGACGCAGCCGAAAAGACACGCTCGCAGAAGATCAGCACCTCGCGCCTCAACACGTTCCTCACCGACCTGCGCGAGTTCGGCCATACCGTGGTGGACGGCAAGCGCCGTCTGCGTATGCACTACGTGACCCAGACGGGCGTCAACCCGCCGACGTTCACGTATTTCGTCAACCACAGCGACCTGGTCAACGACACCTACCAGCGCTATGTAGAGAACCGCATGCGCTCGACCTTCGACTTTGCCGGCACGCCCATTCGACTCTTCTTTAGGAAGAAGGAGCAAAAGGATGCTTAATCCGATTCTGCTGACCGCCATCTGCGCCGTGGTCTCGTTCTTTATCGGAGCGATTCCGTTTGGCCTGATCCTGGGCCGCGTGTTCAACCACACGGACATCCGTAAGGCGGGCTCCGGCAACATCGGCACCACCAACGCCCTGCGCGTGGCCGGTCCCAAGGTGGCCGCGCTCACCCTGCTGCTCGACTGCCTTAAGGGCGCCATCTGCGTCCTTATCGCCCGTCCGCTCATCGCGAGCGTGGGCTATGGCTTTCCTCCGAACATTATGGCGCCCGGTGCCCCTGGCGACTGGATGCTCGGCGTCATTTGCCTGGCAGCCGTGTGGGGACACATCTTCTCGCCCTACCTCAACTTCCATGGCGGCAAGGGTATCGCAGTTGGTCTGGGCGTCATCCTCGCCTGGTACTGGCCCATTGGCCTGTCGCTGCTAGGCATGTTTATCGTGGCCGTCGCCATCACCAAGTATGTGTCGGTGGGCTCGCTCGCCGCTGCCATCGGACTTCCCATCGCTGCCTGCGCGGTCTTTCCGTACAGCAGCCTGGGCCTCAAGTTTTGCATGGCGATGATCGGCATCACCGTAGTGTGGGCCCATCGCTCGAATATCCAAAAGCTCATGGCCGGTAAGGAGTCCAAGCTCTCGTTTACCAAGCGCGTCACCGAGCCCGACGATAAGTAGGAGAGAGTCATGAATGTTGCGCTGATTGGCTCCGGCTCCTGGGGAACCGCCGTCGCCGGCCTTGCTGCCGCGCGAGCCGAGCGCGTGACCATGTGGGCCCACAGCGAGCAGACGGCCGCCGGCATCAATGGCGAGCACCGCAACCCCCGGTATCTGGTGGGCTACGAGCTGCCCAAAAACGTTGTCGCCACGACGGAGCTGGCGCAGGCGCTCGACGGCGCCGAGGCCATCATCTTTGCCGTTCCTTCGACGCACCTTCGCAGCGTGTGCCACCAGGCCGCGCCCTTTATCGCCGCCGATACCCCGGTTCTGTGCCTCACCAAGGGCATTGAGCCCGAGTCCGGCCTACTCATGAGCGAGGTCATCGCCAGCGAGATCGACAACGAGGCGCGTGTCGCGGCGCTTTCGGGCCCCAACCATGCTGAGGAAATCTGCCGCGGCGGGCTTTCGGCCGCCGTCATCGCCAGCGAGGACCAGCAGGTGGGGGAGACCTTTAAGGACCTGCTCCTGTCCACTGCCTTCCGAATCTATCTGTCGCAAGACATGACCGGTGTAGAGGTCTGCGGCGCTATGAAAAATGTCATCGCCATCGTGTGCGGCATCTCCGCCGGCACCGGTGCGGGCGACAATACGCTCGCCCTTATCATGACGCGCGGCCTGGCCGAGATCAGCCGACTGGCGCACGCACGCGGCGGTCAGGCCATAACCTGCATGGGGCTCGCCGGCATGGGCGACCTCATCGCCACCTGCACCTCGGAGCACTCGCGCAACCGCACCTTTGGCTACGAGTTTGCCCACGGCGTGTCACTCGACGAGTATCAGGAGCGTACGCATATGGTGGTTGAGGGCGCCGTCGCGGCCCGCAGCGTCAGCGAACTTGCCCGTTCACTGGGCGTAGACATTCCGCTTACCTTTGCCGTGGAGCAAACGCTCTACAACGGTGTTACCTTGGATAGGGCGCTCGAAATTCTTACCGATCGCGTCCCCTCTCAAGAGTTCTACGGACTCACCGACTAGCGCAGAAAGGCTTCTACCATGGGTTCCATCAAAATCGCTCCATCCGTCCTCTCGGCCGACATGGCCAACCTGAAGGGCGAGCTCGACAAGATCGCCGGTGCCGACTACGTGCACTTTGACGTTATGGACGGTCACTTTACCGGCAACCTCACCTTTGGCGTTGACATCCTCAAAGCTGTCAAGCGTTCTACCAACGTGCCGGTCGATGCGCACCTCATGGTGTCGAACCCCGACGAGACGGTCGATTGGTACGCCGACGCCGGTGCCGACATGATCACCGTGCACTACGAGGCCTCCACGCACCTGCACCGCACGCTCACGCACCTGCAGCAGCGCGGCGTTAAAGCCGGCGTGGTGCTCAACCCCGCCACGCCCATCTGCGTACTCGAGAGCATCATCGACGTCGTCGACATGGTGCTGCTCATGAGCGTGAACCCCGGCTTTGGCGGCCAGAGCTTTATTCCCGGTACCATTGCCAAACTGCACGAGCTCAAGGCCATGTGCGAGCGTCACGGCGTTTCGCCCCTCATCGAGGTCGACGGCGGCATCTCTTCCAAGAACATCGCCGATGTCGTCAATGCCGGCGCCAACGTGCTCGTGGCCGGTTCTGCCGTATTTAAGTCCGAAGATCCCGCTGCCGAGGTTGCGCTGCTGCAGAAGCTGGGCAACGAGGCCGCACAGGAGGCATAATCCCTTATGACCGCAGGTCAAAACCGCATACCCGTGAATCTTGACTATGCCGCCTCGACGCCTATGCGCGCCGAGGCGCTCCTTGCGCAGCGCGAGTACGACGACAGCGAGCTTGCCGGCGTCAACCCCAACTCGCTGCATTCGCTTGGGCGCAAGGCCGCTGCGCGCCTAGAAGTGGCACGTCGCGAGATTGCCCGCAGCTTTGGCGCGCGCGTCCGCCCGTCCGAGATCATTTTGACCAACGGCGGCACCGAGGCAAACCAGCTGGCGCTCCTCGGACTTGCCGAGGGCGCTCGTCAGCGCGATCGCAAGCGCGACCGTGTCATCGTTTCGGCCATCGAGCACGATTCGATTCTGGACAACCTGCCGTTGCTGCGCGCCGCCGGCTTTTTCGTCGACCTGGTGCAGCCCTGCCGTGCGGGCTACATTGAGCCCGCCGCGCTTGTCCAACTGCTAGGCGACGACGTGGCGCTCGTGAGCGTTATGGTCGCCAACAACGAAACCGGCGTGGTGCAGCCCATCCGCGAGCTTGCCGCCGCCGCACATGCTGCCGGCGCCTTGTTTCATACCGATGCCATCCAGGGCTACTTACATATTCCGCTCGATGTCACCGAGCTGGGAGTTGACGCTATGACCGTTGCAGCGCACAAGATTGGCGGCCCCGTGGCATCCGGCGCGCTCTACCTTAAGAGCCGCACGCCGCTGCGCCCGCGCATCTTTGGCGGCGGACAGGAGGCCGGTCGTCGTGCCGGCACGCAGGACCTGCGCACGCAGCTGGCTTTTGCCGCTGCCGCTTCCGCGCTGTTGCCGAATGTTGCCCAGGAGCGCACAACGCTGCAGGCCTTATCCGATAAGCTCTACGCCACGCTTACGACCCATCCTCGCATTCACGCCACGATGGGCGACTACGCGCATGCCGATCGTCTGCCCGGCATGGTATCGATCTACGTCGACGGCATGGACTCAGAGGAACTCATCGTCAAGCTCGATGCCGCCGGCTTTGAGGTTTCGGCCGGATCGGCTTGCTCGAGCGGCAGCATGGACCCGAGCCACGTGCTCAGCGCCATGGGCATTGGTCGCGAGCAGGCGCTGGGCGCACTGCGCATCTCCTTCGATGACCGCATGAACCCGGCTGACCTGGACGACTTTGCCCAAGCGCTGCTGTCGATTGTGGGTCCCGCATGATCGTCGCCGACCTTGAGCGCGCTCTGCTGACGCGCTATCCCAAGACGGACGCCGAGGGCTGGGATCATGTAGGGCTCTCCGTGGGCGACCCTGCCGCCGAGATTACCGGCGTGGCCTGCGCGCTCGATGCGACCGAAGCTAATGTTCGCCGCGCACAAGATGCTGGTGCCAACGTGCTGCTGACGCATCATCCTATCTACATCAAGGCGCCTGAGGCGTTTTGTCCGTCGGATTCCGCACGCCCCCAGTGCAGCGCGGCGCTCTATGAGGCGGCCTGTTGCGGCGTGAGCATCATATCGCTCCACACCAACCTGGACCGCTCGCACGAAGCACGCGTCTGCCTAAGTACGCTGTTGGACGCCGCGCCCGCAAGCTCGCTGGAGCACGTGGACGACCCCGAAGCGACTGGCCTGGGCGCGCTTGCAACGCTCAACGACCCCTGCAGCCTGCGCGACCTTGCCACTCGCGCCGCCACGGTGTTTGGCAGCGACCCACGCGTGTGGGGCGAGGCCGATAGCCCGTGCCGAACCGTCGCCATTTTGGGCGGCTCCCTGGGCGATTTTGGTGAGCTTGCCATCGCCGCAGGCGCAGATGTTATTGTGACCGGAGAGGCCGGCTACCACGTGGCGCAAGACCTTGCCTTGCGCGGGCTGCCGGTGATCTTGCTCGGCCACGACCGCTCTGAGGAGCCGTTCGTTGATATATTGATGAACTCTGCAGTTGACGCCGGGGTCGACCCCCGTCATGCGATTAAAATACTGAACCCTTGCCAATGGTGGACTGTGACAAAAGGAGAGAACTTATGAGCGCCGGCGCTACGCTACTCAAGCTGCAACAGATCGATTTGGAGCTCGCCCGCAACAAGAGCGAACTTTCCAATATGCCGGAGCTCAAGGAGCTCGCTTCCAAGCGCAAGACCTATGTGAAGCTCAAGGCCGAGATGACCAAGCTCTACGCCCAGCGCAAAGACCTGGACATTGAGATCGACGACCTCAACACCACCGAGATTCAGACCAACAACGCCATCGAGGCCGCCAAGAAGCGTCACGTCGACGGCTCCGACTACCGCGAGGTTCAGGACCTGGAGAATGAGCTCGCCACCCTGGCCAAGCGTCTGGACAAGATCGAGCACACCCGCAAGGACGTCGTTGTCGCCCATAAGGAGGCGCTCGACCGCGAGGTCCGCGCGCAGGCGATCATCGCCAAGTTCGAGGAGGGCGTGAAGGCCGATACCAAGGCCGCCCGCGCCAAGGCTGCCGACCTGCAGGCTCAGATCGACGCCGCCACGAAGGAGCGCACCGCGCTTGCCGCTACGCTACCGGCCGACGTGCTCACCGACTACGAGCGCCTGCTCAAGCAGTTCCGCGGGCTGGCCGTCGAGACCATCCAGGGCAACATCCCCACGGTCTGCCACACCGCGCTGCAGGCATCGTCCATGAGCGACCTCAACCATGACGGTAGCGAGATTACGCACTGCCCGTACTGCCACCGCCTCCTGGTACTCCCGAGCAAGGAAGCCTAGCGATGACATCGGCACCCAACAATTCAATGCAACTTGAGGGAAAAACGATCCTGCTGGGCATTACCGGCGGGATTGCCGCCTATAAGTCGTGCAATATCGTGCGTCTGCTGCAAAAGCGCGGCGCACGCGTCAAGGTCGTTATGAGCGAGCATGCCACGGAGTTCGTGGGGCCGCTTACCTTCCGCGCGCTCACCAATGAGCCGGTCGCGGTTGGACTATTCGACGACCCGTCTGACCCAATCCACCATATTTCGCTGGCGCAGGAGCCCGATCTGGTGGTCGTGGCGCCCGCGACGGCCAATATCATCGCCAAGATGGCCAACGGCATCGCCGACGACCTCATCTCCACCACGCTGCTGGCAACGCCGCGACCCGTCGTGATCGCGCCGGCCATGAACAACGGCATGTGGAAGGCACCGGCTACACAGGCCAATATGGCCACGCTGCGCGACCGTGGCGTGCGCGTGGTGGGTCCGGGCAGCGGCTACCTTGCCTGCGGCGACGTAGACACGGGCCGCATGAGCGAGCCCGAGGACATCGTCGAGGCTGTCAGTGAGGTGCTCAACCCCGCACCTCAGGATCTGGCAGGTAAGCGCATCGTGATTACCGCCGGCTCCACGCACGAGCCGATCGACCCCGTGCGCTTCATTGGCAACCGCTCTTCGGGCAAGATGGGTATCGCCCTGGCAGGGGAGGCTGCTCGCCGCGGTGCTGCGGTCACGCTCGTGTTGGGACCGACATCGCTCGATGTGCCCCACGGCGTGGAGTGCGTGCGCGTGCAGACCGCCGCAGAGATGCTCCAAGCTGCCCTGAACGCCTTCCAGACGGCCGATGCGGCAATTTGTGCGGCCGCCGTCGCCGACTACACCCCCGCGGCCCCTGCCGACCATAAGCTCAAAAAGGCCAACGAGCGCCTGGATCGAATCGAACTGGTCGAGACGGTCGATATCTTGGCCGAACTCTCGCGCCAAAAGGGAGAGCGGTGCGTGATCGGCTTTGCGGCCGAGACCGATAACGTTGTCGAGTACGCCGAGCGCAAATTGGTCCGCAAGGGTTGCGATGTAATTGTCGCCAACGATGTCTCGCGCGCCGATTCGGGCTTTGGAACCGACACGAACAAGGCCTGGATTGTGAGCACAACGGGCACGCAAGAACTTCCCGTGCTAACAAAACCCCAGCTCGCAGATACAATTTTGGACTTGCTTCAAAATTTGTAAAAAAGTTCTTGCACTAGTCTAAAGTTTCGGGTTAATATACTTCCTGTTGCGAGCGAGAGCAGAGCAACAAACATAAGCTTCGGGACGTGGCGCAGCTTGGTAGCGCACTTGACTGGGGGTCAAGGGGTCGCTGGTTCGAATCCAGTCGTCCCGACCAGAAGTTTGCAGGTCAGGCACCTAGTGCCTGACCTTTTTTATCAAGAACCAACGTGGTAAGCAGCGAAGAATCAGCAGCTTTCTTGATCGATACTTTCGCTCAACAAAAACTTGTACGCCAGCCTCCAAAAACGATATTTTTCGACATGTTTGGAGGCTGACATACACAAAAACGGTACATTCACGTTGCGACAGCGCCTTCCTCATGTCTGGACTCTCTATGCTTACGCTGGATAGACATCGCCAGAACGGGTATAGTATCGAAAGTTTTATCGTTAACCAGCGGGGGAGTCCTGTGGGCATCAAAAAGAAGATCAAAAAGGAGCTTATCGGCACTTCCGATTACCCGTCGAATAAGATCTTTACGATCTCCAATTTCATCACCTTTACGCGCCTGATCCTCACCCTGGTATTTCTGTACCTGTTTGTGACGGATAACAACCGCGTCATCGCCATCGTTATCTACGCCGTTGCCGCCTCCACCGACTGGATGGACGGTCAGATCGCCCGCATGACTAAGACGGTCTCGTGGCTCGGCAAGGTCATGGATCCCATCTGCGACCGTGCGCTGCTGTTCACCGGCGTACTTGGCCTGGTGGTCCGCGGAGAGCTGCCCATCTGGGTCTGCGTGCTCATTATAGGCCGCGACATCTATCTGGGCATTGGCACGCTTATCGTGCGTCATTATCACCGTCGCCCCATCGATGTCGTCTTTCCCGGAAAGATTGCCACCGCGCTGCTCATGACCGGCTTCTCGCTCATGCTGCTCGGGTTCCCCGTTGTTGACGGCCTGCGCCTTTTACCTTCAACCCTCACGGCCTTCCCGGGCCTCAACGGAAGCTCGGTGCCCCTCGGCATCTTCTTTGTGTATGGTGGTGTGATCTTCTCCATGCTCACCGCTGTCATCTACTCCATTAAGGGCAGTGTGGCCATTAAACAGGCTCTCGCGCATCCCGAGGACGAGGACATCGACTTTCTTAACCCCGAAATCGAAGACTGATTCGTTGGGGTATGATTACGTACGGTTCATTATTTGCGGCACGTCCGCGATAAGTTAGGGGTTGTCATGGACAACATGTTTAACAATATGCCTCAGAATGATAAGACTGCTGACGCTACCTGCGTATTCCGCGTGCCTTCAAGCGACGTCACCGTTCCCGACCTCATGGCCAACGTGCGCATCACCGCCCCCGTTCTGTCCATCGTCAAGGGTCCGCAGACTGGTGCCGCCTTTGAACTCGAGGACGACGTGACCACCATCGGCCGCGATCCCGCGAATGGCATCTTCCTCAACGACATGACTGTCTCGCGCAGCCACGCACGCATTATTCGTGAGGGCCTGGGCGCCCGTATTGAGGATCTGGGCTCGCTCAACGGCACCTGGGTCGACGGTGCCATTGTCAACGCGGCTCCGCTGCACGACGGCTCTTCCGTTCAGATCGGTACGTTTACGCTCATCTACCACGAGAGCACGCCGGAGCGCATCGAAACCGGTGAGTAGGGCATGGCCGAACGCAACTATCTGAGTATCGGCCAAGTCGTCAACCTACTTCGAGGCGCATACCCCGATCTTTCGAACTCAAAAATTAGATTTCTAGAAGATGAGGGGCTCATTACCCCTCATCGTACGCCTAAGGGATACCGTCAGTACTCCAAGGAGGACGTTGACCGCCTGGAGGTCATCCTGCACCTGCAGAAGACCCGCTATATGCCGCTCAACGTGATTAAGCAGCGCTTGGAAAACGCCACGGACCTGTCAACGCTCGCCTACGAGGTGGGCTTGCTGTCCGATGTTCCGCTTAAGACAGAGCCCAAGGAGACCAAACAAAAGCTGCATCCCATCGAGACCATTCCCGATATGCTGGGCGTCGAGATCTCGTTTATCCGCTCGCTCGCCGAGAACGACCTCATTCGCATCATCAAAAGTCCGCAGAACCGTGAACTCGTCGATGGTCGCGATTTTCCGATCATCCGCTACTGCTCCGAGCTGTCACGCTTCCATATCGAGCCGCGCAACCTGCGTCAGTACGTGTCTTCCGCCAACCGCGAATCCTCGATGTTTGAGCAAGTGCTCGTAAGCATGCTCGGCATGGATACCTCCGATGACGAGCGCGACGCCAAGCTCGAGCGTGCGTTTAAGAAGCTTCACGACCTGACGGAAGGCGTGCACACCGCGTTGCTCAAGAACCGCGTTTTTGAGTCGCTCAACGCCGTGGTCGAGGATGCCGACATCGATGCACTCGATGAGGAAATCGCTCGCTCCGAGTCCACCAAGGCCAAAAACGAAGAAGCTGCCGCGCCGGCTTCACACGAGGATTCTCTCGTAAAGCCGCTCAAGGTCGTCGCCCCCTCGCAATCCGACACTGTCACCGCGGGCAAATAACAGCTACCGCTTATCCGGCAACCCATTGAAAGGTCATGCAATGTACGACTTCGAATCTCAAATCGTCGACATCCCCGACTATCCCGAGCCCGGAGTCATCTTTAAAGACATCACGCCGCTCTTTGGCAATCCCGAGGCACTGAAGGCCATGGTGGATGCGCTGGCCGAGCATTTTGCCGACATGGGCATTACTAAGGTCGTTGGCCCCGAGGCCCGTGGCTTTATGGTTGGCGTACCGGTGGCTGTAGCCCTTGGCGCCGGCTTTGTTCCCGCACGTAAACCGGGCAAGCTACCGCGCGAGACCGTGAGCCAGAGCTATGAGCTCGAATACGGAACGGATTCCATTGAGATCCATGCCGACGCTATCAGCTCTAAAGATACCGTGTTGATTCTGGACGACTTGGTCGCGACGGGCGGAACCGTCGAGGCAACAGGTAAACTGGTGCGAGATATGGGCGCAAAGCTTGTCGGTTACGGTTGTATCCTTGAGCTTGCGTTTCTCAACCCGCGCGAGAAGCTCACGCCGTCTGATGACGATGTGGAGCTCTTTAGCCTGGTGACGGTGAACTAGCCGTTACCCTTAGTTACTGGAAAGGAAGCTACATGCGCACAGCAAACACGCACAAAAACATGGCACGCTGCGCTGCTACGGCAACCCTCGCTTGTGTTTTGGGCTTGGGCCTCGCGGCTCCTGCCTACGCCGATACCGCATCCGACCTTGCCGCTGCTCGTACGAAGCTCGAGCAGATCGGTACCCAAACCCAGCAGATTTACGATGAGCTCGCCACGCAGACGCAGGCGCTCGACCAGACTGCTGGCGAGATCACGCAAAAGCAGCAGGAGATCGCCGATGGTCAGGCCAAGCTCTCGACCTATGTCGCCGGCGAGTACAAAACCGGCGGTCTGAGCCTGCTTCAGGTTCTGACCGGCGTCGATGACCTGAGCGATATGCTCAACCGTCTGTTCTACTACGGCAAAGTTTCCGATAAGCAGGCTCAGACCATTCAAGAGGTTAAGGAGCTTAAGCAGCAGCTCACCGATAAGCAGGCCGAGCAGGAGAAGAACGTCGCCACCACGCAAAAGAAGGTCGACGAGCTTAACGCCCAGCAGGCTGAAGCCCAGAACGTCGTAAACTCTCTGGATTCTCAGCTGCAGGCTGAGCTTGCCGCCGAGGCCGAGGCCAACGCCGCGCTGCAGGCCGGCATCAACGCCAGTACCGCCGAGAAGGCCACGGTGAGCAACGAGACTGCTGGTACGACCGAAAACACCAACAACGGTGGCCAGACCAGCAATAACAGCAACCAGGGCGGCAACACTCCGGCTCCTACGCCGGCACCTGCTCCGACGCCGCAGCCCTCCACGCCTGCTCCGGCTCCGACGCCTTCCGTTCCGAGCCAGTCCGTCGATGGCGGTTCTGTTGTCTCGCGTGCATACAGTAAGCTTGGTTGTGCTTATTCCTGGGGCGGAATTGGCCCGAACAGCTTCGACTGCTCTGGTTTTGTTAGCTACTGCCTCACTGGTCGCTATTGTCGCCTGGGCACCACGGGCACCTTTATGGGCTGGACGCGTGTGTCCGATCCGCAGCCCGGTGACGTTGTGGTCAACTCGTACCACACCGGCATTTACATCGGTGGCGGTCAGATGATTCATGCTTCCGACTACAACACGGGTGTTATCATCAGCTCCGTTGCCGCCGGCATGAACAACAACTATATCTTCGTACGCTACTAAGTATTCAGATAAAGCAAACGGATATGGACCTCGTGGCTTTGAGTCATGGGGTCCATTCTTTTGCCTTTAGTGCAGGCCGCTATCTAGTTTTGAATACTAGATAGCGGCCCAATCGTTCAGCAGTAAGGCTATAATTGTATGGGAACGATTAGAAAGGACCCTCTATGAACTGGGCACTTATCTCAGATTCAAGCTGCAACCTCCGCGATTGGCAACCGACCGCACCCCATACCACCTTTGCATTTGCGCCCCTCAAAATTCGAGTGGGGGAGCGTGAATTCGTCGATGACCTTTCGCTCGACGTTCATGAGCTCAATTGCGCTGTTCAGGCGGAGACGAACGCCTCTTCGAGCGCTTGTCCCAGCGTAGGGGAGTGGGCCGAGCTCTTCAAATTGGCAGACAATACCATCTGCATGCCGATCTCTGAGGGCGTGTCGGGCAGCTACAACGCGGCAGCCACGGCTCGCGATATGGTTCTTGCCGAGGAACCGGACCGCAATATTCATCTTGTCAATTCACGCGCAGCTGGCGGCAAAATGGACCTGATCTTCCTGCTGTTCGACCGTTATCTCGCAAGCAATCCGGATGTCTCATTCGAGGATGCTTGCGCATACTTCGATAGCCTTGAGCAGAACAGCAAAATCCTCTTCAGCTTGTGCAATTACGAAAACCTCGCCAAGGCCGGACGTATCCCTAAGGCAGCCGGCGTCATTGCCAACAAGCTCAATATTCGCATTTTGGGCACGGCGAGTGAGGCCGGTGAAATCGAACTCGTCGGACACACGCGTGGCGAAAAGAAGATGTTCAACAAGATCATCGACACCATGGAAGCCGAGGGTTTTACGGGCGGCGAGGTCGTCATCGACCATGTCGAGAATGAGGCAGGCGCCCAAGCACTCGCCAGCCGCATTGTGGAGCGCTGGCCCTGCTCCAAGACCATTATCATGCCCTGCAACGGCCTGGATTCCTATTACGCCGAGATGCACGGCCTCATCATCGGCTACGGCATGGGCGTAGCTTCGGGCAAATAAAGTCCAACCAAACAAAAATACGGGCGGGACAAAGTGACAGATGGCTCTTTGTCCCGCCCGTTTTATACGTGGGCTAGCTATTAAACCCGTTGAACTTGAGATAGCTCATCAGGTACGCCTTCGAAACGAAGGACGATACCGCACTGCGTACGAGCAGCGATTCGCGCGTAACCTGGTGTGCGCTATCGGGCACGGGAGTCTGCTCGACGGAAAACGCCGCACGAATCGATGCCTCAAGTTGATCGACCACATAATCGAATGCCGTCGGGGCATCGTAGCTCAAACGCTGAATGTTAAAGAGTACCTGCACCGCAGCAATAGGTAGCACCTGCTTAAAAATGCAGATAGCGATCAGGCAGGCAATCTGCTCGCGGCCATATTGCTTTTTGACCGGAGCGGGCACCAGGCCGACCTTCACATAGTTATTGATCATCGATGGCGTAATGACAGGCTGCTCGACGCAAATGGACAGCGGATCCATCCACAGCGCAACATACTCAATAACCTGGTCGCGGTAGAGCGTCACATTGGGCAACTGCTCATAGCGCGGCAGACTCAACGTATTGAGTTTGCGCACGATATCGGACTGAATAAATGCATCGGGCAGCACCGTGGGCTGAATATCCTCAGGCTTAATGCTGACAGACGAATCGGACATCGGAATAACGTGGTTAACGTGGTTCATAAAGGTCCTCCGTTCCTTTTCAATATTGTATTCTAGATTTCCCAGTTTTGCATACCACATAGCCGCCAAGAAAATTGGCGGGACAGTGCACTGATGCATCTGTCCCGCCATTTAGTAAATTGATAACAACTTTACATAAGATATATTATCGTACTTATCCACGGAGAAACGCGTATGCGCTCGTTGCTGCTATAGCTCCGTCAGAAACGGCGGTCATAACCTGGCGTAAACGCTTGGAACGGATATCGCCGGCTGCGAATAAGCCGGGTGTACGGGTGGCCATCGAATCGTCGGTGACAATGCCGCCGTCAGGAGCCAGATCGACTAGATGCTCAATAAGCTCGGTATGTGGCTGCATCCCCGTAAAGACAAAGATGCCAAACGAGCCAAGTTCAAATGACTCGGTATGAGTCTTACCGGATGCATTGTCCTTAAAGGTGATCGTCGTTGGCATGGCTTCGCCCGAGAGCTCCACAATACTAGTTTGGTACCTAACTGTAATATTGTCCTTTTCGAGTACTCTCTGAACAACACCATCAGGCGCACGAAACTGGTCGCGGCGCAGCACGATGGTCACGCTGTTGGCAATGTCTGACAGGAACAGAGCTTCTTCGCATGCCGAATTGCCACCACCGATTACAAAGACCTGTTTGCCGCGGAAGAACATGCCGTCACATGTTGCGCAATATGAAACGCCACGACCGCGATACGTATCCTCGCCAGCGAAACCTGCCGGTCGCGGCGTGGCACCCATGCAAGCGATAACACTCGAGGCCAGCGTATCGCCCGTATCGTGATGCACCGTAAACAGCGCTGCATCGGCATCGTAATCGATACCCGTAACCATGCTCCATGCAACCTGTGCTCCCAGGCCCTCTGCATGCTGCTGAAAACGCTCGCCGAGTTCGGCGCCACTCAAGAGCGGAATGCCCGGATAGTTCTCGATCTCATTGGTTGTGGCGATCTGCCCTCCCGACATGCCCTGCTCAATCACGGTCGTCGTCAGGTTGGCACGCGCAGCGTAAATAGCGGCAGCATAGCCCGCGGGGCCGCCACCGATAATCGCAACATCGATCGGCTGATCGGTAGTCATGGAATATCCTCTCGTCGAAACATTGACGTTCTTTGCGCTCATACCCAAATTTACGTGAACATGACACTCATGCACTACAATGATAAATCCGTGTCACAACGTCGAAGGGGAGTTATCGATGGATCAAACGCAGACGAGCGACGACGCTCCCCTGCTCACACACAGCACTCCCCAATCGGAGCAAACAGCGCTCTTGGCTCAGCAAAAACCTCTCGTGACCATCGTGCACGCCTCGGTCGGCTCAGGCCATAAGGCCGCCGCAAATGCGATTGCGCAGGCATTCGACCTCATCCGCGGCACCAATGGCATCCCCGAGGATGTTGAGATTGAAGTGCTCGATATCCTTGATTTTGGACGTATTAAATTCGACGGCAATAAGACCGCGGCTTCGTTTACGGGAGCCACACGCCCCATTTACGACCTGACCTGGAGATATACACTTACGGGACATCTTCTCTGGGGTGGCGGCACGGCATGGTCACGAATCATGTTCCCCGCCTTCAACGAATATATTCGTAGCCGCAGGCCCATAGCCGTGGTCGCAACGCACATCACAGCAGCCAATGTTGCCGTGGGTGCCCGCGTAATTACGGGTATCGATTATCCGGTCATCTGCGTACCGACCGACTACGAAGTCGAGGGCTGGTGGCCCCACAAGGACACCGATCTATTCTGTGTTGCCAACGAATTTATGTCCGAAACGCTGCGTCCGCGCAAGGTGCCCGAGGCAAAGATTCGCATTACCGGCATTCCTATTCGCACCGGATTCGACACGGATTACGATCGCGAGGAAGAGCTAGCCAAGTTCAACCTCCCCACCGACAAGACCGTCGTGCTGGTTATGGCCGGCGCCAGTTTACCTCAACCGTACGTCCGCTTTCGCGCGGCGATGGACCAGACCCTCCCCTTCCTACGCAGCTTTGAGGACATGCATTTTGTCTTTTTGCCGGGCAAGGATGAGGAATACGCCGCCCGACTCAAGAAGCTCTTCGACGCTATGAAGCTCGAAAACGTCACGGTTCTGGACTACGTGGACGACATGGCTGCCCTCATGCACGGCTGCGACCTGGCAATCCTCAAGTCGGGCGGGCTCACCGTCACCGAGTGCCTGTGCGCTCATCTGCCGATGATTCTGCTGGGCAAGTCCTATGGCCAGGAAAAGGCCAACACCACGATGCTCACCGGCATGGGCGCCAGCATGCATGTCACCACCGCACGAGAACTCATCGTAACCCTGCGCCACCTGCACGACCATCCCGAATCACTCAAAGCCCTACTCATCAACGGCGAAGTACTACGCCGCCCCCACGCAGCCGAAGACATAGCCATCGCCACCATGGAGCTCGTAGGCAAGCCCCAAAAGCGCAAAAGAGCCTTCTGCCGCTTCTACTGGGGCGAAAAACCTGCGCATATCCGCTAGTCGAATGTCCGCCGTTCTGCCGGAGCCGCCCTTATATCATTCCATGCTCAAACATTCTCGCTGCGCTGCGAAACTGCGCGTGGAACGATATAAGGGCGGCTCCGGCAGAACGGCTGCGTTTACTTATTAGCAGCTACTTCGGTATCCCCTCCATTAGAACCTGCAAAGGCAAAACAGGAAAATATAAATACAGTAAGCCGATGCGACAAAGGGACAGCCCCTTTGTCGCATCGGCTTACTAGAAAAGTAAATACTGTTTCAAGCGAGTAGCCGCCCGCCTGCCTCTCACACATATCGTTCCACGCGCAGTTTCGCAGCGAGCGAAGCGAAGCGAGAATGTTTGAGCAAAGAATGATATGTGTGAGAGGCAGGCGGGAGGGACACGAGCGCCCCGCGAGAATGTTTGAGCACGAGATGATATATAGGGGCCTCCCATGGGCGAGCGGACATTACAATACGCCGCTAGAACCGAAACCGCCGGCTCCTCGGTCGGTTTTGTCTAGTTCTTCTACTTCTACTAGGTTGACCGTGGGGACTTCTTGGATGACGAGTTGGGCTATGCGGTCGCCTTTGTTGATTTGGATGTCGTTGGTGGGATCCAGGTTGATGAGGATAACCTTGAGTTCTCCTCGGTAGTGGGCGTCGATGAGGCCCGGCGTGTTAACTATAGACAGGCCCTGCTTGATGGCCAAGCCGCTACGGGGCTGGACAAAGCCGGCGTAGCCATCGGGCAGGGCGATAGCCAGCCCAGTAGAGACCAGACGGCGTTCGAAGGGCTTCAGGACGCAGTCCTCGTTGGAGCGCAAATCCAAGCCGGCATCGGTGGGATGGGCGTATTTGGGAAGCTCGACGGTGGGGTCGAGACGCTTTATGTTGACGGTAATGTTGGACATGGAATCACCTTAACTTGTCGAGCTCTTGCAGAAACTCATCGACGTCTTTGAAATCACGGTAGACCGAGGCAAAGCGGATGTACGCCACCTTGTCGATCTTGGCCAAGCGTTTGAGCACCATATCACCCAACTCATGCGACGTGACGGCCGTAAGCGTGCGAGAGCGCAGCTCGACCTCGATGTCGTCGATAAGCTCATTGAGCTTCTTAGTGTCGATATCACGCTTGATGGTGGCGCGCATCAAGCCGACGAGCAGCTTATTGCGATCGAACCGCTGCTTAGTTCCGTCCGACTTAATGACCTCGATTGGGTCTTCGCATCGCTCGAACGTTGTAAAGCGGTAATTACACGAGCAACATTCGCGACGGCGCTTAATGGTGTTATTTGACTCCTGCATACGGGAATCAACGACGCGGGTATGTGCCTTGCCGCATTTGGGACAGCGCATGGTACCTCCTCTTAAACGATAACAAGGGTACCATGCGCAGCGCGATAATGATTACGAACGAGCAGGAACCTTAAGATGCGCACCGGCGGCGAGCGAACCATGCTCCAGATGATTGACGTTACGGATCATGTCGGAAGTCTCTTGCGTGGAAAGGCCTTCGATTGGATATTCCTCGGCAAGCGACCAAAGAGAATCACCAGGCTGAACGCGAATGGTCTCGTAGGTAACGTTGGTAACGGACTCGGCATACGCAGCGTGACGAGCACTAAAGACAGACGTAGCGAGGACAAAGAAGAGCGTAAGCGCAACGGCAACGGCGACAATCGTCGAAACCTTCAGGGCGGCGCGGGTAGGCGCGGCTACAGTCTGCTGATTGCGAGCAGGCTGCACGGTCAGAGGCTGAAAGCCGGAGCGGCCACCCTGAACAACCGTAAAAGTGGGTTCTGCAGGCGTCTCGAGCTTAAGGGCGAGGTTTCCCTGGACCATATTCGTTACATTCATCATGTTCTCCTCTCGCGTGTTTTGCTGAGAACAGTTTTATCAAGCCGCGCGGACAAAAATGTCTGGCGCGGGAACGAATGTTCGGTTATTATTATCTTCGAACAGTTGTTCCTGTCAAGCAAAAATCGAACATTTGTTTGGCATGGGTAGAGAGGATGCCCTGATGGCTCGCAAAATTACCAAGCGCCAGCAGCAAATTTACGACTTCATCAAGGAATATCAGCAGGAGAAGGGTTATCCGCCCAGCGTGCGCGAGATGGCTTCTGCCGTGGGCCTTTCCTCCCCCAGCACCGTGCACGCTCATCTCTCTGCCCTGGAGGCGCGCGGGCTACTCAAGCGCGATGCCACCAAACCGCGCGCCCTGGAACTCTTTAACGAAGACGGTTCCTCTGTCTCAATTTCTAAATCTGACGAGCCCTCCGCACCTCGCGGGACGGTCTCGCTACCGCTCGTTGGTCGCGTCGCGGCTGGGATCCCCATTCTGGCCGAGCAGAATATCGAAGACACTTTTACTATCCCGACCGAAATCGCCACTGATCAAGGTTCATTTATCCTTGAGGTGCATGGGAACTCAATGATCAATGTCGGCATCTTCAATGGCGATTACATCATCGTCCGTGAACAAAAGAGTGCCATGAACGGCGAAATTGTCGTGGCCATGATTGATGGTTCAGCGACCGTCAAGACGTTCTACAAGGAGCAGGGACGCGTACGCCTGCAGCCTGAGAATGACTCCATGGAGCCTATCTATGCAACGAATCCCGTTATCCTGGGCAAAGTCGTCGGCTTGATGCGCCGGTTCTCGTAATGCAAAAACGCATCACCATCTTTGACACCGTCCGCGGGTTTTCGATGATTTCAATGGCAGGTTTTCACGCTTGCTACGATCTCGCGTATCTGTACGACTGGGATATGCCCTGGTTTACCCAGACTGTCTTTCAAGACATCTGGCGCGCCAGCATCAGCTGGGTATTTTTGTTTATCGCGGGTTGGATGTGCACGCTCTCACGCAACAACGCTAAACGAGCGGCCAAGTACGCTGCCGCAGCTTTGGTCGCCTGGATCGCAACAACGCTCGTATCGGTCGACGATTCAGTGAACTTTGGCATCATTTATTGCATGGCGGCGTGTACCGCTGTGGTTGCACTAACCCGTCCGCTACTCCAAAAATTACCGGGCTCGTGGGGCATCGCAGCGTGCCTTGTTCTTTTTGCCCTAACCTGGGGCATTCCAAAAGCGGTCTACCCACTCCCCTACCTGGCATGGCTAGGATTTCCGGGCCCGGGTTTTGTATCGGGAGACTACTATCCACTCATTCCGTTTGTCTTTATGTACCTTACCGGCTTTTTTGCTGCCCAGGTAGCACAAGCATCACGCCTCGAAGCGCCAGAATGGGCATACGCGAATCCCATCCCGGCGCTCACAGTCCTTGGTCGGCATGCCTTACCGTTCTACCTGCTCCATCAGCCTGTCATTCTAGGCGTACTAGAACTCGTTTATTCCGTACGATAGCGCTCGAGCCGCGGTGCAATACGAGCCGGCAGTTTCGCCACAATACGAACGCCATCCTCAAGATATTCCTCATGCAAAAGGGTCCCCTGCTCATGCACCAGCGTGATGAGGGCGCCTTCGCGATAGGGAATATCGGCGGAAATCAGCACATCGGTGGCGGCCGCCTCGCGAGCAATGCGATCGACGAGACCGTCGAGCCCCTCGCCCGTTTGAGCCGAAAACAGAACGGCCTCGGGATAGCGACGACGGAAACTCAACCGATCAACGCTGTCGAGAAGATCGATTTTATTGAATACGGTCAGCGTCAAACGCTCTCCGGCGCCGATCTCATCAAGCACGCGGTCGACAGCCTCAAGCTGCCGCTTATAGTCCTCGTCAGACGCATCTACGACTTTGAGAATTAGATCGGCACCCAACACCTCGGACAGCGTCGATTTAAAGGCATCGACCAGACCATGCGGCAGCTTTTGAATAAAGCCGACGGTATCGGTGATCGTCATGCCGCGACCGCCGGGCAAGCGATACGAACGCGTCGTCGGGTCGAGCGTGGCAAACAGCTTGTCCTGCGAAAGTACCGTAGAGCCGGTCAGGCGATTGAGCAACGTCGATTTACCGGCATTGGTATAACCGGCTAGCGCGACACGAAATGCCGGTGACTCAATGCGACTCTTGGATTGAACGTCGCGACGCTGTTCAACCTGCCTGAGCTCACGACGAAGTGCAGCGATCTTATCACGAATGAGGCGACGGTCGACCTCGAGCTGACTTTCGCCCTGACCAAAGCGTGAGCCGATGCCGCCGCGCGTCTGCTCCTTGGCAAGATGGCTCCACATGCCGCGCAGACGAGGCAACAGATATTGAAGCTGTGCCAGCTGTACCTGTAGGCGTCCCTCACGCGTCTGAGCATGCAGACCAAAGATATCCAAAATCAGTGCTGTACGATCGATAATCTTTACCGGCTCGCCCACGGCTTTCTCCAAATAGGACTGCTGCGAGGGCGTCAGGTCGTCATCAAAAATAACGACATCGGCATCCATGCGATGCACCAGGCCGCAAAGCTCCTCTACTTTACCGGAACCGATAAACGATTTAGGATACGGCTTTACCAAACGCTGAGACAAGCGAGCCACGCACTGGGCACCAGCCGTGTGGGCAAGGCGCTCCAGCTCATCGAGCGAGCGATTGAGCGGCCATGCATTGTCGCGCCACTCAACACCAACTAAAATGGCACGCTCGGGCTCGGGTGCCGTGGGAACAAGGGGGAAACGGGCCATTAGGCAGCCTCAATACGATGCAGGATATCCTCAACGACCTCATCGATCGTACATTCATCCATATCAAACCACACGATACGGTCATCGCGCTTAAACCACGAAAGCTGACGCTTGGCATAACGACGCGAACGCATCTTAATGAGTTCGCGGGCCTCATCCATGCTCATCATGCCATTGAAAACATCGATGATCTCTTTATAACCAATTGCCTGCATCGACGTCAGGGCATCTCCCAGCCCCTGGTCCATAAGACCGCGGACCTCATCGACAAGACCCTGCTCAAACATCAGATCGACGCGTAGGTTAATGCGCTCGTAGAGCACCTCGCGATTACGCGTCAGGCCAAACCATAACGCATGATAATGCTCGCGCGGAACACCAAACTGGCTTTTTTGCTGCGCATAGGAAACGCCATCATCATGCATCTCGAGCGCACGAATCACACGGCGCACGTTATGGGGATGAATAACAGCAGCCGATTCTGGATCGCGCTCGGCAAGCAGGGCATGCAGTTCTTCCTCGCCAATACGCTCGGCAAGCTCCTGATAGCCCGCACGGCGATCGTCCTCAAGTTCACCCGAGGGAAAGTCCATCTCATCGAGGGCTGCCTTGAGATATAGCCCCGTACCTCCGCAAAAAACCGGCAGGCAACCCGAACCAAGGAGACGTTCAACATGAGCGCGAGCGTCAGCCTGATAAAGCGCAGCAGAATATGCCACACCCGGCTCTACAATGTCGACGAGCCGCAGCGGCGCCGTACACTCATCGGGCGCCATCTTTGCGGTACCGATGTCCATGCCGCGATAGATTTGCATCGCATCGCACGACAGCACTTCGGACGAAAGACGAGCTGCCAAACAGTCGGCAACATCGCTCTTACCAACCGCCGTCGGACCGACGATCGCAACGGCGGAAAGACCTGCCCCGGGAGCAACCATTAGCGCGGCCTACCCACAACGGAGCCGGACAAATACCAGGTCTTGGCAACATCAACGTCGACATCAACGATCTTGCCAACAAGCTGATCGATGCTGTAACCCTCGGGGATAGGCGCATGCACAGTCTGATTCTTGGGACTCTTGCCCAGCAGGACCGCGTCGTTCTTTTTACTCGTTCCCTCAATGAGCGCCGGCACAAGGGTGTGCAGCTCACCCTGGTTATACTCGTGTGCCGTGGTCTCGATAACCTTAACCAGGCGGTTGAAACGCTCAAGAATAACCTCATGCGGCGTAGGATCGTCAATCTCGGCGGCCGGGGTACCGGCGCGCTTGGAATAGATGAAGGTATAGGCCTGAGCATAGCGGACCGTCTCGGCAAGTGAGAGCGTCTGCTCAAAGTCTTCTTCAGTCTCACCCGGGAAGCCAACGATAATATCAGTCGAGAGCGCGATATCGGGCATGCGGTTGCGAATGCGATCGACAAGGCCCAGATAGTCCTCGCGTGTATAACGGCGATTCATCTCTTTGAGGATCCGCGTCGAACCTGACTGGACAGCCAGGTGCAGCTGCGGCATAACGGCAGGCGTCTCGGCCATGGCGTCGATGGTCTCGGGCAGCAGGTCCTTGGGATGTGAAGACGTAAAGAAGATGCGCTCCACACCCGAATCGCCCACGGCACGCAGCAGATCGGCAAAACGCGGCTTACCAAACAGATCGCGACCATATGAGTTAACGTTTTGGCCCAGCAGCGTAATCTCACGCACGCCTTGGCGTACCAAACCGGTCACCTCGTCGACAATCTCCTCGAAGGGGCGGCTCTTTTCGCGACCGCGCACGTACGGCACGATGCAATAGGTGCAGAAATTATTGCAGCCCGTCATGATGGGCACCCAGGCGTGATACTGGGTCTCGCGATGCCACGGCATACTCATGGCATCCGTATCCTCATGCTCATTGGTGCGGATATGACGCTTGCCGTCAAGGAACGCCTCGGCAATAAGCTCGGCAACATGAGCGATGGAATGTGTACCGAAGATGACGTTGACGTTATCGACGTTGGTGAGCAGGCCCTCGCCATCGCGCTGCGCGATGCAACCGCCAACGGCAACAACACGTTTGCCCGAAGGCGAAGGCGGCAGGCTCTTGCAGGAGTTGCACTGGCCGTACAGGCGAGTATCGGCGGCCTCGCGCACGCAGCATGTCATGAAGACAACGATATCGGCATGCGCAGGATCGAGCGCCATGAGGCAACCATACGAATCGAGCAGACCGCTCACACGCTCGGAGTCGTGCTGATTCATCTGGCAGCCAAAGGTGCGGATAAAGTAGGTTTTACCGGCAAGAATATCGCGTTCGGAACGCTGGTCCATGTGCATAAGTCCTAACGATGGGGAGCTAAACAAGGCAATCAGAAGCTATGCCACAGGCTTAACATCATCCATGACGACGTTATCCATAGCAGCTCGATTGATCTGGTGAACGTAGATAGAAAGGCGGATGGCCGTGCGCGACTCACCGTTAATGAGGATGTCGGAGAACACGGGCGCGCAGGAAATATCAAAACCGGTTGGGATCAAAAAACCGCGCGCGATAGCCACTGCCTTAATGGCCTGGTTGACCGCACCGGCGCCGACGCACTGAATGTTGACGGGTACACCATCCTTGACCATGCCGGCGATGGCGCCGGCAACGGACGCGGGCGATGATTTGCTTGATACCTTCAGGCAATCCATGAAGAAACTCCTGCGTTTAAAAGTACGTTTTAACTGCAATAACTGTATCGTACCGAGTGGACTCGGTAAAGGCACTATTCCTCTTTGGCAAGATCGAAGGTCACGGTGATTCGATCACGCGAAACGCGAATCTTTGGGTCGCCGCAAAGGTTGAGATAGTACCGGGCGGCAAGGTCATTAAAGTCGCGCTCCACAGCACGCGAAAACTGTGCCATATCATCCTTGGCAATACGTAGCCCGCGACGATCCTTTGCGAGATCGACAGGAGCCGGCGCATGCGAGGACGAATCACGCTCGCGCAGCAGACGCGCGGTCACACCGCGAACGGGCTTAATCTGCCCTGCCAAAATGCGATGAGCCGTGCGCTCGGACATCTCAAGACCCAAACCCGCACAGATACGGATAAAGTCCTCGGCATCAGAAGCAAGGCCTAAACGATCGATAACCGGAAGCTCGCTCTCGTCATCAATGAACAAGAGACGAGACGTATCAAGCCGACCTGACGCCTGAGCATAAAGGGTCGCGGCAATCTCAGACGGAGAGCCCAGATAGACATCGCAACCACGCAACTCCTCGAGCGCAAACTCACAAGCAGCGCGAATTATATTATGCGGACCGCGAGCACAGACGTAACGCCCGTCCTCATCCTTGACGGCCTGGGGCCAGCTGGACTGATCGGCACGCTCACTGAGGCGGTCGGCCGCAACGCTCACCTTGAAGGCTGAACCAAGATCGACGCCGGACGTGACCACACGGGCCTCGTCGGTGTTCTGCTTGATCGAAAACAATGCCATGCCACGACCGTGAACGCCCCAACGGTCCATCTTCATGCTCTCGAGCTTGGAGGTAACGCGGGCATCGAAGATTCGCTCTTGCATATCCTGCGGAACGCCCGAACCGTTATCCAGAAAGACAAGCGTGCGGACGCCATCTTCCTTGGTCGTGGCGAGATAGACCTTGTCGGCGCCGGCATCTCGAGCATTGCGGAGCATTTCTATGACGATATCCTCGACATGCTGAATGTCGTGTTTTGCCTGGCGCCGCTCAGCCTCCGAAACGCGGAGGCGGACATACCCCTCGCCAAGGTTCTCCTCGACGCGAAGGTTGCCCTCCCCCGACATCGACGCGATAAATGAGATGAGCTCGTTCGCGTCGCTCATGTTATTTAGCGATATCGACAGCGCGGCTCTCGCGAATCACGACGACGCGCACCTGACCGGGATACTCCATCTCTTCCTCGATCTGATGGGCGATATCGTGAGCCAGAACCGTGGACTGGGCATCGGAGATCTTGTCCGGCTGAACCATGACGTGGACCTCACGACCAGCCTGCATGGCATAGGTACGCTCGACGCCGTCATGGGAGTTGGCGATCTCCTCGAGCTTCTCAAGACGCTTGATGTAGTTCTCGGCAGACTCGCGACGGGCACCGGGGCGAGAGGCAGAGACAGCATCGGCGGCCTGTACCAGGACATCGAGCACCGTGTTGGGGTCGACATCGGCATGGTGAGCCTCGATAGCATGGACGATAACGGGCTTCTCGCCATAACGACGGGCAAGCTCGGCGCCGATAACGGCATGCGGGCCCTCGACGTCGTGGTCGATTGCCTTGCCCAGGTCATGCAGCAGGCCGGCGCGCTTAGCGGTCACAACGTCCAGGCCAAGCTCGGAAGCCATCACGCCACACAGATCAGAGACCTCGAGAGAGTGCTGAAGCACGTTCTGACCAAACGAGGTACGGTAGCGCAGGGCACCAAGGGTCTTGACGATCTCAGGGTGTAGGTCGTGGATGCCGGTATCGAAGGCAGCCTGCTCGCCAGCCTCGCGCACGCGCTGCTGAACCAGGTCGGCAGCCTTGTAGTACATCTCCTCGATGCGGGCAGGGTGAATGCGGCCGTCGGCGATGAGGTTCTCGAGGGCGACACGGGCGGTCTCACGACGAACTGGGTCGAAGCTCGAAAGAACGACGGTCTCGGGCGTGTCGTCGATCACGAGGTTGACGCCGGAAACCTGCTCAAAGGTCCGGATGTTGCGACCCTCGCGACCAATGATGCGGCCCTTGAGGTCATCAGAGGGAATATGCACGGAGGTAACGGTAACCTCGGCAGTGTGGTCGGCAGCGCAGCGCTGAATCGCCAGGGACAAGATCTCCTGGGCAGTCTTGTGGCACTCGGCGCGAACCTGCTGCTCGGACTCGCGAATGATCGTGGCGGCCTCGTGGGTGACCTCGCCGCGAACCTTATCGAGAAGCTCCTTGTGGGCGTCCTCGCGGGTAAGGTCGGCGATTCGCTCGAGCTCGGAGGTCTGCTTTGCGCAGAGCTCCTCGAGCTCACGGGAGCGTTTCTCGACCTGACCGGCCTGGCTGGACAGCTGATGCTCGCGCTTGTCGAGAGCGTCGTTGCGGCGGTCGAGGGATTCCTCGCGCTGCATCACGCGGTTCTCGAGCGTACGAATCTCGTTCTTACGCTGCTTGTCCTCGGCCTCGGCAGCTTGCTTGTTCTTGATGATTTCTTCCTTGGCCTCAAGCAGAGCCTCTTTTTTGAGGGTCTCGGCCTGACGCTTTGCATCACCGATCAAGGACTCAGCCTGTGCATGTGCCGACTGGATCTTTTCGTCGGCCTCGTGAAGACTACCCTGCTTGGCGGTGCGCATGTAGGCAATGGCGGCGATGGCACCCAAAACGATGCCAACGAGCGCTGCGATGATAGGCATGCTCACTCCTTTTGATGGATTCGTTACACAACAAAGCGAACCGTCCTTACGAACGGCTCGCGACATTTGAGTAATATGGGCGCAGCTTATGCGGGTCGGATACAGATAAACATATAAACAAACTCATCACAGATGAGCACATATCACAAAGCAAATGACAGTGTTTATCGTACGTTGAACCACAACAACTGTCAAATAAATGGCCCCAGTACGGCGGCTAAAACAAGGTGAACGGCAGGGCCACAAAACGCATACGCTTAAAGCGCACATTCCTAGCATTCGGCATCGAGACGCGCCTTAACGGCATCGGCGGCGATGTGATACGAGAAGCCCTTGCCCATCAAAAACCGAACCAGTTTTTCGAATCCGCGCGTCTCTGGAACACGCCGCTTGGCGAGCAGGGCTGACGCACGCGCCAAATCGTCTTCGACAGCAAAATAATCCTCGGGATAACCGGGAATGTCATCGAGCACAACATGACGGCGCTTGAGCTCGGTCTCGATTTTGCGCTGTCCCCAACCGCGCCGCTTGCGTTCCTCGATAAAGTATGAGCAAAAGCGGTTCTCGTCTAAAAAGCGATACTCGGTGGCGCGCTCGACGGCGAAATCGATCGCGGGATGGCGAAAGCCGTAGCGAGCCAACTTGTCACGGACCTCACCCGTCGCATGGTCGCGTCGCGACAACATCTCGGTCACCATGGTGAGAGCACATTTACGCTCGATGAGCTGAACCGCCTCACGAAAGTTATCCCAATCACAGGGAAAATCGGGGCGGTTTTTGACATACAGGCGCGCGACCCGCACGGGAATCCAAATGGACCGCTTAAAACCGCCCTCAAGCTCACAATCGATATGTGCGCAAGGCTTTTTGGACTCATATCCGCTCGAGAACGAGGAGGCAGCCTTCTTATCGGGAAAGACGACCGTGGCCTCGGTCACCGTATACGACATGAGCGTAACCGCTACTCGTCGTCGTCATCGAGCATGGCGGACCCATCGATGGCGTAAAGCTCGTCGAACTCCTCGCCGGAAGGCTGATCCGCAGCCGGCTGATCGGTCAGCTCGACCTCGGACGGAGCATCGTCATCAAACTCAAGTCCGCAGGCAAGGCGAACCTTATGCTCAATCTCGTCGGCGCAATCGGGGTGTTCGCGCAGGAACGCCTTGGCGGCCTCGCGACCGTTGCCGAGCTTGTCCTCGCCATAGGCAAACCAGGAGCCCATCTTCTTGCAAATGCCGCACTCGACAGCCATGTCCAAGATCGAGCCCTCCTTAGAGATGCCTGTGCCGTACATGATGTCGAACTCAGCAGAACGGAACGGAGCTGCCACCTTGTTCTTAACGACCTTGGCGCGCACGCGGTTACCGATAACCTCGTCCTTAAGCTTAATGCTGTCGATACGGCGAATGTCGATACGCACCGAAGAGAAGAACTTAAGGGCGCGGCCGCCCGTCGTGGTCTCGGGGTTGCCGAACATGACGCCGATCTTCTCACGCAGCTGGTTAATGAAGATGCACGTCGTGTTGGACTTGGACAGCGAGCCGGCGAGCTTTCGGAGCGCCTGGCTCATCAGGCGAGCTTGCAAGCCGACCGTGGTATCGCCGATCTCTCCCTCGATCTCGGCACGCGGAGTCAGCGCGGCGACAGAGTCGACGACGATGGCATCGATGGCTCCGGAACGCACGAGCATGTCAACAATCTCGAGCGCCTGCTCACCCGTATCGGGCTGGGAAATGAGCACCTCGTCAATATCCACGCCAATGCGCGCGGCATACGTGGGATCGAGCGCGTGCTCGGCATCGATAAATGCCACAACGCCACCCATTGCCTGGGCCTCGGCCAGGATCTCGAGCGAAAGCGTCGTCTTACCGGAGGACTCGGGACCGTAGATCTCGACAATACGACCGCGCGGCACACCGCCGATACCCAGAGCGGCGTCAAGTGCCAGAGCGCCCGTGGGAATGGCCTCGACCTCGAGCTCGGGGCCGCCGTCACCATACCTCATGATGGAACCTTGACCGAACTTCTTCTCGATCTCGGCCTTGGTGGTGGCGATCATCTCTTCGCGCTCTTTACCCGTCGTGGGTGCATGGACGGTACGTACGGGACCTGAATTCTTGGCCATGAATAGCCCTCCTCTTAACAACCTGCATCGATAATAAACGAACGACTGTTCGTGGTCAACCGTTCAGACCAATCATATGCAGGCAGTCTTTCCAAAACCCAACCAAACGCCGACCAAACACTGGCCAAATGCTTGACCACATAGGGCCAAATAAAAACAAGGAAGGAGAAAATACACCTATGACCAGCACAAACGCTAAATTCGCCAGAGGTCCCTATCTCCACAATTAAGGGGCCCTAAGGCCCCTTAAAACACGCCTATTCCATAGAGTTGAGCACAAGGGCAATGCGTCCCAATGCCTCCGTGACCGCATGGGCACGAACACACGAACGGTCGACCTCATAGTGGCAACGCACAGAATCCACGACCGGCACTTCCCCATCGACCGTGCGATACGCCCAGCCAATATAGAAGGTGCCAGCCGGATCGTCCTCGGTACCGCCGCCGGGACCAGCATAGCCCGTTGCGCTCACGGCAACATCGCTCTGGTACAGATCTAGCGACCCCGCCGCCATCTCGCGCGCGGTCTGATGCGACACCGCGGTATAGCGGTCGAGCGTTTCCTGCTCAACACCCAGCACGCGATGCTTGATCTCATCACAGTAGGTTACCGCACCGCCACGCAGCACCGCCGAGGCGCCCGGGATATCGGCGATCGTCGAGGAGATCATACCTGCCGTCAGCGACTCAGCCATCGAAACCGTCACGCCCCGAGCGCTCGCGCGCTCGACAATATCGCGCGCCAGCTCCTCGTTATGAGCGGAAATCTGCTCAAAAGAGTCCGTCATACCCACCAGGACCTAGACCGAAAAGACGATCTTGCGGCAGTGCCAGAAGTACTGGGCGCCCGAGATAACGGTCAGGACAACGGCAACGGCGTACAGGAAGCGCGATAAAGAGTAGATGCCGAGCGTCAGCGCCACCGGGCCAAGGTGCAAGCCGGCCATCGCAAAGACGCACAGGTAACCGCAGATGGAGACCATCGTGGTCGCCGTCTTGTACTTGCCGAGCTTATCGGCGGCAACGACCACACCAGCGGCACTCGCAACCATGCGCAGGGCGCTCACCAGCAGCTCGCGGAACAAGATAATGAACACCGACCACACGGTTACGGCACCAAAGTCCAAGAACAGCAGCAGGGCAGAGAACACGAGCAGCTTATCGGCGATGGGATCCAAGAACTTACCGAAGTCGGTAATCTCGTTGCGCGAACGAGCCAAGTAGCCATCAACCTTATCGGTGCACGACAGGATGACGTACAGAATAAAGGCGGCGGCGGCGAGCGGGCCGTCGAAGGTGCTCCAATCCGTACCGGCAACGCTCGTGTGAGACAGCGCCGACACGATCATGAACACCGGGATAAAGACGATGCGCACGCACGTCACGATATTGGCGGGTGTCCAGACACTCGTCAGTTCCTTATTACTCTCGTTAGCCACAACGCGCTCCTACTCCACAACATGACCGATAAGCTCATAGCAGAAGCTATCGGTAAACTCGACGGTCAGAATATCGCCCACAGATGCCTCGCTGGCATCCAGATGCACCGCGCCATCGGAATCGGGCGCCTGGAACCAAGCATGGCCAATCAGCTCGGCACCGTCCTCGGTCTCTTCGATACCGTCGACGATCACCTGGGCGCGCTCGCCCACATGTGCGGCGGTGGCGGCAAAACCGAGCGACTCGGCCAGGTCCATGGCCTCCTGGGCGCGCTCGAGCTTGACCTCTTCGTCGACCTGACCCTCCATCTTGGCGGCCAGGCTGCCCTCCTCACGCGAGTAGGCAAAGACGCTCGTGTAGTCAAAGCCGACGGTGTCCATAAAGTCGATAAGGTCGCGGAACTCGTCGTCAGTCTCAGTCGGGAAGCCGACCATGGCCGTGGAACGAATCACGATGCCGGGGATGCGCTCACGCAGATCGCGGAACAGGTCCTCGAGCTCCTGGCGCGAACCGGAGCGACGCATGGCCTTGAGTATGCGAGCATCGCAGTGCTGCACGGGGATATCAATATAGGGCAGCACCTCGGGCGTATCGCGAATGGTCTCAATGAGCTCATCGGTCATGCCCTCGGGCTGCAGGTAGAGCACACGGACCCAGACGTTCTGCGGGCGCACGGCCTCGGCGACTGCGCGCAGCAGCTGAGCCAGATTGCGCGGCGAACCCTCGACGACGCCCTCATCCGCAAAGTCGGTGCCCCAGATGCCCGTGTCCTGACCGATCAGCACGATCTCTCGCACACCGCCGGCAACCAAGTCGCGCACCTCGGAAATAATGCTATCGGCATTGCGCGAGTGATAACGACCGCGGATATATGGGATCATGCAGAAGCTACAGAAGCGGTTGCAGCCATCGGAAATCTTGACGTAGGCGACAGCGCCCTCGACAGTGCGCTTGACCTGCGGAATATAGGCGGCGATCTCACGCTCGACACCCAGCACGCCATCGATGACCGCCACGATGCCGTCCTCTTCGTCGGCCTTCACAAAGGCAGCGACCTCGGGCAGCTCGTCAGGCAGGTCGTCGCCATAGCGCGACGGCACGCAACCGCACATGACGATGGGACAGGAGCGAACGCCGTCCTGCACCTCATTGGCGAGCTCGAGCGTGGTCTCGATGCTCTCAGACGTTGCGGAGGCGAGGAACGAGCATGTATTGACAATGGCGATATCGGCTTCCTGCGGGTCGAATGCCTCCTCGTAGCCTGCGGCGGTCAAAAGAGAACGCATGCGGTCGGTGTCAACCTCGTTCTTAGCGCACCCGAGGGTGATGTAGAGCACGGAGCCCAACGGTGTATCCATGTTGGAGAGCGGTCCTTTCGAATGATATTAGCGGTAGTTGGTGAACTGCAGCGGCTGGCCGTAGTCCTGGTCGCGCAGGAACTGAATCACGGTCTGCAACGCGTCCTTCGAAGCAGAGGAAACACGCAGCTTGTCGGCCTCGATGGCCACCTTGACCTTGAGCTTTTGGTCCTTGATGTCCTTGTTGATCTTCTTGGCGGTCGCCTGGTCGATACCCTCGACGATATGGCCGAGCACGCGCACGGTGCCGCCCGATGCCGCCTGCGGAGCATCCCACGAGACAGCCTTGAGGTCGATGCCGCGCTTGATGAGCTTGGAGCTCAGGACATCGATGATCTGCTTGGAGACAAAGTCAGCCGGGGCGTTGATCGTAAAGAGCTTGTCGCCCTTCGAAAGCTCAATGGTGGCGCCGGAATCCTTCAGGTCATAGCGCTGGGAAATCTCGCGCGTGGTCTGCTGGAAGGCGTTGTCGACCTCTTGCATGTTGACCTCGGACACGACGTCGAAGCTGGAATCTTTAGCCATGATGTTTCCTTTCGCGTACGAGCGGCTTAATAGCTATCGTACGAATAGTCGGTAGAATCGGTGGGCGTCTGACCGTCAGTTGCGGTATCGGCGCCATCCGTGGACTGGGCATCGATGCCGTCGGTGGTATCGGTACCATCAGTGGTGTCGACACCATCAGAACTTTCACCATTCTCGGAATCAGTCGTCTCCTTCTTGGGAACGGTGATCGTCACACGCGCCACGCCCGAAGTCTTGGTATCGTAACGGACCTTTTCGCCGTTCTTGGTAACGGTGACATCGGAAGGCTTGGACGTGGTGATCTCGATCGAGGACTCGGGCGTGTACTCCTGCTCAAAGGGGCCAGTCGCCTGGGCGCCATAGACCGACTTTCCATCGACCTTGACCTCAATCCACGCGGTCTTTCCCTTGGCAACGGAGACCTTGACCTTCGTTACCTCGTTCTCTTCCTTTTTAGCCGTCGTCTTGGTGGCGTCCGAATCGGTCGACTCATCCGTCGACTCATCGGTGTCTTCGTCCTCGTCGACCGTTTCGGTCTTCTTAGAAGACTTCTTGGTCGTCGTCTTGGTAGCAGTGGGCGTCTCGGGCGTGGTCTCGGGCGTCGAAGATGCGCAGCCGCGCAGAAGTACCACGATGAGCGCGATCAGCAGCAGCGTCACGGCACCGATGCCAGCGTAGACGATACGCGGATCGAGCCCGTTGTTTTGAGGAGTACGAGATCCGCCGCGTCCACGACTGGAACTGCTGCGGCCGCCTCCCTGAGGCATACGACCACGATTGCTATCGGAACGACCACGATAGCCACCCTGGCCCTGAAGGCCGCGCTGACCCGAGCGGGGCGCAAGTTCACCGCGGCCTTGATAGCCACGCTGGCCCGAACGCGGAGCCGAAGGGCGCTGGCCACACGGCTGAGACTGAGAGCGAAGACGCGGCGTCACCTGCGTAGTATCGGCATCCGCATAGCCACCGCGAGAGCGTCCGGTGGAGACACCACGGTAACCGCGATCGGAATAGCCGCCGTCGCCGTAGCCGGCACGAGGGTCACGCGCCACGCCGCGGGCAGCGGGGAGTGCACGGTCCTCGGGCATCGGCGCACTGCGGAACCGGTCACGCTGTGAGCGAATCTCCTCGCCCGAACCCGTCTCGGTAATATAACCGGCCTGCTGAGGACGCTGTCCATAGCGGGTCGAACGACCGCCCTGAACCATCAGAAAGCGCCCGTTATCGACCGAGGAACGCGAATTGACGTAGCCGGCGGCGTCCTGAAAACGACCGCCCTGCTGCGACGTCTCGCGTTCGTATGCCATCAGGTCGTCAAAGTAGGCATTGACGACCTCGCGCGGATTGAGGCCCAAAAAGCGAGCATAGCTCGAAATCATGCCCTGCGCATAGCCGCGCGGCGGCATCGAAGCAAAGTTACCGGTCTCGAAAAACTCGATGATCTGCGGCCTGATTTTGATGGTGTTGGCGACCTGCTGAATGGAAAGGCCCATTCGGCGACGCTGCTCGAGCAGCATGTCACCAAAGCGTGCAGCCATCAGAATCCTCCAAACTCACGATCTTCACGTGCCATCTCGGCGTCGACAGATTTCAGCGCGGCAAGTCCCTCCTCGTCCAGCAGAACCTCGCGCGGCTTCGAACCGTCGGGCGGGCCGACGACACCCTTTTCTTCCAGCATGTCCATAATACGCCCGGCGCGCGCATAGCCAACCTTCAGACGACGCTGCAGGCCAGATGTGGAGCCAAGCTGCGAATCCACCACAATATGGGCGGCTTCCCAGATGAGCGGATCATCGTCTTGCGGCTCGGCGACTCCGGTGCGAACAATGCCGCCGCCACCCGCCATGGACATGGAAGCGGGCGCCACGGCAGACAGGATCTCCTCGTGGTAGTCGGGCTCGCTCTGCGACTTGACGAACTCGACAATCTCGTTGATTTCGTCGTCCGAAACAAAGCAGCCCTGGATACGGCGAGGCTTGCCCCAGTCGACCTTGGAGAACAGCATGTCGCCCAAACCGGTGAGCTTTTCGGCACCCATCTGGTCGATGATGACGCGCGAGTCGATGCCCGTGGCGACGTTAAAGGCGATGCGGTTGGTGATGTTGGCCTTGATGAGACCTGTCACCACGTTGGAGCTGGGGCGCTGCGTGGCCACGATAAGATGAATACCGGCGGCACGGCCCAGCTGAGCGATACGAACGATCGACGCCTCGACATCCTTGCCGGCGACCATCATCAGGTCCGAAAGCTCGTCGATGATGATGACCAAGTAGGGCATCTTTTGCGGCGGGTTGTCGTAATGTTCAAACTCGCCGGCGGCCTGCTTTTCGTTGTAGGTCGAGATCTTACGCACGTTGAGACGCTCGAAGACCTTCAGGCGACGCTCCATCTCGGACACGGCCCATTGCAGAGCGCTCGCGGCTTGCTTGGGCTCGGTCACCACGGGCACATAGAGATGCGGCAGACCGTTATAGCCCGCAAGCTCGACGCGCTTGGGGTCGACCATGATCAGGCGAACGTCCTCGGGAAGGGCGCGCATGAGCAAGGTCGTGATGATGGAGTTGATCATGACCGACTTACCGGAGCCCGTGGTACCGGCAATCAGCAGGTGGGGCATCTTGGCGAGATCGGCGACGACCGGCGTGCCCTCGGCGTCGCGGCCGATGGCGAGCTCGAGCGGACCGCCCTTCACATAGGGCAGCACGTCGCCCAGATTGACGTTCTGGCGCTTGCGGTTGGGAATCTCGATGCCCACGAGCGAGGTGCCGGGAATCGGGGCAAAGATACGCACCGACTGAGCAGCGAGCGAAAGCGCGATATCGTCCTCGAGGCTCGAAATCTTGCTCACGCGCTCGCCCTCGCCAGGTTGCAGCTTAAAGGTCGTCACCGTAGGGCCGGCGATCCAGCCGACCACGCGGGCACTGCGGCCAAACTCAAGCAACGTGGACTGCAGCGACTCGGCAGTCTGTTCAAGCTCCTTGTCCGAAGACGCGGCAGAAGCCGACTGCGGGTTGGCATGCAGGATCTCGAGCGGCGGAAGCTTGAGGCCATCCCCTTCTTCGCCCTCGTTATCTGCAGCGTCGTCGTCCACTCCCCCATCACGAGCCGCAGCCGATTCGACAGCACTCGAGGCAGCGCCATCGGCAACCTTGGGATGCTTCAAGAAGTCGGGAATCTGAGGTGTTGCCGAGACAGGATTCACGGCAAACGGCGGCTCGGACTCGTCAATCTTATCGGGGTCGTCTTCCATCGAAAGCTGGCCGGTTACCTGGCCGCGCTTTGCATGGCGACGCGGCAGCAAAGTTGTCTTTGCGGTCTCAATCGGAGTCTCGTCGTCCTCGTCATCACCCTCGGTAAGCTCAATCTCGCTCTCGGACCAAGACGGATCGGGCTCACTCGTATTGAGCTTGGGAACCGTTTTGCCCTTCTTGGCATGTCGGCGCGGCAGCAGCGTCGTCTTGGCCCGCTCGGCCTCCACGGCATCGGACACGTCGACAAACGAATCCTCATCCTCGTCGTCATCGTCCAAAACCGGGTCCGCATCGTTGCCCATGACCGTGGTCATGGCAGCATCAGAGCCCTTTTGACGAAGAATGCTCAGATGCGGACGGGCGACACCAGGCACCGACAGGGCCTCATCGTCACCCCACGGGCTCGCGTTAACATCGGCACGACGGCGTTCGGCAAAATCTGCCGCACGATCGCGGGCGGAGCGCAGCACGCCGCCCACCGAAAAGCCAATGATAACCAGGCCCACGACGACAAGGCCCAGCAGGACTACCATCGCGATAGGCTTACCCAGGGCATTCTGCAGCGCACTCGCAATAAACGCACCGATGTAGCCACCCGAGGCGGACAGATTTTGCGGCGTAAACATGAGGTCACACGAGTTGCTCGTACCCGGCACCATCAGCGAAAGAATGGAGACGACGGCGATAAAGACCACGGCGCCGCCCGCAACAGAGCGCACGTTGAGCGGCGAGTCCTCGCCTAAAAAGAGCGTGGCGGCAAACAGCAAGATGACGATCGGCAACACGTAGGCGCCCAGACCAAAGCCTAAGTGGTAGAAACCGGCAACCGCAGCTGTAACGGGTGCAGTCGCCGGCGAAATCACGGCAATAAAGGACGCAATCGCCAAAACGGCAATGACCACGCCGGCGATATCGCGATTGGCTGAGGGCTCGACCAAGGGCTCAAAATCGTCGAAGTCTGCCTCGTGGCCCTTATTGGCACGCAGATGGGAACCGGCACCCTTAGCAGATGCCGGTTGGTTATTGGCCTTATTGCCTTTGGCGTTTTGTGCAGATCCGCGCGCCAAACTAAACCTCCATGACGACCGGGATGATCATCGGACGGGTACGCGTACGGCTCCAGATAAAGTTAGAGAGCGAATCGCGCACGGCCTTGCGAATGGCATCGGAACCGCTGCTCGTAAAGCTGAACTTGCCCTTCTCGATCGTCTTCATGATGGATGCGGAGGCATCCTCGGAGAACTGGTCGTCGATGGCAAACGAAACACCGCGGCCCGAGAACTCGATGGCCTCGATCTTCTTTTGCTTGAGCGAGACGATGGCAACAGCGGTAACCATACCGTCGTTGGCGAGCTTCTGGCGATCGCGCAGGACGATGGGGTCGGTATCGCCGATACGCAGGCCGTCGACGTAGACGACGCCAGACTCGACGGGCGTACCGCGCTTGACGATACCGCCGCGCATCTCGAGCGTGTCACCGTTATCGAGGATAAAGATATGGTCGTCCTTGAGACCCATCTTGCGGGCCAGCTGGGCGTGTGCCCGCAGATGCACGGCCTCACCGTGAACCGGCATAAAATACGTGGGCTTGGCCATGGCCATCAGGAGCTTGAGCTCCTCCTGGCTACCGTGACCGGAGACGTGGACGAGAGCGCGGTTCTTATCCCACACGTCGCAGCCGAGCTTGGCCAGGCTGTTGACGACCTGCTGGACGGCCTTCTCGTTGCCGGGAACAGGAGTTGCCGAAAGGATAACGGTATCGCCCTCGTGGATGGAGAGCGTCTTGTGCTCGCCATTGGCCATGCGGGACAGGGCCGACAGCGGCTCACCTTGCGAACCGGTGCACATGACGACAATCTTGTCGTCGGGCAGGTTATCAATGTCGAAGGCATCGATGATATCAGCGTCGTCGATGTTGAGGTAGCCCAGCTCACGCGCCACGCGGGTGTTCGTGAGCATGGAGCGACCGGTCACAACGACCTTACGGCCGCACTTGCGGGCGGCATCGCAGATCTGCTGCAGACGATGGATGTGGCTCGAGAACGACGCGACGAACACGCGACCCGGCGCATTCTTGATGGCGTGCAGTAGGTTGGGACCAACCTCGGCCTCGGACTTGGTAAAGCCGGGAACCGTGGCATTGGTAGAGTCGGAAAGCAGCAGGTCGATGCCCTGCTTGGCAAAGCGGCTGATAGCGGCATAGTCGGGCGTAACGCCGTCGATGGGCGTCTGGTCGAGCTTAAAATCGCCGGTGTGCATAACGGTGCCCTGATTGGTGCGGATGAACACGCCCAGAGCGCCGGGGATGGAGTGTGTCATCGAGAAGAAGTCGAGCGAGATGCCGCCGAGGTTGACATGGCTACCGCCCTTGACCTCGCGGAACTTGGGTGCGCGGATGCGGAACTCGGAAAGCTTGCCCTCGATGAAGCCGAGCGTCAGCTTGCTCGAGAAGATGGGCACCTTGTTGTTGAGGTCCTGCAGCAGATACGGAAGCGAACCGGTGTGGTCCTCGTGGCCGTGGGTGACGATGATACCGCGGAGCTTCTCCTCGTTCTCCAGGACATAGGTGTAGTCGGGAAGCACCAGATCGATACCGGGCTGGGAGTCATCCGGAAACATGAGGCCGGCGTCGACGAGCACCATGTCGTCGCCGCACTCAAAGACCGTCATGTTCTTGCCGATGCCATCAAGGCCGCCGAGCGGGATGATCTTCAAGGGAGATGATTTTTTAGCTGCCATAGGTAAGTGTGGTTTCCTTTCTTCGAAACGGGTCTGGAACAACCGACGGGGCGCTTCTGGCAAACCGACCGCCGGGAACGTACAAACATGCATCACAGAGTCGATGCAATAACCAAAATATGATACCCATTTGCACGAGCACAGACCACCCATGCATCAAAGCCCCATCCAAACCGGTCTATCCCGCCGGTTTCCCGTGGGGCGGGCACTGATGAAGTTTCCTGCTCTACAGTCCTGCTCACGACGGAGGCCACATTAAGTGGCCTCCTGTTCGTGCGGAACTCGCGATAATCTTAGCCCGTGCCGGGGCCGCTGAGCCCTGACCTGCCAATATGAGATAGGTTTATTTTGGTAGGTTTTATCAGGGGAAATACTGCTGTGTCTATCTACTGATCTGAAATCTGACTACTGAATAGACTGTCTAACTAAATAGCGAGCGGCACTAACCAGCCCTTTTGCTTGCGCCCGGGAGGGCCGCATATGAAGTTTATCGCGAGTTCCGCACGCAAAGGAAAGCACTTAATGCGCTTTCCGTCTTGCGCGGGACTGTAGAGCAGGAAACTTCATATGCGGCCCTCCCGGGCGCAAGCAAAAGGGCGACCCCTGTACGGAGTCGCCCTTGTTGAGCTGCTTATGTGTAGCTATTACTCGGCGTCGTGGTGACGGCGGGGCTTGCGGCCTCCGTTGTCGCCGGGACGGCGCGGACGGTCGCTGCGCTCGGAGCGCTCGCGACGCGGACGCTCACGGCGCTGGAAGTGCTCGACGTCGCCCTCGGAGGCACCCTCGGCGCGAGCCGGGGCCTCGGGCTTGTCAAGACGATCGAGCGAGATCTTGCCGCGATCGTCGACCTCGATGACGACGACCTTGACCTCGTCGCCAACGTTGAGGACGTCCTCAACCTTCTCGACGCGGCCCTTGGCAACGCGGGAAATGTGCAGCAAGCCGTCCTTACCGGGCAGCAGGTTGACAAAGGCGCCGAAGGGCTGGATGGAGACCACACGACCGGTGTACTCCTCGCCCGGCTCGGGAACCTTGATTATGAGCTTGATGCGCTCGACGGCCTGGTCCACGGACTCGCCGGTGCCGCCGACAAAGACGGTGCCGTCCTCCTGGATGTCAACCGAAGCGCCGGTCTCGTCCTGGATGCCGCGGATGACCTTACCGCCGGAACCGATGACGTCGCGGATCTTATCGGTCGGAACCTGGATGGAGACGATGCGCGGAGCGGTGCTGCGCGTGGTATGACGCGGCTCGGGGATCACATCGAGCATCTTCTGCAGGATGTACGCACGACCCTCCTTGGCCTGCTGCAGGGCGCGGGCCAGGATGTCGAAGGTAAGGCCGGTGGCCTTGTTGTCCATCTGCAGGGCGGTAATGCCCTCGGTGGTGCCGGTGACCTTAAAGTCCATGTCGCCCAGGAAGTCCTCGAGACCCTGGATATCCGACAGGACCACGGTCTTACCCTCCTCCTGGATCAGGCCCATGGCGATACCGGAGACCGGGCGCTTAATGGGCACGCCGCCGTCCATAAGGGCGAGCGTGGAACCGCAGGTCGAAGCCATCGAAGAGGAGCCGTTGGACTCCATGACCTCGGAGACCACGCGGATGGCGTAGGGGAACTCGTTTTCGTCGGGGAGCACCGGAAGCAGGGCGCGCTCGGCCAAGTTGCCGTGACCGATCTCGCGGCGCTTGGGGCTGCCCATGCGACCGGTCTCGCCGGTGCAGAACGGCGGGAAGTTGTAGTGGTGCATGTAGCGCTTGCCCTCGGTGGGCTCGATGGTATCCAGACGCTGGCCCTCGTTAAGCATGCCGAGTGACAAGACAGAGAGCACCTGGGTCTGACCGCGCTGGAACAGGCCGGAGCCGTGAACGAGCGGCAGGTAGTTGTCCTTCACCATGATGGGACGGATCTCGTCGGCGGCACGGCCGTCAACGCGCTCGCCGGTCTCGACGACCATGGTGCGCATGGCCTTCTTCTCGAGCTTCTTCAGCGCCACGGGAATCTCGCGCTCCCAAGCGGCCTGCTCCTCCTCGGTGAACTCGGCGCGGATGGACTCCTTCAGGGCCTCGACTTTGCCGATACGGGAGAGCTTGTCGGCGTCGCGCAGGGCGGCTGCCATCTCGTCGTAGTGGGCGAAGATGCGCTCCTGGACCTCCTCGACGGGCTGATCGAGCGGGTACTCCTTCTTGACGATGGGGCCGTTGACCTGCTCCCACTCGGCGACGAACTCGTCTTGAGCCTGGCAGAAGGCGGCAAGGGCCTCCTGGCCAAACTTCATGGCGGCGAGCATGTCGTCCTCGGAGATCTCCTCGGCGCCGGCCTCGACCATCGAGATGAAGTCGGCAGAGCCGCCCAGCTCCAGGTCCAGATCGGAGTTCTCGCGCTCCTCGTAGGTGGGGTTGACGATAAATTCGCCGGTCTCCACGTTACGACCGATGCGCACGCAGGCAAGCGGGCCCTCGAAGGGCACGCCGCCGAGCGTCATGGCCAGAGAGGCACCCATAACGTTGATGACGTCAAAGGGGTTGACCTGGTCGGCGACAAGCGAGGTGGCGACGATGTGCACCTCGTTGCGGAAGCCGTCCGGGAAGCTCGGGCGAATCGGACGGTCGATCATGCGCGCGGTGAGCGTGGCCTTCTCGCTGGGACGGCCCTCACGCTTAAGGTAGCCACCCGGGATGCGGCCAGCGGCGTACATCTTCTCGTTGAAGTCGACGGTCAGCGGGAAGAAGTCGTAGTTCTTGCGCTCCTTGGAGACGACCACGGTGTCGAGCATCGTGGTATCGCCCTGCTTGACCAGGCAGGCGCCGGTGGCCTGCTTGGCAAGCTCGCCCGACTCAAAGGTGTAGGTCTTGCCGTACAGCTCAAAGGTCTTGGATACGAGTGTCATTGTTCTCCTTTACCCCACAGGCCCCTTGCCTGCGGGCTTCTCATGTGACGCGGGCCCCCTGCCCCCGCCACGCTTCAGAGCGTGATTGTTCACGCCCTTACACAAAAAGAGCGCCCCGCTGCGCAGGACGCTCTTAGCATGTACAAATCCTACTGGATGTTGTCGCGGATGCCCAGAGCCTTGA
The DNA here is from genome assembly GCF_003466125.1 of Collinsella sp. TM10-22. Lineage (GTDB taxonomy): Bacteria > Actinomycetota > Coriobacteriia > Coriobacteriales > Coriobacteriaceae > Collinsella. The sequence continues at coordinate 314,892 of NZ_QSOC01000001.1, forward strand.
TGAGCTCACGGTACTCGACGATGTCGTTCTTCTTGATGTAGGAGAGAAGACGACGACGACGGCCGACGAGCATGAGCAGGCCACGACGGGTGTGGAAGTCCTTCTGGTGGGACTTCATGTGCTCGGTCAGCTCCTTGATGCGCTCGGTCAGGATGGCGACCTGAACCTTGGGGTTACCGGTGTCGACCGGGGAGTTACCGAACTGGGCGGTCAGCTCCGCCTTGCGCTCTTTGGAAACAGTCATTGTTTCACCTTTCGTTTTGCGTCGCCATCGGGCGACTCGATTCGCCTCGGACTGGGAAGCCGCCGGTGGAGCGAGCATCCAAGGTCGAGGTACTAACAGGGCGGTATGTTACCACAAGCAGCCCGCGTCTGTGCATCATCACCGACCCAACATGAATTCCATCGCACGGAGGCGCTGATCGGTGTACGTCGCAGCCCAAACATGTGAAAGCCCCAACAAAAAGGCAGCGGTATGGGGGTCGACCCTCTCGGCCATAAGCGCATCGAAGGTCATGGACATGAGGGCGCGCAGCCACGCGACCTCACCGGTCGACACCAGCTCGGCACCCGGAACGCTCGACGCACACGACCCGCACATGAGCCCGCCGGCCTGGGGCGAAAAATACGACAGCATAGGGTCTCCGCACAGCACGCAAGCCGAAAAATCGGGTCGGTAGCCAACGTGCGATAGCAGCTTAAAGACATATGCCGCCACGAGCAGGTCCATATGCGCCGCGTCGAGCCCGCCGCCCACCAGGGCAAGCGCCCGCTGCGTGATGGCAAAGGTAAACGGATCCTCGGCGTCCTCGAACGAGCACACGCGCGCGACCTCGGCGATCGCGCTTGCGGCGCAGGTCGTCTCGTAATCGGGCGCGGCGCCGAGCGGCGCCTCCACAAGCTCGGCCTGGGAAACCACATCGAGCGAGCGTCCATGTGCGAGCAGCATATCGACGGTACAGAACAGCTCGCAGCGCGCTGCCAAGCGCCCACCGGGTTTGCGCGCGCCCTTTGCCACGGCACGAACCTGCCGACCCCGCTCGTCAAGCATCGTCAAGATCAGGTCGGTCTCTTTGAGCTTAGTCTTATCGAGCACGAGCACTTTCGTGCGATATGTGCGAGAGCCTGCCATATGCGTTCGAAAGGCTAGTCTTCGGCGCTATACCCAAAACGGCGAATCTGAGCCTCGTCGTCGCGCCAACCGGCCTTGACCTTTACGTCCAGCTCCAAAAAGACCTGCGTGCCAAAGATGCGTTCAAGATCACGACGGGCGTCGATGCCGATATGCTTGATCATCTCGCCGCCCTTGCCGATGATGATGCCCTTTTGGCCCTCACGCTCGACGTAAATGGTGGCGTGCACGCGCAACACCTTTTTGGTCTGCTCGAGCGCATCACAGATCACGCCCACGGAATGCGGAATCTCATCACGGGTGCGGCGAAGAACCTTCTCGCGCACAAACTCGGCAACGAGCGTCTCGTCGGAAGCATCGGTGCCCATGTCCTCGGGGAACCAGCGAGGACCCTCGGGCAAAAAGTGCGCAACGGTCTCGATGAAGGCATCGACGTTAAAGTTCTTGACCGACGACGTCACGATCTCGTCGTCATAGTCCATGAGCTCGTGGGCTGCCTTGAGCTGCTCCATGACCTGTGCGGGGTCGGCCTCATCGGCCTTGGTGAGCACCAGGACCTTCTTGCAGCGGGCGCTCTTGACGCGCTCGGCAACCCAGGCATCTCCCCTGCCGATCGGCTTGGTGGCGTCAATCAAAAACGCGACGACGTCAACATCGTTCAGTTCGAACAGCGCACTCTTGTTGAGCTCGGAACCCAGGCCATCCTTGGGCTTATGAATACCCGGGGTATCGACAAAGACCAGCTGGTAGCCGGGACGATTGACGACGGCGCGCATACGGCGGCGGGTCGTCTGTGCCACCGGCGAGGTGATGGCAACCTTTTTGCCGTAGCAGGCATTAAGTAACGTGGACTTGCCGGCGTTGGGGCGACCGACCAGGGCCACGAAGCCGCTGCGGAAACCGGGTTCCACGTCACCAAAGCCCATAGGACCGTCATCCTCGTCGCATAGGGCGTCGAGTTCCTCATCGCTCATGCCCTCAAACGGGTCGAATTCCTCGACCTCGTCCAGAACCTCATCGGTAGGCTGCATATTGTCGGACATGGGAATCCCTTTCTAAATAAAGCCAAGCGCGTGGGCAAATACCAGCACGCCCACAATCGCGGCGGTGATGGAAAGAACGTATACAGAGGCGGCGGCGATGTCCTTCGCACGCTTGGCCAGCGGATGAAGTTCCTGGGTCGCCAGGTCGACGATGGCCTCCATAGCGGTGTTGCACAGCTCGCCGTGAATCACCAGGCCACAACAGATGATAATCGTGGCCCACTCGGCAATGTCGAGCCCCACGATGCAGCCGGCAACGACGGTGCACACGCCCGCAACGAGCATGACCTTAATGTTGCGCTCGGTCTTGACGGCGGTGACGAAGCCCTCCATGGCGTAGGAAAACGACTTTAAGAAGGACGGATGGTCCTTGTTCGATCCGGGAATCATAGACGGCTCCTAGTCGTGGACGTGGTTGGTGATGGGGCCGACGTGGACTAGCTTGGGGTCCTCGCCGCGCTCGAGCGCCAGATCGCGCAGGATGGCGTCCTCGCGGGCCTCCATGACCTCGGCCTCGTCGTCCTCGATGTGGTCATAGCCCAGCAAGTGCAGCATGCCGTGTACGAGCATCAGACGGCACTCGCCAGCGGGGCTATTGCCAAAACCGGGGGCCTGACGGGCAATAACCTGCGGGGCCAAGATAATATCGCCGAGCTCGAGCGTCTCATCGGCGGGAATATCCTCGTCAAAGGCCGAATCGCACTCGAACGAGAGTACATCGGTGGGGCGGTCGATACCGCGCCACTCGTGGTTGAGCCCGTGCATCTCGTCCTCGTCGACATACGAAAGGGAAATCTCGACTTCACGTTCAACGCCCTCAGCGGCGAGCACAACCTCGCAGATGTGTTCCACCTCTTGCGCGTCGAGCAGCGTATCGAGCTCGGCATCGTTGCTGATCAATACACTCAACGGGACTCCTTTCGGTCGCGCGAGCGTTGCTCACGCATATCATCATAAGCATCGTATGCCTCGACGATACGACCCACCAAGGCATGGCGCACCACGTCGGCATGCTCCAGGTGCGCAAACGCCACATCGTCGACACGGCCCAAAATCCGCTCAACGTCGGCAAGACCGCCACGACGACCCACCAGATCGCGCTGGCTCAGGTCGCCGGTAATCACGAACTTGGAGTTAAAGCCCAAGCGCGTCAGGAACATCTTCATCTGCGCGGGCGTGGTATTTTGTGCCTCGTCGAGTACCACGAAGGCATCGCTCAGCGTACGGCCGCGCATGTAGGCGAGCGGGGCAATCTCGATCACACCGTGTTCCATAAGCTCATCGGTGCGCTCGCGATCCATCATGTCAAAAAGGGCGTCGTAGAGCGGGCGCATATACGGGTCGATCTTTTCCTCGAGGGTGCCGGGCAAAAAGCCCAGGTTCTCCCCCGCCTCGACAACCGGGCGCGTCAAGATTAGGCGACCCACCTCATGACGCTTAAGCGCGGCGACGGCGAGCGCCATGGCCAGATAGGATTTACCGGTACCGGCAGGACCCAAACCAAAGGTTATCGTATGCGAACGAATGGCGTCCACATAGCGCTTTTGCCCGAGCGTCTTGGGGCGAATGACGCGGCCGCGATACGAAAGCAGCACGTCCTCGCGAAGCGACGTAGCCTCGTGCTCACCGTCGCGCAAGACGGCCAGGCAACGCGAGACATCGTCGGCAGAAAGGGTACGGCCGGCCGCCGCCTCGCGAAAAGCATGTTCGAAAAAGCGCGCCACGAGCTCGACCTCGTCCGGGTCACCGCTCACGGCGATGCTATCGCCACGGGCGACCACATGGGCGCGAACCAAGCTCTCGAGCGCACGAAGGACGCCGTCGCCGGCGCCCAAAACGCGCGAGGGGTCAATTCCCTCGGGAACGGTAAGTCTAATCTTCGAGGCTTCCATGAACCTCCCTACATGCATGGACCAAGCCGGAATCATCGACTCCGATGATAGTAACATCGAGCAGGCACGGAGCTGTAAGTCCACAGGTATCGTCAAGACGGGCATGATGGAACGAGCCGAGTGTCAGGTTGTCACCATACTCGAGCACGGCGCGCTCAACGGTTCCCACGCGACGATGAGCGTCGGCAATGGCGAGCTCCTGAGCAGCCGCGCGCATGCGGCGGCTGCGCTCGGCCATGACCTCAGGTGGTACCTGGTCGGGCATGTCGGCGGCGAGGGTGCCGGGGCGCTTGCTATAGCGGAACACGTGCATGCGCGAAAAGCCCACGCGACGGCATAGCGCCAGCGACTCCTCGAACTCCTCATCCGTCTCACCGGGAAAACCGACGATAACGTCGCACGAAAGAGACGCCTGCGGCAGGTTGGCGCGAATCATGCGCACCGTGTCCTCAAAGGCCTCGGCGCTATAGGGACGGCCCATGCGATGCAGGGTCGCCGTGCAGCCAGACTGCACGGGCAGGTGCAAAAACGGGGCGATACGCTGCGGATAGCGAGCCATAACCTTAAGCAGGCGCTCAGAGATATCCATGGGCTCGACCGAGGAAATGCGCACATGCGGAATAGACGTGCGCTCCATAATGGCCTCGAGCAGCTCATCGATTTCGACATGTTCATCGGTCGCGCTCTTGCCGTCATAGGCACCCAGATTCACGCCGGTCAACACGACCTCGGGCACGCCGGCCTCCTGGGCCTCGCGAACTTGCTCGAGCACGGACTCGACGGGCACGGAGCGCTCGGGGCCGCGTGCCTTCCACACAATGCAATAGGTGCAGCGATGGTTGCAGCCGTCCTGAATCTTCACGCCCAGGCGAGAGCGACCGAGCGCATCGACCACCTCGCCATCACTGCAGGCTGGAACACTATCGGACTCAACGCCCAGCACCTCGCAGACACGTTCGGCGACATCCATCTTGGACGGCTCGGCGATCACGCGATCCGAAAGCTCCAGCAGTTCCTCGGGATGCAAATTGACCACGCATCCGGTCACGACCACATAGGGGTCGTTTGGATGGGCCAGCGCATGACGGACGGCCTTACGGGTCTTGGCCTCGGCCTCGCCCGTAACGGCACAGGTGTTAATGACGATCAGATCGGCATCCTGGGGCTCCACCATGGCAAAGCCCAGGCGCATAAGATCGGCAGTGATACGGTCAGACTCAACCCGGTTGACACGACATCCGAGGTTGACGACGGAAATATGGGGTGCGAGCACGCGGGCTCCTTAATCGAGGATATCGTCGAGGGCACTCTTGATACGGTCGGTCACCGACTTCTTACCGGAAGCGACGTCATCGCCCATCTCATCGGCAAAAGCACGGAGCAGCTCGCGCTGCTTATTGGAAAGATTGGTGGGAACGACCACGCGCAGTTGCACGATCAGGCGGCCACGCGAACCGCCACCGCCAATGCGCGGCATGCCGTAATTATTGACGCTCACGGTGTCGCCGTACTGGGCACCGGCGGGAACCGTCACCTTAACGACCTCGTCGGGCATAATGCCCTCGACCTCGATCTCGCAGCCGAGCGCAGCCTGTGCAATCGAAATACCGCTCACGAGGTACAGGTCGTCACCGTTGCGCTTAAAGCGCTCGTGGTCGGCGACGCGCACGTTGACAATCAAGTCGCCCGAAGGCTCGCCGCGAAGGCCGGCCTCGCCAAAGCCGCTCACACGCAGCTGGCGACCGGTCGAAACGCCGGCGGGAATATCGATGTCGATCTTTTCATGCGAAGGCGTGCGGCCCTGACCGTCGCAGGTCTCGCAGGGATGGTCGATAACCGTGCCCTCGCCATGGCAGTCGGGGCAAGGCGAGGAGGACTGAACCTGGCCCAGGAACGAACGCTGGACCGTCGTGACATAGCCCGTACCGTGGCAGCGGCCGCACTGCTTTTCCTGTGCACCCTCGGCCCTACCGGTGCCATTGCAATCCTCACAGGGAGCAAGGCGGTCATAACTAATCGTCTTTTTGCAACCGAGCGCCGCCTCCTCAAGGGTCACCGAAAGAGAGATGGCCATATCGCGGCCGCGACGACGCTCACGACGGCTGCGGGCGCCACCGCCGGCACCGCCGCCAAAAAACGACGAGAACAAGTCGTCCATGCCCATGCCACCAAAGATATCGTTGATATCGACGTAGCCCGAACCACCAGGGCCGTCGACAGTGCCATAACGGTCGTAGTTAGCACGCTTCTGCTCATCGGAAAGAACGGAATAGGCCTCGTTGAGCTCCTTGAACTTGGCCTCAGCATCGGGGTCGTCCGAAACGTCCGGGTGTACGGTACGGGCCTTCTTTAGAAACGCGCGCTTAATCGTCCGCGCGTCGGCATCCTTGTCAACGCCAAGTACCTCGTAGTAATCCCTATTTTCCGACACGACCGAATCCTTCCAACTTTCATTATTGTCACAGTGCGTCCTATACCCAAGCTGGGCCGACCGCAAACAGAGGGTTTGATGTTATTGCATTTGATACGGCGAAAGCATGGCCCGTTGCGAGCAGCTCGCAAACCAAACAGACACGAGCGCGAACATGAAGCCGTTGGCAAAACCGTTGGCAAACTGCATCGCACCACGCTTCCACCACAGCAGGCTGCGATGAAGCACACCGTCCGAAAGCACCATGAACAGGCCCATAGTAAACGGAATAAAGCACATCACGGCAAAGGCCGAGAACACGCCCGAGATGGCCGACAGCACCAAAAACGGCGCCACAATGCCCATCAGGTAAAAACCGGTACGAGCTTTGCCTTCCAAGCGCTCGGCCTCAACATGGGCGCGGCCGACCAGGTCGCCGCCCGTGGCACCGTTGGTGCCAGCATGACCCATGCCGCTAATGCGGACCTCGTCGCTATCGTGCGTGCCGGCAGGAAACTCAATCGTCTGCTCGGAGGTTACGCGAGTACGACCGCTGCCACCGCAATCGGGGCAGGGGTCGGCCACGACCTTACCGGAACCGCCGCACTCGGGGCAGACCGACTGGAACGTGCCCGCACCAAACAGGAAGGACAGGTCGACGTCGATGTGGCCGCGGCCACCGCAGCTCGGGCAGGTATGGGCATGCTCAGACGAAACGGAGCCCGAACCGCCGCAGTTGCTACAGGTGTCGAAGCGCGTGTAGCGGACGGTCTTGTGGGCACCGCCTTTGGCCTCCTTGGCGTCGAGCTTAATATCGACGACCACGTTGGCGCCATTCTCGGGATTGTAGGCAGCCTGCCCACGACGCTGCTGGCCCCAGGCACCACCAAAGGGAAAACCGCCCTCAAAAGGATTGCCATAACCCGTGCTGCCGGCATAGCCGCCACCATAGGGCGAAGCCGTAGGAGCACCGGCAAAGGGATTGCCAGAACGCATGGCGTCGTAGCGCGCACGTTTTTGCTCATCCGAAAGCACGGCGTAGGCCTCGGAAACCTCTTTAAACTTTTCCTCGGCATCCGGCTCTTTGTTGACGTCCGGATGGAGCTTGCGGGCCTTTTGCTGAAAGGCCTTTTGAATATCACGCGAGGTGGCGTCCTTGGAGACGCCCAGGATCTCGTAGTAATCTTTTTCGTTCATCGTCGCCATGCGCGGCAACCTCCTGCTCACAGCAGCGTATATATTCCGGTAATTCTACCCGAGCGGCTTAAGCTAGATCCCAAAACAGCTCGAACAGAACATTTCCATCGAGCCAGCCCAGGTGGGTCGGCGCCAGACGAGCGCGAGTGCGACCTTCGATAACATCTTTCGATGTAACGCGCCCCGCATGCCCTTTAGCATCATCGGACACCCAGGAGGCAAGGCCCAACTCGAACGCACGGTCGCAAGCCGCCGCCAGCTCGTCCTCGGGGATAATGTTTGCCGAGCGAACCAACAGGTCAGATCCAACGCCGCGCGTCATGCGACAGGCGAGCATCAAATCCTCGGCTGCTGCCTCGCGCTGCGACAGACACTCGGCATCAAACGTCGTCGCAGCATCGTCGCGCTGTACCAGACGCACGCGATACGCGTCGCCTCGAGCAAGTGCGCCGCAAAACAGCCCGGCCAAGCGAGCGAAGTCCCCAGCATCGAGCATGCCGGCGGCAGAGCGGCCCAGACCCAGGTAACCCTGTCCGGTCCAATAGGCAATGTTATGAGCGCACTCATGGCCATCAAGCGCGTAGCTCGCCACCTCATAGGGGTGATAGCCGGCCGCACCCAGACGATTACGCGCCACGTCCATACACGCGGCCTGAAAATCCTCATCAGGCTCGAGCGACTCATCGCGACACGCCATGCGGTAGAGCGGCGTGCCCTCCTCGAGCGTGAGTGGATACACCGAAACATGATGCGGCGCCGCCGTCAGTACGCCATCGAGCGTGCGCTCCCAGCTCGCAGCCGTCTGTCCGGGAAGACCGCACATAAGGTCGCACGACACATCAATCCCAGCAGCCTTCACCGTGGCGATGGCTGCAAGAGCACGGTCAGCGTCGTGGATTCGGCCGATCGCGGCAAGCTCGGCGTTGTCGAGGGTTTGCACGCCCAGGGAAATGCGCGTGACGCCCACCTCGGCGAGTGCCGCAGCGAGCTGCGAAGTCAACGACTCAGGATTGGCCTCGCAGGTAAACTCGACGGGCTTGCACCATCTGGAGATACGCCGAGCCAGTTCTACCAGACGCTCCCCTGCCAGCGACGGCGTACCGCCACCGACATAGACGGTGCGGATGCCCGCAAGTGCCCCAGCGTTGCCAAAGGCATCGAGCCGCGCATACAGCTGCTCAAAATAGGCATCGAGCGCAGCGTCCAGGTCGCACGGGGCAAAGCTGCGCGAGTCAAAGTCGCAATAGCGGCATTTTTGAGCGCAAAACGGCACGTGCACATACAGCGCGGTAACGGACACCTTTAGGCCTCCAGCGGATGAGCGGGCACCGACTCGCCGGCGGCAAGCGCGGCCTCGCAGGCCACCACATCGCGCTCGATATCATCGACCAGCCCCATAAACTCCTCGTATGTGGAACAGCGCACCACCTGGGCGCGCCAAGCGGCTGCATGGGGCATACCCTTTAAGTACCAGCTTGCATACGTACGGGCGCGCGACATAAGCGGCAAAAGCTCGTGCGTCAGCGTCAGGTGCTCGCGCAGGGCGCCCAGGCGCTCGACCGAGGAGCGAGAAGGAACCGGCGTGCCATCGAGTGCAAGGGCTCGGGCATCGCCGAACACCCACGGATTGCCGTAGATGCCGCGCGCGATAAATACCGCGCTGGCACCCGAATTGCGCAGATGCTCCGCGGCATCCTCGGCAGTGAACACGTCACCCGACCCAATCACGGGAATCTCGACAGCGTCGGCAACCTCATCGACGACCGACCAATCTGCCTGGCCCGTATAGAGCTGCGTGGCACAGCGACCATGCACCGCCACCGCTGCGGCCCCCGCCCCCTCGAGCATTTGGGCAAACGTCGCGGCATTACAGTCCTCGGCATAAAAGCCCTTGCGGATCTTCACGGTCACGGGAACGTGTGCCACGCCCACTGCCGCCTGGACGATTTTCTCGGCCAGGTCGGGCGTGCGCATGAGCGCCGAGCCCTCGCCCTTGGTGACGACCTTGCGAGCCGGGCAGGCCATGTTGATATCGATCAGCGACAGGCGATCGCCCACGCGTTCCTCGACGGCAGCGACAGCGCTCGCAAATTGATCGGGCTTGGAGCCAAAGAGCTGCACGCAAATCTGCTGCTCCTCGTCGGCCGGCAGCACCAGACGCCACGTCTTATTGCTGGCATAGGCAAGGCCCGCCACGCTCACCATCTCGCTATAGGCAAGATTGGCACCGCGGCGGCGGCACATAATGCGATACGCGGGATCGGTCACGCCCGCCATGGGAGCCATAAGGAACGGCTGCTCGGCATAGGCGCCCAGCAGCCGCGTACTGTATTCAGAAAGCGCCATGGTCCTACTCGTCCACCTTGAGGATCGCCATAAAGGCCTCCTGCGGGACCTCGACCGAACCAATAGCCTTCATGCGCTTCTTGCCCTCTTTTTGCTTTTCGAGCAGCTTGCGCTTACGCGAGATATCGCCGCCATAGCACTTGGCCAGAACGTCCTTGCGGCGCGCCTTGACGGTGGAGCGGGCGATGATCTTGTTGCCGATGGCGCCCTGAATAGGTACCTCGAACAGCTGACGCGGGATGATCTCCTTGAGCTTGTCGCACAGGCCGCGGGCCAGGCCATAGGCCTTGTCCTTGTGCACGATAAACGAAAGCGCGTCGACCTCGTCGCCCGAAAGCAGGATGTCGAGCTTCACAAGCTCGGAGGGACGATATTCGTTGAACTCGTAGTCGAGCGACGCATAGCCCTTGGTGCGGCTCTTGAGCTGGTCAAAGAAGTCCAGGATGAGCTCGGCAAGCGGCATGTCAAAGCGCATCTCGACCGATTTGCTCGTGAGGTGGATCATATCGGTGGTAACGCCGCGGTGCTCGATAGCGAGCTGCATGACAGCACCCGTATACTCGGGCGGGCAGATGATCTTGGCCTTGAGGTAGGGCTCCTCGATACGCTCGATGCGCGTGGCCTCGGGCAGGTCCTGCGGGCTGCGGACATCGATCATCTCGCCGTCGGTCTTGTAGACGTGATAGTCCACCGAAGGGCTCGTGGCGATAAGGTCCAGGTTGAACTCGCGCTCCAGACGCTCCTTGACGACCTCCATATGCAGCAGGCCCAGAAAGCCCACGCGGAAGCCAAAGCCGAGCGCCACCGAGGTCTCGGGCTCCCACACCAACGACGGGTCGTTGACATGCAGCTTATCGAGCGCGTCACGCAGGTTCTCGTAGTCCTTGTTATCGATCGGGAACAGGCCCGTATAGACCATGGGCTTGGCCTCGCGGTAGCCCGGAAGCGGCTCGGGGCAGGGATTCGATGCCCACGTGAGGGTGTCGCCCACACGCACGGCCTCGGGGTCCTTCAGGCCCGTGACCACGTAGCCCACCTCGCCGACCGTCAGCGCGTCGACCGGCGTCTCGGCGGGACGCTTGACGCCCACGCCGTCGACCAAAAAGTCGCCCTCGGCCTGCATCATGCGCAGGGTATCGCCCTTTTTGATGGAGCCGTCAAAAACACGGACCGTGGCAACCACGCCGCGGTATTCATCAAAATAAGAATCCAGGATGAGTGCCTTGAGCGGCGCATTCGCATCGCCCTTGGGCGGCGAGATCAAAAAGACGATGGACTCCAGCAGGTCGTGGATACCCTCGCCAGTCTTGCCCGACACGCATACGGCATCGTCGGCAGGGATCGCGAGGTCGTCCTCGATCTCGGTCTTGACCTCGTCGGGGTGTGCCGACGGCAGGTCGATCTTGTTGATCGCGGGCACAATATCCAGGTTGGCGTTCATGGCGAGCGTCGCGTTGGAGACGGTCTGCGCCTCGACGCCCTGCGTGGCGTCGACAACGAGCACCGCGCCCTCGCAGGCGGCCAGCGAACGCGAGACCTCATAGGTAAAGTCCACGTGGCCCGGCGTATCGATCAGGTTGAACTGATACGTCTCGCCGTCGTCGGCGTCATAGGACACGCGGACGGCATTGGACTTAATCGTAATGCCGCGCTCGCGCTCGATATCCATGGTGTCGAGCAGCTGCGACTCCATGTCGCGCTCGTCGACGGTATGGGTGAGCTCGAGGATGCGGTCACTGATCGTGGACTTGCCATGGTCGATGTGCGCAACAATCGAGAAGTTACGGATGTGGGAAATGTCAATTGAAGTATTCATGCGGACTATCTTACCCGAGCGATACAAAAAATGGAGCCTGTTCCATAAAACAGGCTCCATTTATGCGCGTAATCTGTGTGGTGTGAAATTTACAACTTAGGCGTTGATGCTGTTCACGAGCTTGGCAAGACCGGACTTGCGGTTGGAAGCCTGGTTCTTGTGGATAACATGCTTGGCGGCAGCCATGTCGAGACGCTTGGTGACGGTCTTAAGGGCAGCCTGTGCCTTCTCGGCATCGCCCTCGGCGACGGCGGACTGAACGTGCTTGGTCAGCGTCTTGAGCTCGGACTTGACAGCCTTGTTACGCATGCGAGCTGCCTCATTGGTGCGGATACGCTTCTTCTGAGACTTGATGTTTGCCACTTCTGGAGTTCCTTTCGAGTTCCTTGCAAAAAATGTATGACACCTCTGAGACACGGTGAGGTCATGCAAGCGCCTACTATAGCACGCTCCCCCTCAAAGGGATAGAACGAATTTGTCAAATAGGCAGGTATCATCACGATTTTCTCAAGATGTTCGTAATCCAGAGCAAAAGCGCGGTCTCAGAATCGGCCGAACCCTTGAGCGCGAGCTCCACATCAACGGCGCCCTCGAGCGCTGCGACGAGCTCGGTCATCGAAAAACGACGTGCCCAGGTCAGGTGATTTTTGACCTGCCAGGGCTGAAGCTTGAGCGTCGCGGCGAGTTCACGCCCCTGCCCACGAGAGTCGAGCGCCTTGGCGACGATCAGCTCACGAATGCGACCGCATAGCAGCGTGTAGGTCCACACGTAGCTCTTGGAGGGCAGAAGCTTAAAGAGCTCGAGCGAACGCCGCATATCGCGAGCCGAGACGGCGTTGAGGAAGTCCCAGGGCTGAACCTCGGCCGTACGCACGATCCAACGCTCCACGTCGGCGAGCTCAATCTGGGGCGCCTCGACCATCTGGGAGAGCTTTGCCAGGTCGTTATCGAGCATGCGCGTGTTTTCGCCCGAGCGCGAAACGAGCTCCTCGGCGGCCGCCGTCGAGATCGACTTGCCGTGCTGCGTCGCCATCTGCTGCACGCGGCGCGGTAGCTCCCAGCGCTTGGTACCCGAGCAATCGACGATAGCCTTCTTGTCGATTTTGGCGATCGCCTTATACAGGCGCGTGTTCTTGGCAAGCGAGTCGGCGATGATGAGACAGACCGTTGTGGGGCTGGGACTCGCCAGATACTCGACGAGCGGCTCCGAAACCGCCTTGGCAAGCTTTGAGCAGCCATCAAGGATTACCAGGCGAAACTCGTTGCCCATGGGAAAGGTATTGAGCGATCCGATAATGGACTCGATATCGGAGTCTTTGGTCATGTCGCGCTCGTCGAGGTTGAACTCGACCATTCCCGACTTTTCCAGACGCGCTTTCATACGCGAGACGGCGTGATCGCGCTTGACGCCGTCGGTACCGACGATCAGGTATGCCGGCAGCAGACCGGTTTCGGACATTGCGCTCCCATCCCGCAGGCCTTCGTATTCATTCCGTGCCATTCTAGCCCAGGGGCCCACCACACGCCAACGATGTCGTCACGGTCGCTGGCATCGCATCGCAAAACCATTCGCAGTCGGCGCGACGGTAATGTCGCCGTGTTCGATAGTGCACGCGAACACACCGCCCGCTTCCTTCACGGAATCGATGCAGGCATCGGACGGATGGCCGTATCGATTCCCCTCGCCCGCGCTCGCGAGGGAAAGCTCGGGCTTCAGGACGTCCAGCAACTCACCATCGACTGAAACCTTGGAGCCGTGATGCCCAAGTTTAAGTACATCGATATCCCCCACCTCCTGCACGAATTCCCGTTCTTGGTCGAGTTCGGCATCACCGGTGAGGAGCATGCGCAGCCCCATGCCTTCCTGAACATAAGAGAGCAGCAGGACAAGCGAGTCCTCATTTCCCTCGCCATCCACAGACTCGAATGGCCACATCACGCGGGCGCAAAATGAGCCGATGTCGACCGTATCCCCACGGCGCACCTGCCGATACTCCACGCCAGGTCGGTTCAATACCTCGACAGGAGCATCCTCCAGCGCTTCGGCCGCCACAGCAATCGTTCCAACCGAAAACTGTTCGAGCACGGCAGGCAGACCACCCCAGTGATCCTCATCCCAATGCGTCACAAAGACGGCATCGATATGGTGCACGTTATTACGAACCAAAGCCGCCACCACGCGCTCGTCGACCCCGCAGTCGACGAGCGCTACTGCGCCGCCCTGGCGGATAAGAATCGCATCGGCCTGGCCCACATCGAGCACCGTCACCGAAGGCGGAGCGAATCGATCCCAGTAGACGTACGGAATAGCAGCCAAGAGCACCAGACATGCAAGCCCCACCGCCATAGGACGTGCACGGGGACGCGGCCACCTGACCAGCAGGGCCGCCAGCAAACACGGCACTAGGTAAATCCACATGCTATCGGGCGGCACACTCACGGATGCACCCGGCACGGCGGCAAACAGCTGCTCGAAGAACAGCGTGCAACGGGCGGCAATCATGGGCACAACGAGCGCCCAAGTCCGCAACGTCGCCACGAGCGAAAAGGGAACCAGCACGATCGACACAGCAAGCAGCAGACTCACCACCGGACCGATGACCGCATTTGCCAACGGAGCAATGAGCGAGAACGTACCGAAGGCAGGAATGGTAATGGGAAGTGTCGCCAACTGCGAGCACAGCGTGACGGAAAGCATGCTGGCAACGCCCGATGGCACACCCAGCTCACCCAAAGCGTAGGTCGCATAGGGGCAAAAGCACAGGATGGCCAAGACGCTGGCGCATGAAAGCTGAAAGCCCATCTCGAACAGCACCGTCGGCCGCAGTAGCACAAAGATGGACATGGTTACGAAGAGTGCCGATGCGCCGTGCCGGCGACGCCCCGCGCCGTTTACGACAAGCGTCGCGAACACCATGCAGCACGCACGCACGGCCGAGGGAGACGCGCCCGTAAAGGCAGCGTAGCCCACAAGCGTTATCGCCAATATCGCCCGCTGAAGGCCACGTGAGCACCGAGTCTTTTGCAATACGCCCTCGATTACAAACCCCACGATAGCCAAATGGCTGCCCGAGACGGCGATAAGATGCGCCGTTCCCGTCACCGAAAACCAGTCGCCCGCCGGCTGGGCGCGCAGCTCGGCCGAACGACCGCAGACGACACCGGCTATGAGCGCACGCGCCGGGTCGGTCGCAGGCGCGATGGAAGCAAGCAGTCCATTTCGCAGCCGAAGCAGCGGCCCCGGAGAGCCCTCATCGACCGACACAATCCGAACGGCTTTAACCTTGCGCACCTCGCCTCGGAGCACGCGCGATCGTCCATACGCATCGTTCTCAAAACGTGAAACGCGACCGATAACACGCACGTGCGCCCCGACCTTGAGCTCGCGGCCACACGATAGGCGAACCGTTGCCAAGCTCTTGCCGTCCGCGCGTGCCTCGCAAGTATAGGAATACACGTCGTCGTTTATGGATGGATCACCCTGCACGAAAAACTCGAGGCTGCTTGCCGCTCGACCATCGAGCGCCTTCGAGGCGCTGAGCGCGCCCACAGCCCACCACGCCGAGACGACCGCTCCCGCCACGAGACCGACGGACGCGGCATACAGCCACCGCTTAAAAGGGGCAAACCGCGCACAAGATTGAGCCAGCGCAACGAATACCGCCGCCGCAACGGGAATAGCCCATAGCGGCCCGAACGCTGACGCCTGCTCCCCCAGTAGCGCATCAGCGGCCACGTTGAGCACCAAGGCGCAGCTCACGCACATGCCAACACACAGGGCCATCGTCCACGGAATCAGGGGCCGCGGAGGCATCACATACTCGCGCTCGGTCGCACTCATACGCAGATGCAATCTTTGATTTTGGCAAGCTTCTTCTCACCGATTCCCGACACACGCATCAGATCGTCAACCGAGGCAAAAGCACCGTTCTTTGTTCGCTCATCGATAATCGACTGGGCCATGGAGGGACCGATGCCCGAAAGCGTCTGCAGCTCTGCCGCGCTTGCCGTATTGATGTTTACTAGGCCTGTTGCGCTACTCACGCCCGATGACGCGGAAGCCCCACCATCGACACCGGCTTCCGCAATGGACGCCTGCTGTTCCCCTACCGTTGGAACGTAAATCTTCTGTCCATCGACGACCTTGGATGCCCGATTGAGCCCCGTAACGTCTGCCTCGGGCGCCAGCCCGCCGGCGGCATCAATCGCCTGAGCCACCCGCGCACCGTCCTTGAGGCGATATACACCGGGCGACACAACGGCGCCATCGACATCGACATAGACCTCTGCCGCGGCAGAAGCCTTAGTCGAAGAACCTTCGGATGTCTTTCCGCTCGAGGCATCACCGGATCCCGGCTCCACCAACGAGCCCGAACCGTCGGTGCGCTCAAACGACACGTCACCGGCACCGCCGCCAAGGTTCGCCATCGCCAGTCCACTCGCCATCGCAATGACGACCAGTATCGCCATCACCACTGCCTTATGACCGAACAGCTTGTCCGCCAAGCGGTCCATCTTTTTGACCCGTTCGTGTTGTTCGCGCTGCGCCATAGCAAAACCTCCCAACAACATCGTGTCAGGAAAAGAGCCCTGCAACAGCCATGCTTCAAAACCGGTTATCGCGGTCAAACCAAAAGCCGACCAAAACCTTGCACAAATCTGTCCATTTATTCAGGCACACGTCAGCAAATGAACACTTAGTCGCAAAATGCCCAGATAGCAAAAGACCGACGATGCAGGCGCATCGTCGGTCTATGCACAAATTTACTCGTGATCTTGGTAAATCTCACGCGGAGCAAGCTCCGAATGTTTGCGTTTTAAGGTCTTAGGCGCCTTATACGTGTTGCTATCGAAGTCGATGTACTCGGTCTGCTTGAGCAGACGCTCGATCATCTCCTCGTGATCGAACAACTCCCAGGCCTCATGCACGGCATCGAGTTTAGCATGCGTCTCGGGACGGCGCGGCATAAACAGCGTGCAGCAGTCGGGAGCGGCCTCAGTCGAGATATCGAACGTACCGATCTCCTCGGCGCGCGCGATGATCTCCTGCTTGTCCGAACCGATGAGCGGACGGAACACAGGGATCTTCACGGCCTCGTTGACGGCCATGATGTTCTCGAGCGTTTGGGAGGCAACCTGCCCAAGTGATTCGCCCGTAACGATGGCCTTGGCACCCTCGATGTGTGCAATGCGCTCGGCAACCGAATACATAATCCGGCGATACATGATCACACGCAAGTTGCTGGGGCAGGTGACCGAAATCTCACGCTGGCAGTCGCCAAACGGGACTACGTACAAGCGGCCGATCTGGACACCCGGTGCAAGCGCACGGATGATGTCCTGCACCAAATACTCGCTCGTATCGGGCGTCTGCGGACGACCGGAGAAATGCACCGGCACGCACACCGCACCGCGACGCTCGAGCATCCAGGTCGCCACCGGAGAATCGATACCCGACGACAGCAGCGTCACGACCTTACCGGCAGAACCCACCGGCAGGCCACCCACGCCGCGCTCGGAACGCGCATACACATAAACGCTGCCCTGGACCACCAACACATGCACCATCGCATCGGGGTCGTGCATTTGAACCTTTTTATCGGGGAAGGCCTCACACAGCACCTCGCCCACCTGACGATTGATATCAATCGAGGTGAGCTCATAGTCGGTGTTGGAGCGCTTGGCGTGCACCTTAAACGAATCGAAGGAACCAAACTCGCGCAGCGCCTTCACGGCGGCGGCGCAGTACTCCTGCGGGTCGCGGTTGGTGTGATACGCCAAAGACACACGAGCAACGCCGGGAACGGTGCGAATGACACGCGCCGCCTCGTCGGCCTGATGCTGGTTAAAGGTCACGAGGATATAACCGGAAATTCGAGACACGGCATTCACGGAAAAGGCGGCCAAGGCCGCCTTGATGTTATCCATGAGGATATGCTCAAAATGTGCGCGGTTCTTGCCCTTCAGTCCAACCTCGTGATAGTGGACCAGGCAGACGCGAGCTGCCATTTAGGCTTCAGCAACCTTGTGGCCGAGCGCCTTCTCGTAACGAGCCTCATCGTAAGAGATGTCGCCATCGACAATCTCGTCCATAGCCATCGAGATAGTATCGGCACCGGAAAGCCCGATGGTGATGTCATCGACATCCTGGACGGCAAGCACGCGATTGTGCTGGCCACGCAGCATGCTATTGATGTCGCAGGCGCGCTTGGAGGCAAGCGAAGCGAGCAGGAAGCGGTTGTGATCGGTCTTCTCCAGAAGATCGTCAATGCAAGGCTTTACAACGGACACGGACCTCAGATCCTTTCATGCATATCGAGAACGCGAACGAGCTCATCGGTCGCGCGGTCGAGATCGTCATTAACCACGACGTCGTCGTAGCGGTCGGCAAGGGCAAGCTCATCGGCGGCGTTTGCCATGCGCAGCTCAATCGTCTCGGGCGTCTCGGTACCGCGACCGACTAGACGCTCGCGGAGCACCTCAAGCGAAGGCGGCTTGATAAAAATCAGCACGGCCTCGGGGAAACGCTCCTTCACCTGCAGGGCGCCCTGGACATCGATCTCCAAAATCAGTGACGCGCCCGAGGCGAGCTTGGATGTGACCTCGCTCACCAACGTGCCGTAGCAGTTACCGTGGACCTCGGCCCATTCAACAAACTCACCGTTTGCCACGCGGCGGTCGAACTCCTCGCGCGTCAGAAAAAAGTAGTTGACGCCGTCGACCTCACCTTTGCGTGGTGCTCGCGTGGTAGCCGAAACCGTCAGGCCCAGGTTCGAGCGGAGCTCGCGCACACGAGTGACGAGCGTGCCCTTGCCTGCGCCTGACGGTCCAGAAATCACAAAGAGCTTGGAATCCTGAACGCTCACTTATTTGGTCAGCTGCTCGAGGAGCTGCTCGCGCTGACGGACGCCGAGGCCCTGGACGCGACGGGTAGCGGAGATACCGAGCTCCTCCATGATCTTGGCGGCCTTGGCCTTGCCATAACCAGGGAGAGACTCGATGAGGGTGGAAACCTTCATGCGGGAAGCGATGGGATCATCGGAGTTGAGCACGGACTCGAGGGACTTCTCGCCCTTCTTGATCTGCTCGCGAAGCTCAGCGCGGGCGTGACGTGCGGCAGCAGCCTTCTCAAGTGCCTGCTTGCGCTGCTCGTCGGTAAGCTGAGGGAGTGCCATTCGAACCTCCAAATAGTTGGGTTATATCTGATGCAGTAATTGGCATTTTAGCACGTCAAACGCACTAAATGCCCAATCGACGGCTCCATAGATTAGACGATACCTACGAAAAGTGCAATATGCGGAGGTCAAAGTTAAGCCCCTGACCTGCGATTCCACACAAAGGGTAGGAAAGTTTTCGCAGGTACAGGGGCAAATTTGTGCTAATGATACCCAAAAGTGGTGACTTGAGGGAATCTTTTAGGCGACGTTTTCGACCAGCTCGGCAACAATAGCGTCAAAGGCGGCAACCGGATCGTCGGCACCGGTAATGGGACGGCCCACCACAATGTGGCTTGCACCACGCTCGATAGCCTGGGAAGGCGTCGCCACACGAGACTGGTCACCAAGAGCGGCACCCATCGGACGCACACCCGGAGTAACGATCAGGGCATCGGGACCCAGCAGCTCACGCATGTCGTGAGCCTCCATCGGCGAGCACACGATGCCATCGATGCCGTTGGCCTGAGCGAGCTTTGCCAGGCGGACGGCCTCCTCGGCCACAGGCGACTCGACGCCGATCTCGCTCAAGGCATCCTGATTCATGCTCGTGAGCACGGTGATGGCGACGAGCTTGGCGCGGTCCTCGCGCGCCTCCTCGGCACCCTCACGGCAGGCGGCGAGCATAGCACCCGAACCCAAGCCGTGAACCGAAAGCAGGTCGGCACCGGCAAGCGAGGCCGAGCGGGCGGCACCGCGAACCTGATGCGGAATATCATGGAACTTAAGGTCAAGGAAGACCTTAAAACCCAGGCCCTTGAACGTCTTGACGATCTCGGGACCCTCGGCGTAATAGAGCGTCATGCCCACCTTGAGCCAGGCGGCATGGCCCGAAAGCTCATGGGCGAGCTCGAGCGCACGCTCACGGTCGCAGTCGAGGGCGACGATAACACGGTCGCGGGCATCGGTCTCTAGCATTCGAAAGCACCTACCAGCTCGTTGATGTCCTTCACGCCCTGGGACTCAGCCCAAGCCTCGAGCTCATGCGCGATCTTGAGCGAAGCACACGGATCGACAAAGTTGGCCATGCCGACCGACACGCAGGTGGCACCGGCCAGGATAAACTCAGCCGCATCCTCGCCGGTCATGACACCGCCGACACCGTTGATGGGGATATCGACGGCCTGGGCAACCTCCCAGACCATGCGCACGGCGATGTGGTGGCACAGCGGGCCCGAAAGGCCGCCCTTGGGCTTGGCCACGCGGGACTTACGGGTATGGACGTCGATGGCCATGCCCTGAATGGAGTTGATGACCGAAAGGCCGTCGGCGCCGGCAGCCTCGAGGGCCTTGGCGATCTCGGCGACGTTGACCGGCGCCATCTTCACGAACAGCGGCTTATCGGTCACCTTGCGGCAGGCAGCCATAACGGAAGAGGCGCCCTCGGGCGTGGAGCCCATGGCGGCACCGCCAGCGGCGATATTAGGGCAGCTCACGTTGATCTCGTAGCCGGCAGCCCAAGGGCACAGCTCGACATACATCTCGAGTGCGCGGACAAACTCGTCAACAGAGTGACCGGCAACCTGGCAGATGACCTGGCAGCCGTCCTTGGAAAGCTGCTCCAGCCAAGGGCCGGACTCACGGGCAAAGGCGGCCACGCCGGGGTTCTGAAGGCCCACCGAGTTGATCATACCGCCGGGGATCTCGGCCATACGGGGTGCGGGGTTGCCGGGCCAGGGCTCGGCAGCGCAGCCCTTGGTGGTGATGGCGCCCAGCTGGGAAACATCGAAGAAGTTCTGGAACTGCCAGCCGTAACCAAAAGTGCCGGCTGCGGTGTTGATGGGGTTTTGCATCTTGACGCCGCCGAAATCGACGGCCATGTTCACGGTACCCACTAGAAGACCACCACCTTGGAAGCATCGAACACGGGGCCGCACATGCAGGCGCCCTTCATACCGTCAACCGTCTCGACGTTACAGGTGTTGCAGGCGCCAAAGCCGCAGCTCATCATGCGCTCAAGCGACACCTCGCAGTACACACCGGCCTCGGCGGCAGCGGCGGCGACCTTCTTCATCATGACGGCGGGACCGCAGCTGGCGACATAGTCGTAGCCACCCTCGCCAAGCAGCTCGGCGGCCGGATCGGTGCAAAAACCATGCGTGCCAAGCGAGCCGTCGTCGGTGCATACATTAACCGTGGCGCCCAACGCGCGGAACTCATCGATACCCACGGCCTTGGACGCGGTGCCAAAGCCCAGACACACGTCGACGGCCACACCCTGCTCGGCAAGCATGCCCGCCAGGCAGAGCACGGGCGGGACACCGATGCCGCCCGCCACGAGCAGCGCCTTCTTGGCGCCCTCGGGCACCAGCCAGCCGCGACCGCCAGGGCCCAGCAGGTTAGAAGTGGAACCAGAGGCCATCTGCGACAGACGGCGGGTGTCGTCGCCCACGACGGTGTACCACAGCTCGACGGTGCCGGCCTGGGCGTCGGCGCGATAGAAGCTCAGGGGCACGCGAAGCAGCGAGGACGCATCGCCGGGCACGGCGATGTTCACAAACTGACCGGGCTTGAGCGCACTTGCAAGCTTGGGGGCCGAGATTACGAGCGAGAAGATGCCCTCGGCGATCTCCTGGTTCGAGACGACCTCGAAGTCGTGCATGCGTGCAGTGGAAGGTGTGGGCATAGACGCTCCAATCCCCCATGCGGTTGCATGGTCAAAACGAACAGAAAGCGCGGCACCGCAAGGGCACCGCGCACAAAAGCGATAAGGCTATGCTAGCAGATGCAGCCGTCGGCGAGCGTCTGCTTACCGCCGACAAACACATCGGTGGCACGACCGGTGAGCGTGCGGCCGGCAAAACCGGAGTTCTCGGCGCGCGACTCGTAACCGTCCTCGCCGACCGTCCAAGTGGCGGACGTGTCGAACACGGTCAGGTCGGCGACGGAGCCCACCTTGACCTGAACCTGGTCGAGACCCAGGATCTCACGCGGTTTGATGGCCATGAGCTCGACCATGCGGCCCATGCTCATCTTGCCCGTATTGACCAGCTCGGTGAGCACGAGCGACAGCGAAGTCTCGAGGCCGATCATGCCAAAAGGTGCAAGCTCGAACTCGCGGGCCTTCTCCCACGGGGTGTGGGGAGCGTGATCGGTGACGATAACGTCGACGGTGCCGTCGATGACGCCCTGACGGATGGCCTCGGCGTCCTCCTCGGTACGCAGCGGCGGATTGACCTTGAGCGAGGTGTTGTAGGTCTCGTCCAGGTCGTTCTCGGTCAGGAACATGTGGTGCGGGGTGGCCTCGCAGGTAACCTGAACGCCAGCGGCCTTACCGGCACGCACGATCTCCAGGCCATGGGCGGTGGAGATGTGCTGGATGTGCAGCTTGGCACCGGTCAGCTTGGCAATCTCGATGTCGCGGGCGATCTGGAGCTCCTCGCCGGCAGCCGGCCAGCCCTCGAGAGCCAGACGGGTCGAGACCTTGCCCTCATTGATCTGGCCGTGGCCGACCAGGTCCTCGTCCTGGCAGTGGCTCATAAAGACCTTGCCGAACATCTTGCCGTAGTCCATGCAGCGGCGGAGCATGCCCGCGCCCTGCACGCCGCGACCGTCGTCGGTGAAGGCGACGGCGCCGTGGGCGACCATATCGCCCATCTCGGACATGGCCTCGCCCTTAAGACCGCGGGTCATGGCGCCCGACGGATAGACGCGGCAGTGACCGACCTCGGCAGCACGGGACTTGACGAACTCCACGACGGTGCCGTTATCGGTGACGGGATCGGTGTTGGGCATGGAGCACACGCCGGTAAAGCCGCCCTTGGCAGCTGCGCGGGTGCCGCTCTCGATGTCCTCTTTGACCTCGTAACCGGGCTCGCGAAGGTGAACGTGCATATCCACCAGGCCGGGGACGAGGTACTTGCCGGAAAGGTCGCGGACCTCGGCCCCCTCGACGGCGAGATTCTCGCCGACCTCGGCGATCTTGTCGCCGTCAATCAGGACGTCAACGACACCGTCAAGCTCGACGGACGGGTCGACGACGTGGGCATTCTTAAGAAGCAAGGCCATTATCGGCACCTCCAAGCAGCAGATACAGGATAGCCATACGCACGCAGATACCGGCGTAGACCTGCTCCAGGATGACGGAGCGTTGCGGGTGGTCGGCCATATAGGAGTCGAACTCGACGCCGCGGTTGATGGGGCCCGGGTGGCAGATGATCGCATCGGGCTTCATGAGCTTCTCGCGATCCTTGGTCAGGCCGAAGAGCTTGTGGTACTCGCGAATGGTCGGGAACGGGGCGCCCTCGAGGCGCTCCTGCTGCACGCGCAGCATGTAGACGACGTCCAGCTCGGGCAGGACGGAATCGAGGTCACTCGTCACGTGGTCGCAGCCCAGGACCTCGGGCGCCGGCGGCAGCAGCGTGCCGGGAGCGACGGCGTAGGTCTCGCAGCCCATGATCTTAAGGGCGGGGATCAGCGAGCCGCAGACGCGGGAGTGCGCGATATCGCCGACGACGGCGACCTTCAGACCGTGGAAGTCACCCTTGTGCTCCCAGATGGTGTACAGGTCGAGCAGGGCCTGCGTGGGATGGTTGTGCTTGCCGTCGCCGGCGCAGATGACGCTCGCAGGCGAGTTCTGCGTGACGATATAGGGAGCGCCGGCGTGCTTGTCGCGCACGACGATGCAGTCGATCTTGTAGGCGTTGAGGGTCTCGACGGTGTCGACGAGGCTCTCGCCCTTGACCGTAGAGGTCGAGGAGCCGCCGAAGTTGAGGCTGTCGGCCGAAAGACGCTTCTCGGCAAGCTCGAAGGAGCTACGGGTTCGCGTCGAGGGCTCGTTGAACATGTTGACGATGGTCTTGCCCTTGAGCGTGGGAACCTTCTTGATCGCACGCTCGTTGACCTCGGAGAACGCCTTGGCGGTCTCGAGGATGAGCTTGATGTCCTCTTCGGAGTACTCGGTAATGTCGATCAGGTGCTTATGATTGAACGCCACGGTACTACTCACCTCCCAGCGGCGCGGAGCCCACGCGGGAACCCGGCGCGACGTCGTTGATCTCGACGGCGGTGTGGCCGTCGACTTCTTTCATATATAGGTGCACGTTCTCCTCATGCGACGAGGGAACGTTCTTGCCGACAAAGTCCGGCGAGATGGGGAGCTCGCGGTGGCCGCGGTCGACGAGGACCGCCAGCTCGATGCGGCTCGGACGACCCAGGTCCATGACGGCGTCGAGAGCGGCGCGGATGGTACGGCCCGTATACAGGATGTCGTCCACCAGCACGACGCGTTTGCCGTCGACGCTAAAGGGAATGTTGGTGGCGTGGATCGCGGGAGCGAAATTGGTAGCGTAGTCATCGCGGTAGAAGCTGATGTCGAGGCTGCCGAGCGGAACGTCGACGCCCTCGATCTCCTTGATCTCCTCGACGAGCTTCTTTGCCAGAAGGTCGCCGCGCGTGACGATGCCGACCAGAGCGAGGTCTTCACAGCCCTCGTTGCGCTCGAGAATCTCGTGCGCGATGCGGGTCATAGCTCGATTGACGGCGGTCTCGTCCATGATGACCGCCTTGGGGGAAGTCGTGCCCATCGATCTCCTTCCTCACATGTCTTGACTGCTGACACAGTCAAAAAAAATAGATGCCCGACCGCTTAAAGCGGACCAGACACCCACAGGAAGGGCTGCTCTTTGGCAGCTATGTAATTCCATGTGGGTATCTCGTACCCCTTTAATGGTCAAGGTATAGTGTAGCCAACCTCGAGCGTAATTGCGAGCATAAATACAAAGCAATCCATAAACGGGCGCAGGCGCTCCATAAACCTATATATATTTATGGGACGAACTTGAAAACCTCGGTTCGAGCTGGCATAATCCCCTCTGCTGCACGCAAATCGGATCTACGTCCAGGGCCGTGGCGTGCGCACTATCGCCAAAAGAGGAATATCTCTGTGTAGATTGCGCACAGGGAGCGACTTCTGTGCTATAGTTCAGGCTTGTTTGTTAACGCGACATGTTCGTTTGTCGCCCAAGGAGGGTCAGTTATGTCCAAAGTTTGCGAAGTTTGCGGTAAGCACCCCGTTGCCGGTCGCTCCATCAGCCACTCTCACCGCGTCACCAACCGTAAGTTCCGCCCCAACATCCAGCGCGTCTACGTCGTCGTCGATGGTCACCGTCGCAAGATGAACGTTTGCTCCACCTGCCTCAAGTCCGGCAAGGTTGCGCGCTCCTAAATAAGGTCTTACCAACAAGTACCTCGGACTCTCCGGGTCAAAGACCTCGCGTTCACATAGAACTTACCAAGGGCGTCCTCCCCTACGGAGGGCGCCCTTTTGCACTCATTGGGGACAGACTTACATAAGTGTTTTCACGCATTGGGGACAGACTTAGATGAGCGCTTTCCTAAGCTCGCAGCGCATCGATGAACTCACGGCGTTTCGATCGGCCCCAATCCATACCTCACGCCGCCTCTTTCCAGCCTGTGGTGGCCTTGGTTACGCTCGTAGCGCCGATACCGGTGATACGGGCAATTTGCTTGACCGTGAGATGCGCCCGCCTGAGCCTCAGCAGACACGCATCACGTTCGGGACGAGGCAGGGCCTTGAGCAGCGCAGGATCTATGCTCGGCAACACTTCGTGCGCGACGGCAAGGGCATCCTCATCGGGGATCCGCCGGCGTGGAAGAACCCCCACTGACCAGATGCGCCCAGCAACTTCCTTGAGATGCTCGCAATAGCAACGGGAGCCTCCGACAATATCGAGCATGGGGGCCGCATCGCAGATATCAAAGGGATCATAGCCCAGCTGATATGCCTTGTAGCTTGACCAGCGGTATGCCTCGAGTGAGTCGAGCGCACCTTTCACGGGATTGAGATGAATATAGTCGAGCAGCTGCACCGCCTGCGTGTCCGTCTCAACAGCGACCCGCGAATAGCGATTGTCAAACAGATGGCCCGTTCTTCCCGTTTTCCCATTGAAATACTTAGCATACGCCGTCAGTGCGCACTGCATTGCCTTTGAAAGGTTGTCATATGGGTCATCAACCATCAAATGGAAGTGGTTGTCCATAAGGCACCAAGCCAACACCGCCACTTTATGACGCGCAAACCTGTCCGAGATGTCCGATAAGAAACGATAACGGTCGGAATCATCTTCAAAAATAATCTGTTTGGAGTTGCCACGGTCAAAGACGTGGTAATAGCCGGTGAGCGAAACGGCGCGGGCACATCGGGGCATAGCCTCTCCTTTCAAAACTGTACAGGCAACACCTAAAAGGAGAGACGCAACGCGAAATGCTGAGCCTGTAACCTATTTATATCCAATGAGCGGCAATAACAGGCCCAGAACGGCAAAATGGCAAAACGATGTCTGTCCCAAATGAGTGAAAGCACTCATGTAAGCCTGTCCCCAATGAGCGGGGCGATGCAGCAGAAAGATTGTTTTAGTTGAAACGTTTCATTTTGTTGAAGCGTTTTAGTGTGCCTTTTACAGGAATCTTGCCACTCACCGAATTATTTATTGCTATCATGCAAGGCGTAGGGTAAATCTCCGATCGCAAGGAGACACAAATGGTGAAAAAGTCACCGGAAAACACTACTCCCGCAATTGTGGACAATGTAGAGGCGCTTGAGGCTAAGCTCGCTCAGATGCGAGAGGCCCAGGCGCTTTTTGCTACGTACACGCAGGAGCAGGTCGACAAGATCTTCTACGAGGCCGCCATGGCCGCCAACAAGGCTCGTATCCCGTTGGCGAAGATGGCCATCGAGGAGACCGGCCGCGGCGTTCTTGAGGACAAGGTCATCAAGAACCACTACGCCGCAGAGTACATCTACAACGCTTACAAGAACACCAAGACCTGTGGTGTCCTGGAGCGCGACGAGGCCTACGGCATCACCAAGATTGCCGAGCCCATCGGCATCGTGGGCGCCGTCATCCCGACGACCAACCCCACCTCCACCGCGATCTTCAAGACGCTGATCAGCCTGAAGACCCGCAACGCCATCATCATCTCCCCGCACCCGGCTGCCGCCAAGTGCACCATCGCCGCCGCCAAGCTCGTGCTTGACGCCGCCGTCAAGGCCGGCGCCCCCGAGGGCATCATCGGCTGGGTCGATGTCCCCTCCATCGAGCTAACCAACATGGTCATGCGCGACGTCGACATCATCCTCGCCACCGGTGGCCCGGGCATGGTCAAGGCTGCCTACTCCTCGGGCAAGCCCGCCCTAGGCGTTGGCGCCGGTAACACCCCGGTCATCATCGACGACACCGCCGACGTGCTGCTCGCCGTCAACTCCATCATCCACTCCAAGACCTTCGACAACGGCATGATCTGCGCTTCCGAGCAGTCCGTGACCGTCATCGACAGCATCTATGACCAGGTTAAGGCCGAGTTCCAGAAGCGCGGCTGCTACTTCGTCAAGCAGGGTGCCGAGATGGAGGCCCTGCGTGGCGCCATGTTCAAGAACGGCGCTCTCGATCACCGCATCCCCGGCATGGCTGCCGCCAAGATCGCCGAGCTCGCCGGCATCGAGGTTCCCGCTAAGACCAAGATCCTGATCGCCGAGGTCACCTCCACCGATCCGGCCAAGGAGGAGTTCTCCCACGAGAAGCTCTCCCCGGTCCTGGCCATGTATCACGCCAAGGACTTCCAGGAGGCCGTCGACAAGGCCGAGCACCTGGTGCTCGCCGGTGGCCCGGGCCACACCGCCTCTCTGTACGTGCACCCCGCCCAGGCCGAGAAGATCAGCCTGTTCGAGCACGTCATGAAGGCCTGCCGTATCGTCATCAACACCCCGTCTTCGCATGGCGGCATCGGTGACCTGTACAACTTTGGCATGAAGCCGTCTCTGACCCTGGGCTGCGGCTCCTGGGGCGGCAACTCCGTCTCCGAGAACGTTGGGGTGAAGCACTTGATCAACGTTAAGACTGTGGCCGAGCGCCGTGAGAACATGCTGTGGTTCCGCGCTCCCGAGAAGGTCTACTTCAAGAAGGGTTCCACGCCCGTCGCTCTCGACGAGCTCGGCACCGTCATGGGCAAGAAGCGCGCCTTCATCGTCACCGACCAGTTCCTCTTCAAGAATGGCAACACCCGCGCCATCGAGGCCAAGCTCGACGAGATGGGCATCGCCCACGACTGCTTCTACGACGTCGAGCCCGATCCGTCGCTGCAGTGCGCACGTCGCGGCGCCAAGCAGATGGCTCTCTTTGAGCCGGACGTCATCATCGCCGTCGGCGGTGGCTCCGCTATGGACGCCGGCAAGATCATGTGGATGATGTACGAGCACCCCGAGTGCAAGTTTGAGGACATGGCCATGGACTTCATGGACATCCGCAAGCGTATCTTCACCTTCCCCGAGATGGGCAAGAAGGCCTACTTCGTCGCCGTCCCGACCTCTTCGGGTACCGGCTCCGAGTGCACGCCGTTCGCCATCATCACCGACAAGGAGACCGGCATCAAGTGGCCGCTTGCCGACTACGCGCTGCTCCCCAACATGGCTATCGTCGACGCCGACAACTGCATGACCGCCCCGCGCGGCCTGACCGCTGCCTCCGGCATCGACGTCATGACCCACGCCATCGAGTCCTATGTCTCCATCATGGCTTCCGACTACACCAAGGGCCTCTCCGAGCGCGCTGCCAAGCTCGTTTTCGAGAACCTGCCCTCCAGCTTCGAGAACGGCGCCAAGGACCCGCACGCCCGCGAGGAGATGCACAACGCCTCATGCATGGCCGGTATGGCCTTCGCCAACGCCTTCCTGGGCCTCAACCACTCCATGGCCCACAAGCTCGGCGCCTTCCATCACCTGCCCCACGGCATCGCCAACGCCATCATCCTGACGCGCGTCATGCGCTACAACGCCGCCGAGGCTCCCGTCAAGATGGGCACGTTCTCCCAGTATCCTTACCCCAACGCGCTGCACAACTACGCCGAGATGGCCAAGTACTGCGGCATCGAGGGCAAGGACGACAAGGAGGTCTTCGAGAACTTCATCACGAAGCTCGAGGAGCTCAAGGACTTCATCGGCGTCAAGAAGACCATCGCCGACTACGGTGTTGACGAGCAGTACTTCCTCGACACCCTCGACGAGATGACCGAGCAGGCATTCAACGACCAGTGCACCGGCGCTAACCCGCGCTACCCGCTCATGAGCGAGATCAAGGAGCTCTACCTGGACGCCTACTATGGCCGCGAGCCCCAGGACTACGCCGTCTGCTAGTCTTTAGCACGGTTATTTGCGGCGGGGGTGCACGGGTGTACGCACGCCCCCGCCGTTGCTTCTATCGCATCGTTGAAAGGATGCAATCATGCTGCTTCCCGATTCCAAGACCGAGCTCGTCCGTCGTGGCAACAAGGTCGTTTACGACCTGGGCGACAAGATTGTCAAGGTCTTTAACGAGACCAAGCCCGTCTCCGACGTGTTCAACGAGGCTTTGAATCTTGCCCGCATCAATGAGTGCGGCATCCGCAGCCCCAAGGCGCTCGAGGTTTCTCAGCTCGAGAACGCCAACGGCTGGGCGCTTGTGACCGAGAAGGTTACTGGCACCACCCTCGCCGACAAGATGGCTGCCGAGCCCCAGCGCTTTGGTGAGTACCTCGAGATGTTCGTCGACCTCCAGATCGAGATCCATGGCTACACCTCCCCGCTGCTCAACCGTCAGCGCGATAAGTTCGCCCGCATGATCGACAGCCTTGATCAGCTCAATGCCACCACGCGCTACAACCTTCAGGAGCGTCTGGACGGCATGACCAAGGAGTTCAAGGTCTGCCACGGCGACTTCAACCCCTCCAACGTCATCGTTGGCGACGACGGTCAGCTGTACGTCTGCGACTGGGCACATGCCACCCAGGGCTCCCCTGCTGCCGACGTTGCCACCACCTACCTGCTCTTTGCCCTCAGCAGCAAGGACCAGGCCGAGGCCTACCTGGAGCTCTACTGCGACCGCGCCGACATGCCTATGCAGGTCGTGCGTCAGTGGACGAGCATCGTCGCCGCTTCCGAGCTCGCTCGTAAGCGCAACGTGAACGATGAGTTCCTTAAGAACTGGATCGACGTCGTCGATTATCAGTAATATCTGAGCGATTTATTTCGCATCGGAGGCACAAAAGGGAAACCCCGCAGCTCGCATGGGCCGTGGGGTTTTCCTTTTAGATATCGAGGATGCCACAAGATAATAGGATGGCCCCACATCTCCCCAATCTGGAGAAATGCGGGGCCGCCCCGTATATCGAACTACAAGCGAATTCGCCGATTAACGGCGGGCAGCCTTAACAAGCTCGGCAACCTTGGCGACGATCTCGTCAATCGCCACGTCCTCGCGCTCGCCCGTGGCACGGTCCTTGAGCTCGACGGTGCCATTCTTAAGGCCGCGTTTACCAAGCACGACCTGATACGGGAAGCCCATGAGGTCGTTGTCGGCAAACTTAAAGCCGGGACGCTCATCGCGATCGTCGACGACGACCTCGATACCCTCGGCGCACAGACCGTCGACGATCTGCTCACAAACGGTAGCGCACTCCTCCTTCTTGGGATCGAGCGGAATCACCGCGACCTCGTACGGGGCAACGGAGACCGGCCAGACGATACCGTGCTCGTCGTTATGCTGTTCCACGACGGCAGCGAGCGAGCGGGACACACCAACGCCGTAGCAGCCCATGATGAGCGGCTTCTCCTTGCCATCCTCGTCCATAAAGGTGGCACCCATGGCCTCGGAATACTTGGTGCCCAGCTGAAACACCTGGGAGACCTCGATACCGCGAGCAGCAGAGAGCGGCTTGCCGCAGTGCGGGCAGGGATCGCCGGCAACGACGGTAACCAGGTCGGCCCACTCGTCAACGGTAAAGTCACGCTCGGGGCAAGCGCCGGTAAAGTGATAGTCAACCTCGTTGGCGCCGCAGGCCCACTGCTTAGACTCACGCAAGCTCTCGTCGCACACCAGACGGATGCCCTCGGGCAGGTTAACCGGTCCGATAAAGCCCTTATGCAGTCCGTAGGTCTGAAGCTCCTCGTCGGTCATCATGCAATAGCCCTTGCCAAAGACGTGCTCGGCCTTGCAGTCGTTGAGCTCATGATCGCCCGGGACAATGGCCACGACAGGCTTGCCCTCAGCGTCGATGAGTGCCAGCGACTTGCGCGTGCCGTTCTCGGGGAAGCCGAAGAACTTTGCAACGGCCTCGATGGTGCCCATGCCCGGGGTCTCGACCTTGGTGAGCGTACCGTCGCCGGGGCCCTCGGTCACGACGACCTTGGTGCTTGCCGCCTCGTCGTCGGCAGCAAAGCCACAATCGTCGCAGTAGACCAGCGAAGCCTCGCCGGCGTCAGCAAGAGCCATGTACTCGACGGAGGTGTCGCCACCGATCTCACCGGAATCGGCGACAACGGGCAGAGCCTTGATGTAGCAGCGCTCGCAGATATTGGCGTACGCCTGCTTCATCTTGTCGTACTCCTCCTGCAGGCTCTCCTGCGTAGCGGAGAAGCTGTAGGCGTCCTTCATGATGAACTCGCGACCGCGCATCAGGCCAAAGCGGGGACGGAACTCGTCGCGGAACTTATCCTGGATGTGATAGAGATTCACCGGCAGCTGCTTGTAGGAACGCAGTTCATTGCGTACCAGGGCGGTCACGGTCTCCTCGTGCGTGGGGCCCAGCACAAACTCACGACCGTGACGGTCATCAAAGCGCACGAGCTCCTTGCCATAGGCATCGATGCGGCCGGACTCACGCCATAGCTCAGCATCGACCATAATGGGCATCATGAGCTCCTGGGCACCGGCAGCGTCCATCTCGTCACGCACGATATTCTCGATCTTGCGGATCGAGCGCCATGCGAGCGGCAGATAGGAATAGAGACCGGCGGCCTCCTTGCGGATCATGCCGGCACGGAGCAGCAGGCGGTGGCTGGCGAGCTCAGCGTCCGCCGGATCTTCTTTAAGAGTCGGAGCATACAGCTTAGACATATACATTGCTCGAGTCATTTATTTCTCCTCAATTAGTTTGTCGACCTCGGCCATCAGAGCGTCGACAATTTGATCCTCAGCTACTTTACCAATGATCTGGCCGTGCGAAAAGAGCAGGCCCTGACCTCGTCCACAGGCAACCCCCAAGTCGGCATCAGAAGCCTCGCCGGGGCCATTGACCGCACAGCCCATCACAGCGATCGAAAGCGGCGCGGAGTAGTTCTTAAGCCGCTCGGTAACCTCCTCGGCGATTGCGATGAGATTGACCTGGCAGCGCGCGCATGTGGGGCACGAGACAATCTCGGGGCCACGACGACGCAGGCCCAGCGACTGCAGAATACCCCAAGCGACCGGCGGCTCCTCAACCGGATCGGCCGTAAGCGAGACGCGCATGGTGTCGCCAATGCCCTCGGAGAGCAGGATGCCCAGTCCCACCGAGCTCTTGATGGTGCCCTGCAGCTTGGTACCGGCCTCAGTCACACCCAGATGAAGTGGAACATGGGGAATCTCGCGCGACAGGGCACGATAGGTATCAAGCGTCGTCTGTACACTATGGGCCTTGGCGGAAAGCACGATGTTGGTAAAGCCGCGGTCCTCAAAGTGCCGCACAAAGCGCTCACTCGACATCACGAGCTTCTCGGGCTGCGTAAGCTCGCCGCGCTCGGCGATATCCTGCTCGAGCGAGCCGGCGTTGACACCGATGCGAATCGCACAGCCCGCAGCGCCGGCGGCGTCGATGACGGCATCGACCTTAGCCCAATCGCCGATATTACCGGGATTGATGCGCAGCTTGGCGGCACCAGCCTCGACGGCGCCGATGGCGAGCTTATGGTTAAAGTGAATATCGACAACGATTGGCACCGGAGACTCGGCACAGATGGTACGGAAGCCCTCGAGCGCGGCTTCGGTGGGTACACTCACGCGCACGATATCGCAGCCCGCCTGTGCCAAAGCGCGGACCTGCCCAAGCGTTGCCTGAGCATCGGCGGTATCGGTGCAGGTCATAGACTGGACCACGACCGGCGCGCCGCCGCCGATCTGCACCCCGCCCACATGCACGGGGCGCGTCAGCTCGCGCGGCAAAGAATGGGATAGAGACAATCCAAGCACTCCCCTACAGAATAAATCGAAGGATGTCGGAACGAAGCATATAGACAAACAGCAATGCGAAGAGCGCGACGCCCACATAGCTCACAATCGTCTGGACCTTGAGCGGCAGCTCGCGGCCAGCAATCTTTTGAATGATCTCAATTAGCAGCTTGCCGCCGTCGAGCGGCGGGATGGGCAGCAAGTTCATAAAGCCCAGTGAGAACGAAATGAGCGCGGCAAACGACAAGAACGTGATGGGACCGGCAGCAGCTGCCTGCGAGGACATGACGCTAATACCCACGATCGAAGAGGACTGATCGAGGATCTCCATCGTGTGCTGCGGCTGGAGTAGGCGAATAACGCCATCCGCGGTCTGCACAACATAGGAGAATGACAGACGTGCCGAGGTGATGGGGTCCAAACGGACTACCTGCGTAGAGGCATAAACGCCCAGACGTTCGCCCTCTTTGAGTGCGACCGAGGTCGAGCACTGCTTGCCATCGCGCTCATACTCAATAGCAATATCGTCCTTACCGGCGGCCTTACCGATGGCATCGTAGACGTCCATCCAAGTGGAACATGAGACACCGTCAACCGAAAGGATCGCATCACCGGACTCGATACCCGCCCTGGCGGCAATAGACCCCTCGTCAACCTGACCGATCACGTTGGTATCGATCGGCACGGTGACACCCGCAATGGAATAGATACTCATAAGGAGCAAAAAGCCCGTCAAAATATTGACAATAATGCCCGCGAGCAGCATAAAGGCACGCTTGAGAAAGCCTTGGCCAAGATAGGTGTGCGAACGTTCTTGCGCAAGGAACTCGGCCTCGCCGCACGGCAGCTCCCACACATCGCCCTCGGCAGTTGAATGTTCGCGATCGAAACGGCGACCGTCAAAGGTGGTATAGCCTGCCGTGTCTCGCGGCAGCGTCTGATACTTGGTGGGATAGTAGCTCGGCGAGGGCTTCTCCCCTTCCTCATACCAGGGTGCGATGGAGCCCCAGCCCAGCAATAGGGCGCATGCCTCGAGCACATCCTCCTCGGAAAGCTCGAGCTCGACAGCAAGATCGGCCACGGTCACGCGACCATGACGATAGATAGCCGCAAGCACGCGATCGGCGCACGAGACGTCGGTCGGGTCCATACCGCAGATGGCAGCGTAGCCACCCAGCAGCAGCGGGGTCACGCCAAACTTGGTTCCAATGCGACGCGACGTGTAATGGATGTCAAAGCGGCACGGCAGGCCCAAAAAGAACTCGGTCACACGGACGCCGCAGGCACGCGCCGCCAAAAAGTGGCCGCCCTCGTGCAAAAACACGAGGACGGAAAGCATCAGCAGGCCCCAAAAGACCGATGAGAGAACGCTCAGAACAGTATCCATAAAACGAAATAGCAATCCTTATGGGTTAGGAACGGGTTGCGACGAGCACCTGCACAGCCTTTTCACGCGCCCACGCATCGATGTCGCGAAGTTGCTCAAACGAATCGACCGCCTGCATATCGTGAGCATCCATGCAGGATTCCACAATGCGATCGATATCGGTAAAGCTGCAGCCATCGTGCAGGAAGGCATCGACGGCGACCTCGTTGGCGGCATTGAGCACGCACGGCATGGTGCCACCCGTCTTGCCGGCACGCTCGGCCAGCGCCAGACAGCGGAAGGTATCCATGTCGGCAGCATCAAACGTGAGCTGCCCCAACTCGCGAAAATCGATACGAGGCGCCGGGGTATCCCAACGCTCGGGATACGAGAACGCGAACTGGATGGGAATACGCATGTCGGAAGCACCGAGATGCGCCATCACGGAGCCGTCGGCGAACTCGACCATAGAGTGAATCTTGGACTGACGCTGCACGACCACGTTAATGAAATCGAGGTCGCAGTTAAACAGATGCATGGCCTCAATGCGCTCCAGGCCCTTGTTCATGAGGGTGGCGGAGTCGATGGTGATCTTGGCACCCATGGCCCACGTGGGATGTGCGAGGGCATCGACACGCGTCACGCAATCGAGCTCGTCGCGCGTGCGGCCAAAGAACGGACCGCCCGAGCAGGTGAGCCAAATACAATGAGCCTCGCGCGGGTTCTCCCCCAGATAGCACTGGTAAATGGCTGAGTGCTCAGAGTCGACCGGAATAAGCTGGCCCGGTTGCGCCAACGGCATAAGCAAGTCGCCACCGACGACGAGGGACTCCTTGTTGGCAAGAGCAAGGCGCTTATTCGAGGTCAAGGCCGCATGGCTCGCCTCGAGACCGGCAGCGCCCACAATAGCGACGAGCACGCAGTCGACATCGTCGCGACGCGCGAGCTCGCAAACCGCCTGCGCGCCAACGCCGAGCTTCGTTCCCTCGGGCAACTCCTGCAGCACGGCGTCATCGCCATGAGCGACATCGGCCACGGCAACCGCCGGAACCGAAAACTCGCGGGCAGCGGCAACGAGCTCCGAGGTGCTGGAATTAACGGACAGCGCCGTCACCTGTAGTCGATCGGCATGCTGACGGCACACATCGAGTGCCTGGGTGCCGATAGACCCCGTACAACCCAGGATGGCAACACGGAGGCGTCCATCGGGGCCATACGTCGTCTGGAATGACATTACAGCACGCCTCCGATCATCAAAAGCAGCTGCGCGGTAATGCAGCCGAAGATAAGCGAATCGCTACGATCGAGCATGCCGCCATGGCCCGGGATAAGATTGCCGGAATCCTTGACGCCCACGCCACGCTTGATGCGTGACTCGATGAGGTCGCCGATAACGCCCAGGACGGACACGACCACGCCGCACAGTAGCGCATAGGGCAGGCTGAGCTTGTAGAAGTGCGTCGCCCACAGGATGAGCCAAATCAAAACCGAGCCCAGGATGCCACCAACAAACCCCTCCCAGCTCTTTTTTGGAGAGATCTTGGGAACCATCTTGTGCTTGCCGATACGGCTGCCCACGATGTAGGCAAACGAATCGGAGACCCAAAGGGACGCGCAAACGCCCACCGAAAGCAGAGCGCCGGCAAAACCGGGCACGGAATCGCGCAGCAGCACGATAGCCGACAGCATAAAGCCAGTGTAGATGGGACCCATGAGCGTCACGGCCACATCAGAGATGCGGGTACGCGGCGACCAGACATACCAAATGCCCACCGCGAGCATCAGGGCAAAAAGCAGGGCATTCAACAACATCGAATCGCCCAACGCCGACAGCGGAAAGAGCACGGCGGCAGCGATACCCATACGCTCGTTCGCCATCTTGCCATCGAGCCTTGTCATACGGAAAAATTCATAGCAGCATAGACCGCTCATGACGGAAACAAAGATGGCCGTGGGCACGATACCCAAAACCAGGCACAGGATAAAGACGACGGCGTAGACGATACCGGCGGCGGCACGGGTAATAAAGCCCGCCAGCCACGAACCGGTGCCACTCTTCGCTGCAGGCGCTCCCGCAGTGCCAGCTTTGCGCGCAGGCGTCTTGGGAGCAGATCCCTTGGGACGATCGGACACGATTAAGCCTCCTCGGTCTTGCTCAGTCCACCAAACCTACGGTCACGGCCCTGATAGGCCAAAATGGCGTCGACGAGGCCCCAGCGATCAAAGTCGGGCCAATAGGTATCGGTGACGTAGAACTCGGAATAAGCCACCTGCCACAGCAGATAGTTCGAAAGGCGCAGCTCACCAGAAGTGCGAATCACAAGCTCAGGATCGGGAAGACCGGCGGTATAGAGGTGGGAAGCCACCATGTCGTCATCAATTGCGGCAGGATCGATCTTACCGGCGGCAGCGTCGAGCGCAATCTGACGGACAGCGCGGGTAATCTCGGCACGCGCGCCGTAGTTGACGGCAAGCGCCAGCGTCATACCGGTGCGATCGGCGCACTCGGCAAGACCGCGTTCAAAAACGTCGCGGGTCTTCTTGGGCAGCGCGGAAATGTCACCCAAAAAGACGACGCGCACGTTTTCGCGCTTCAGAAGCGGCAGCTCGTCGATAAACGTCTTGGCAAACAGATGCATCAAGACGTTGACCTCATGCTGCGGACGGTTCCAGTTTTCGGTAGAAAACGCATAGGCAGAAAGCACGTCGACGCCCAGACGCACACAGGCAGTAATGATCTCGCGAAGGGAGACGATACCCGCCTTGTGGCCCTCAGTGCGTGCAAGACCGCGCGACGTGGCCCAACGACCGTTGCCGTCCATGATGCACGAGATATGGTGCGGAATGTTATTGAGGTCAAGGTCGGAAAAACCGACGCCCGCAGGGGCGTCGGCAAAGTACTCGACCAGTTTATGCTCGTCGTATTGCACCTTAGATCTCCATGACCTCGGCTTCTTTTTCCTTCAGAAGCTCCTCGACCTTAGCGACATACTCATCGGTGTGCTTCTGGACCTTAGCCTGCTCGCGACGGACATCGTCCTCGGTGAGCTCCTCATCGCGCTCGAGCTTGTTGTTGAAGTCGCGACGGATGTTACGGATAGACACCTTGGCCTGCTCAGCGTACTCGCGGCACTCCTTGACGAGCTCGCGACGGCGCTCTTCGGTGGGAGCCGGGAACGGCAGACGAACGACGGTGCCATCGGAGTTGGGGGTAATACCCAGATCGGAAGCGCCGATGGCCTTGACGATAGCGTTGATGAGCGCCTTGTCCCACGGCTCGATGAGCAGCATGTGGGCCTCGGGGGTCTTTACGGCGGCAACCTGCGTGACCGGCGTGGGAACACCGTAATAATCGACGGTGATGTCGGACAGAATGTTAGCGTTGGCGCGGCCGGTACGGACCTTGGAGAAGTTATGCTTGAGGGACTCGAGCGACTTGTCCATGTGGGCGGTGATGTTCTCTGCCATGCTTAATCCTCCTGATAGACGAGCGTGCCGACGGGCTCACCCGAAAGCGCGCGCTTGACGGTGTCCTCGCCATCGATGTTGAGGACCAAAATCGGCATACGGTTATCCTGGCACAGTGCCGTAGCCGTGGAATCCATAACCTGCAGACCGCGGACGAGCACCTCATGGTAGGTGATCTTGTCAAACCGGACGGCGTCAGCACACTTGACGGGATCCTTGTCGTAGATGCCGTCAACCTTGGTGGCTTTAATCAGAATCTCGGCGCCGATCTCGCACGCACGAAGAGCCGCAGCGGTGTCGGTCGTAAAGTACGGATTGCCCGAACCGGCGGCAAAAATAACGACGTTGCCCTTGGAAAGGTGATTGATGGCGCGACGGCGAATATAGGGCTCGCAGATCTCGTTCATCTGGATAGCGCTCATCACGCGGCAGGGAACATCGTTATGCTCGAAGGCATCCTGCAGGGCAAGCGCGTTCATAACGGTTGCCAGCATGCCCATGTAGTCGGCCTGAGCACGCTCCATGCCACCGGCAGCGCCGGCCATGCCGCGGAAAATATTGCCACCGCCGACAACGACGCCGACCTCATGACCAACGGCGAGCAGCTCCTTGACCTGCTTGGCAAGATGGTCGGTAACCTTGGGGTCAATGCCATATTGGCCGTCGCCCATCAGTGCTTCGCCGGAAAGCTTCAGAAGCACGCGTTTATATCGGATGTCGGACAAAGCGATCCTCCTTTAATTAGACTTTTAATATGATAACAAAGGCTTAACGGGGAGCCATGAAAAAGCAGGCTGTGAGTAAAACCCACAGCCTGCTCATTACCAGCTACAAGAGCTTATTTACTCGCCACGGACCAGACGGTCAAAGGCAACGACGGTAATGGTGTCGCCGAGCTCCTTGGAGACCTGCTCAGCGTACTTCTTGATGGTGAGGGAGCTGTCCTTGATGAACTCCTGCTCGGTGAGCACGGACTGCTTGTAGAACTTCTCCAGACGGCCGACAGCCATCTTCTCCTGGATAGCCTCGGGCTTGCCGGACTCGGCAGCCTGAGCCATGTAGATCTGCTTCTCGTGCTCGACGGTCTCGGCCGGAACCTGATCGCGGGTGGCGCAGATCGGCGCGACGGCGGCAACCTGAAGGGCAACGTCGTGAGCGAAGGTCTTGAAGGACTCAGCCTGAGCGGTCTCGGCCTTCTCGAAAGCGAACTCGACGAGGACGCCAATCTTACCACCCATGTGGATGTAAGAAGCGAGCGCGCCGTTCTCGGCCTTGCGGGCGGCGAAACGGGAGATCTTCATGTTCTCGCCCATGATGTGAATCATCTCGGTGAGCTCGGAGGAAACGGTCTCCTCGCCCATCGGCTTCTCGAGCAGAGCGTCGACGTCAGCAGGCTCGGTGGTAGCGACAACCTCAGCGACCTTGGAAGCAAAGCCGGTGAACTTGGCGTTGGAGCCAACGAAGTCGGTCTCGCAGGAGAGCTCGAGCAGAGCGCCGGTCTTGCCATCCTCGGAGACGAACGCGGCGACAGCGCCCTCGTTGGTCTCACGGCCAGCCTTCTTGGCGGCCTTGGCAAGGCCGTTCTTACGCAGAACGTCGACAGCGGCGTCCATGTCGCCGTCAGCCTCGACGAGAGCCTTCTTGCACTCCATCATCGGGGAGTCGGTCATCTCGCGGAGCTGCTTGACCATAGCGGCGGTAATCTGGGCCATTGTGGTTCCTTTCAAAGAGATGAAAAAGAATTAACTAAGACTGATTTACTCGGCCTTGGGCTCAGCGGCCATCTCGGCCTCGGAGACCTGCTCCTTGCCGGAGCCAGCGAGGCAGGCGTCAGCCATGAGCTCGCACATAAGGGTGACAGCGGAGATAGCGTCATCGTTGCAGGGGATGCCGTACTCGACCTCGTCGGGATCGGAGTTGGTGTCGATCAGAGCGACGACGGGGATGTTCAGGCGCTGGGCCTCCTTGATGGCGTTCTCCTCGCGCTTGGTGTCGATGACGAAGAGAGCCTGGGGCAGACCCTTCATGTCGCGGGCGCCACCGAGGTTGGTCTGGAGCTTGGTGAGCTCCTTGCCGAGCACAGCCTGCTCCTTCTTGGGGAGCACTGCCATGCGGCCGTCATCGACCATGGCCTCGAGCTCCTCCATGCGGTTGATGCGGGAGCGGATGGTGACGAAGTTGGTCAGCATGCCGCCGAGCCAACGCTGGTTGATGTAGGGCATGTTGGCGCGCTCAGCAGCGTTCTTGACGGCCTCCTGAGCCTGCTTCTTGGTGCCGACGAACAGCACGTTGCCACCCTTGGCGACGTTCTTGACGAAGGTGTAGGCCTGGTCGGCGTCGAGGATGGTCTGCTTGAGGTCGAGGATGTAGATGCCGTTGCGCTCACCGAAGATGAACGGCTTCATCTTGGGGTTCCAGCGACGGGTCTGGTGACCGAAGTGGCAGCCGGCCTCGAGCAGGGTGCGGATATTAATCTTGGTAGCCATGTTAAACCTCCTGTGGTTTGCCTCCGCGCGGGGTCATCCTCCAAAACCAACCCGGACATGTGCTACCAAAGCCCGGGCACCACGGTATGAAGTAGCCGCGCGTGTGTGATAAAAACCTGTTGCCGTGAAGCAACCCGATGAATGATAGCAGGAATGCATCTTCCTGCCAACCCGCAATCAAAACCACACACCTGAGTGCGGCGCAGGACGTCCCAGCCACTATTCGCCGCGGGGATGGGCTTGAGCCACGGCCCGCTTAAGCCGATCGGGCGTGAGATGCGTGTAGATCTGCGTCGTGGACAGGCTCGCATGACCCAGCAGCTCTTGAACCGAGCGCAGGTCCGCACCGCCCTCGAGCAAGTCGGTCGCAAAGGTATGGCGCATCGCATGCGGGGCGATGTCGGCCGGAATTCCGGCGAGCGTCGCCAGCGTATGGAACCGCCGCCTGAGCATGGCGGCGCTCATGCGATTGCCGCGCGCCGATATAAGCAGCGGATGCACGCCGTTTGCGCCGTCGCTTCGCCTTGCCTGCGCAAGGAGCTCCGGCCTCCCCTCCTCTATATAGAGACGGGCCGCCTCGAGAGCACGCCGATAGAGCGGCACGATACGCTCCTTGCTCCCCTTACCCCAAAGTCGCAACGTTCGCTCGGACCAAGCGATGGACTCCACATTGAGCGCCGCGAGCTCAGAGATGCGGGCGCCGGAGGCATAGAGCAGCTCGAGCATCGCCGCATCGCGCAATCCCGCGGGAGTTGAGGTATCGGGGGCTTTGAGGAGCGCCTCCACCTGTTGGTTCGTCAGCACACCGGGCAGATCACGCGGGAGCTTGGGCGAGGATATCGCCGAGACCGCATCGCCCTCAACGATCCCCTCGGCAGCCATCCATCGATAAAGTGAGCGAATGGCAGACAAGTGCGCCGCAAGGGTCCGAGCCGCCACCTGGTCACGCGACAGCTCGGCCAAATAGGAGCGAACCGTCCGTACGTCGGCGGCACGCGCATCGACGCCTTCGCGCTCGCACCATGAAGCGAAACGCTCCAGCCGCGAAGCGTAGGCGGTCACCGTGTTGGGAGCGAGCCCTTCGACGCGAGCAATATAGGCGATGAACGAGTCGATGGTGTCGTACAGGTCAAAGGCTATGACCGGTCGCCTCCAAACAGATCGGGGCGAGTGGCCAGATAGGCATCAAGAGCTTCGAGCGCACGGTCCGCATAGGCCTGGTAGCGGTCGCGCTTACTGCGGCGCTTGCCGTCCTCGAGCGGTGGCACGAGGCCAAAGTTGACGTGCATGGGCTGATAGCCCACGGTGGCAGGATCGGTCGCATAGCCCACGAGCGCACCCAGGGCGCCCACGCGCGGCAGCTCAACAGGCTCCGCCTCGATTGCCTCGGCATAGGTGTTGAGCGCGGCGAGCAGACCGGTCGCCACGGCCTCCATATAGCCTTCGGTGCCGGTGATCTGGCCGGCAAGGCGCACGCTCGTACCGGGCACGGCAAAGGTGCCATCGAGCACGTGCGGGGCGTCGACAAAGGTATTGCGGTGCATGACACCGTAGCGGAAGAACTCGGCGTTCTCCAGGCCCGGCACCATATGGAAGACGCGCTTCTGCTCGCCAAAGGTCAGGTTGGTCTGGAAGCCCACCAGGTTATAGGCAGTCTTCTCCTTGTTCTCGGCACGCAGCTGAATCGCTGCCCAGGGGCGACGTCCGGTACGCGGGTCGGTGAGGCCGACGGGCTTCATGGCGCCAAAGCGAATGGCGTCCTTGCCGGTGCGCGCAACCTCCTCGGCAGGCTGGCATGCCTGGAACAGATCGCCGCCCTCAAAGTCCTTGAGCACCACGCGGTCGGCCGTGGTGAGCGCCTCGATAAAGGCCTCGTACTCTTCCTTGTTGAGCGGGGCATTGAGGTAGTCGCCACTCCCCTGTTCCTCGTAGCGCGACTGCGAGAACAGCACGTCCATATCAAGCGTGGAGGCATCGACGATCGGTGCCGCGGCATCGAAGAACGCAAGGGCGTCGCCACCGACGAGCTTCATGACCTCTTCGCTCAGCGCCGGCGAGCACAAGGGGCCGGCGGCAATGACCACGTGACCCTCGGGAATCCGCGTGACCTCGCCGTGAATGATCTCGATATTGGGACGGGCGGCAACCTCGGCCTCGACAAGCTCGGAAAACTTGACACGGTCGACCGCCAGGGCACCACCGGCGGGAACAGCCGCGCGACGGGCGCAATCGAGCAGGACCGAGCCCATGCGCTCAAGCTCGGCCTTCAGCAAACCAGCCGCAGAGTCCGGACGGGTCGACTTAAACGAATTGGAGCAGACGAGCTCTGCCAGGTGATCGGTATGGTGGGCCGGGGAGCTCACCTGGGGGCGCATCTCGCACAGCTTTACGGCGAATCCGCGGTCTGCCAGCTGGATCGCGCATTCCGAACCCGCCAAACCGCCACCGATAACCGTCACCTGATCAAACAGCATCTGCAAACACCTTTCTAATTGACACGTTTTCCATTGTGACCGAAGGGGGTCTGGGCGTGAAGGGCAAAC
Organism: Collinsella sp. TM10-22; assembly: GCF_003466125.1. Lineage (GTDB taxonomy): Bacteria > Actinomycetota > Coriobacteriia > Coriobacteriales > Coriobacteriaceae > Collinsella. The sequence goes on from NZ_QSOC01000001.1 coordinate 357,781, forward strand.
TTGGAGGGCGCATACCTTCCATCCATCATGCGCTCGATAAGACCCTCGAGCTCAAGCGAACCTAGGAGTTTGAGTACGCCGACGGCATCGAGCGAGACGAGCGCCGCGATGTCATCGACCTTGAGCGGAGAGGCGATGAGCGCATGCATCACGGTCTGCCGTGTTGGATCCAAGTCGGCAATACCGGGAGCATCGGGGCGCGAGTAGCGCAGGGTGCCGTAGATGCGTGAAATAGCCATCTCAATAGATTCCTCGTCGATGATGCAGCAGGCACCGTTCGCAATGAGGTAATTCGTGCCACGCGACTCGGGCGATAGGATCGACCCCGGCACGGCAAGAAGTTCGCGCCCCAAATCCATAGCAGCCTCGGCTGTAGAAAACGTCCCGGAAGGCATACCCGCCTCGGATACAAAGAGGGCTTGCGACAGGGCCGCGATCACACGATTGCGGCGCGGAAAGGCAAACCTGCGCGGACCCATGCCCCACGGAGAGATCGACACGATCGCGCCACCCGTATCGAGCGTGCGAGTAATAAGCCCCGCGCTCGAACGCGGGTAAACCACGTCGGCGCCCGTCCCCAGCACCACGACGTGTTTGCCGCCGGCGTTGACCGCAGCCCAACCCGAGGCCTGGTCACAACCGACCGCGCCGCCCGAAACAACCGTCACTCCCGCCTCGACCGCCACCTTTGCCGCAAGCTCTGCCACGGCAAGACCATACGGAGAGGCCTTGCGCGCGCCGATGATGGAGAGCGCAGGCGTCGAAAGCACCTCGGGGTTGCCGCGCACAAAGAGCGTCTGGGGTACATCAGAAAGCTCCAAAACGGTCTCGGGATACAACGCGTCACCTGGATGCAGCTCGAAGGTCCCCTCGGCCATCATTGGTCCCTCCTTCCCTGGTACATCGCCGCCTCGAGCACGTGATCCTGCGTCACCTGCTCGCTCTCGGCGACGTCGGCGATGGTACGTGCGATACGCACCAGGCGCACGATGCCGCGGCCCGTGAGATGCGTGCGCTTTGACAGGCCGAGCACACACTTCTCCGCCGCATCATCGAGCTCAAAGGTCGAAACGACGCCGTCAATGGACCGCGTCTCATCATCCTCGGCCTCGGCGTCCGCATCGTCCATACGGGATTCGCGCCAAGCGCGAAAAGCACGACCGCGCACAACGAAGTCACGCAACTCGGCCGACGACATACCCTCCGCACCCTCGATAATCACTTGGGGGTCGGGACGGGTCACATCGATCATCATGTCGATACGGTCGGCCAAAGGACCGCGCAGCTTTGCCCGATAGCGCTCCACCATCGATGCCGAGCAGCGGCATGGCACCTCGCGATCGCCCAAAAAGCCGCAGGGACAGGGATTGCTCGCGGCCAGCAGCTGAAAGCGCGACGGGAAGGTAAAGGCCCCGTCGACGCGTACGATCCTCACATAGCCGCGTTCGATGGGCTGACGCAGCGTCTGCAGCACACCCGTGGGAAACTCGGCAAGCTCGTCCAAAAAGAGCACGCCGCCATGAGCAAGGCTGATCTCACCCGGATGCACCGGGCGTCCTCCGCCGATAAGGCCTGCGGTCGAAATACTGTGGTGGGGACTGCGGAAGGGCCGGTGCCCCGCCAACAAGCCATCAATGTTCTCACCCAAAACCGAATGGATGCACAGCGCCTCCTGTTGATCTTCAACGGAAAGCTCGGGCAGGATGCCGGTCATACGGCGCGCAAGCATCGTCTTGCCCGATCCCGGGGACCCAATCATGAGCAGTCCGAGTTCTCCTGCCGCCGCAAGCGCCATGCCGCGTTTAGCGACTTCCTGCCCCAGTACGTCGGCATAGTCGAGCTCGGGCTCAAAGGTCGCCTCGAGCACTTCAGAATCCAGATAATGCCGCGCGGCGTCCCCCATGCCATGGGCAAGCTGAGATAGATGGTCGATAAACCCGCAGTCAACGCCCGCAAGCGGCACATGCTGATCGGACCTGCCGGCGATAAAGGACAGCCCCATATCACGTGCCAATAGCTGAAACGCCACCTCGCCCTTGACAGGAAGCACCGTACCGTCCAAGCCAAGCTCACCTGCGATAAGACAACGATCGAGGTTGTCGCGGGGAATCTGGCCATCGGCCGCCAATACCGCAATGGCGATGGGCAAATCAAAGCCGCTACCGGTCTTGCGAATATCGCCGGGCGCCAGATTGACCGTAATGCCCGAGCGCGGAATCTCGAACCCGGCGGAGCGCATCGCGCAGCGAATACGACCGCGTGACTCCATCACCTCCATACTCGGAATGCCGAGCATCTGGATGCCCGGAACGCCACCGGCAAGCGAGACCTCGACCGTGACGTGAATCGCCTCGACGCCGCGGATGCAGGCCGCGTGAACGGCAAACGTCTCGAACGCCATCACGACACCTGCCAATCGAATGCGTTGTACTGATGCTCGATCTCGGCGATATGCCCGCCGCGGATGGTGACGCCCACGGCATCGAAGCGAATCGCCTTGAGCGGATAATGCTCCATGAGATAGCAACTTGCGATGCGGCGGTAGCGGCGTTGTTTTTGGGCGTCCACGGCCTCCTCGGGAAAGACCCGCGTGCTGCAATCCAGTGCAACGCGTCTGGTCTTGACCTCGGCCATCACCACGACATCGTCGAGCTCATCGAGCAGCACCAGATCGGCCTCACCCTCGGTGCAACGATAGCCCTGCTCCAGCAAGGTGTAGCCGCGCTCGTTATAGTAGTCGATGGTGATCAGCTCGCCCAGCATGCCCAGCTCGCGGGGACTGAGCCCCTTGATAAACTCGGGCGTCATCGCCCCGCAGTCGAGCTCGCCGTTTTCCCAACGCTCCTTGAGCTGCTGCGTCTTGCTCTTTTTGCATGCGGCACTCATGGGGTCTCCTTTCCCGCACACTGCATTGCCCCGATGATGAGGGCACCTTTCATGCGGGTAAGTACCGGATGCAAACCAAAAGCTGACCAAATACCGACAAAAAATGGGCCGTACGCAACAATCACGTTGAACACGGCCCGCTACCAGCAGGTTTATAAAACGCCAGGGGTCCCTTTCTCCACAATTGATCTAGAAAAGGCGCTCAGTCTGCAAAAAGTTTCCGCAAAAGCTCACGCGGTGCAGTGGACAAAGTCCATGTTTGCGAATGGCCTCGATATGCTCGGGGCTTGCATAGCCCTTCGACTCTGCCAGATGGTACTCGGGGTACTCGGCGTCGTACTCGACCATCATCTCGTCACGCGTGACCTTGGCCATGATGGACGCCGCAGCGATGCAGGCGATTTTGGCATCGCCCTTCACCACATCGCGCTCGTTAGGAACGGCGCCCAAGGGGTTGCCATCCATGAGGACGCAGTCGGGCTCGAGGCCCGTATCGGCCACGGCGCCCGCGACGGCAGCGCGGATGGCGCGGGCCATGCCCATATCATCGATATCCTTCGGCGCGATATGGCAAAAACCGATCGCCGTCGCCACCTCGGCAATCATCACCGAGAGCAGCTCGCGGCGCGCCGGCGTGAGCTTTTTGGAATCGTTGATACCCCAGACGCGCGGCTCCATAGGAAGACAGACGGCGCACACCGTCAGAGGACCGGCCACCGATCCGCGACCCACCTCATCGACACCAACGACCACCCCATCGCCGCCAAGCTCATGCATAAGCTCGTACATGTCATTGACGCGCTCACGCTCGGCAAGCTCTTTGGCATGGCGTTTGAGGGCGCGTTCACAAGCCTTGATCACCTGCTGGCGCGGGTCCTCGCGATAATGCTCCACGAGGGCGGGAATCTCCTCAAACGTAGCGCTCGCCAGCTCACCGGCAACCTGCGATGCCGAAACCGAGCTCGTCATGTTGGCCATACCAGGCCCTCCTTGCATGCAAATCAGATAAAAAGAAGGGCCACCCGAAGGTGACCCTTGTGTCCAAACGAGTGGACAGACGCTGCGATCTTCTTAGCGCTTCTCGGGGATGCGAGCAGCCTTGCCCACCTTGTCGCGGAGGTAGTACAGCTTGGCGCGACGGACGCGACCATGACGAACGACCTCGAGCTTGGCGATCTTGGGGCTGTGAAGCGGGAAGGTACGCTCAACACCGACACCGAAGGACATCTTGCGGACGGTGAAGGTCTCGCGGGCACCGGCGCCGGCCATGCGGATGACGTCGCCCTGGAAGACCTGGATGCGCTCGCGGTCGCCTTCCTTAATGCGGTAGTGAACCTTGACGTTGTCGGCGACGCGAACCTGAGGAATGTCCTCGCGGATCTGCTGACGCTCGATTGCGCGGATGTAATCCATGTGCAATTCCTTACTCTTCTAGAGGTGCCGTACCATCTTGGCCGGCACGTAGTTGAACAAACGTATTTGAGTATACACGCGCGGGTTTCTGCTGCAAGAACAATTTTTTACGCAGACAAAAAGACAAAACCCGCACATGATAACCGCCCGCCTCACGAATGAGACGGGCGGCATGAAGGGGGGCTACACTAGGCGTCTACACCCAAAACGTTAGGCAGAACGCTTGGCCTCGAGCTTGGCCTGAGCGGCCGCCAGACGCGCGAGGGGCACGCGATAGGGCGAGCAGGACACGTAGTCCACGTCGGCCGCGTTAAACAGGGCCTTGATGGACTTGGGGTCGCCGCCGTGCTCACCGCACACGCCAAAGTGCATGCCGGGGTTGGTGGCACGACCCTTCTCGACGGCCATGCGCACGAGCTCCAGCACCGCCGAGTCGATAGTCTCGAAGGGGTTGTCCTTCAAGATCTTCTTGTGCATGTACAGCGGAATGAACTTGGCCTCGGCATCGTCGCGGGAGAAGCCGAAGGTCGTCTGGGTGAGATCGTTGGTGCCAAAGCAGAAGAAGTCGGCGTGATGGGCGATCTCGTCAGCGACCATGCAGGCGCGCGGCAGCTCGAGCATCGTGCCCACGGGAATGTTGAGCTCGACGCCCTCCTCGGCGGAAACCTCGGCGATCACGCGCTCGATGACCTCGCGGGTCTGGACATGCTCGGCCGTGATGGAAACGAGCGGAACCATGATCTCGGGGCGCGGGTCGACGCCTTCCTTGATAAGGCGAGCGGCAGCCGTTGCCACGGCACGGACCTGCATGAGCGGCAGGTCACCGAAGACGACTGACAGGCGCACACCGCGCAGGCCGAGCATCGGGTTGGACTCGACCATGCCGTCGATACGGCGCAGGCGGGCACGCAGGGCGGCAAGCTCTACCTCGCCGGCGCCAGCGGCCTCCTTCCTGGTGATGGCGACCTCGAGCTCGCGAGGATTATCCAGGAACTCATGAAGCGGCGGATCGAGCAGGCGAACGACCACATCGCGACCGGACATGGTCTTGAACATCGCCAAGAAGTCCTCAGTCTGAACCTTGAGCAGATCGGCCAGGGCCTGCTGCTTCACAGCCTCGTCGTCGGACAGGATGAAGCTCTGGATAATGTTCTTGCGATCGCCCAGGAACATGTGCTCGGTACGGCACAGACCGATGGCCTCGGCGCCAAACTCGAGCGCGAGCTCGGCATCCTCGGGATTGTCGGCGTTGACGCGCACGTGGTTGGCGTGACCGTCGGTCTCGTCCAGGCGGATCTCGTCTGCCCAGGACAGAATGGTGTCCAGGTCGCCGGTGAGCTCAGCGGAGACCAAATCGACAGCGCCGTCGACGACGATACCCTGGGTGCCGTCGATGGAGATGATATCACCCTCGTGCAGCACGCGATCGCTGCCCTCGATGCGCACGACCTTCTCGGCCGCGTCAATGTGGAAGCGCTCGACGCCGCAGACGCAGGGCGTACCCATACCGCGAGCGATAACGGCGGCATGGCTCGTCTTGCCGCCATGGCTCGTCAAGATACCCTCGGCGGCGACCATTCCCTTAAGGTCGTCGGGGTTGGTCTCCCAGCGGACCAGAATGACCTTATGGCCCTCGGCAGAACGCGCGACGGCGTCATCGCTCGAGAACACGACCTCGCCCACGGCGGCACCGGGGCTGGCGTTAAGGCCGCATGCGAGCGCCTCGTACTTCTTGGAGGAGTCGAACTGCGGGTGCAGGAGCTGGTCGAGCTGCGTGGGATCGATGCGGCTCACGGCCTCCTCACGGGTGATGAGGCCCTCCTCGACCATCTCGATAGCGATGCGCAGAGCGGCGGTTGCGGTACGCTTGCCCACACGGGTCTGGAGCATCCAGAGCTTACCCTGCTCGATGGTGAACTCGATGTCGCACATGTCGCGGTAGTGATCCTCAAGCGTCAGGAAGACACGCTCAAGCTCTTCACCTGCGGACTCGAGGCCCGGGGTGGTCTTGAGGTCGGCAATGGACTCGGTGTTGCGGATGCCGGCGACGACGTCCTCGCCCTGGGCGTTGACCAGAAAGTCACCGTAGAACTCCTTGGTGCCGTCGGCCGGGTTGCGCGTAAAGGCGACACCGGTCGCCGAGGTCTCGCCCTTATTGCCAAAGGCCATAGCCTGAACGTTGACGGCGGTGCCAAGGTCGTCGGAAATGCCGTGCTGCTTGCGGTAGATGCAGGCGCGCTCGTTCATCCAGCTGCCGAAGACGGCCTGGATAGCAAGGCGCAGCTGGAGCTCCGGATCGTGCGGGAAGACGGGCTTGCCGTCGGCGACCTCGAGCTCGGGATACAGGGCGGCCTCGACGTTCTCGGAGAAGATGCCCTTGAACGTCTCGACGAGCTCCTGCAGGTCCTCGGCCGAAAGCTCGGAATCGACGCGAACGCCGGCGACCAGGCGGGCCTGGGTCAGGGCATTCTCGAACAAGTCAGCATCGACACCCATGACGACGTTGGAGAACATCTGGATAAAGCGGCGGTAGCTATCCCAGGCAAAACGCGGGTTTTGCGTCTGGGCGATAAGGCCCTGAACGGAATCGTCATTGAGGCCCAGGTTGAGGACTGTGTCCATCATACCGGGCATGGAGAACGGAGCGCCCGAGCGAACCGATACGAGCAGCGGATCGGAGGCATCGCCGAGCTTTTTGCCGCAGCGGGCCTCGAGGTCTGCCTCGGCGGCAACGATCTCATCGAGTGCGCCCTCGGGCCAGACGTTACCGGCACCGGAGTACGCAACACAGGTCTGGCAGGTAATGGTAAAGCCACCGGGGACCGGCAGGCCGATGCGGCTCATCTCGGCAAGGTTTGCGCCTTTGCCGCCAAGCACGAAGTTCATGGACTTGTCACCCTCGGTGACACAGGTGCCCTGGGCGTCGGTTCCAAAACGGTAAACCCTCTTGCAATCGCTCACGATACTTCCCCTTCCATGCGCTCTCGCGCACGACCGTGGTAACGAATTGGCCCGCCGGATGCGAGCCGTGAGGGAACTATACGGCGGGTTTTGGACAGGCTTGAGCAGAGGATTCGCGGTTTGGTAAACGTGGTAAATATGACGGTAAACGGTAGGTAAAGGTGGTTGCCTTATGAAGATACCAATGCAAGTAACTTGCAGGTCAAAAGCGGTAATAACTGCTAAATCGCTTTACCATAATCATGCATTATTTTGAGGTAGTCTCTTTGGGTAGCTAATTTGGGACGGGGCTATTTTAGCTACCCAGACAAACCCGTCCCACATAAGCTAGCTTTGTTGAGCGCGACGGACGGCACGGCGGGCCCTGGCTTCCTGAATCTCTTCGAGGTGGGCAATGATCTCGGAGGCGCTCTCCTCGATCGCCTTACCGTCAGTGCGCACGACAAAGCAGCCCAAACGCTTCATGAGGGCACGGGCTTCCTGGAGCTCGCTGCGCACGCTCTCGGGCTCGGCATAGGAACCGGCGACAGCGCGGGCATAGTCATTGCCCAGACGGCTATCACGAATCTCGGAAATCACATCGACGGTAGAAATCAAGCCAAACAACCTCATCGGATCAACCTGATAAATCGACTTTGGCGGCTCCATACCATGAGCCAGCGGAACATTGGCAACCTTGTAGCCCTGATAGGCCAAATACATCGACAGCGGCGTCTTGGACGTACGCGACACACCCAGCAGCACGATATCGGCACCCGACAGATCATCGCACCCGCGCCCGTCATCGTGCTCAACAAAATACTCCATGGCCTCGATGCGATGGAAATAACGGTCGTCGGTCTTATGAATCACACCCGCGACACGCTTGGGCGACGCACCGATAAGCGAGGACAGGACGGCAAGCGTCGGGCCGATCAGGTCGACCGAACGGATATGCAGCATGCCCAGGTAATCGAGGACGCGGGCGCGAAGCGCCGGATCGACAATGGTGTGGAACACGGCAATATCGCGATGGTCCGCATCGACACGCGGACCCACAAACGACTTGACCTGCTCCACCGAGGTCACCTTGGGCAGGCGCAAAAGACGAAAAGCCCCTTCATCAAATTGCCCGGACGCCGCAAGCACCACCTCACAAGCGGTATCACCGAGCGAGTCGGAGATAACGATAACGGTGGGACGAGCGGTGACCGGGCAATCCATGCGGGGCTCCTTTTGCGCTTACGCGCAGGCTAGCTTACTTTTTGCGGGCAAGCTCACCGATGTTGGCGATGCCGGAGAAAACGGCCTCAAAGCGGTTGAGCAGCTTAAGGCGATTATCGCGAAGCTGCTCGTCCTTGTCCATGACCATAACCTCGTCGAAGAAACGATCGATGGGGGCGCGAAGGGCGGCGAGGGCGGCAAATGCGGCCGGGTAATCCTCGGCAGCGAGGGCGGCATCGACAGCGGTCTGGGCAGCCTCGGAGGCGTCGGCGAGAGCAAGCTCGGCATCGCCCATCAGGCTACGGTCGTACTCCGCACCCAGCTCGGGCTTGGAGATATGCGCGGCGCGGGCATAGGCGGTGGCCAGGTTGTCGAAGGTCTCGGCGTCGTTCTTGCGAGCCTCGTCGAGGGCGGCGCAGCGGGCGAAGAAGACGGACGGGGCAATGATGTGCACCGCGGAGACGGCGGCGACGGTATCGGCCGGAATCTTCTCGTCGCGGGCCATGCTCACCAGGCGGCCATGGAAGAAGTCGCGAACCTGCTGGGCGACCTCGGCGGCGTCGAACTCAATGTCCTGCTCGCTATAGAGCTGAAGGGCGAAGTCGATCAGCGACGTGGGGTCGATCGGCAGACGGTCGCGCAGGATGTTGATGATGCCGATAGCGGCACGACGCAGCGCGTAGGGGTCGGAGGAGCCGGTCGGGGGCTCGCCGATGGCAAAGATACCGGCGATGGTATCGAGCTTGTCGGCGCAGGCCACGATGCAGCCAGCGGTGCCCTCGGGCAGCTCGTCACCGGCAAAGCGGGGACGGTAGTGATCGCGAATGGCGCGGGCGACCTCGTCGTTCTCCCCCATCGCGCATGCGTAGTAACCACCCATCACGCCCTGCTGGCTCGTGAACTCGACGACGGCGTTGGAAACCAGGTCGGCCTTGCACAGATGCGCGGCGCGAGCGGCATCGGCAGCCAGGTGGGCGCCCAGATGGGCCTCGCGTGCAATAGCGAGCGCGAGCTGCTCAATACGCTCGGACTTGGCGAGCACACTACCGAGCTTCTCCTGGAAGGCAACCTTAGCCAGACGCTCGCGGAACTCATCGAGGGAGATCTTCAGATCCTCCTCGTAGAAGAACTTGGCGTCGTCCAGACGGGCGCGCACGACGCGCTCGTTGCCGTCGATCACGCGCTCGGCGTTCTCGGGCTTGCTGTTCGAAACAACCACGAACTCACGAGTGAGCTTGCCCTCGCCGTCATAGATCGGGAAGTAGCGCTGGTTGGTGAGCATGGACTCGCAGATAATCTCGTGCGGGACCTTGAGGAACTCCTCATCGAAGGTGCCGACGAGCACCGTCGGCCATTCGCAGAGGTTGATGACCTCCTCAAAGACTTTCTTGGGCGTGTCGACATGGCAGCCGGGGCGAGCAGCCTCGACTTCGGCGATACCGGCAAGAATGGCCTCGCGACGACGCTCGGCAGAAAGCACGCCGGCATCCTCGAGCACCTGCTCATAGACGGCGGGGCTGGCGACAACGTGGTCACCGAGGCCAAGCACGCGATGACCGCGCGTGGTGTTGCCGCTCGTCACATCGGCAAAGGACACGGGCACAACATCCTCGCCCAAAAGACAGCAGATCCAACGGACCGGGCGCACGAACGTCGCGTGCTCGTGGCCCCAGCGCTGGCTGCGGTAGTTGGGCCACTGCAGGCCGGCGATGGTCTTCTCACACAGGGCCGTCAGAATCGGGGTAGCCGGTGCGGAGGGAATGTTCTTCTCAGCAAAGACATACTCGCGACCGTCGGTGTCCTCGCGACGGACCAGGTCCTCGGCAGCCACACCGCACTTGCGGGCGAAGCCCTGGGCGGCCTTGGTGGCGTTGCCGTCGGCGTCAAATGCAATGTTTGCCGCGGGGCCGCGCTTGACCTCGTGAACCTCATCGGTCGCGGTAGCGACATCGGCCACGAGTGCAGCCAGGCGACGCGGGCTCGAGATCACACGGACCTCGCCGTGGGCCAGACCGGCCTCATCGAGACCCTTGGCGATCATGGTGCCAAGCTGCTTGACGGCATTGTTCAGCGGTGCAGAGGGCATTTCCTCCGTACCGATCTCAAACAGGAAATCCTTAGCGTCTGCCATGGCTTACGCCACCTCGCCTTCCTGATCGGCATTCTCGTTGACTCCGGCGACCTCGGCCATGTAGGCCTCGCAGCACGCCTTGGCGACGGCGCGGACGCGCAGGATGTAGTTGGCACGCTCGACCGCGGACAGGGCGCCGCGGGCATCGAGCAGGTTGAAGGCATGACTGCACTTCATGACGCAGTCGTACGCCGGCAGCGGCAGCTTGCGCTCCAGGCAGGAATGGCATTCGGTCTCGTAGTCGTCAAACTTCTGACGCATCATCTCGACGTTGGCGACCTCAAAGTTGTAAGCGCTGAACTCGCGCTCGTTCTCGAGGAACACGTCGCCATAGGTCATGGGCGTGCCGTCGGGCAGATAGCTCCACACCAGGTCGTAAACGGAGTTGACACCCTGGGCGTACATGGCGATGCGCTCCAGGCCATAGGTGATCTCGACGGGCACGGGGTCGACCTCGATGCCGCCCACCTGCTGGAAGTACGTAAACTGCGTGACCTCCATGCCGTTGAGCCAGACCTCCCAGCCAAGGCCCCAGGCGCCCAGCGTCGGGCTCTCCCAGTCATCCTCGACAAAACGGACGTCATGGTCGTTGGGGTCCAGGCCAATGGCGGCCAGCGAACCCAGGTAGAGCTCCTGGGCATTGACCGGCGAGGGCTTGATGAGCACCTGGAACTGATAGTAGTGCTGCATGCGGTTGGGGTTCTCGCCGTAGCGGCCGTCGGCGGGACGGCGGCAGGGCTGCGCATAGCAGGTGCGCCACTCGGCGGGACCGAGCGAGCGCAGCGTGGTCGCGGTGTGGAAGGTACCGGCACCGACCTCGGAGTCATAGGGCTGCATAATGACGCAGCCCTGCTCGCCCCAGTACTGCTGGAGGCGCAGGATGATGTCTTGGAAGGAAAGCGATGAAGCGTTCATGCCTCTAATATCCCCTCGTCGAAACGATTACACGGTTAGGTACTGTACTATAGCGGTTTTTAGTCGATAGCGCCGATACGGTTGAGCGGCCAGTAGCGAACAAGCGCCACAGCGATCAAATCAGAGCGATCGACGGGACCAAAGTAGCGTGAGTCGGCAGAGTTTTCGCGGTTGTCGCCCATCACCCACACGCAGTCGTCGGGGACGGTGTAGGGATAGCTCACCTGGGCGCCGGGCGCCTGGACCGAAAGCGGCCAGCTCATGCCGGTCGTATAATCCTCGTCGAGCGTCTGGCCGTCAACGACCACGTGTCCGTCCTGCAGGTCGACCGTCTGGCCGGACGTGGCAATAACGCGCTTGACGAGAACATCGTGCTCGGAGGTGCCATCGGGGTTGTGGAATACCACAATATCGCCCTGTTTGACGGGCTGACCGAGCTCGAGGCTCACCTTTTGCGCCAGGATCTGGTCGCCAATCTCGATCGTGTCCTCCATGGAGCCGGTGGGCACCACAAAGGGCTCGATCACAAAGGTGCGGATCAAGAAGGTGGCGGCGAGCGCGATAAGAATGACTAAAACCCACTCCAGAGCACCACGTAAAGTGAAAACGGACCTTTCGCCAAAATCATGTTCGAGGTGAACCCGCTGACGCCCTTTATCATCCACCATTCTATTCACCCCTTCCGGAAAGCAAATCTTGCGCGTAAGCGCGCTCTTCGGGCGTGAGCCGCGCCGTCTCGATCAGATCGGGTCGCCAGCGGCAGGTACGCTCAATGGCATTCTTACGGCGCCAGGCGTCAACCTTGGCATGATCGCCACTCACGAGCACCGGGGGCACACCCTCGCCGTTGAACTCGGCGGGACGGGTGTACTGCGCATATTCGAGCAGACCACCGTCCTCGGCGGTCGAGAACGACTCATCGACGTTGCTCATCTCGTCGCCCAGGGCGCCGGGAATCAGACGCACGACGGCATCGGACACGACCATGGCGGGGAGTTCGCCGCCCGTGAGCACATAGTCGCCGATCGACAGGCGCTCGTCGGCATACGCATAGGCACGCTCGTCGACACCTTCGTAACGGCTGCACACAAACAGCAGGCGCTCGCTTTTGAGCAGGCGCTCGGCCACATGCTGCGTAAAGGGCTCGCCGCACGGGGTGAAGAACACCACGGTGGGCTTGGGACCCTCGGAGCTAATAGCCTCGATGGCCTCGGCAATGGGCTCGACCTTCATGAGCATGCCCTGCCCGCCGCCATACGGCTCGTCATCGACGGTACGATGGCGATCGTGCGTCCAGTCGCGCAGGTTATAGGCCTTAAAATCAAAAAGGCCGGCCTTACGGGCGCGGCCCAAGATCGATGTGGACATGACGGGCTCAAACATCTCGGGAAAGACCGAAAGGGTCTCGATCAGCATGTTTACCTCCCTACTTGTCCATATCAATCAAACCGTCCATAACGTGGACGGAAATTGTGCCCTGATCGGGAAGATCGAGCACAACCTGCTCGATCACGGGAATCAGTACCTCGCCGTACCGATCGCCCTCGACAACCCAAACATCGTTAGCGGGCGTCGACATGATCTCGACGATCGTGCCGAGCGAACCGAAGCGCTCGTCGACCACCTCACGACCCATCAGGTCGGTATAGGCAGCGTCGAGCGAATCGAGCTCAAAGTCGTCACGATTTGCCAGCACGTAGCATCCCGTGATGCCCTCGGCGGCCGTCAAGTCGTCAATGCCCTCAAACGAGACCAGATCGCCATCGCCCGCATCGGTGACGGACACGACCGTGCAAAAGCGGTCGCGCTTGAGCGCGGGCGGCGTCAGGGCGACGCGCATACCCGGCTCTAATACAGAAGGAAGCCCCCGCAGCGGCTGCGCGAGGACCTCCCCCTTCCTTCCGTGCGGCTTGACCACACGGGCGATGTTTTTGTACTGGGACCTCAAGGTCCTAGCCCAGAACCTCTACCTCGACAGCAGTGTCGAGGCGAGCGGCCAGTGCACGGGCGAGCGTGCGAATGGCCTTGATGGTACGGCCACGACGGCCGATGACCTTAGCGACGTCATCCTCGGCGACCGAAACCTCAATCGTAGAGGCTCCGTCACCATCGATGACCTCAAGGCTCACGGAATCCGGGTCGTCGACGATCTGAACAACGAGATATTCGACGAGATCGGCGATGCGATCTGAGAGCATTGCCTCACCCTCGAGCTGTGCAGCGTCAACCTCAGGCACGATTTACTCCTCGGCGCCCTCAGCGGCCTCAGCGGCAGCCTTAGCGGCCTCGGCCTCTTTGGCGAGCTGCTTCTTGGACTTCTTGACGACGGTCTCGGTCTTCTCGCCCTCGTTGGCGGCCTTGACCAGAGCGGCGACGGCGTCGGTGAGCTGAGCGCCCTTGGACTGCCAGTCGGCGATCTTCTCGAGGTCGAGGTTGATGGTCTTGGGGGCGGTCATCGGGTTGTAGCGGCCAACCTCCTCGATGATACGACCGTCACGCGGGGCGCGGGAATCGGCGACGACGACACGGTAGTACGGACGCTTCTTAGCGCCGTGACGAGCAAGGCGAATCTTGACTGCCAAAGGAAACTCCTCCAACCAAGCAGCTTTAGGCTGCAACTACAAACAAACAGTTGAACATAATACGCCATCGACGCGGGCAGGTGAAGTCCGTGAGACCAACTTCTTCGGTGTAGTCGAAGGCAAATCCATATCTTAGACAAGAATTCGCGATTTGCAAGCACATCCACGCACCCCACATGAGCTGCGCGGTATACTCATGCCATGAAAAGACGCGAACATACATACGGTTATGAGGATGCTGCGGGTGTCACGCCGCCGCCCTGGACGGGACCGGCGGTGGGCCTCATGGACCTCGACGCGTTTTTTGCTGGCGTGGAGATGCTCGACCACCCCGAGTGGCGCGGCAAGCCGCTCATCGTGGGCGGTGACGCCGATTCTCGCGGTGTTGTATCGACCTGCTCCTACGAGGCGCGTCGCTTTGGCGTGCATTCCGCCATGCCCTCGGCCGAGGCACGGCGCCTGTGTCCGCAGGCCATTTGGACGCATGGGCATTTTGATCGCTACCGCGAGGTCAGCGCGCAGGTCATGGCGATTCTCGCCGACGAGACCCCGCGCGTTGAGCGCGTATCCATCGACGAAGCTTTTATCGATATCACACCGGGTCGCTTTGCGCCCGAAGACCCGCTACTGGTTGCACGGCGCATCAGCGATCGCGTGGCAGCGCTGGGAGTGACCTGCTCTATTGGCGTGGGCTGCAACAAGACGGTCGCAAAGATCGCAAGCGAGCGGGACAAGCCGTTCGGGCTGACCATCGTGCGCCCCGGAACCGAGCAGCGTTTTTTGGCCTCGCTGCCGGTATCTGCCATGAGCGGCATCGGGCGCTCGGCCGAGGAGCGACTGCGCCGCATGCGCATCTACACGCTCGGCGAGCTGTCACGTGCACCGGAACTCACCTTGGCCTCTATTTTTGGTGTCAACGGCGAACGCATGCGCCAGCGTGCGCTGGGATTCGAGGTTTCCGAAGTCACGAGTCTTGATGAGGAACGCGAGGTTAAATCGGTGAGCAATGAGCGCACCTTTGCGAAAGATTTGACTGAGCGTGGGGACATCGAAGCGGCGATTGCGCTGTTGGGAGAGTCAGTGGGACGCCGCCTGCGCCGTCAGGGACTAACGGGCGCCACGGTGACGCTCAAGCTCAAGTATTCGTATGGAAGCGGGCGAACGGCGCAGCGGCGGCTTCCCCACCCCACCGACGACGAGAATATCTTTGTTGCCGTGGCGCTCGAGCTGCTCGATAATATCTGGCAAGAAGGCATGCACGTACGTCTGGCAGGTATCGGAATGAGCGACTTCAACCACCAAGGCGGTATCCAAACCGACCTGTTCTGCGAAGTCGATGACCGCGGGGCCCAATCGAGCGACCGTCGCGACCTCTCAGTCGCCATCGACGCCGTCCGAGACAAATTCGGCGACACCGCCCTATCCTTCGGCCGCCAATCCCGCTTCAACGATTAACCGCCTTTAGGCAAAAAGAAAGCCGGGCAGGTGCGGAAAACCGCAACTGACCGGCGATATGCGTGAGGGTAGCTAAACCCCGTCTCAAATGAGCTACTAGAGGAGGTTGAGGGGGAGCTGGGGGGCGTCGCCCCAGAGCTTTTCTAGGCGGTAGAAGTCGCGGGCTTCGGGAGTGAAGACGTGGACGACAACCGAACCGTAGTCCATGAGCATCCAGGTCTTCTGCTCACGGCCCTCGATGGAGAACGGATGCTCGCCGCAAGCCTCGGCGACCTTCTCCTCGATCTCGTCGACGATCGAATCGACTTGGCGGTTGTTGGTACCGGTGGCGAGCACAAAGTAGTCGCACACATCGGAAAGCTCGGTCAGGTCGAGCACCTGCACGTCCTCGCCCTTCTTGTCGTAGGCGGCCTGCGCGGCGGCGCGGGCGACATCCTCGGCGGCGACACCGCTCGCGGACAGCGAGGCGGCGGTGCGGTCGGACGTGGCGGCGAAGCTCTTGTGCTCCACACCCTCAAGAATCTGCTCGTCGGTCATGGTCTCGTCGGCCATGGAATACCTCTTTCTAGACGCACCCGAGCTAGCGCAGCTGGGCGTAATGGTTGTAAATCGTAATAGCCGTGGGATAAAGATAACGCCCGGTCTGAATCACATAGACCAGACCCTGCGCAAAACAGGAGAAGAACAACTCGTCGAGCGAGGACTTCCCCACCATCTTGCGCAGCGCATGGGCATAATCGCCGTGGCGGTTGGGTTCGATGGCATCGGCAACAAAGACCACCATATCGAGCGGCGTCATGTCGCAAGCGCCCACGGTGTGACGGTCGACAGCCTGAAAGACCGCTGGCGACAGCTCGGGAAAAAGCTGCGGAAGCTCATAGGCGGCAACCAGGCCATGCAAAAGCGGCGTCGCGGCAGACGGAGAGCCGGCAATCTTAATGCCATAATGCAAAGCGCGCGTGACCAGCTCGTCGTCGGAGAGCACCTTGTCCCAGTCATGGATCAGGCCGGCGGCGGCGGCATCAAAGCGGTCGACACCGTACACCTCGGCTAGGTGCAACGCAGTCTCGGCAACACCAAGCGAATGGACATAGCGATTGCGCTTATCCTTCATGCGAACATCGAGCAGCCCATGAATACGCGCCAGCAGCGCGCGCTCATCGCCCTCAAACTGATCCTCTACCGGCAACGTAGACCCCCATCACTCAAAATCTTTTTGACCCAGATCGGCATACAGCCCGCGTTTACGAATATAGCCGAGCACGGACTCGCTCGTAAGATAGCGCACGCTCATGCCGCGGGCAACTCGCTTACGAATGTTGGTCGAGCTGATCGCCAGCGCCGGAATCTGGATATAGCGCACGTCGAACGGCAGACCCGACTCTTTGATTCGGGCACGCGCCGTATCGATATCAAAGCCCGGTCGCGTCGCCGCAATAAAGGTAGCAAGCTCAGCGATTCGTTTGGCATCATGCCAGGTCACAATATCGATAATTGCGTCGGCGCCCGTAATAAAGTAGAGCTTTACCTGCGGCGGGTAAAAGTCGCGAAGGGCATGAAGCGTATCGGCCGTATAGGTTACGCCCGGACGGTCGATCTCGAACCGGCTCGCCAAAAAGGCCGGGTTCGCGGCGGTGGCGAGAACCGTCATGGCATAACGGTCCTCGGCGGGCGTCACCGGCTTGTCAAGCTTAAAGGCAGGCGTGCCCGCCGGCATAAAGAGCACGGCGTCCAAGTCGAGGGACTCGCGCGCCTGCTCAGCGGTCACCAGGTGTCCGTAATGGATGGGATCAAAGGTGCCACCCATAATGCCAAGCTTAAACTCCTGCCCGTCCTCTAGAGGAAGCTCGGGCAGACCGATTCCACCGCGCAGCGACATGGCTTACTCGCCTTCCGGGGTCTCGACATCGTCCGCGGCATCCGCCACATCGACAACCTCGACGCCCTCATCCGCAGCATCGGCCACGTCAATGGCCTCAACGGCAACGTCCTCGCCAGCATCATCGAGCTCCTCGTACTCCGAGAAGTCCTCAGCGCCCTCAAAGTCAAAGGCGCGCTGGCAAATGCGGACTTCATCGCCCGCGCGGCAACCGGCCTTCTCGAGCGCGTCGTCGACACCCATGCGCGCAAACTTATGCTGCAGGTAGATGACGGCTTCCTCGTTTTCCCAGTCGGTCTGGATGACCATGCGCTCAATCGCGCGACCAACCACACGGAAGGCACCGGGCTCTTCCTGGACAATGCGGAACCGCTTCTCACGCTGCAGGCGGCGACGCTCCCACTCATCGTCGCGCAGAACGACCGGCTCATCGGAGACCGCCAGCTCGGCGCGCAGCTTAGCCACCTGCTCGCCCACGGCAAGCATCAGCGTGTTGAGGCCGGCGCCAGTCACGGCGGACACGGCAAAGAACATATGGCCATCGTCGAGCGCCGCACGCTTAAGGTCGGCAATCTTGTCGGCCGTGCCCGGCGCATCGCACTTGTTGGCAACGACGATCTGCGGACGCTCCGAAAGCTCGGCGCCATACTGCTCGAGCTCGCGGTTAATAATGCGATAATCCTCAACCGGATCGCGATCCTCAAAACCGCCCGTCATGTCGACGACGTGCATGATCAGGGCCGTACGCTCAATGTGGCGCAAGAACTGGTGACCCAGGCCCTTGCCCTCGCTCGCGCCTTCGATAAGACCGGGGACGTCGGCAACGACGTAAGAATATTCGCCGGCACGCACCATGCCCAGATTGGGCACGAGCGTGGTAAACGGGTAGTCAGCAATCTTGGGGCGGGCGGCACTCATGCGCGCAATGAGCGATGACTTACCCACCGAGGGAAAGCCCACGAGTGCGGCATCGGCCATAAGCTTCATCTCGAGCTCAATCCAGTGCTCCTCGGCCGGCTCGCCTAGCTGGGCAAAGGCCGGAGCGCGGCGCACCGACGTCACAAAGTGGGTATTGCCCAGACCGCCGGCACCACCGGGCGCCACGACGACGCGCTCGCCGTCGTGCACCAGGTCGGCAATCTCGAACATCGGGGTCTGCGTCTCGGGGTCGAGCTCGCGCACCACGGTGCCCATAGGGACCTTGAGAATCAGGTCCTCGCCGCTCTTACCGTTACGACGGGCACCCTGCCCGTGCGTGCCGCGCTCGGCGCGAAAGTGATGCTTAAAGCGGTAATCGATCAGCGAAGAAAGCTGGGCATCGGCCTGGATGACGACATTGCCGCCACGACCGCCGTCGCCGCCATCGGGGCCGCCCTTGGGGACAAATGCCTCGCGCCTAAACGACATGCATCCGGCTCCGCCGTCGCCGCCGCAAACGTTAATGCGGCTGATATCGGTGAACTGTGACAACAGAATCGCCTCCTACAAAAAAGAGGGAGACCCTTGAATCCTAAAACTCAAGTGCCTCCCACATATGTGCTCTATGAAGGGTGAATTACGCGTTCGCGAGCGGGCGTACGCTGACCCTGTGCTTGATACCCTTGTGGAACTCAACGGTACCGTCGACCAGCGCGAACAGCGTGTCGTCCTTGCCACGGCCAACGTTCTCACCCGGGTGGATGTGCGTGCCGTGCTGACGGACGAGAATCGTGCCCGTGGTTACCGTCTGGCCGGCGAAGCGCTTCGTGCCAAGGCGCTGACCGCGGGAGTCACGGCCATTACGGGAGGAACCGAGTCCTTTTTTGTGTGCCATTGTGTATACCTACTCTTTCGTTACGAGTGTAATCTACTCGGCGACGGGAGCCTCGGCAACAGCCTCGGCCTCTGCCTTGACAGCCTTCTTGGCGCGGGACGTAGCCTGGACCTTCACGATCTTCAGCTTGGTGAGCTGCTGACGATGACCCTTCAGACGACGATAGCGCTTACGCTTGTGGAACTTGAAGACCAGCTGCTTCTCGCCCTTGAACTGCTCAACGATCTGAGCGGTAACCTTGGCCTTGGCCAGCTTGTCGGGATCGGTGACGATCTTCTTACCATCGTTGAGGAAGATGACCGGCAGGGTGACCTTGTCGCCCTCATTGCCCTCGATCTTCTCGACGGTGATGACATCGTCGGTGGCGACCTTGTACTGCTTGCCGCCCGTGTTAACGATTGCGTACATGTTTACTTGCCCTTCATGCATCAGTTAGTGCAACAGCCGAATATAGTAGCAGGCGATAATACCCCCGTCAACGAGTATGTGGAGCAAATCCACAAGTTCGCACAGGTATGGGGCTGACGAGTCGGCCCTCGTCGTCCTCGCATGCTTGATTCTGACGCTCGACATCGTAGGAGCAGATGGTCACGAGGTCTTGCATACCGGTGGAAACAATAGGTGCATCCACGCCCGGGGTCAAGCCCTGCAACAAAACATCAGCAGCGGAAAGCAAAATTTCCGGACGCATGGAGCCCTCGTTGTCGGCATGGGTGTCGAGCATGAGCACCAAATGGTCCGGGCGATCCCCCGCCGTGAGCTCATAGCCCACGAGCGTGTGATCCAAATCCAAGCGCTTGCTTTTTTTGCCGCGCGCGTAGTCGATGCCATGGTCCGCACGCAGTGCGTCGATCGCGCGACGCACCTCGTCGGCGCTTACGGGCGCCTCGGGATCCAAGTGCAGGTCAATGCGATACGACAGGCGCGTGAGCTGCGCCGTCAACGCCGGCGTGCGCACGTCGATGTACGCCGCCTCAATGGGCGCCAGATCGGCCGGAGACGCCGCAGCCAGGCGCCCAAACGCCTCGTCGAGCGCCACGAACTCGGTCATAAACAGGTCATACCACTCGCAGGTCGACGACGTACCCACCGGTAGCGCCGAAGAGAAGCCCACGCGCATGTGCGGAGAGAAGCCCTGCGTGACGGCATAGGGAAGTCCCGCACGGCGCACGATGCGCTCAATGGTATGGATTACTTCGAGATGGCCCAGGTACTTAAGGCGATCGCGCTTGCCATAGCGAACACGAAGCCTAAAGAGCGTGGGGTTGTCGGTCAGGCGCTCACTCATGCGCGATCACCCATCAATACATTCTTGGCATGGAGCGTGGGACAGATTCCGCAGCCGGTGCACGACGTGCGGGTGCAGTCGGGAGTCGTGACACCCTCGAGCGAGCGACGGTACTCGCGCTCGAGGAAGCCGCGCGTGCAACCGGGGCTCACATGCTCCCACGGCAGGCGCCAGTCCAACTCGTAGGGCAGGTGCACGAGTTCATTGAGGTCGATGCCGTTTTTGGCAGCAGCCTCCTTCCAGTTATCGAGCGAGAAATGCTCCACCCAGGCGTCAAAGCGAGAGCCCGCGCGCCAAGCATCGATGATGACGGGCGTCATGTCACGACCGGCGCGGGACAGCGCGGCCTCGATGAGCGAGGTCTCAGCATCGTGGTAATGCACGCGGACGGCACGGTTACGAACGCTCGTGATAAGCAGCTTTTGGCGACGCTTGACGTCGTCGTAATCGAGCTGCGGGCACCACTGGAACGGCGTGGCAGCCTTGGGGATAAAGACCGAAACCGAGATGGACACCGAAATCGAGCCGCGACGAGCCTTGGGCACCACGGAGCGACCGAGCTCCAGCACGTGATCGGCCAGATTGGCGATGGCCACGATGTCCTCGTCGCGCTCGCCGGGAAGGCCCATCATAAAGTAGAGCTTCATGCGGTTCCAGCCGGCCTCGAAGGCCGCCTTGGCCGCACGGTCCAGGTCCTCCTCGGTCACGTTCTTGTTAATTATGTCGCGCATGCGCTGACTGCCGGCCTCGGGCGCGAACGTCAGGCCGCCCTTCTTTTCGCCGGCGACCGACTCGGCCATATCCACGCCAAACGAATCCAAGCGCTGCGACGGAATGGACACGCGAATACCCGTATCCTCCAGGCAACGGTTGAGCCTGCCGAGCACGTCGCGAATGCAGGAGTGGTCAGTCGTGGAGAGCGAGGTCAGCGACACCTCGTCATAGCCGGTCTTTTCCAGACCCTGAATCACCGACGAGACGATCTGGTCGGCCGAGCGCTCGCGCACCGGGCGATACGTCATGCCTGCCTGGCAAAAACGACACCCGCGGGCGCAGCCGCGCAGGATCTCGATAGACAGGCGGTCGTGGACCAGCTGTGCATAGGGTACGCACGACTGCGACAGCGGATTGGTGGCACCAAAGTCCTCGACGACGCGCTTGTAGACCACAGTCGGCGCATCCTTGCCCTCACGCGGCGCGGTGTAGCCATGCGGCGAGCAGGGCTCGTCGTGACGAACCTCATAGAGCGACGGCACGTAGTTGCCGGCAATGGATGCAAGCTGCTCAACAATCTGCGCGCGCGGGACTCCTTCGTCACGCAGGCGGCGATGCAGCTGGCAGGTCTCGAGCAGCGATTCCTCGCCCTCACCGATGAGGATGGCATCGAAGAAGGCCGCGTACGGCTCGGGGTTGTACACCGAAGGACCACCGGCGATGACAATGGGGTCGTCCTCGGTGCGGTCAGCCGCCAACAGCGGAATGCCAGCGAGGTCGAGAGCCTCGAGGAAGTTCGTCACCGCCATCTCGTGCGGCACATGCAGGCCGACCATATCAAACGAAGCGACGGGGGCGGCACCTTCGAGCGACAGCAGCGGAATACCCGCCTCGCGCATGGCGTCACCCATATCAGGCCACGGCACATAGCCGCGCTCGCAGGAGATGCCCTCGGCCTGGTTAAGAATGTTGTAGAGGATGGCGATACCTTGGTTGGGCAGACCGACCTCGTATACGTCCGGATAGATCAGGCAACAACGGTAATCGGCATCGGCCTTGGAAAGCGTGCCCCACTCGTGATCGATATAGCGGCTCGGTTTCTCGACCTTGGCGAGCAGCGGCTCAATTAAATGAAAACAATCTTGGTATGCAACGCGCAACGGAAAACCCCTAAGCAGCGAGATCGGATGCGTCCTGGTAGGACGCCATAGGACGGGTAGCGCCCGCGACCGTGGTCACCAGATCGCGAACGCGGGAGAACGTGGCAGTGACCACCTCGTTGGCACGGCTGTAGTCGACATCGCGCTCGTAAAGCGAAACGAGCGCACGGCCCATGCCATAGGTGCCCGCGGCAGCAGTGAGCGCCTTGACGGCAAACCCAATATGCGGCGTCTGCTTGACGAGCACGCGGGTGACCGCGCGGATCACAAGACCGCCGGCAAGCACGCCCGCGACCTCGTAGCCGCGCTCAGGCTTAATGCCGCGCCCAAAGACGGCAGCGAGCTCAAAGAGCATGCCCACCTGCGCCAGCGCCATAACGGGATAATCGGCGCCCGGCAAAAACACCAGCGCACCGGTCGCCATATTGGTGAGCGCGCACGAGGTGATGATACGATTGGCCGCCGCGATGCGCATGAAGGCAAAGTTCGCCGCAAAAGCCGTTTCCTTGTCGGTGCGATCGAGAATCCAGCGGGCAAGCGTCTCGAGCAGATACGTCTTATCGGTTGCCGCTACCACGCCGAGCATGGGCGTGGACTCCTCGATAAACGGCGCCTCCACAGCAGACTCGGCAAGCACGCATACGGGCGCGCCGGCGATCACGAGCTCCTGCACGGCACTCTCCAAGCGGTCGGAACCACACGAGAGCACCAGCACCACATCGGTATCGGTCTTTGGAGCAATTCGCTCCTCCCCCAGACGCTCGACGCGCACAATGCCCGAGGTCGTCTGCGGCACAAAGGCGTCACGCACCGTCTCGGCCAGAAAGCGCGAGGCGGACGAATCCAGATAGACCGAGACGCGCACCGGCGTATCGGAATCCTTCTTAACGGACGCGCCCATCTTAAAAGCGCGGGTCAGCTTATCTACGGGAATTTTCATAGCAAACCCCTCCAGCGGTTACGCGGCGCCCGAACGATGCCGCCATATGGATTGTACGATACCCACCGTCAGCAGCTGAATCATCATCGAAGACGAGCCAAAGCTAATAAACGGTAGCGGAATACCGGTAATCGGCATCATGCCGATGCACATGCCGATATTTTCGAAGGTCTGGAACGCCCACATGCCAACGATGCCCACACACGAAAGACGCAAAAACAGCGACTCACACTTAAAGGCGACGCGAATCGTCGAAAAGATCAACAGCACGTAGAGGCACAGGAGCAAAAAGGAACCACAAAAGCCAAAGGTCTCGGACAGGAAGGCGAAGACGAAGTCGGTGTGGAACTCAGGCAGAAAGCCGCCGGCCGACTGCGTCGCATGGCCCAAGCCCTTACCAAAGAAGCCGCCAGAGCCAACGGCGATAAGCGACTGCTGCAGGTTGTAGGCATCGTCCGAATCGGCATTATCGGGGTCGATAAAGACCGTCAGACGGTTCATCTGATACTGCTTGATGAGCACATCGTGGCCGAGCAACGAATCAAAGACCGAATCGAGCGCCAGGACGAGGGCCACCAGGCCCACGAGCAGGGCTAGGGTCGACAGCACCCATTCGCGGCGTGAACCGCTCATACAAATGACGATGGCCCCAGAAACAAGCACGACCAGGCCCGAGCCCAGGTCGCCCATGGCAACGACGGCCAAAAACGGAATGGACAGCATGCCGCAGAGCTTGACGTAGTCGCGAGCGGTATCGATGCGACCGTTATACTGCGAGCCAAGCGTAGCAATAAAGAAGATGGTGATGAGCTTGGCAAGCTCAACCGGCTGGAATGTCAAGCCGATACCGGGAATCTTGATCCAGCCCGTCATGCCCAGACCGCCCGTATAGGACAGACCCGGAATCTTGGGCGAGAAGATCACGATCAGGTCGATGACGAGCAACGCCGTCGAGAAATTGGATATACCGCGCAGGTCGATACGCCAGACCAGCACCGCCAGCACCGCACCGATGCCAATTCCCAGCAGATGGCGTGAGAACGAGGCATCGGCCTTAAACTGCGAAGCCGACCAGATAATGATGGCACCGTAGGCGACAAGCGCCACAGTAGCCACGAGCACACCGATATGCACCTTTTGGCGAAACGTGCCGCGCGAGGCCGAAAGTTGCTTGTTGACGCGGTCCAGGCTGCTGCGAGAGCCGGTCTTGGTTGAACGGAACAGATCCGCCGGAGAAAAATCCATCGCAACCTCCTATCGAACCGAAGAATCGCCCGAGGCCGAAGAGGTATCGGGCTCGTCATAAATCACGCCGAGCACGTCGCGCACGACATGCATCGCGGTATCTGAGCCACCGCCGCCCTGCTCCAGGACAGTAGCGATGACATACTTGGGATCATCGGCCGGTGCATAGGCGCAGAACCACGCGTATTCGTCCTCGCCGCTTTTCTCGCCCGTGCCCGACTTGCCGTATACCTGCGGCGTCAGGGTGCCAAAGTGAGCCGCCAGGGACGTCGATGCCGTGTAAATCACGTCGTGCATGCCGTTGCGAACAAGAGCCAAATCCGAATCGCTGTTGATCTTGGCCTCCAGACGCTTCTTCTTGCCCTTGCCGTTGTACTTATAGGCATCGCCGTCGCCATCGCGCGACACGGCAGACAAAAACACGTGAGGCACGTACTGTTTGCCGCCGTTGGCAAGACCCATATAGGCGCACGCCATCTGCAGGGGCGTCACCAGGATGTCGCCCTGGCCGATGGCAATGTTGGTCATATCGCCGGCATTCCACTTACGATCCTCGGCAGAGGCATCGGTGAAGTACGACTCTTTCCACTCGGCATCGGGAATACGGCCCGCGCCCTCACTCGGCAGATCGATACCACAGGTCTTGCCTAGGCCCCAGCGACGAAAGACCTCCTGCAGGCCCTCGGGATGTTGCTCGTCATAGAAGAACGCCTTGCCCATGTCGTAGAAGACGGGGTCGCACGAGTTGGCGATACCCGACTGCAGCGTCATGGTGCCGTGGCCGGAATGCAGCCAGCAGCGCTTGCCCCAAGCCTTACCCAGGCCCGTCCAATAGCCCGTGCAGTTGGTTGTCTGCGTTGAGGTGTAGGTTCCAAACTCAAGACCGGCCAGTGCCGAGAGTGGCTTGATGGTCGAGGCCGACATGTACTGTCCGCTAATGGCGCGGTTGAGCAGCGGGTGTGAACCCTCGTCATCATTGAGCTCGGTCCACACGTCATTTGAGACGCCGCCGATAAAGACGGAGGGATCGAACTTGGGCTCGCTGGCCATGCCCAGGATCTCGCCATTGTTGGGATCGAGACACACCACGGCGCCGTTGCCGGCATTGCTGTAGCCAGTGGTCTTGGCAAGCTCGATAGCGCTCGCCAGCGCCGTCTCACAGGCCTGTTGGATCTTAAGGTCGAGCGTGAGCTTAATGTCGGAGCCGGCCTTCGCGGGCACGGCGCCGGCCTGACCGGTCACATTGCCCGAGGCATCGACCTTGACGGTCTGCTCGCCACGAATACCCTGCAGCAGGTTTTCGTAGTAGCTCTCAACGCCCGCTTGGCCCACGATATCGCCCGACTGGTACGTAATCCGGCCAGCAGAAGCATCATCAACGCCAGAGGTTTTCTTATTCTGGGCCTCGAGCTGCTCTGAGGTAATGGTGCCTGTATAGCCCAAAATGTGACAGGCCGTCTCGCCGTACGGGTACTGGCGCTCGGTACGCTCGGCAATCTTGACGCCCGGGAACTCGCCGGCATGCTCCTGAATATAGGCAACCGTGGAGCGACGGACATCCGTCGCGATGGTATGCAGGCTCTGGGCGCCCTCGGAATTGTCCTGGATATTGCGCAGAACCGCCACGTAGGGCATACCGAGCACGTTGGCAAGATGGCGAACCAGAACCTCATCCTCGGCAAGATCGCGGTAGGCCACGACAGCAAGTGAGGGACGGTTCTGGACAAGCGCCACGCCATTGCGGTCGAGGATGCGGCCGCGCACAGCGGGTGTGGTAACGGTGCGAGTCTGATTGCTATTAGCCTGCTTCTCGTAATAGTCCGACGAGACCATCTGCATGCCCCACAGCTTGACGGCAAGCGCCGCAAACATCGCGCCCACACCCGCGGTGAGGATGGAAAAGCGGCCCTTAAAGGCGGTCGCCGCGGTATTGCCCTCGCCCTCGGTGGCGCGCGGGGCCGTTCCATGCTGCGTATCGTAGGTAAAACGGGAATCGCCACGACGCATGATGACCAGCGCGACCACGATGGCCACAACCAGCACGATACCGGCGATAATAACCGTCAACTGGGAAGACATCTACGGGCCTCCCCTATTTGAGCTTGCGGGTCTTGGGCTTAAAGCGCATACCCGTCTGGCGTCCGCCACGTGCGGAGAATCCATAGCCGGACTGTGGCACGACGCCGGACATCAAAAACGGAATGGCAACCAGACCCGTCAGGATCGAGGACGGCAGCGCATGGCCGAAGATCGCCACGACAAAGCTCGTCTCCAAACCCATAAACAGCAAGATGATGCTGTAGATCACATTAATGACGAGCGCGAAGGCGCCCACAGTGACGCCGCGCGCACTCGAGGTACCGCCCGTCTGACCGACGGCGCTGTGCACCAGGGCAAAAGAACCCACGGTCAGCAGGAGCGACATAACGCCCACCGGCACGGCAGCGGACAGGTCATAGAACAAGCCGCTGCAAAAACCGCACACGACGGCACGGGTCGGGTCGCCCGAGAACACGCTTAGGCACACCAGGATAATCATGAAGTTGACGCGACCGCCCGCAATGGAGATCTGCGGTGCCAGGCCTGCCTGCAGCAGCACGCACACGATGGCGGCGATTACAAACGTGCGGGAGCTCATCCCCTGCTCGTGTAGATCCATGGACATGCCCCCTATTCGCTCGAGCCGGAATCGGTCGTCTCGGACGTGTCGGAACTGTCATCCGAGCTCTCGTCCTTCGTCTTGGTCGCAGCATCGCGCGACGTTCCCTGCGGCGTGCTGTTGGCCGTGCTCACGTCCTCATCCGAGGCCGACTGTTCGTCGGTCAGCGAGGTGATGACCAGCACTTCCTCGTTGTTCTCGGCCGTGGTCTGAGCGCGCACCACAATGGTGTAGTACACGTCGTTTGCCGATTTCTCAACCGACGAGACGGTGCCGAGCGGTAGACCCTTGGGGAACACGCCACCGATGCCCGAGGTCACGATGATGTCGCCAACCTTAACATCGGAGTCGACGCTCACGTACTCAAGACGCAGCGTGCCGTCAGCCTGACCCTGCAGCATGCCCTGGGCGCGCGTGTCCTGCACCATGGCGGATACGCCGGAGTTCTCGTCGCCAATCAGGCGCACGGTGGACGTTTTGGCCGAGACTTCGATGATCTGGCCGATAACACCGGCCGAACTCGTCACAGGCATGTTGATGGTAAGCCCGTCGGCAGAACCCTTATCAATCGTGACGGTCGAGGTCCAGGCATCGCCCGAGGCACCAACGATACGAGCTGCGGTCGATTTGAGGTTGTAGGTCGACTGCAGGCCGACCAGCCCCTCCAGACGCTCAGCAGTCTTTTGGGCCTCGGAGAGCTCGGCGACCTTAGAGGTCAGCTCCTCATTTTGCTTCTTAAGCTCGTCAAGCGTGTCCTGCGACGCCGTAAGGTTAGAGAACACGTTGCCGATCGCATTGAAGGGAGCCGCCACAGCCGAGCCCACAAAGCGTATCGGCGAGGTAATCGTCGTCACGCCCGAACGCACGGCATGAATCGGCCCTGCCTCGCCCTCGCGGATGTAAAACGTGAGCAGCAACACCGAAATCAGGCTGAAAACAATCAACGGGCGCATACCCGTTGATTGTCGCTTGGTATTCAGATTTGTGGAGAAACCCGAAGATCGTGCCAAATGGAATCCACCTTTTGGAAATTAAGCATTGGTCTGGACGAAGCCGCCATCAAACGCATTGGCCTCGAGCACGCGGGCACAGCCATTAACGACGTTATCGAGCGCCGTGGGGCTAACGTTGACCGAAACGCCGGTCTCATCGCGCAGGCGCACGTCGAGACCGCGCAGCAGCGCGCCGCCGCCGGTCAGCAAAATGCCGTAGTACATAAGGTCCGAGGCAAGATCGGGAGGCGTAGCGTCGAGTGCGTCCTTGACGGCCTTGGCCATCTCGTCGAGCGGCTTGTTGAGTGCGCGACGAATCTCCTCGCTCTCGATGCGCACGGTCTTGGGCAGACCGGTGATCACGTCGCGGCCGTTGACCTCGACGTCGAGCTCGTCCTTGAGCGGCACGGCGGAGCCGACCTTGATCTTGATGTCCTCTGCCGTACGCTCGCCGATGGCAAGGTTGTAGGCATCGCGAACGTGCGTGAGGATAGCCTGGTCGAACTCGTCGCCGGCAATACGGATGGACTGCGAAACGACGATGCCGCCCATAGCGATAACGGCAACCTCGGTAGTACCGCCACCGATGTCGATAACCATGGAGCCGGTGGGCTCCTCGACGGGCAGGTCGGCGCCGATGGCGGCAGCCATAGGCTCTTCGATCAGATAGGCCTGGCGGGCACCGGCCTGGATCGTGGCCTCAAAGACAGCGCGCTTCTCGACCGACGTGACGCCGGAGGGAACGCAGACGACAACACGCGGACGCGGAGTCCACGGATAGCGCTTCTCGGACGCCTTGTCGATAAAGTAGCGAAGCATGGCCTCGGTAACGTCGAAGTCGGCGATGACGCCGTCCTTCAGGGGACGAACG
This sequence comes from Collinsella sp. TM10-22, assembly GCF_003466125.1. Taxonomy (GTDB): domain Bacteria; phylum Actinomycetota; class Coriobacteriia; order Coriobacteriales; family Coriobacteriaceae; genus Collinsella. The sequence goes on from NZ_QSOC01000001.1 coordinate 386,888, forward strand.
GCCACGATGTTGCCGGGCGTACGGCCGAGCATGCGCTTTGCCTCGATACCGACCGCCAGGATGCGCTCGTCGTTCTTGTCGATGGCGACTACAGAGGGCTCGCGAATGACGATGCCCTTGCCGCGCACTGAGACAAGCGTATTGGCGGTGCCGAGGTCGATGGCAAGATCGCCCGCATAGCTACCGAAGAACATATCCATCAAAGAAAACAACGCAACTCCTGATGTGTTGGATGATTGCTGGAAAACTACTAGCTCATCATACTAGCGCAAGCCCGGCACCTCACTTGCGGTGAAGCGCCGGGCAAAGCTAAATCCCATAAGGTCACTACTGGTTGTCAGCAGCCGAGAAATCCATATCGAGCGAGGAAACGGCCCAGCCGATATGGTTGTCGGAGCGCACGAATTTGACGGTGTACTCCTGCTCGCCTCCCTTGGACAGCGATGCCTTCACCTTGGCGGTCGTCTCGGTCATGGACTGATCCATGCCCTCGACGGACACGGTGGCACCCTGCGGAATCGAGGAGATGATCATCGACTTGGCGTCCTCGGACAGGCCCGGGGCCAGGCAAGACTCGGCCTTCGCGGTGTCACCGTCGCCGGCAGCCTGGAACAGATCGGTAACGACAGACTCCTGAGACGGGAAGCCAAAGCCGCGCGTGTAGGCAAAGCCCAGACCGCCCGCGGCGATCAAAATGAGCAGAAGCAGCACGATGAAGACTTTGAGACCCGTGTGGCGATGGCGGCGACGAACCTTGGCCTGCTTACGATCCTGACGGTCCTGCTGGACCATCTCGGACTCGGACAGCGTAAAGAAGCCGGTGTCCGAGGGATCGGGCATAAACTGACCGGTCGCACCCGTAGGATCGAGCGGATCGACGGCAGGAGCGTCCATCGCGGGCGCCGGAGCCGTGGCCATAGCCGTCTGGGCAGACAGCGCGGCAAGCGAATCGTGCACGCGGGCAAGCTCGTCGGCCTGCTCGGAGGTGAGCTGGTAGATGCCATCGGCAGTAGCGGCGTTAAAGGCGTCGAGTGCGTCGGAGGGACGGCCGGCGGCAGAAAGCGCCTGACCCATGCCGGCGTTGAGCGCACGTGTGTCGTCGCGGGGGCCGGCAAAGTCGATAGCCGTGCGGTAGGTCTCCACGGCATCCGCCGGACGGCCGAGTTTAATGAAGCAACGGCCGAGCTCGCCGAGTGCGGCGGCAGGAGCCGGATTGGCGCCGTCGATGGCGGCCTGACGGAAGGCAGTACCCGCGTTGGCATAGTCGCCCGACTGGAACAGCGCATTGCCCAGGCCCAGATAGGCCTTAAACGGCGTGGCATAGGAAGCATCCTGAGTAGCAGCAGAGAACGCCTGAGCGGCCGTCGTGTAGTCGCCCACGGCGGCGAGCGCCTTGCCGCGGTTGGTGAGCAGCGCACCGCGCTTGCCGTAGGTGCCGTCGTTGAGGGCGGCGGCATAGGCCTCGGCGGCCTCGGCATACATGCCCAGGTGCATCAGGGCGTTGCCACGAAGGTGATCGGCCTCGCCCATAATCTCATCGGGAGTCTTTGCCGCCCCAAGCATCTGGGCTGCAGCGGAAAAATCACCCGCGCGGTAAGCGGCGCGGCCCTGTTGGATCAGCTGGCTATTCAAGGAAGTCCCCTTTACTCGTGAACGATCTCGACATGGACGATCTCGTCGCCGGCACGCAGCTGCGAAATCACATCGAGACCCTCGACCGTGGCACCAAAGACGGTGTAACCGGAATCGAGGTTATGCTGGGCACCCAGGCAGAAGTAGAACTGCGAACCCGCGGAATCGGGGTCCATGGAGCGTGCCATGGCAAGGGCGCCATCGACATGGCTGTTGCGCGGATTGGTGGCAAACTCGCCCTTGATGCAGTAGCCGGGGCCACCGGTACCGGGCATGCCGTCGGGGCCCTCAAGACCGGCAGCGACGTCGGCGCCGGACATGTCACGGGTATTGGGGTCGCCGCCCTGGATGACAAAACCGGGCACATAGCGATGGAACTTAAGGCCATCATAGAAGCCCATCGTGGAAAGCTCGCAGAAGTTCGCGACATGAATGGGAGCGCCCTCGCCGTCAAACTTGACCTTGATGGTACCCTTCGACGTCTCGATTACAGCGCACTCGTCGCCGACAAGCTGATACTCGGGCGTGTAGAGCTCTTTCTTAAAACCAAACATGTGGTTCCTTCCTCGTGCGTTTAAAGCATATTTGTAGGAATTGTAGCAATAAGCACGGGCTTACATCAATTGCGCACGTAGGTTATGCCGACTATGGCGAACTAATTTTAGGAACGCTGCTGCGGCTTCCAGGAGCCCACGTTGGCGTCGTACTGGTTCAGCGCGCTGTTGCCGCCCTGCGCGATGGGCGCCAGGATCTCGCTTTGGTGGGAGCTCATCGACTCGCCATCGGGAATGGCCAGCGAAATGTCCCAGCTCTGGCAGATCACGTCGACACGCTCGTACATCCACTCGGCAAGCTGCTTTAGGTGGGCGATGTCGTCCGCATAGACCGTATCGTCCTGTACTTTCAGGTTGTTGAGCTCATCTTGCGTCTTTTTGATCTGGTCGCGCAGGGCGTAGGCACTCTGCGACAGCTCCTGACGGGTGGACAGCGGCGTTCGGAGATAGCCGTTGTTGAAGGAATCGATGACCTCGCCGATCTGATCCTCGTCACCGTAGGACACGATGGTCTGATACAGACCGTCGAGCCTGGTATAGAGCTGATCGTCGGTCAGCACGGTTTCTTCCTGGACCACCTCGGCAGAATCGTCCTGCTTGGTATCGTCCTCAGTCGCCTCGCCCTTTTGGCGCGTAGGGAAGGTCGTCTGCGCGGCCTGGCCAAACTGGTCATAGAAGCCGGGCATAACACCCATGGGATCGGCCGTCACGAACCAATAGGCCCCACCGCACACGACGGCAAGAACCGCGATGACGATAAGCGGCTTGGGAATATGACGCTTGTGCTTGTGATAAGCGTCCTCGTCGGGATGCACCTTGCGCTTGGACTTTTGAGCATCGTCATGCAGGGAAACGGGCGTGGGGATATCGACCTTGGGGATACCGAAATCCTTATCGAAAGCCGGCAGCACGCAAGTCTCATTGGGGTCGGCGGCGTCCGAAAGCACCGCAGCGGCAGAGGCCGGCGCATGCGGCACCTCGGTATCGATCTGCTCTCGCGTTAGGCGCGGAAAGCCCGCCGTGCGGCCCGCTGCCAGGTCGGATGCGGCCGCGTCCTCGGAGAGAATACCCGGAGCGGGGCGTCCGCATTTGGGGCACGTACGATCATGCGGAGAAAGACGGGCACCGCAGCCCTCACAGAACACGAACTCGGTATGCTCGGGACCATCGCCCGGACCCACATAGGCGTTGCAGTAGGGGCAGAACGAGGCGCCGTCCTCGATAGTCTTTAGGCAATGCGGGCAGATCACGGCATCCTCTTTTCGAAGCAATTCAAACAATCGAGGTTAGAGCATAACATCGCCACGGCCCCACAGGAGCAAGGCACCAATTCAACATCGGAGGGTAGCTAATTTGGGACGGGGCTTTTTTAGCTGCCCTGGCCGCCAATTGGCCAAATCGATCGCGCCATCAGCCTGGGGGCCATCAGCCGGGGTAGCTAAAAAAGCCCCGTCCCAAATTTAGCTACCCTGTAAGGTGCGGTTACAACTTCTTTTTCTTGGGCATCGAGACTTTGATGCCTTGGGCGGACTTGGTTACGCGGGAGCGCTTGGCGCCTGTGGGCTTCTTTTTCTTGGGCTGGGCCTGGGCCACGCCCTCGAGTGCGCGGGCCTCGGCCTCACGAACGGTGCGAGCTTCGCGGCGCTGCGCCATGTCGGCGGCGACGCGCTTGGCAAAACGCTCGGCCGTCGAACCCGTCGAGCTCACCTTGCCGCCACCCCGACCCAGGCGGACGCGCACACCGCGGCCAAAACCAGTTGCGGCATGACGACGACGCGGCTTGAGCGAATCCATCATCGTGGCGAGCTTAAAGAACACCGAGCAGGTAAAGACCACGATGACAGCCAAGATAACCATCTGGTCCATCGACAGGTTGGCAATAGACAGCAGCTCCGGGAATCCAATAACGCCCGCCAGGATACCGACAACGACAAACACAAAGAGCACCACACGTAAGGGCGTGAGAGGCTGCGAGATGCGCCAGATCAGGCTGACGCTCGCCGTGCACGACGTAAGCAGGCACATCGTAGACAGTGTGAGCTGGCTAAAGCCAAACACGCGCGCCACAAAGATATCGAGCACCGCAGCCAAAATGACCGCAATCGAAGCCGGCAGTGCACGCTTGAGTACGTTCGTCAAAAACGCACCCTTCACGCGAGCATTGTTGGGCTCCAGGCCCAACACAAAGCCCGGCGCGCCAATACAGAAGAAGTTAATGAGCGTCATCTGGATGGGCTCGAAGGGGTACGGCGGCAGCGCGATGCACAGCGCCGCCAGGCCCATCGAGAACAGCGTCTTGGTCAAGAACAGCGAGGCCGAACGCTGCAGGTTGTTGATGGAGCGACGGCCCTCGGCCACCACGGCGGGCATCGAGGCAAAGTCGTTGTCGACGAGTACGATCTCGGCCACGTTGCGCGCGGCGTCGGAGCCAGCCGCCATGGCGACGGAGCAGTCGGCCTCCTTGAGCGCCAGCACGTCGTTGACGCCGTCGCCCGTCATGGCCACGGTGTGCTCGCGGCGCTTGAGCGCCTGCACGAGCTCGCGCTTCTGCTGCGGGGTCACACGACCAAAGACATGGTAGCGGTCCACTGCGGCATCGAGCTTTGCCGGCGTATCGAGCGTCGTGGCGTCCACATAAGCGTCCGCTCCCGGCACGCCCACCACGCGCGCGATCGACGACACCGTACGAGGGTCGTCGCCACTGATCACGTTGAGGGTCACGCCCTGCTCGTTAAAGTAGCCGATGGTCTCGGCCGCCGAGGTACGAATCTCGTCGCGGATGGTCACAAAGCCCACGGGCTCGGCCTCGCCCACCATATCGCCATCGGGCGTAAAGCCGTCCACGCGCGCCACCACGAGCACGCGGCAGGTATCGGCAAGCTCGGCCACGCGGTTCTCGACCTGCGAAAAGGCGCGCTCTGAAAGCACAAATTGCGCCGCGCCCATCACATAGGAGCCCTGCGCAAACGACGCGCCACTCCATTTTTTAGACGAAGAGAATGGAATGACCGACAGCGGCTCAGACACCTCGACCGGCCGATCGGCGTAATAGTTGAGCAGTGCCTGGCAGGTCTCGTTGGCATCGGCCGAGGTCGCACGCGCCACGTTAGCCAGCGCAAAATCGAGCACCGTGGTATCGACGGGAACAGCCGCCTCCTCCGAGTCCACGCCAAAGCCAACACCCTCAACAGGCAGCGGGTAGGTGCCCTCGACCTCCATACGGCCCGACGTGATGGTGCCCGTCTTGTCCAGGCACAGCACGTCGACGCGCGCGAGCGTCTCGATGCAGTAGAGCTGCTGCGCCAGCACCTTGCGGCGGGCCAGGCGCACCGTGGCGATGGCGAGCACCGACGAGGTCAGCAGCACCAGGCCTTGCGGGATCATGCCCAGCAGGGCGCCCACCGTGGACAGCAGCGCCGACGAAGGCACATGACCAGCCAACAGCTCGGAGAAGCACCACGAAAGCGCGCTATCGCCCGGGGTTCCCGCGGCATCCCACAGCCCACTTACACTCGAGGCGAACAGAGCCAGGCCAAGCGGAATCATGATGATGCTCGCAAAGCGCACGATGGCGTTCAGCGCGTTCATGATCTCGGAATTGACCTTTTTGACGTACTTGGCCTCGTTATTAATTTTGGCCACGTAGTTGTCGGCGCCGACATGGATCACGCGGGCGCGCAGCAGGCCCGAGTCGATAAAGCTGCCGCTCATGAGCTCGGAACCGGGCTGTTTCTTAATAAGGTCGCTCTCGCCCGTCAGCAGGCTCTCGTTCACGAGCGCCTCGCCCGAAACCACCACGGCGTCAGCGGGAATCTGGTCGCCGCGCCCCAGGCGGATGATGTCGTCGAGCACGATCTGGTCCAGGTCGAGCTCCACCTCGGCGCCATCGCGCACCGCGATGGCCTTCTTGGAGGTCAGCAGCGTGAGCTTATCGACCATCTTCTTGGAACGCATGGACTGAATGACGCCAATAGCGGTATTGAGGAACACCACGAACAGGAACGTCAGATTCTTAAACGAACCGGTCAAAATGACCAGGAAAGCCAAGATCACGTTGATCAAATTGAACAGCGTGCAGAGGTTCTCGATGATGAGCTCTTTGACCGACTTGGTCTTGAGTTCCATGTTGCGGTTGATTTTACCGGCGGCGATACGCTCCTCGACCTCGGCGGTTGAGAGTCCGCGCTCGATATCCGTTGCTGCCATACCACGTCCCATCACGTCGCGTCGGTATAAGAAAACCGCCCGGACCATGCGAGGTTCGGACGGTCTTACGTTCGATGGTGCCCCATGTTGGATTCGAACCAACGGCCTTCTGCTCCGGAGGCAGACGCTCTAATCCCCTGAGCTAATAGGGCCAACGGTTGGCATTATACCCAAGTGCACCACGGGCTATCAAAATAAAAGAAAAAGCTTTGCAATTCCGAGGAAGACGAGCCGCAACGGCCCACTTTAGAAGGCAAAAGCGAGTCAGATAGTATAAACTCTCATGCACCATATATACACGGCTCGCGATGCGGGCCGTTTTTGCAAAAGTTATCCATCGAGGTGAGAGGCACACCATGATTGCAATTTTAAAGCAGAGCGCCAGCGACGAGGCCGTAAGCCATATCGTCAGCTGGATTGAGAAAAAGGGTCTGAAGACCGATGTCTCGCGCGGCGAGAACGAGACGATCATCGGCCTGGTGGGCGATACGACCAAGATCGACCCGTTCCTGCTCGAGTCCATGGATGTCGTCGAGCGCGTGCAGCGCGTCTCCGAGCCTTTTAAGCGTGCCAACCGCAAATTCCACCCCGAGGATTCCGTCATCGACTGCGGCCACGGCGTCAAGATCGGCGGCGACCAGTTCCAGGTCATCGCCGGTCCCTGCTCCGTCGAGGGCGAGAACCTCATCCGCATCGCACGCCGCGTGAAGGCCGCCGGCGCCACGATGCTGCGCGGTGGCGCCTACAAGCCCCGCACCTCCCCCTACGCCTACCAGGGCATGGGCCCCGCCGGCCTCGACCTGCTGTGCGAGGCGTCTGCCGAGCTCGACATGCCGATCGTCACCGAGATCATGGACCCACGCGACGTACAGGTCTTCTTGGACAAGAAGATTGACGTCATGCAGATCGGCGCCCGCAACGCCCAGAATTTCCCCCTGCTCAAGGAGGTCGGCAAGACCCAGACTCCGATCTTGCTTAAGCGCGGCATGTCCGGCACGATCGACGAGCTGCTCATGGCCGCCGAGTACATCATGAGCGAGGGCAACGACAACGTCATCCTGTGCGAGCGCGGTATCCGCACCTTCGAGACCCGCACCCGCAACACCTTCGACCTCAACGCCGTGCCGGTGCTGCACCACCTGTCGCACCTGCCCGTCGTCGCCGACCCCAGCCACGCCACCGGCTACACCCGCTACGTTGAGCCCATGGCGCTCGCTGCGACCGCCTGCGGTGCCAACGGCCTGGAGATCGAGGTCCACGACGAGCCGAGCCGCGCCTGGTCCGACGGCGCCCAGGCCCTCACCCCCGATCAGTTCGACGACACCATGCGCCGCATCCGAGCCATCCGCGAGGTTGTCTGCCAAGAGACCATGGAGTAGCCATGGGTACGGTGAGAAACGCGCGCGTTAACCAGGGCGGCCCCAAGTGCGCCGGCATTGTGGGCCTGGGCCTCATCGGCGGCAGCTTCGCACGCGGCTATGCGCAGGCGGGCGTCCGCGTGCTGGCCTGGGACCCCGATGACGATGTCATGACGGCCGCCAGCATGGGCACTGTCGCCGGAGAGCTCAACGACAAGACACTCGGCGAATGCGACATCATCGTCCTGGCCTGCTACCCCGAGGCCTGCATCGAGTGGCTCGAGGCGCATGCACAGGCACTCGCCGATGCCACCGACACCGAGGCCATCATGGGCCCCGTGGTGATCGACACGGTGGGCGTCAAGGGCATCGTGTGCGAGCGCGCCTTTGAGCTTGCCCGCGATCACGGCTTTTACTTTGTGGGCGCGCACCCCATGGCGGGCACGCAGTACTCGGGCTATGCGCACTCCCGCGCCGACCTGTTCCAGGGCGCGCCGCTCGTGCTCGTGCCGCCTGCGGTGGACGATGCACTCAAACTGGAGCTTTTGGGCCAGGTGCGCGAGATGGTGCGCCCCTTGGGCTTTGGCAAGTTCAGCGTGACCAGCGCCGCCGAGCACGACCGCGTCATCGCCTTCACGAGCCAGCTTGCGCACGTGGTATCCAACGCCTACGTCAAGAGCCCGACCGCTCAGGTCCACCACGGCTTTTCGGCCGGCAGCTACCGCGACCTCACCCGCGTGGCGCACCTCAATCCGCAGATGTGGTCCGAGCTCATGATCGACGACGCCGATGCTCTCGCCTTCGAGATCGACCACCTGATCGACTCGCTCGGCGCCTACAGCCGTGCGCTCAAGGACCGCGACCAGCGCTATCTGGAGAATCTCCTTGCCGAGGGCGACCGCATTAAGCGCGCACTCGACGACGAGGCCTCCCACTAGACCACCTATCACGCCAGGTCGAAAGGACCATAGCTTATGGCGATTACCATCGATATCGACACTGCACGCCCCTACCAGGTACATGTTGGCACGTTTTTGCTGGAGCAGGCGGGACCGCTCGTGCGCGCCACTGCCGGCGGCACCAAGGCTGTCATCGTGACGGATACCAACGTAGGCCCGCTCTACCAGATGCCCGTTAAGCAGAGCCTGGAGGCATCAGGCTACGAAGTGAGTATCTGCACCTTCGAGGCCGGCGAGGCACACAAGCGCGCCGAGACCTACGTTGCCATTTTGGAGTTTGTGGCCGAGCACGAGCTTTCGCGCTCCGACGTGATCGTGGCACTCGGCGGCGGCGTCGTGGGCGACGTGGCGGGCTTTGTGGCCGCCACCTACATGCGCGGCTGCAAGTTTGTGCAGATCCCGACGAGTCTGCTCGCCATGGTGGATTCGTCGGTGGGCGGCAAGACCGCCATCGACCTGGCTGCCGGCAAGAACTTGGCCGGCGCCTTTTGGCAGCCGAGCGTGGTTATCGCCGACGTGGGGTGCCTGGCCACCCTCACGCCCGAGCAGTTCGCCGACGGCTGCGGCGAGGTCGTCAAGCATGCCGTGATCGCCGACCCGGAGCTTTTCGCCGAGCTGGAGAAGACCCCGCTCACGCTGGAGCTGCTCAACCGCGATGTGACCCGCGTAGCGCTCATCATCGCCCGCAATATCGACATCAAGCGCGCCGTGGTCGTCGCCGACGAGCGCGAAACAAACCAGCGCAAGCTGCTCAACTTTGGACACAGCGCCGGACACGCCGTCGAGGCCTGCGAGCACTTTGAGCTCGGACACGGCAACTGCGTGTCGATCGGCATGGGCATCATCACGCGCGCCGCGGCCCTGCACGGCGTTTGCGATGCTGCACTGCCCGGTCGTATTGAGGAACTCTGCGCCCGCCATGGCCTCAAGACCCGCTGCGACCTAGATGCCGACGCCGTCTTTGCCGAGGCGCTGCACGACAAGAAGCGCGCGGGCGACACCATCGACCTGGTGATTCCGCACGGCATTGGCCGCTGCAGCATCGACTGCACGCCGCTTTCCACTTTCCACGAACTCATTGCCGAGGGCCTCGGCCAGAAGGGAGACGCATCCGCATGCTAGCCCGCATCACCCCGTCCCCGCTCAAGGGCACCGTTCCCGCCATCGCGTCCAAGTCGATGGCACATCGCCTGATCATCTGCGCTGCGCTTGCCAACGGCGAGACACACGTCACCTGCAACACCACCTGCGCCGACATCGAGGCCACGGTGCGTTGCCTTACGGCGCTGGGCGCCCGCATCGAGACCGTCGAGGACGGCTTCCAGGTCCACCCCACCATGAAGAGTGTTGAGTTTGGCCTGCTCAAAGCACTTGCGGGCGGCACGCTCGACTGCGGCGAAAGCGGCTCCACGCTCCGCTTTATGTTGCCCGTCGCCTGCGCGCTGGGCGCAGAAGCAACTTTTGTGGGTCAGGGACGCTTGGGCGCCCGCCCGCTGTCCCCGCTCTCGGACGAGATCATCGCCGCCGGATGCGACCTACAGGGTCTGGGCGGTTTTCCGCTCAAGACGAGCGGCCGCATGCGCCCGGGCACCTTTGTGCTTCCGGGCAACGTGAGCTCGCAGTATATCTCCGGCCTGCTGCTGGCGGCCCCGCTACTGGCCCAGCCCTCCTGTGTGCAGGTGACCGGCCTCATCGAGAGCCGCCCCTATATCAACCTGACCATCCAGGCCATGAAGGCCTTTGGCGTCGAGGTCAACGTCGAACGTATTCCGGCCAAGGACGGCCAGCCCGAGGTCACGAACTTCCGCGTGAGCAGCGGCTCGTACCGCACGCCCGGCAACGTGGCCGTCGAGGGCGACTGGTCCAACGCCGCCTTTTGGCTGTGCGCCGGTGCCATCGGATGCGACCCCATCACCGTCGAGGGCGTGTCGCTGAGCTCCGCACAGGGCGACCGCAACGTGCTTGCCGCGCTTTCGCGCTTTGGCGCCCGCATCGTGCGCTCCACCAACGCCGCCACCGTGCAGTCCGACAAGCTCGCCGGCTTTGAGATGAGTGCCCACGACATTCCGGACCTGGTGCCCGTTATCTCGGCCGTGGCCTCGCTGGCACAGGGCCGCACCTTTATCCGCGATTGCGCCCGCCTGCGCATCAAGGAATCCGACCGCCTAGTCACCACCACCCGCGAGCTCACCGCGCTGGGCGCGCAAGTGCGCATTGCCGGTGACGACCTCATCATCAAGGGCGTCGATGCCTTCACCGGCGGCGAGGTCGATTCGCACAACGACCACCGCATCGCCATGATGGCCGCGATCGCCGCGAGCCGCGCCACCGGCGAGGTCGTGATCCACGGCGCCGAGGCCGTCAACAAGTCCTATCCCGATTTCTTCGACCACTACCGCCTGCTGGGCGGCAAGGTCACACTCGAGGAGGAATAGCATGTCCTCGACCTTTGGCAACGTCTTGCACTTAAGCATCTTCGGCCAGTCGCACTCCCCCGCCATCGGCTGCTCGCTCGATGGCATTCCGGCGGGCATCGCTGTGGACCAGGAGCAGTTGCAGGCCTTCCTCGACCGTCGTGCCCCCGGTCGCGACGAGACCGCGACCAAACGCCGCGAGGCCGACGCCGCGCATATCATTGCCGGTGTGGTAGACGGGCACACCACCGGCGCACCTATCGCCGCGATTATCGAAAACACCAACACGCGCTCCAAGGACTATTCCGAGCTGCGCCGCAAACCCCGTCCGGGACATGCCGATTTTCCGGCGCGCGTAAAGTATCACAACATGCACGACGTCGCCGGCGGCGGGCACTTCTCCGGCCGCCTGACGGCCCCCTTGTGCATCGCCGGCGGCATCGCGCTGCAGGCACTCGAGGCCCGCGGCATTCAGGTCATGGCGCACGCGGCGCAGATCGGCGGCATCTCCGACCTGCCCATGGACGACATGGTCTATCGCGAGGCCGACCGCAAGGCGATCCTAACGAACGATCTGCCGTGCATTGACACCGCCGCAGCCGGCCGCATGCGCGAGGAGATCCTTGCCGCGCGCGACGAACTCGACAGCATCGGCGGCATCGTGGAGTGCGGCATTTACGGGCTTCCCGCGGGCATCGGCGACCCCATGTTCGACGGCATCGAGAACCGCATCGCGCAAATCGCGTTTGGCATTCCCGCCGTAAAGGGCGTGGAGTTTGGCATGGGCTTTGCGGTGGCCGCCATGCGCGGCAGCGAGAACAACGATCCGTATCGCATCGATGCAGAGTCGGGCGAGATCGAGGTTGAATCCAACAACGCTGGAGGCATCCTAGGCGGCATTTCGACCGGCGCGCCTGTCATGTGGCGCATGGCCGTAAAGCCGACGCCCTCCATCGGTCGCGAGCAGCAGACCGTAGACATGGACGCCATGGAAAACGCCGAGCTCTCTGTCCACGGCCGTCACGATCCCTGCATCGTCCCGCGCGCCGTCCCCGTAGCCGAAGCAGCAGCTGCCCTCGCGATTTGGGATGCCCTCCTCGAGGACGCCGCCCAGCGCTAATCCGCCCACCCCAAGGGTAGTTAATTTGGGACGGGGCTTTTTTAATTTGGGACGGGGCTTTTTTAGCTACCCCGGCAGTTAACGCGACGTTTTGGCCGATTTGCTGCCGGGGTAGCTAAAATAGCCCCGTCCCAAATTAACTACCCCAGGCAACGATTTACGAAAGGGGCCTCCATGGACCTTGCTGACATCCGCCAGGCCATCGATGGCATCGACACCACGCTCCTCAACAGCTTTGTCGAGCGTATGGACATTGCCACCGAGGTCGCCAAATCAAAGATCGAGATGGGCAAGGCCGTCTTTGACCCCGCCCGCGAGCGCTCCAAACTCAACAGCCTCGCCAGCCGCGCGCCCGAGCGCTACGAGGCGCAGACCATCACCCTGTTCCGTCTCCTCATGAGCATGAGCAAGGCCGAGCAGCAGCGCTACATCAACGAGCTCAAGGGCATCACGGTGTCGCAAAAGGCCCATGCCACAGCCGCAGCCTTTAACACGCCCTTCCCTCAAACGGCCACCGTTGCCTGCCAGGGCGTCGAAGGCGCCTATAGCCAGATAGCCGCGTGCAAACTCTTCGACGTGCCCGATATTGCGTTCTTCGAGACCTTCGAGGGAGTCATGCGCGCCGTGCGCGACGGCTTCTGCGAATTTGGCGTGCTGCCCATCGAGAACTCCACCGCTGGCTCGGTCAACGCTGTCTACGACCTGCTCGCCCAGTTCGACTTCCATATCGTGCGCTCGCTGCGTCTCAAGATCGACCACAACCTGCTCGTCAAACCCGGCACCAAGCTCGCCGACGTGCACGAGGTCTATAGCCACGGCCAGGCTATCGCCCAGTGCGCCGGCTTTATCGAGGCGCACGACCTGCACGCCACCAAATACCCCAACACGGCCATGTCGGCCGAGATGGTCGCCAGCTCCGAGCGCACCGATGTTGCCGCCATCGCATCGCGCAGCTGCGCGGCACTCTATGGCCTGGAGGTGCTGGAGCCCAACATCCAGGACTCGGACAACAACTACACGCGCTTTGTCGTCATCAGCCGCGAGCCGCGCGTCTATCCCGGCGCCAACCGCACCTCGCTCATGATTACCACGGCCAACGAGCCGGGCGCCCTCTACCGCGTGCTCGAGCGCTTCTATGCGCTCAACATCAACCTCATCAAGCTCGAGAGCCGCCCCATCCCCGGGCACGACTTTGAGTTTATGTTCTACTTTGACCTGGACTGCCCCTTTGGCAGTAAGGCCCTCGACGACTTGCTCGACTCCATCGACGACGTATGCGAGAGCTTCACCTACTTTGGCAGCTACACGGAGGTGCTCTAGATGACCGATACCGCCGCAGCCCGTCCCTACGGCGTTCTGGGCCGTGTGCTGGGCCACAGCTATACCCCGACCATCTACAAGGAGCTCGCGGGGCTGGAGTACGTGCGCTTTGAGCGCGAGCCCGAGGAACTTGAGACTTTTATGACGGGCGACGAATGGGAGGGCACCAACGTGACCATCCCATACAAGCGCGCCGTCATGGAATACCTGGACGAGCTGAGTCCGTTGGCCGAGCGCATGGGCAACGTCAACACCATCACACGTCTGCCTGACGGCCGCCTGCGTGGCGACAACACCGACTACTTTGGTTTTCAGTGCCTGGTCGAGGAATTGGGCGTAGAGGTTTCCGGCAAGAAGGTCCTCGTGCTTGGCGCCACCGGTGGTGCCGGCACCACGGCAAGCATGGTGCTGGGAGATCTGGGCGCCACCGTGGTGCCCGTGGGCCGCACAAGCGAGGTCAACTACGGCAACATCGCGCAGCAATCCGATGCCACGCTACTCGTTAACTGCACGCCCGCCGGCATGTTCCCCCACTGCCCCGACGCTCCCTGCACGCTCGAAGGGCTTGACGCGCTCGAGGGCGTCATCGACATTGTCTACAACCCCGCCCGCACGGGACTCATGCTCGAGACCGAGCGCCGCGGCATCCCCTGCATCGGTGGCCTGCTGATGCTCGTGGCCCAAGCGGCACAGACCGTCGAGCGCTATACCGGCCAAGTCACCCCGCGCAAGCGCATCTTGGACGTAACGGAGCGTCTGTCCCGCCGCGAGCAAAACATTGCCCTGATCGGCATGCCGGGTTCGGGCAAGACCCGCGTGGGTGAGCAGATCGCCCAGCTCACGGGCCGCGAGCACATCGACCTCGATCGCGCCCTCGAGGAACGTCTGGGCATGCCCTGTGCCGACTTTATCGTCGAGCGCGGCGAGGTGGCCTTCCGCGAGCAGGAGACGGCGGCGCTGTCCGACATCTCCAAGCGCAGCGGCCTGGTGCTCTCAACCGGCGGCGGCGTGGTCACGCGCGACGAGAATTACCCGCTGCTGCACCAAAACAGCCAGGTCGTGATGCTCAACCGCAAGCTCGACGAGCTCGCCCACAAGGGCCGCCCTATCACCGCGCGCGACGGCATCGACAAGCTCGCCCAGCAGCGCATGCCACGCTACCGCGCCTGGGCCGACTACATCATCGACTCACGCGACTGCGCCGCCAACACCGCCCAAGCCCTCCTCGACACCCTCCCACCCGCTCTCTAACAAATACCACCACAAAGGGGCAGGCACCTTTGTGGTGGTTTTCCAATCGCAAAGGAAGCAACCATGAAAGCACTCGTCATCAACGGCCCCAACCTCAACATGCTCGGCATTCGCGAGCCGGGCATCTATGGCAGCGACAACTACGACCGCTTAGTGCAGATCTGCCAGGAAGCGGGCACCGCACAGGGCTTCGACGAGGTCGAGGTCTTCCAGTCTAACCACGAGGGCGGCATCGTCGACAAGATCCAGGAGGCCTATAGCAAGGTCGACGGCATCGTCATCAACCCGGCGGCCTACACGCACACGAGCGTGGCGATCCTCGACGCCCTCAAGGCCGTCGCCATCCCTGCCATCGAGGTACACATCAGCGCCGTAGAGACACGCGAGGACTTCCGCCAGGTGAGCTATGCACGCCTGGCCTGCTTCGCCACCATCACCGGCGAAGGCCTCCAAGGCTACGCCCACGCGTTGGAGCTGCTGAAAGAGCGTCTAGCCTAGGAAAAAGCAAACAAAGCGACAGGATCGAGCGTATTGGTCTTCCGTCCGCCAAGGTAACATCCATAAGTAAAACGCGCGTCCGCAGCACACATTCTGTGGACGCGCGTTTTTCTTGTACGAACCCCATCAAACGCAAACTGACAACATACCAGCTTTACAACCATCTATTTAGTATTAATATGGTAGGTATCCTATACGTTCCGGTATCTGAAAGGAACAAAGATGCCTCCAAAGACGATCCAAGTTAGTGAAAATCTGGCATACCAAATCAAAACAAGGAGAGCAGAACTGGGTCTTAGCATCGAAGAAGCAGCTTCCAGAGCCGGTATCGGGGCAAAAACATGGGGTAAGTATGAGAGCGGCCAATCCATTCGAAGCGACAAGGCAACAGCTGTATGCAAAGTCCTGAAATGGAAAAACTTCCCCGATGATTCTGCAGCAGAGACTGTTAATGAGGACACAACAAAGGAATCGCTGGCAATCGATTCGTCTCATGCCGCCTGGTCCCAATTCTTAAAAGACGAATACGGTTATAAAGGTGCAGCGTCCTTCGCCTTTGGCACCGATATTCTGCTTGACTATATTAATCAAGATCTTGAGGACCTTTCTCATCTTCCAAAAGGGACTCATGTTGGACAACTCCCCGATAGCTGGATAATTGACTTACTTCCATCTCAATACCTGATGAAGTACGACTATGACTTTCTGTTCAGGTTGCGAGCAGATCTGATTAGATATCGCCTGAGAGCAAAACACGGACATGACTTAATGGCTCACACCGTTGCACAAGAATTACTTGTAAGGCTGATCCGAGACGCGTCATTCGAACTCGTTTCCGACTGGGAATCCAATGAGACCGATCTCGATGCAAACGGCTATCCAAGAGATTTAGGTTGGGATCAATGGCCCGAAGATATCTGCGGGGACGATGATTTCAGATTCTTCATTGACGACGACAAATGGACGGAAAAAAATGATTCCTACTCATTCGAAAACTGGTTCGAACCCCAGTTTTATCTAAGTTAACCAGGTGGAAAAGTGCGAGATCAGACGTAAAATCAAGCAATCGAGTCAAAGCCCAGCACGAATTCGCACCTCGAAACCCTTTCATAATAGCGAGAGGCGGCTCTCAAAAAGACCGCCTCCCGCTTTTAATTACGCCTTCTTGATGACGTACGCCAACCCTATGTCGCACCCGCAGCGCACAATCGACGCAAGGAGCCATGGCACTGGCAACGCCATAAGCAACGGCATGGTCTGCCAGGGGATAAACCAATCGACCGTGTGGATTGCAAAGATGGCAAGACTGGCCTGTCCGCAGAACACGAGCGCTTGTTCAAAGGACCCCAAAACCGGCACGTCTTTCAACTTCTCCAGCGCCATGGAAACCCAGCACACGCAATAGCTGCCGGCAAGAGCGGCAACTGTCGCAACCACAAACCCATCCACGCGGCGGCTCGAAAGCTCAAGCCCACTCAGCGCGGCAAGGACAAGCCAAGCGACACCGGCTCCAATAAACAGCAAGGCCTTGCTCACGCTCGTCTCGAGCCCCCTTTGGCGCGCCGTATAGCCAATCCACATCAGCAAGACGATGTAGCAGCTCAGATCCAAATCGAGCGGCAGGTAAACACCAAAATAGCGAGACACGCTCAAACCGCAAAAGGCAATCGCGGCACAGACAACGCCCTGCCAAACAACCCCAATCCCGCCGCGATCAAACAACCGCACAAGCGCATTAAACAGCAGGCGCGACGTAAACAGCGCCGCCAAAAACCATGCCATGCCAACGGCAGCGACACCAAGCCCAGGCACATCAACGCCCGAAGCAAACACAAGCGTCTTAAGCCCCGCAACCAGCGTACCGCTCGTCAAAGGAGCGCCGCTCATCAAGAACGTCGGCACCTGCCACGCCAGTGCAAGAACCACATACGGCACCAGCAGGCGCGACACCGAACCACTCAGCAGCTCGCGCCACGGCTTCGGCCTAAACGTATACCCGGCAAGAATAAAGAACACCGGCATATGAAACGAGAAGATCGCGTGCCGCAAGGGAGAGGGATTTGGGACGGTGTGCCCCACAATGACCAGAATAATTGCAATTCCCTTCGCAATATCGATCCAGTCGAGCCTTTTGCTTCCCATTGCGAACCCTTCAAAACCGCAGCACACAAGATGAAAAAAGCCCAGACCACCAAGCGGTCTGGGCTTAATAAACGATGGTGCTCCATGGCGGATTCGAACCGTCGACCTTGGGATTAGAAGTCCCCTGCTCTATCCAACTGAGCTAATGGAGCAAATAACCGCACGCCCAGCCAAACAATTCGGCCAAGCGTAAGTAATTATAACCTAGTTGAACTGCTCACGATACGCCTTGCAGACCTCACTGACCGGGCCGTCCATGCGAAGGTCACCCTTCTCAATCCAAACGGCACGCTGGCAGATGCGCTCAACCTGCTCCATAGAGTGCGAAACGAACAGAACCGTCACGTCGCCGCTCTGGATAAAGTGCTGGATGCGGGCCTCACACTTTTGCTGGAAGAACACATCACCGACGGACAGCGTCTCGTCAACGATCAGAATATCGGGCTCGGTAATCGTCGCGATTGCAAAGGCGATACGCGCCACCATGCCCGAAGAGAAGTTCTTAAGCGGCATATCGACAAAGTTCTGCAGCTCAGCGAACTCGATAATGCCGTCAAAGTTGGCGTCGATGAACTCCTTGGTATAGCCGAGCAGGGCGCCGTTCAGATAGATGTTCTCGCGGGCGGTCAGCTCGGGGTCAAAGCCGGCGCCAAGCTCAATCAGCGGCGCGATGTTACCGTGCACCTTAACGCTGCCCTCGCTAGGCTCAAGAACGCCAGCGATAATCTTGAGCATCGTAGACTTGCCGGAGCCATTGGTGCCGACCAGACCCACAACCTCGCCGCGATGAATATCAAACGAGATGTGCTTAAGCGCCCTAAACTCCTCAAAGAACAGCTCGTGCTTGGCAAGCTTAATGAAGTACTCCTTGAGGTTGGTCAGCGACTCGGACGCCATGTTAAAGATCATGGTGACGTCGTCGACCTCGACAGCCAGAGGCTGCTCGCTGTAATCAACAACAGATTCAGTCATCACAGCACTCCTTAGATGTAGAGGATAAATTTGCGCTCGGACTTATGGAACACGGTATAGCCAATAATAAGCGCAAGAACCGCCCAAGCGACGCACATACCAAACGTCATAAGCGAGGGCGTAGTCTGGAACAGGAAGATATCGCGCATAAACTGCAGGTAGTTGAACATGGGGTTCGCATACATCAAGATACGCACGAGATGCGGCATTTGCGCAATATAGTCAGTCGTCCAGAAGATGGGCGTAATGTAAGTCCACGCCGTAATGACGACGCTCCACAGATGCATAACGTCGCGGAAGAAGACCGTAAGGGCAGAGAGCATCATGCCCAGGCCCATGCAGAAGCACATAAGCAGCAGCAGGCAAACCGGCAACAGAATCAGGTGCCAAGAAGGCATAACGCGGAACCACAGCATGACGATGGCGACGGCGACCAGCGAGAAGGCAAAGTTGACCAGCGAGAAGAGCACCTTCTGCACCGGGAAAACCCAGCGGTGCACCTTAACCTTCTTGAGCAGAGGGGCAGCGCCCACGATCGACGTCAGGGCCTGGTTAGTAGACTCAGACATGACGGCAAAGGTGATGTTACCCACGATCAAGTACAGCGGGTACATCTCGGGCGTCATTGAGCCATTGCGGCCCTGGCCAAAAATCGTCGAGAACACGATGGCCATGACGATCATCATCAGCAGCGGGTTGAGCACCGACCATGCGACGCCCAGAACGCTACGGCGATACTTGATCTTAAAATCCTTGGTAACCAGCTGACGAAGGATAAACGCGTCCTTCTCAAATTCGTTCTTAGCAAACGTCGCAGGCAGACTGCGAGTTTCTTGTTGCTTTGTCTGATCCGACACGGATGCAACTCCTTTACTCGTAATCGTTGACAAACGAACAGTATAGACCCGACGGCCATGCAAACGATTCGCGCAACAAAACTGGAGAACTAACCCACATCTTAGGATGCCAGGCCCAAACGGCTATACTTTCTAGGATTGAATGTATAAGGAGCATTAAGTGAATTCTGAATCCATCGCCGTCATCATCCCTTGCTACAACGAAGCGCTCACGATCGGCAAAGTCATCGACGACTTTCACCGCGAGCTTCCGCAGGCGACGGTCTATGTCTATGACAACAACTCGTCGGACGATACCTCACGCATTGCCACCGAGCACGGCGCCACAGTCCGCTTTGAGCCCCGTCAGGGAAAGGGCAACGTGTGCCGCCAGATGTTTCGCGATATCGACGCCGATTGCTACCTGATGGTCGACGGAGACGACACCTACCCCGCCGAGGCGGCCAAGGCCCTCTGCGAGCCCATCCTTAACGGCACGGCCGACATGACCGTAGGCGATCGCCTTTCCAACGGCACCTACGCCGAGGAGAACAAGCGTGCCTTCCACGGCTTTGGCAATAATCTGGTCCGCGCCATGATCAAGTGGATCTATGGCTACAGCTTCGATGACGTCATGACAGGCTACCGCGCCATGAGCCGCCCGTTCGTTAAAACCTTCCCAGTGCTTTCCGAGGGCTTTCAGATCGAAACCGAGCTCTCGATCCACGCCGTCGACCACCGCTGGCGCATCAAAGATGTGCCCATCGAGTACCGCGACCGTCCCGAGGGTTCCGAGTCCAAACTCAACACCGTGAGCGACGGCATTAAAGTCGTTGCGATGATCGGCACGCTGTTCAAGGACTACCGCCCGCTGAAGTTCTTCAGCCTCGTTGCGCTTCTGTTCGCGGTATTCGGCCTCGCCCTGGGCATGCCCATCGTTGTCGAATATTTCCAGACCGGCCTCGTCCCGCGCTTCCCCACCGCTATGCTCGCCGCCTCGTTTATGTTCCTGTGCGGCCTGAGCCTTGCGACCGGCTTCATCCTAGATTCTGTAGCAAAGGTCGAAAAAAAGCAGTGGGAGGTCAACGTGTACAGCAAATACGCCTACGACGACCAGCCCGGCCACCCTACTTCCATGCCAAGCGAGAGGTAGATCTTCCGCAAAATACTATTGGCACCACTGCGCAGATAGCCACCAACAAGAAAAGCCGCCGTTAAAGAACGGCGGCTTTTACTCTCGAAAAGTTAATAGCGGCTAGAGCGTCTTGATGTACTCCCCCAGCTCTTCCTCCCAGTCGGGCATGTGGAAGCCGGCAGCCTCGAGCTTGGACAGGTCGAACGCGGAGTGGACCGGGCGCGGGGCGACGGGGCCCTCGGCGCTCGCGTAGTAGTCGGCGGTCGATACCGGCACGACCCTGTCCCCGTTGCCGTTGGCGGCCTCGAAGACGGCGCGGGCGATATCGGCCCAGGACTTGACGGTGCCGGAGCCGGTGCAGTCGTAGGTGCCGTAGGGGGCATGCGTCCCCAGCACGTGGAAGATGGCCTCGGCCATGTCGCGCGTGAAGGTCAGGCGGCCCAGCTGGTCGTCAACGACCGTGACCTGCTCGAGCCCGTCCTCGGGGTCGGCGACGCGGTCGGACAGGCCCTTCATCGTCTTGACGAAGTTGCGGCCCTCGCCGATGACCCAGCTGGAGCGCATGATGTAGTGGCGCGGGCACCCGGCCACGGCGATGTCGCCGGCGGCCTTGGTCTGGCCGTAGACGGACAGCGGGCTGAGGGGCTCGTCCTCGTCATGCACCTCGGCGGTGCCGTCGAAGACGTAGTCGCTGGACACGTGGACGAGGGTGATCCCGTGATCAGAGCATGTGCGGGCGAGGAGGGCGGGGCCGGTCGCGTTGGCCTTCCAGGCGGTCGCGCGGCCCTCGGCGGTCTCCGCCCTATCCACGGCGGTGTAGGCGCCGCAGTTGATCACGGTGCCGTAGAGCGACCAGTCGTACTGTGTGTAGGCGTCCGGGTCTGACATATCGAAGGTGTCGATGTCGCAGAAGTCGAAGTCCTTGGCGACGCCGCGCTCCTCGGCGAGCTTTCGCACCGCATGGCCCAGCTGGCCGTTGCAGCCGGTGACGAGGGTGCGCTTCGGCGCCATCGGGACGACGTCCTTCAGCATCGGGTGGTTGAGGTCGGCCTCGGAGACGACAGCTTGGTCGAGAGGGATCGGCCACTGGATGTTGAGCTCCGGGTCGGCGAGGTTCACGAAGGTGTAGGTCTTCTTCAGCTCGAGCGACCAGTGGGCGTCCACCAGGTAGGTGTAGGCGGTGCCGTCCTCGAGCGCCTGGAAGGAGTTGCCAACGCCGCGCGGGACGTAGATGGCCTTGCTCGGGTCGAGCGTGCAGGTGAACACCTTGCCGAATGTCTCGCTGCCCTCGCGCAGGTCCACCCAGGCGCCGAAGACCGAGCCACGGGCCACGGAGATGAACTTGTCCCAGGGCTCGGCATGGATGCCGCGCGTGACGCCGCGGCTGTCGTTGTAGGAGATGTTGTTCTGGACGACGCGGAGGTCCGGGATGCCCAGGGCGCACATCTTGGCGCGCTGCCAGTTCTCCTTGAACCAGCCGCGCGAGTCGCCGTGGACGGCGAGGTCGACGACCTTGAGGCCCTCGATGCCGGTCTCGGCGACGGAGAGGTCCTTCTCGAATGCGATGTCTGCCATGTGGGAAAAGCTCCTATCGAAGAGGTTGTATAACCGGGGGCGCCCGCGCGGGGACGCAGGATCATCCCCATGCCCTGCATCCCCGCGCGGGCGCCCCGCGGTGCGGTTCGCCGGAATGCAGTCTTACTGGCCCTGCGCGCGGTAGCGGGCCTCGGTGGCCTCCTTGGCGGGGCGCCACCAGGACTCGTTGGCGACGTACCAGTCGATGGTCTGCTTCAGGCCCCCGGCGAAGTCGGTGTGCGCCGGCCTCCAGCCCAGCTCGCGCTGGAGCTTGGTGGAGTCGATGGCGTAGCGGCGGTCGTGGCCGGGGCGGTCGGCGACCCAGTCGAAGTCCTCGGGGTCCTTTCCCATGGCCTCGAGGATCATGCGCAGCACGGTGATGTTGTTCCTCTCCCCGTCGGCTCCGATGAGGTAGGTCTCCCCCATGCGCCCCTTCGTGAGGATGTCCCAGACGGCGCTGGAGTGGTCCTCGGTGTGGATCCAGTCGCGGACGTTCTCGCCGCGGCCGTAGAGCTTGGGGCGCACGCCGTCGACGATGTTGGTGATCTGCCTGGGGATGAACTTCTCCACGTGCTGGTAGGGGCCGTAGTTGTTGGAGCAGTTGGAGATCGTGGTGCGAAGCCCGTAGGTGCGGGTCCACGCTCGGACGAGCATGTCGGAGGAAGCCTTGGTCGAGCTGTACGGAGAGGACGGCTTATAGGGCGTCTCCTCAGTGAACTTGGCGGGGTCGTCGAGCGCCAGGTCGCCGTAGACCTCGTCGGTGGAGACGTGGTGGTAGCGGACGCCGTGCTTGCGGACGGCCTCCAGCAGGCGGAAGGTGCCCTCCACGTTGGTGCGCAGGAACGGCTCAGGGTCGGCGATGGAGTTGTCGTTGTGGCTCTCGGCGGCGTAGTGGACGATCGCGTCGTGGCCGGGGACCAATTCATCGAGCAGCCCAGCGTCGCAGATGTCGCCGACGACGAGCTCCACGCGGTCCGTCGGCAGCCCCGCGATGTTCTCGGGGTTGCCGGCGTAGGTCAGCTTGTCCAGGACGGTCACGTGCACCCCGGGGTGGTTGTTGACCACGTAGTGCACGAAGTTGCTGCCGATGAAGCCGCAGCCGCCCGTGACGATGATGTTCTTAGGTTCAAAAATCTCAGACATGAAAATCCAATCTGAAGCATGTACAGCTTCTTTAGTATGCCGCAGGAAGTGATGCCGCGACACTATTCAACAAAACTATCGGACATTTCGGCACGCGATAAGAGCCATAACCTTCGCAGAATTACTTCCCCTACAAAACGCCTCCGGAATGCAGTCTTTGTCGTACCGGAAGACCGAATTCCCAGTTTTATCGCGTAAGTACTTATAGAAGAAGTCCTCCCAGCTTTTAAACTTCTCACTGTCTGCAAACGCTTCCGGCTCTTGCAGAACTGCTTTGGCATCTAGCCCTGAAATTACGCCGGAGCTCAGCAGAAGCCATTCGAACGACTCGGGAAGACAAACCGTAACAGTATCGCGGTGAATGTCTTGCAGCTTAAGGACGCGGTCCGCATAGCACCCAAATGCCGCCCCGTCCGCGACAACAAACACGCGATCGTCGAGATGCTGATCCAACCAGCCCAAAATCGCGCTGTTCGTCATGGCCGAAGTACAGGTAAGCTCACTGTCAGCAAAATGCCGTTTAAAGAACTGGAAACCAGACTTACTGTCCTCGCATAGAAGGATAGAAAAGTCCTGTTTTGGCGCCGACCGGGAAATAGCATAACGATGATTCCCGCGATCTTGATAAACAGGGACGAAAGAATGGTATTTTCCGCTCGTCTTAATCTTGTAAATCTCATCCACGCTATACGGAAGATTGGGGAAATCAGCCCTTGAGATCAGCACGAAATAATTCGAGGAATACAGCACATGATGGGCAAACTCATCAGAATGGATCTCTTTTAAGCCCTCATCGACAAATACAATCGAGTCATGAACGGACGAAAGCTGGTTTCGCCAATCATAATCGGTCAGGGCGACACAGGGACAATCGCATTGCAAGGAAACGCCCGACTGCTCGCCCGTTCGCATGTAGTCTGCGACCATGTCAAACAGCGTCGTCTTACCCGTGCCGCTATCGCCACGCACAATAGTGATGTTCCGCTTGATGGTAAATGTGTACTTGGTTCCCCTACGGCGGGAAATCTTAACAAGATGCGAACCGTTCATAAGCAGCACCTACAGATACGGAATCGACTCGTGAATCAATTCGGCCATGTTATGAACGATTCGGCCGCTGTTCACGACTTTGATTTTAAAATCCTCGCGGCCAAAGTCCATCACATGATAGAGATTCACAACGAGCTTGCGGTCTTTCGCCATGTCGAGAATCCACTTGGCACAGTTGTCACCACAGGTAGAAGCGTTAAAAATATGCTTACGATCAAATCTCATAAGCAGCAGCGTTTTCACGCCACCAGAAAGCTGGAGTGGGGAGATGGATCCAAGCACAGGGCTTTCGATGACGTTTTCGGAGACAACAACCGATCGATCGACATCTTTAATTATCGAGACTGCATAGGGATCCGTAATCCAAGAAGACCGGTAAGAGTTTTTGAAATATGTCGCTGTGTTGTAAATCGCTTCTGGCATATCGCCAAAGTAGACGCTTAACACATCCACTCCCAATCATATTGTCTTTATGGTCAACGTAATCATAACGAAAGGGGCCACCAGATAAACGGTGACCCCTGAAAGAAAACAAGCTTGCGCTAGTACTCGCGCGGGCTGTTGACGATCTCGCCGGCGGCGACCTTCTTCAGGTGCTGCCCGTAGACCGACTTGCCGTAGGCCTTGGCGGCCTCCTCCAGCTCCGCGGTGGTGATCCAGCCGTTCTCCCAGGCGATCTCCTCGGGCACGGACACGGGAAGGTCCTGTGAGTGCTCCACGGCGCGGACGAACTCCGCGGCCTCGTGCAGGCTCTCCATGGTGCCGGTGTCCAGCCACGCGTAGCCGCGGCCGAGGGTGACGACGGACAGCGTCCCCTCCTCCAGGTACATCTGGTTGAGCGTTGTGATCTCGAGCTCGCCGCGGGCCGAGGGCCTGACCTCGTGCGCCTTGGCGGCGACGTCGCCCGGGTAGAAGTACAGGCCGGTGACGGCGTAGGAGCTCTTGGGCTCGGCGGGCTTCTCCTCGATGGAGACGGCCCTGCCCTCGCCGTCGAACTCCACGACGCCGAAGCGCTCGGGGTCGTCGACGTGGTACCCGAAGACCGTGGCGCGGCCCGACTCGGCGTTCTGCACGGCGCGCGTCAGGTGGCGCGACAGGCCGTTGCCGTAGAAGATGTTGTCGCCCAGCACGAGCGCGCACGGCTCGCCGGCGATGAACTCCTCGCCGATGGTGAAGGCCTGGGCCAGGCCGTCCGGGCTCGGCTGCTCGGCGTAGGACAGGTTGACGCCGTAGCGCGAGCCGTCCCCGAGCAGGCGCTCGAAGTTGGGCAGGTCGGTCGGCGTGGAGATGACCAGGATGTCCCGGATGCCCGCAAGCATGAGGGTGCTGAGCGGGTAGTAGATCATGGGCTTGTCGTAGACCGGCAGCAGCTGCTTGGAGGTCACGAGCGTGAGCGGGTACAGGCGCGTGCCGGACCCGCCGGCGAGGATGATGCCTTTCATAATAATCCTCTCGATTGACAATCGTTGAGCAAAAGCCGCTGATTACAAATGCATAGTTAATTAAATTATACGCACCGGCAGCAACCTCCCCGTCTTCTTATTTAAATCGGACAGCAGAAACACGCAACTCTTTCTGCATTTCTAGCGAGGCAACAAATGAAAAAGTACAATGAGCAGTGTCCAACAAACGAAAGGCAAACAATGCGAGTCGAAACAACCGGAGTATGCAGAGGAAACTGGAAAATCTACCAGCAGCTTAAGATTGAAGGCATCCATAAAGGCTCCAGCGTAACAGCCCAAGCGGCTACAAACGACAACCGCTGCTTACCTTTATCCCTCCTAAAATTCCGGGACAATGGTTGTGACTCGAACTCATACGTCCTTGTACTCCCCGATCCCGATGCCCGCACCATCAAAATTGAGTTTTGCGAAATCGGCCAAGACGGTCGTACCCTGAGCAGCGACTCCCTTTCGCTCAATTGCAAGAACATCAAATGGGAGTCTCGCCTTAACTACAAAATTAAACCTGACATGTGCAGCAAACTCCGAAACTACGATGACGTTTCAGAGTTTGACATGGCAACGATTGATTTCTGGCAGTGCATCGAAGATTCAAGCGACTATATCCTTAGGTGCACGGTGAGAACTCCTTATCGTAGCGACTCGCAAATCAAACTTCGTTGTTTCGATCGAACCCTTAATGAAGTTAATTTGAGCATCGTCAATTTCGGTTCGAATGTAACAAGCGTTGGATTTACGTCTGAGAAAAAGCAGCTTGAAACGCAGCTCTCAATTCGAATGCCAAAGGCGTTCGATCGTTACTACTTTATTATTGACGATCAAAATCACCCATCATTCAGTGCATTTGACTGCTTAACACCCGATAAGTTAGGCTTGCTTCTTGAGGAGACCAACTTTCTCTTTACCCATGCGCAGTTTGACCCTGAATACCCCGAATGGTTCACGGAGCATAAGGCAACCATCGGCGCTCTGGAGAAGCAGAGAAAAATCGTCTTCAACAGTGCTCCGAAGTTCAGCATTATTGTCCCTCTATACAACACACCCATTTCGTTCTTTAACGATATGACCGAATCCGTAAAAAACCAGTCTTATGCAAACTGGGAGCTCATCCTAGTTAATGCAAGTCCTGACAATCAGGAACTAAAGGTTCACGTTGAGCAGGAGACGGCCCACGACAACAGAATTAAATCAATTAACCTTACCGAGAATAAGGGCATTTCCGAAAATACAAACGCCGGCGTTGCCATCGCTTCGGGTGATTTCGTTAGCTTCTTTGACCATGACGATATTCTTGAACCGGACTTGTTGTTCTCATATGCCGAGGCAATTGAAAACAATGATGACGTCGATCTTCTATATTGTGATGAAGATAAACTCATGCCTGATGGAAAGCTAGCGCAGCCGTTCTTTAAGCCGGATTTCAATATCGATCTGCTCAGAAACAATAACTATATCTGCCATATGCTTACCATCCGTAAGTCTCTGCTTGACACTCTAGAACCGAACACGAAAGAGTTCGATGGAGCGCAGGATCATAATCTGACTCTCCGCGCCGTGGAAAAGGCAAGGAAAGTTCATCATGTTCCAAAGGTTCTATATCACTGGCGCCTAAGCGAGACCTCCACCGCAGCAAATGCCGATAGCAAGCCGTATGCCACTATCGCAGGTATCAAAGCGGTCCAGAGTCATTTGGACAGGCTTGGGCTCAATGCGAAGGTCGAACAAGCGCGTCGTCCCTTTACATATAAAGTAACCTACGCTGTGCCAGATTCCCATCCACTCGTGTCAATTATCATTCCAACTAAAGACCACGCCGACATTCTGGACAACTGCATTAAGTCAATTGTTGAGAAATCAACGTACGATAATTACGAGCTTGTCATAATCGAAAACAACAGCACAGAAAAGGCGACGTTCGATTATTACGATAAGTTGCAAGCAAAATATCCTGACATCGTTCGTCTTGTAACTTGGGAACACGAATTCAATTTCTCCAAACTCATGAACTTTGGCGTTGCTCACGCCAAGGGCGACTATCTCTTGCTATTGAATAACGATACTGAGGTAATTACGCCCAATTGGATTGAGATAATGCTTGGCATCTGTGCACGTGAGGATGTTGGCGCAGTTGGTGCAAAACTCTACTATCCCGACAACACCATTCAGCACGCGGGCTTATGCGTCACTGGCGGCGTGGCTGGACATCTTTGCCAAAGCATGCCAAAGGATAACTGGGGCTACTTTGCACTCAACGATGCGCAACAAGACTTCAGCGCCGTCACTGCAGCTTGCATAATGACCAAGCGTAGCGAATATGAGAAAGTCGGAGGTTTCACGGAAGAGCTTCAAGTTGCATTTAATGACGTTGACTTTTGTTTAAAGCTACGCGAGATCAACGACCTGATCGTATACACACCCGAAGTCGAGCTCTATCACTACGAGTCGATTTCTAGAGGCGTTGAAAACAATACGGAGAAGCAGATTCGCTTCCACAAAGAGGTCGCATACATGAATTATCGCTGGGCTAAGCATTACGTCGAAGGCGATCCCTATATGAATCCAAACTTTACCGTTGGGGAACCTGCGAATCGTTATTATCATTTATAAGAAGTTGACGTTTCTTCTCTTATTCAATCACGGCAAATTAGCGTGTGTCTAAGCTAGATAGGGGAATCGAGGATTAACCCTCGATTCCCCTATTGTGATAAGTTGTCCTCTACTCGACAGTCAGAGAGCATCTTATTCTAATGGCGTATTTAAAACCCAGCCCCACAGAGGCGTAGCGGTAGTGTGGTAGTAGTTCAGCCACCAGGCCAGTGACGTCGTCCTAATGTAGCCGATGTTATCCATTACCATACCGTTACCGACGTAAATAGCAATGTGTCCCCAGCGAGCCCCCGCATTAGTATGCGTATGAGTAGGGACCGCAACTATCATTCCAACCTTAAGCTGCGATATATCTCGACTATGACACCAATTCCAAAACATGTCGCATGCGTCACCGTTGGGATAAGACCCTAGCACGGGGTAAAAAACCTCGCTAACCCACTCCGAGCACAACCCCACTCCAGGAGAAGGAACGTTGTAGCAGCGGCTAACAATTTGAGACTGAAAGGAAGTACAGGCAGAACGCTCGGGGTCTACCCAAGCACCGGCAGCATTAAAGAAATACTCGCCATTATCGATACTGTTCCAGCCAGTTGCCATTTGACCTGACGACATAAGGTAATACCATAGCCCGTCATCATCGCGGAACCAGCCTGTATTCATAACGCCAGATTCGTTATCGAGGTGATACCACTTCCCGCCAATTAATTGCCAACCGCGCTGTAGCACCCCGTCTGGATCCGTGTAAAACCACGTCTGAGCAGCGGAGGACCAATACCAGCCTACCATGGGCTTTCCTTCGGCGTCGTTGAGCTTAATTGCGCCCACGCTGTCCTTGACACCCTTTAACGCAATTGCACCACTGCTGCACGCATAATATGCGTTTCCATCTTGCGAGAAGACCCAGGCGTTGCACTCTAATGCGCCGCCACTATCCGAATCCAAATAGTACCAATTACCATTTACAGACTGAAATCCTTCGAGCATGGCGCCATTATTATTGGAATCAAGCAAATACCAGCTAGAATCAAAGTAAAACCATCCTGTGCGAATCGCTCCAGAGCCATTGGCGCAATACCATGTCCCATCGTCAACAAACCAACCAGTGTTCATGGATCCAGATTGAGAAAAATGATACAAACTGCCGTTTACAAGTTTAAAGCCCGTAGCCATTGATCCGGAAGGCTCAAGCCAATACCAAGTATTGCCAAGGAGCAGCCAGCCTGTATGCATAGCACCCGAACCGTCCAAATAGTACCAGTTATGATTGTCTAAAACCCAACCGGTCTTCATTGAACCTGATGTTTCGTCAAGGAAGAACCAATGACCGCCGATGGCAGCCCATCCCTTCAAATGCGCACAGGATTCAGAGAATAAGTGCCATCCATCACTCAGGTATCTCCAGCCAGTAGCTGCGTAGCCTTCGGAATCAAAATAATATTCGGCTCCCCCAATAGTCAGAAAACAGTTTGACGGCCAGCCACCGGCCTCATATCTCCACCACCATTTACCGTTTTCGCAGACCCAAGAACCAGGAAGGGCGATTTTGTTATCAGAAGAGCGAACAATCTGGAACGACAGCCGGGTGGTAGCGCCAGCGTAGTCCCCTAGCCCATTTACAGCTATATCAGCACAGCCAGGTGCAACATTATTCGCATAAAAGACTTCATAATCAGTCCCACATGTAAGCTTTAAACCGCTATCAGCAAAAACCGACACACTCGGAGTAATCGCATCACCAGTGTATTCATATGTCGACAAATCGATAGACGCTGTGAAGTTAACCGAATCAGAAGGTAACCGATCACCATCCGATGGCCCAACTGGGCCCTGTACCGATTAATCTGTAGAATCATCAGCGCCTAGAACCGCACAATCTTCGGGTAATGAAAAAGCAATCGTGGGGCATAAAAGAGGCGTGAAGCAAATTGATGCAAGGCAGACCACACCGATAAAACTCAAATAACAATTTCTCATCATTACACTTTTCCCATTAAATCAAATTAGCCTTTGATAGACCAGGCCTGCTCAACCCCGAGACGAAGTCCCCCAACTACAAGAAATTACCAAAGCAACTGCACGCGAGATGAATCTACAAACAGGAGGCGACGCTAATAAAGCGAATAAGATATAGGCAGTTCATAGCACAGACGCCAAGAGTAACAACGGAAATGGAAGAAGAGTTGAACCTAAATAATCGAGTTCTTAGTCCAAACAATAAGGCTGGTAAAGCTGGAAGAAAATAGCGCCCCTGAACACCTTGTATTACATTTTCATAATTGAAAGTCCATGCCAACCACATCGACGCAATGGAACCGAGTGCAGCCAAAAGGAAAGCAAAAATGAAAAGAAAGGATACTGGAGTAGCAAGAAACGAAGGTTCATCACTAGAGTCAAGGCAGCAAATAAACCCAAAAAACAAATAAGGAATCATATAGAATGCAGGGAAACGCAAGTTCTCTTGAAGCCATCCAAGAGAATAGCCCAAGGTCGTTTCCCAATAGAAATCGCCTAGAGAGTCGAGAGTTCTACATAAAACAAGGAAACTATTCTTTGGATGCAGCAAAATATCGCTGAGCGAATATAACTGCCCCGCTTCATGGCCCCGAGAGGAATCTGAAGGCTGAGAGACCAAGCTGCTCATCGATGCCAAACGTAAGGCCAATACAGAAACAACAACGCAAAAGATCAACATGAACTTGCTAAAACGCCCGGTCTTCTCATCAAGGAACTGCGAAAGAGGGACAAACAATCCAAGTAAAATCAACCCTGAATAGATAACCTTGCACGGAGCCAAAAGAACCGAAATGATTAAATATATAATGATTTCTCTATTGCCTATCGACCGCTGTTCGCCAAAATAACCGCGCATCAAGCATGCGAATAACAAAAGTGAATAAGCGATGATTCCAGAATCATAGGAATATGAAGCGGCTAAATGAAGCGTCATGGGCAACAATGAAACGAATACAATGACCGATTTGCCTTTAGGTGCAATTCGATATGCCTGGAAAGCGCAGAAGCAAAAAAAGAGAGCCGAACCAATTCGACCCATATAGAACGCGGGGTAAGCTCCAAGCCCAAAGAACAACCCTATCTGCAAACCAATAATAGAACCTAGTTTTGCAGTAACATTCTCGCTGCCGACACTAAAAGAAAATTCACTGAAAGGAATCAGCTGTCCATTTCCGAATAGTGAAAAACCATCAATAACAGAATCAAATGAAGCTGAATTAATTGCATCGCCCGGTTGGCGGCTATTGTACAGCGCGTAATCAATATCTCGTACCAGAAAAGCACCGTTTTTCACATGAGCATTAAATGGAAGGCTATCAACCAACCAATAAGTCGAAAAATAATGATGACCCTCATCGGGCGCGGTGAACGGAGGGAAAATTAAGCAAAATATGATTAAAAATGATATGAGCAGCGCCAAGAATACCCACTCACTTTTAAGGCAATCCTTTTCACTAGCAAATACGCTGCCGAGTGCGAGAATTATAATTAACGAAATCGCAATTGTAAGCAGAACAAGCAATCTAGGATTATTTAAATACCAAAATACGGAATAGACTGCAAATAAGCCGGCAAAAGTAAGAAAAGCAGGTTTATATCTTACAAAACTCGTCATGCTGGAATCCTTAAATTTCAAAACTCACATGAGCGCAACTAAATGTAATGGTAGTAAGTATATCAACAAGCTATTTAATATCTCAGAGGTTAAGTCGATAATATCGATGCAAGCATAGCGCCGTAGCATCCGACTTCGAAGGCTAATAGCCGAATTCAGTCATACACGATGCGCTCGTCGACCGACTCAGAGGAGAAGTCCAACACGGAGACGTTAAAGAGTGTTGCTATTCATGCTGACTGAATATAGTCGATGAATTACTTTCGCAACCTTTTTAGGCCAAAATTTTTCAAGCATAGCAAGGTCTTCAGAGCTCCGTGTATTATCTTGGATCAAGGAAGTCGTCTCAGATTCTTTGTGAATTCGATGATGCATGAGAATCTCGGGAGAATAAACAAAAGAACCTTCAAGTCGCGAAAATCTCTCCCACGCTTCCCAGTCCAAGTCACACTTCATCTCACTCGAAAACAAAGGTGTCTCGAGATTAGGCATAACATATGTGACCGAAGGGCAACAAATCGCAGATCCAAACCGCAAAGCCCGACGCTTATCTCTGACTATAGATGAATTACCGACTCGAGCGAATTTTCTTAGTATTAGTCTTTTCACTTTAAGAATCGAGATGTCATCGACATACTCCCCATTACGAATCTCCCCATAATTTGAAAAGAAGATCAGAGGATGTTTGGAGGCGTTCACAGAGCGAAGCATTTCAATTGAATAATTAGGGGAATACAGATCATCTTGATGAGCAATGGTGACCAATGGAGTTTGTACATGGGAAATTGCACAATTCCAGTCATGGCCAATCCCCGGCATCCCATTGTTAATAGATACAGGCAAGTTATAGCTAGAAGCAACCTGCTCAATATGCTTATTCGGAGTAGAAGTTGAGATAAGGATCCTACTGGCTTGTTGCTGGTTCATTAAAGACGATATACAGTCGCTCAAATACGGTGATTCGCCATAGGCGCAAACTACGAATGTATGATCATTACACGTAAACATAGAACTACTTATCCCTCAGAATGCTCTCGATATCCTTTTCAAGCAATGCAACTCGTTGAGTTAAGTTCTTAATCGCATCGGCCTGTTTGCTGGCAATTAAACTAAGTGAAAGCATGATTAAGATTACAAAGACAAACCCCAGAACAAATATAAAGTTCGAAGGAGTTGCAAAACCCATCGCCGACGATAAGAAGCAAAGAGGCTGTGGAAACAATGCAGACAAGAGCAGAACCAGCACCAACGCCAGCCACAGAAGAGAGTATTTAAGCTGAAGCCTACCGCTCACGATAAGTCTAACAACGTATGCAACGAGTAAAATGCATGCAGCTGCAACGGAAACTCGAAGAGTTAGTGGCACTTTAACACCTCGTTTTTGAACAGGCAGAAATAATAATTGCAAGAGTAACCTTAATCATATAATAGGCACTCGAAAAGCCCGAAATTGATGAAGCGCCTCCCTGACGCTCTTTCATGACAACGGGAACCTCAGACACAGACAGGCCCTGACTAAGCACTGAAACAATCGAATCAGGCTCGGGGTAATCAACAGGATAGTTCTTGCAGAAATAATCGATTGCCTTCGGCCCACAGGCTCTAAACCCAGATGTTGGGTCCGCTATGTACTTCCCCGTACATATTTTAATCACCTTGGTAAGCCACGTAATGCCCACTCGGCGCAAAAAAGTAGATTGAAATCCCCCGGTCCGTTCGAGGAACCTAGAACCGATCACCAAGTCATAGCCAGCGTCAATCTGCTCAACCATTTGAGAAATATAAGATGGGTCATGCTGCCCATCGCCATCGACCTGGACGTCAATGTCGTACCCATATTTTTTTGCGTACTTATGGCCGGCTTGAACAGCTCCACCGATACCAAGATTCTGAGGAAGATCAAGTACATTGAGGTGGTTGACGCGACAGACCTCAAGCGTGTTATCGGTTGAACCATCATTGACCACGACATAATCATATCCTGCATCAATTACAGCTTCAACTGATGCCCGAATAGATTCTGCCTCATTATATGCAGGTACAATAACTAGTACCCTATTGGGATTATTCATGAACCACCTTTCAATGATAACCCGGTGTCCTTAGCTAAAACTAAACATAGCACCAACAAGATGAGCTACACATTAGGCAGAGAACCAACACCAGAGGCAACACAGTATCCACAACGGTTTTCAGAACCATATAAACAGTAGTACCATTATTATTCAATTCATCAGAGATGCTTAGGACAATAATGCAAAAAGGGTTAACGTCAGCTCCATTGTCAACCATAGCCGTCGGGCATGAGAATAATCTAGCGCTTATCCGACTCATCTGTGCTTTTGGAGTCATTGTGAGTCATTCCTATGCCTTGATTGGGGGCATCAATCATAGTGAAAAGGATTTATTAAGTACCATAACGTCGGATAGCTTAGGCTACGGCGCATTCGCTGTTGGAGTTTTCTTTTTATTTGGTGGCTACCTCATTGCAGGAAGTGCCGAAAGAAGCAAGACTTTTACATCATTTATAAAGAAGCGTATTTTGCGAATCATTCCTGAGCTTGCTTTCCTAGTTCTGATGCTTGCATTTGTGATTGGACCGTTGGCTTCTTCCCTGCCACCCGCACAGTATTTCACAAACCCATCCTTACCAGTTTTTTTATTAAATATCGCATTAATTCCCGTACACAGTCTTCCTGGGCTATTTAATTCCAACCCATATCCCAATGTTGTTGACGGATCTCTATGGACCCTTCCAGTGGAATTCTCTTGCTATCTGCTTGTGTTCTTATCCTTTAAATTAACCCACTTTGATAGAAACAAATACCTCAAACTGAGCGCGCCGATTGCATTACTTGTCTTGATCTATTTCATTATTTTATATCCGTATCAGATTAGCGTGGTTAGACCGGTGCTTTTGTACTGGATAGGCACGACCGCTTATGTTTTTAAGGATTCCATTCACATACCGAAACCACTCGCGTTGGGCTCATTTTTCGTCTTTTGCATTTCGCTGCCAATAGGATGGTCTGATGCGACAATGCTAGCCTGTTTCCCAATCTTTATGGCATGGCTCGCTTTTTCAGTGAAAGCATCAAAAGCCTCCCTACTGCTAAACAAACTCGAATTGTCTTATGGCGTATATCTCTGGGGCTGGCCAGCAGGGCAATTGGTAGTGCTCTTACATCCAAACATCAGCGTTGAAGTTCTTGCATTAACTACAATAATCTTTTCATTAATCATGGGATTCATGGGACAAATACTGGCGAGCCGCCTTGTTAATACAATTCAAAGAAAGCAAGCCAACTAATCGCCCGTTTGAATGCTAGTCAATCAACAATGGAAGAGGACAGATGAAAGCCATTGCCGATGCTGAAAAACAGCGACTTATAAAGCAAATCATTCGCGAAGGTTTGCTGCCCAACATCGCCCTTTCCCTTATAGCAACGGGACTGAGCGATAAAGGATTGGAGATCGCCCAGCTAACCCTCTACAACCGAATGATTCATAAATTTCGGAGACAAATTTTGCCTAACATTGAACAAGTTAAAGCGAACGTGGAGAAACGTTTTGCAACGTCTACCGTTAAACAGTCAGATACGATATGGGTTTTGTGGTTCCAAGGAATTGAAAATGCGCCTGAAGTCGTAAAAAAATGTTACGAATCTCTATTGAAATATTGCCCCCAGAAAAAGATCGTTCTCTTATCTGAAGAAAATCTAAATAACTACATTTCATTGCCAAAATACGTAGAAGATAAATATCAACAGGGCATTATCTCAAGGACGCACTATTCGGATATTGTTCGCACAAATCTCCTTACAACCTATGGCGGAACGTGGATTGATTCGACCGTATTACTTACTGCACAACCAGATTCATTTTATTTTGATTCAGACCTCTTTTTGTTTCAGACACTGTCGCCGGGAAGCAGCGGGCAAGCAATTCCTTTTTCAAGCTGGTTTATTACGGCACAAAAACCCAACCGTATTCTTTTAATGACAGAGGAGCTTCTCTATCAATACTGGAAAAACAATAACCGACTCATGGACTACTTCACTTATCACTATTTTTTGAAAATCGCATCCGAATACTACCCTGACGAGTATTCATTGATTCCACCGGTATCCAACGAGACACCGCAATTGCTCCTTAATAGGCTTGACAATCCTTATTCGGAACCGCAATGGGAGTTCATTAAATCCCAATCCCCTATCCATAAGGTGACTTATAAAAACACTCCGCTAAATAAAGGCACCTATTATCAAGCCATTTTTAAGAACTAAACAGTGTCAGATAATTAGTTCACGGCATGCCCAGTTTGAATGGGCATGCCGTGAACTTCAGACTCGGAGCAACCTAATTTGATTTATTACTAAAAAGGGAATAACAAAGTAACAGACACAGGAAGGCCATTGTAAGCAGGTAGGACATTCCAGCACCCAAAACACCTAATGCGGAGACAATCGGAACAGAAACTAGCAGGGCAAGTAGACCGGCAGCAACATAAGAGATCAGAATAGCCCTTTGGCACCTCATAGTTACAAGTCCATAATACAAAACAGTGCAGACAACGTTAAACGCACCAGCAATCAGCAAAACAATCAGGGAATCGAGATACGGACTCAGGTCAACGAGATAAATAGCTGACAATATAGGCAGTCCTATAAAACCAGCAACAATTACTATCGGAACTGATACTAATGCTGACCCAATAACACCTTTCTTTATTAATGATATAAAACCATTCCATCCTTGCTCGGCAAAGGTATCAGCGAGTGTTGATAACATCGGCTGGAATACAAAACCACCAATTAAATTAATGACCATTGAAGGCATTACGAGAATCGAATAAATCGTAAGTGCTTCCATAGAAAGCGCCCGTTCAACGGCAAACTTTGAAGCATTTGCCAAATAACTCGACAAGAATGCAGAAATGAACAGCGGAAAACAAATGGAAAACAGCTTAAGAATTTGTTGTTTTGAAAAGCGCAGCTCAACATTGAATACCGATTTTGAGATAGGGATGTTTAACAGCAGCACTGAAACGAACGTGATTGCACTAGTAACTATCGCCGTTAGCAACAGATTGCCGGTTCCCGCAAACACCACACAGAATACGACTGTGGTAATGCAGACACGAATGCAATACGAACGTGCCCCCAAATCAAGTCTGCCCAAACGCTGAAGCTGCCCCTGGTATACATCCTCATATGCATCAGCCAGTCGTAATCCAGCAATTAGAAATAAAGCCAAAGTATCACCGGAAAGGCCAGAAGAGCCCACGCATTGAATTAGTATTGCCACGACCATTGCAAGACAGGTAATTAAGCGGGCTGAATGATATGTTTGAAATGAAAACTGCCCTTTAGTGTCGGTTACCTGAAATACTCGCGTTTCGAAAGCCCCTAGTGGGCGGTACTGCTGCCCTATCGCGTAGGCAAGCGAAAAGAGACCACCAACATAGGCATTTGATAAGCGTGTAATTATCGCAAGTAATAAAACCCCCTGAAGTGCGTTAATGATGCTTCCGAGCGTATTCCAAAAAAAACCGCTCAAGATTAAGCTGCGTTCTTCCTTATTGACCTGCATTAATATGATCCAAAATCTAACGCTACAGGGTAGTGATTCTTTCTTTGTTCCATAGGAGGCAGCTCCATATACGCACCGTATTGACGCGTAAGCAAGCCATCCCAATCATGAGGAATCTTGACGGTAAAGTCATCAAAGGGAGATTCCAATAACGGATAGATCTCATCGGAAGTGGCTGACCACTTCATAGGATGCCTATCGGAAAAATCTGTGACGAGCTGACAGTCTTCATTTTTTGCCAACATTGCACAGCGCTCCCAATTCTTCTGAATCCATCGTGGTGAAATGTGAAATAACTTGAGTCCCTTATGTGCTACACCGCATACAAAATAGATAGCATCCTTCTTAAGTCCATCAAAAGGCAAATATGGTTTTGGAGTTGCCGAAAGAAACCCTAAACGGCCCCAAAACCAAGTTCCAACCAGCTGATGCATCCTTCGAATTGGATTATTGGAAACTTTATCCAACGGGAAAATATCAATACCTATAGAACGAGTCCATTTACAGTGCTCAAAGAAATCAGGCACATTCACTGTGCCCACAAGGGCAAGGTATGAAAACGGCGAAGGGTAGAATTCCTGAGTTCGCGCGTTATCGATTCTGTACTTATCTCCTAGAATCGAAAGACCTTTAGATAGGAACTTCTCGTAATCATCGCGCGGCATAGCAACATCCACGTCGTCGTCCCATGGAATAAAGCCCTGATGGCGTACGGCGCCGATGCAAGTACCGCCGTACGCATAATAATCAAGATCGAGTTCGTCACATGCATGGATAAAATCCTTCAGAACATGCTCGATAGTTCGTTGAAGCCGCTTGAGCTCATTTATATCTTCATATTCCCTAAATGCCATAAAGCACTTTACCTTTCCTGTTACAAATCTTGCAACGAAGTAATTA
This sequence comes from Collinsella sp. TM10-22, assembly GCF_003466125.1. GTDB lineage: Bacteria > Actinomycetota > Coriobacteriia > Coriobacteriales > Coriobacteriaceae > Collinsella. The sequence continues at coordinate 425,246 of NZ_QSOC01000001.1, forward strand.
CACAAATGGACGGGCTGCGCCGATCACATTACCCCTTGCGCTAATGGGATGAATTCCGACGCCCTGATGAGGCCAGGAGTCAATCATCATACCGCCGCCAAGTGCAATTGCGATATGCCCGCGATAATAAATCACATCGCCACGCTGAATTGAGTTCGTACTCACGGGCATAAAGATATTACTTCGATACCAATTCATGGAATTGTAGGTTTGGCTTGGATCCCAGCGATGGTTATAAGGGTTGTAAACACCCATATCCATGCCAGTAGCATAAAGGCACTGCAAGACAAAACCAGAGCAATCAACAGCTCCACCGGGAGCGGTAGACCAAGGCTCAATATATTGCGTACCGATATACTCATAGGCGCGCTGGATAAAGGCGTTCACGCAATCTTCCCGCGTTGCTTCGACAGAAATGCGAGAAGGGGTCACATAGGTAAAGTATCCGGTGCAATAGCTAGGCAGCTGAACAGTCCAAGAGCTGACCTGAGGATACTGCGGAGGATTTTGCCAGCCAACTTTGTCACACTGGCCATCGCTCCAGAAAATTCGGCGAACGCCATCGATGGTCCTTGCGCCCGTTGCCATAGCGCCGCTGCCGTCTAACCAATACCACTTACCCGAATCTTTAAGCCAGCCAACATGCATGCTTCCATTGGACTCAAGGTAATACCATGTTCCATTCAGGCATTTCCAACCAGTTGCCATTTTTCCGTCGGCGTTTAGGTAATACCATGCACCGCCAGTAAAAACCCATCCGGTCTTCATCACGCCAGAATCGGCATCAAGCCAATACCAATCGCCGTCAATCTGTAGCCATCCAAGATGAATGGCACCCGTTCCGGGCTCAGCGTAAAATCTAAGATTTGCGACATTAACCCAACCGGACGCAACCTGCCAACCATCAGCTCCAGCGATTTTTAGGATAGTGCCGTTTTCGCGAATCACATCCTTGCAAAGATATCCATTATCATCGGCGTATCTTTGAACGCCGTCATTAACGGTAACCCAGCTTGAAACCACAAGCCTACCGCTCTGGTTTGCAAAACAATCGTTGCCGCCCACCTCAAATAAGCCCGTTTTCATGAGATGGCTAACAGGGTCCAGGTAATACCAGCTCGCGCCTTCTTTATACCAGCCAGAAATAAGTGCACCAGATTGGGAGGCGAAATACCAGCCGTCCTCGACCTGGGCCCAACCAACAGCCATGGCCCCATTAGACCTTAAATAATAAGTTGCATTGCCAAGATCTAAATACCCAACGAACATTTTACCGTCGGAAGCTGGGTCGAGATAATACCAAGCGCCGTTAACGAGTTTCCAGCCAGTAGCCGCAATACCGTTAGAGCAATAATACCAATCTGATCCATCCTTGTACCATCCATTTGCAAGGCCATAGTCACCAAAAATGTAGGTACATCCATTGATCTTTTGACGACCCTTGAACATGATGAACGTCTGTGAGTCAAAATAATAGCGAGCCCCACCTATCGTCTGCCATGACGAAGCAAGGGCACCCGATGAATAAGCCCAGTACCAATTCCCGTCAACGAGAATCCAGCCGGTTTTCATAGCTCCAGAGGCATCTAAATAGTATTTCCCGCTCCCGAGGTCGACAAAACCAACCTGCATTACATGGGTGGCAGGATCCAGGTAATACCATGTGCCGTTTTGGTAAAACCAACCAGCAGCTAAATCGCCTCCAGCATTGGCATAAAAACATTTTCCATCTGAGTTGCGTAGCCAGCAGTTCTGATATAGCGCGCCAAAAGGCGTTGCGGCATTACCGTCGTTCGCATAAAACGAAGTAGTTGATCCGCCAGCATCGGTCACATTGAAATAACCTGTCTGCATTGCACCATCATTGGCAGGATCTAGCCAATACCAATAGCCCCCGCTTTGCAGCCAGCCAGTTTGGTGTTTACCGTTTTTTCCGTAATACCAAACTCCAGACGACTCGTCTCGTTGCCAGCCATCTTTTATGACGGAAGAATTATCAGGTTGCAAATCATCGGAAACCACAGAAGAAAAATCCGCTTTTGACTCAATACTCTGAGCCTCAACGGAATCCTGTGCAAACGCGACATTCGCACTCAGGGGCAAGCAGCAAGCAGTGATTAATGACGCAGCAGCACAAACAAGCGTGGCCTTCTTTTCGAATCGATACATAAGCGACCCTCCCAGATATCTCGTTTATCTATTTTAATCCACATTCCAAAATTGATTTTCGTTACTGTCTGTTCAGTCTGTGTAGATAAATATATTAAATTGAACATATCGTTCAATCATTCTATTCTCTTCCTAAGTAATGAACATCTTAATTGGAGGCCTGTAGTGGAACTGACCAAGCGTAACTTTACAGTTCTGTACGAATACCTAAAGAACCCATATGCCAGCCAGCGAGAAGTTGCCGAGCGGACTGGCCTTTCACTTGGATCAGTAAACGCAGCAAATAAAGAGCTCACGAATGAGGGCCTTCTCGAATCGGACAGCCTAACCGACAGCGGTTACGAAGCGCTTCATCCCTATAAGGTTGAAAACGCAGTGATATTGGCTGCAGGGCTTTCGAGCCGCTTTGCTCCCATTTCGTATGAAAAGCCCAAAGGCCTTTTAAAAGTACGTGGTGAGATTCTCATTGAGCGTCAGATTAGGCAGCTGCAAGACGCGGGTATCAGCAATATCACCGTCGTTGTCGGCTATAAAAAAGAGTATTTCTTCTATCTTGAAAGCAAGTTCGGCGTTTCTATTGTCGTCAACAACGAATACGCATCCAAAAATAACCACGCATCGCTTATGTGCGTAAAAGAGCGGCTTGGCAACACCTACATTTGCTCAAGCGATGATTACCTTCTAAACAATCCGTTTGAAGCATATGTTTGGAAAGCATTTTATTCTGCTCAATATGCTGAAGGCGCCACCAAAGAATGGTGCATTCAAACGGGAGCAATGGATAGAATCACCAATGTTACGATTGGCGGTTCCGATGCATGGTATATGCTCGGACATGTTTACTTTGATAAAGCGTTCTCGCTTGCGTTTAAGCAGATTCTTGAAACGGAATATAACAAGCCCGAAACAACGGACAAGCTTTGGGAAGATCTGTATATCGAGCACATCAAGGAGCTCGATATGGCGATCAAGAAGTATCCTGAGGGCGAGATCAACGAATTCGATTCTCTTGATGAGCTGCGTGCCTTTGATCCGCATTTTATCGAAAACGTTGACTCCGATATTTTCGATAACATCGAGCAAGTGCTCGGCTGTTCCAAATCAGAGATTCACGACGTTTATCCCCTTAAACAAGGCCTTACGAACCTGTCGTGCCACTTTAGAACCAATGATGGAGAGTACGTTTACCGCCATCCGGGAGTCGGAACCGAACTGCTTATTAACAGAAATGGAGAAGTAGCCGCACTTAAAAAGGCCAAGGAACTCGGCCTTGACGATACGTTTATTCATGAGGACCCAAAGCGCGGTTGGAAAATTTCGAAGTTTGTACCCAACGCAAAGCAGCCTGATCCACATGATGCTGCCCAAATGAATCGAATGATGCAGATGTGTCGTTCGCTTCACGAGAGCGGTGCAAATGTCGAAACCGAATTTGACTTCTACCTCGAAGCGAAGCGCTACGAATCACTTCTTCTGGAAAAAGGCCCCATCGACATTCCAGGCTACAGGGAAATGGCCGCCGAAATCGATGAATTGGAGCACTTTGTTCAGGCCGACAATGCACCAAAATGCCTTTGTCACAATGACTTCTTCTACCTCAATTTTCTTATCGATGAAAACGACAAGTACTATCTCATTGACTGGGAATATGCTGGCATGAGCGATTACGCGAACGATTTTGGAACGTGCAGTGTCTGCTGCGAGCTTTCCGAAGATGAAGTCGACCGCGCGCTTGATGCATATTTTGGGCGCAAGGCAACTAACAACGAAGTTGCGCATAACTATGCGCACATTGCCCTTGCAGGATGGTGCTGGTACCTCTGGTCTCTTCTGAAAGAAGCCGAAGGCGATTTCGTGGGTGAATGGCTCTATATCTACTTTAATTACGGTGCCAAATACCTCAAAAAAGCACTGGAGATCTATCGGAAAGGTGAGTAACGATGCAATTCGGCTTTTTTAGCGGCCTTCTTTGGGGCCTTGATACAGTAATTCTTGGAATCGGCTTGGCACTCGCGCCCTATATTGGATCGGCGGAAGCGCTTGCATGCGCCTCCATTGCGGGATCTTTTCTCCATGATGCCTTCTGTGCAATCTGGCTCTTTGGATACATGGGAGTTCGAGGCAGATTAAAAGACACGCTCGCTGCACTTAAAACTCGTTCTGGCAAGGTCGTCATCGCCGGCGCGCTGCTCGGTGGACCCATCGGAATGACCGGATACGTATTGGCGATTAATAATATCGGAGCAGCCTACACGGCAATTATCTCCGCCTTCTATCCCGCAGTCGGAGCATTCCTTTCATTCGTGCTGCTGAAGGAGAAAATGGGCAAAGGTCAGATTCTTTCCCTTCTTGTTGCCCTTTGCGGCGTAATGACGATGGGCTATCTATCGGCCGGATCGAGCGAGATTGCAAATGCCCCTCTCGGCTTACTCGGCGCGGTGCTTGCCGTTATTGGATGGGGATCCGAAGCGGTGCTGTGCGCATGGGGAATGAAAGATGATGCCGTTGATGACGAAACGGCTTTGCAAATCCGCGAAACTACAAGTGCGCTTGTTTATGGAGTGCTTGTACTTCCCCTCTTCGGAGCATGGCATTTCACGCTGGGCGCAATCCCGAGCATGCCCACATTAATTATTGCACTCGCCGGGCTCGCAGGAACTGCATCCTATCTGTTCTATTACAAGGGCATTGCGGCAATCGGAGCAGCGCGTGCGATGGCTCTGAATATCTCCTATTCGGCATGGTCGGTGGTCTTTGGCCTGATCTTGCTTGGAACAATTCCCGACGTGGCATCCGTAATCTGCTGCGTTGTAATTGTGTGCGGAACAGTTTTGGCAGCTAGTAACTGGAACGAACTATTTGGACGTAATAGGACAGCGTAGCTTGATTAAAAATGTAGTAAAAAGGGGAGAGCTCGTCGAGCTCTCCCCTTTTTTAACATCATGGCTATTCAATTACCACGGCCTGGCTATCCATCTGTTGCCACGTACCGAAGAACACCTGGGCATTTCGCGTAACATTGCCGTTAATCGAATCCGAAAGATAGACAATTCCCTGCTCGTCATCATAGCCTTTAAGGACTACGGCATGATTACCGCCCCACAGGCCATAGGAATGCCCGTTATACCAGCGCGCAGCATAACGGCCTCCTGGCCAACTTCCCCACTCGGTATTCCACATCTCAACAGGTTGACCACAGGCCAGTCTGTTCTTAATGGAAGAAATTGACGAGAAAGAGACGTCTTTTGCCTGCTTGCCACTTCCAGCAGCACGCAGAAAGTTATTACCAGCAATAGTAATCGCAGGGGCGACGCATCCCATGAGACCCCCGCTACTACGCCTTGGGTTGCCATCAAAGGCGGTAACAAAGTTGCCGTTGCTTCCCTTGGGCAAGTAATAATCCGCAACAATCGTCTTACCTAAACCGAAACCATAGTAGTTAAGCAAGTTTGTAAGGGCAACCGACTCACAGCCAGTAGGAAGTTCCGGGTACTGCGAATAGCACGGGACATCGACCCAAGCGCCAACCATTGCGCCGGATGGACTGAACTTGTAGTCAGTAGAGCCGATCCAATACCAACCGTTGCTCAACATTACTCCCCCACGTGCGGCATCAAGGTAATACCATGTGCCCCCAAGGGAAAGCCATCCCGTTTTCATTGTGCCAGAAGAGGAATCTAGCCAGAACCAGTTACCGCCATCGTTAAGCCAGCCGGTCGCCATTCGACCATCCGAGTTAAAGTAGTACCAAGACCCAGCTATTTGCTGCCATCCAGTCAGAATTACCCCATTAGCAGAACAATAATATCGAGAACCCTGACTCTCAATCCAGCCCGTTCTAACATTCCCGCCATCGTCAATCAGCTGAATTCCTGAATCGGTCATGATGCCTTTAAGGTCAATTGCACCGCTGGATGAAGAATGATACATCCAGGACCCATCACCGTTTGACCAGCAATTAGCCATCATCTTGCCGGAACTATTAAATATGTATTCACATGATCCAATAGTTTGGACACCCGTAGCCATGACGTACGTCGAGGGATCGAGCCAGTACCACGTACCGTTTAGGTTGAGCCAGCCGGAGGCGAGGGCGCCGGAGCCAGTCGCGTAGTACCAGGTTCCGCCATCGAGCACCCAGCCGGTCGCCATGGCGCCGGAGGCGTTGAACCAGTACGCTGCGCCGTTACACACATGGAGGCCCGTCGCCATGGCGCCGCCCGCCTCGGGATCGAGCCAATACCAGGAACCGCCGGTGCGAATCCAGCCGGTCGAGGCGATACCGTCAGCGAACCAGTACCAAGAGCCGTCGACGAGGCCCCAGCCGTTAAGGGGGCCGCAGCTGCCGAAGTAGCGGCGGACGCCCTGCGCGTCCGTCTGGTAGCCCGTCAGCATGGCCCCGGTCTCAATGTCGAAGCAATAGGGCACGCCACCAACAGAAATAGGACCGCGTGCGAGCACGCCGCCCTCCCCGGCGTAGTACCAGCTGCCGCCGTCGCGGACCCAGCCGAGCGCCATGGCGCCGCCGTTTGATGGGTCGAGCCAGAAGGCGTTGTCGCCCAGCCTGAGCATGCCAGTGGCCATGGCGTGGGTCTCCGGGTCGAGCCAGAACCAGTTCGAGCCGAGGTGGAGCCAGCCCGACGCGAGCGCGCCGCCCTCCCCGGCGTAGTACCAGCTGCCGCCGTCGCGGACCCAGCCGAGCGCCATGGCGCCGCCGTTTGATGGGTCGAGCCAGAAGGCGTTGTCGCCCAGCCTGAGCATGCCAGTGGCCATTACACGGGTCTCCGGGTCGAACCAGAACCAGGCACCGTTAGTGTCAAGCCAGCCAGAATGCAGCGATACCGGATTGATAGAATCCGCATAGAACCAACTACCATTAACTATATTCCAGCCCACCTTCCACTCAATAGACCCTTGGGCGAGTTCTTCACCGATTGAATCGGAAGAATTAAAGGCCGAAGACGAAGATTGCTGCTCAGTAACATCAGGAATAGAGGGACTTACGACGCCCTCGCTCGTGGCATCAGCTGCACCGGGGCCAACAAACAACAGAGCAGATAGAATGAGTAGGATTAATATAGCCCGCTTATTTTTTGACATGCACAGCCCCCAGATATCGCTAATTCATACTTCACCATAGTCCACAATTGGATAGGTCAACGCAATATGTAATTAGAAAAAAGCAATTAAAGAAGCACTACTAACCAAGCAAGACACCGTTATCGGAAAAGGAGCAATGACAACCGTTGATTTCTAAAGTGCCGATGGCCATTACACGGGTCTCCGGGTCGAGCCAGAACCAGTTCGAGCCGAGGTGG
>NZ_QSOC01000010.1 GCF_003466125.1 Collinsella sp. TM10-22
GGGCCCGGGCTGACAATTTCGACTGTAATGGACGTTCTTAAACGACTAGTCGTTGGGGACGTTCTTGTTTGACTAGTCATTTAAGAACGTCCCCAATGACTAACTTCAAAACTATGCCGGATTACGGGGCTGAACTGCGGATTGTCGACCATACCGAAATTGGTAAAAAGAAAACCGCAGGTAGAAGGCTTGCTATGATTTGAAAATAGAGGGTGTGGTTGACTCATTCAGGTTCAGCCCCGTAATCCGGTGTAGTTTTGAAATGGCACTGAATGAGTGGCGGCGAATGGGCCGCAATGAAGCAGGCTAGCCCCTCGTTTCCGAAACCTTTCCGCAACAAACTGTCCTCCACGGCGCAAGCTTTCGTCCGTAGCGTTCCCTGCGCTACACTTAGTCGCACTGTGGCGCCGCCGCGCCGCGCCCGACCCAAGGGGGACACTCATGAAGAACACTCAGCTGCTGCTGATCAACGATATGTGCGGATACGGCAAGGTCGCGCTTTCCGCCATGCTGCCGGTGCTGTCGCACATGGGTTACCGTATCCATAACCTGCCGACGGCGCTTGTGTCCGATACGCTCAACTACCCCAAGTTCTACATCCACGACACCACGGAGTACGTGCGTCAGAGTCTCGCCATCTGGGAAGAGCTCGGCTTTGAGTTCGACGCCATCTCCACTGGCTTTATCGTGACCGAAGAAGAGACGCGCATCATCTCAGACTTTTGCCACCGCCGCGCGCAAAAGGGCACCAAGGTATTCGTCGACCCCATCATGGGCGACAACGGCAAACTTTACGCCGGTGTGCCCGAGTCCACGATCGGTCTCATGAGGCATCTGCTCGAGTGCGCCGACTATGCGGTGCCCAACTATACCGAGGCGTGCCTGCTCACCGACACGCCCATTGCCGAGCAAATCACGCCTGACGAGGCCCACGCCCTTGTGGACGCCATGCGCGCGCTGGGCGCCAAGTCGGTGGTCATTACGAGCGCTGTGGTCGACGGCACGAACGCCGTCATCGGTTACGACCACGTGGCGGGGGAGTACTTCACGATTCCCTTCGACCTGATCCCGGTCTATTTCCCGGGCACCGGTGACACGTTCTCGGCGGTGCTCGTCGGTCGCGTTATGGCTGGCTGGAGCCTGCAGCACGCAACGGCCGATGCCATGCGTGTGGTGGCCGAGCTTATCGAGCGCAACGCTGACCAGGAGGACAAGTCTGCCGGCCTGCCCATCGAGGCCTGCCTGGATGTGATCGACCATGAGTAGCGCCAGCGAAAGCGGCCCCGAGCCCGCGAGCGAGGGCAAGTCGCTCGGCGCGCCACGCGGCAAGCGCCCACGTATCCGCATTAGCTGCGTGGACCAGCTGGGCACGTGCCGCTGCCACCATGGCCACAAGCCCGGCGACGTCTTCGACTTCGACCGCGATCGCGGCAAGATGTGCTCCATGGCCTGCCATGTGGGCTTTCCCTATATCGACATCCTGCGCTACGGCGGAACCGTGCCCGGCAACGAGCCCGGTACGGCAAAGTTCTGCTGCCCCGAGGTCGATACGTTGAACGTCTGGCTCGCCGAGATCGTCGACGAGTAATCGAGCGTGGATTTTCTCCCACCAAGATAATGAGCGTGGATAATCTCCCGTTTAGAGCGCCGTTTTGCGTTCAAAGTGGGAGATTATCCACGCTCAATTTGTATGCGGGAGATTATCCACGCTCATTTTATGCCGATGGCGTGGCTCACGCATCCGCGCCGCCCGGGCGCCTACAGTTGCTCGAGCATGGCCGTGCAGCCGGCGAGCACATCGCGGTAGGTGGCATCGAAGTTGCCGGTGTACCAGGGATCGGCGACGTCGCCGGGGCGATCGGTCCAATCCAGCAGCCGCGAAATCTTGCCGTCGGCATCGTCGCCGAAGATGCGACGCAGGCCGCGCGCGTTCTCGGCATCCATATAGACGATGTGGTCCCAGTCACCATACTCCGCGCGACGAACCTGGCGCGCGCGGTGCGCAACGACGGGAATCCCGACCTCGCGCAGCTTGGCGACGGTGCCATGATGCGGAGGGTTGCCAATCTCCTCGGTCGAGGTCGCGGCAGAATCAATGACGAACTCCGCCTCGCGCCCAGCACGGCGCACCAGCTCGGCAAACACCGACTCAGCCATCGTCGAGCGACAGATGTTCCCATGACAGACAAATAGGATTTTGCGCATTGGCTAAAACCTCTCGAATATCAGAGTTTTCGCAGATAATCGCACTGCTTTTTGATCCCTCGTCAAGGACAGAATATCAAATTGATTCATAAATGAGCGGATTATTCTTCTTTCCAGCGTCGTAAGAATTGTCGTAAAGAACGAGGGTTTACGACTTGTTGTCACAATGTTGACCGTCCTTTGCATCCAATTTTCAGCATATCCTCTCTGACGTCGTCGAAATCAAGATGGGTGTATGTGTTAAAAGTCACGTTGATGTCGGAGTGGCCCATGATGCATTTTAGCTTCGCAGGGTTCATTCCCCTGCGTGCCATCTTCGAGCAGAAGGTATGTCGGCAGACATGTGGTGTGATTTTGGGAAGCTCATCCTTGTAGATGCGATTATGTTTCTCTATCGCGTGGTGGAAGTACTTCTCCCAGTGCAGGGCAACACGCGGCATCTCGTTTTTATCAAGAAACAGAAAACCGCTAACACCGTCAACGACCGGCTCACTCGAAGGCTTTAGACGTTGCGCAAGGATACTCCTGAAACACTCTGTCACGGCTTGAGTCATGGGAACATAGCGGATCCCGCTCTCCGTCTTGGGACGTTCGATGTAGTATCGCATGTTGCTGGTCCGCTGAAGTTGCTTGTTTACCCGAATGCTTCCGTTTTTGAAATCAAGGTCTTCGACGGTAAGACCGCAGAATTCAGAAATGCGCAGGCCCGTATTTAGAAGGATGTAGATGGCGTCACGATAGCGGTGAAAGTGTTCATCGCCCTCCACGAAAGCAAGAAATCTGCGTTCTTGGTTAGTGGCCAAGGCCTTGCGTGTAACCATGTCGTTTGTCAGTATCGTTGCGAGCTCGAAATAGAAGGGATTTCGGCGAATCAGGCTGTTCTCCTCTGCCAGTTGAAACGCCGGTCTCAGAACACCACGGATGCTATGGATTGTGCTATAGCGCTTGCCGTGGATTTTTGCAGGTTGATGAGCCATTCCTTGGCATCAAGGGGGGTGACACCGCATATTCGTCGCGAGCCGAATTCATCTGTAGCAAGAAAATTGAGGATTGTCTTGTAGGCGGCTCGAGTGGATTGTTTCACGGCAGTCTTTGTTTCAGTGTAACGAGATGCGAGTTCGTAGACTATCATATTGTTCGGCGCGACCTTATCAAGCAGATCGCGCTGGATCTCATGCTCCAACGCGCGCAAGCACGGACTGGCTTTCTTCCCCTTCGGAGTTAGATCATGAGTTGTCAAGGTCCACGAGTAGACGCTCCGCGTTTTACCTCTTGCATCCACATACTTGAAGCAGTAACGGCCGTTTTTTCTCTGGCTTTCCCCGCGTCTGAGGATTCGCCCTTTGCTGTCTTTTCTCACAGTCACTAGCAGGCTCCTTCCTGTTCAGAAAAGAGCCCCGATGCGATATTTCAAGATTATCGCACGGGGCCCGATTGGTTAAGCTGTCAAGTGCGAAACGGTGTCGAGAAGCTCTTTATAAAGAGCGTTGGCGCAGGACGAGGGGGCGAGTCCTCGCGCATAACTCGAATATGGGTTTGTACGAGAGGAACCTTCGACCGGCCAGTATCCGTCGAGATCGTGCCTAAACTCAGAGAGACAGATCTCCCTCGTCTGCATCTCCGCAACGACGGAGAGGCGCCTCTCAAGTTGACCAAATCCGTCGACATCGTTTTGCGGACGATAAGTCGAGGATCGGCGCATCTGTTCTCCATAGAATTCCAAGGGGCTGTAGGGCGTCGTGACGATTACGAGATCGGCGGCTATCGCTTTGTCGGAATATCGGGACGGTGCCATCACCTCATGCTCCATCGCATAGGGATCCGTGATGCGAAGCAGGTCGGCGTAGGGGATGGATGAGGGACGAAGTTCGTCAAGAATCACCGTGTGCTTGCCCTCATACCCCTGAAAGATGTCTCTCGTAGATCCAGAGACGAAGAACGGTTCGCCCTTCCGCTTCGCATAGAGCTTTGCGAGGGTGGACTTCCCCGTTCCAGCAGGCCCGAAGATCCAAACTGATTCCACCCTTCTTTCGCCCTTGAGCATCAACCCCCGCCATTCCCGGGCCTGAACCTGAAGGCGGCGTGCATAAACGTCTTCGATCTGACGCTATGTCCGGGCATATTCGGATCCGGAGAGCTGAGAGATCAAGGACTCCTTGTCGATACGACCTTCGAGAAGGTCATCGAGAAGGACTTTGATGCTGCTATGGGACCTCGTTCGAGCAACGCGCGACTCAATAGAAGCAAGTAGCGCTGGGTAATCGAAATTGGAGCGCACGATTTTGGGGTCGTACTGATGCTTGGATCGTGCGCCATCCGTTCTGTGGCACAGGTAGGAAAAACCGTTTTCCACACCTGCCTTCCAAGCCTCGATGCGCTCAGGTTTATCTCCAAGGAGCTTCGCGATGCTATTGAGCGAGCGCGGATTCTGGAACTCCATCATCACGTGAAGATGCGCGGCTGCCGGACGTCCCGCGTCCGTCGTGTCGCTGTCGTGCACGATGCCCGCATAGCGCTTCGGGGCGAGTGTTTCGATTCTTCGGTACATTTCGTCCACAAGACGGGGCAGGTGATCGAGCTGCTGCTCGTACATCATCGCGCGGGTCTTCATGGGCAGAGAATTGGTCATGGTTCCGAGTCCTTTCTCGTAAATGAGCTATTTCGGGACGATTTTGGAACGCGCCCGAGGGTGCGCCTTGGGATAACAAGCTCCCCAAGGCGCATAAATGAGCAGAATTTCAAGTAATGGAACAATCGACGGGGTCCGCTTTTGCTGCGCGAAGCGGACCCCGCGGTGGTTATTCTCTGAAGTACAGGTCAAGGAGCCGCCCAAGCTCGCGGTACACGGGGAAGTCCATGATCGGAAAATGCACAAAGCCGATGCGGTCGTGCGCCCCGTCCGTACTGCTGAACCAAGCGTCGCCCGGGGAGAAGGTGCGAGGTGCACCGAGGTCGAGCAGGCGTTCCGCGCCCCATATGAGCCGCGCCTCGGGAAGCGTCGGCTTGAAGAGGACGCGGGTGCTGCACGCCGAGCGCAGCATCGACGGCAAGCCCCCCTCCTCAACAGACGCCTCGGCGATCGAGATGATGGCGTAGCAGCCCGCGCTCGCCCCCATCGTTACGATGCGCTTCACCAGCCCATCAAACGTCGCGAGGCAGTAATCGGGGTCCTCCTTGCTCGCGCGCTTGGGAAACAGCGTGCGGAGTGCCACGTACTCATCCATGAAGAGAAGCGAAACGTGAAGCCCCGCATCCCACCAGTGCACGGCGTCTCCCGTCTCTGTCGACCTGTCGTTGAGGAAGCTCTGTCGCTCTTTGATGCTGTCGGCGAACCGTGATAACGCAGACAGGATTGCGCGAGCGTCCCCGTCAGCATTCAGTGAAACCACGCGAGGAAGTCGGGAGAGCTCGGCCTGCTTGGGGTCTATGATGAGGACTTGCGATCCGTGTCCGTCAGGACCAGCCAACAGGGCTTGGAGCAAGAGGGCGATCACGCCCGTGGTCTTTCCAGCGATGAGCATGGAACCGGAGGTGCGGAGGTCGATGCTCGTGCCGTTTTGAACGCGGAATTCGTAGGCGTTCGCCGGGCACAAATCCTCGACACGCGATGCCTTGATCTCTCGATGCAACGTCACATCTTCAAGGAAGAAGGTCACTTGATTGCATGCGACGTCTGCTTCGGCAAGTACGACGGCGTAGCGGGAGAACCTTCCGCGAAGTCGGGAGCTAATGCTAGGTCCCATCTTCGATATTTCTTCTGCCGTTGAGGATGAGGTTGAGATGGCGAGCTCGAACTGTCCAGGAGCCGTCTCTTTGCAAGAGATGTCGGGAAGAAGCTCGCCTTCTCGCAGGTGTAGAGGATTCCCGTAACGTGGATCAAAGAGCCCCTTCCTAATGCGTGCATGCAACCGTGTTGATTCAGATAGCATGACGTAATGTGTGATCCCTCCCGCAAACAACATGGTCCCAGCGAGGCTAAGAGTGGCCGCTGCGGAGGTAAGGTTGCCGCCAAACGCCATCACCGTACTGGGCTCTATGGCGATGGGCGCAAGAATGGTGTTCACGAATAGCCCGATGCAATAAACGCACGCGGCGACCGCAAATAAAGCGACCCCCAGAACACAAAGCTTTGCGCTGGGGGTCGAATACACGATCGCCGGTGCGCCACTGGAGTAACGCACCACAATCACCTAGCCCTTCGCGGGGATGACGGTAATGCCGTCCGCCGTGATGGACAACTGGTTGCGATAATCACCGTAAACCTTTGCGACCACGCCGGTGGGAATGACGTGCTGATTGACGGGAATCTCGATATCGTTCGAAACCTTGATGGAAAGCTTCTCGAAACGATTGCTGACCACCTCGCCTTCGTTTTGGTGATACTGCGTGTTATCGGTTGTGATCACCACGTCGATCTTGGTGCCGCGATGCTCTTTGGTGTTTTAATCAACCCATTTACCACCTCCGACACAAAGGAAACGCTTGCCTTTCGCAAAAGCTTCCCAATCGAACTTCATAAACTGATTCAATTTCCTCATACTCGAACTCCTCTCAATCCAATTATTTGCTGACTCCGCGTTGCGGCTCGCCGTGGACATCGAGATAGAGGCGCAGGACGTTGCGCAAGATCTCCTCGACATTTCTTGTTGCGGCATGAAGATCATCGTCCCCAAACATTGCCCCATGGAGCTTCGTGTGGGCACAAAGAATCTGGCGATACATGACGCGAGAGAACATCTCTTCGGCCTTCAGGGCATGTCGAACAGCTCGTTCAGAACAAGTCGGCATGCTCGCCGAAGACTCCTTTATAGACGACATTGCCGTACTGGTTGTTGAGATGGAGCCGCATTCAAACGGTCCGCGCATGATCTTCGGTCGGGTCATACACACCTCTTTCCTAAAATTGGATATTACCGACGATTCGTCAATCGTCATCGAGCACTCGGTGAGCACATCATGCCATAAGCTTCTGAGCTGGGATTATTTCGCAAGGACCTGTCGTTCTCGACGTCCTCTGATGAGAAGAAGTGGGGCGTAATGATGACAAAGTATTCAATCACGGAACAAACACAATTTAATAATCACCCAGATGGGGCAAATATGGACATCCAGATATTGAATCGTCGGTATCGTTGGTGTCGCTGAGCCTTCAGGCTGAGGGGGATGGGCCATTTGCGCTGAGTTGCTTGCAAAACGGGGGAGGGGATATCAGAAGAAGGCGGCTTGCAGAAGACATGCCTGAGCGCTAGAGGAGGGGCTGACCAATAGTGTGCTCCTCTTCTGGGGCCAAATCCAAGCGGAGGGGGCATGAGGCCGAGAGGAACTGCTCGTCATGGCTCACCAAAACAAGCGCGCCGGGAAAGGCGGAAAGCGCTCGCTCGAGTGCCTCCACCGAGTGCAGGTCCAGGTGATTCGTGGGTTCGTCCATGACGATGATTTCGGGGGCATCTAGTATACCGCGGGCGAGCATGAGCTTCCGCAGCTCCCCCGGGCTGATGTTCTCGCCGGACAATATTCGTTCGGGATCCGAATTGAGTTGCGCAACGATCGAAAGCAGGGCTCCACGTTCGGCTTGGGGCAGGTCCTTGATTTCCGAGAGGAATTCAATTGAGGATGAATCGTCGACTTCCTGAGGGATATACAGCGTGCGAATGTCCAATCCCGTGGCCTTGCGGCCTTCCAATATCTCCAGGATATGCTTGACCAGTGTTGTTTTCCCCGCTCCGTTGGGGCCGCTTATGCCCAGATGATCGGTATTTCCCAGATAAATCTCGGGAACCCGCAAAGATTGCCTCGGGCCGCACGGTATGCGATCTGAGCTGACGTGAATCAGTGTTTTGCGCGGGCTGGGTTGCGCTTCCATCCACAAGGTGCTTTCGTAGCGCTTTTCGACATGGTGGGCGTCGACGGCGGCTTGCGCGCGCTGGATTCGGGAGTCCATGCGCGAAGCGAGCTTGCCCGCAACGCCGTCTCTGCCAGTGAGAATGGCGAGTTTGATTCGTGCTTTCGCGTCGTGATCCTTCGGATCGACATGACGGGCGCTTCTCTTGGATGCGGACCGTGAGGCGTTTTCAACGCGCCTGATATACTCAGCCTTCATGCGCTTTTCTTCGGATCGCGCAATCGATTTGGCCCGCGCCGCGCTTTCGCGCTCCAGATTCGCCTGCGAGCGAGCTTGGGAGTAGTTGCCGGGGCGCATGGTGACGTGCCCCGACTCAAAGCACAGGCAGTCCTTTGCCAAGGAGTCGAGCAACGCACGGTCGTGCGAGACGAGGAGGCCAATACCCTTGTACTCGGCGAGTGCTTTGCAAATCTGCCTTCTGCATTCTGCGTCCACATGGTTAGTCGGTTCATCCATTGCCAGAAGATCGGGATTCTGCCAAAGCGCGACGGCTATTTGAATTTTCTTCTGCTCGCCACCGGAGAGCTCGGAGAAACGCCAGAGCATATCATCGGTGATGCGGAGCATCCTTCTGAGGTGCGTGGTCGCCGGGGCGAAGTCGCACGCAAAATCGAAGAGCATGGGCGGTTCGACTCCGGCTTCTTGCGCGCAATATGCGGAGACGAGACGCGGTGAAACGACGCCGCGATCTGGAATCAGAAGTCCGCACGCAATGCGGACGAAAGTTGATTTCCCGCGCCCGTTGTCTCCGACGATGCCGTGCCAGCCGGGGGCAAATGTCGCCGACACGTTGTCGAGTGCGGGCATTGCGCTGCCAGGATATGCATAAGTAATATGGGAAAGAACGAGGGTGGTGGAGCTGTTCAAATTGGTTCTTGACATTGTGCCTCCTCGGCATGGGAGGCCGCGTTTTGCCGCATATGCTCTGATTGGCTCGTTCCGACCAACGTGAACGCCCGTCGACTCGAGTCAAGCTGAAAGAAAATGAGTCGACGGCAATGCTCGCAAAGGTAGTGTTTAGGATATACGAGGATCAGTGAAAAGACGATACGACAAATGTGCAGCCAGATTTATTCTTGGATAGATGGCAATTTGCAAATTGGCGTCGATATGTATCGTCTACAGCTTCACGAATCCTTTTCCTTTCCGGGGCGCTGGCTTGGCATATGGGCCTGCGCTGAATTCTTCCGTAGAGTCTAACAAAGCAATAATGCGGACGCAAGGAGGCGTTGCGTCTGAAAGCACGCCATTGCGTTGGACGCTTGAAGGGGTTTGCAAGTCGATTGAAAGAATACTAGTGCATCCGCTTCTTGTAACTAGCATGCGATGGTGGGCGTCGTTGTTAGCGCCGGGCGATTTTAGCCGCTAATAGTCAACCGATTTTGACCAATCCCGGTCACCGAATAATGGCCACCGTGCCTCCCCGCCGCCACTACGCTGGTGGCGCCAACACGCCGCCCTCGACAGGCTGCTCGACAAGGCGTCGGTGTTCGTGATGCGG
Organism: Collinsella sp. TM10-22; assembly: GCF_003466125.1. GTDB lineage: Bacteria > Actinomycetota > Coriobacteriia > Coriobacteriales > Coriobacteriaceae > Collinsella. The sequence goes on from NZ_QSOC01000010.1 coordinate 9,609, forward strand.
GGCCCGAGCTACCGCGGCAGGGGGCTCGACACGTACTCGGTGGAGGCCGTCCCCCAGGCGGTGAAGGTGAGGGGGATCCAGCCCGAGGGGATGTAGGAATGCGATAGGAAAGTCATAGATGCGGGCGTGTTGGCCAAAATGGGTCGGCCGGGATTGGTCAATCTCGGCCGACTATATTTGGCTAAATTTTTCCGACACTAACATCGTGAATGTTGAGCGAGGTCATCGACTTGATTTTTCTGGTGTTTGAGATATTAGCTTTCGCGATTTACCCTCCAAATTGCAGAGGTTTGAGACGACCGGAAAGGAATGCTTATGCTCGATTCTCCGTTCTTCAGCTACTGGGGAAAGGCGAAAGGAGTTGCTTTTCTCCATCACGGCAATATCGCATCGGGGCTCAAAGTCGTAAAAACGTCGTAAGGTACGCGATATGGTTCGCCGGGATCCTAACTAGCTAGGCATTTTTCTGAATCTGCAGATATTCCCATGACAGATAAACAGTACGCGTTGCATAGAACGATACCTTTCATATAGAAGGCTGCTAAAGAGTCGAAGCCGGGCGCATACAGAGTTTTATTTCTTAGCCAGTTTGAAGTAGCGCTCAAATATCAATTCGAAAACGTAATAGAACATTAATCGACTGTCGAGGTCCATGCTGCCCAAGCGGATTTCTTTTTGCACGGTGTAGATAGGGTAGTCGGCTAGTTTCGAGAGAGAATTTCGAGAAAAGCCGGTGAGTGTGACGACCTTGCATCCGCGCGTTTTGGCTATCGATGTGGCGTCAATAGACACCTGCGTCTCGCCGCTTACGGAAACGCTGAAGACCAGGTCGTTTTTGCCAAGCAGTTCTGCGTAATGCCTCATGACATGGCGTTCGCTGAGCGTATCGGTGTTCTTGCCCATTATTTTGAGCTTTTCAGCCATCTCGAGGCACGGGTATTTCGAAAAGCCCGAGCAGAAGAACACGATATGCGAGGCGTCCTGGATAAGACTCACAACCGAATCGATGACTCGGTCGTTAAGCAGATCTTTGGTCTGTACGAGCTGGGTATCAAGAGGAAGTGCCTCGATAGTGAATCGATTGCGATCGAGCGAGGCGGAATACGATTGTTTGAGCTCCGTAAACCCCGAGAAGCCAAGCTTATGAGCAAGCCTGACGATTGTATTGGGAGCGACGAAGAACCGTTCAGCAACGCTCTTAAGCGTGACATCGTCAATATCATCACGCAGCTCGATGATGTAGCGCATGATCTCGCTTTCGAGATCGTTGAGCTTGCTCTCGCCAGCCCGCACATGATCATAAAAAGATGCTTGATCTTTCATAAGATGTTCCAGCCCCTCGCACCTCGTCGTACATATGGTACCGCTTTGTGTAGCCAGGTGAGAAATCGGTAATCGGTCAAGATCGCCAATTGCCCATGAACTGGGCAAACGTGCGTGTCTGCCTACACATATCTGTGTCGTGAGCGAAATCATGTGTCCCCGTTTCGCATTGGCTCACACGGGGACTCGCAAATGACCTTATGTCGCAAAATGACAATCGAAACGAAGCAAGCCGAGGACAACCGCGGAGCCCAAGGTCTTCGAGAACACCGATCAGCCAACCCTGGAGGGACGGAACATGAAGGATAAGCTCAATATTGTGATCGTTGGCGGCGGCTCCACGTGGTGCCCTGGCATTCTCAAAGCCCTGACCAAGCACATGGACATTCTGCCGCTGAACCGCGTGATGCTCTATGACATCGATGCCGAGCGTCAGCGTCCGATTGGCGAGTTTGGCAAGATCCTCTTCGCCGAGGAGGAGCCCGGTGTGGAGTTTGGTTACACCACCGATAAGGACGAGGCTTACACCGACGTCGACTTTGTGCTCTGCCAGATTCGTACCGGCGGCTACGAGATGCGCAGCAAGGACGAGAAGATTCCGCTGCATATGGGAATCATCGGCCAGGAAACGGTGGGCCCTGGCGGCATGGCTTACGGTATGCGCTCCATGCATGACATGGTTGAGATCGTCAACGACGTTCGCGCTCATAGCCCGGAGGCGTGGATTATCAACTACACCAACCCGGCTGCTATTGTGGCATATGGTCTCGAGCGCGTCCTGCCCGATGAGCATCGCGTTCTCAACATCTGCGATCAGCCCGTCAACCTCATGCGCTCTTACGGTCGCCTGCTCGGTCGCGATATGAACAAGACGGAGCCCGTGTACTTTGGCCTCAATCACTTCGGTTGGTTCAAGCACATCTACGATGAAGAGGGTCATGACCTCGTCCCGCAGATTAAGGAGTACACGGAGAAGAACGGCTTCCTTCCTGCCGATGCCGAGCAGCGTGACCAGTCCTGGCTTGATACCTACGCCATGGTCAAGGACATGCTCGAGGACTTCCCCGACTATCTGCCCAACACGTATCTGCAGTACTATCTGTATCCCGAGTACAAGGTCGCTCACCTCGACCCCGACTACACTCGCTCCGATGAGGTTATCAACGGCCGTGAGAAGCGCGTGTTCGCCGAGTGCGAGCGTGTTGCCAAAGTCGGCACCGCAAAGAACTCCTCGGTTGTGCAGAACGATGCTCATGGCGATATGATCGTGGAAATCACCTCGGCCATTTATCGCAACACCAACAAGACCTTCATTGTCATTGTGCCCAACAACGGCATTATCGAGGGCATGCCCGATGACGCCATGGTCGAGGTCGCGGCAAGCGTGGGCGCCAATGGCCCGCAGCCCTATGCTGTTGGCAAGATTGGCACCTTCTATCGCGGCCTTATGGAGAACCAGTACGCCTATGAGCGCCTGACTGTTGAGGCTTGGATGGAGGGTTCCTACGAGAAGGCTTTGCAGGCACTCACGCTTAATCGTCTGGTCGGTGATGCTAAGAAGGCTCGTAAGGTGCTCGACAAGCTCATCGAGGCGAACAAGGATTATTGGCCGGAGCTTAAGTAACTAGTTCCATATCGCTTGATAACTGTTATGGGGCGTGTGGATTGTAGAGCCGCGCGCCCCGTTTCTTTAAGAGGGGTATCCCATGAACAAAGATGAGCTGCTGGCAAAGTTCCAGCGCCTGGGCAAAGTCCTCATGACGCCCGTGCTGATTCTGCCAATTGCCGGCATCCTCCAGGGCTTTGGCAATGCCTTTACCAGCCCCACCCTTACGGCAGCTGTTCCCTGGCTTGCTGCTCCGGGCTTTGCGATTTTCTTTTCGATTCTCAAGGCCGCAGCCGGCATCGTTATGAACAACATCCCGGTTATCTTCTCGATTTGTCTCGCCTATGGCTTCGCCAAGTCCGAGAAGGCTACCGCGGCGCTTTGTGGCTTTTTGGGCTACATGTGCATGAATTCCGTGATGGGCACGTTCCTTACGGCGACTGGCGTTATCGATCCCGCGAATCTTACGACGGGCCAGAGCACGATTCTCGGTATCACCACGCTCGACACTGGCGTTATCGGCGGTCTTCTGGTGGGCGCAATCGTCGCATGGTTGCATAACCGTTACTACAAGATTGAGCTGCCCGCCGTGTTCTCCATCTTCAACGGTACGCGCTTTATTCCGGCGGTAACGCTGCTCTCATGCAGCATCCTCGCATTGGTCATGTCCTTTGTTTTCCCGTTTATTCAGAACGCTCTCGGTGCGCTGTCCGAGTTCATCAAGACTACGGGTGCCTTTGGTGCATTTGTCTACGGTGCCGGCGAACGCATGCTCCTGCCTTTTGGCCTGCATCACTTTGTCTATTTGCCGTTCTTCTTCACGTCGCTCGGTGGCGTCGAGACCATCGACGGCCAGACCGTTCAGGGCGCTATCAATATCTACAATGCGATCCTGGGCTCTCCCAGCACGCCGTTTAACATCGAGGTCAGCCGTTTTGTCATGAACGGCAAGGTTATCTTCGCCATGTTCGGCCTGCCCGGCGCTGCACTCGCCTTCTACAAGACGGCGCTTCCCAAGAACAAGAAGAAGACCGCAGCGCTCATGATCGCCATCGTGGTGCCTTGCATCCTCTCCGGCATTACCGAGCCGCTCGAGTATTCCTTCCTGTTTATCGCGCCCATCCTCTACGTGTTCCACGCTCTCATGGCTGGTCTTGCCTATGCACTGACCTATGTCCTGCAGTTCAACGTGGCTGGTTCCGCGTCCTTCGGTGGCCCGCTCCTGTCGTTGATCTTTAACGGCATTATGGGTGCAGCCAAGGGCTCCAACTGGCAGGTTATCCTGTTCCTTGGCCCCATCTACTTCGTGGTGTACTACTTCGTCTTCAAGTTCATCATTCTTAAGAAGGACCTTAAGACCCCTGGCCGCGAGGAAGAGTCCGACGACGAGGCCGAAAAGGCTCCCAAGACCGTGATCAGCGACCTCATTCCCGCCATCGTTGAGGCAGTGGGCGGCGACAACAATATTAAGTCTGTCGAGGCTTGTTTCACCCGTCTGCGCATCCAGCTCAATGACTGTGACAAGGTGGTTGATGACGCCGAGTTTACCGAAAAGCTTGAAGCGCGTGGCATCGTGCATGTCAACGGCGGCGTGCAGATTGTCTACGGCAACATGGCATCTAACTACGCAACTCAGATGCGCGAGCTGCTGGGTATGGAGTAAACGCCCCAAACACACGATCAAGATTAATACAGGTCGGCGTCCGATTCTTCAATCGGGCGCCGACCTGTGCTGTTTTGGGGCGAATGGGCAAGTACATGACGTGCTCGCTGCTCTCTTTTGGCACTGCCTATCGTGTATTCGGACGCCTTGCGACGGTGAGGTGCGTTCTTTTCAGTTCTAGCATGTTTGCGGCTAGCGCTGCGCCCGAAGTCGATTTGCACAGCTGATATATAGAGCGTTAACCGCGCTTTGTAGGCTCATGCCCTCAACCAAGGCGGTCGAATACTCGCTGAGTGACTCCGTGCTCACGGGTAGCAAGAGCTCACGCGCCCCGTTGTTATCGAATGCCATGTTGCTCGATATCCAAATAACGCGGCAACCTCGCCGCTTGGCCTCAACGTAAAGATTGAAGATATAGCTCGTCTTTCCTGAGAACGATACAAAGATGGTTAGATCGTCGGGTTGGAGCAGACAGAGTGACGTCTCCTGTCCCTTGACGGAGCCAAATGAGAAGCACAGTCGGTTTACGCGGCTCAGCTTTTCGCAGAGTGAGCGGGCGGCGAGATTGGAGAATGAGCTTCCGTATACGTAGACATTTTGCGCATCGAGAAGCCAGTCAACGGCCTGCTCGAGTCGATCCTCAGTGAGCAGGCGTTTTGTTTCAAGCAAAGAGGTCTCTACGATATCGAAATACCAGGGTATATCGATTTGCTTATGAGCCCTTGCCTCGGTTGTCTCACGCTGGAGCCAAGCGTTGAAGTCGTCAACTTGCTCTTTGAACGATCGAAAGCTCGAGCCGTTTACGCGCCTGCAGAAGCGTGAGATGGTCGCGGGCGATGTATTGCATGCGCGGGCAAGTTCTTCTATTGAGAGCTCTGGGACCTCGTCGTGATGGGAAAGGGCGTAGAGTGCGATGTGGGCGTCAAGGCTGCCGCCCTTCTCGACGTCTTCGATACAAGACCTGAGGTTCGAATAGACCTCGTACATCGACATTCAAATCACTCCAAACAATAATGCCCCGGAGCGGATATGCCATCTCCGGAGCATTGTGGTGAAGCTATGGGACGGATTTATTCCATGCCCAAGTATTCTCTCATTTCGACTTTGTAGACAGAAGCCTTATTGCCGTAAACGATCTGAACGCCGCCGCCAACGTGCACGATGGCACTGGCGCCGAGGTCTTTGGTGAAGACGCTATCGTCCTTGACTAGGGCGGTGTCTTTGAGGCTGAGCCTCAGGCGGGTGAAGCAGGCGTTGACGCCCGAGATGTTATCGGCGCCGCCCACGGCATCTACGATCTGCGGGATGAGGTCGCTTACCTGGACAGGTGCCTTGGAGTCGATGGCCGACGTGTCATCCGCTGCCTGCGTGTCATCATCCTCGCGGCCCGGGGTTTTGAGGTCAAATTTCTTGATAAAGGTGCGGAACAGCACGTAATAGATCCCGAAGTAAGCGATGCCGAGCGGAATAAGCCAGAACCAGTTGGAGCCTTTGTCGGCGTTCATGATGCCGTTGAAGATCCACGAGAGGAGCGGTCCGCCGAAGGCGGAAGGCCCGGGCACATTGAACTGTACCAGGTAGGTGAGTACATACGCGATGCCGCACAGCAGGGCGTGGACCACATAGAGTACGGGCGCTACAAAGAGGAAGGAGTACTCGAGCGGTTCGGTTATGCCCATGATGGCGGCCGGAATGACGGCGGCGATCATGAGGGAGCCGACCTTCTTTTTATTCTCGGGACGGGCACAGTGGTAGATGGCGAGCGCCGCCGCGGGCAGGCCACACATGGCGAACAGCACCTTGCCGTTCATGACGTATTTTGAGATGTCGATGTCGTACATCATGCCGGGCGTGTTGAGCATGGCGTTGTAGATGTTGACAGCACCCTCGACGGTCTGGCCGTCAACCTGGATGCTACCGCCCAGAGAAGTGAAGAAAAACGGCAGGTAGATGAAATGATGCAGGCCGAAGGGCAGAAGCATACGCTCGGAGAAGCCATAGATGAACGCGCCAAACACTCCGGTGGAATCGATGAGTGTCGAGGCGGCCTTTAGGCCGGTTTGCACAAACGGAAACACGAAGGCGAGCGCAACGCCCACCAGGCTCGCGAAAACGACGGTGAGGGCGGGGACGCAGCGTGTGCCGTTGAAGATGCCGAGCACCGGCGGCAGCTGCACCTTATAGAATCGGTTGTGGATCCACGCGACTACCAAGCCGATGATGATGCCGCCGAATACGCCGGTGTCGAGTGTGGTTACGCCCAGGATGGCGTTCTGACCGGTCTGCAGGTTGGCGGGATCGATGATGCCCAGCAGGATAAGCAGCTGACCCATGATCGTGTTCATGGTCATGTAGCCGATGAAGCCTGAGAGTGCGGCGGTCGCCTTCTCGGCCTTGGCGTAACCGTAGGCGATGCAGATCGCAAAGAGAACCGAGATGTTACCATTGATAACGTTGCCGGCTGCTTTGATGAGCGTGCTAAAGATCACCATCGGCTCGGTGCCCAAAAACGGGCAGAGCGAGATGAGGTTAGCATTGGAAAGGGCGGAGCCCAGACCGACCAAAATGCCGGAAACGGGCAGGAGGAGGACCGGCGCCATGAGCACCTTGCCGAGTCTCTGGAACTCGCTGTAGAGCTTGCTTTCTTTCATGATGTTCCTTCGATGCGCGGGGAGTTAGGACAGGGTCGGCCAATAATCGCCGTTCGCTTCGATCAGGTCGTCGAGGATTTGGCGCGCGACGGTAGTCGAAGGGACGGTCTTGTTGATCGCGATGGCTTCGAGCGCCTTCTGGTAGGAATGCTCGTAATATGCGTCGACGGCGAGCTTCTCGCTGGCATTCTGCTCTTCGATAAGCCCCTTGTAAAAGGTGGGGATAGCAGGCTGGCTGATGGGTTCAGGGCCCCAAGAGCGCAGGTAGGCGGGGACCTCGACCATGGCGTCATCGGGCAGATTGGGGATGGCACCGTTATTCTCGACGATTACGAGATAACGTTCGCACTTGTTGTAGGCGATAGAGGCGGCTGCGTCGACGATAAAGTCGCCAAAGACCGTGAAGCTCTGTACGGGGCTCTTGTAATTGGCGGGATCTGCCAGGTACTTGTCGTGCTCGGCAAACATCTCCTTCTCGCGTCCGTTGATGACGTTGTCGGCGCGCGTCCAGTTGGGGTCCATGTCATCTGCCATGTCTTTGGAGTACAGGTAGTACTGCAGGTAGCTGTTGGGCAGATACTCGGGATAGTCCTTCACAATCTTGACGTATTGACCCCAGGTGTGCATCCAGTCCTTGTCCTTGTGATGCTTGTCGCTCACGGCCATGCCGTGCTCGAGAATCATCTGACGGAGCTCCGGCAGACGATCGCGTCCCTGCTTGTCGTAGATTTTGGTAAACCAGCCAAAGTGATTGAGTCCAAAATACATGGGGTCGATATCGCGCCAGCTGGGAAGTCCGAGCATCTTAGAGTACGAGAGCAAGATAGCCGTGGGCATATCGCAGATGTTAAGGATATGGTCGTTGTTAAACTCGCGACGTGTGGCCTCGGCGACAACTGCGGCGGGGTTGGAATAGTTGAGGATCCAGGCGTCTGGACTGTATTTCTTGGCGTAGCGTACGAGGTCGAAGACGCCGGGGATGGACCTGATGCCATAGGAGATCGAACCGCCGGCGCCGCAGGTTTCCTGTCCTACACAACCGTACTTGAGAGGGATGCGCTCGTCCTGGCGACGCATCTGAAGGCCACCCTGGCGGATTTGTGCGAAGACGAAGTCGACATCGGTGAATGCCTTTTCGGGATCGGTCGTCACGACAACTTCGATGTCAGGAGCTTCCTGCTCGATGAACTGCTTCATGATGTCGTAGACGAGATGCATGCGCTTCTCGTCGATGTCGTACAGGGCGAGTTTGCGCAGCGGCAATTCGTTTTTCTTCTGCAATAGGCTCTGGATGATGCCGGGAGTGTGGGTGCTGCCGGCCCCGGCGATTACAACTGCTTTCTTGTCCATGTGGTAAACCCCTTTCGTGTGGATTGACCACTTCAGACTACGAAAGCTTTACCTGCGATTCTACCGATTTTCAGATTGCGAAAAACGATAGCGGTAATCTTAACAGGATGCGTTTTGCGTGGTTAAATAGCGCCGGGAAAGATGCTGACTTGGGTGACGTGTTGCATGGCTGCGGGAGCGAACGCCGGGCGGTCAAAAGATGGTGGGTGGTGCTGCGGCTTTTGGCTGCAATTGCGCTACCCGCGACGACGCTCCCAGCGAGCCAACTTAATCGTCACCAGCGTAAGCGCCCAGGCCACAAGCGAGAACGCGGCGCCCACGGCACCCACGTACGCAATGCCAGCGCTGCTCACAACGGCGCCGCCTACCGCGGTGCCAAACGAGATGCCGACGTTAAACGCCATGGGCTCAACCGAACTTGCAAGTACCATCGACTTGGGATGGCGGCTGCGTGCCACGTCCATAAAGTGTGTGATGCACGACACCGAGAACAGGTACATGAGCATTGCCAGACTAAAGACAAAGACAAGTGCGAGCGGCATGGCAGCGCCCGCGGCAAACAGCCCAAACAATGCCGCCGCCTGCAGCGCGAACGTAACCAGCAGTGCCTTCATGCCAAAACGCGCGTCGATCCATCCGCCCAGGATGTTCGAGATCAGGCAGAACACGCCGTAGGCCATAAGCGTGGTACTGGCTTCGACCGTGCCCATGCCCAGCACCTGCTCAAGATAAGGCGTCACATAGCCGTAGAAAACGTAGACCGACCCCACGCCAAACAAAAAGATGAGCATGCCGGTGATGATGCTCGGCTCGCGTAGCAGCCCCGCCTGCTCGCGGAAGGTGGCGGGCTCATCGGTCTGACCGGAGCGCGGCATAAACGCCACAAGCGCTCCGCAGATCAAAACGGCAAAGGTCAGCGTGCTGTACATGGCCACGTGCCAATCGAGCGTGTCGGCCACAAACTTGCCGATCGAAGTGACAAAGACCATTGCCACGGAAAACGCACCATATACCACCGAGATGGCAAGTGAAGTTTGCTGCGGAGACAGCAGCTCGGGGATGTACGTTACGCCCACGGCGAGCAGCGCGCCCGAGACGGAGCCCAGGACAATGCGCGAGATAAACAGCACCTGGAAGTTGGGCGCCAACGCCATGACCAGGTTGCCGAGCACAAAGACGATGCTGTAGCACACGAGCAGCTGGTAGCGCCGGAAGCGTCCCGTGCTGAGCGCGAGCACCGGTGTGGCGATAGCGTAGACGAGCGCGAACACGCTAATAAGTTGGCCTGCGGTGGCAAGCGATACGCCGAGTTCCGTTGCCAAGTCGCTTTCGATGCCGATGACCACGAACTCGGAACAGCCGAGCGAAAAGCCTAACAACACGAGTAACGCCAGACAGAGCTTGGTGCGCGCAGGGGAGAGCGCGGCGGCGGTTGACTTGCTTTTAGGCGTGGTTGCGGCGATCAAGGTTGTCACTCCAATGTCGCATGAATAAGCGGGATTCAATCCCTGCAACTCTAACAGAATGTGACAAAGGGACAGTCCCTTTGTCACATTCGCGGCGTGGCTGCCGCCCAAACCGTCACAACATTCGATGAAAAGCTCGAAAACGAGGAAAAGCGTCGAATGTTGTGATGGTTTTCCTATCTGTGCCGGCGAGCCGCCGTGCCGTCTGGGGGTATAAAACTAGCAAGTGTTTATTTGCGAGGCCTAAGGGGCGCCCCGTATGGATATCGATAACTTTGAATGGTGGTATAGCGAGGGCGAGGCTCCGGACGAGGAGTGGGACGAGCCCGCGCCGCGTGACGTGTCGAGCGACGAGGACGAGACCGGCAACGATGCCGCTGTCGAGCCTGATGCCGCCGAGCCCCTAACCTTTGAACAGGCCTGGGCCCAGGCCGAGGCCGACGAGGCCAAAGCCGATGCTACGGCCACGCTCGGCGAGCCAGCCGACATGTCGATCTCGCCGGCAAAGACCCCGCAGCCGCGCCACACCATCGACCCCGACAGCACGGCATCCTTCAGCATTCTCGACGTGCCCTCGCAGGGTGCCCAGGCGCTCGCGCCCACACGTCGCCCCAATCTGTCTCACGAGGAAGATGCGGGACGTCGCTCGCCGCTCGGCCCCATCCTTATCGCCTTTATGGCCGGCGTTATCGCATGCTCGGTAATTGGTAGCGTTTGGAGCCATGTTGAACAACAGCGAAGAGACGCCGCCAAGGTCGAGATGTCTGTCGAGCAATCGCTCGGCCGCACGCGCTCGGTACATGTGTCGGTCGAGGTCAAGGACGGCGCGACGTGGGACACTGCGCGCGGCGACAGCCAGATGCTCGTCCATATTGTGGGTCGCACGCTCAAGGGGCAAGCGGTCGACGAGTACCAATACGTCAATTCCGAAGGTGACGGTATCGAGCTCAAGCCTGGTGACTACGAGCTCACGGTCGATGAGCCGCCCGTCGCCACCGACGGTACGCGTTTCCGCGCCTCAAAGCGTATGGTTCCCGTGAGCTTTAACTCGCAGGCGCCCGATACGGTCGACACCACGCCGCAGGGCGGGTTCGACCTTTACGTGGATACCCAGTAGGCGTTTGCCGCTCATTCCGCTATGGCTACTCAATAATCGCCTGCCGTCCCGTCCCGCCGCCAAGAGTGGGACAATAGCCCTCGACACTATTGTTTATTTTTGGAGGAAGTAGCATGTCCACCGTCACTACCATCAAGCGCGGCGGCCTCACCGCGGCCATCGATTCCATGGGAGCCCAGCTCACGAGCCTTGCTCTCGACGGCAACGAGTATCTGTGGCAGGGCGACCCCGCCTTTTGGGGCAAGCATGCGCCCATCCTGTTCCCCATTGTGGGCTCGCTGCGCAACAACACGGCAACGTCTGCGGCCGGCACCTGCGAGATGCCGCGCCACGGACTCGCGCGCATTGTCGAGCACAAGCTGGTCGAGGTCTCTGAGGATGGCTCGTCTGTCACCTACGAGATTACCGACACGCCCGAGTCGCTCAAGGCGTTCCCGTTCCACTTTAAGCTCAACATGACCTATGCCCTGACCGGCGACGCCACCCTCACGCAGACCTTTGCCGTCACCAACACCGGCGACATGGACCTGCCGTTCTCGGTGGGCGGCCACCCCGCATTTAACGTGCCCGCCCCCGGTGCCGAGGACGAGGCGTTCGAGGATTACGAGCTGGCGTTTACCGAGGCCTGGACTAACGAGGCCCCCGTCATCACGCCCGATGGCCTTATGACGTTCGAGGGCAGCTACAAGGCCCCCGATAACTCGGACGTGCTGCCCATCACGCACCGCAGCTTCGATAACGACGCCATCATGTTCACCGATACCCCGGGCTCCACGCTCACGCTGCGCGGTTGCAAGTCGGGTCACGGCGTCAAGATCGACTTTGAGGGCTTTAAGTACATCGGCGTGTGGTCTGCCGCCAACGACGCCCCGTTTGTGGCGCTTGAGCCTTGGACCGGTCACACCACCATGGACACCGAGGACGACGTCTTTGAGCACAAGGTCAACACCATCGTCGTGGCCCCCGGCGCCACCGACGAGCGCTCCTTTAGCGTTACCCTGCTCTAGAGGTTCCGCCGTTCTAGCGAACGGCGGGCCGGTCGACGCTGCGCGCCACCCAGAGCGAACAATTTGTCATTCAAAAGGCAAGGCATGACCAGAAGGTCTACGCCTTGCCTTTTTCATGCCAACTTGTTCGCTCTGGGCGGCGGTCGCGACGACCTGTCCGATTCCGTGATCGGCAAGGACAAGATCCGCATTGGCATGGAGGCGGCCTACGCCCCGTACAACTGGCAGGTCTCCGAGGCCAGCGAGTACACCATCCCCATCGACAACGTGCAGGGCGCTTACGCCGATGGCTACGATGTGCAGATCGCCAAGATCGTCTGCAAGGCCCTCGGCGGCGAGCCCGTTGCCGTCAAACAGAGCTTCTCGGGTCTCATCGATTCGCTCAACAACGGCCAGATCGACCTCATCATCGCCGGCATGAGCGCCACGCCCGAGCGCGAGGAGTCCGTCGGCTTTTCCGACCCGTACTTCATTGGCTACTTTGGCCTGTTCGTAAAAGAGGGCTCGCCCTACCAAAATGCGACCAAGCTCAGCGACTTTAGTGGCGCCACGGTGCTCGGCCAAAAGGACACGATGCTCGATACCGTCATCGACGAGATCCCGGGCGTCGTCCACAAGAATCCGGTCGATTCGGTGCCCACGGTGTTTTCGAACCTGCTGCAGGGCACCTGCGACGCCGTGACCTACAACACCGAGAACGAGAAGGGCTATATGGCCCAAAACCCGGGCATTGTCCCCATTCATTTTGCCGAGGGCGAGGGCTTTAAGCAGGAGGTCACGTCAAACGTCGGCTGCCGCAAGGGCTCGGACAAGCTGCTCAAACTTATCAATAAGACGCTCAAGGGCGTCAGCCAAGAGGAACGCGACCAGATGTGGGACGCGTGCCTCGACCGTCAGCCGGCATAGAGAGGCAGCATGAAAACCGTTAATCGTCTGGCCTCTTTAATTAAGGCCGACCACCGTTATGTGTATCTGGGCACGAGCGTTATCGCGGCGCTCGGTCTGGCGTTTAGCCAGCGCAACCCCACGCCGCTGAGCTTCTTGGCGCCCACGGGTGTGTTCCAGGACTGCCTCTGGGCGATTCTGTGGGCTTGGATTGTCGTATCGGCGGCAGCGCTCGTCACCAAGCTCATGCATTGGAATGACTATCGCCAAAAGTCGCCGTTTGCATCCGAGCGTTGCCGTCGCAGCGCGCGCCTGGGCAGCTATGTCGTGGTTGCCATCGCGGCGATCTTCTTTATCGACCGTTGCGTCATGTCGTTTATCGACCTGGTGCAGGTGAGCATTGTCTCGGACTCCAATCCCAGCGACTTTCTGTCGAGCTTGGTCTACATGACCTACAAGAGCGGCGACTTCTTTATCCGCGGTATCGAGATCACCATCGCGCTTGCCACCTTCGGCACCGTCATCGCCTTTTTCCTGGCACTGCTCTTTGTGTTCCTGCGTATTCAGACGTTCGATCGCGTGGATAACGACCCGGTGCGCTTCTTTAAGAGCATCGGCCGCGGCTTTACGACCGTCTACTCCACCATCGTGCGCGGCACGCCCATGATGGTCCAGGGCCTGCTCATCTATTACGCGGGCTTCACCGTTTTGCGCGGCATGGGCTTCGAGACTGCCCAGGCCAACCAGATCTGGAGTACCTTCACCGCCGGCCTCGTCACCATCTCGCTCAACTCCACCGCCTATATGATGGAGGTCCTGCGCGGCGGCATCGAGTCGATCGATCCCGGTCAGGCCGAGGCGGCGCGCTCGCTGGGTCTGTCGCAGTGGCAGGCCATGCGCAAAGTTGTGTTTCCCCAGGGCATTAAAAACGCGATCCCGGCGCTCACCAACGAGCTCATCATCAACATCAAGGACTCGTCGGTGCTCTCGGTCATCGGCGTGTTCGACCTCATGTACGCCACCACTACCGTCGCCGGCGTGTACTACCGCCAGATGGAGGTCTACTGCGTGGCGCTTGTGGTCTACCTGATCCTGACGCTCGTGGCGAGCCGCCTGCTCGAGGCCTTTGGCAAAAAGCTCGGCGCCGAGGCCCCGGCAACGCTGCCCAGCTCCAACTAGGCTCAAGACGAGGAGAATCATCATGGCAGATACCGCCACTACCGGCGTTGCGGCCGCCGCACAGACAAATGAGCCGCTTATCCGCGTCGAGGGCCTGCGCAAGAGCTTCGGCTCACTCGAGGTGCTCAAGGGCATCGACCTGTCCGTTAATCCCGGCGAGGTCGTCACCATCATCGGCGCCTCGGGTTCGGGTAAGTCGACCTTCCTGCGCTGCTTCAACCTGCTCGAGACCCCGGACGCGGGCCATATCTGGTTCCATGGCCAGGACCTCACGGCCGAGCGCTGCAACATCAACAAGCTTCGCGAGGACATCGGCATGGTGTTCCAGGGCTTTAACCTTTTCAACAACATGGATGTGCTCGACAACTGCACGCTCGCGCCCGTTACGCTCAAAAAGATGAGCAAGACCGAGGCCGAGAAAGTCGCGATGGAGCATCTGGCGAGCGTGGGGCTCGAAAAGTTCGCGCACGCCGCCGTGGGCCGCCTGTCCGGTGGTCAAAAACAGCGCGTGGCCATCGCCCGTGCCCTGTGCATGAATCCGCAGATCATGCTGTTCGACGAGCCGACCTCCGCACTCGACCCCGAGATCGTGGGAGAGGTGCTCGAGGTCATGCGCAAGCTCGCTGCCGACGGCATGACCATGGTCGTCGTCACGCACGAGATGGCCTTTGCCCGCACGGTGTCCGACCGCGTGGTCTTTATGGACCAGGGCGTGGTGCTCGAGGATGCGGCACCGGCCGAGCTCTTCGGCAACCCCAAACACCAGCGCACCCGCGAGTTCCTCTCGCGCTATCTTGAGGACAAATAACCGATCGCAAACGCTTATGTGGCAGGGCCGCTCCGGTGGGGCGGCCCTCGTCACCACAATCGAAAGGATGTCATGGCCGAGGTTTGGCGCTTCTTTGCGCATGAGGATGATTTTGCCGATTTGGACGAAGCTGGCGCGAGCGAGCGCTTGGGTCGCGTGCTGTCGTTTCCGACCATCTCGAGCATGGATGCCGAGGCGGTGGACTGGCAACCGTTCGACGACCTGCGCGCCTATATGCAGCAGGCCTGGCCGCGCGTGTTTGCGGCGGGCGAGGTCGAGCTCATCGGCCATTCGCTGTTGGTGACGCTTGCCGGCTCCGACCCCGCTCTCAAGCCCGTTATGTTCATGGGCCACATGGACGTGGTCCCCGTGGTGCCGGGTACCGAGGCCGACTGGACGCACGCCCCCTTTAGCGGGCACGTGGACGATACCTACATCTGGGGTCGCGGCGCTGTCGACATGAAGGACCAGGTCGCAGGCATTCTCGAGGCAGTTGAGTATGCGCTGGCGCACGGCTGGGAGCACGAGCGCACGCTGCTCCTGGCCTTTGGCCAGGACGAGGAAACTACGCAGTGCGGCGCGGGGGCGATCGGTCGCGTGCTCGAGGAGCGCGGCATTGAGCTTGAGTACCTGATCGATGAGGGCGATTACCGCATCGCTCCGGCTGCCGAGTACAGCGCGGGCGAGGGTTGGCTCATGCACGCCGACCTGGCTGAGAAAGGTTATGCCGACATTGTTCTCAAGACAAAGAGCGCGGGTGGGCATTCTTCCAACCCCTACGGCGGCACGTCACTCGAGGTGCTGAGCCGCGCCATCGCCGCAATTTGCGATATCGAATGGCCGACGCGTGTGACCGACTTGCTTGCCGCCCAGCTCGTCGAGTTGGGGCTCTACACGGCCGATGAAATTGCCGCCAACAAGGACGCCATCGTGCGCGAGTGCCTCGCCAGCAAGAAGCTCTATCCGCTCGTGACCACCACTTGTGCACCGACCCAAATTGAGGGCGGTAGCACCGGTGCTAACGTGATGCCGCAGGATATGTGGGCAAACATTAACTTCCGCATGCTCGAGGGCACGTGCGTGGCCGATGTCGTTGCCCGTTGCCGCGACGCCGTTGCCACGGCGGGTCTTGCCGAGCGCGTGGAGGTCGAACTTGGCCCCGGCAGCTCCGAGCCCTCGCCGTCCCCGCGCATCGGTGGTCCCGGCCTCGAGGCGGTTCGCTCCATCGCCGCCCGCTATTTCCGTGATCCAAAGGGGACGGAGGAAAACGGATCATTCGAGCCAGTGGCAATTGTGCCCTCGACCGTGATTGGCGCGACCGACGCTGCCAACTACCAGCGCATTTGCCCGGAGTGCATTCGCTTCTCGGCCTTTGTGGTCGACGATGACGAGTGCGACCGCGGCGTCCACGGCACCAACGAGCGCATCACCCACCGAGCCTACCTCCAGGGCATTCGTTTTCTCATCTCCCTGCTCCAAACGCTCTAGAATTCGACAAAGCGACAGTCCCTTTGTTGGCCGTTGGGGACGTTCTTAAACGACTAGTCGTAAAGGAACGTCCAACGGCTTCGTCCGCTCATTCCGTGCGGGTTATATACAGGTTTTCCTGCGCACGCTATCATGTATGGGTTAGACCGCAACTATGTACCCCATACGCGAAGGGATGCGCATGTATCTGAAGATCGACATGTTCTAGCCGGGTTTACCCCCGCAGCGGCGCCCCGCGCCCCATCAATTCTGCCGATTTTCACCTTCACGCATATAAAGGAGTCCCGCCATGCGCGACAAGCTCGAAAAGATTATCAAGGCCTACGAGGATCTTGAGAAGAAGCTCTCCGATCCGGCCGTCGCCTCCGATATTAAGGAGTTCACGCGTCTCAACAAGGAGTACGCGCACCAGTCCGACCTCATCGCCGCCTCGCGCGAGTACATCGGTGCGCTCGATGACATCGAGGCCGCCAAGGAGATGCTCCGCGACACGACCGACGCGGACGAGAAGGAGATGCTCCAGATGGACATCTCCGAGAACGAGGAGAAGCTTCCCCAGCTCGAGGAAGACATCAAGTACATGCTCATCCCGAGCGACCCCAACGACGACAAGAACACCATCGTCGAAATCCGCTCCGCCGCCGGTGGCGACGAGGCCGCCATCTTCGCCGGCGACCTGTACAAGATGTACCAGCGCTTTTGCGAGTCGCGCGGCTGGAAGACCACCGTGCTCGACTCTAGTCCCAGCGAGGCCGGCGGCTTTAAGTCCATTGAGTTCAAGGTCGAGGGCGACCGCGTCTACTCCGTCATGAAGTTCGAGTCCGGCGTGCACCGCGTCCAGCGCGTTCCCAAGACCGAGTCCCAGGGCCGTATCCAGACCTCCACGGCGACCGTCGCCGTGCTTCCCGAGGCCGAGGAGATCGACGTTCAGATCAACCAGTCCGACCTGCGCATCGACACCTACTGCGCCTCCGGCCCTGGCGGTCAGTGCGTTAACACTACCTACTCCGCCGTGCGCATCACCCACCTGCCCACCAACACCGTGGTGCAGTCGCAGGAGCAGCGTTCCCAGATCCAGAACCGCGAGGTCTGCATGCAGATGCTACGTGCCCGTCTGTACGAGATGGAGCTCGAGAAGCAGCAGGCAGAGCTCGGTGCCGAGCGCCAGAGCCAGATCGGCCACGGCAACCGTTCCGAGAAGATCCGTACCTACAACCAGCCCCAGGACCGCGTGACCGATCACCGCATCGGTTTCAACTCCACCTACAACGGCGTCCTTCTGGGCGATCAACTCGGCACCGTCATCGAGGCGCTCGCCGCCGCCGAGCGAGCCGAGAAGCTGGCACAAGCTGTGTAGGTTCCGCCGTTCTACCGAACGGCGGACCAGCCGACGCTGCGCGCCGCCCAGGGCGACAATTTGTCATTCAAAAGGCAAGGCATGACCAGAAGGTCTATGCCTTGCCTTTTTCATGCCAACTTGTCGCCCTGGACGTCGCTCGCTGTCCGTCCTCTACCTGCAGCGTTGCCTTGCTCCGGATGCGGTATGCTCAACCTGCGGGGTTTCCAAGGTAGTCATTGGGGACGTTCTTAAATGACTAGTCAAAAGGGACATTCTTGCGGCACTTGGCAGTTGGGGACGCTCCTTTTGTGCCGGCAGTTGGGGACTGTCCCTAAAGGCCGGCAGATGGGGACGGTCCTTCGCGGCTGGCTGCGAAGACTGTCCCCGATAGCTAGTCGTTTAAGAACGTCCCCAATGACTGGGTTGGGCACATTGCTTTGAGATGTTATTCAATCGGCTTTGATGGCTATTAAGCCAGCTACCTGCTCAAAGAAATTGCAGCGTTCATCTGTTATTGAAAATATTGCTCAAAAAATCGTCCAAGAAGCTGCAGTGCATTTTTTGATGCGTCGCGCGTCAAGTGATTTGGCAAGTTCTTGGTTAGATATTGGTCAGTTTTGGGGCAACCTTGCCAAAAACTTGACGGATGCAGATTTAGACGTCGACGAATGAACACTTCGGGCAGGTTCCAAGTAAAAATCTGGGCTGATTGTCGATAATCGCCTTCAATCGTCCCTTGCCAAACGCTTGCCTCGCTTACAATCTGCTCCGACATTCGCGCGCCGCCCGGCGCTTAAGAGGGGAGGGCCCCATGGCAAACGAGATCTGGACCATCAAGCGTTGTCTTGAGTGGACCAAGGAGTACCTAGCCGAGCGTGGTGAGGAGCACCCCCGTCTTTCTGCTGAGTGGCTGCTGTGCGCTGCCACGGGTTTGGCGCGCATCGACTTATATATGCGCATGGACGAGACGCTTAACGCGGCCCAGCTCGAGACCATGCACGCGGCCGTTGTCCGCCGCGCTAAGGGCGAGCCGCTGCAATACATCACGGGCAGCACGCAGTTTCGCATGATCGACGTCGCGTGCGCCCCCGGTGTGCTCATTCCGCGCCCCGAGACCGAGATGCTCGTCGAGGAAGTCCTCAATTATCTGGATGCCGAGGTGCTGAGCCCCGAGGCTGCTGCCCGTCAGCGTGTTGAGCTGCCTTGGAACGATGAGGTCGAGCAGGCCCGCAAAGCCGAGGCCGCGCTGGCAGACGAACGCGCGACCGCCGAGCGCCGTGCCGCTAACCTGACGGCTGCCGATGAGGCGGCGCTAGGCGGCGACGTGCTGGGTAGCCGTGCCTATGCCGAGGAACTGGCCGACCGCGAGGCCGAGGAAGCCGCCGCGCAGGCAGCGGAAGCCGAGACTGCGGAAGCTGCTGAGCCCGAGCTCGACGAATACGGCATCGCCATCGAGGGTGCCGACCAGGAGACGGCTTCAGCTCAGGATGCCGCTGCGCCTGCCCCAGCCGAGCCCCGCACTGCTCGCGTTCTCGAGGTCGGCTGCGGCACGGGCTGCATCTCGCTCTCCCTTGCTTGGGAGCGCCGCGGCCACGTTACCTGCACCGCTACCGATATCGAGCCGCGTGCCATTGATCTGGCCACCAAAAACCGCGACGCGCTCGGCCTCACGGCAGATGAGGTTGCCTTCAGCCTCACCAACCTGGTGAGCTCCATTCCCCACGACGAGTGGGGCACCTTCGACGTGCTCGTCTCCAACCCGCCTTACATCCCGACCGACGTTATGCGCTCGCTGCCGCACGAGGTCAAGGACTTCGAGCCCGATTTAGCGCTCGAGGGCGGTGCCGATGGCCTGGACATTTTCCGCCGCCTGCTCAATGCGGCACCCTATATGCTGCGTGCCGGCGGACTCTTTGCCTGCGAGCTCTACGAGGGTGCCCTCGACGCCGCCGCCGAACTCTGCCGCCAGGCGGGCCTTTCGGATGTGCGCGTCGTCCGCGATCTCACCGATCGCCCCCGCATCGTTCGGGCCATCGTCACCGAGCCCAAACAGCGCCAGTAATATTTATTAACTGGTTAGCAAAAATTATAAAGTAGTTTATAATTAGGACGGCTGACAGAGGTCGGCCCATGCAACCTCCTACCTTTCGGGAAATCATTGCCCTACTCAAGCACGATGGATTCGTGAAGGTCGCGCAAGTCGGTAGTCATGCTAAGTATGTTTCTGGTGGCCGTGTTGTCGCCGTGAACGGCTCTGGTGGTGATCGACCAAAGAAGGGCATGTGGGCAAGTATTCGTCGCCAAGCTGGATGGTAGTTGGAGGCAAAATGAGGCATCGATTTACCTATGATTGCGTTCTCATAAAAGAAGACGACGGTTACTGTGCCAGCTTCCCGCAGATTCCCGGCGCCTTTGCCGATGGCGATACGCGCGAAGAAGCGATTGCCCATGCCACCGAGGCGCTGATGGCGTTTTTGGCCGACGACCTCAACAACGGTTTGACTCCGGCAGGGTACGAACGCTCGGCCGAGGTCGTGGCCCTTTCAGTCGAAATCGACCACGAGGACGCTCGGGAAGCGGCGTGCCGAACATTTAAAGACGCAGCGCTGGACCTCAAAGTCTCCGCTCCGCGGATCACCGCGCTGGTCAAAGCCGGAAAGCTCGATGTTGAACTCGTCGACGGCCGTCGGATGATAACGATAGACAGCATCGAGCGCTACGCCGCCCAAGAACGCCACGCCGGCAGGCCAAAGAAGTTCGTCGCAGTCCAATAACCCCCTCACTTTCACCGACTACTAGAGCCGCTCACCAAACCAACATGCGCTCTGGGCAAATAGGTTGAACATTTCGTGCGAGAATGCCCCACAGTAAACAAACTTGCACCAGAGCGTAAGGGGCTGGCATACACATGCAGACGGTCTATCGGGTATTCGAGGGAGCGCGCGAGCCACATCGGCTTGCCGTCGAGCGTACGGCCGAGGTGCTCGGCTGTGGCGGCTTGGCCCTTATCCCGACCGAGACCGTCTATGGCGTCGCCGTGGCGGTTAACGCCTTCTCGGACGCCGTGCCCCAAGATACAAGCGAATCTCTGTCGTGGCCGCGCGACCCGCAGGCCACCGTCAACGGCGCCGCAGTCCCCGCGCTCGGTACCGGCTATCGCCGTATCTTTACGCTCAAGCAGCGCGAGCTCACCCAAACGGTTGCTTGGCTGGTCGATGATGCCGAGGCACTCGACCGCTACGGCGTGGATATCCCGGAAGAGGCCCGCGTGCTTGCCCGAAGATGTTGGCCGGGCGCCCTGACTATCGTGGTCAAGGCGGCCCCCTGCGTGCCGACCTTTATGCGCGCCGCCGATGGCACGGTGGCACTTCGCGCGTCGGCCTCGCCCGTGGTGCAAGCGCTCATCCGCGCCTGCGGCAGCCCGCTTGCCTGCACCAGCGCCAACACGCATGGCGCGCCCGCGCCGGCAAGTTTTGCCGCCGTCGAGGGTCGCATCCTGGAAGGGGTCGATGTGGCCGTCGACGCCGGCGAGACACCGTGCCGCGACGCCTCGACCATCGTGTCGTTCCAGCACGGCGAGCTTCAGATCTTGCGTCAAGGCGCACTTCCCGCATCAGAGATCGAACGGGTCCTGTCCGACCCGATGCAATAGAAAGGTGTAAGCGATGTCGTTGAATCTAGGCAGCCTGGGCATGGAAGATGCCTCGTTTAGCTTTGGCGGTTCCTACATCATGGCGCTCGACTGCGGCACCACCTCGGTGCTCGCGACTATCGTCGATGAATACGGTTGCATCGTCGCCCAGGCGCGCCGCAGCGTCAAAACCAGCTTCCCGCGCCCCGGCTGGGTGGAACAGGATCCCATGGAGGTGCTTGCCAGCCAGATCGGCGTGATGATGGAGGTCCAGTTTAAGAGCGGCATCCATTCCGACCGCATTGCGGCCATCGGCATCTCCAACCAGCGCGAGACCACGGTGGTGTGGGACCGCGTGAGCGGCCAGCCCATCTACAACTCCATCGTGTGGCAGTGCCGTCGCACCGCACCCCTGATCGACGAGCTGGTTGAGCAGGGCGCAGAAGAGCTGGTGCGCTCCCACACGGGACTCACGCTTGATCCGTATTTTTCGGCTTCCAAGGTACAGTGGATCCTCGACAACGTCGACGGCGCGCGTGAGAGCGCGGCGGCGGGCGACCTCATGTTTGGCACCATCGACACCTGGCTCATCTACAACCTCACCGGCGGCCAGGTCTTTGCCACCGACTACACCAATGCCAGCCGCACGGCGCTCTTTAATATCCATACGCTCGACTGGGACGACGACCTGCTGGCGCTCTTTGACGTTCCACGTTCCATGATGCCCGAGGTCCGCTGGAGTTCCGGCGAGTACGGCCGCGTCGCGAGCGACATCATGACCAACATGCCGCCCATCATGGGCGTGGCGGGCGATCAGCAGGCGTCGCTGTTCGGCCACTGCTGCTTCCATCCCGGCCAGACCAAGAACACCTATGGTACGGGCTGCTTTATGCTCATGAACACCGGCGACGAGATTGTCGAATCCAAGAACGGTCTGGTCTCCACCATCGGTATCGCTGCGGACGGCAAGGTTAGCTATGCGCTCGAGGGCTCCATTTTTGCCGCCGGCTCCACCATGAACTGGCTGCGCAATAACATGGGCATCATCTCGAGCGTGAGCGAGTCGGCACAGCTCGCCGCTTCGATTAACGACAACGAGGGCTGCTACTTCGTCCCCGCCTTTGCGGGTTTGGGCGCTCCCTGGTGGGACGCGCGCGCCCGTGGCATCGTATGCGGTCTGACCGGCGCTTCGAGCCGCGCGACCATCGTACGTGCCGCCTGCGAATCCATGGCATATCAGAGCTACGACGTGCTGCGCGCCATGGAGCAGGACGTGGGGCTTTCGATCGAGCGCCTGTCTGTCGATGGCGGCGCCTCGCGCAACGAGTTCATCATGCAGTTCCAGGCCGATCTGCTGGATATCCCCGTGCTGCAGTGCGAGACGGTCGAGACCACGGCGATCGGAGCCGCCTACTTGGCGGGCCTTGCGGTCGGGTATTGGGAGGACCTTGAGGAGCTGGAGCAAAACGCCCAGATCGTTAAGACCTTCCATCCGCACATGTCCGCCGAGCGCCGCGAGCGCAACTTGGACGGCTGGCGTGATGCCGTCAAGCGTTCGCTCAGCACCGCACAGTAGGGCTGCGACGGGCTGCTCGATACAATAAACCGCTAAACTAATGCATGGCGTTCGGCGGCAACATTGCTGCGCGCCTTGTCAGCAAGGCCGTTTTGCGGCCGCAACGAAAGGGGCAATCAACCCATGACCGTCACCTACGACGCGTCCCGTGTGACGCTTGTCGATCACCCGCTCGTCCAGCACAAGCTGTCGATCCTGCGCGACAAAAACACCGGCACCAACCAGTTCCGCCAGCTCGTGCGCGAACTCGCGCTTTTTGACGGCTACGAGGCCATGCGCGACCTGCCTATGGAAGACGTCGAGGTCGAGACCCCCATCACTACCGCCACGTTCAAACAACTCGCCGGCAAGAAACTCGCCATCGTGCCCATCCTGCGTGCGGGCCTTGGCATGGTCGACGGCATCCTCGACCTGGTGCCCTCCGCTCGCGTGGGCCACATCGGCATGGAGCGCGACGAGGTTACCCACGAGCCGCACGAGTATTACTGCAAGATGCCCAAGGATATCGACCAGCGCATCTGCCTGGTCGTCGACCCCATGCTCGCCACGGGCGGTTCGGCCGAGATGGCCATCAGCTACCTGCGCGAGCGCGGTGTCAAGGACATCCGCATGCTGTGCATCGTCGCGGCGCCCGAGGGTCTCAAGTCGCTGACCGACAAGGACCCCGACGTGCATATCTATACCTGCGCCATCGACGATCATCTCAACGAGGCAGCCTACATCGTTCCCGGCCTGGGCGACGCCGGCGACCGCATCTACGGCACGCTCTAGTCGTCGGGCCTTGTCGGCTACGGTCACAAATACGAAGAAATGGTGCGCGCGGGCGAGAAAAAGACGTCCACGCGCATTCCTGTTAACGGACGTTTAGCCCAGAGGGGTTCGAGAAAAACGTATTACCTACCTGCGACATAAAGAAGGTCTTAAGAAAACGAACAGGTGAGTATTAACCGATGCTTTTTCGGTTGTACTTTAGCGATTGGCTCGTACAATAGTCACCAATGTTTGGCGGGAACTGTTCTGGGAAGCGTTAAAGAAGGAAAGTGAGGACGCCAGTGTTTCAGATAGCCGATCTGCTCGCTATCGTTGCAGGCGTCATCGCGGGCGCGGTCGCCTTTCTTCCCTTTGTTTTTACGCTCAAGCCGGTTCTTGACGATAAGCAGAATGCGGACATGCTCAAGGGCATGGTGAGTCTGGCGGTCTCGGCAATCGCCCTGCTCGTCTTTACCTTGGTTGTGTTTGTGTTGTTCGGAGAGGCATTTCGCATGTTCCTCCTGGGCGAGGCGATCGGCTTCGTGGCCTTTATGGCCGCCTGCACGGTTCGCGTCGCCAAGGCGCTGCGAGATCCTCATGAGGTCGAAAGGTAAGTCGTGGAAATTTTTGAAAAGCTGCCTGATGAGATTAATCATCTGGTTAGCGAGTTCAGCTCCACTCCTGTCGTGGGCGATCTGAGCTGCGGCATCACGCAGTACTCGTTTTGGCTGATCGTCTCCACGATCGTGCTCCTGATCGTCCTGGCCGTGTTCAAGAAGAAGCAGACCCTAGTTCCCAAGGGCTTCTTCGTCAACGGTTTCGAGTACATCATCGAGTACGTCGAGAACGATATCGGCAAGGGCGTCGTGGGTGAGAACTGGAAGAAGCACTTCCCGTTCCTGTGCTCGCTTTTCCTGTTCATCCTGATCAATAACATGATCGGCCTGATCCCGGGAATGAAGCCCGGCACCGGCGCAATCGGCTCCACCGCCGCGCTCGCCATCTTCGCCTTCGTGTACTTCATCTACTACGGATGCAAGGCTCACGGCGTGATCGGCTACATCAAGAGCCTCGCCCCGCAGGGCGTGAGCTTCCCGATGAACGTGCTTGTGTGGGTCGTCGAGCTTTTCTCGACCTTCCTGCGCCTCATCACACTCGCCGTCCGTCTGTTCTGCAACATGTTCGCAGGACACGTGGTCATGGGCTCGTTCGCCATCATGGCGAGCATGTTCATGCAGCCGCTGCTTCAGCAGGTTTCCGCGGCCCACGCCGTCGGTGCCCTGCCTTCGCTGGCCTGGCTTGCTATCCTCATCCTGATCTATGCGATCGAGCTTGTGGTCGGCGCCATCCAGGCTTACGTCTTCACAGTCCTTACCGCCGTGTATGTCTCTGAGGCAGAGGAGGTCGCGGAGGAGGAGTAGTCTTCCGTTCGCGTCTTAAAGGTAAGGCAATTCGTTAAACCGCCGGTGCCCGTACCCATGGAGCCCGGCAGTTATAAAAAGGTTATCCTGCGTGAAATAAGACACGCACGACAAAGGAGGAATCGTGGGAGTTATCGGTTACGGTCTCGGTGTTATCGGCGCTGGTCTTGCTATCGGCCTGTCTGCTCTGGGTGCTACGGGTGCTATGGCCCGTCAGCCTGAGGTCCAGGGCCGCGTGTTCACCGTCTTCATCATGGGCTCCGCCTTCGGCGAGGCTCTGGCTCTGATCGGCTTCGTTGTCGCGCTGATCGTTAAATAGCACGGAGCGTCAAGTATGAATCTTTCATCCCAGAAGAGCGCGATCGCACTCTCCGCGTCCGCGGCCGCGCTGCTCATGCCGGTTTCCGCGTTCGCCGAGGACGGCGCTGCCGGTGCGGACATCCTCATCCCTAAGATGGCGGAGTTCATCCCGGCGCTTATCGCCTTCCTGATTATCTGGATCGTGCTGGCCAAGGTCGCCCTGCCGGGCATCATGAAAACCATGGAGGAGCGCGGCAAGAAGATCGAGGAGAGCCTCGACGAGGCCGAGAAGACCAAGCAGGAGGCTATCGCCAAGCGTGCTGAGTCCGACTCGATCGTCACCGACGCCCGTCGTCAGGCTGCCGACATCGTTCTCGAGGCCCGTAAGGACGCCGAGTCCGAGCGCGCCCGTATCATCGAGGCTGCTCACAAGGAGGCAGAGGAGATCATCGCCAAGGCCCATACGACTGTCGAGGACGAGCGCAAGTCCATCTACGCCGGTGCCGCGAGCTCCATCGCCGACCTGTCCGTTGCCGTCGCCACCAAGATCGTGGGCGAGGCACTCGAGGACGAGGCCGAGCAGAAGAAGCTCATCGAGCGCTACATCCAGGAAGCAGGTAGCCTGAATGCCGACTAGCCGCTATCAGGACAAGGTGCTCGAGACCTATGCGCGCTCCCTTCTGGAAGCCGCCAAGGCCGAGAACCATGTGTTCGAGGACCTCGAGATGATCGAGCGCTTGGCTTCTGCCAGCCCCGAGATCATCGCCGTGCTCGACACCATGTCCAAGCGCGACCAGCTCGACCTTCTTCCCAAGGTGGCAGCTGCCTTTAAGTATGTTGCCGAGGAAGACGAGGATGTAGTGGGCGTGACCGTCACCACGGCGATCCCGCTCGACGACGAGCTGCGTCAAACCATCACTAAGAAATGCGAGCAGGACTTCGGCCGCAAGGTATTCCTTATCGAGCAGGTCGACCCGTCTATCGTGGGCGGCCTGGTGCTCGAGGCCCGCGGCGAGCGTCGTGACATTTCCGTCAAGACGCAGCTGCGCATCGCGCAGGAGACCCTCGCAAACTCTGCTAATTCGTACGGAGGTGAAGCCTAATGTCCGAAACCCTCAATGCCCAGGATATCGCCAAGAAACTGCAGGAGCAGCTCACGAGTCTCTCCGCGACGGTCGATACGCATGAGGTTTCAACGGTCGACGAGGTCGGCGACGGCATCGCGCGCGTCTCCGGCCTCAAGAGCGCCATGGCAGGCGAGCTTCTGGAGTTCAAGAGCTCCGATACCGGTGAGACCGTCTTCGGCCTTGCCCAAAACCTTGACCGTGACGAGGTCGGCGCCGTTCTGTTTGGTGCCGTCGACTCCATCAAGGAAGGCGACGAGTGCCGCACCACTGGCCGCATTATGGATATCCCTGTGAGCCGTGCTATGCTTGGCCGCGTCGTCAATCCGCTCGGCCAGCCTATCGACGGCCTGGGTGACATCGTCGCCACGCACCGTCGTCCCATCGAGTTCAAGGCCCCCGGTGTCATCGACCGTACCCCGGTGTGCGAGCCGGTTCAGACCGGCCTGTTGGCTATCGACTCCATGGTGCCTATCGGCCGTGGTCAGCGTGAGCTCATCATCGGCGACCGAAAGACCGGTAAGACCGCCATCGCCATCGACGCTATCCTCAATCAGAGCGGCAAGGGCATGGTCTGCATCTATGTCGCCATCGGCCAGAAGGCATCCACGGTTGCCAACATCCGCGAGACCCTCGCTCAGCACGGTGCGCTCGACTACACCATCATCGTTTCGGCCACCGCTGCCGATTCCGCCCCTATGCAGTACATCGCGCCTATGGCCGGTGCCGCTATCGGCGAATTCTTTATGTACAACGGCGAGGATGGTAAGCCCGCCAACGAGACCAACCCCGGCGGTCACGTGCTCGTCATCTACGACGACCTGTCCAAGCAGGCTGTGGCCTACCGTCAGATGTCGCTGACGCTGCATCGTCCGCCCGGACGCGAGGCCTATCCTGGCGACATCTTCTACCTGCACTCTCGTCTGCTCGAGCGTGCCGTCAAGATGTCCAAGAAGAACGGTTACGGCTCCATGACGGCACTTCCGATCATCGAGACCCAGGACGGCGATGTCTCGGCCTACATTCCGACCAACGTCATTTCCATTACCGATGGTCAGATCTACCTGCAGTCCGAGCTCTTCTTCCAGGGTCAGCGCCCGGCAGTCGACGTGGGCATTTCCGTGTCCCGCGTTGGTGGCGACGCGCAGACCAAGGCCATGAAGCAGGTCGCCGGCAACCTCCGTCTGGACCTCGCTTCGTATCAGGAGCTCGCCGGCTTTACGCAGTTCGGCTCCGACCTTGACGAGGCTACTCAGAAGCAGCTGACCCATGGTGCCCGCATGACCGAGCTCCTGAAGCAGCCGCGTTATAAACCATTTGAGGTTGGCGAGCAGATCGTTGCGCTGTTCGCTGGCAACGAGGGCTTCCTGGACGACCTGGAGATCGCCGACGTGCTGCCTTTCCGTGCCGAGCTCATCGAGTACATGGACAATGGCTTTGGCTTACTGCTCGACAAGGTTCGCGCCAAGAAGATCGATGATGACACCAAGGCTGAGCTCTTGCGCGTCATCGGCGACTTTAAGCAGCAGTTCATGGCCAAGCACCATTCGGATGTTTCTGGATCAGAGGAGAACTAAGCCCTATGGCCAACCTTCGCGACATTAAGAAGCGAATCTCCTCGGTTACCACGACCAAGCAGATCACGCGCACGATGGAGATGGTCTCTACGGCCAAGATCCGTCGTGCCCTCGATCGCTCCAAGCAGGCCGAGCCCTATAAGGAGGCGCTGACCGACGTCATGTTGACGGTCGCCGGCGACGCCTCCTGTTCGGGCACCGATCCCATGCTGCAGAAGCATGAGAGCGTCAAGCATGGCCTGATTGTCGTCATTGCCTCGGACCGCGGCCTTGCCGGCGGTTTCAATACGACAGTGGAGCGTACGGCCGAAAAGCTCGCCGCTTCTTGGGCGAACGACGGCATCGAGTGCGAGATCATCGCGTGCGGGCGCAAGCCGGCCACGTATTTTCGCGACCGCGCAAACGTCATCATGCACTTTGAGGGCAACTCTTCTGAGCCCGATTTCAATCAGGCCCGCATGATCTCCTCTCATATCTGCGATGCGTATCGTGCCGGTGAGCTTGACCGTGTCGAGCTTGTCTACCACCACGCAAAGAACCGCGTGGATCAGGAGCTTCGCGTCGAGCATCTGTTGCCGCTCGACCCCGAGATGATCGCTATGGCCCACGGTCCGCGTAAGAACGAGACCGACGCCCCTAAGCGCATCTCGTCCACGTTCGAGTTCGTGCCCTCTCCCGAGCATGTTCTCGGCAAGCTTGTACCGTCGTATATCCTGACGGTCATCTACCAGGCCCTGATCGATTCGGCGGCTGCCGAGCAGGGTGCACGCCGCAAGGCCATGCACTCCGCGACGGAAAACGCCACCGCGATCATCTCGACCCTTACCCGCACGTATAGTCGCGTGCGCCAGGCTTCGATCACGACCGAGATTAACGAGATCGTCGGCGGAGCCTCAGCATTGGAGGAACAGTAATGGCTAATAACACCGTAAAGCTTGCGGTCGAGGAAGCCACCAAGAAGACGACTGCCGGTGATGGTCGCATCGTGCGTATCATCGGCCCTGTCGTCGACGTCAAGTTTGACGGCGCGGTGCCCCCGATCTACAACGCGCTCACGGTCGAGGCCGAGACCCCGATCGGTCATCTGAGCACGATCCTCGAGGTCGAGAGTCAGCTTCCGGGCGGCGTCGTCCGCACGGTCGCCATGTCCTCGACCGACGGCCTGCAGCGCGGCCTCATCGCCACCGATACCGGTGAGCCCATGAAGATGCCCGTTGGTCCCAAGACGCTCGGCCGCATTTGGAACGTCATGGGCAAGCCCGTCGACGGCAAGCCCATGCCCGAGGTGGAGGAGTTCTACCCCATCCACCATGCAGCGCCCCGCTTTGACGAGCTCACCACCAAGACCGAGATCTTCGAGACCGGCATCAAGGCCGTCGACCTGCTTGAGCCCTACATCCGTGGCGGCAAGACGGGCCTGTTCGGCGGCGCCGGCGTTGGCAAGACCGTTCTGATTCAGGAGCTCATCAACAACCTCGCCCAGGAGCACGGCGGCACCTCGGTGTTCACCGGCGTCGGCGAGCGTACCCGCGAGGGCACCGACCTGTTCCTCGAGATGAGCGAGTCTGGCGTTATCGACAAGACCTGCTTGGTCTATGGTCAGATGAACGAGCCGCCCGGAGCGCGTCTGCGCATCGGTCTGGCCGGCCTTACCACCGCTGAGTATTTCCGTGATCGTGGCCAGGACGTTCTGCTGTTCATCGACAACATCTTCCGCTTCTCCCAGGCAGGTTCCGAGGTTTCCGCACTGCTGGGCCGTATGCCGTCCGCCGTTGGTTACCAGCCCACGCTGGCAACCGAGATGGGCGACCTCCAGGAGCGCATTACCTCGACCAAGACGGGCTCCATTACCTCCGTCCAGGCTGTCTACGTCCCCGCAGACGACCTGACCGACCCGGCGCCTGCCACGACGTTTACGCACCTCGACGCCACCACGGTTCTTTCGCGTAGCATTTCGTCGCTCGGCCTGTTCCCGGCTATCGACCCGCTCGCGTCTTCCTCCGACGCTCTCGATCCCTCGATCGTCGGCGAGGAGCACTACCGTGTCGCCGTCAAGGTCCAGGAGCTCCTGCAGGAGTACTCCGACCTTCAGGACATCATCGCCATTCTGGGTATGGACGAGCTGTCCGAGGAGCAGCGCCTTACGGTCAACCGCGCTCGTAAGATTCAGCAGTTCCTCTCGCAGTCCTTCCACGTCGCCGAGAAGTTCACCGGCAACCCCGGTGTCTACGTCCGCGTCGAGGATACCGTCCGCTCCTTCGCCGAGATTGTCGACGGCAAGGCCGATGACCTGCCCGAGCAGGCTTTCCGCTATGCTTCCACGATTGAGGACGTGCGCGAGCGCGCCCGCAAGATGGGGGAGAAGTAGGTTATGCGTATCCGCATCGTGTGCCCCGTGAGCTGCGCCTATGAGGGCGACGCTGCGTTTGTGTCGATTCCGTCCACGGATGGCGAGTTTGGCGTTCTGCCTGCTCACTCCAGCGAGATCTGCACGATCGACCGCGGTTACGTTCGCGTTTCCGATAAGGCCATGGGCACTGTCGACCACACGTTTGCCGTGGCCGGCGGCTATGCCCAGGTTGCGGACGATGTCGTGACCGTTCTCGCCGAGCGCGCTTGCGATCTGGCGACCGTCGATGCCGACAAGCTTAAAGCTGATATTCAAGGTTTTGAAGAGAAGCTGGGTAATTTGTCGGAGGATGATGCACGCCGCGCCTACCTCTATAATGAAATCGCATGGTGTAAGCTCAAGCTTGCCCAATAGTCAAACGATTTAACGTTCGACCATTTGCGAACACATCATGCCCGGGATGGCCCAGCCACCCCGGGCATGCTTTTTGAAAGGGTAGACCTTGGATATTATCCGCGTTGAGGGTGGCCATGCCATCGGAGGCTCCGTGCCCGTTTCGGGTGCCAAGAACTCCGCGCTCAAACTCATGGCGGCAACGCTTCTGGCGCCGGGCAAGACGACGCTGCAGAACGTGCCCGATATTTCCGATGTCCACGTGATGGGCAAGGTGCTCAAGGGCATGGGCGCTACGATCGATGTTCTCGACGAGCACACGCTCGAGATCGATACCTCTCAGGCCGATTCTTGGGAGGCCCCCTACGAGCTCGTTGCCAAGATGCGTGCTTCCACCGCCGTCATGGGACCCCTGCTGGGTCGCTTCCATCGCGCCAAGATCGCCATGCCGGGCGGCTGCAACCTGGGTGCTCGCAAGATCGATATGCACATTCTGGGTCTTGAGGCCCTGGGCGTAGAGTTTGATACCGCCCACGGCTACATCAACGCCAGCGCGCCTCAGGGCCTGCGCGGCACCACCGTCACGCTCGAGTTTGCCAGTGTCGGTGCGACCGAGAACCTCATCATGGCCTCTGTGCGCGCACAGGGCACCACGGTTATCGACAATGCCGCCCGCGAGCCCGAGATCGTCGATCTCGCCAACATGCTCAACGAAATGGGCGCCAAGATTGTCGGCGCCGGTACGCCTGTCGTGACCATCGAGGGCGTGGAAGAGCTCCATCCCGTTACCCATCGCGTGGTGGGCGACCGCATCGAGGCCGGTACCTTTATCGTCGCCGGTGCGCTGATGGCTGACGATCGCGGTGTTGACGTCACGGGTTTTTGCCCCATCCATCTGGGCATGGTGCTCAAGAAGATGGAGCTCATGGGCATCGATTGCGAGCGTACCGACGACGGCGTTCACGTGAATCGCGCCGAGCGCATCAAGCCGGTCGACATCCAGACGCTTCCGTTCCCCGGCTTCCCGACCGACATGCAGGCACAAATTATGGTGCTCTCCGCCCTCGCCGATGGCAGTTCCGTTATTACCGAGAACATCTTCGAGAATCGCTTTATGTTTGCCTCTGAGCTGGTGCGCATGGGTGCCGACATTCGTATCGAGAGCCATCACGCCATGATTCATGGCGTCAAGGGCTTCTCGGGTGCACAGGTCACCTCGCCCGACCTTCGTGGCGGCGCGGCGCTTGTGGTTGCCGGTCTTATCGCCGACGGCGTTACCGAGGTCTCTGCCATCCATCACATCAAACGTGGCTACGAGCAGTTTGTCGAAAAGCTGCAGGCGCTTGGCGCGCATGTCGAACATGCCACCGTCCCCGATCCCGTCATCTACTAATGCAGGTTGCCTATGTTTAACAAGAAGCCCCTGGCGGATAACACCCGAAGACCCTCGACTGGTGCGCAGGCCAAGATCTACAGCCGCGACAACGTCGCTCGCTATTCCGAGCGCGCCCGCCAGCGCCGTCGTAGCCACACGATTCGTCACGTCGCGCTCATTGTCGTGCTTGGCGTGCTGCTGAGTGCCACTACCGCTGCCGGCCTGTGGTTTGCCACCATTATGGGCAAGCTCGGCGATTCTAATGTCATTACCGACAATCTGCGTCGGGTTCTGGTTGACACCGATGAAGCAAAGGATCCGTTCTACGTGCTGCTTCTTGGCACCGACGGCCGTCCGGGCGAGGATACGTATCGTGCCGACTCGATTATCTTGGCACGCATCGACCCCACGCAAAAGCAGGCGACGCTCATTTCCGTTCCGCGCGATACCAGGGTCGTGTACAAGGGCGAGACCATGAAGATCAACGCCTGCCATACCGTTGGCGGCGCCGAAGCCATGGTCGAGGCGGTCAACGAGCTGTGCGGTGTTCAGATTTCCCACTATGCCGAGGTCAGCTTCGACGGTATGCAGGCGCTGATTGATTCGGTTGGCGGTATCGACATTAACGCAACCGATGATGTTGACGACCCCGAGCACCTGGATATTAAGATTACCGCTGGTCAGCAGCATATGGACGGAGCTACCGCCCTTACCTATGCCCGCTGCCGCTACATCTATGCCGACGGCGATTACACGCGCATGCGCCACCAGCGTCAGGTGCTTGGCGCCCTTGCCAACCAGATTCTCAATAACTTCGATGCCACGAAGATCTTTGGCCTGGTTAATTCGCTGTCCGATATGCTCGTAACCGATATGAGCGTTCAGGATATCGTGTCTACGGTCAACGCCATGCGCGGTATGGATGTCGACGGTATCTACTCGGCCAACCTGCCCTCGTACGCCGACGACAGCACCATGATCGACGGTGTGAGCTACGTCTTTGTCTACGAGGACGAGCTCAAGGAAATGATGGAGCGCGTCGATGCCGGCAAGGATCCCAAGGGTCCCAACACCATGGGTCTTTCCGACGGTTCCAGCTCTACGATCGGCGACCTGAACAACAACACGTCTGACGACTACGCAAACGGTACCGCAACCTCATCGGTCAGCTCTGACGATTCCGATGACTCAAGCGATTCGAGCGATTCGGACTACTACGAAGAGCCCACCGGCGACGGTAACGGCTACGAAGCCAACTACTAAGTTACGGCGTTTTACCAAACGCCGTAACGGCTCGACGCTGCGCGCCGCCCAAGGCGACAATTTGTCATTCAAAAGGCAGGGCATGACCAGAAGGTCAACAAACCCGCCAGAGCATCGGCGTAACACTTGGCACATGGGTAGTCACTTGGCACTTGGGGACGTTCCTTATGTGCCGGCAGTTTGGGACACTCCTTGCTTCAAGAGGCTGGCGCGCGTCAACCTGTTCTCATTGCAAAAAAATAATCGCCCCGTTCTCGGTTGAGGACGGGGCGGTTCGTCTTTTGGGTTTATGCAGCCAGGCTTATGCGAAACGGGCGACGAGCTCCTGCAGGACGTCGGTCATCTTGACGAGTGAACTGACCGGGACAAACTCGTTGACGCCGTGGTAGCAATAGCCGCCGGTGGAAAGGTTGGGGCAGGGCAGACCGCGGAACGACAGCTGCGCGCCGTCGGTGCCGCCGCGAATCGGCAGCACTTGGGGCTCAACGCCGCAGGCAAGGTAGGCTTCCTTGGCAACATCAATAAGCTCGGGATAGTCACGAACGATCTCGGCCATATTTCGATACTGCTGCTTAATCTCGACCGTCACGCGCTCCTCACCCAGGCGCTGGTTGAGCATCGAGGCGGCGGCATCAATAAGGTCGAGTTTCTGCTGGAACTTGGCGGCGTCATGGTCGCGGACGATATAGCGCGCTGTGGCGTGATCGACGGTTGCAGATACACCCTCAAGGTGATAAAAGCCCTCGTAGCCTTCCGTATACTCCGGGCGCTGCATGTAGGGGAGCAACGCGTTGAAGTCGCAGAACAGATTGCCTGCGTTGACCATACGGCCCTTGGCGTCGCCCGGGTGGATGGACTGGCCCTCAAAGCGGACGGTCGCCTCGGCGGCGTTAAAGCACTCCCACTCCAGCTCGCCGATGGGGCCACCGTCGACCGTGTAGGCGTACTTGCAGCCAAAGGTATCGATATCCAACAGCTCGGCTCCGTGGCCGATCTCCTCGTCAGGGCAGAAGCAAATGCCGAGTGCGGGATGGGGCAGAGAAGGGTCCTGAGCGATACGCGCGACAAGCGACATGATCTCGGCGACGCCTGCCTTGTCGTCCGCGCCCAGCAGCGTGGTGCCATCGCTGCAGACCAGGTCCTCACCCGCGAGGTCGTTCAGGGCGGGAAGCTTGGTGGTACTCATGGCAACGGGCTTACCGTCAACCGTGCCGCAGACCAGGTCGCCGCCTTCGTAGTGCACGATGTGCGGCTTCACGCCGGCGCCCGGTGCAACTTCGGTGGTGTCGAGATGGGCGATCAGGCCCAGGGCGGGCTTGTCCTCAGCGCCCACACTTGCGGGGATATGCGCGCAGACATAGGCGTGCTCGGTCACGTGGGCATCTTCCGCACCAAGCTCGCGCAGCTCTTCAGCCAGCACGTTGGCAAGGTCAAACTGAACGGCGCTCGAGGGTACCTGGTCGCAGTTTGCATCCTCGGACTGCGTGTTGATCTGGACGTAGCGCAAAAAGCGCTCGAGGACATCGGGGTTCGTGGTGATGTTTTCCATAAAGACCGCTCCAATCTTGGTCGTCGTGTGCAACAAGAACTCTAGCACGGTATGCCACGGCATACCGCGACGCTTGGATGGGGTAGAATCAGCCATTGAATGCAGAAGGGACGGAAGATCATGGATACGACAAATAGCTCGCGCGAACTACACCTGACGGTGGCGAACGAAGACTACTTGGAGTGCATGGTTCGCATTGAAAGCGAAGAGGGGGAAACCAACGGCGTGCGATCGGTCGACATCGCGCAGCGCCTTGGCGTCTCCAAGGCATCGGTCAATAAAGCGGTTTCGGCGCTCAAAGCATCCGAACTTGTCGAGCAATCGCACTACGGCAAGGTAGTCCTGACCGATCGCGGCCGCGAGGTTGGTACGGCTATCTGGTACCGTCATCGCTTCATCCGCACGTTTTTGGTTCAGGAGCTCGGTGTCGAATTTGAGCGAGCCGATTCCGAGGCCTGCATGATGGAACATGCGCTTTCCGAGGACACGATGAACCGCTGGCTCGCCTATCTCGAAAAGCAGGGAATCAGCGTCGAGGAATAGCGGGATAGATATGGATACGAGTTATTACAACCGCTTTGGTGCCGAGGAACTTACGCGCCGCTTGTCGAGCGAGACCTTGTTGGCGCAGGGTCCCATGGGCAGTGTTCTGTTGAGTGAGTACGATGCCGCCGACATTCCACCGGCGTTTTGGAATCTGGCAGAGCCGCAGACCGTTTCTCGTATTCATCGCTTGTATGTCGCCGCCGGCGCGCAGGTGCTCATTACCAACACCTTTCAGGCATCAAGCTATGCCCTCAACCACGATCAGATTGCGCCGTCCGTGGCGGAGGTCAATCGCGGGGCCGTCGACGATGCCCGCCAGGCGCACCCTCAGCTGCTACTGGGCTCGATGGGCCCGATCGGTATTGAGTGGTTTGCCGAAGACTCTGCCGAGTATCGTGAAATCCGAGGCATTGCGCGCGAACAGGCGCACGCCTTGCTTAATGCCGGTGTTGACGGTCTGCTGATCGAGACGGTGACGTCTATCCGTAATTTGCAGCCCATGCTTGCCGGCGCCCGAGATGCCGCCGACGGCATGCCTGTCCTGGTGAGTTTTGTCGTTGACGATAAAGGCGACCTGTTGGGCGATGGCCTCAACATCGAGGCAGCCGTTTTGTACGCCGAAAAACACGGCGCAAACTCGGTTGGTGTTAATTGCTGTTCGCTTGCGGCCGCGAATGCGGCGGTGCCCAGGATGGTTGCATCGGCGACTACTCCCGTCACGGTGCGTCCCAACGTGGGCGATCCGGTCCAGACTCAGGATGGCCCCGTATGGCACGAGAACCCCGAAGCTTTCGCGCGCGCATGCATCGAATGGAGACATGCCGGTGCCGCAATGGTGGGCAGTTGCTGTGGAACCACGGCAATCACTACGGCAGCGATGGCCGAGGCGCTCGATATATAAAGGGCAAAACCGCTCCATACTGGGCGGTTTTCTGTTGCTTGCATGTCCTCGGCAGCATTTGCCCAAATGGTGAATGCTGGCGCCGGCAGGTTGCTGAGTGCGTGCTGCGGGTATACCTCATGCGTACCATGATCCAAACACTGTGAGGTGTCTGCGTGTGTGCGCGATAATTCATTTTGGAACTGACGGTTGGCGCGCTCGCGTCGATGAGGACTTCACTGCCGATAACGTTGCCCGTATCGCCGATGCCGTCGGCGAGTTGTGGCAAAAGACCAATCCGGGCAAAACGGTATATATAGGGTTCGACACCCGGCCCCTGGCGCGCGAGTTCGCTGAGCTTGCGGCGGGTGTGCTAGCAGCGCACGGGCTAGACGCCGTGCTCGCTTCGCGATCTGTCCCGACCCCTGCCCTTACGTGGGCGGCGGCTTATGACGGTGAGGCGTGCGGTGCGCTCATGGTGACGGGGTCCCATCATCCGCAGGGTTATCTGTGCCTCAAGATTCGCATGGGTGACGGCTCGACCGCCAACCAGGATGTCATCGAAGAGCTCGAAGAGACCATGGCTCCCGAGCCAATGGGGATCGAGGGACAATATCGCACCGCGGATATCATTCCTGACTATATGCAGGCGGTGGCATCGTTTGTCGATGCCGAAGCCATCCGCGCCGCGCACCTGCGCGTGGTGGTTGATCCCATGGGCGGTGCAGCCCAGGGCTATCTAGCCGACCTGCTGCGCGATCTTGGCGTTGAGGTGCACGAGATTCATGCCGGGCAGGCACCTGACCAAGAAGATATCTGCCCCGACCCCGTTGAGCCGTGGGTGGACGCTTGCGAGCGCACGGTTATCGAGGACGGAGCTTGCGCTGGCCTGGTGACCGACGGCGACGCCGACCGTATCGGCGCGGTTGACGAGCGCGGCAGATATATACATCCGCATCAGATCATGGCGCTCGTTTTGGGCGACTTGGTTCAATTTCGTAATTTGGAGGGGCGCGTCGTCGTCAATCTCTCATGCTCGACGCTCGTGCGCCGCATTGCCGAGGCGCTTGGCTGCCGCGTGACCGTCAAACCAGTCGGTTTCAAATATATAGCGGCGGAGATGAAGAAGGGCGGCGTCCTCATAGGCGGCGAAGAAGCCGGTGGTATCGGCATCGCCGCGCATATGCCCGAGCGCGATGGAATCCTCGCCTGTCTGATTTTGTGCGAGCTTATGGCGAAGACGGACGCGCCTTTGGGCGTTCTGGTCGACCAACTCGAGGACAGTTTTGGTAAGACGAGTTACGGTCGACGCGATTTACGCCTTGAGGCCGAAGATGCCGAAACGTTACGAACCCTGCTGCCGGGTGTAAACCCCAAGTCGATTTGTGGCAAGGTGCCGCAAAACGTTAGTCATATGGATGGCTTGCGTTTGGCATTCGAGGATGACACGTGGCTGCTGGTCCGTCCTAGCGGGACCGAACCAGTGGTGCGCGTCTACGCCGAGGGGTTCTCGGTGGAAGAACGCGATGAGTTGCTCGATGCTGGCTGTGCTTTAGCTAGGGGGACGTATCCGCTTTAACCATGAGACTGCCTTATATAAAGAGATGCTCGGCGAGCGGTAGGTAACGACTGGCAAACGTTAGTCGGATTCTAAACTGTGTAGGAAATGTGTGCGCCCAGATTCCCGCCCCCGGGGCCCCTCCGGTCTGGCAATATATCTCCTTGCCGC
>NZ_QSOC01000011.1 GCF_003466125.1 Collinsella sp. TM10-22
CTTATAAAAAGAGGCCGGAGCCAAAGCTCCGGCCTCACTCAATTTCCCATTAGATTAAGTGAGCGATCAAGGAATCGCCCTCCCCTCAGCCGAGTTAACGCAGGGTCCTTGCTGGGGTTACTTTTCAGAACACTCCGCAGGACGCAAGAAGCCCTCGCCGCACGAAGTGCGCAGCGAGGGCTTCTTGCATGTCCGAGGACGTTCTGAAAAGTAACCCCAGCAAGGACCCTGCCGTTTACCGACTACAGGTCGATGTGCGATTCCTTGATCGGGAACGGCTCGGCGAAGTGGCACGCGCAGCAGTGACCCGGGGCAACTTCCTTAAACTCAGGAAGCTTCTCGGAGCAGATGCCCTGCGCGATCGGGCAGCGCGTGTGGAAACGGCATCCGGTCGGCGGATCCAGCGGCGACGGCGGATCGCCAGCGAGAATGATGCGCTTGCGGGTCTTCTGGATATCCG
The DNA here is from genome assembly GCF_003466125.1 of Collinsella sp. TM10-22. GTDB lineage: Bacteria > Actinomycetota > Coriobacteriia > Coriobacteriales > Coriobacteriaceae > Collinsella. Next base: position 461 of record NZ_QSOC01000011.1, read on the forward strand.
GATCGGGCACCGGCACAGCAGACAGTAGCGACTGCGTGTACGGGTGGTGCGGCTCACTGTAGAGCGTCTTCCAGTCCGAAACCTCGACCATCTTGCCCAGATACATAACGGCAACGCGATCAGAAATGTGCTGCACGACAGAGAGGTCGTGAGCAATGAAGAGATAAGCCGTACCGAACTTGTCCTGGAGCTCCTTAAGAAGGTTCAGAACCTGGGCCTGAATGGATACGTCAAGTGCAGAGACGGGCTCGTCGCAGATGATCAGCTTGGGCTTCAGAGCGAACGCGCGGGCGATGCCGACACGCTGGCGCTGGCCGCCCGAGAACTCGTGCGGATAGCGGTTGATGTGCTCGGGGTTCAGACCGACGACGTCCAGCAGCTCGCGGACGCGCTCGATACGCTCTTCCTTGGTACCCACGCCATGAATGGTCATGGGCTCAGAAACAATCTCGCCGATGGTCATGCGAGGGTTGAGCGAAGCATAGGGGTCCTGGAAGATGAACTGCATCTCGCGACGCATATCCTTGATCTCGTGCTTGCTCATCTCGGCAACGTCTTTGCCCTGGAAGAACACTTTGCCTGCCGTCGGCTTGGTCAGGCGCATGATGGTGCGGCCCGTGGTGGACTTACCGCAGCCAGACTCGCCGACCAGGCCAAAGGTCTCGCCCGGATAAATCTCGAACGAAATGTCATTCACAGCAGAGACGACACGCTTGGAGAAGCGCTTGACGAACATGCCGGACTCAGCGGGGAACTCCTTAGAGAGGTGCTCGACCTTAAGCAGCGGAGTACGCTCGTTGGTATCTGCCATTACGCCTCGCCTCCCTTCTTGGAATCCTTGCGAGTACGGGACGTCTCAGGAGCGTTCTTGAGGAACTCGGGGTCACCGGAGTAGTGGCACGCAGAGTAATGACCAGACTCGGTAACAACGCGCTCGGGGCGCTGCTTGCGGCACTTGTCCGTCGCATAGGGGCAACGAGGCGAGAACACGCAACCCTCGGGCAGGTTCATGAGCGAGGGCGGGTTGCCGTGAATCGGCGTAAGCGGCTTCTTCTCATCGATAGCCTGCTCCGGGATGGAGCGGATAAGACCCCAGGTGTAGGGATGGCGGCTCTCGTAGAAGATTTCCTCAGCAGTACCGAACTCGACGGGACGACCGGCGTACATAACCATGATCTTATCGGCCATATCGGCGACAACACCCAGGTCATGGGTAATCATGATAATGGCGTTGCCGTTCTTCTCCTGCATCTCCTGCATGAGCTCGATAATCTGAGCCTGAATGGTAACGTCCAGAGCAGTCGTGGGCTCGTCGGCAATCAGAATATCGGGATCGCAGGCAAGAGCCATAGCGATCATGACACGCTGACGCATGCCGCCGGAGAACTGGTGCGGATACTCGTTGACGCGCTTCTCGGGCTCGGGGATACCAACGAGGTCCAAAAGCTCGGTGGCGCGCTTGAGCGCCTCCTGCTTGGAGTAGCCACGGTGCAGACGAAGGCCCTCGCCCACCTGCTTACCGATCTTATAGACCGGGTTAAGGGAGGTCATAGGATCCTGGAAGATCATCGCGATATCGTTACCGCGAATGTGTTGCATCTCTTCCTCGGTCATCTCGAGGATGGAACGACCGCGATAGCGAACGTCACCGCCCTCAATCTTTCCCGGAGGCATCGAGATAAGGCCCATGATGGTCATGGCGGTCACGGACTTACCAGAGCCGGACTCACCGACGACACCCAGGGTCTCACCGCGATCGAGCGTGTAGGACACACCATCGACGGCGCGAACGACGCCATCCTCGGTGTGGAAATACATCTTAAGGTCATCGACCTCGAGCAGATGCTGGCCCTCGGGAACCGGCTGGTCCTTCAGGTCCACATAGTTCTTGTTCTTCTTCATCCTTATGCGTCCTTCATCTTGACGTCGAGGGCGTCGCGCAGACCGTCACCAAGCAGAGTGAAGGCGAGCACCGTCGAGAGAATTGCCAGACCGGGCATGATCATCATCCAGGGAGCAGTCAGAAGATACTGCTGACCGTCCTGAATCATGGAGCCCCACGAAGGCGTAGGCGGGATAACGCCCATGCCGAGGAAGGACAGAGCGGACTCGGTCAGAATAGCGCCACCAATGTTCATGGTCGCGTAGACCACGATAGAAGCAACGGAGTTCGGGAAGATATGGCGCATAACGATACGGGCATCGGATGCACCCATAGCGCGAGCGGCGTCAACATAGTCGTTCTCTTTGACCGTCAGAATCGCGGATCGGAAGACGCGCGCAATCGAAGGCCAGCCGAGAATACCGATGGCGATAAAGACGTTCTGAAGACCACGGCCGATAACGGCGATCATGGCGACAACGAATAGGACGTACGGGAACGCCAGGAAGATGTCCGCGCAGCGCATGATGATCGTATCCCAGATGCCACCATAGAAACCGGCGAGGGCGCCCATGACCAGACCGATCACCGTGGAGATGGCGGTGGCCATAATACCGACGGAAAGCGAAACGCGTGCACCGTAGATAACACGGACGAGAATGTCACGACCAAGGGAGTCGGTGCCAAACGGGTGCTCGGCACACGGAGCCAACAGCGAAGTCTCGGCCATGGTAGTCGAGTCGGAGGCCGTCGGCGAACCGAGCCAGGGCTTAGCCCACAAATCGGCGGTCAGGGCAACCACAACAACGATGATAATCCAGCAGACACCGATAACGGCGAGCTTGTTCTTACGAAGACGCTTGAAAGCGTCGCCCCACAGCGTGCGGGACTTGGCGGGAGCAGATGCGGCCTTGGTGGCGGTAGCCTGCCCCTGAGACTGAGAATCAGTTTCCTGCATGAGACGTACCTCCCTTAAGCCTTATCCGACGGACCGCCAAGGCGGATGCGCGGGTCGAGGAATGCATAGCTAATGTCGACGAGCAGGTTGATCACCATAACGACGACAACGATGAGCGTAACGCCGCCCATAACGATGGGCCAGTCGCGCATGCTGATGGCGCGGTAGACCTCATAGCCAATACCGGGCCAGTTAAAGACCGTCTCGGTCAGGATGGCGCCCGAAAGCATGGCGCCGAAGTCGACACCAATATAGGTAACGACGGGGATGAGTGCATTCTTAAGCGCATGCTTGATGATGATCGCACGATTGGAGAGACCCTTGGCCTTTGCTGTGCGGATGTAATCCTGGTTCATGACGTCGAGCAGCTGCGAGCGCATGATGCGGGCAGCATAGGCGGTCGAAACCGAAGCCAGCGTAATGGTCGGAAGCACATAGTGCATCCAATCCTGATACTGAGAGCTGGAACCACCAGCACCCGAGATCGGCATGGAGAAAGCGCCGCCGGTGGCATCCTTGAGGATGACACCAAAGAACAGCTGCAACAACATACCGAGCCAGAAGGCAGGAACGGCAACGAGGATCGACGTGGTCAGCGTTACCAAAATATCCCAGAAGGAGTAACGCTTTACTGCCGAAATGATACCCGCACCGATACCCATGATTGCCTCGAGCACGATGGCGCACGCGGCAAGTTTGACCGTATACGGATACTTCTGGGCAAAGATTTCCGTAACCGGCAGCTTGCGCTGATACGAATTACCCAGATCGCCATGAAGCAGGCCGTTCATGTAATACAAGTAACGGTCCACGAGCGACGTTTGAACGGGGTCGCCGTTCTCGTCAAGAATCGCGTTGCCATCCTCGTCCGACTGGACCAGGTGATAGCGAACGCGAAGCTGAAGCTCCACCTCGGGGGACAGAGCCTTGTCTCCACCGATCAGCTTGATCGGATCTCCCGGCACGATATTCTGGAGGGCGAACAGAATCAGCGTGACGCCCAAAAACACCGGGATGAACTGAAGCACACGTTTAACGATGTACTTACCCATACCACTCCCCTATCTAGGGATTAACCTAAATGGGATGCCGATCGCCAGACCGGCATCCCAAAATTACCATCAGCCAGTTTACCCCAGGTTAGGGGGAACTGTATGTTTCCCATGAGGTCTACGTAAATACTTGACCCTCATGGAAGCTGCAACTCTTAGGCGAGCTCAGCGGTACCCAGATCGGCGTGCTTCTGCGGATCAACATAGAGGTGCTTGATGCGATCGGAGCCGGCGATGGTGTGCGTGTAGAACATCACCGGGATGACCGGGCAGTCGGCAGCGACCATAGCGTCGGCCTCCTGCATCTTGGCGATACGCTCATCGTCGTCAACCGTGGTACGAGCCTCGTCAACCTTAGCGTCGAACTCGGGGTTGCTGTAACCGGAACGGTTGTCGCCGCCGAGGGAGTCGGAGTGGAACAGCGGGTACAGGAAGTTGTCCATGATCGGGTAGTCGGCGATCCAGCCCAGACGACCGAACTGATAGTTAAAGTTCTGATACTGCTCGAGCAGGGCAGACCACTCAGGGGTATCGGAAGTAGCGGTAACGCCCACCTTGGCGAGGTCACCGATGATGGACTCCATGATCTCCTTGTGTCCACCGTCCTGGTTGTAGGACAGGGTCACGTTGATGCCGCGGTCGCCGTTGGCGCCGGCAGGAGCAACCTTGTCGAGGTACTCGTTGGCCTTATCAACGTTGTACTCGCAGAACTCCCATGCGCCCTCCTTGTAGCCGGCGATTCCCGGAGGAACGATGCCGTCAGCGGGGGTACGGGTGCCCTTGAAGATGGTCTTGCAGATGGCCTCACGGTTGATGGCCAGGGAGATGCCCCTACGCAGGTCAGCGTTATTGAACGGCTCGGCCGTGTTGTTGCAGGTCAGGTAGTACGTGGAAGGCTCGGCGCCGAGCAGCATGCGCTCGCCGTCACCCATGGTGTAGCCGTCCTTGGACACGCCGCGATCCTTCTTGGCGGCGTCGATCTGAGCAACGGGAACGTCGCAGACATCGAGGTTACCGGCCTGGAACTCCTTGTAAGCGGTCTCCATGTCCTTGATGACCTGGAAGTGGATGCCATCGATCTTGGCCTTGTCGCCATAGTAATCGTCGAACTTCTTGAGGTTGATCTCCTGACCATCCTCCCACTTGCCGTCCATCATGAACGGGCCGTTACCGATCGGGGCAAGGTAGAAGCTCTTGACATCGGACTCGGCGCACTCGGGAACCGGGGCCAGAGCCGGGTGAGATGCGACGAAGGGGAAGTCGGCGTAAGCGGAAGACAGCTTGACGACGAGGGTCTCATCGTCGGGGCAAGTAACACCGCTGAGCTCAGTAGCGTTACCGGCAAGCAGATCGTCATAGCCCTCGACCATGGAAAGGTGATAGGAGACCTCGGAAGGACCATACTCGGTAGCGATGGCCGACTTGGTGTTGACCAGACGCTCCCAACCGAGCTTGAAGGACTTGGAGGTAACGTCGTCACCGTTGTGGAACTTGGCCTTCTTGATCTTGAAGGTGAACTCGGTGGCGTCATCGTTGGCCTCGAAGGACTCGCAAGCCAGCGGGACAATCTCGCCCTTCTCGTTGTCGTAGGTGGTCAGAGCATCGAACAGCTGGTAGTTGACCTGAGTGCCCTGATCCTCCTGGACGTTGTAGGGGTCGATGCAAACCGGGTTGTTAATGTAGAAGTTCAGCGTCGAACCGGACTCAGAACCGGAAGCGTCGCCGCCCTTCTTGCCGCATGCGGCAAGAAAAGCCATGGAGCTCGCAGCGAGGGTGCCGCCAACAAAGGCGCGACGACCCATAACGGGCTGGTGGAACATAGAATCAGCCATGCCATCCTCCTTATGAGATAGGACAAAGTGAATTCGATTGGGCAACGTCGAGACAACCCGATCGAACCATTCAAACGCGGTCCGCCGTTATGGCTGGTTATGCAATGCGGGCCAACGTTTTCAATACAGTAGCGCATTTTATGCACAATTTGGCGCTGATTCCGGTTAACGGTCGAGAATTTCTTTAGTTAGGCGAAGTATGTGGGGATATTTTGACCCTGTTACAAACATGTAAACAAAAAGGGTCCCGCACTTGCGGAACCCTTTTCAAGCGTATATGCAACTCGAGCTTAGTAGCCCACGATGCCCTGGGGGAAGAAGAACATGCACAGCACGACGCACACGGCAAACACGACAGCCATGATAACGGTCAGGCGGTCCAGGTTCTGCTCCATAACGCCCGTGGCAGAGGTGGAATTATACAGAGAGCTGGCGATCATATCCGAAACACCAGTGCCCTTACCGGAGTGCATCAGAACGAGAATCGTCAGCGCCACGGCAGACACAGCCCAAACGACAAACAGAAGAATCTGGAACGGACCCATAGATAAGCTCCTTAATAGAACAATTCAAACTCCAGTACTGTACCACAACCTCGAGCACTCCCCCATCTGCCATTTGGGGACGGGGTAGAAATAGCGCAAAAGGGGGTTGCCCGGACGTGGACAACCCCCTTACAAGAAAACGTTAGTTGTTTTCTTTAGGCCTCGGTGGCGAGCACGCGACCCGTCATCTCGGCGGAAGGCTCAAGACCAGCCATGGTGAGCATGGTCGGAGCGATATCGGAGAGACGACCGTCCTCGATACCGGTAAGCTTGGCCTTCTCATCAACGATGATGAACGGCACACGGTTGGTGGTGTGAGCCGTAAACGGATGCTTGGAACCGTCGGTAGCGACGTCAAACATGTGGTCGGCGTTGCCATGGTCGGCGGTGATCAGCGCAAAGCCGCCCTTGGCGAGAATCGCCGGGACAACCTTGGAGAGAGCCTCGTCAACGGCCTCGACAGCCTTGACGGCAGCATCGAACACGCCGGTGTGACCAACCATGTCGCAGTTCGCGAAGTTCACGATGTAGAAGTCAGCGCGATCCTCGTTAATAGCGGAGACGAGCTTCTCGGTAACCTCGGGAGCGCTCATCTCGGGCTGCAGATCGTAGGTAGCAACCTTGGGGGAAGCGACGAGCACGCGCTCCTCGCCCTCCTTGGGCTCCTCGATGCCACCGTTGAGGAAGAACGTCACGTGGGCGTACTTCTCGGTCTCGGCGGTGTGCAGCTGCTTCAAGCCATTGGCTGCGATGACGTCGGCCAGGACGTTCTCGGGGAACGTCTTGGGGAAGGCGACATCAACGTCAAACGTCGGATCGTACTCGGTCATCGTCACAAAGTGCGAAAGCTTGATCTGCTCACGCTCAAAGCCGTCGAACTCCTTGTCCGTGAAAACGCGGGTCATCTGACGGGCGCGGTCGGGACGGAAGTTGAAGAAGATGGCCGCGTCGCCCTCGTGGATGCCCTCGTTGTGGGCAGCGAAGGGCTCGACGAACTCGTCGCCGCGCGGGTCCTTCTCGTAGTAGGCCTTGATACCGGCAACGGGGTCGGTATCGGCATCGGACGCGTTGACCATGACGTCGTAGGCGCGCTGGATGCGCTCCCAACGATTATCGCGGTCCATGGCCCAATAACGGCCCGAGACGGTGGCAACACGAGCGTCGCAACCGGTCTCCTCGGAGATCTTAGCCAGGAAGGCGCAGAACTCGCTCATGTAGCCGGCACCGGACTGCGGATCGACGTCGCGGCCATCCATAAAGGCGTGAACGCGAACGGTCTTGATCCCATGCTGGGCAGCCATCTTGACCAGAGCCTCGACGTGGTTCATGTGGGAGTGAACGCCGCCAGGGCTCATAAGGCCCATAAGGTGAAGGGTCTTACCCTCGGCCTTGACATCGTCCATAGCCTTGACGAAAACCTCGTTCTTGGCGATGGAGCCATCCTTGATGGCGTTGTTGATGCGCGAAAGTTCCTGGAAGACGATGCGGCCGGCACCGATGTTGAGGTGGCCCACCTCGGAGTTGCCCATCTGGCCGTCGGGAAGGCCCACGTCCTCGCCCGAAGCGCCGAGCGTGGTGTGAGGATACTTCTCGTACAGGCTATCAAGGAAGGGCGTCTTGGCAGCGGCGACGGCGTTCTCGCCATCGGCCGGAGCCAGGCCGCAGCCATCCATGATGATCAGGAGTGCAGGAAGGTGACGCTGTGCCATATGTCCTACTCGCCTGCCTTGACGACCATAGAGGCGAAGTCGGCAGCCTTGAGCGAAGCGCCGCCCACGAGGGCGCCGTCAACGTCGGGCTTGGCGACGAGCTCGGCGATGTTGCCGGGCTTGGCAGAGCCACCATAGAGAACGCGGATGCCGTTAGCGAGCTCCTCGCCGAACATCTCCTTGAGGGTCTCACGGATAGCGCCGCAGACCTCCTGAGCGTCCTCAGCGGTAGCGGTCTTGCCGGTGCCGATGGCCCAGATGGGCTCGTAAGCGACGACGACCTGCTTGGGGCAGGTGATCTCAAGACCAGCAAGGCCAGCCTTGACCTGGTTCACGACGTGCTCGACATAGGTGCCAGCCTCGCGGACCTCGAGGGACTCGCCGCAGCAGAAGACGGGAACAAGACCAGCGGCAACGAGAGCCTTGGCCTTCTTGTTCTGGTCCTCATCGGTCTCGTGGAAGTAGTCGCGACGCTCGGAGTGACCGATGATGCAGTAGGTGCAGCCAGCGGACTTGAGCATGTCGCAAGAGGACTCACCGGTGAAGGCACCCTTGGCCTCCCAGTACACGTTCTGTGCACCGAGGGCAATGGGGGCAGCCTGAATGCGGTCATGAACCGTGGTGATGTCGATGGTCGGAGGGCACACGAGCACCTCGACGCCAGCCGGAACCTCGGGCAGAGCCTGAGCCAGCTCGTCGGCGAGCTTGGCGGCCTCGGCGACGTCGTTGTTCATCTTCCAGTTACCAGCGATAAGAAGGGTGCGATTAGGCATCGAGAAGCGCCTCCACTCCGGGCAGGGCCTTACCCTCGACGAGCTCCATGGAAGCGCCACCACCGGTGGAGATCCAGCTCATCTTGTCGGCCAGGTTGAACTTGTTGACAGCTGCGACAGAGTCGCCGCCGCCGATGATCGAGGTGCAGTCGGCCTCGGCGACAGCCTCGGCGATAGCCTGGGTGCCGTGAGCGAAGTTGTCGAACTCGAAGACGCCCATGGGGCCATTCCAGAACACAGTCTTGGCGCCCTTGACGGCCTCGGCGTAGAGCTCCTCGGTCTTGGGACCGATGTCCATGCCCTCGCGGTCATCGGGGATAGCGTCGGAAGCGACAACCTCGGGGACAGCGTCCTCGCCAAAGTGATCGGCAACGCGGTTGTCGATGGGGAGCAGGATCTTGACGCCCTTCTCCTCGGCCTTCTTGAGCATCTCGCCAGCGCGCTCGACCCAGTCCTCTTCCTTGAGGGACTGACCGACGGTCAGGCCCTGAGCCAGGAAGAAGGTGTAGGCCATGCCGCCACCGATGATCAGGGTATCAGCGGAGTCGATGAGGTGATCGAGAACGCCAATCTTGGAGGAAACCTTGGAACCGCCGACGATAGCGACGAAGGGGCGCTCGGGCTCGGCGAAGATGCCGGTCAGCGTGTCGACCTCCTTCTCGAGCAGGAAGCCAGCGACTGCGGGCAGGTAAGCGGCGGGGCCCACAACGGAACCCTGGGCGCGGTGAGCGGTACCGAAGGCATCGAGGACGAAGACGTCGCCATAGGAAGCGAGGATCTTGGCGATCTCGGGATCGTTCTTCTTCTCACGCTTGTCAAAACGGACGTTCTCGAGAACGAGGACCTTGCCCGGCTCGACGGCGGCGACGGCCTCGGCGGCCTTCTCGCCATAGGTGTCGACGACGAAGGCAACGTCGAGACCAGAGAGCTCAGCGAGCTTCTTGGCGACGGGCTCGAGGGACAGCTCGGGCTGGAAGCCGGTGCCCTCAGGACGGCCGAGGTGGCTCATGAGGATGACGCGAGCATTGTGCTCAACGAGATAGTTGATGGTGGGCAGGGCAGCCTTGATGCGGGTGGTGTCGCCAACGACGCCATCCTTGATAGGCACGTTGAAGTCAACGCGGACGAGAACGCGCTTGCCGTCGACATCGATGTCGCGGACGGTCTTCTTGGTAAAGGCCATGTTTGCTTCTACCTTTCGTACGTGTCTGCCTTCCATTACGGCAGACGATTTCCTATAAAAAGGGCGCGACCTTAGGGTGTAAGCCCTATAAGGCCGCGCCCTTCTTTAGACGCTCAACGAGCTATTCGCTAAAAGCTAAATTAAGCAACGAACTTCTCGAAGTACTTGATGGTGCGGACCATCTGAGAGGTGTAAGAGTTCTCGTTGTCGTACCAAGAGGTGACCTGAACGAGGGTCTGGCCGTTGCCGAGGTCAGAGCACATGGTCTGAGTGGCGTCGAAGATGGAGCCGTGGGTCTCGCCGATGATGTCGGTGGAGACGATGTCGTCCTCGTTGTAACCGAAGGTCTCAGAGATGGTGGCAGCGTAGGCCTTCATAGCAGCGTTGACCTCGTCGACAGTGACCTTCTTGTCAACGACAGCGTAGAGGTTGGTGATGGAGCCGGTCGGCGTCGGGACGCGCTGAGCGGCACCGATGAGCTTACCGTTGAGCTCGGGGAGAACCAGGCCGATAGCCTTGGCAGCACCGGTGGAGTTGGGGACGATGTTGACGGCGCAGGCGCGGCTACGACGCTTGTTGCCCTTGCGCTGCGGGCCGTCGAGCGGCATCTGGTCGCCAGTCCAGGCGTGAATGGTGGTCATGATGCCGGACACGATGGGAGCGAAGTCGTTCAGACCCTTGGCCATCGGGGCGAGGCAGTTGGTGGTGCAGGAAGCAGCGGAGATGATGTTGTCCTCAGCGGTCAGCGTCTCGTGGTTGACGTTGTACACGATGGTGGGCAGATCGCTGCCAGCCGGAGCGGAGATGACGACCTTCTTGGCGCCAGCGTTGATGTGGGCCTGAGCCTTAGCCTTGCTGGTGTAGAAGCCGGTGCACTCGAGAACGACGTCGACGTCGAGGTCGCCCCAAGGCAGGTTGTTGGCGTCGGCCTCCTTGTAGATCTTGATCTCCTTGCCGTCAACGGTGATGGAATCCTCGCCAGCAACGACCTCGTGATCGCGAGCGTAGTTGCCCTGCGTGGAGTCGTACTTCAGCAGGTAAGCGAGCATGTCGGGAGAGGTGAGGTCGTTGATAGCGACGATCTCGGAGCCCTCATGACCGAACATCTGACGGAAGGCCAGACGACCGATGCGACCGAAGCCGTTAATAGCAACCTTTACTGCCATTGTGTCTCCTTTCGTAAGGCCCCCGCAAGCTACAGCGCCTGCCGTTGAGGCCCACAAACTAACCACTCGCCTAATATACCTTTTTTTGGACTTGAATTTCACGAGAATGGTCGAAATTGAAAATCAAATTTACGTTAAAACGTTTTAAAGAATAAAATAGCAGCTAAATCCGTATATAAGTCGATACTTTAAACTACCTGTTTGCTTCAATGAGCTTTTCAAGCCTCAAAACTCGATGGTAGAGGGCCGACTTCGACAAGGGAGGGTCAGCCATCTCCCCCAAATCACGCAGCGACAGATCGGGGTAGCGCTCGCGCAGGTCGCAAAAGACCGCCAATGCATCCGGAAGCTCATCGCGAAGGCCACGCTGCTCGAGCTCATCGATCAACGCAAGCTGATGTTGGGCAGCACCGGCGCTTCTGGTCTGGTTGGCGAGCTCGGCATTCACGCGACGGTTCACATCGTTCTTAACCAACTTGACCGCGCGCGCTTCCTCAATCTCGGCAACGCTGCGCTTGGCACCAATCAGCTTTAAAAGATGCTCGATCTCCTCGGCGCTCTTAATGTAGACAGCAAAGGATCCGCGCCGCGCGTTAACGCGCGCATGGACCCCGATCTGCTCCAATAGATCGCAGAGTCCCCGGGCATACTGCTCGCCCTGCACCGCGATCTCCAAATGAAAGTCGCCGCGGGGATCGGCCACGAAACCGCCCGCGATGAGCGCGCCACGGATGTAGGCAAGCCTGCAGCAGGGACGGGCAACGATGTGCCGGGGAACACCGGCGACGAGCCCTCCCCTGCGGTCGAGAATGCCCAGCAGCACCAGAGCCTTGTCCAGGTCGGGTTGATCGGGCAGGGTAATGAGATAGTTACGGACCTTATGCAAGACCGATTTACGAACGGTGAATTCCGTTTTGAGCTTAAGGATGCGATGCGTCAGTGTGATCATCGTGCGCGCGACGGCGCCCGTCTCGGTCGCGACCGTCAAACGATACCGCCCGGAGCCGGCCAGCGAAAGTGTACCGCTCACGCGCGTCAGGGCGGCAAGCGTCGACAAATCGCAGTATTCACATTCAGGTTCGCAGCGCGCAAGCTCGTCGCGCACCTCCGCGGTAAACGACATGCAGGCCTATGCTTTCGTGTTCGCGCGCGACAGGTCGCGATGGGAAATGCTCACGTGATACTGGGCACCTTCCAAATAACGTGCCGTGGCCTCGGCGATGGCAACGCTGCGGTGTTGGCCGCCCGTGCAACCGATGGCAATAGAAAGCTGCGGCTTGCCCTCCGCGATATAGCCGGGCATGACCGTATCGAGCAGCTGCGTCCAGGCCTTCCAGAACTCCTGGGTCTTAGGATGGTCCAGAACAAAGTCGGAGACTTTCTTATCGAGACCGGTCATGGTGCGCATCTCGGGATCGTAGAACGGATTGGGCAGGAAGCGAACGTCGATCATGATGTCCGCCTCGACGGGCATACCGTGCTTAAAGCCAAACGAGAACACGTGAACGTCCATGAGCTGCTGGTCGGACAACTCGGAGAACGCCATGCGCAATTTGTTGCGCAGGGCAGAGGTGCGCAGGCGGCTCGTGTCGATGATCATATCGGCTCGATCGCGCACACCCTGCAGCTGCAGGCGCTCGCGCTGAATCGCGTCGGCCGTAGTCTCCCCCGGCTTGGCAATGGGATGGCGGCGGCGGTTTTCGCTATAACGACGGATCAGCACCTCGTCAGAAGCCTCCAGGAACACGATGTCGCAGCTCATCTCGCGCTCTTCGAGCGCAGCGACCGCATCGAGTAACTCGTCAAACAGTCCCTGGCTACGCAAATCGCAGGTGACGGCAAGATGCCTGCCCACGCCCGTATTGATGCCGACGAGTTCGGCAAGCTGGGCGATCAGACGCGGAGGCAAGTTGTCGATGCAAAAGTAACCCATGTCCTCGAACACATGCATGGCCTGCGTTCGGCCCGATCCGGACATTCCGGTGATGATGACGATATCGGGGATGCGCTCCGAGCGCTCCGCCGCATCCATGGCATCTCCCTTTTGCATGTGCTGCCTCCTAAAAACAAGCGCGGAACCCAGCAACCCGGATCCCGCGCGGTCAATTGCCTATATTGAGTATACCGCCCCGAGCGGATACGAGGCCTGTCTTACGCCTCAAGCGCAGCCTTGAACCAACTCGTAATACTCGTGGGGTGCGTGATGGCGGTGCCGACGACAACGGCCCAGGCGCCAGCATCGATCGCGGCGCGAGCCTCCTCGGGCGTATGCACGCGACCCTCGCAAATGATGGGAAGGCCGGGGAATTCCTCGGTCGCCTGACGCAGGAGCGGCAGATCGGGGCCATCGGCCATGGTGCAGTCGATGGCGGCGACACCATGAGAGAGCGTGGTGGATACCAGGTCGAAGCCCATATCAACCGCACGGCTAATGTCCTCGATGGTGGCACAGTCCGCCATCAGGAGCACACCCTCCTCGTGCAGCGGGCGGAAGGTATCCTCGACCGTCTTGCCATCGGGGCGCGGACGATCGGTGGCGTCGATCGCCACGATATCGGCACCGGCAGCGACGCAGGCGCGGGCGTGACGCAGCGTCGGCGTGATGTAGACGCCCTCATGCCCATCCTTCCACAGGCCGATGACGGGAACCTCACAGCGACCCTTAATGGCGGCAATGTCGGCAAGGCCCTGGCAGCGAATAGCGGCGGCTCCGCCGAGCTCGCAAGCGCGAGACATTTGCGCCATGGTCTCGGGCGTACGAAGCGGCTCGCCCATATACGCCTGAACGCTCACGACGAGCTTGCCCTTCAGGGATTGAATCAAAGGATCGACGGTCATAAGGCTGCAACCTTTCTCAGAACAGCCTCCCGAGGCGTGTTGTCTCGGGAGGCTCCTACAGCAGATACGTTTACTTCAACGAGGCGAGAAGATGCTCAGCGGCACCGATGAGCGGAGCATCGCCCTCCAGAGAACCGATGAGGATCGGCGTGTCCTGAAGCGGATCGAGCGCCTGGCTGGCATAGCCCTCGTGCACCGAATCCTTCCATGTCTGCGAACGCCAATCGGGACCTTGGTGAATCACGCCGCCCGAAAGCACGATGACCTCAGGGTCCAGGATGTTAGCGAGCGAGCCCAAGCTGGCACCCAGCGCAAAGCCGGCGTCATGGATGACCTCGGTCGCCTTTGCGTCGCCCGCACGGCACAGGTCGTTTACGTCGCGTCCGACAGAAGGACGGCTGGGGTCAACGCGACCAAAGCGCTCGTCATACATTCGACCAATGGAAGTGCCCGAAGCAACCGACTCCAGATGGCCAGAACGCCCGCAGGCGCAGGGAATGCCGGCGGCAGCCGAGCACTCGATGTGGCCCATATGGCCAGCAGCACCATGGAAGCCCTGCATCACGCGGCCGTTCTCGACATATGCGCCGCCGATGCCCGTACCGATGCCAAGACACAAGACGGAGAACTTGCCCTTGCCGACGCCCCAGTGGGCCTCGCCCAGAGCATGAGCCTGCACGTCGCCTACAACGGCAACGGGAAGACCGAGGTCCTCGCGCAGACGTGGCCCCAACTGAACGCCGGACCAGCCGGGCATGATCTCATTGGCATACGCGATGGCGCCCGTCTTGGGATCGACGACGCCGGCGGCACCGATACCGACGCCAAGGACCTCGACATCGGGATTCGCCTCGAGAGCAGCCTTGATGGACGCCTCGATACGCTGGAAGACGGCCTCGCCGCCCTCTTGGGCCTCGGTGGGAACCTCAGCTTCAAAGACCGGATGGGGCACGCCGCCATCAGTCGGATACTCCATAATGGCAGTCGCAATCTTGGTGCCGCCGATATCGACGGAGCAAACGTACTTGTTCTCCATGTCGCTCTCCTTAGGAGATTAAAACAACTACAGGAAATGAGGGCAGAATTATCGCCACAGGTTGATAAAGGTTTCCCAGCTGCCCGAGGTTGGGGCGAAAGTGGTCGGGCGTTGACCTAATGGGTCACGCCCGACCACTTGAGCCCCAAGATCGGGTGCCTGGAGAAGCTTTACAGCAGACCGTTGTCCTGGAGAACCTTCCTGATCGCCTCGACGTTCTCGCCGGTCATGGCCTTCACCGGGCGCGGCATGGTCGGGCTGTCGAAGATACCCATGAGGTTCATAGCGGTCTTGAAGGCGCCGACGCCACCGGCATAGCCCTGGACGCCCGAGGTGACATCCCAGATGTGCGAAATCTCATTGAGGCGATCCTGCTCGGCCTTGACGGTAGCCCAGTCACCAGCCTGAGCGGCCTTCCACTGACGCACGTAGCCCTCGGGCTCAACGTTGGCGAGACCCGGGACGGAACCGTCGGCGCCACCAAGGTAAGCGCCGTCGACAACGACCTCGTGACCGGTGAGGATGCTCATCGGATGGCCGTTCTTCTCGTTCTCCTGAACGAGGTAGCGGAACGAGATGTCATCACCCGAGGAATCCTTAACGCCAGCAAGGACGCCCTCGGCGCCGAGCTTGGCAAGGAGCTTCCAGGGGAGCTTGGTGTGAACGCAGACGGGAATGTCATAGGCAAAGATGGGCAGGTCGAGCTCCTCGTGCAGGATGCGGAAGTGCTCCTCGACCTCGGTCATGCCCTGCAGGGCATAGAACGGGCAGGTGGCGACGAGGGCATCGGCGCCCAGTTCCTGAGCGACCTTACCGTGCTCGATCATGCGCTCGGTCTCGGTATCGATGATGCCGACCAGGACAGGCACACGGTGGTCGACGATACGGACGGCCTCGGCGATGATCTGGCGACGACGCTCGTCGGTGGAGAATACGACCTCGCCCGAAGAGCCCAAGAAGAACAGACCGTCGACGCCGGCGTCGATCATGCGGTTGATGCTGCGCTCAAAGGAGGCAACGTCGAGCTGATGGTCTTCGGTATCGGGAACAACGACGGGGGGAATAACGCCGGTGAATTGCTGAGTTGCCACAAGAATCTCCTTAGTTGTCTAGCGGGCGGCCCTATGCCACCCACTCTTGTTGGCAGTGTCCAGGCCGCCTAGGCCAAAGAACACGGGTAGAACGTTTGGTTAAAGAAGTCGACGACTTCGTTTTCGAACGCATTGATGCGCTCATGAGCGTATTTGGCATAGATGATATGCCTCCGGTCACACTCAAGACCGTTGAATACGGCAAACTGGCCCTTGGGAGCACTCACGGCATCCATGAGCGATGTGCCCATGAGTACCGATCCGCGCACCCGAGACGACAGTGCCTCGAGGCCGCCGGGAAGCGGATTGGCAACTGCCGCGCAGGCAAGGCCCCGCTCGTCCAGAGCACAAACCGCCAGCGCGACTCCTCCGCCAAGACCCTCGCCCCATGCAAACATGCGGTCGGGATCCACGCTGTCAAGATTGCGTGCGACCTTCGACAACGCGCAGCCCCAACGGATGCGTTTGACAAAAGCAGGCGAGGTGATCCCCTGCTGCAGATCGCTGCACCCAATCACATCATCGTCCAGCGCAAGCACGGCATATCCCATGGCGGCAAACCTCGTCATGTGATGCCATCCACGCACGGGCCGGTCAATGTCATGGAACATCAGGCACAGCGGCACAAGCTCGGATGTCCGGGCGCGACCAGCGGGCTCAATCAGGCGGCCGTGTACGACATCCCCGCCGACCTCAAAGGAGACCTCGGAGTAGCGCGCGCACGGATTGGCAAAATCAATCGCCGTAACGGTCAACCCGCAAACCTCAGGATTCGATACGGCTGTACACAAATCGGAAATATCCACCGAAGTATCGCCGCGCCAATCCCGGAAATCGGAGAGCTTTGACGAAACCGTCCCGGGAATCCCCGTAAGCTCGGGGACAATCAGCTCATCGACATTGCTTTCGCACTTAGACATGAGCCTCCCCTCCCTTGCAGAAAAACGGAATGATCAGATCGTCAAAGTCCTGAATCTCCTCGTGGCCAAAGCCCTCAAAGAACTCATGGCGCTTCTCGCAGGTCAGGTTGTTGTAGACCGCAAACTGCGTTGCCGGCGGGCAAACGATATCGGCAGTTCCCGTGCCAAACAGCACGGGGCATTTGACCATGGGGGCGAAGTTCTTGGAGTCGAAGTACGCAAGCTTTGCATAGGCTTCATCAATACGAGTCGAGTCCTCATCAAACCAGCGCGACCAATAGCGAAGGCCCTCGTAGGCAATATCATCGGCATCCAAATCCCAGACCAGGCGGAAATCCGACAGGAAGGGATAGAGGATGGCGGCGCGATTGATAAGCTCGCTGTTAAGCGCGCAGGTCGCAATACCCAAGCCGCCGCCCTGCGATGCGCCATTCACAAATACGCGGGCAAAATCGATGCCCTCGAGCTCGCGAACGATACGGCATAGGATGCGGATGTCCTGATGCAAGCGGACATAGTAGAGGTTGGCCGGGTCGCCGTCGATACCGGCGACGATATGGCCCGCGACCGTTGTGCCCTCAAATCCACCAATGTCCTCGGAGGGACCTCCTTGGCCAGGACAATCGAGAGCGATCAGCGCCATGCCCATACCAGCAAACGACGCCTGCTCAAACCAGCTGCGGCTTGCACCCGGATACCCATGGAACTGAAGCACCAATGGCACGGGCTCGTCCGAGACGGGCTTAAGGTACTTGGCATGCAGGCGGGCGCCGCACATACCGGTAAACCAGAGGTCGAAAAGCTGGCAAGTCACAGCATCGGCGACCGATGCCGCCTCAATCGCATAGTCAAGCCCAACGGCGTCGGCCTCGGCCATGCGATCTTTCCAAAAGAAATCGAAATCTGATGGACGGGGCATGGCGCCTCGATATTCACCAAATTGCTGCTGTAGCTCCTGAGCACTTGGCATGGCTCGTGAACCCAACCTTTCGAAATCGCAACGGAGGTGCGCCCGGCAAGGGAACCGGGCGCACGGGAGGGAAAGCGAACTTACTCGCCGAGCTTGGGGTGCAGCAGCGACGGCGCAGCGCCGAGCAGCATCTTGGTGTAGGGGTCCTGGGGGTGCTGGAAGACCTGCTTGGCCTCGCCCTGCTCGACGATCTTGCCACCATTCATGACGATGATGTCGTCGGAAATATAGCGGACCGTCTGGATGTCATGGCTAATGAACACCATGGCCAGGCCGAGCTCCTTCTTAAGGTCGGTCAGCAGGTTGAGAATCTGCGCGCGGACCGAAACATCCAGAGCCGAGGTGGGCTCATCGGCGATGATAGCGTCGGGGTTCAGCGACAGGGCACGGGCAATTGCCACGCGCTGGCGCTGACCACCCGAAAGCTGGCCGGGAAGAACCTCGGCGGCAGAGCTGGGCAGACCGGTGAGCTCCAGGAGCTCCTTGACGCGCTTCTCCTGCTCTGCCTCGGTGCCCAGGTTGTGGACGCGCATGGGGTCGAGCAACTGCTCGCGAACGACCATGCGGGGGTTGAGCGCCGTGGCCGGGTTTTGGAACACGACCGAGATGACGCGACCCATGTGGCGACGGTCCTCGGCGGTACGCTTGGTAACGTCCTTGCCCTTAAAGTAGACCTTGCCGCTCGTGGGGGCCTGCAGGCCGCACATGACGTTGGCGGTGGTGGACTTGCCGCAACCGGACTCGCCGACGATGCCGATGGTCTGTCCGGGCATGAGCTTAATCGTTACACCCTGGACGGCGTGAACCAGGTTGGGGTGCAGAATCGAGCCGGTACGGGTCCTAAAGGTGACGTGAACATCATCAAGGAAGATGATCGGCTCGACGCCGTTGACTGCGGTCTCGCTCATCTACATCACCTCCGCGTGAGGGGTCAAACCATTTGCCTTGAGCACCTCGTCGGGGAGCTCGGAATAGAAGTGCTCGGTGCCAGGTACGCGCTTGAAGACCGGACGGGTGTCCAGGCCAATGCGCGGATGGCTCGAGCGGGGCGCGAAGCGATCGCCCTTGGGAAAATCGCGCGGGCTCGGAACGGCGCCGGGCACCTGGTGCAGGCGGCCCGAACCGCTCTCGATGGACAGAACGGAGCCCAGAAGACCGCGGGTGTACTCGTGGATCGGGTTGGTGAGCAGCTCCTTGGTGGGCGCCTGCTCGATAACCTGACCGGCGTACATAACCGTGATGTTATGGGCAACCTCGGCGACCAGAGCCAAGTCATGCGAGACGAAGATCATGGCAAAGCCGAGCTTGGCCTGAAGATCGTTGAGCAGCTTGATGACCTGCTTCTGGACGGTAACGTCCAGAGCGGTCGTGGGCTCGTCGCAGATAACCAGCTTGGGGTCGCGGGTAAGGGCCATAGCGATCAGGACGCGCTGACGCTGGCCGCCGGAAAGCTCGTGCGGATAGCTCTCGAGCGTACGCTTGGGATCGAGGCCAACGAGCTCCAGGAGCTCCTCGGCGCTGCGGGTGCCGCCGCGCTTGGTGAGCTGCTTCATCTGAGCGGAGATGAGCATCGAGGGGTTGAGCGAGGACAGAGCGTCCTGATAAACCATGGCGATATCGGTACCGCGCAGGCCGAACCACTCCTTCTTGCTCATCTTGAGCAGGTCACGGCCTTCCCAGAGGACCTCGCCGGAAAGATGCTCGTCCTCATCGGTCAGGCCCATGATGGCCAGCGTGGTGATGGACTTACCGCAACCGGACTCGCCCACCAGACCCATGGTCTGACCGGGGCGGACATCAAAGTTGACATGGTCGACGACGTTGATATCACCGTGGTGCTCAAACTGGATGCAGAAATCGCGGACCGAAAGGATCGGCTCGACAGACTCATCGGGCACGTGGCGGTCGTTACGCTTGAGCTCGACATCGCGCAGGGCGCCAAGGCGAGCGGAGAGGGACTGAGCCTGCTCCTTGTAGGCACGAACGGGGTCGGAGACCAGCAGGTCGGCCTCGCGGCGCTTGGAAGAATCGGTCGGATCCAGGGCAGCGGAGGGAGCGGCGGCCATAGCGTCGGTAATGCCCTCGGACAGGATGTTGAGCGCCAGACAGGTGATCATAATGGCCAGGCCCGGGAACAGCGCCTGCCACCAACGGCCGGCGAGCACGCCACCGCGGGCGTCGGCAAGAATGTTGCCCCACGTAGCGGTGGGCTCCTGGATGCCAGCGCCGATGAAGGTCAGCGAAGCCTCGAAGATGATGGCGTCTGCGACCAGGGTGACGGTAAAGACCATGATCGGGGCGATGCAGTTGCGCAGAACATGCTTGATCAGAATCCACGGAGCCTTGGCGCCGGACACGATGACCGCGCGGACATAGTCCTCGCCGTACTCGGACACGATGTTGGCGCGCACGATACGGGCGATCTGCGGGGTGTACATAAAGCCGATCGCAAAGATGATCGACGGCACGGAATTGCCCAGGATGGAAACGAAGACGGCTGCGAGGGCGATACCCGGGATGGACATGATGATGTCCAGGATACGCATGATCGCCTCAGAGACAGACTTGCGCGAAACCGCCGCAAGAGCGCCGACAACAGAGCCGCAGACCAAAGCCATGGCGGTAGCACCAAAGCCGATGATCAGCGAGTAACGGCCGCCGTAGAGCATACGCGAAAGGATGTCGCGGCCCTTGTCGTCGGTACCGAAGATAAAGCCGCCACCAGGCGCCTGGCGCGCGGTGAAAATATCGACCGGGCTATAGGGGGCAAGCAGGGGTGCCAGGATCGCAGTCAGGGCGACCAGCACCAGCACGACGGCGGCAATCTTAGAAGATAGCGCCATCTTCTTCCAGCCACCGAGCTTGAGCCCCTTGGAAGCAGCCTTCTCGAGCTGTTCGGTTTGCTTCTCTCGAATCTTTACCATAATCTACACCGTCCTGATGCGCGGGTTGATGAGCAGGTAGAGCATGTCAACCACGATGTTGATGATGATGAAGGCAAGAGCAACGACGATGACGACGCCCTGAACCAAGTTCGCCTCGTTGCCCTGAACGCCCTGCAGAATCGCGGTACCCATGCCCGGGAGGTTGAAGATAACCTCAATGACGACGGCACCGCCCATGAGGTAGCCGATCTTAAGGCCGAGGGTGGTGACCGGGGTAATCAGCGCATTGCGAAGAACGTTGATACCGACGACGACCTTTTCGGGAACGCCGGCACCGCGAGCCATACGGACATAGTCCTTATCGAGCTCCTCAACCATGGCGGTACGCACGATACGAGTCATCTGGCCCGTCAGCGGAAATGCCAAGGCGATGGCGGGCATGATCATGCGTCCCAGATAACCAGCCGGATTCGTGGTGAAGTGAGGCAGGGCGCCCGATGCTGGGAGCACCTTAAGGTAGGAAGAGAACAGCAAAATCAACAGAACGGCAAGCCAGAACGACGGGGTTGCCAAGCCGGCAATGGAAAAGACGCGGATCACTTGGTCCGGCCATTTATCGCGATACAGCGCCGCGATGACGCCGAGCAAAAACGAAACGACCGCGCCGATGGCAAGACCGATAAAGGTCAGCTGCATCGTGACGGGCAGGGCCGTGGAGATGCGCTTGGCAACAGAGTTGCGAGCAGCGCCGTAGGTGCCCATGTCGCCGTGGATCAAGTCGCCCATATAGCGCACATAACGCACGGGCCAGGGGTCGTCCAGACCATACTTCTCATGGTACTCGGCAACCGCCTCGGGCGAGGCACCGTCACCCAACGCCGTGTAGGCGGGGTCGGTCTTGGAGAACGACATAAGGAAGAACACCAGGACGGTGACGCCCAATGCCATGATCGGCAGCGCGACAAGACGCCTTCCAATCAAACGTAGAAAGTTGTTCACGTTCTCTCCCCTTTCTTTTGTCGGTAGGACCAACTGGTATATGAGTACGGATACTCATTACAAGACCCGAGCGACATCGTTGCCGCCCGGGTCTTTGTTTCAACTATGAGGATACGGTCTCAACGACCGGTATCCTGCATATAGACTCAAGCGAGTCTTACGCCTTGACGGTCGCGACGCCCTTAAAGGACATGCTCGTCGTGCCGATGCCCTTGAAACCATCGAGGGCCTCGCCGTTGGGCGCGGTGGACGGATCGTCCCAAGAAGCGGAGACGGTCTTGACGTGGACAACGGGGTACAGAACGGCGTTGTCGGCGATGATGTCGAAGCACTCGTTCCACTTCTTCTGCTGCTCGTCGCCCTCGGCGGCAAGAGCCTCGTCCATGAGTCCGTGGAGCTTCTCCCACTCAGCGGACTCCTTCCACGGGCAACGGGTCTGCATCCAGACGTTGTCGCCAAACCACCAGTTGAGCAGCAGGTCGGGGTCAGCGCCGAAGCAGGAAGGATCGCCAGGGGCAAGGAGGATATCGTAAGCCTCGCCGCCGTCAATGGCAGCGTAGGTGGCCGGCGAGGTATCGGTCTGGATGGTCACATCGAAGCCGAGAGCGTCAAGGTCGTTCTTGACCTGGGCAGCCATGCCCTTAATCTGCTCGTTATCGGTGGTGCGCAGGGTGATGGCGCCCGGGGTGATGCCGGACTCCTCGATGAGCTTCTTAGCCTTCTTGGCGTCGGTCTTGTACACCGTGGAGGCCTCATGATAGTTGGTAAAGCTCTTGGGCAGGTAGCAGCTGGCGGCGGTAGCAAGGCCGGCGAAGGTGTTGCTGATCATCTTCTCGGTGTCGAGCGCATACATAACGGCCTGACGGACCTTGACGTCGTTCCAAGGCGCCTTGGCGACGTTGAACATGATGAAGCGGGTACCGAAGCCCTGAACGTTGTCAATCTTGCAGCCAGCGCTCTCGAGCTGATCGACGGCGTCAGCGGTAACGAGCTCCATGACGAGCGTGGAGCCTTCCTGCTGAGCAGTGACGCGAGCGGTGGGGTCGGTCAGGATGCTGTACTGGATCTTCTCGTCCTCGGCAGCATACTCACCGTTGTACTCGGGGTTGGGAACCAGGGTGATCTCGGTGTCGGAGATGGCATCGTACATCCAGGGGCCGGAGCCGATCGGCTGTTTGGCGCGATCCTCCTCGGCCTGGGTGGCCGGGGTAACGCGGATGATGGCCAGACGATCCTTGAGCAGGGAGAAGTTGGGGACCTTGGTCTTGACCGTCACGGTGCTGGCGTCCTTGGCCTCGATGGACTCGAAAGGCTGGAAGAACGGAGCATAGGTAGCGGAAGCGGCGCAAGCGTTGTAGGAAGCCACAACGTCGTCAGCGGTGACCTCAGTACCATCGGAGAACTTGGCGCCCTTACGGATGGTGACCTCGAAGGTGGTGTCATCCACAGACTTGGGATCGTCAGTAGCGAGCTCGTTGAAAGTGCTGTAGTCGTGGTAATCGATGCCGTAGAGGCCCTCGATGACATGCCAGTTGGCACCCAGGCCAACAGCGGAACCGGTGGTGGCGGGATCGAAGCTGGACGGAGCGTAAGCGGAACCAGCGGTGATCACGCCGCCGCCACGGTTGGCGGAATCGGTGGAGCCGGAAGCGGAACCCTCGTCGCTAGAGCTGCCACCGCAGCCAGTGAGACCAAGGCCGGCGACAGCAGCGACGCTGCCGGTGAGGCCGAGGAACGAACGCCTGGACATACCCTTGTTGATGATGGCCATCTCTTCTCCTATCAATAGAGAATCTTACTCGGGAGCACCTAGACTTGCCCCCGCGCAACTTGCGGACGATATATACCTTACCTACCGACGAACCCAACTGAGGTGCCGCGCTCGGCGACCGATACATACATCCGCTTGAACGGTATTTACTACCGTTCACCGAATTCATTGACAAATGATTCGCCAGACAGTATGTATCGACGAGGTGAGATATCAGTCTTCGTCAACCCGCAGGATATCAGGGTTTTCACTTGGGTTAGTCAAACGTTTTACCGTTAATAAAACCCGAAACCAGCAGGCAATCATGGCGAAATAAATGGTTGAAAATCGCGCAATCATGTATATCAGCTGTTTAGGCTCGTGTTTAGTTTTCGGATTGCTTTGCCGCCGCCCCGGAACGCTCGGCATCCCACGCAACGAGCGTCTCGTGAACCGCTTTGGCGACATCGGCAGGAATGCCTCGAACTTCCGCGATCTCTTGCTCGCTCGCCGCGCGCAAACGCTTCATCGAGCCAAAATGACGCATAATGGCACGTTTTCTGGTGGGTCCCACCCCTGGAACGTCATCGAGTATCGAAACCGTCATGGCCTTATCGCGCAGCTCGCGATGGAATGTAATTGCAAAACGGTGCGATTCATCGCGAACCTGTTTGATTAGATAGAGCGAAGCAGACCCGGTCGGCAGCACGACGGGCGTCTCGTCCCAAGGCACGAAAACCTCCTCATCGGCCTTTGCCAAGCCGCAAACTGGTATATCGAGCCCCAGGGCCTCAAGTTGTTTGATCGCAGCCGTCAATTGCGGTTTGCCGCCGTCGACAACAAGCAGATCGGGCCGCGAGCCAAAGCGCTCATCGGCCATGCGTTCGGGAGCGTAGCGTCGTCCCAAAACCTCGGACATCGACACGAAGTCGTTTGCCTCGTCCAATTCGGCCTGAATTTTAAAACGACGGTACTGGCTCTTGTCAGCGCGCCCGTTGGTAAACACTACCATCGAGGCGACGGTAAAGGTTCCGTGCAGCGTCGAGATATCGAAGCACTCGATACGCATCGGCGGCGCCGGCAGCGCCAGCGCGCTTTCGAGCTCCAGGAGCGCTTGATTGGTGCGGTCGTCAGCGTACCCCGTTCGCATCATGTAGCGCATGAGGGCATGGCGCGCATTTTTGGATGCCATAGCGAGCAAACGGTGCTTTTCGCCACGCTGCGGCCTATGGAGATGGCAGGAACGCTCGCGCTTGCCTGCAAGCCACTCCCCCAGCGCCTCCGCATCCTCAAGCTCGACGGAGAGGTTGACCTCAGCTGGAATATCAGCCGTCTCATCGTAATAGCGTTTAAGAAAGCCCGACTGGAGCTCTTCCTCGTCAACATCAAGACCCTTGTCGAGAATGAACTCGCAGGTGCGAACTGTTCGGCCCTCGCGAACGACGAAGACGCAAGCGGCGGAGATGGTCTCTTCGCGATAGAAACCGATGACATCGATATCGACACTGGAGGGAAAAACGACTTGCTGACGATCGTCCAGACCCCTGATGACCTCCAAACGACGTTTGACGCGTGCCGCGCGCTCAAAGTCGAGCGCCTCGGCGGCATCCGTCATCTCGGAGGTCAGCTCATCGACGACATCCTTGCGATGGCCCGACAAAAAGCGCTCGACACGCTTGACGTTCTTGGCATAGTCTGCCGGGGAAATCGCACCGACACACGCACCCGGTCCGCGCCCGACATGGTAGTCAAAGCAGGGGCGCCCGTTTTGCGCGCAAATCATATTGACGATGTCTTCCTCGCCCTTGTGGGACTCGACGATACGGCGGCAACGACGCCACTCCGCACAGGATGCGGAGCAAATGGGAATAACCTTGCGCAGCGTATCTATCGTCTCACGTGCCGCACGGCTATCGGTATAGGGTCCAAAATAGCGCGTTCCCGGCTTATGACGCTCACGCGTGTATTTGATAGCGGGATACAGGTCGCCCTTTGTAATGGCGATAAAGGGGTAGCTCTTGTCATCCTTGAGGTCGACGTTAAAGTACGGATGGTACTGACCAATCAAATTGCGCTCGAGCACCAACGCCTCATGCTCGGTCTCCACCACGATATAGTCAAAGCTCGCCACCAGCTGCATCATCAGCGGGATCTTTTGACGCTCATCCTGCAGTGTCACGTATTGACGCATGCGGGCGCGTAGGTTTTTCGCCTTGCCCACGTAGATGACATCGCCCTTGGCGTCTTTCCAAAGGTAGCAGCCGGGCTGCGTGGGAACGCGCGAAACCTGCTCGGCAAGCGTTGGAATGTTGTCGTGACCGACCATGCGCACCTACTTGCGACGAAGCAGCGCCGAGACCTCGGGCATCTTAAGAACGACGGCAAGGCCAAAGGTAACAGCAAGCGAGACGACACCCGCAACGCAAACGTAGCCAAGAGTAATCAGAATCGAGCCGCCAAGTGCCCCGACAAAGTGCTCAAGCGCCCACATGACGCCGGCGCCTGCGGCAGCACCCAGGCCACCGAGCAAAAGGCCAAAGAAACCGCCATGCAGGATAGATTTGACCTGAAGGCCACGCAGACGACGACGCAGCCACCACAGCGAACAACCGACCAAGATCACGTAGTCAACGACATACGAAAGCGCGATTGCCGGCATACCGAAGCCCAGCACAACGCCAAACAGCAGAACCGAGCCGGCCTGGCCGATGGCGGAATACAGGCAATAGCGGCTATAGGGCTTCATGTCGAGCAAGGCAGAGAAGCTCTTCTGCATCAATACGACCACGCCGTAGAGCGGCAGCGAGAACGCCAGGTAGACAAGGAACTCGGACACCAGCGCCACGCCGGACTCATCAAACTTGCCGGCACAGTAAATCATGTTGAGCGGACGCGCGAAGACAATCAGGTACAGCGTGAACGGAATCAGGAAGAACAGCATCTGGGCGACGCCACGCGAAATGCCCGTGCGAACGCTGTCGTAATCCTTCTCCTGTGCGTCGTGAGAAAGCTCGGTATAGAGCGCCGTCGAAAGCGAGGCGGCAATCAGCGCGTAGGGCAGCGTGTACCACAGACGCGCATAGGCGATGACGGAAGGACCAGTCTCGGGCTGGACCACCAGCGCGGCAGCGTTGGTGATAGAAGTCGAGACAAACATGCACACTGTGGCGAGCAGCGTCGGGATACCGAGCGCAATCGTCTGGCGCAGTGCGGGGTCCTTAAAGTCGATATGGATATGGGGATGCACGCCGTGCTTACCAAGCGCGGGGATCTGACATGCCATCTGAACAAAGACACCGAGGGTCGTACCGGCCGCAATCAAGATGATGCCGGCACGTTCGCCAAGCTGTGCGGACACGGGCGCAAAACCCATAAAGCTCGCAATGACGATCACATTGTTGAGGACCGGGGCAAACGTCGACCAGAAGTAGTCGCGGTGTGCGTTGAGAACGCCCGAGAACACCGAGCCCAAACCATAAAACAGAATCTGGATGGCAAAGAAACGGAACATGAACGCAGCGGTATCCATGCTGCCGCCGTCACCCGAAAGGAACGATTGCGTCCAGATAAAGCCCGGGGCGAACACAGTCCCCAGCAACGAAATGCCACCCAGCACCAAAAGCAGAATACCAAGCAGGTTGCCCACGTACTCGTTCGAGGCCTCGCGACCCTGCTCACGCCTCACGCCCATGTACACGGGCAAAAAAGCCGTCACGAGCATGCCGCCCATCACAAGTTCGTAGAGCATATTGGGCAGGTTGTTGGCGACCTGATAGGAGGACGAGAGTAGCGACATGCCGATAGCTGCCGCCATTGCCCACGTGCGGATAAAACCGGTGACGCGAGACACGATGGTCAGGATGGTCATAAGCCCGGCGGAACGACCAACCGTGGAGTAGTCCGACGAGCCCATGTCGTCAGTGTCATCTCGCGACGAAGAAGCCTCAGGCGCGGGCGTCTGAGAAGCCGAACGCTTTGCAAAGTGAGCCCCGCGCTTCGATTCTTCCTGCGGCATCGTTCAGTCCTCTCTCGTGATCGGGGCAACCGTCGCCCCGCAAAATGCAACTAAGTCGTCGGGGGCAAGCTCAAGCTGATAGCCACGCTTACCGCCTGAGATAAAAATGGTATCCCAAAGGACGCATGTCTCATCGATCAGCGTCCGAAAGCGTTTTTTCATGCCGACTGGACTGCAGCCGCCCCGGACATACCCCGTCGCGGCAAGCAAGTCCTTAACATGCATCATGGTCAGCGACTTTTCGCCAGCGGCGCGCGCGGCGGCCTTTAGGTCAAGCTCGTCGGCAACGGGAATACAGCACACAACGTGTTCATTGGACGGCGCCACGCAAACCAAGGTCTTAAAACCCTGGCCAGGCTCCTCGCCAAGTTGTTCCGAAATTGCAACGCCTAAACCCGCCGACTCATCGCCATCGTCTTCATACGTATGGAGAATATAGGAGATACCGGCGTTTTCCAGCTCGCGCATCGCATTGGTTTTCGGCGTCTTTGCAGCCTTTGCCATGGCATGTCCCTTCCCTCGCATTCGAACGTAACGCCTAAGTATATGTCCAATGTAGCCGCATACGTCATCTCGACACACAGAAGCGCCACCGAATCGAAAGGAATCGGTGGCGCTTCTCGCATGACGGCGTCTCTTTACTGGGCGTCGAGTTGTGCTTGACGCTCGCGGTCGCGCTCGAGCAGCGGGGCCAAGAACTTGCCCGTGTAACTCTGTGAACATGCCGCGACCTGCTCTGGCGTACCCGAGACCACGACAGTTCCGCCGCCATTGCCGCCCTCGGGGCCCATATCGATCAGACGGTCGGCAACCTTGATGACATCGAGATTGTGCTCGATCACCAGAACCGTGTTGCCCGCATCGACCAGGCGCTGCAGCACGTCGAGCAGCTGGCGGACATCCTCAAAATGGAGACCGGTCGTCGGCTCATCCAGAATGTAGAACGTCTTACCCGTCTGACGGCGGTGGAGTTCCTTGGCGAGCTTTACGCGCTGTGCCTCGCCACCCGAAAGCGTCGTTGCCGGCTGGCCCAAGCTCACATAACCCAAGCCCACATCATACAGAGTCTGGAGCTTACGCTTAATCTGAGGAATATTGCCAAAGAAAGCCAGCGCCTCGGTGACGCTCATGTCGAGCACGTCAGAGATGGTCTTACCACGGTAGGTGACCTCAAGCGTCTCGCGATTATAGCGCTTGCCGCCGCAGACCTCGCAGGGGACATAGATATCGGGAAGGAAGTGCATCTCGATCTTGATTTGTCCGTCGCCCTTGCATGCTTCGCAGCGGCCGCCGCTCACGTTAAAGGAGAAACGTCCGGGCGAGTAGCCGCGCGCCTTCGACTCCGGTGTGCTCGCAAACAGCGCGCGCAGATCATCCCACAGGCCAATGTACGTAGCGGGATTGGAACGCGGTGTGCGGCCGATCGGCGACTGGTCAATGTCGATCACCTTATCGATGCACTCGATACCCTCGAGCTTTTTGTACGGGCCCACGGGACGCGTCGAGCGATGAATGGCATTCGTAAGGGCAGGCGCGATGGTGTCGGTAACCAGGGAGCTCTTGCCCGATCCCGACACGCCGGTAACGACCGTAAGCGTACCGAACTCAATCTTGGCGGTAACGTTTTTGAGGTTATTGGCACGGGCGCCCGTGATCTTAAGGCAGCCGCGACCGGGCTTGCGGCGCTTGTCGGGAACCCGAATCATTCGCTTGCCAGTCAGGTAGGCACCCGTCATCGAATCGGGGCACGCCATGATATCGGCAGGCGTTCCCGCGGCGACCACGTGTCCGCCGTTCACGCCCGCGCCGGGGCCCATGTCGATCACATAGTCGGCAGCACGAATCGTATCCTCATCATGCTCGACGACGATGACGGTGTTGCCGATATCGCGCAGGCGCTCAAGTGTCTTGATCAGGCGCTCGTTATCGCGCTGATGAAGGCCGATCGATGGCTCGTCCAAAATGTACAGGACACCCATGAGACCGGCGCCGATCTGCGTTGCCAGGCGAATGCGCTGGGCCTCGCCTCCGGAAAGCGTCGCCGAGGCACGGTCGAGGGTCAGATAGTCGAGTCCGACATCGACCAGAAAGCGCAGGCGCTCCAGGATTTCCTTAACAATGCGCCCGCCGATAAATTGTTGGCGCTCGGTAAGCTCCAGGCCCTCAAAAAACTCGAGCGACTCGCGGCACGACAGGCAGCAGACCTCGTAAATGGACTTACCGCCTACGGTAACGGCGAGCATCTCGGGGCGCAGACGAGCACCATGGCAACTCGAGCACGGCTCCTCGCGAATGTACTTCTCCAAGCGCGCCCTGGTGTTCTCATTCGTCGTCTCGTTATAGCGCTCGTACAGGATATTGCGCACGCCCGAGAACTTGGTGTCCCACTGGCTGCGACGCCCATCGAGCTTTTGATAGTCGACCGAAATCTTCTGGTCGCCCATGCCGTCTAAAAACGCGCGACGCACCCGCGGAGGCAGATCCTCCCACGGCGTACCGACGCTCACCTTAAAGTGTTTGCAGACCGCAGCGAAAATCTGCGGATAGTAGTTAGAGTTGCCAAACAGGCTGCCAAAGACCCCGTCGGCGATCGACTTCGAGGGGTCTTCGATTAGCGCTTCGGCATCGACCGTCTTCTTAAAGCCCAGGCCATCGCACTCGGGGCACGCGCCATAGGGCGCGTTGAACGAAAAATCACGCGGCTGAAGATCGTCAATGGAGTGTCCATGCTCCGGGCACGCCAAGGCCAACGAATACTCCAGCAGCTCGCCCTCGGTCCCCTCGGGAGCATCACGATCGGGCAGCATGTACACGTTTACATTGCCGTGAGCCAGCGCGGTCGCCTGCTCAACAGACTCGGCGATACGGCCCAGAGAGTTCTCGCGGATCACGATGCGATCGACCACGACCTCGATATCGTGCTTAAACTTCTTGTCCAGATCGATCGGATCGTCGAGCGAGCGCACTTCACCGTCGACACGCACGCGGCTAAAGCCCTCGGCGCGAAGGTCCTCAAACAGTTTTGTGTACTCGCCTTTTCGCCCGCGCACCACCGGTGCCAGCACAAACGCGCGGCGACCCTCCCCCGCGGCCAAGACCTTGTCGGCAACCTGGTCGGTCGTCTGGCGCTCAATGACGCGGCCGCATTCGGGACAGTGAGGGGTGCCCACACGGGCGAACAGCAGGCGCAGATAGTCGTAAACCTCGGTTACGGTGCCAACCGTCGAGCGAGGGTTTTTAGACGTCGTCTTTTGGTCGATCGACACCGCCGGCGAAAGGCCGTCGATTGAATCCAAGTCGGGTTTGTCCATCTGGCCCAAGAACTGGCGCGCATAGCTCGAAAGGCTCTCGACGTATCGACGCTGGCCCTCGGCATAGATAGTGTCGAATGCCAGCGAACTCTTGCCCGAGCCAGAAAGACCGGTAATGACCACGAGTTGGTCACGCGGAATGGAAACATCGATATCACGGAGGTTGTGCTCACGAGCGCCGCGAATAACGATAGAAGAATCAGACATGGAAGCTCCTTGCCTCCTATAACTTCAAATCACACCGTCGATGAGTTTAGCGCACTCAACGCGCACAGATGTTCGTAATACAAGATTCTCAAACCTTTTGCTTTATCTGACACGCGCACGTCGCATACCCGACCCATGCTTTCGAATGCCATCGATCGCCCGCCGCGCATCACAAATGACTCCCGCTCGCAAACGAGGGTACAATGACGCTCGTGTCACATCGCGGGGCCCCGGCCCCAACATATACAAAGGAGTCATACATGGGTTGCGAACACGCACAGGCCGCCGGCGGACAAACGTCGCCGTCGCAATTTGAGGAGAACACGCTGTCCGAGGTCAAGCGCGTCATCGCCGTGCTTTCCGGCAAGGGCGGTGTCGGCAAGTCGTTTGTCACCGGTGCCATCGCCACCGAGCTCGCCCGCCACGGTCACAAGGTCGGCGTTCTCGATGCCGACATTACCGGTCCCTCCATCCCCAAGATGTTCGGTATGAGCGGACGCCACGTCCATGCCCTTGGCAACCTTATGCTGCCCGAGATCTCAGAGCACGGCGTCAAGGTCATGAGCTCCAACCTGCTGCTCCAAAACGAGACCGACCCCGTCCTTTGGCGCGGTCCGGTCATCGCAGGCGCCATTAGGCAGTTCTGGAGCGAGACCTCGTGGGGCCCCATCGACTACCTGCTGGTCGACATGCCTCCGGGAACAGGCGACGTCGCGCTCACCGTCTTCCAGTCGCTGCCCGTCGACGGCATCGTCATCGTCACGAGCCCGCAGGATCTGGTCTCGATGATCGTCGCCAAAGCGGTCAACATGGCTGAGAAGATGAACGTCCCCATTCTGGGCATTGTCGAGAACATGAGCTATATTGAGTGCCCCGACTGCGGCAAGAAGATTGAGGTCTTTGGCAAGAGCAAGCTCCCCGAGGTCGCAGATCGCTATAAACTTGACATCTTGGGCCAGCTTCCCATTAATCCGGCACTCGCTGAGGCCTGCGATAAGGGCGAGGTCGAGACCGCGCTGCCCGATGGTATGTTGCCCAAGGCAGTCTCTGCCGTCGAGGCCATTACCCCGCACGAGACCGACGAGGCCTAAGTGAACGCGAGCGCCTTCTATGACGTCCTGGTAATCGGCGGCGGGGCTTCAGGCCTCGCCGCTGCCATTACGGCTGCACGCGCTGGCAAAAGCGTCTGCATCGTTGAGCGCGATGTCGCCAGTGGCCTTAAGCTCCTTGCGACCGGTAACGGCCGCTGCAACCTCTCCAACGAATCGATTGATCCTCAGCGGTATAACCACCCCGCATTCGTTGAATCCGTCATGGGCCCCCAGCCCGAACAAGAGCTTATGGGTTTCTTCTCCTCGCTGGGCATCATGACAACCTCCGAGGAAGGCCGACTGTACCCGCGCTCCCTTCGCGCCGAATCGGTGCGCGACGCGCTTCTCAACGTTTGCGACCGCCTAGGTATCACCTTAATCTGCGGAGCCAACGTTGCCTCGGCGCACGAAGCTTCCGAAGGCTGGGTACTCCAAATAGACCGTCCAGCGCGGACGCTCAAGGCAAAAAGGCACGACGACCGAAAATCGGAGCTCCGCTCGCTTCGGAAAGCGCTCGTCGATGTCCCTCGCAAGAACGAGACCCTGCAGGCACATGCCGTAATTATCGCCACGGGCGGCAGCCCCACCGGTATCGCCGATACGTTTCGCCTCCCCCTCACTTCGCTGCGCCCCATCCTCTGCCCCGTTTCGGCAACGGTCGTTGGCGATCGGGCGGCACTCAAGACGTTGGATGGCCTGCGCGTCCGCGCCCGCTTGACGCTCGCCCGTAACCATAGTGAGCTCTGGCACGAAGACGGTGAAGTGCTGTTTCGAACCTTCGGCATCTCGGGCGTCGCTGTCTTCAACCTCTCCCGTCGTATCCAGCGCGGCGATACGATCCTGCTCGACGTTTTCCCCGACCTCTCCAAAGACGAATTGCTCGATACGCTCAACCGGCGCGTTGAGCTGCTCGATAGCTTTTCGCCCCGCAATCCCCGTTGGCTCGACGGCATGCTCGCCCCGCAACTCTCCCGCGTCGTCTGCACAGCGTTCGAGCAGTGCCATCCAGGCTCCAATGATGTCATCCACCTGGTCTCGATCCTCAAGCACTTTAAGTTGCTCGTCGAGGGAACAGCCGAGGAACGCTCTGCGCAGGTCACGCGTGGTGGCGTATCTGTCGAGAGCATCTCAACACCCAGTTTACGCGCGCGCAGCGTTGTCGACGCCCCGCTTTACGTCTGCGGCGAAGCGCTCGACATCGACGCCGATTGTGGAGGCTTTAACCTTGCGTGGGCCTGGCTCTCGGGCATTCGCGCTGCAAGCAGCCTGTAGCCACGCAGTCTATAATCAAAAACGCATTCGGGCCGTCTGGGATACCGGACGGCCTCTTTCTTGCCTCTAAGGAGACCTCGATGATCGAAATCACCCAAGTCAACGCGTCGCTCGATGAAGCCGGCGATGAAAATGCCTGCCTCATTGTTGGCAAGCGAGTCGCCAAGCGCGTCCTACGTTGCAAGGACTCCGAGATCAAGTCCATCGGGCTCCACCGCAAGTCAATCGACGCTCGCAAAAAACGAGACGTCCATTTTATCCTGAGCTTTCGTGTTGAGCTGACTAGTCCCCACCTCGAGCGAGAAGCGGTCGGCAACGTTGCCGAGCGCGACCGCTCGCGCGTACGCGCGATAGAAGACGATGGGCCTTCATTCCCCTCCCCCGTTTCCGGCGCACCCAAAGAACGCCCCGTCGTTGTCGGCGCCGGATGTGCCGGCCTTTTCGCTGCGCTTACGCTCGCCGAAGCAGGTCTTAAGCCCTTGCTCATCGAGCGCGGCGACCCGGCATTTCGCCGCTCGCAGGCGATCGACCTCTTTCTAAAGGAGCGCATCCTCGACCCCGAGAGCAATATCCAGTTTGGCCTGGGCGGCGCGGGAACCTTCTCGGACGGCAAGCTCAATACGGGAACCAAAAATCCCGCCCATCGCCTTATCCTCGAAACCTTCGTCGAGGCGGGTGCACCCCGCGATATTCTGTGGGATGCCAAGCCGCACATTGGCTCCGACATCCTTCCCAAGGTTGTCACCGCTATATCCCAGCGCATCGAGCAGCTCGGAGGTGTCGTCCGTTATCGAACGAGGCTCGTCGACATTCGCATCGACGTGTCTGGCGCCATCACCGGTATTGATGTCCAATCGTCCCAAGACGCCGCTTGCGAGCCAATCGAGACAAAGCACCTCATCCTCGCCTGCGGGCATTCTGCTCGCGATATTTTTGAGCTCCTTAAGGACCACAACGTGACCCTCGCACAAAAGACCTTTGCCATGGGCGTTCGCATCGAGCATCCGCAGCGCGACATCGACCGAGCCCAATATGGAGCCTCGGCGGGACATCCAGCGCTCGGGGCGGCCCCTTACAAACTTGTTGCCCATCTTCCCAACGGCCGCAGCGTGTTCTCGTTTTGCATGTGCCCCGGCGGACAGGTTGTTGCCGCCTCTTCAGAACCGTGCCATCTGTGCGTCAACGGGGCCAGTCTCAATGCCCGCGACGGACGCAACGCAAATGCCGCTCTGCTCGTTAACGTCACGCCTGAGGACCTTCCCAACGATGACCCGCTCGCCGGCATCGAGCTCCAGCGTGCCTGCGAGGCGGCTGCCTATCGCCTGGGCGGTTCCAACTGGAACGCACCGGCACAGCTCGTCGGAGATTTCCTCGCAGGACGCGCCAGCACGGCACCCGGAAAGGTAAAACCAACCTATCCACTTGGCGTGACCTGGACGGCGATCGACGATGCCCTCCCGCAGCATATCGTCGAGTCGCTCCGCCTGGGACTTCCCCTACTCGGAAAAAAGCTACGAGGCTACGACCGCCCCGATGCCGTTCTTACCGGTGTGGAGACTCGTTCGAGCTCACCGGTCACTGTCACCCGAGACCGAGCGTGCCATGCCGTGTCGACCCCGGGCCTCTACCCTTGTGGTGAAGGAGCTGGATATGCCGGCGGCATCATGAGCGCGGCCACCGACGGCATCCGTTGTGCCGAAGCCCTAATCGCTGACCTCTAGCGCACGAATTCCAGCGCGCAAAGGATACAGGCCCCGAGCTCCACAGGGAACTCGGGGCCTGTTCGCTATTTCTTAAACCGTGCACCCTGGCGTTTTCTGCCCGATGCGAACGTGGAACCCTTGCGGGCCTGCGAACGTAAGCGCTCGATCGTCTCGTCCTCAGACGCACCCTCGAGCATCGCCCGAATCTGAACGACGGCATCGCGCAGGCGCGCCGCCTCCTCAAAGTCCATGGCGGCGGAGGCGTTACGCATGTCTTCCTCCATGGTCTCGACGATCCGCACGAGCTCGTCGTGCGGTAGCCCTTCCAGCTGCTCGGCAAGCGTCTGCTCGGGTGCCGACGTCTCCGGCGCGGCGCCCTCGCCGTTTTCGTCGGGTGTATAGAACGCACCGTGACCCAGTGAATCGCCTCTCGAGCGTCCCTTCGAGCCCACAGTCTTTTCGGCCTCGGCAATAAAGCTCGAAATGTCGTTAATGGCCTTGCGGACCGTCTTGGGCACAATGCCATGGTCTTCGTTATATGCCATCTGAATCTCGCGACGGCGCTGCGTCTCCTCGATGGCTTCTTTCATCGAATCGGTCACAACGTCTGCATACATGATGACCTCGCCGTCGGCGTTACGGGCCGCGCGGCCAATCGTCTGAATCAACGAACGGCGGTTGCGCAAGAAGCCTTCCTTATCGGCGTCGAGAATTGCCACCAGCGAGACCTCGGGAAGGTCTAGACCCTCGCGGAGCAGGTTGATGCCAACGAGAACATCGATCTTGCCCTCGCGCAGCGTTCGCAGGATCTCGACACGGTCCATCGTCGCCGTATCGGAGTGCATGTAATTGACCTTAATGCCCGCATCAAGCAGGTGGTCGGTCAGGTCCTCGGCCATGCGCTTGGTCAACGTGGTCACCAGCACACGCTCCTTGCGGGCAACGCGCTCGCGAATCTCGTCCTCAAGATCGTCAATCTGGCCTCGGACCGGACGAACGTCGATCTTGGGATCGAGCAGACCGGTCGGACGAATGATCTGCTCAACGTCATTTTGGCTCACTCGCAGCTCATAGTCACCCGGCGTGGCCGAAACATAGATAAACTGGGGGATCCTTGCCTCAAACTCATCGAAACGAAGCGGGCGGTTATCGAGCGCCGAGGGCAGGCGAAAACCATGCTCCACCAGCGTCACCTTACGCGAGCGGTCACCTTCGTGCATGCCGCGAATCTGCGGCACCGTCACATGGCTCTCATCGATGATGCAGAGCATGTCCTTAGGAAAGTAATCGATCAGGGTAAACGGCGGCTCACCCGGCTTGCGACCGTCCAGATGACGTGAGTAGTTCTCGATGCCGTTGCAAAAGCCCATCGTCTCGAGCATCTCAAGATCATAATCGGTGCGCTGCTGCAGACGCTGCGCCTCGAGCAACTTGTCGGTCGCCTTGAGCTCCGCCACGCGCTTCTCGCACTCTTCGCTGATCGATTTCAGAGCCGCCTTGACCTTCGGCTTCTCGGTCACATAGTGCGAGGCCGGCCACACAGGAATTGCTTCGTACTCACGCAGCAATTCGCCGGTGACCTCATCGATCTCGCCAATCAGTTCGACCTCGTCACCAAAGAACTCAAACCGCAACGGATGCTCGGCATAAGGCGGATACACGTCGACAACATCGCCGCGCACGCGGAACGTGCCGCGTGCAAGGTCATAGTCATTGCGATCATATTGAATGTCGATAAGTGCATGGATAAAGTCATCGCGCTCGAGCGGCACCTTCTTGTCGACGTTCGGGGCTAGGCCCGCATAGTCCTCAGGAGAGCCAATGCCATAGATACACGAGACCGATGCGACGACAATCACATCTCGTCGAGAGAGCAGCGATGCGGTCGCCTGATGTCGCAGCATCTCGACCTCTTCGTTAATCGAGGAGTCTTTCTCGATATATGTATCGCTTTGCGGCACATACGCCTCGGGCTGATAGTAGTCATAGTACGAGACGAAGTAGACCACAGCGTTGTTGGGAAAGAACTCTTTGAGCTCGCTCGCAAGCTGAGCGGCGAGCGTTTTATTCGGAGCCATGACCAGCGTCGGCTTTCCCAGGGCCTCAATAGTCTTTGCCATCGTGAAGGTCTTGCCCGAACCAGTCACGCCCAGCAAAACCTGATAGCGGTCTCCGTCCCTCACACCCTGCACAAGCGACTCAATGGCTTTAGGCTGAGAGCCTGCAGGGTCATAGGGAGACACGACCTTAAACGGCACGTCAGAGCCTTCAACGCCAAAGCGCTTAAGTTCACCACCAACGCGTTCTACTTCAAATTCCGCCATGGATACTCCTAACTCATATATCTGCAGTATACGCAGGCGGCAGGCATAGTCCTATACGAACCGATCGGGATAGAGGGTCTTGTAGCGAACCCAGGCATTATTGACACGAATCAGATACGCCTGCGTCTCGGGAAAGGTAATTGC
Source organism: Collinsella sp. TM10-22 (assembly GCF_003466125.1). GTDB lineage: Bacteria > Actinomycetota > Coriobacteriia > Coriobacteriales > Coriobacteriaceae > Collinsella. The sequence goes on from NZ_QSOC01000011.1 coordinate 38,117, forward strand.
ATTATGAAGCGACGTACTCTGCTGCGCCCATCCGTCGACATTGCCCATGCCGGCGTTATAGGCGGCAATGGCACTGTCAGTCGACCCGTTAAAATACGCTAGAAGATACGAAAGATACGCACAGCCAAACTCGATATTCGTTGCCGGATCGTTAAGGTTGTCGACCGAATACTCGCCACCGTCGACAAGGCCCTTGGCGATCATATCCTGGGCAGTCTCGGGCATCAGCTGCATCAATCCCTGAGCACCTTGATTCGACTCGGCCTCGGGATCCCAATTCGATTCAGACTTAATGACAGCACACACCAAATACGGATCCAAATTATGCGAAATGCTGGATTGCTTTACATACGCCTCGTAGTCAATCGGATACAGCGGTTTAAAGAAAGCAGCAGGAGCATACGAGTAAACGAATGAGATAAGGCCGAAGACAAAAACGGCAGCCAGCGGTATAAGGCGATACCAAGTAAGGAAACGTGTCTTAGGCATCGGCCTCCTCCTTATCCACAACATCCACGAACCCATGGCGCGCAAGCCATGCATCCAGTTGTTCAAAGAGCGAGTTATCGCCTGCCGCATTATCAATAACCGTTGTAGCAAGATTGCACAGCGCAGACTCATCGGGCTGGCAAGCAGAACGGGCATCGAAATCAGATGGCTCCATGCCACGTTGTATAGCACGCTCGCGACGAACTGACAAAGGAGCGCTGATGACCAGAATTTCATCAGCCAAGCCAAATGCATCCTCAAAACCAGTCGGAGCAGAAACCTCGACTACCGCAAAGGGATAACGGGGAGACGAAACCGTACAACAAACCGGATCGAGAATCCTAAGCGAAAGCTGTTCAATGAGAACGGGATGCACGATACCATTGAGCCGTGCGACCGAATCAGGAGAAGCGAAAGCTCGAGAAGCGAGGATGCTGCGGCGAATGGCGCCTTCCTCATCCAAAATGTCCCAACCGAATTCATCCGCGAGAGCATTGACGATATCAGAGCCCGGCACATACAGCGATTTTGCAAGCTCATCCAGATCGATAAGCATAGCGCCACGAGATTCGAAATAGCGGCAGGCAGTCGACTTACCCGAAGCAATATTGCCCAAGACAAATACGGTAAACATCAAGCCCTCCCTAACGCCAATGCGAGTAATTATCGCTCAAATACACTAGAAGGGCTCAAAATACAGCCAAACAGTAAGAGCGCATAAGAGGGAGCTAGGTCCCAAAGCACAACGTGTCTATAACGCAAAAAGGGGGAGGCCGCGAGGCCTCCCCCTTCTTCAAGTCATCCGACGGCTCGGTGCCGTCCACCGGTCAGCGGCGCCCTGGCCT
>NZ_QSOC01000012.1 GCF_003466125.1 Collinsella sp. TM10-22
ACCTCAAGTACCGCCGCTACTACCACCAGTTCGACTACTAAGAGCTGGTCGCAGGTCCGATATCTTGGCTGGTTGATATCTCAACCCTACACAAGGGCGTCCGCATTTGCGCGGGCGCCCTTTTTGCGTTGCTGTCGGCGCAGGGTGTCTTCGGCGGAAAGTTCATCCCGGGCTTGCGGCTCGGAGTGGGACGCGCTTTCCGGTTGGGCTGGGGGAATCGCCAGATTAAGCTGAGAGCTTGCCCCTATGTTTCTAAATGAATACGCTGTGAGCCGAGGGAGACGATTTTCCCCGCAAGCACTCTAGTATGCTAAAGTACCCAGAAGACCGGCGGAGCTATGCCGGTCTTCTGTTCTATGCGAAGCACAGCATGAGGAGGCTCACCAGATGACGGCCACACCGTGGGGATTCCGGGACATATTGCCCGAGGAGGCTCAGGCACGCGAGGAGATCGCATGTACGGTGAAGGGCTGCTTTAGGGAGCATCATTACCTGCCGGTTGAGACGCCGCTGCTCGAGGACAAGGGTTCGCTCGAGGAAGGTGGCCGCATTGCGGACACGCCGTTTAAGCTCTTTGACGATGATGGGCGTTTGCTGGTGGTCCGTCCCGACAACACGTTGCCGATCGTGCGCTTGGTTTCGACCCGCATGCGCGCGGCCGACCTGCCCCTGCGCCTGCGCTACGAGGCGCCGGTGGTTCGCGAGTGCCAGCGCAATGCCGGCGGCTCGCGTCAGTTTACGCAGCTGGGCTTTGAGCTCATCGGTGCGGGCGACGCCGCGGGCGATGTCGAGATTGTCTCGCTGGTAGCCGAGGCCGTGCGCGAGCTAGCGCTGCCCGATGCGCGCATTATCGCAGGTAGCGTTCGTCCGTTTAAGGAGCTGCTCGCGGCGTGTGAGGATCGCGAGCTGGCCGCCGAGGCCCTGCGTTGCGTGCATGCCAACGACTTTGTGGGTCTCGATGCCCGCGTGGCGGCAAGCGCCGAGCCCGAGGCCGTCAAGGCCGCCATTAGCGAGCTGCCGCGTCTGCACGGCGGTGCCGAGGTACTCGACCGTGTGGATGCGCTGCTGGAAGCTGCCGGTATTGCCGCGCCGCTGACGCGCGAGCTGCGCGCCCTGGTCGAGGGCCTGGCTCCCGAGGACGCCCAGGTGCTGTCGTTCGACTTCTCCATCATGAACTCTTTTTATTACTACACGGGCCTGGTCTTTAAGGCCTATGCCGGTGGCCTGCCCGATCCGGTGGGTTCGGGCGGTCGCTACGACTCCATCTTTACCGGCGCGTTCGGCGATGGCATCGAGGTACCGGCGGCGGGATTTGCCTTTTCGCTCGAGCGTCTGGAGGCCGCGCACACTTCGACTGAGGACGCCGCTTCCGACGGCGACCACGCCGCGGGCCGTGGTGCCGAGGGTCCGCTGCGCATCGCCGTTCCCAAGGGCTCGCTTAAGGCCGACACGCTCGACGTGCTCGAGGCCGCGGGCCTGGACGTCTCCGAGCTGCGCGACCCCGGCCGTCACCTGATCGTGCGCGGTCGCGATACGCGTGCCGGCGAGGGCGCGGTCGGCGATATCGAGTTTGTCATCGTACGACCCAGCGACGCGCCCGCCTTTGTGGGCTGCGGCGGTGCCGACTGCGGCATCTGCGGGTGGGACTCGCTCATCGAGGCCGACCTCAACCTGCTGCAGCTGGTCGATTTGGGTTACGGCCTGTGCACCTTTATTGAGGCTGAGCCCGCTTGGCGCGCCGGTCAGGCCGAGCGCAACTATGCCCGCCGCGGTTCGCTTCGCGTGGCAACCAAGTACCCGCGCATCGCGAGTGCCTGGTATGCCGAGCGCGGCGTGAACGCCGACATTGTTTCGCTGCACGGCAACATCGAGCTGGGACCCATCGTCGGTATGACCGATCGCATCGTGGATATCACCGCCACGGGCGCCACGCTGCGCGACAACGACCTGGTCATCACCGGCCGCATTATGGACTGCACGGCCCGCTTCTTCGTCAACCCGGGTGCCGCGCGCCTGGATCCGCGCGTTCGCAACCTGGCCGATCGCCTGGCGGTTGCCGTGAAGGACAAGCATTTTGAGCCCGTCGCGGGCTCGGCACAATAGCGCGAGCGCGCACGGGCGCCCCCATATCCGGACTGCGGGCCGATTGGTGCCGCTGCCCGGCATCTCGTTTTCCAAACGCAACCTCGACCGATAGGGGATACCGATATGAAGACCATCAAGCTTGCTCCCGGTGAGCGCCTCGTTACCAACCAGCTCAACCGCAAGGGTGTGCTGCCGCAAAACATCGTCGACGCCGCCCGCGATATCGTGGCCAACGTGCGTGTCAACGGCGATGCTGCGGTGCGCGATTACTGCCAGCGTTTTGACGGTGTCGAGCTGCAAAGCTTTCGTCTGCCGCAAGAGCAGATCGATGCTGCGCTCGAAGGCCTCGACCCGGCCTTTGTCGCCGCGCTCGAGAAGGCTGCGCGCCAGATCCGTGAGTTTCACCAGCGCGAGGTCGAGCAGAGCTGGTTTACCACGCGCCCGGACGGCACGATGCTCGGCGTTAAGGTGACCCCGCTTGCCGCGGCCGGCATCTACGTGCCGGGCGGTCGCGCGCAGTATCCCTCCACCGTGCTCATGAACGCTATCCCTGCCAAGGTGGCCGGCGTCAAGCGCGTGGTCATGGTGACGCCGCCACAAAAGGACGGCCTGATCAGCCCCTATACGCTCGCCGCGGCCAAGCTCGGCGGCGTGGACGAGATCTATATGGTGGGCGGCGCCCAGGCCGTGGCCGCGCTGGCGTACGGTACCGAGACCATTCCGCGCGTCGACAAGATCACCGGCCCGGGCAACGCCTTTGTCGCCGCGGCCAAGCAGATTGTCTCGGGCGACGTGGGCATCGACATGGTCGCCGGCCCCTCCGAGGTCTGCGTGCTGGCCGATGCCACGGCCAAGCCCATGGTGGTCGCGGCCGACCTGATGGCCCAGGCCGAGCACGATCCGCTTGCCGCCTGCTATCTGGTGACCTGCGACGAGCAGTTTGCGCGCGAGGTCGAGGCGGGTATCGACATTCTAGTGGCGCAGTCGCCGCGTGCCGAGATTACGCGCGCCTCGCTCGACAACGAGGGCACCATCGTGGTGGCCGCCGATATGGCTGCCGCCGTCGAGGCCGTGAACACCGTGGCGCCCGAGCACCTGGAGCTGCACTGCAAGGATGCAATGGGCCTGCTTGGCGGCATTCGCAACGCCGGCGCCATCTTTGTGGGCGCTTGGAGCTCCGAGCCGCTCGGCGATTACGTTGCCGGCCCCAACCACACGCTGCCGACCGGCGGCACGGCCATGTTCTCCAACCCGCTTTCGGTGGAGGAGTTCGTTAAGCGCTCAAGCGTTATCTGCTATACGCCCGAGGGCCTGCTCTCCGACGCTCCCGCTACGCAGCGTTTGGCCGAGGCCGAGGGCCTGTGGGCGCACGCGCTTTCTGCCGCCCTGCGTCGTCGCGTGCTGGAACAGGGCGAGGATTCCGTGAGCGCCGAGTCGCTGGCGGCGGCCGACCTGACCAAGGTTGCCTGGCCGGGCGACGCCGCGGCGACGGTCGCCGAGGGTGTGGACTTGGCGGCTGCGGGCGCGGATGGCGCTAACGCGACCGGCGGGGAGGCCTAATATGGCCGAGCTGACGCCTCGCATGAAGGAACTCGTCCAGCCCTACTTGGCCGGCATTGAGCCCTACGATCCCAACTTTACGCCCACGCGCATCAACCTTTCGGCCAACGAGAACACCTATCCCGTGCCGGCCGGCGTGCGCGAGGCGGTCGACGCGGCCCTTTCCGCCACGCCGCTCAACCGCTATCCCGACCCCATGTCCAACGACCTGCGCGACGAGCTTGCCGCTTGGCATGGCGTGGCACGCGAGAACATCTGCGTGGGCAACGGCGGCGACGAGCTGCTCTATAACTACCTGCTGGCGTTTGGCGGCGCGGGGCGGACCCTGCTCAACTGCCCGCCATGCTTTAGCGAGTATGCGTTCTTTGCGTCGCTCTGCCAGACCGAGGTGAGCGACGTGTGGCGCGATCCGGTGACCTTTGAGCTCGACCAGGCTGCCGTGCTTGCGGCAGCGCCCGAGTGCAACCTGGCGATTGTGACCTCGCCCAACAATCCCACGGGCGACGTGGCGCCGCTCGACTTTATCGCGGCTCTGTGCGATGCGTGTCCCGGCATGGTGATGGTCGACGAGGCCTACGTGGAGTTTGCTGACGATTCGTTTGGCGCGGCCACCACGGCGCAAGGGCTTATCGCCGAGCATTCCAACCTGGTGATTCTGCATACGCTGTCCAAGGCGTTCGGCGCCGCCGGCACGCGTCTGGGCTATGTGATTGCGTCACCCGAGGTTATTGACGTGTTCGCGGCGATTCGCCAGATCTATTCAGTCAGCGTGCTGAGCCAGGCCGCGGCGCTTGCCTGCGTGCGTGCCCGCGATGCGTACGCGCCCGTGGTGGCACAGGTTGTATCCGATCGCGAGCGCGAGCTGTGCGCCCTGCGCGCAATGGCTGCCGAGGGCCTGCCCGTGGAGGCGTGGCCGAGCGCGGCGAACTTTGTGCTCGTGCGCACGCCGCACGCCACACGCGTGCGCGAGCGCCTGCGCGACGAGTATTCAATTTTGGTGCGCGACTTTAGCTACGCGCCGGGGCTTGCGGACTGTCTGCGCATTACCGTGGGTACCCCGCAGGAAAACGACGAGGTGCTGGCAGCGTTTGCCGCGCTGGTGAAGGAGGAGATGTAGATGGGCCGTTATGTCGAGGTGACCCGCAAGACGGGCGAGACCGACATTGTCGTTAGGCTCGATCTGGACGGATCCGGCGTGTGCGATATCTCGACCGGCGTGCCGTTTTTCGACCACATGCTCAACGCCCTTGGCCGCCATGGCCTGTTCGATCTGACGGTACATGCGATGGGCGATGTGGAGGTCGACGCGCACCACACCGTCGAGGACACGGGCATTGTGCTGGGCGAGGCGTTTTGCCAGGCACTGGGTGACAAGGCGGGCATTACGCGCTTTGCCGATGCGGCGATTGCCATGGACGAGACGCTCGTGATGGCCGCCGTTGATATCTCGGGTCGCGGGCAGGCCTATTGCGATCTACCCGTGCCGACCGAGCGCGTGGGCACCTTTGATACCGAGCTGGCCGTCGAGTTCTTCTACGCTTTTGCGCGCGACGCCAAACTCACGCTGCACGTGCGCGAGCTGGCGGGCGGCAACTCGCACCACATTATCGAGGCCGCCTTTAAGGCCGTGGGACGCACGATGCGCCACGCCTGCGAGCTTGATCCCCGCGTGCAAGGAATCCCCAGCACCAAGGGCTCACTGTAACCGCCACAAGGGTAAAAACCACCACAAAGGGGACAGGCACCTTCGTGGTGGTTTTGGATGATGGGAAAAGGGAGGGTCGCGTGGGCGAACCGAAGATCGTGGTGGTCGACTACCACAAAGGGAACTTGTCGAGCGTCGTGCGCGGGCTTGCGCGCGCCGGTGCCGCTGCCTGCACGTCGGATGATCCGGAACAGATCCGCAAGGCCGATGGCCTGGTCATCCCGGGCGTGGGCGCGTTCTATGACGCGATCGCCTTTATGCGCCAGAGCGGCGAGGAGGCGGCCGTGCTTGACGCCGTTGCCGCCGGAACTCCTCTGCTCGGCATCTGCCTGGGCCTTCAGCTGTTTTTTGAACGCGGCGACGAGGGCGTGCCGGCGGACGAGGGCGCGGACGACGATGCCTCCGAGCAGGCCGGCGGTCCCTGGGTCGATGGCCTGGGCATTATGCGCGGCTCGTGCACGCGCTTGGAATCGAGTCGCCTGAAGGTGCCGCACGTGGGCTGGGACCAGGTGCACATGACGCCCGCCGGCGCGGCCGATCCATTGCTCGCCGGTTTTGCCGAGGGCGCCAACATGTACTTCACCCACAGCTATGCGGTGGCCGACGATGTCGATGCCGCCGATGTTCTGGCGCGCACGCACTACACGCGGAGCTTCCCGTGCATCGTGCGCCACGGCAACGTGTGGGGCTGCCAGTTCCATCCCGAGAAATCCTCCGCGCTGGGACAGCGCATCCTTAAGAACTTCGTCAACATCGTCGAGGAGGCCGGCCGATGATTCTGTTTCCCGCAATCGATTTGATCGGCGGCAAGGTCGTGCGCCTGGAGCGCGGCGACCGGAGCCGCTGCAAGGTATATTCCGACGACCCCGTGGCCGTTGCCCGCTCCTTTGCCGAGCAGGGTGCGAACTGGGTGCATGTCGTCGACCTGTCCGCTGCCTTTGGCGAGGATGAGGACGCATGCGCTGCCAACTCGACGGCGATCAAGGCTATCTGCGGCGTCGACGGTCTGTCCGTGGACGTGGGCGGCGGCGTCCGCTCGCTCGCACGCATCGACGAGCTGGCCGGCTATGGCGCGCGCCGTATTGCGCTGGGGACCGTGCTGGTGACCGAGCCGGGTTTTGCCGAGGTGGCAGCGCGCGGCTTTGGCGAGCTGCTGGTGGCAGACATCGCCGCCCGTGACGGCCAGGTCAAGGTGAACGGCTGGCGCGATGGCGCGGGCGTGGCGCTCGATGATGCGGTGGCGCAGCTTTCCGAGCTGGGCTTTAAGCATTTGGTGTACACCGACATCGCGCGCGATGGCATGCAGACGGGCATCGACGTGGCGGCGTATCGCCATGTGGCCGAGGTCGCGGGTTTTCCCGTCGTGGCTTCGGGTGGCATCTCGACACTCGACGATATCTGCGCGCTTGCCGCGGTGGGTGAGGATGCTATTGAGGGTGCGATCACCGGTCGCGCGCTCTACGAGGGCAACTTTACGCTGGCACAGGCGCTGGCCGCCGCCCGAGGGGAGGAGTAGCCCATGCTTACCAAGCGTGTGATTCCCTGTCTGGACGTTAAGGACGGCCGCGTGGTCAAGGGCGTCAACTTTGTGAGCCTGCGCGATGCGGGCGATCCGGTGGAGCTGGCGCGCGCCTACGACCGCGAGGGCGCGGACGAAGTCGTGTTCCTGGACATCACTGCGACGAGCGACAACCGTGCGACGACCATTGAGATGGCGGCGCATGCGGCCGAGGAGTTGGCCATTCCCTATACCGTGGGCGGCGGTTTTCGTGACCTGGCGGGCATGCGAACCATGGTGGCTGCCGGTGCCGATAAGGTGTCGCTCAACTCTGCTGCCGTGCGCGATCCGTCGCTGGTCAGCCAAGCTGCCGCTGCATTTGGCAGCCAGGCCGTGGTCGTGGCGATCGATGCCAAGCGTGTTGGTTTGCCCGGTGAGCCGGGAGCCGACAAGTGGGAGGTCTTTACCGCGGGCGGCCGTAACGCCACGGGTATCGATGCGGTGGCGTGGGCCGAGGAAGCGGCTCGTCGCGGCGCCGGTGAGATCTTGCTCACCAGCATGGATCGCGACGGCACCAAGGCTGGCTTCGACCTGGCACTCACCCGCGCCGTGGCGCGTGCGGTGCCGATCCCGGTGATCGCAAGCGGCGGCGTGGGCACGCTCGAGCATTTTGCCGAGGGCGTGATCGAGGGCGAAGCCGATGCCGTGCTGGCAGCAAGTGTCTTTCACTTTGGGACCTTCAGCATTCGCGAAGTCAAAGAATACATGGCCAGCCAGGGAATACCTGTGAGATTGGACTTCTAAATGGAGCAAGTGACAACCGCGGCAGAGCTCAAATACGACGACCGTGGGCTGATTCCTTGTGTGGTTCAGCAGTATGACACCGGTGAGGTGCTTATGGTTGCTTGGATGAACGAGGAATCGGTGGGGCTGACGCTCAAGACCGGTACCACGTGGTTTTGGAGCCGCAGCCGCCAGGAGCTCTGGAACAAGGGCGCGACGAGCGGCAATATGCAGGAGGTCAAGGAGCTCTGGGCCGACTGCGATAGCGATACGCTGCTGGTCAAGGTCGACTCGCCGGGTCCGGCCTGCCATACCGGCAACCGTACCTGCTTCTTTAGAAAACTCGCGTAGGGCGGGCGCTCGACCAGGCGCTTGGCCAACCAGAAAGGATTGAACCATGGGTGTGCGCACCGCGAATGTTCAGGATGGAAATATCGGTGAGACGCTGACGGGGCTCGCCGGGGTGATTCACGGCCGTCGCGACGCATCGCCGCAGGAGAGCTATACCGCTCGCCTGCTGACCGATGTCGAGGACGAGCTGCTCAAGAAGCTTGCCGAGGAGGCGAGCGAGGTCATCATGGCCTGCAAGGATAACGATCACGACCACATCCGCTACGAGGCCGGCGACCTGATCTACCACCTGCTCGTGACGCTCGAGCGCTACGGCATCACCCTCGATGAGCTGGCCGGCGAACTCAACGCCCGCCGTCAATAGTTGTTTAAGAACGTCCCTAACGACTAGTCTTAGGCGAGGGGCGTGGGTTCCCATTCGCCGGTGGCGTGGGGGATATCGAAGGTTCGGTAGCCGCAGTCGTAGGCGTGGGCCTGAGCCTCGCGGATGTTCCAGCAGATGTCGCAGGCGCGGTGTGCGTCCGAGCCAAAAGTAATCGGCACCTCGGCGTGGGCAAAGCAACGCAGCAATCCGGTCGCGGGATAGTAGTCGTCCAAGCCCTTGCGCGGCGCGGCGGTAGAAACCTCAACGCGGCGGCCCGTGTCGTGGGCGCACTCGGCCATCTGCTCCCAAAAGGGCATGGGGTTAAAGTCGGGCGCAAAGCCCTCTTTCGAAAAACGCATGACTAGGTCGGGATGGGCCATCACGTCAAAGTTGAGCGAGCTCTCGCAGGCGCGGCACCAGTCGTCGACATAGCGCTCCCATACGCCGCGCACGCCTAAGTTTTCCCAAACATGCAGGTTGGTATCGTCGTCAATCCAGCCGCAGAGCGAATCGGGCGTGTCGGGGCGAGCGACGTCCTCTGTCCCCGCCGTGCCTGCGGCGCCTGCCGCAATATCGCCTGGGTTGCCAATCCAATGCACGCTACCCAGGCGTACGATGGCGCCCTGGGACCAGCTCTCAACCAAAGGCTCGCAACCTTGGTACCAATCGCATTCAAAGCCATAGATAAGCTCGAGTTCGGGTGCGATCTGCGCGGCAAGCTTGTGAGCGTCCTCAAAAGCCAGGCGGTGCACCGGCAAGTCGCCCTCGACGACCTGCACCTCGCAGTTAGCATCCATGCTGGCAGGCAGGGTGAGGTGGTCGGTCGAGACCATGACGCGGCATCCGGCAGCGGTGGCGGCGCGGACGTTGTCCTCAAACGAGGCATGGCCGTCCGAAAACGAAGTATGGGTGTGGCAATCGACCAGCGGGCATGCGGGCATGGCGACTCCTTTGCATTTGGCGAATCCGCTCCATTGTAATGGCGCAACTCTCAAAACGCCGGGCACGTCGGGGGTCGAAATCGATTGGAAAGGCTGCGCGGCGCGCGGTGCGGCCTCGCTTGCGCTCTCAAAACGTGTACGTCAGCCTCCAAAACCGACAAAAAATGGCATGTTTGGAGGCTGACGTACACGTTTGGATAGGGGCGAGGGCGGCGATGGACGAAAGTCACGTCTGCGCCACGTCCGATGTGCTAGCGTTTGGATGAACAAAACGAGCCCGTGTGGAAAGGACCCGGACCGTATGCAATGCGATAGCAAATCACCGCTGTCCCGCGAGACCGATGCGCCCGAAACCATCGTCAATCTGGAATGCGACATCGACGACGCGTCGCCCGAGGTACTCGCCTACGCCGCCGATCGCCTGCGCGAGGCGGGTGCGCGCGAGGTACACTGGCTGCCCCTCTATTGCAAAAAAGGCCGCCCCGGCTGGCAGCTGCAGGTGATCTGCTCGCATGAGGATATCGAACGCCTGCAGACGATTATCTTTTTGGAAACCACGACCAACGGCATTCGTCGCCAGGTCATGGAGCGTGTTTGCTTGCCACGTCGTTTTGAGCAGGTGGCGACGCCTTGGGGCGAGGTAGCCGTCAAGGTGGCCACCCTGCCCGACGGCAGTGAGCGTGCGGCGCCCGAGCACGAGGACTGCGCCCGTCTCGCCCGCGAACATGGCGTGCCGCTCCAACGCGTGATGCAGGCGGCTCAGAGCGCGGCGCTTCGATTTGAGTAACGCGGTAGAGGGGCTCCACATCCGCTGGACTTCGTATTCAGCCCCCATCAACCCCACACCGAAAGGACTCCCCATGAAATACCTCATCGCCTCCGACATCCATGGCTCGGCATACTGGGCCGAGCGCCTCTGCACCGCCATCGAATCCGAGGAGCCCGACCGCATCGTGCTGCTGGGCGACCTGCTCTACCACGGTCCGCGCAACGACCTGCCGCGCGACTACGCCCCCAAGCGCGTGATTCCGCTGCTCAACGCCCTGGCCGACCGCATCATCGCGGTGCGCGGCAACTGCGACGCCGAGGTCGACCAGATGGTGCTCGACTTCCCCGTCATGGCGGACTACGCCACGCTGTTCGACGAAGCCGGCCGCGAGCTGTTCCTGACACACGGCCACGTCTTTGGCGCCGGCATGCACAACAGCGTCGACCACGCGCCCGCGTTGCCCGAGGGCTCCGCGCTCGTCTACGGTCACACACACATCAAGGTTAACGAGGAGAGCGCCGCGCATCCGGGCCTGTGGGTCTTCAACCCCGGCAGCGTGAGCATCCCCAAGGACGGCACACACAGCTACGGCATCTACGAGGGCGGCGCGTTCCGCCACGTGATCATGGAGGAGGATTAACCATGGCACAGCACACGGCTCAGCAAAATGCCGAGGGCTCGCGCGACCTGTCCACGCTGGTCGACGCGTCGGCCGAGCTGCAGCATCTGGTGCAGACCATCTGGCGCCTACGCCAGCCCGACGGCTGTCCGTGGGACCGCGAGCAGACGCACCGCAGCATTGGCAAGAACATGATCGAGGAGGCCTATGAGGCGCTCGACTGCATCGAGGCCGACGATGCCACGCATCTGTGCGAGGAGCTGGGCGACGTACTCATGCAGGTAGTGCTGCATGCGCAGATTGCGGCGGACGCCGGCGAGTTTACGCTGGCCGATGTGGCACGCGATATCGACGCCAAGCTCATTCGCCGCCACCCGCACGTGTTTGGCGATGCGGATGCTGACAACTCCGATGAGGTGCTCAAGATTTGGGACGAGGTCAAGCTTGCCGAGAAGGCTGCCAAGGACAAGGCTGTGGCGGCGAGCGAGGCTGCGCCCGAAGGCCTGCTCGACGGCGTGCCCACGCACCTGCCGGCGCTGATGCAAGCTCAGAAGGTGTCGCGTAAGGCGGCTGCCGTGGGCTTTGAATGGGAGACGGTCCAGGATGTGTGGGACGAGGTAGCCGAGGAGCGTGCCGAGTTTGAGGCCGAGGCTCCCGGCTCGCCCGAGCGCGAGATGGAGTTTGGCGACCTGCTCTTTGCTCTAGTCAACGTTGCGCGCAAAGAGGGGATTGACGCCGAGAGTGCCCTGCGCGCGAGCACGGCCAAGTTCCGCCGCCGCTGGGCTGCGATGGAGCAGATGGCGGCTGACGCCCACGTGGATCTTGCCGAGCTTTCGACCCACGGCCTTAACGACCTGTGGGATGCCGCAAAGGCGGAGGAGTAAGACTGCGGGAACGACGGGCTGACACGCCTCATCGTTCCCGCTAAATTTTTCGAAAATCAAGTGTATCCCTCGGCTAACTTAGGGCATAATGCAAAAAGTGCGACATGGCTAACTTACGGAGGCGCACCGACGGTGCACGGTCAGCCGGTCGCTTGCATCCACTATGTTTCCAAGTGAGAGGGAGACAACATGAGCGATATTTTGGACGTCTACGGTCGCGAGGTGCTCGACAGCCGCGGCAATCCCACTGTCGAGGTCGAGGTCGTGCTCGAGGACGGTAGCTTTGGCCGCGCAATGGTGCCTTCGGGCGCTTCGACCGGTGCCTTTGAGGCCTGCGAGCTGCGCGATGGCGACAAGGGTCGCTACCTGGGCAAGGGCGTTTCGCAGGCCGTCGAGCATGTCAACAAGGAGTGCGCCGACGCCGTCGTGGGCCTCGACGCCTTCGACCAGCGCGCCGTCGATGCCGCGCTGATTGCCGCGGACGGTACCCCCAACAAGACCAATCTCGGCGCCAACGCCATTCTGGGTGTGTCGCTGGCCGTTGCCCGCGCCGCTGCCGAGTCGGCGGGCCTGTCGCTGTATCAGTACCTGGGCGGCGTCAACGCCCACCTGCTGCCCACGCCCATGATGAACATCCTCAACGGCGGCGTGCATGCCGACAATAACGTCGACTTCCAGGAGTTCATGATCATGCCGGTGGGCGCCCCGAGCTTTGCCGAGGGCCTGCGTTGGTGCGCCGAGGTCTACCACACCCTCAAGGGCGTGCTGCACGAGGCCGGCCTGGGCGGCGGCGTGGGCGACGAGGGCGGCTTTGCGCCCAACCTCAAGACCAACGCCGAGCCGTTCGAGTACATTACCAAGGCCGTCGAGAAGGCTGGCTTTAAGCCCGGCGTCGACTTCATGTACGCCATGGACCCGGCTTCGACCGAGTTCTACAACGCCGAGACTGGCATGTACGAGCTCAAGGGCGAGGGCGTGGAGTACACGAGTGCCCAGATGGTCGATTACTGGGAGAAGCTCGTCGACACCTATCCCATCATCTCCATCGAGGACGGTATGGCCGAGGAGGACTGGGACGGTTGGGTCGAGCTGACCCGTCGCACTGGCAACAAGGTGCAGCTGGTGGGCGACGACCTGTTCGTCACCAACACCGAGCGCCTCAAGAAGGGCATCGAGCTGGGTGCCGCCAACGCGATCCTAGTCAAGGTTAACCAGATCGGTACGCTCACCGAGTCGCTCGAGGCCATCGAGACCGCCAAGGAGGCCGGTTACGCTTGCATCGTGAGCCACCGCTCCGGCGAGACCGAGGATTCCACGATCGCCGACCTGGTCGTGGGCATCAACGCCGGCCAGATCAAGTCGGGCGCCCCGTGCCGCAGCGACCGTATCGCCAAGTACAACCAGCTCATCCGCATCGAGGACGAGCTCGAGGGCAGCGCGCGCTACGCCGGCAAGGCCGCGTTCTACAACATTCGCTAGATAGACGAGCCTGGTGGGGAGGGGATGGACTCGGCTTCGCCCCGCCCCAGCTAGACGCTACAGAGTTCTGTCGGGCGCTGGGCCATACGGCTCAGCGCCTTTTTTATGTCGAGCAAAGGCTGCCGAAGGTGGTGCACGCGCTCGTGCTATAACTAGAATACTTAGCGCAAACAAACCTCAACCGCACAAGGCGCACATGGATCAGATTTACGACAACAGGTACTATTCCGCCGGTTCGCGTGAGCCGTCGCCTCGCCGTGCGCGCACGGTGCAGCTCGGTGGGTCCGCCTACGCCGGCGCCGACCGCTCCACGCAGCGCCCGACAAGTACCTCGCGCCCCAATGCTCATGTGAATACTTCGGCAGATGGACCGGTGCGCCCGGCACGTTCGACACATGCGTCGCGTCCCTCGGCCCAGACGCACGACAGGTCGAGCAGGCCTTCGAGCCGTCTTTCGGGCTCGGACTTTATGCGCTACGCCAACGACAATGCGGTGGTCAAGGCGATCTATGACTTTACGCATGGCTCTCTGCGTCCGCTGTTTATCGGTATCGTGGTGGCGCTGGCGCTCGTGAGCCTGTATTTTCCCGTACGCGACCTGTACGTGGCAAAACGCTCGAGCGACATCTTGGCCAAGCAGGTCGAGATTCGCCAGCAATACAATGATGAGCTGCAAAAAAGCGTCGACAAACTGCTCTCGGAGGAGGGTATCAAGGACGCGGCGTCCGAGGACCTGGGCCTGGTGATGCCCGGCGAGAAGAAGATTGACGTGCTAGGCTTGGACGACGATTCGGACTCGTCGTCGAGCAAAAAGTCCTCAAACGCCAAGAAGGCCAGCGAAGTGGCCAAGGAAATCGAAGAAGTCGGCAAGGACGCGCCGTGGTACATCCAGGCGCTCGACATGCTGTTTGGGTTTAACGGCGTCGAGGGCCAGACGGTCGTGTCCAACGGCAAATAGCGCCCGGAGGGGAGCCCGCAATGACAAATTGCAAACGCTATAAGGTGGCCGCGATCGACCTGGGAACGGTGTCGTCGCGACTGGTGTTGGCCCAGGTCGAGGGCGGAGCGATTGTGGAATCGTCCAAGCATACCGAGATTACCGACCTGGGCGAGGGCGTGGACGCGACGGGGCGCTTCTACGAGGCGGCTGTCGAGCGTGTGCTCGCTGCGTGCCGCATGTTTGTGGACGAGGCCCGTGCCTTTGGGGCCGTGTGCGTCTGCACCACGTGCACGAGTGCCGCGCGCGATGCGTCCAATGCCGCGCTGCTGCTGGACGGCCTGCGCGAGTTGGGGCTCAAACCACAGGTGATTCCGGGCGAGGTCGAGGCGCGCCTGACGTTTTTTGGCGTGGCGCACGACTTTGCCGGCGAGCGCATCATCGTCGCGGATTCGGGCGGCGGGTCCACGGAACTCGCGACGGGCGTATACGCTCCGGAGCGCGGCGTCTTTGCGCTGGAGGGAACGCGCTCGCTGGACATCGGTTGCCGTCGCGTGACGGAGCGCTTTTTCTCTGCGTTGCCGC
This sequence comes from Collinsella sp. TM10-22, assembly GCF_003466125.1. GTDB lineage: Bacteria > Actinomycetota > Coriobacteriia > Coriobacteriales > Coriobacteriaceae > Collinsella. The sequence continues at coordinate 14,561 of NZ_QSOC01000012.1, forward strand.
CCGCGGATGGCGAGCTTGCTGCCGCTGCCGCGTGGGCAGGCGAGCAGTTCGCCGCCTATTTTGAGGGCCTGCCTGTCGACTTTGAGCGCGCCGAACGCTTAGTCGCGGTGGGCGGCACGGTGACTACGCTGGTGGCTCTGGTCCACGAGCTGGAACCGTACGATTCGAGCTTTGTGCACCTACGCGAGCTGTCGCTGGAGCAGGTCTCGGCCGCTATCGAGCGCATGTCTGTGTTGGACGCGGAAGGCATCGCCGCGCTACCGGGTGTACAGCCCAAACGCGCGGGCGTGATCTTGGCCGGCGCCGTGGTGATTCGCGAGCTCATGCGCGCTGGTGGCTACGAGACGCTCACCGTAAGCGAGAACAGCCTCCTCGCCGGCATGGCAGCAACCATCAACGAGACTCTCGACGGAGCGACCCCCACCATCGCCTGGACCCCCACTCTCAGCACACTCTAAAAGTAGTCTTTTTGGGACGGGGCTTTTTTAGCTACATGGTCCGCCCGAGCCTTTCCGTGAATGAGTTTTCTGGGACGGGGATTAAAAAAGGCTCTGTTAG
>NZ_QSOC01000013.1 GCF_003466125.1 Collinsella sp. TM10-22
TGAGCCCTGCAGTCCGCTCCGACTGCGGGGCTTTTGCTATTGAGTTGTGAGCATATGGGGGAGGTAAACAAGATCAAATTTGATTAGACGCTCAGATCATGAGACGCCTGAAACCAAACGATGACTCCCAGAATCCTAATTCGGCGTTTGTCCAGCACGATATCCGGTTCCGCTGTGCGATATGAGTGGGATGAGAGCATCACGGTGTTCGTGCCGGTGCTATAACGCCGTATGACGATTCTTGAATTATCGGCCAAAGCGAGGACGGAGCATCCGTTCCAGGGTTTCAGGTTTGGATCCACGAGGAGAAGGGATCCAATCGGGTAGCATTTGGACATGGCGGACGTGTCCATTTGAACAAAGAAGCACCCGCGATGTTTCTTGAATACGGATGAGGGAAGCGCGGTTATTCCGGTTTGTTTAAGTCCCGTTCTGCCTCCATTCTTCAAGATTTTAAATACATCGCAAAGGGAATCAGTAGTAACTTCTTTGGATTCCCCCTTCCGCCCCTCGTGGTCGAGCTTTGCGGCAAGCCCTGCGGTTTCAGATGTGAGGTCGTCGAGCTGCAGGTTAAATTTCGATACTATCTTGAGCAACGTTGAGCGGCGGATTGTATAGCGGTCCTTTTCCCAGCGGCATACCGTTTCTTTGGAGACGCCGATGAGTGCCGCGAATTCCTCCTGTGTCAGCTGGTCGCGCTTGCGAAGCGCCTTTATGTTTTGACCCGTTCCCATGTTATGAAGTGCGGACGAGGGGGAGGCAGAGGCAGTTGGGGCCGCCAAAGCCGTTTGTCAGCTCAAAGATAGAGATGGGAATAAGGTCAATACCGGCCTGCTCCAGCGCTTTGTTGGTTTCGGCGTTTTCTTCGTATACGCAGACCTTGCCTGGCTCCAAACAAAGGGTGCTTGTGGCATTGTTGGTCCTTTCGACCTCTGCTGCTCCGGGATTTGAGCCACCGCAAAGGATAAATTGCAACGAACTTGAACCTAGGGCTAATCGCAACGCTTCTTTCAGTCCGCCTGCGACATGACACGCACGGGTTGTCCCTTCCGACCTGCCCCGCGTAATGCGGTAGACTCGCGCTTGGTCGAGAAGCTCCCGAGCAACGAGGAATGTCTCGTGGTCAACGCGAGTGAAATATGTGTCGAGATGAATGCAGAGGTCATCGTAGGGGACCTGAATGGCCCATACGGACTCAATAGTCGAGTTCTCATCCCACAGCAAGTTATTTGCTAAAGTGTCTATCGCCGCCGGCTCGGTTCGTTGCGAGATTCCAACGGCTATGTTTTCGCTGTTGAGGTTGTGCAGGTCGCCGCCTTCAATGTGGTAAGTCGATTCATGCTTGAAGAACTGAGGGGTCTCGCGGAAATCTGGGTGATAGGTAAAAATCGTTTTGTAGGCGATAACCTCACGGTTGCGCTCTGGCCAGTACATGTGGTTGAGCGTAACGCCTTCGCCGATGACGCTCGCCGGATCGCGTGTGAACCACATGGTGTTAAGGGGGCTTACGAGAAGATCGTCAGGTGAGTATGCGTCTGCCGTCAGTTTCGTGAGGCTGAACACCTCTTTATCTGTGTTGAAGACCTGGGAGTAGCGGATGCCGTTGACTGCTGCTTGAGCAAGGGCGCGGGAGCCTTCGATGCGCTCGAGATACTCGCGAATGGCAGACTCGAGCTCAATGCCCCGCGCGCCGCATTCTGAAATGTAGCTATCGATAAAAGAGCGACGCGCTTGCTCTGTCGCATCAAGGGCTTCGGTAAGAAGGTTTTCAAGATAGAGAATCTCTACCCCTTCGTGCTCGAGCATTGCCGAGTAAGCATGATGCTCCCTAAGGGCTTTATCAAGATCGAATGAGCTGCTAGACGGACGCAACGTAAAGACCCGATTGAACTGCCCGTCGGGGTAGTTGCGCGTTTCGGGGCCGGGACAGTGCAGAAGCAGCTTTTTTAGCTTTCCTATTTCATTTTGAACATGCAATGCGGACATGTGACCTCGCTTTGGCGATGAGTATTTATTGCTTCCATAGTGGCACATTACGAGTTCGATTCAATTTACATCATATCTGTCACAGGTGAATGGCACGAACCGGCTTAGTAATTGATGTTAAACATCAATCTAGAAAGCAAATTGACAAATTACGTCAATCTAAAGTCCGTTTACGGGTCGATGTGCTTCGCTGACGGTCGATGGAGCGGAAGGGTGTTTTGCGCGATGACACAATGGCTTTGCCGGCAACGAAAAACCCCTGAATTAAGGAGGAGAGATGGCAGAGACAGAAAAGAAGCGCACTCTTCGAGTCCCGCACGTGTACACCATCATTCTCGTCTTGATGGCCGTATTTGCCGTTCTGACCTGGGTCGTGCCTTCGGGCTCGTTTGAGCGCCAGGAGGTTAACGGTCGCGAGGTAACGGTCTCGGGCACCTATGAGCCTGTCGATAAGGTCTATACGGACGAGGACGGCAACGAGGTCGATCTTCGCCAAGGCATCTTCGAAGTACTTGAGGCCCCTGCGATCGGCATCCAGCAAGCGGTCGAGGTCGTTGCATTCATTATGATCGTGGGAGGTTCCTTCCAGGTCATCACGGCGACCGGAGCCATCACGAGTGGCGTCGCCCGAGTGGTGAAGAAGTTCAAGAGCAAGGACGTCCTCATCATTCCGATCCTAATGGTGCTTTTTGCCTTGGGCGGCAGCACCTTTGGTATGGCAGAGGAGACGCTTCCGTTCTTTGCGATTCTTATGCCGATCATGATGGCCATGGGCTTCGACTCAATTACAGCGTTCATGACGGTGTTTGTGGGTGCCCGTATCGGATACATCGCATCTACCGTTAACCCGTTCAACGTCCTGATTTCCCAGGGCATCCTCGGTATCCAGGGCAACCCCCAGCTTTGGTTGCGTACTATCGCCCTTGTCGTGCTCACTGCAGTTGCCATCGCATGGGTTGTGATGTATGCCCTCAAGGTTAAGAAGAATCCCGAGGCATCCCCAGCTTTCCACGATGATATCGAGAAGCGCAAAGAGTTTGGCGCGGACGAGAATCTCCTCGATAGCGAGTTCACCGCTAGGCAAAAAGCCGTCATGGTTATTTTCGTGCTTGGACTTGGCGCTATCATTTGGGGTCTGGTAACCCAGGGCTGGTACATGAACGAGATCTCTGCGATTTTCTTGGCCATGGCTCTTCTTTCGGGTGTTGTTTCCGGGATGAATGAGAAGGAGATCGCTGGCGAGTTCGTTAAGGGAATTGCAGACTTCGCGTTCTCTGCCATCGTTGTTGGCCTCGCCCGCGGAATCCTCGTAATCGCCAATGACGGCCTCATCATCGATACGATTCTCAACACGCTCGCCACGGCTCTCTCTGGAGTTCCGCCCGTTATCTTCACGAGCATCCTCTATGTCGTGGATAACCTTCTGTCGATCCTCGTTCCGAGCTCCTCGGGCATCGCTGCTCTTACGATTCCCATTTTCGGCCCGCTTGTTGAGCTGATGGGCTTAAACCCCGAGGCCGCAGTTACTGGTCTTTCCATGGGTAGCGCGGCCATGTCTCTCATTTCGCCAACAAGCGCGATGCTCGTTGCCGGTCTTGGCGTCTGCAAGATTCCGCTAGGCCAGTGGTGGAAGGTCGCTTGGAAATTCTTCCTGGTCGTAAGCGTTATCTGCATGGCATTCACTGCGGTTTCGGGTCTTATCCCCCTGCCGTAAATGCAAAACCCCACATACAAGTTGTGAGAAAGAAGGATAGAAATGAACAAAGGACTGAACGTTCATAGCGAGATTGGCGCCCTCAAGAAGGTGTGCGTCCATCGCCCCGGTATTGATCTTGTAAACATGAAGGCGGAGGATTTCGACCGCGTTTGGATTCACGACGCGTTCTATTTGGACTATGCCCAGAAAGAGCACGATCAGTTTACCGACCTTCTTCGCGGCGCTGGTGCCGAGGTTGTCTATATGGAAGAGCTGCTCGCTGAGACGTTTGACAAAGTCGAGGGCACTCGCGCAGAGTTCATGACGAAGTTCATGGGGGAGTCCGGCATCTCCAACGCGGCCCTTCGCCAGGCCGTTGTCGAGAAGCTTGATTCGATTAAGGACAACAAGGAGTTTGTCCTTGCTGCCATGGGCGGCCTCTACGTTCGCGACCTCGAGATCCCCAAGGTCGGCGGTTCTCTTGCCAGTATGGACGGCGAGGAGTTGAAGGCTGACGATATGGTCCTCTTCCCCATGCCCGCCTCGTATTTCTCCCGTGACCCTCTGGCTGTCGTGGGCAAGGGCGCTACCATGAACCGCATGTACTGGAATCAGCGCAATCGCGAAGTAATCTTCTACGAAACGGTGCTGCGTAACCATCCTGATTACGCCGGTAGCCCCATTTGGTATGACCACAACAGCGAGTGGCATATCGAGGGCGGCGATATCCTCAACATCAACGCCAAGACGCTCGCCATCGGTATTTCCGAGCGCACCCAGACTGCAGCCATCGATGAGCTCGCCAAAAATATGTTCTGGGGTTCCGATGAGGCCGAGATCGAGAACATCTATGCCATCAAGATTCCGCACGGCTATGCCTACATGCACCTCGACACCGTCTGCACGCAGGTCGATCGCGATAAGTTCACGGTCTATCCCGGCATCTACCAGACGCTTCGTGCCTACCGCCTGACCAAGGGCGATTCGGAGGGGGAGGTGCATATCGAGGAACTCGAGGGCACCCTGCAGCATATCCTCGAGCTTGCGACGGGTATGGACCATATCACCATGATTGAGTGCGGTGGCGGCGATCCGATCGAGGCTTCCCGTGAGCAGTGGAACGATGGTTCCAACACTCTTGCGGTCGCACCGGGCAAGGTCTGCGTGTATGAGCGCAACGTTGTCACCAACGATGCTCTTTACAAGGCCGGCGTCGAGCTGCTCGTCGCCCCCTCCGAGGAGCTTTCTCGCGGTCGCGGCGGCCCGCGCTGCATGACCATGCCGTTCTGGCGTGAGGAAATCTAGTCAGCGTTAGCGTATCTGGGCGGCGCGTGTGCGTCTGCGCCGCCCATCCCTCCTTGTGTGTTCCAACAACCGAAAGGACTCAAATCATGGCTCTTAATCTTTCTGGTCGAAGCGTTCTTACCCTGCTTGACTTTACGTCCGAGGAAATCGAGTACATGCTCGACCTCTCAAAGAACTTCAAGGATATGAAGCGCGCCGGTTATCCACACCGCTTTCTCGAGGGCAAGAACATTGTCCTGCTGTTTGAGAAGACCTCCACGCGCACGCGCTGTGCCTTCGAGGTCGGCGGTATGGACCTGGGTATGGGCGTGACCTACCTCGACCCCGGCTCGTCGCAGATGGGCAAGAAAGAGTCCATCGAGGATACCGCCCGCGTGCTCGGTCGCATGTATGACGGTATTGAGTATCGCGGCTCCGACCAGTCGATCGTCGAGGAGCTTGCCGCCAAGGCTGGCGTTCCCGTCTGGAACGGTCTGACCAACGAGTACCATCCCACCCAGGCCCTTGCCGACATTCTCACCATGCGTGAGGAGTTCGGCGACACGCGCGGCATGAAGCTCACTTACATGGGCAAGGAGCAGGGCAACGTCAGCGACTCCCTGATGGTTATCTGCGCCAAGCTCGGCATTAACTTCTGCTCCTGCGGACCCAAGGGCGATGTCGAGGGCGCCACGCACTTCGATCCCGAGCTTCTTGAGCGCTGCCAGGAGATCGCCGCTCAGAATGGCTGCACGATCCAGCTCACTGAGGATATCGACGAGGGCGTCAAGGATGCAGACGTGATCTATACGGACGTTTGGGTCGGTATGGGCCAGGCTGAGGAGCTGTGGAAGAGCCGAATCGATCTTCTCTCTCCCTATCGAGTAACGCCCGAGGTCATGGCCAAGGCAAACCCCGGCGCCATCTTTATGCACTGCCTGCCGAGCTTCCACGATACGCAGACCACCATCGGCGCCGAGATTGCCGAGAAGTTCGGCGTGACCGAGATGGAGGTTTCCGACGAGGTCTTTGAGAGCGCGCAGTCTCGTGTGTTCCAGGAGGCCGAGAACCGCATGCATACCATTAAGGCCATGATGTACGCGACGCTTCGCTAGTAGCTGGGAAGTGAACGAACACTATGAGTAAACCGTACGGTAAGCCCGACCGCATCGTCGTCGCCCTCGGCGGCAACGC
>NZ_QSOC01000014.1 GCF_003466125.1 Collinsella sp. TM10-22
ACCTCAAGTACCGCCGCTACTACCACCAGTTCGACTACTAATTCCATTTGGGGGAAACTGTAATGAGGCAATACATCTTCGCCAGCCACGCGCATTTTGCGACCGGCATTAAAGAGAGCACCGAGCTGCTCTCGGGCGCGCGCGATAACGTTCACGATCTATCGATGTTTGTCGACGGTCGCACCGACGTCGCCGAGGAGGCCGCAAAGCTGCTGGCGACCATCGACCCTGCCGATGACGTGATCGTGTGCACCGACCTGTTTGGCGGTAGCGTCAACAACGAGTTCACCAAGATCGTTCAGACGCGTCCCAACACCTACCTTGTCGCCAACATGAACCTGCCGCTGCTGATCCAGCTACTGTTCTCGGACCAGGAGGCTCCCGCCGATCAGGTTATCCGCGAGATAATCGCGGCTGACGACACGCGCGTCAAGTTTGTCAACGATCTGCTGACCGATGCGGATGACGAGGAAGAGTTCTAGTCTCCGCCTGCTATTAATGGGGCCGGGTTTCCGGCATGAGACCTTTGGGGGTCAATCATGATTCAACTGCTTCGCGTCGACCATCGTCTGCTTCATGGCCAGGTGGCCGTCTCTTGGGTCCAGGGCCTGGGCTCCGACTGCATCTTCTGCGTCGGCGACAAGGTTGCCAACGATCCCGTTTGGAAGACCACGCTCAAGATGGGCAAGCCGGCCAACGCCAAGCTCGTCATCAAGGACATGGAACACGCCATCGAGGCAATTAACTCTGGTGTCACTGATAAGTACAAGATGATCATCTGCGTCGCCAGCATCGCCGAGGCCAAGCAGCTTGCCGACGGCTGCCCGCAGATTACCTCGATCAACCTGGGCAACACCAAGTCCAAGGACGAACAGCGTCCCGACGCCCGCCAGGTTTCGCGTCAGGTCTTTGTGACCGCCGCCGAGGAAGAGGAAATCCGCGAGCTCGTCGGTCGTGGTGTCGAGGTCGAGATTCGCGCTCTGGCCGATGACCCCAAGGTCGACGCTATGAGTGTCCTGTAACTTGGGACCACGGGGCGGCACGCATGGTGCTGCCCTATCCGTGGAGTAGCGGATAAACGCTTTACCCGGTAGTCCACCTACCGTTCACCGGAAGTACCTGCCCGTTGAGCGATTGGTATTAAATAGTTTCTGCATGACTATATAATTGGTATGAAATCATTTGTACCGGTTTAGGTGTTAACAGCACGCCGGTACAAGCTGGATCTGCCTAGGCGATTGTCGGCATGGAAAAGGGCGCGCTGACAAGTCGGGAATCGCCGACCGGATCCAAGAGGGATCAAAAGGAGGAACAATGCTTGTTCAAGCGATCCTCATCGGACTTATCGCTGCTTTCGGTAAGCTCGATTATCAGCTCGGTACGCTCTATGCGTTCCGCCCGATCGTTCTGTGCCCGCTCGTCGGCATAGTCCTCGGGGACCTGCAGTCCGGCCTCGCCATCGGCGCGAGCCTCGAGCTGCTCTTCATGGGTTCTATTGCCATCGGCGCTTACGTGCCACCTGATGAGACGATTGGCGGCGTGCTCGCCTGCGCCTTCGCTATTCAGCTGGGCCAGAGCACTGAGGCCGCTATCGCGCTCGCGATGCCCATCGCCACCCTGTGCCTGGCCATCAAGAACGTCATCAACGCCGGTATGCCCCTTCTGGTCGACCGCGCCGACGTCTTTGCCAGCAAGGGTAACCTCAAGGGTATCTACGCTATGCACTGGGTTATCGGTCTTGTGATTGTCGCCCTGGCCTTCTTCCTGTGCTCCGTCTCCTTCTATCTTGGCGCTGACGCCGTTCAGGGTCTGCTCGACTTCATCCCGACGTTTGTCCTTGATGGCTTTGGCGTCGCAGCCAACATCCTGCCTGCCATGGGCTTCGCAATGCTCGGTCGTCTGGTGCTTACCAAGCAGCTCGTGCCGTTCTACTTCCTGGGCTTCCTGATGTGCTCCTATGCCAACGTGCCCGTCCTCGGTGTCGCTCTGATCGCAATCATCATCGGCATCAACAAGTTCGACCTGCTGGGCCTTGGTGGCGCCCAGCCCCAGCTTTCTGTGGAAGGGGATGAGGACGATGACTTCTAATTCCGAGAACCAGATTACTCGCTCCGACCTCATTAAGAGCTCTCTGAGTACCGGCGCTCTGGGCATGGAGTTCTCCTGGACCTACTACAAGCAGATGAACATTGCCTTCTGCCTGATGGTCGCCAACATGCTCAAGAAGATCTATGCCGGCCGTCCCGACGATTACGCCGAGGCCCTGCACCGTCACAGCGCATTCTTCAACATCACCCCGCAGCTCGCTCCCTTCGTGGGCGGCATCGCGATGGCCATGGAAGAGAAGGTCGCTCGCGGCGAGGTTGAGCCCGAGAGCGTCAACGACATCAAGGCCGCCCTCATGGGCCCGCTTTCCGGTCTGGGTGACTCCTTCTTCCTGTCCACCCTGCGCGTTGTTGCCGCTGCCGTGGGCATCAGCCTGTGCCAGGCCGGCAACGCCTTTGGCCCCATCGCCTTCCTGCTCATCTATAACATCCCGGCGTTCCTGATTCGTATCTTTGGCGCTATCAAGGGTTATGAACTGGGCATTGGCTTCCTCAACGAGGCTCAGAAGACCGGTCTGATGCAAAAGATCATGGCCTGCGTCGGCATCGTCGGCGTCATGGTGGTCGGCGCCATGAGCAAGGACATGTTCTGGGCTTCGCTGCCCGTCGCCATCGGTCAGGGCGACTCCGCCCAGACCCTCCAGGACATCCTGGACGGCATCATGCCCGGCATGCTCGGCATGGCCGCCTTCTGGATTTACTACTGGCTGCTCTCCAAGAAGATCAACCCGATGGTCCTGATTCTCTGCACCATGGTCATCGGCATCATCGGTGCCTTCTTTGGCGTGCTTGCCTAATATGTTTAAATCACGCTTCCATCGCGTCTAACGGTTGCGTCGATCTTTGGGGGCTTGTCGCATGTGCGGCAGCCCCCTGTTTTTTAAAAGCCCGTACGAAAGGGGAGGACTATGGCCGTACCCGAGCTTTCGCTCATGAACATCAACCATCGTTACTACAGCATCGAGACGTTCTTTAAGGCTGCAGGCGAGGCGGGTTATCGCAATATCGAGCTGTGGACTGGCTCGATGCACCTGTATGTGGATTGCCACGAGCACGATTCGGTGGATAAGATTCGCGATCTTGCCGCCCAGTACGGCATCAAGATCGTGTGCGTGTGCCCCGAGCAGAACAACCCCAAGCCGTGGAATGTCGCGGTGCGTGGTGAGGCGGGCCAAAAGCGCATACTCTCGTACTTTAAGAATGTCATTGACGTTGCCGTTGAGCTGGGTGCGCCGCAGATTCTGGTGACGAGTGGTTGGGCCTATCTGGACGAGCCGGCTGAGGACGCCTGGGCCCGCAGCGTTGCCATGCTGCGTTCGGTATGCGACTATGCCGATACGCGCGGCATTCGCGTTGCGCTCGAGGCGCTACAGCCGTCGGAGTCCGTGCTGGTCAACACCGCGCAGGACGTCGCGCGCATCCTCGAGGCGGTCGATCGTCCCAACCTGAAGGCTTGTATCGACTTTGGTGCCATGGAAGTTGCCGGCGACACAATCGACGGCTACTTTGAGGTCTTGGGCGACAAGATCGTCCACACCCACTTTGTGGATGTCGGCGGCGGCACGACGCATCTTGCCTGGGGCGACGGCGAGCGCGATATGCGTGCCGACCTCGAGGCGCTCATGCGCCACGGCTATACGGGCTATGCCTCGGCCGAGACGTGTGACGGCCGCTACTATCAGGATCCGTCTAAGGCGACAACTCAGGTTATCGATATGTATCGTCGTGTGATAGCAGAGATGGAAGCCGAATAACCGAACTGCGCGGTTGCGCCGGAAACACTAGGGCGGGTTTGGCGCAACGTAGTTTTAGGTGGCGAGTTGCGGAGTGTTCGTTGCAGTGCTGCTCGAATTAGACAACTAATGGCGTTGTAATACCACTCGGGCGAGGAAACCGACCGTTCACCGTAAATCTCCGTGAGTTTAGATTGGTATTAAATAATGAGCAATCGTATGGCTATAATTGGTATCAGCAAGAAGCGCGATGTATAGAATCGCGCACATGTGATGGGAGGACACACATGAAGGAGACCGAGAAGATCGAGATCATGCACTTCGACCA
>NZ_QSOC01000015.1 GCF_003466125.1 Collinsella sp. TM10-22
TGGTCGAAGTGCATGATCTCGATCTTCTCGGTCTCCTTCATTCCCGCTCCTTTCACGAGCAGTTTGAATTGTCACACGGCCCGGACGGGCTTACCGTCCCGTCGCACCGCCTAACCTTGTGGTCATCTTGGCCCCAAGCTCAACAATTCAAAGGTTCTTAATACCAGTGAACGATTACAGGTTAGCCGTTTTTAATACCGATTTTTCGATTTCATCCTCCCCTCTCGGTAGACGGTCAGTTTTTGCCGCCCATCGGTCAAGCGACATATGGCCATAAAAGACGAGCGCCCTGCCGTACACAAGGACGCTCTGAACACTAATAGTTGTAGGTATATCCGCCGGCATCGCCGCGGGTAAAAGACTTGGCACACTCGATAACCTGTCCACTCGAGTCATAGGTCAGGCATTCCAGCACGAGGGCCAGGTCGCCCGGCTCAAGATCGAGCAAACTCGCATCGCGTGCGCCCAGCGCCTCAATATCGAGCTTCTCAATCGATTTATCTGGCTTTCGGCCCAACATGTCATAGGTCTCATACAGGCTGAAAACCGATATGTCCACGTCTTCGATGCCAGGGAACAGCAGACACGGGATCAGCGTCATCTCGATCGACACGGGTTCACCATCAATGCAGTTAAGACGGCGCACCGAGTAGAGCAGATCGTCCTCGCCGATACCAAACAAGTCGGCATAATACGGGCCGGCATAGCGTTTGGAGCGCGCCAGGATGCGCACCGACGGCGTCGCGCCCGAAGCTAAAACCGACTGACGGAAGCCGCCCTTGCGAGCGTGCTCGTCAAACCACTTGTGCCCCACAAAGGCGCCCTTGCCCTGCACGCGACGAATCTGGCCACTTTTGACCAGCTCATCCATGGCGCTGCGGATGGTCAGGCGCGTCGTGCCAAACTCCTCGGCCAGCTCATTTTCGGACGGAATCATCGAGCCCGTCGGATAGTCACCGCGCTCGATTCGCTCCGCAATGCAGCGGCGAATTTGCTTGTAAACCGGCAAGTCTTCTACTGCCTCAGCCATTCGACACCCACCTTCGTCGCAACGCCGTCTGCCTCACCGTTATCGGCAAATCGATACTTGGTCGGCAGGGTCACGGACTTGCAATACTCGACAAAGCCATCGTTCTCATCGCGCTCGTGCGAAGCCTTATAAAACACCGGGGCGCCCTCCTGGGCATCCAGCAACTTGGCCTCGTCGGCGTTCAGACGGCTGATGGAAATATGCTCCTTGCCGTGCGACACGCGGACATTCCCCTCTTTGAGCAAAACGTCGTAGAGGCTCTCCTGCTCGAAATCGTGATCGGGAAGCGAGGGACACAAAGACAGATTGACGTATGCCGTCTCGATCGACGCCGGGGAACCATTGACCACGCGCACGCGCCGAATGCAGAAGAGCGGCATGCCCAGCTCGATTTGGGCCTTTTGGGCCAGGTCGATATCGGCGTACACGACCTTGGAGCATACCAGGCGTGCGGTTGACTTTGAGCCGACCCTCTCCACCGCCTGCGTATAGTTCCACGTTTCCTGAAAGATGTTCAGCGGTTTGGGCGGGCACACATAGGTGCCCGAACCGCGGCGGCTTTCCAAGGTTCCGCACGAAATGAGACGCGTGATCGCAGCGCGCAACGCCGTGCGGGACACGCCCAGCTCTTCACAGAGCACGCGCTCGGCGGGCAGCCGGTCGCCACCCTGCAGGTCATAATGGTTGATATACCAAAGAATGCCCTCAAAGGCGCGATCTTTGGGCGGAATCGCATATGGTTCACTCGACATGGGTAAGGCTCCTCGACCGCTTGATGCTGCGGGCATCATTGCTCCGAACGCCCCATGGCGTCGAAGGCTTCTTTGATCTGTTCCGCAACGTTCCGATACGACCGATATAGGCCGCAGTCTCGCTTGACTTCGCCCGCAGTCACAGGAATCTCAAGCTTCGAAATCTCATCCTCGCCGGTTTGCACGGCAACGACGACACCCATACCAAGGCACATGTTACGCTTGGCGGCATTGTTTTTGGTAGCCTGAGCTGGGTTAATCAAAATCTGCTGAGCGAGCTCTCGATTGCTGAGCTGCGGCACATCCTCGGGATTTCCGGTCTCGACAATCTCGCATTGCAGCACATCCGCGTAGTCAAAAATCCTCGGGGTCGCGCCGCGCTGATGCACGGCCCACTTGCGACGCGTGGCATCCTGGTAGATAGCCGGCAAAAACGTAAAGCGCGGCGGGTCCAAAATCGTGTCCGTGATGGTAAACACATCGGGATCAAAGGCATCCTGCGGGTTTTTCTTCTTGAACAGCCCCATATCAGACTCCCGTACTAACACTTAACAACTCGAGCTAAATATAGCACCAATTTCAAGTCGCCGCTTTAGCGCATCGGTGCATGGCATCTATAGCTCGCCCAGCGGGAAATACACAGACGAGACCCGGGGCGGGGTGCTTGGTTTTGAGAAGTGGGCTTCGCGAACTTCCAAAACCAAGCACCCC
>NZ_QSOC01000016.1 GCF_003466125.1 Collinsella sp. TM10-22
GATATATTGCCAGACCGGAGGGGCCCCGGGGCCGGGAATCAGGGCGTACACATTTCCTACACAGTTTGAGAGTCTCAGCTGTATTTACAAGTAATAAAGAGGGGACCTCGTTTCCGAGATCCCCTCCTCTGTCTATCTATAGAAATAGGCTTTCAAAGCCTTAGGCCAGTAGCTTGCGACCGGATTCCTCAATCGCGTCAAGTGCTGCATCAGCCTCGGCGGCATCCGCGCCCTTTGCGAAGATGTACAGCTTAATCTTGGGCTCGGTGCCGGAAGGACGAACAATACCCTTGTTACCACCCTCAAGATCGAACTCAATGACGTTAGCCTTCGGCAGGCCGTTCACGCAGGTATTGTAATCCACGACGGCCTCAATCTTGGAACCAGCGAGCTCCGCGGGCGGGTTCTCGCGCAGACCAGCCATGATGCCGGCCATCTTTGCCGCACCCTCAGCGCCCGGATAGCTCAGCGAAATCGTCTTGTTGTGATAGTAGCCATACTTCTCGTACAGCTCGTGCATCGCATCGGCGAGGTTCTTGCCCTGGAGCTTGTAATACTGCGCCATCTGGCAAATCAGAAGCGAAGTGCTCACGGCGTCCTTGTCGCGCACGTGGTCGCCGGCCAGATAGCCGTAGCTCTCCTCGAAACCGAAGATAAAGCGATCGACCTCGCCAGCATCGGAAAGAGAAGTAATGATGTCGCCGATGTACTTGAAGCCCGTCAGGCAGCGGCGGAGCTCAAAACCGTACTCGTCGGCCAAAGCGTCAACCATGGCGGAAGAAACGATAGTAGTAACGGCAACCTTCTTAGTGAGGTCCTCACCGCGGGCAGCACGGGTCTTGCAGATATAGTCGAGGAGCAGAACGCCCATCTCATTGCCGGTCAGCAGCAGATAGTCATCGCCATTCTTAACGGCAACGCCAACACGGTCGGCGTCAGGATCTGTTGCAAGCAGCAGATCGGGGTGAACCTGCTCGCACAGGTCGATGCCCTTCTGCATGGCCTGACGGATCTCGGGGTTAGGATACGGGCAGGTCGGGAAATCGCCGTTAGGCTCCTTCTGCTCGGGAACAACCGTTTCATCGGTGATGCCAGCACGCTCGAGCACCGTGGTAACGGGAATGAGGCCGGTACCATTCAACGGCGTATAGACAAGCTTGAGCGGTGCGCCGGCAATCTCCTCGGCAGAAAGATTCGTAACGCCGCGCGCGAGTACGGCGTCGTAATAACGCTCGAGGCACGAGTCATCGATCCATTTGACCAGACCCTGCTCAAGAGCCTCATCGAAGTCCATGGACTTCACTCCGGTGAACGTATCGGTCTCGGCGATGGCCTTAGAAATTGCATCGGCGGCCTCGCTGGTTATCTGGCAGCCGTCGGGGCCATAGGCCTTATAGCCGTTATACGGCGCCGGGTTATGACTAGCGGTCATGCAAATGCCACCGGAACACTTAAGATCACGAACAGCCCAGGAAAGCGTCGGCACAGGAGAAATCTTGGGATACACAAGGGCAGTCACACCGTTTGCTGCAAGAATGGCAGCCGTCGTCTTAACGAACAGCTCACCTTTATTGCGGCTATCGCGAGCGATGGCGACCGTCGGATGCTCGAAGGTCGCATTGAGGTAGTCAGCGAATCCCTGGGTCGCACGACCGACCGTATAGATATTCATACGGTTAGTGCCTGCACCGATAGTGCCGCGAAGACCAGCAGTACCGAAGGCGAGATCCTGGAAGAAAGCGTCGGTGATGGCGTCCTCATCACCCTGCTCCTTCATCGTGTTGAGCTCAGCGAGGAGCTCCTCGTCCTTGACATTGGCAATCCAAGTATCAAGCAGCTCATGAACATCTGCCATGTGAGTCCTTCCGTCACAATCAATAAAACGACCCGTGTAAAACAGGACAAGCGCGTCAGTGCGCTAAAGCAAATATTAGTCCATTGAGAACAGAGAACCGACCACAGAACGGTGAACGTCTATATTAAGCGGTGGATGATTAAATTGATTTAATTGCATAAGGAATGTTGCCCATTAAAGCAAAAAAGGGGGAGGCCGCGAGGCCTCCCCCTTCTTCATC
>NZ_QSOC01000017.1 GCF_003466125.1 Collinsella sp. TM10-22
AATCTATCAGCGCCCTTCCGTAACGGGCGCTGCTTGCTGACGACATATTTATATCCAAAATCAGCCCATACTTCCACCTTGCCCCCGAACGGTTTTTTATAGGGGGTGAACGGCATACACATATACTTCACGCATGGCAAACTTTGATTTAATAAAGTTTATTTACGTGCTTAAACGCTTTTTAACCGGAAAATCAATTGGAACTAATCTTTCTTAAACCACCCTCAATTTGCATATTTCACGCAAAGGTATGAATAGAATTCGTAATTCTTGCTATGTCTCAACCATTTTGATTTTTATTCAGAAAAAAGTTCGTTCTATTCATTTTTAGCAACCAGGCTACCGTTTACCAGACGTTGGATACCGTTCACCGGAAGCTCAGTATACGGCCCCTCGGATACCCCGCCTGTTTTGAGTCTCTATTTGTAACAACTTGACTTTTTCGGCGGTAAAGACAAACAGACCCGCCCCAAAGGGAGCGGGTCTGCATTCGGTACATCGAGGGCCCAGTAAGGTTTAGGCCCTCGAAATCCTCAAGGGGCTACCGATCGAACTCGGCCAGCGCCTCGCCCAGAAGCCTCAGGCCCTCGCGAAGAACGTCTTCACTCGCGCAGTAGCCCAGACGCGCGCCGCAGGGAAGCTCAAAGCGGCTGCCGGGAACCAGCAGCACTCCCCTCTCGGCCAACAGGCGCTTGCAGAACTCCTCATCGTCCTCGGGAATATCCAGCTGGATAAACGAGGTGGATACGCCCTGCGGCGCCGTCCAAGAGACGCGGCTCTGCCTATCGATCCATGCCTGAGCGATATTACGGTTGCCAAACACGATCTTACGGTTGCGCTCAAGGATCTTATCCTTGTGCTCGAGCACGTAGGTCGCCAGGGCGTCGTTGAACACGCCGCCGCAGATCATGGTGTAGTCACGATAGGTGCGGATACGGTTGGAGACCTCTTCGTCGGCCACGACCCAGCCCACGCGAGCCGCAGGCGTCGAATAGGTCTTGGACACCGAATTGGTGACAATGGCCTTCTCGTACACGTCGGCCATCGATATAAAGGACTCGGTGTTCTCGAGCGGCAGATACACCTCGTCGCACAGCACGTAGGCGCCGACCGAGCGGGCGATCTCGGCAATCTGGCCGAGCGTATCGGCATCGAGCACCGTACCGATGGGGTTCGATGCGTTATTGATGCAGATGAGCTTGGTGTTGGGGCGCACCGAGTGCTTGAGCTGTTCGATATCGGGCTTCCAGCCGAGCTCCTCGCGAAGCTCCCAATACTCGACCTCGGCACCAAGCGTACGCGGAATCTCATAGAGCGGCGCATAGGTAGGCCACTCGGCAATCACGTGATCGCCGGGCTCGACAACAGCCATGATGGCATTGAGGTTAGCACCCGTACAGCCATTAGTCTGCAAAATGTGATCGGGATTGACCTCGCGACGATACAGCTTGGCGACTTCGGCCTTAAACTCCGGCGAACCCTCGATCCAGCCGTAATTCATCTTCTCGCGATCCAGGCGCTCGTAGAACGTAGCACCGTCCTGCTCGTCAAGTGCGCGAAGCTCACCCATGGTCAGCGACGAGATCGTTGACTGAGCGATATCCCATGTAGCACTCTTCTCCCAAACGTTGAGCCATTCCTCAACGCCAATTGTCTTGATATCCATGGCCACCATATCTGATCTTCATTTAGCGTCAATAAACATGAATGGGACGGTGCGAAAGAACCGCACCGTCCCATTGGGAGACATCTAATGGCAGCTAGATGTTTGTATTAAGACCTGTACGGGTCTTTGAAAACCTTAGAGGTCCTCGCGCCAGAAGGGCATGCTCATGCAGCGC
>NZ_QSOC01000018.1 GCF_003466125.1 Collinsella sp. TM10-22
AAGGCTCTGTTAGACCAGGATTGACATTCCGCCCCGTCATCTTCTTGCGATTGCACAATGGTCGCCCCTTGTCGAATCTGAATCCGGCAAGGGGCGATGCGCCCGAGACCGGACGAGTTGCTCGCCTGGCCCTGCCGTTTCATGCCGACCTGCCGGCTAACTCGCCGTCTCCTCGTCGGGCGCCGGCGTCTTGACCCTCATCTCGAACGGCATCCCGCCCTCTCGGACGAGCGCCCTGAGGAACGCGTTGACGGCGGTGGACATGGACAGGCCGAGCTCGTCCAGGATGGCCGTGGCCTCCCTCTTGACCTCCGGGTCGATGCGGATCGTCGTGGCCGGTATGTTCGACGGCATGGCCTCATCCCTCCTCGTGTATCGCGGTGCGACCATTCTACCGCCTCTATGCGGCGGGCGCGGCCCAGTAGTCCATGTAGGGCGGCTCCACGTTGAACATGTCGCGGACGCGGCTCCTGCAGACGCCGTGCGCGAGCTGCCGCGCGACCGTGCGCCCGGCCGCGCCGGAATCGGTCGCCATGAAGGTCCGGCACCACCTGAACCAGGCGAGGTAGGCGTCGAGGTGCTTCGTCGACACGCCCCTGAACGGCTCCATGAAGGCGCCGAGGAGCGAGTGGACGGTGTTGACCCGGTTGATGGTCCCCCCGGAGCGGTCCTTGGGGTCGTAGGCCGCGTGCGCGGCGACCTCGAGCTCGGCGAGGACGCCGACGTAGGCGGCCGCCCTGTCGGTCGCGACGACCGAGCCGGCCGCGATGCGGCCCCTCAGCGCGTCCATGGCGCGCTCCCTCGAAAGGGCGCCCCGCCCCGTGACCTCGAGGAACGTCTCGTTCGAGTCGTTCACTCCGGTCATGACGCAGATCCGCTCGCGCGACAGCCCGCGTCTGTGCACCTGCTTGCCGCGGTGCCGGGAGGGGCGCGGCATCGTGAACGACCCCTTCGCGTGGTTGCCCTTGAACGACTCGGGGAAATAGGTCTCGTCGAGCTCGCAGCCGCAGCCCCGCTCGACCCTGAACGAGGGGGAGTAGGCCGAGAGGCACTCGATCAGCCTGTGGCGCATGGTGTAGGCGGTCTTGAGGCAGACGCGGCAGCGCCTCGCGCATTCGCGCAGGGGCAGCATGAGCACGAAGCACTCGGCGTAGGCCATCCAGGTCTCCTTCGGGAGCTTGCTCGTCCCCAGGATGCGCTCGCTGCCCATGCCGAAGGTCCTGCCGCAGCCCCGGCAGAGGTAGCGCTGCTCGCCGTTCTTCGATTTGCCCTTCTTCACGACCGCGGCGGACCCGCAGCGCGGGCAGCGTTCGATTTCGTAGGCGGAGCCGGCCGCGTCGTCGAACGCCGCCGCGCGGATCACGTCCCTGACGGACTCGATAGCGCGGCGGCGCTCGGTCTTGCTGAGGTTCGCCATGCCCTTCTTGAAGTTGAGGACCAGGTCTTCGGCGTTCATGCTGCCCCCATCATCGCGGTCTATGGGGTCAACGATATGGCACCGTGGGGACACATGTATGTCAATCCTGGTCTAACAGAGCC
>NZ_QSOC01000019.1 GCF_003466125.1 Collinsella sp. TM10-22
TTGGGTGTTCCTATAGTTTTGTCAACCGTCGGGGCTACTCCCGGTAGGGCACCCGGTCGCGCATCACGGCGTATATCGCCCTGAGCCGCTTCCTCGCGACGGCCTTGAGCGCCCGCCCGTGCCCCATTCCCCGTGCCCTGCAGGCCCGGTAGTACTCGCCGTAGCGCCCCGAGGACCTCACCAGGCTGTTGCACGAGAAGATCAGCAGGGACTTGAGCTTCGCGTCGCCGCGCCTGGACGCCCTGACCGACCTCACCGACGTGCCGGAGCTCCTAACCCTCGGGGCTATGCCGCAGTACGAGGCCAGGTGGTCGTGGTCCGGGAACCTCCCGATGTCGACCGACACCGCGAGCCGCGCCGCGGTCCTCGGGCCGATGCCGGGCACGGTGAGCAGGCACGCGTAGGTCTCGTCGCCCTCGAGCAGCGCCGCCGTCTCGGCCTCGAGGGCCCCGGCCTCGTCGAGGGCCTCCGATATCCGGGCGGCCAGGAACCTGACCTGCCTGTTCTCGGCCTCGACGAGCGCCGGCGGGGGCGCGGTGGAGGCGGCCGCGGCCTCCCCGGCGGCCTCGGCCTGCGGGCCCCCGGCCCCGGAGCGGGCGATCCCCCACGCCCCGCCGAACCCGGCGAGCAGCTCCAGCCACCGCCGGTCCGACAGGTCGACCGCGGCCTCGAGGGCCGGGCAGGACTCGAGCAGCACCGCGCGCAGGCGGTTCTTGTCCCTGGTCGCGCAGGCGACGACGTGGTCGCGCTGCGACGAGAGGGCGCGGGCGGCCTCGAGGGCCTCGCCGCGGCCCGGGACCCCCGACAGGGAGTCCGGCACGCCCAGGGCGGTCCGCGCGATCACCGCGGCGTCGCGCTCGTCGGTCTTGGCCTCGCCGGCGAACAGGCCCGCGGCGCGGCTGGCGGCGAGCCCGGGCAGGTAGGCGACCTCCAGCCCCGCGGCGCGGGCCCGCCTCACGGCGAGGGACCCTATGTTGCGGAACTGGTCGACGACGACGAGCGTGCCGGCGGGCGCGGAGGCGAACAGCGCGTCGAGCTCGGCCTCCCTGTTGCGGACGGGGGCGCTGGCCAGCACCTCCCCGTCGCGGTCGATCAGGCAGGCCCAGTGCGATGACTTGCCGACGTCCAGGCCGAGCACGGCCGCGGGTCTGGTGGATGGCGCTTTCACGGTGGTATCCTTCCGGTAGTCGTTCGACCGGATGGCCTCCCCCTCGGCACTCACATTACCAGCCGCGGCACCTGCCCGGCACTTTCCTATCAGCCGTCGGGGGCGGCGCGTCCCGCGCCGGCAGCACCCAACCGGCCCTCTCGGGGGCAGGGACGTTCGGCCGTGCGCGGGCGCCCGGTCGGCGGCCCGTTCTGGGCGCGCCTCAATCGTAGCCCGAGACGGGCCCGGGCTGACAATTTCGACTGTAATGGACGTTCTTAA
>NZ_QSOC01000002.1 GCF_003466125.1 Collinsella sp. TM10-22
AGCTGCCGCCGTCGCGGACCCAGCCGAGCGCCATGGCGCCGGACGAACGGAAATAGTATACAGAGCCGTTGCACTTGTGCAGTCCGGTCACCATGGCGCCGTCCGCATCGGGATCGAGCCAGTACCAGGTGCCACCCTGGCACAACCATCCGGTATACGCCGCCCCGTCAGAAGTTGCGTAATACCAGGTACCCTCTTTTAACTGCCAATAATAGAGAGAAACATCGACATACGCATAGTTCATATCGACGTCGCCGTTGATACCAGAGACCTTTCCATTGCTCTTGTACTGCCAAAAACTGTAATTACCAGTATAGTCACATTGCGAGTTATATTGAGCAATCCAATGATCCCAAGAGCTGCTCTTAAATACAGAGTCAGTCAAAATGTTGTTAAACCAATTTAAATTTGCATAAATTCCAGGCTCATATCCTGCGGCAGAAATCCTATTACAAAAAACCTGCGCCCTCGATGCAATTCCGGTTTGACGTCCATTTGCAATTATCGAGTTATCCTCAAGATCGTAATACACCGGCAATCTTGGATTATGCCCAGAAAGGCAATTGATCACCATTGACGCCTCATCAGCTGCCTGCTGATTATCAAAAGCATATGAATAGATATAGACGCCGTAGGGGATTCCGAGTCGCTCGCACTCAGAAATATTTCGATTAAATTGATAGTCAACTCGACCGCCCCAAGATGGAGCGCCAAATCCAACACGCAGAATAGCGAAATCGATACCAGAAGCCTTAACAGCATTCCAGTCAATACGTCCTTGATGCTCACTGACATCGATGCCCTGCGCCGTAGCCCCATCGGGAAGAATGTCCATGGACAATAAGGCTATTCCATCTTCTTCGGAAGAAGCATCCTCTGCGACCAATTGTCCATCCTCATAACGCCAGGAATTCTCAACTAGGGACCGCGCAGCTTCCGCGTTCGAGGGAAAAACAAACACAGAAATGGGCGCAAGGACCATCAGCACCAACAATGCCGAAAATAACTTAAGATGTTTGCTCATGTAAACCTCGTCATTCGTTCTTGTTTGCGTCTAGCTTACAGCATGGCTGTGAAAGATTCCCGAACATCCAACTGGACAAGACGCCATCTAGAACAATAAATAGTTGGGCGTAATGCTGCAAAGAAAATAAGAACTTGCCGCAGGGTTGAACCCGAAGGCTCATTGCCCCCTCTCTTACCCCCAAGAATACCGACTTCAAATAAACTTTCAAACCAGATGTCAAAAAGGTAGGGGACCCAGAGAGTCCCCTACAAATCGGAATTCTAACGGATCAGTATTACTTTCGATGGGCCCAAAGCAGTCAAACCGGAGATGCGATTTCCATAACCATCACTATGCCAGAACAAATTTTCGCTCGGCGAATTGCCCCAGAAAAAGCCAATGTGGCTATCGTCCGCATATGGGTTGTAAGGATTGAAGAACACAATGTCCCCCTTACGAGCCAAACCGCTACGTAACAACTCATCAATAGAGTTGAAATAAGTCACGTTTGCGCACGTATCGATAGCGTAGCCGTACCAACGATAAGCGTTAACGCAGCCGCCCCTTCCGGGACCACCACTCCAAGGGGAATGGCTCTGCTCGGCGGCAATTGGAGCTAAATTCCCGCCCGCTTTCATATATGCATGCGATACAAATCCGCCGCAGTTCATACCGGTATACCCGTCCCAACGAGGATCACCCTTTGGATACATGCATGTTTCTTGGCTAAGATGCGTATCATAGCGTGTTCCACGGTAATAGCCATCGTTCTCGTGGCTCATAAGCCAATTGACCAGGCTGGACCTATTAACCCCTAAAACAGAACCAGACGTATTCAACCATGCACCACTTGCATTGAAGTAATAGTCAACGCCATCGATTTTCAGCCACCCGTTAGCAAACATGGCACCCGAAGGCTGGAGCCAGTACCACGTACCGCCGTCATTAAGCCATCCAGTTTTCATCTTGAATGTGGAAGGGTCCATCCAATACCACGCACCGTTGACATATTGCCAACCAGACTTAAGGACACCATTGGAAGATCCGTAGTACCAAGTATTGCCACTTTCGCCAGAAGCGTCTTTCGACAAAATCCAACCAGACGCCACGTTAATGGCACCATTCGCATCCGCATAGAAAACCGAGTCTCCAATATGAATGATACCCGGCAACGAAGACGAGTCGACGCAGCCCGATGCTACAGGGACCCGTCGGGTGCAATAGGCAATGGATCATTCAACGCACCAGAAGAATCCGCCCATGACATCCCGTCGCTCAAGTTGATCCAACACGAAGAAGCCATCGCACCGGAGTCAAAAGAATAATAGCGCGTGTCGCCTACCGTATATTCACCAGTGCGCATTGCGCCGGATACGTCATCAAGGTAATACCAGGCGCTTCCGGACTTTATCCATCGTCCTCGTTGAATAGCTCCGCTTGATGCGGCGTAATACCAAGTACCATCAGCAAGTGCCCAGCCTGTTGCCATGGCACCTGAGCTCGTAAGGAAATAGGTGGACGAGCCCACTTGCACAAAGCCCGTGAGCATAATATGGCTTCCTGGATCCAGGTAATACCAAGAATTCCCTAGAAGTAACCAACCTCCATGCAGTAAGCCGTTGGAGTCAGCGTAATACCAGTTGTTGTCAATAAGTGCCCACTGGGAGGATAGCATGGCCCCTGAACTGTTAAAGATATAAGAGGTGCCATTGCATTCATTCAGCCCGGTGGCCATAGAACCATCTGCAGGATCAAGCCAGTACCAACGACCCCCATCCGAGAGCCAACCCTTCACCAGGGCGCCAGAGCCGGAGAAATAGTGCCAAACGGAAGCATCAAGATGCCATCCGATAAGCATCGCGCCAGAAGAAGAGAATCCATACGTGGCTCCCCCGATCTGTAGCATCGAGTCGTGGACCATCTTGCCTTCATCATCCAGCCAATACCAGTTGCTGCCATCTGAAAGCCAGCCTTTTACCATGGCGCCAGAACCGGAGAAATAACGCCAAGCAGAAGTGGAGCCCGTAGAATCTAGGTACCAGCCGACACGCATTGCGCCCGAAGAGGAGAAGGCATACGTCGCACCCCCAACTTGAACCAACCCATCCTGAGCCATTCGACCTTCGTCGTCGAACCAGTACCAGCTACCGTTTATATGTCTCCAAGAAGAAACAGCGATCGTTCCGTCGGACAAGCCCCAACGCCAAAAACCAGCCCCTTCTTCGGGTGATATCCACCCCTGATGCC
Source organism: Collinsella sp. TM10-22 (assembly GCF_003466125.1). Taxonomy (GTDB): domain Bacteria; phylum Actinomycetota; class Coriobacteriia; order Coriobacteriales; family Coriobacteriaceae; genus Collinsella. Next base: position 3,254 of record NZ_QSOC01000002.1, read on the forward strand.
AAACAATTTGATTCGAAACCTCAGAAGGGGTCTCATTATCCACCTGAGAGTTCTGCTCGACAGCGAAGGTCGAATCGCGCTGAGCATCAATGGCTGACTCAACAGAAGCAATAGCAACGTTAGATGCGGAACCTTCGTCAGTGTTATTCGAATCAAGGGCGTATAACATCGAGGGCGAACTCAAAAGGAGCCCCAAAGAAATAAGGCCGGAAAAGACCAGCACCCCGAATGAGCATTTCTTCATAGCAGCACGGTATCCAATCACGCAGCGACCCCGTCACCTCAGGGCAACGGGGTCTCAATCAAAACTAACTCAGTAATGTGCTAGCCAATTTGCTGGCAGTTTTTTCTCGAAGGTTTTCCATACGGTATCCTCTTCCGATTTGAGGCTCTCTTAAGTTATTCTCAGACTAACAATTCAGTTTTTCAACCGAAAATCTATAAAAGGTGTCTTTGCAGCTGCAATTTAAATATGAGCCACCACACCTCAACCGTTAGGCAAAATAGCTTCTGAGCCAAACTGGGCACATAAGCGAACCAATTTAATACGGCCACCTGTAAAAATCCTGACACACGTTTTCGATATGACAAGAGCCGCTTGAACGAGGAGTACTTGAGCCCCTCCGCTCTTGCAGCTCTTGAGGATACTTTGCCGGATCTTGGAATTACTTCGCTCTAAAGCAAGAAGTACTCACTGTCGGAGGATAGGTTCGGTCCGAGCCACGGATCGCCCGTCAAGAAGAACTCCGGCCAGCGTTGCATGAACAGGGCTTGCTCGCGTTTCCAACGGCGCAGCTTTTCTTCGTTAGCCTCTTCCCTGCCGCGCGAGGTGAACTCGTAGTGGTACAGCTCGGCATAGGGCGTAAAGATGGTGCGGTAGCCCGCCTCCCATACGCGCAGGCAAAAGTCTGCGTCGTTAAAGCCGACGGCGAATTCCTCGTTGTAACCCCCAACCTGCTCGAATACGTCGCGTCGGACCATCTGGCAGGCACCCGTTACGGCGCTAAAGTTGCCCGGGCGCACAGCACGGGCAAGATAGCCCTCGCGCTTTGCCGAGAAGTCCTGGTTGGCATGGGCAAGTGCGCCACGCACGCCGACCAAAATGCCAGCGTGCTGCACCAGATGGTCGGCAAAATAGAGCTTGGCACCCACCACGCCTGCATCGGGACGCTGCAGATAGCCCATCATCTCTTCGATAAAATCGGGGCTTATGACCTCGGTATCGTTGTTCAGCAGCAGCAGGTAATCACCCTTGGCATGCTCCACGCCAAAGTTGATGATCTGGGAGTAATTGAACTCGCCCGGCCAACACACAACGCGCGCGATGTCCTTGCCTTCGGATGCTGCAGCCACGCGCTCTGGCAGGGTTTCGTAATACGCAAACGTCTCCGGGGCTTCGCTGTTGTTCTCCACCAAGACGATCTCGTAATTGGCATACGTTGCCTTCTGGGCGATCGACATCACACAGGCATCGAGCGTCTCAACGTGGTCCTTGGTGGGAATCACAATGCTCACCAGCGGCGCAGGCTCCGGCAGCGCATAGCGCATGCGGTAAACAAACGGCGTCTCGGTCTCTTCGACCGCTCCGCGAACGCCCAGCGCGTTAAAGTGGCGCTGGAGCGCAAGGCGCCCGGCTTCAATAGCATACGGCTTGCTATCGGCAGAGCCATCGGCGGTCGATCCCGGATGAACGCGCCAGTGATACAGCACATGCGCAACATGCTCAAACCGCGCGGCGGCTGCAAGGCAGCGAAGCGTCAGGTCGTAATCCTGGGCGCCCGCGACGTCTTCCGGCGACATGCCAACACGATCAATGAGAGCCTTCTCCACCATCAGGAAATGCGTCACGCAGTTATGGCTATAGAGCAGGTCGACGTTGAGCCGCGTCTTAAAGACCGGCTGGCCCCACTCCCCCGTTTTCTGGAACATGTCTTCGTCACAGAACAGGACCTGGGGGCGCTCGCCCTCGGCAGTCTTGTTCAGCGCGGAAACATAGTGGAATAACGCGTCCGGTTCCAGAATGTCGTCATGGTCCAAGAACGCGACGTAGTCGCCCATCGCCTGCTCAATACCTGCGTTGGTGTTGACCACAATGCCGCCGTTGCCGGGCAGCCCAATGCGACGAACGCGCTCGTCGTTGGCACTTGCCGCAAGATTGGCCACCGCATCCCATTCGGGCGAGGCGTCCATGAACAGCAATTCCCAGTTGTCATAGCTCTGGGCTAGCACCGAGTCCAGCAGCTCGGGCAGGTAAACCCGATCAGTCTTGTAACACGGCACCACAATGCTCACGAGCGGCCTATAGGCAAAGGCCGCCGAAGCGACACGCTGGCACGCCAAATCGCCCGGCTTTGCGCGATGCTGCTCAAACCAACGTCGATAAGCTGCGTCATCAGCGCGTGCATCCTTCATGCGGTTCCAGCTGTCGTCGACCATGCCGTTGTACAGGCGACCATCCATGGCGCAAAACCCGCTCTGGATCTGCTCTGTGGAATCGCTCACAATCGCGACAAAATCTCGTATATCTTGAGGCATCTCAACGCTCAGATACGTTTTATTGACACGGCATCCATTCTGCTGCGGCACATCGACCTGCGATTCAAACACATGCACGGTAGCATCGATGGCATTCATATGCGTATCGAAGATCTGAAGCTCAGGCGCGCACTGGGAGTCTCCCGCCCAGGTAACCTCATAGCGCCACACCGCGCCGGCGTCTGCCGGCAAATAGCGAATGGCATCGATCTCGTAGCGACCGCAGCATTCGCCACGCTGCGCATCGCGGATTAGCGCGCACAGCGCAGGCTTTGCTTTGTAGTTAACCTTGGATTCCAGCTTGGCCACGCGGCTATCGAGGTGAATGGAGCCCAACCTTTTGCCACCGGATGCAAAAACGACATCCATCGACGAGCCATCCAAAAACGGAAGCACCAAGACGGCGAGCTCGCGCTCGTAATCGGAAACGGAAGGGCAAAGCGCCAGCACACGGCCATGATCAACCGGGAGCACCAGCGACGGCACACAAGAACCGCTCGTCGTCGCATGGGCAAACGCTTGAGAACCCTCCCGCTCAATAAGCGCGGCGACATCCTGACCGGCAAAACGAAGCAGCACAAACAGACGGCCCTGACTGCGGCAAAGTGCCAAACGCTTGATACTCATCTACACTTCTCGCTTTCCCAGGGCGTTCGCTGCCATGCGTTTGCAGGCACCCAGGCGCCCAAACCTCAAGACGTCGTAATCGAACATGAGCTTTTTGCACTCACGGGCATTGGGGGCCTTGCTGGTAAGCGCCGCACGCACCATGGCGGCAACAGACGGGGCACATTGCGCGAACGCAGCATCGCCGCCCACGGCAGAACCGGCAAGCGCCGCGGCAACGGCAGCAAACACCTTGCCACAGTCCGAGCCCAGCAACCTGAGCGCGTCGTAAAGCACCAGATCGCACAGGAAATATGCCAGATCATCGGCGTGCTGTACATCGAGACCGTCGCGCTGCCAGTCAGCCAGCACCGCGGAGTAAATCTTCACATGCTCTAGCAGACGTGTCTCGTCGTCGTAGCGCATGGTGTCCATGAGCGAACCCTTGCGCGCCACGCGGTAGTCATACAGCTTGTTCGAGATAAGCGCGGTCTTATGCGAACGACCGTACACGACAAAATCGAAGACCTGGTCCTCGCCATACTTGACGGTTTCGTCGAACACGATTCCGTTGCCCAGCAAAAACTCACGCTTGCAGGCGGTACGCCATGCAAAGGGGCGAGATGCTTCCTTAAACAGCAGGTCAGAGCTATAGCCTTCAAACGACACATCGCGCGGGCTCAGCACATAGTTAAGCCACGGATACCCCGCCTCCAGCGGATACGGATTCGCGCCAAAGGTCAAAACGTCGCAGTCCTCGCGCTCAAAGGCATCGACGATCACGCGGCATGCATCGGGCGTAAAGCGATCGTCGGAATCCAAAAACGCAACGATAGGCGCCGTGGACGCGGTGATGCCTGCATTACGCGCACTCGACAGGCCCCCGTTTGGCTTATCGACCAGCGTAAAGCGCACATCCTTTTCGCAATAGGCAGCCGCAATATCGCGCGAGTCGTCCGGCGAGCCATCGTTAACCAGCACGCCCTCCCAATCGGGCATATCCTGCGCAAGCAGAGAGTCCAAGCACCAGGCCAGGCACTCCTCCACCTTATAGATGGGAACGACAACGGAAATCTTGGGGGTAGCCATAATCACTCGCTCCTACTGTGCGGCGGGAACGTCATCAGGGTGCGGGTTGTCGCCGTAGGTGCGCTGATACGTCAGCACGCGCCACACCAGCGGCAGGCCGCCAATCTTAAAGTAATGCTTAAACGTATTGAGCTTGCCCGGCTTCTTAAAGTCAAAGCGCGAATCGATATAGGCGCGGGGCGACTTGACCATCAGGCGCAAGTCGGTCTCGCCACGTGGATCAAACAGCGACAGGTCAAAGCGACCGGCATCCCAATCGGCCTTGAGATCGGAAGATGCCTTCTTCCAAAACTGCTCACGCAGTTCATCGACCAGACGCTCATCATTCCAACGGTACGTATCGACCTTCATGCGCATTAAAATGCCCTGGAGCTGAGCCTTGAGCTCGGGGCGCTCGTCCAAAAAACGTTGCATCTCGGCATATTCGTCGCACACGCAAAACACCTTGTTGGGCGAATTAACGGAGCTCTTCTCGTTATCCTGGCGATAGCACAAAATGGGGTCCGCAATAAACGCGGCACGCTCGGCGCAAGCCCAAACCTTAAAGTTAAAGCCTGCGTCCTGATACGAGGCGCCCGGCGTGGGAAGGAACCGAATCTGATTGTCGTTGAGGAACTCGCGCCGATAGATAGCCGACCAAATGGAAGGTTTGCGGTAGAAGATGCCCGGGCGATCGACGGGACGATACGCGGCGCCCGTCATATGCTCGTCGATAATCCCAAACAGCTCACGGAGCTCGCTGGGCGTGGACCAATATAGGTAAAAGTCGCCCTTTACCACATCGGCATGCTCAGCATCGGCCTTGGCGACCAGCTTTTGGAGCGAATCCTCAAACATAAAGTCATCGGACTCAAGGATGCCCACGTACTCACCGCGTGCCATCTCCAGGCCGCGGTTCATCGAGTCACCGTAGCCGCTGTTGGCCTTGTCGATCATCTTTACACGGGAGTCGCGCTCCATGTACTCGCGGATGATATCTGGCGAGCTATCGGTTGAGCCGTCGTTGATACAGATGATCTCGATGTCCTTGAGCGTCTGCGCCACGGCGGAATCGAGGCACTCGCGCAGGTAGCATTCGACATTGCAAATGGGGACGAGCAGCGAAACTTTAGGGGTATCAGAGTTCTGCAAGAGAACCTCCTGTTGAATAGCGTGTAACAGGGTTATTTTAGCAGCCGGGTTGCGGCGGGCGACAGCGCTTGGAATTAGATAAAGCGCTCCAGGCAGGCTTTGAGACCGCGAGTCGAAAGATAGAACAGCGTTGCGTCTGCCATCGAAACGCCCGCGGTCGCCGCAACGAGCTTGTGGGCAAGACGGCGAACGGCGCCCTTAGCAGGCATATCCGCCCACTCCGTTCCCAAAAAAGTCGTGAGGTCCATGTTGACGCGAGCCGCCACGCGATGGAAGTCATCGGCATCCAAGCGCGCCAGGTCGAACACAATGAGGTCCAAGAACCAGGTGATCAGCTCGCCGGGGCACAGGTCCAAAAGACCGTAGGCCGCCCAGTCCTCCAGGACCTCCTCGAGCATCCTCATGTGGGCGTCAAGCTTTTTGGCGCGAGCCTCGGCACTGTTGAACTCGTGCGTCGCCGATTCGCTCTCCATCACGTAGTGGTAGAACTTGTCCGGCATGACGACGGTCTTGCGGGCAAGCGCATAAGCCGCAAATTGGAAGACGACGTCCTCGCCCAAAGCCAAACCGGGGGCGAAGCGAATGCCTTCGCGATTGAGCAGCTCGCGCGAAAAAGCCGCACGGCAGGCATAGGGCTGAGCATTCGAATGGAACAGCAGTTGGGGATCACGGGCGCCGAAGGTACCAGCTTTGGGGCTCATGAGTTGCCGGACGCGTTTGGGGGCAGCATCGGCAGGTTCACAGACGCCGCCAAAAACGGCGGCCTCGGCATCTGCAGACTCCATGGCATGCAGCACGCGCTCGACCGTCTGGGCATCGATGTAATCGTCGGCGTCCACAAAAAAGAGGGTCTCGCCCTCGGCGGCATCGATACCGGCATTTCGAGCACACGAGACGCCCACGTTTTCCTGGTCAATCACCAGTACGCGATCGTCGGCCTGCGCGATCTGGCGCAACACGTCCAACGAATCATCAGTCGAACCGTCGTTGACGCAGACAACCTGAATCGAGCGCTCGGACTGAGCCAACAGCGAATCGAGGCATCGTTGAATGGAGCGCGCAGAGTTGTAAACGGGGACGACAATGGTAGCTTTAGGACACGAGGCCTCTCCCATGCCAACCTACCCCCTCAGCGATTCGATGAGGAAGGCGGCGACCACGCCTGGGCCTCCAACCGAGGCGTAATACTTAGCACGCCCCAAGGCACCATCCGTCGCAAAACTCGGATGCTCGTCAACCCAGCCCTCAGGATCTTTGAGGATAGCAGCGAGATTCGCGCGTTTCCACGGCTTGAGGTCGTCAAGCGAAAAGTCCCCCGCGTCCAAGGCCGCCTGAAATTCCTTAGCCATCTGCACCAGGAACTCCTTATAGAACTTAGGCGCCAAGCGCACGTAGTTCCACATATACGAATCGTACTTAATGAGCTGATTGAACTTGAGCATGCGCGCGACGTCATCACTTGCGTGGTCACGGGCATAATCCTCTCGAATCCAACGCTCAATCTCGGCATACTCGGTATTGACGCAAAAGACCTTAGCCGAAGAATTGACCGAGGAATTCTCGTTGTCCTGGCGATACGACAACACGGCATCATGCAGGTAAACAGCTTTATCGGCACACGCGATCACCTTAAAGGCGAATGACGTATCCTGAAAGGATGCCCCCGGAGTCGGCAGGAACGTAATGCCGTTGCGCTCAAGAAAATCACGACGGTACACGGCCGACCAAATCGACGGCTTTTGCTTAAAGAACTGCGTTGTATCGCTCGGGTGCACCGGCTTGCCACAGTCCTTGGCTTTAAACATCTCGTGCAGCGAACGGCGCTCCTCGGGCTTAGACCAGTAGAAATTAAAGTTCGCCTTCGCAAAGTCGGCATTATTGGTATCGGCGGCCGAGACAAGCTTTTCGAGTGCGTCGGGCGCCATAAAGTCATCGGACTCCAAGATGCCAACGTACTTGCCACGCGCCATCTCCAGACCGTGGTTCATCGAGTCGCCGTAGCCGCTGTTGGCCTTGTCGATCATCTTGACGCGCTCATCGCGCTCCATATACTCGCGGATAATCGCCGGCGAGTTGTCGGTCGACCCGTCGTTGATGCAGATGATCTCAATATCCTTGAGCGTCTGCGCCAAGGCGGAATCGAGACACTCGCGCAGGTAGCGCTGAACATTGTAAATGGGAATAAGCAGCGACAGAACAGGGCTGCCAGAGGCGTTAGTAGACAAATGTGCTCCTTAGGAAATACCTGTCGTTTCATGGTATCAAAGGGTCAGCGCGCCAGCGGGCGTTTATATAATCTATGGAGCTCGCAGAGGCAAACCAATACGAAAGGACGTCATGCAGCCCAAAGCCGCACGCAACATATCCATCGAAGCGCTGCGCTTGGTAGCGGTCGCTGGCATCGCGGTATTCCACACGTTTCAGTGGACCTTCCAGGCCGTCTGCATCAGCGTGCCGGAATATGCACCGCTCGCCGCCTTCCCCTATTCGGGACTGCTGGGGTTCATTAACTTGCTTGGCTGCTGGGCCAACGAGGTCTTCTTTATGATCTCGGGCTATTTTCTCATCGCTTCGGCCGCGCGTGCTTGGGACGGTGGAGCAACGTGGAAGTCGCAAATGCAACGGACGGCGCAGCGCCTTGGCAAGGTCATTATGCCCACTGCGTTTTATTGCCTCGTGGCGCTCGCGTGGTCCACGGTCGTCTCACCCATTCCTGATGTAGCCCTCAACACGCACAACTGGTATACCCTGGGACTCGAGTTCATTTGGGTCTATGCCGCCACGGTCTTCATGGCGCCATGGTTTGGACTAGCAAGGAGTCGACTCCCCCGGAAGAGCTACACGGCGACGGTCATCGCCGTTGGCATCCTCGCATTTGTTGTTAACGGGTATTTAGCCGCTATGAGTGCGACAAGCGCCGGCGAGTTTTCTTGGCTCCAAAAGTTCATGAGCGCCGTCACGTACGTAGTCGCGTTTTTGATCGGCGGACTGCTCCGCGACGTTACCGATGTCATGGATTCGGACAGGGTGGGCGCCTTGGGCATGCGCTCGCTCGTAACGGTTTTGGTGCTCACCATCATCCTGGAAGGAGCACTCTCCTTCACCGACAACCTCACAGCGATGACAATCCTCTCCTACAAATCGACCTCGCTGATCTCGTTTGCCCTCGCTGCCGCCTGCCTGCTCTTTGCGGCAACCCGACGCAGTGCCTCAGGCAATCCGCGGACTGCAGGTGTCATCGTCACCTTATCGACCGCCACGCTTGGTTTCTATGTGATGCAGTCACTCACCAGTAGCCTGTGGCGTCCCGTCTTCAATACGTTGCTCGCAAACATACTGGTCAGCCAAAACAGCCCGGTAGCTATATACATCTTCACGGGTACCGTCATTAGCATCGTCTTTGCTCTGGCACTTCTCATCATCGATGCAGCCAGAAGCTTTATCGCTCGCAAGCTCAAGCGGCAATAGACACGCTGCCGTCAGACGCTAAAGCCGCTACAGCCGTGGCAGGTTCCTGCGTTTTATTCAAAGCTTGCCGTCAAGGTGCGCCGAGCCTTTACAATAGGACAGTCCCAAGGACGTATTCGATAGCTTCCGTGCAGCGCATGCGCGCCGCACGTGAAAGGATATATTGCCCCATGCCTTCAACCCTTCCCGCCCCCATCGACAAGCTCGCCATCGTCGTCGTTACGTACAAGCGCCAGGAACTCCTGGCCAACTTGTTCGACTCCATGACCGAGCTCACAGCAACGCCCTGGCGCATCGTGATTGTCGATAACGAAAATTCGCGCGAGACCGAGGCCATGTGCACCGCATTCAACGAGCGCCTGGCTAACCTGTGGGGCATCGACACCGAGCAGCCCGACGCGCAGGGCGGCACCGACCGTGTCATCTACGCCCCGCAGCTCGAAAACGGCGGCGGTGCGGGCGGCTTCTCCGCCGGCACTAAATGCGCCTACGACCTGGGCGCCCAGTGGTTCTGGGTGATGGATGACGACGTGCTCGTCATCCCCGAAGGCATCGAGCGCTTGGCCAGGTGGACCGACCGCTACGATGTTATCCAGGGTTCGCGCTTGGACTTTGACGGCGGCGCCTTCTTTTGGCAGTACCAACTCATCCTTTCGCTCGGCATTCCCAATCCCATCGCCAAGTGGGATCTGGGCCCTGAGGGCTACCGCGCCATGAACCAACTGTGCTTTGAGGGCGGCATGTTCTCGCGCCGCGTGGTCGACAAGATTGGCCTGCCCGACGCGCGCTTCTTTATCTACGGCGACGATGCCTGCTACGGCTACGTAGCCAGCCAGCACTTCCCCGCCGCCGTTGTTGCCGACGTGGTGCTCAAGCGTGCCCGCGCTGTCTCTAACTGGGACATCGCCGGTAAGCGCCAACTCAACTCCACGAGCGACACCAATCGCTACTACATCATGCGCAACCGCGGTTATCTGGCCCGCTACATGCAGATCTATGGCGACTATCACCCCATGCTGTTCCGTCTGGGCAACGCCGCGACCTTCTGCAAGGAGTTCATTCGTCTGGCCGCCGTTGACAAGTGCTTTAAGACCGGTATTCCGGCGCTGCGCCGTGGCATGAAGGACGCCCGCAAGATCGTCAAGGACCCCAACTGGAAGCCCATGCCGCCCCTAAAGGACGCGGAGTAGTAAAGGGCTTTCGCCATCCCCTATAACCGCTGGCACACCACGGACACACGCTGCCCGTCAAAGCCAAAGCCCCAGCGAATGCGACCAACGCCGGGTCGCGGCACGCGGATATCATCGATGCCGTTGCGCTCGATTTCGAGCAGCGCCTGAACCGCCAACAGTTCCAGGCCCAGGGCATCGACGCCAGGGTCGTACATCATGTTGATCGAAATGAGCGGTCGCTCATCGAGCATGCCGAGCGTGTCGGCCACGTCAAACACCCGACCGGTGGGAATCACCTGGATATCCCAGCGATCCGAGACGCCACTTCGCTTGGAGCTGGGATTGCAATAGCCGGGCAGCCCAAAGCAGAGCCCCTGCAGCGCCAGATGATAGGCTGTCGGCATATCTGATTGGCCCACATCGATGCCTAGATCGCCGATAGCACAGCTCAAAGCCTGCTTTACAGCGTCCTCGTCTCCTCGACATAGCCCGTCATGGAACGAGTCGATAACTCCAACGTCCTCAACGGCGCACTCAAACCATTCCAGAATAACAAGACGGAGCGCCTGACCCACTTCGCTGTTAGGCAGACGCAAGGAGCGAAGGCACGCGCCGTCCTCCGAATGCCCTGTCATGTCCGTCGTAAGGAATCCAGACAGATACAGCGCAGTCCAGATATCTTCGGGCTTGGCGGCATCGGCCTCCTCGGCATGCACATGCACCGGCGCCTCAATAAACCCATGCGGCTCAAGTAATTCGAACAATGCGGACAGGCGCATAAGATTCCAGTCCCAGACACATGCGGTCAGACGGTCGGCGTAACCATACAGATCTGCCCGAACGGGCGCGACGCAACCGCGATGCGCGTAGTCCACCACACGCTCCGGGATCGAGCAATAAAAACCACCAAACAGATAGCCCTCGAGCCACTCAAGCGCGTCATCCAGACAGTCGTTGCGACCGATGCGATCCAACAGCACTTGGACTTCGTCGTCCGAAAAACCGAACCATCGATCACACCAACTCGACAACGGTGTCGCCGACCGATAGGAAACCCCACGTTGGGACAACGCAAACTCGGCAGGACCGGGGCGTTCGCCCATCAGACACGTCAATCGCAACGAGTCGCCGGCGTCGGCAATGGTGTCGAACAACATTCGGCTGAGCGACTCTAGGGAATCCACGCTACCATCGTCCTTAGCGTCCAAACGCTTTGGACATACCGCGTCGTAGTCGTCTATCAGGAAAACAACCTGCTCATCGAAAGCTGTCCGAAGCAGCTTAACAAGCACGCCAAGCGCCACATAGATCTCCTTATCGCTGGCCACTCCACGCGCCGTCCTCTCGATAAGACGAACCTCACGTCTTGACAGATCAGGCGCGACAAGCAGCGGCAGCAATCGGGCGCACTCGCGCACGACAGCGCCGCGAATAGCTGCCGCAGCACCAGCGCCATGCCTCGAAGCGGCAGCTGTAAAGTCGAGCATAATGACCGGATAACACGCGTACTCATCACGATAGCGAGCACCGCCCGCCTGCCAAATCTGGGTGCCGACGAACGGACTTCGATCCGGCCGCCGGTGATCAAGTCGTTCTAAATAGCACTTGAGCATCGATAGATTCATGCTCTTGCCAAAACCCTTGGGTCTGCAGCAAAGCGCAACAGGTGCTTCGCTGTCCAATATATCGGCAATAAACATAGTCTTATCGACGAGTAAACACCGATTGATTGCATCGGAAAAGTTGTGTGCATCAACCGGTAGAGCTGCGTTATCCGCATGATTGAGCAACCGTGCACCAAACGCATGAACAACACCATAATTCGCCTGTTCAGACACCGTAAACTCTCCCTCTAACGCAGCACGATGCCCATTGTAACGAGCGGATAGAGCGCAACAATATCGACATGCAAACGTTTCGGGCAACGGTAGCAACAGTCCCCCGAGGGGGCATAACAAATCGTTGCACAACAAAAACGAGGTCCGATGCCGCCGCACCGGACCCCGTCCCGACTCTAAAGGTATTCGACAACCGAGAGGCTATTCCTCCGAGCCGTCCTCCCCAGCAGCCTTACGCTGCTGATCGAGCTTACGCTTGCCACTCACAATAGACGTGACACCCAGCGTGGCCAAGCTTGCGCTGGCAAGGCTCGCCATCACAATCAGATCGCCCGTCTTGGGCATGTTACCGCCCGAGGACTTGGTCGTAGTCGTCGTGGTCGTGGTGATCACCGTTTTGGAGTCATTATGCTCCTGGACCTGGTTGTCAGCACCGCTCCCGCCGTCTCCGGACTGTTTCTTTTCGCCCCCGGTCTTGCTCTTGTCCTTCTCCTCAGATTCAGACTTCTTATCCTCGTCCTTCTTCTGTTCGGACTTGTCGCTCTGCTCCTCAGAGCTAGAACCCTTATCGGATTCGGTCTTCTCGGAAGCCTCGTCCTTGGAGTCGCCCTTTTCAGCCTCGGTCTTTTCCGTGGAAACCTGATCAGAGTTGTCCTTGTTCTGGGTCGAGCCGTTATTGACACCAGCCATCAGCGAAGAGCCCAGCATAGAACCAAGCTGCACGGAGAAAGAAGGCTTCTTGTCCGGCGAAGCAACGGGAGCGTCCGGCGCCTTATTCGAGTCGTCCTTGGAAGCATCGGAATCAGGGGTTGCGGCAGAGCCAGAGCCGTTGTTAGAGCCGGTGTCAGCGGACGAATCGCTCGAGCCGGTGGATGAGTCAGAGGTGTCAGCGTCGGTCGAACCAGAAGCGTCGCTGTCCGTATTGCCGGCAGAGTTTGAAGACGAATCGCCCGCAGCAGAGCCGTTCGAATCGGAGCCGTTCGAGGTAGAGCCGTCGTCGGTAGTACCACCAGCAGAACCATCACCGTCAGTATCGGTCGAGGGCGCGTCCATCCTGTCATCGTTGGCATCGTCACTCGAGTCGTCATTCGAATCAGGTGTCGGCGAGGGCGCCGGCGTAGGCTCGGGCTGCACGGGCGTCGCAGCGGCAGCCTCATCCTCGGCGATATAAACCAAGCAGTCCTTCAGCTCGTTACGGTAGCGGTTCTTCCAGCCCTCATGATACTGGGGCTGACTCGAATACTTGGTCGCCACGTTATTGACCACGCTGTTGGAAAGCGCCGTCACAAACTCGCGATCGGTCATACTGTTAGAAAGGTTTGCCCAGCGGAAGAAGTCCCTGCAACCACCGGTGCCGCACATGTTGGTGATACTCCACACCATGCCCTTAACGCAATCGGCGCGGCCCGAAACATCAATGCCCAAGCCGCTCTTGAGCCACGCCTCGGTCACCGCATAGTACGAGTTGTACGCATAGGCATCTTGAAGTGCTGAGAACTCAACAGGATCGGTGTTGTACGCACCTTGGAAGGCATCTTGCGCGATATGGCCCAGCTCGGTGAGCTGGCCGTTCTCGTACATGGCATTGCTCGCGTTGGAAATCTCGCTGCCGCGATCAATCGCATCCTTGAGCATGCTGTATTTTTCGGGGCTGTAGTTGTAGACCTGCTTCATAAACGGAATGAGCGACCATCGACGGTCGAACTGGTAATAGCCCAGCGCGTTGTAGCCGTCACCATACGAAAAGCCCTGGTTATAGTTGCCGTGGCTCTCGTACTTGGTAAAGTACTTCATCTCGGCGGTCACGTTGACAAACGAAACGCCCTGAACCGACCTCAGCACGCCCGAGAAGGACTGCTGGGTGTAAAGGCCCTTATCGATATCGGTGGCATCCGAGGCAACGCCCGGCGTGGGCTCCTCGGCAGCGGCGGGTGCCGGCGCGGAAACGGCGCCAAACGAAAGCGCCAGCGTCAGGCCCGCGACAATAGCAGAATGCTTAGGCTGCATAAGATCCTCCTTGCATTGGTGTAGTTAAAGTGCGGTTTGCAAAGATAGAGTTTAGTATTGCAGCTCACCCGTTGTTGCACAACAACCCCTCGGTAAACGGCAACAACCCTCCGCAAAATCTTAAGGAATTGCGTACAACCTACAGCTTAATGTCGAAGTTAATTTCTGGAACGGCAGCCAAGTCGGCCAACGTTACGCCGTCGACGTACTTTTCGATCACGTCGTCCAGACCGCGCCAGAATTTGACGGTCGAGCACAAATCGCTGCGGGTGCAGCTGTTGTCGATACCGTCGCACGCCACGGGCGCCGTGCTGCCCTCGACAGCGCGCAGGATGTCGCCAGCACGCACCTCGGCCGGGTCCTTGGCCATCATGTAGCCACCGCCTTTGCCGCGCACACTCTTAAGCAGACCAGCCTTCATAAGCGGACGAACCAGCTGTTCCAGATACTTCTGCGAAATGCGCTCGCGGTCGGCGACCTCGCGCAGAGCAGTCTTGCCCTCGGCGTCACCGAGCGCCGCGATATAGATCATCAGCCGGAGGGCATAGCGGCCCTTGGAAGAAATGAGCATACCTACCCTCCCATCGCATCTGGGACAACATAACCAGGTTTGTTTGTCCCAAATCTTAAGTAAGTGGGACAAACACAACAGGTTATTTTGTCCCAGAATTTGAAAAGTCGAGTGGATTAGTCGGGTTTTCCCTTGACTAACTCCGAACCCATAGTAACTTTATTCCGAGAAGATTCCTAGGGTTTAGTACACCTATGAGTACACCATATACAGAGAGGGACAGCATGAGCGCAAATCCGCTGCTTTCCATCGAAGGTCTGACTGCCTCCGTGGACGAGAAGACCATCCTCCACAACGTCAACCTGCAAGTCGCCGCCGGCGAGACCCACGTGCTGATGGGCCCCAACGGCGCCGGCAAGTCCACCCTCGGCCACCTGGTCATGGGCGACCCCGTCTACACGGTCAACGACGGCCGTATCGTCTTTGACGGCCAGGACATCACCGAGCTCACCACCGACAAGCGCTCGCGCGCCGGCTTGTTCCTGAGCTTCCAAGCGCCGGTCGAGATCCCCGGCGTGCCGCTGTCGAGCTTTTTGCGCGCCAGCATCGCCGGCCGCCCCGGCCTGGAGATGAAGGGCAAGGAGTTCCGCCGCCGCGTGAAGGAGCTCGCGGCCGAGCTCAACATGGATACCGCCTATCTCAACCGCGAGCTGGGCGTGGGCTTCTCGGGCGGCGAGAAGAAGAAGGTCGAGATGCTCCAGCTTCTGCTGCTGCAGCCCAAGCTCGCCATCCTGGACGAGACCGACTCGGGCCTGGACGTCGACGCCCTGTCCACCGTCAGCCACGGCATGGACGCCTACCGCAAGAGCTGCGACGGCTCCATGCTCATCATCACGCACAACACGCGCATCCTGGAGCACCTGGATGTCGATCGCGTCCACGTTATGGTCAAGGGCCACATCGTGCGCGAGGACGACGCCTCGCTCATCCCCTGGATCGACAAGAACGGCTTTGAAACCTTCGAGCGCGAGGCCGCCGAGCAGCGCGCCCAGGCCGAGGCCGCCGCTGCCGAGCAGCAGGCGTAAGGGGGCGACGCAATGACCAAGAACCGCACCGAGGTCGCGGACATTGACCGCAGCCTCTACGACTTCACCTATGGCGAGGAGGGATTCGAGCGTCTTGACGCCGGCATCACGCCCGACATCGTGCGCGAGATCAGCGCCAAAAAGGACGAGCCGCAGTGGATGCTCGACCTGCGCCTCAAGTCCCTCGAGATCTTCAACCGCTTCCCGGATCCGACGTGGGGCCCCTCCATCGAGGGCCTGGACATGGACAACATCGTCACCTACGTCAAGCCCAACACCGATCAAAAGCACGACTGGGAGTCGGTGCCCGACGACATCAAGAACACCTTTGAGCGCCTGGGCATCCCCGAGGCCGAGCGCAGCTATCTGGCGGGCGTCGGCGCGCAGTACGACTCCGAGCTGGTCTACCACAACATGCAGGACACGGCGTCCAAGATGGGCATCGTCTACTCCGGCATCGAGGAGGCCCTGCACGATCCGCAGTGGGAGCCGCTCATCCACGAGAAGTTCATGACGCTCATCCCGCCCACCGACCACAAGTTTGCGGCCCTGCACGGCGCCGTGTGGTCGGGCGGCTCGTTTGTCTACGTGCCCAAGGGCACCAAGCTCGACTTTCCGCTGCAGAGCTACTTCCGCCTCAACGCCAAGGGCGCCGGCCAGTTTGAGCACACGCTCATCATCGTCGAAGACGACGCCGACCTGCACTTTATCGAGGGCTGCTCCGCGCCCAAGTACAACGTGGCCAACCTCCACGCCGGCGCCGTCGAGCTCTTTGTGGGCAAGCGTGCGCACCTGCGCTACTCGACCATCGAGAACTGGTCCAAGAATATGTACAACCTCAACACCAAGCGTGCGCGCGTGGACGAGGATGGCGACATCGAGTGGATCAGCGGCTCTTTCGGCAGCCACGTGGGCTACCTCTACCCCATGAGCGTGCTCAACGGCCGCCGCGCCCGCTCGAGCTTTACCGGCATCACCTTTGCCGGCGCCGGGCAGAACCTCGACACCGGCTGCAAGGTCGTGCTCAACGCCCCCGAGACCTCGGCGACCGTCGAGACCAAGGGCATCTCCAAGAGCGGCGGCATCCAGACGTTCCGCAGCTCTATTGTGGCGACACCCAAGGCCGAGGGTTCCAAGGCAACCGTGAGCTGCCAGTCGCTGATGCTCGACGACCAGAGCCGCTCCGATACTATTCCGGCCATGGACATCCGCGCCAAGAACGTCGACATCGGCCACGAGGCCACCATCGGCCGCATCGGCGACGACAAGGTGTTCTACCTGATGAGCCGCGGTATCTCGGAGGAAGAGGCCCGCACCATGATCGTCAACGGCTTTGCCAACCCGGTCTCCAAGGAGCTGCCGCTTGAGTACGCCGTCGAGATGAACAACCTGATCAAGCTCGAGATGGAAGGAGCGATCGGATAATGAAACAGACCACCAACACCGCTGCTACCGCCCTTGAGCAGGTCAATGCGATGCCGGCTGCCACTTGGGGTTGGCTCAAGATGAACCAGACCAAACTCGAGCTCTCTGACGAGCTTGCCGCCGCTCCCGCCGAGACCATTGAGGTCGAGGGCTTGGACGAGCAGTTTGCTGGCGTGGCAGACGCGTTCGACGCCGCCATGGACGCCATGGCCGAGCGCTTCCCCGAGCGCCGCGCCTCCGCCCCGGGTGATGCCGCCGACCGCGCCCGCATCACGCCCGAGACCGAGCTCGACGTGCCCACCACCTCCGTCTACCAGGCCGGTGCCATTAAGCTGGAGGAGGAGCTCTCCCCCGCTGAGGCCTTCGAGACTGGCATGGGCGAGGCTGCCTACACCTACCTGGCCGACCACGCCACCAAGCGCGTCGTCATCGATGTGCCCGCATACAAGCACGCCACGGTTACCGTGCGCGTGAGCGGTGTCGATGCAGCCGCGGCCATCGCCGCCATCGACGTCGTCGCCCGTCCCCAGTCGACGCTCGACCTGCAGATCGCCCTGGACTCCCCCGTTGCCGGCGAGGGCGTCGTGGGTTCTGTGCTACGCGTGTGCGCCCACGAGTACGCCACCGTCAACGTGGCCTGCACGCAGACGCTCGACGATAGCTGGATCGCGCTCGACGACACCGGCCTGTTCCTGGACGAGGGCGCGCGCGTCAACGTGCAGCACACCGTTCTGGGTGCTGGCGCCAGCGCCACCGGCCTTGCCGGCGACCTGCTGGGCGATACCGCCAAGGTCACCATCGATACCGATTACCTGGGCGCCCGCGATCAGGTGCGCGATTTTAACTACGAGCTGCGCCACCGCGGTCGCAAGACCGAGTGCGAGATCGACGCCAACGGCGTGCTGACCGGCACGTCCAAGAAGGTCTACCGCGGCACCATCGACCTCGTGCACGGCTGCAAGGGTGCAACCGGCACCGAGCGCGAAACGGTGCTTTTGGCCAACAAGGGCGTCGACAACAAGACCGTTCCCGTCATCCTCTGCGACGAGGACGACGTCGCCGGTAATCACGGCGCTACCATCGGTCACGTCCGCGACGAGCAGCTGTTCTACCTCGCCTGCCGCGGCCTTGACCAAAACGCCGCCGAGGACCTGTTCATCCGCGCCAAGCTGGAGGACGCCGTGCTTTCTGCCACCGACGAGCGCGCCCGCGCCGCCGTCGTCCGCCTGGGCAACAACCTGATCGACAACTTTGAGGAGGAGCTCGCATGATCGACACCGAGCACGTTAAATGCGATACCTGTACTGCCGCCGAGCCCATGGAGCTCGACGCCAGCGACGAGGCTTCGCGCGGCTGGCCCACTGTGGACATCGAGACCAACCCCTACAAGGGCCAGTTCCCGCTGTTCCAGCAGCACCCCGAAATCGCCTTCCTCGATAGCGCCGCCACCGCGCAGCGCCCTGCCTGTGTGCTCGACGCCGAACGCGACTTCTATCAGCGCATGAACGCCAATCCCCTGCGCGGACTGTACTCGCTTTCCGTCGAGGCCACCGACGCCATCGCAAAGGTGCGCCAGCAGATCGCCGACCTCATCGGCGCCGCCCAGGCCAACGAGGTCGTCTTCACCCGCAACACGAGCGAGTCGCTCAACCTGGTCGCCAAGAGCTTTGCGCCCACGGTCCTCGAACCGGGCGACGAGGTCGTCATCACTATCATGGAGCACCACTCCAACCTGATTCCGTGGCAGCAGGTCTGCCGCGAGACCGGCTCCAAGCTCGTCTACCTCTACCCCACCAAGACCGGCCAGCTCACCACCGAGGAGGTTCTTGCCAAGGTGGGTCCCAAGACCAAGATCCTGGCCGTGGGTCAGGTCTCTAACGTGCTGGGCGTCGAGAACCCGGTCAAGAACCTTGGCAAGCTCGTGCACAAGTACGGCGGCTATCTGGTTGTCGACGGCGCGCAGTCGCTGCCGCACATGCCGGTCGATGTGGCCGACCTGGGCGCCGACTTCTTTGCCTTTAGCGCGCACAAGGCCATGGGCCCCATGGGCATTGGCGTGCTGTGGGGCAAGATGGACCTGCTCAACGCCATGCCGCCCATGCTGACCGGCGGCGAGATGATCGATTCGGTCACCGAGCAGGACGCCGTCTGGGCGCCCGTCCCCGAGAAGTTCGAGGCCGGCACGCAGGACGCCGCCGGCATCTTTGCCACAGGCGCCGCCCTCGACTACCTCGTCAACACGGTGGGCTACGAAAACATCCAGGCACGCGAGCGGGCACTCGTGCACTACCTGATGGGCGAGCTCATGCAGCTCGACTTTGTCCAGATCATCGGATCCATCTATTGGGACAACCATCACGGCGTCGTGAGCTTTAACGTCCGCGGCATCCACCCGCACGACGTCGCGAGCATCATGGACATGGACGGCGTCTGCATCCGCGCCGGTCACCACTGCGCGCAGCCGCTGCTCACCTGGCTGGGCGTCGAGAACCTCGCCTGCTGCCGCGCCAGCGTGGCCTTCTACAACGACAAGGCCGACATCGACAAGTTCATCGCCGGTCTGCATCACGTTTGGAGCACGTTCAATGGGTAATCTGTACACCTCTACCACATTTATGGAGCACAACTCGCACCCCGACTATAAGTACGAGATGGATGCCCCCACGCACGAGCACGACGGCATCAACCCCAGCTGCGGAGACGAGCTCACCTTGCAGCTGCGCGTCGAGAACGACGTGATCGAGGAGGCCTCGTTTACCGGTCACGGCTGCGCCATCAGTCAGGCCAGCGCCGACATCATGGCCGACCTCATCACCGGCGAGACCGTTGAGGAGGCTCGCCGCCTGGCAGAGCTCTTCCTCGCCATGATTCGCGGCGAGCAGCTCTCCGAGGAGGACCTGGAAGACCTGGACGAGGCCGCCCAGCTCCAGGACATCTCGCACATGCCTGCCCGCGTCAAATGTGCCGAGCTCGCCTGGCGCACCCTCGACGGCATGCTCACGGGACAAAATAATCAGTAGTATTTGTCCCAAATCTTAAGAATTATGTTGGCCGAATCGCATGACAAGAGTGATTCGGCCATTGTCTATTCCGAGCCCTCAGCCTGAGCCTTCACCCGAGCATAAGCGCGCACGATACGAGAGACGGTACTCTTGCTGATTCCCGTATAGCGTTCAATCTCGCGCACCGTGTAGCCGCCATCGTGCAGGACGAAAATGATTCCGTCTCGACGCGACGGTGCTACGGTCTTGAGTTCGTTGAGCGGCACGCCCAGGCGCTTCGCCATCTTGTCGGCAAACGCACGCCGCTCCCACTCCGTCTCATCCATATCGTGAATCACCGGATCGGAACCATCGGGCGTCGACAGAGAATAATCAAGAAACCCCTTGGCAGACTCAAAGAGCTCGAGCACACAAGAAGGGTCGGAAAATCCTCTCGTCATATCGTTGTCATACGCTCGCAGATACTCGGCAAAGCTGCTCCACGGATAGCGCTCGATCAGGGCGATACCCGCCTCCTGCGGATTAGCATGAACATAGCGAATCGCGGCCATTAGATGACGGTCGGTATCGAGCGAGCGCCGGTCAAAACGGTTCTGGAACAGATGGCCCGTTCGCCCCGTGCGTTTATTGAACCGCCGCGCGTACGTCAAAAGCAGCCGGTGCATCGCCGCGCTCATCGCGTCCTCGTAATCTGCAAGCACAAGATGCACGTGATTGCCCATAAGGCACCAGGCGATAACCGTCACGCCCGCCTCGCGGCAGCAGTCGCGCATCAGTTCCAAAAACTCCCACCGGTCTTCGTCGCCCTCAAAGATGAGCTGCTTGCCCGTACCGCGGGCACAGACATGGTAAAAGCCGGTAACCGTTCTCCAAACGCGCTGCATGGCGCTCCCTTCGCCGGGATCTGCTTGCCATCTAATACAGCACGATTGAAGCGTGCCATCAAAACATCCACGCAAAACAATAGACTCGCGCGGCCAAAGGCGGTAAATAGGCGGCGAACGGCACCGTTGCAACAGGTCAGCCCCCGCAACGCATACAAGAGCTGACCAAAAGCTTGCCCAAGACGAACCCCCTCTACGGAAGTTCGCGACCACAGAACATAGAGTTAAACCGTTTCAATTAAAACTTCCGGACTTCTCGCTACGAAAACTGAGCCGTTCGCCGAATATTCCGTGCATTTCGCGGTATTATAGGGGCTGCATGTCATGTCCCTTTCGAAGGGTCGCCCGGCAATCGCCAGCCACGACCCCCAGACGGGACGCCAACACGATAGAGAGGAGAGGCATGCAGTACTCACAGGAAGTGGAGAACATGTGCCCCGTTGCCAAGGGTGCATACCACGGCCCCGCACCCATCCCCGAGGAGGGCAAGTGGGTCCAGGCTAAGGAGATTTCCGACATCTCCGGTCTTACGCACGGTGTGGGTTGGTGCGCACCTCAGCAGGGCGCCTGCAAGCTCACGCTGAACGTCAAGGACGGCATCATCGAGGAGGCCCTCGTTGAGACCATCGGCTGCTCGGGCATGACCCACTCTGCCGCCATGGCTTCCGAGATCCTTCCCGGTAAGACCATCCTCGAGGCCCTCAACACCGACCTCGTCTGCGACGCCATCAACGTTGCTATGCGCGAGATTTTCTTGCAGATCGTTTACGGCCGCAGCCAGACCGCGTTCTCCGAGGGCGGCCTGCCCGTGGGCGCCTCCCTCGACGACCTCGGCAAGGGCCTTCGCTCTCAGGTCGGCACCATGTTCGGCACCAAGGCAAAGGGCGCTCGTTACCTCGAGCTCGCTCAGGGCTACGTCACCCGCATGGCTCTCAACGACAAGAACGAGATCATCGCATTCGAGTTCCTGAACCTCGGCAAGTTCACCGACGCCGTCAAGGCCGGCAAGACCCCCGAGGAGGCCATCGCTGGCGCTATGGGCCACTATGGTCAGTGGGAGAACGCTGCCAAGTACATCGACCCGCGCACCGACGAGGAGACTCACTCCGTCGCCAGCGTGTTCCCGGTTCACGAGTAGAAAGGGAGGGAAATAACTATGACTGTTACGTTCGAAGGTTACGAGCGCCGCGCTGACAAGATCAACAAGTGCCTCGCCGACAACGGCATCGCCTCCCTCGAGGAAGCTCTGCAGATCTGCACCGACAAGGGCTTCAACCCGCGTGAGATCGTCAACAACACCCAGTCCATCGCCTTCCAGAACGCCGAGTGGGCTTACACCCTCGGTTGCGCTCTCGCTGTCAAGCGTGGCGCCAAGTCCGCTTCTGAGGCTGCCGCCATCATCGGCGAGGGCATCCAGGCCTTCACCGTTCCCGGCTCCGTCGCCGAGGACCGCAAGGTCGGTCTGGGCCACGGCAACCTGGGCGCTATGCTGCTCTCCGACGACACCGAGTGCTTCGCCTTCCTGGCTGGCCACGAGTCCTTCGCTGCCGCTGAGGGCGCCATCGGCCTGGCTCTGAACGCCAACAAGGCTCGTAAGAAGCCGCTGCGCGTTATCCTGAACGGTCTGGGCAAGGACGCCGCCCAGATCATCGCCCGCATCAACGGCTTCACCTATGTGAAGACCCAGTTCGACTACTACACGGGCGAGCTCAAGGTCGTCGAGACCATCCCCTACTCCGATGGTCCCCGCGCTGCCGTTAACTGCTACGGCTCCGACGACGTCCGTGAGGGCGTTGCCATCATGTGGCACGAGAACGTCGATATCTCGATCACCGGTAACTCCACCAACCCCACGCGCTTCCAGCACCCCGTCGCTGGCACCTACAAGAAGGAGCGCATCGAGGCTGGCAAGAAGTACTTCTCCGTCGCTTCTGGTGGCGGCACTGGCCGTACCCTGCACCCGGACAATATGGGCGCCGGCCCTGCCTCTTACGGCATGACCGACACCATGGGCCGTATGCACTCCGACGCCCAGTTCGCCGGTTCTTCCTCCGTGCCTGCGCACGTTGACATGATGGGTCTCATCGGTATGGGCAACAACCCCATGGTCGGTGCCACCGTCGCCTGCGCTGTCGCCGTCGAGGAGGCCCTCAAGGCCTAATCGCGCCCGCGCGATGCTCATATAGTTGAGCTTTAGAGCCGCTACCCACCCGGGTAGCGGCTCTTTTTTCTTCCAGAGGGGTAGCTAATTTGGGACGTGTCTCTATAGTTTTGTCAACCGCCTGCTTCGCGACATTTCGGCATGGCGCATCCGGGCGCCTCGCGCCCCCTCTCCCTCTTCGGTTGACCTCGCCGTCCGCTAGGCCGCGTACGGGACGGCGTCTCGCATGATCGCGTAGATGACCTTGAGCCTCTTCCTCGCGACCGCCTTCAGCGCCTTGCTGTGCCTCATCCCCCTCGCCCTGCACTCCCCGTAGTACCTCCCGAACCTGTTGTCCGTGCCGATGAGGGAGTTGCAGCTGAATATGAGCAGGTTCTTGAGCTGCCTGTTCCCGCCGCGCTGCGGCGACGTCGACCTGATGCTGCTCCCGGAGCGCCTGTCGGACGGCGCCACGCCGCAGTAGCTCGCGAGCTCGTCGTGCCCCCTGAACGCGGATATGTCGATCGACGTCACCAGCGCCGCGGCGGTCTTGGGGCCGATCCCGGGCACCGTGAGGAGGCACTCGTAGACCTCGTCGCCCGCCAGCGAGTCGGCCACGAGCGAGTCGAGCTCCTCGATGTCGGCGTCGAGGGAGGCCATCTCCCGGGCGAGTATCCGGACCGCGACGTCCTCGCCGGCCGGCAGCCGCCTCCCCGAGCGCGACGAGGCCAGCAGCGCCTCCCAGAGCCTCCCGGCCCCCGCCGCGGGGGCGCCCGGGCCCTCTACGGGGCAGGGGCTGACGGCCGTCCGGGGCGGTCGGCCAGCGACCACCGGTGCGGCTCAATCGTATAGCCATGCGACGGAAAAGAGCCGCCCTTTCGGACGACTCAAACTGTAATGGGGCTATTTTAGCTACCCCGTCGCAAGACCATCTACTACCGATATATCAGCTGCAGGGGAATATGAGTTGCAACGAGACGGAACCATCACGCGCCCATGACGCCCACCTGTCATATTTGCCCTTTACCGATTTGCCAAGTCTTTGCGACCCCATTGCCGATCACCCGTGCGACAATGCGCCGGACGAGAAAGGAATCTGATGGAATCGACTGATGTACTGGTAATTGGATCTGGCATTGCGGGCCTTTGCGCCGCCATCGAAGCGGCATGTACAGGTGCAGCCGTCACTGTGGCAAGCGCCGGCAAGACCATGAGTGGATCGAGCTTCTTCCCGGGTACCTGGGGCCTCGGCCTCATCGGTCCTGTCGACGAAGGAGACGAGCAGGACCTCATCGACACCATCCAGACCGTTGGTGGCGGCGTCGCCGACCTCGAGCTTGTCCAGACGTTTGTGCACGGCATTCCCCAGGCAATTGAATGGCTCGAGCAAGACCTGGGCGTTGAGCTCCAGCGTCCGCAAAGCGCTGAGAGCGCTCAGCAAAAGCAATTTATCCCCTGCTTTGACCATAAGACACGCAAATGGCGCGGCCTCACCCGCAAGCCTCTTGAGGACGCGTGTATGGCCCAGATCGAGTCGCTCGGCATTCGCCTGCTCCCCCGCCACGAGCTTATCGACCTTCTTGAAGACTCGACCGGTAGGATTAACGGCGCCTTGCTCTACGACCTTACACGCGAACGCATCGTTTCCATTGCGGCAAAGGCTACGATTATCGCCGCCGGTGGCACAGGCGGCCTGTTCGAGCGCAGCCTCACTTCGGCCGACGTGCTCAGCTCCTCGCAGGCCATCGCGCTAGCGCACGGTGCATCCCTCACTAATATAGAGTTCATGCAAATGATGCCAGGCTTCATCGAGCCCAGGCGCAACTTGGTCTTTAACGAGAAGACCTGGCGCTACGTCAAGTTCGACCAGCCGGTCGATATCGCCGACGATAAGCTCGACGATCTGCTCGAGCAACGCTCCGGATATGGTCCCTTCACTTCGCGTCTGGATTCTCGCGCTATCGACCTAGCCATCGACCAAGCGGGAGCCGAAGGCCTGGCGCTCCACTACGACTTCCCCCGCGAGGACGTCCCCGAGTTTGTGCAGACCTTTGCCACCTGGCTACAAGACGAGCACGGCATCGCGCCGACCGACGAGATGCGCGTGGCGATGTATGCCCACGCCGCCAACGGCGGTATCAAAATCGACAAGACCGCGTACACGGGCGTTGAGGGCCTCTACGCCTGCGGTGAGGCAGCAGGCGGCATGCACGGCGCCGACCGCATCGGCGGCTTGTCGAGTGCCAATGGCATCGTATTCGGGCGCATCGCGGGCGCATCGGCAGCTCGAGCAGCGCTGGACGCTCCCGAGGCGGCCGCTCCGATGGATATCGCCCTCCCTCAGTATGGCATTGCCACAACAGATGCCGAACGCCTGACACACAGCCTTAAGCACACGATGAGCACCTATTGCATGATCAACAGGACCGAAGCAGGTCTATCCAAGGCCCTGCAACAGCTTGAAAGCCTGAAAGACGAGGCAACGGCGCTGAGCAAGCCGCATGCCAATGACAGCGAGATCGCAGCCCTCGCCCGTCTGCAATCGCAGAATCAGCTGGCAACGGAGATGGTCAAAGCCATGCGCAAGCGGACCGAAAGCCTGGGTTCGCACTATCGATCGAATTAAACTGGACACCTATCTAGAGCAGAGCACAACTAATCGATATCTATGGGCCCCGTGACCTCGAAGTGGCACGGGGCCCATTCGTGTCCGCACGGCAGCGTATCCTTATTCTGAGTACAGAGCGGGCAAAGCGCGCATAGACAATAGATCAGCGAGGAGGAGATATGGACAGTAGAGATATCGAGAAGTGGCGTGTCGAACTTGATAGCTACGCCAATGTGGAAGACGGCGTTGAGTATTGGCTCGCACGCGATTTAATGGAACCCATGGGATACACTCGATGGGAGAACTTCGCCGAAGTTGTTAAGAGGGCAAAAGTCTCGTGCGAAACAAATAAAACTCCAGTTGATTCCCATTTTCGTGACACCACGAAAATGATAACTGCCGGTGTCGCCGCTCGCGCGGTTAAAGACTACAAGCTTACGCGCTATGCATGCTATTTAATCGCCCAAAACGGAGATTCAAACAAGCCAGAGATCGCGCTCGCCCAGGCATACTTTGCCGTGCAGACGCGCCGCCAAGAGCTCATAGAGCAGCGCTTCGCAGAGATTCAGCGCTTACAGGCGCGCCACTCGCTATCCGATTCAGAGAAACAGCTCTCGGGTATTGCGTTCAAACGCGGCGTGGACTCCAAAGGATTCGCGATCATCAAGTCGAAGGGCGACGAAGCGTTATTCGGCGGCAGAAGCACGGCGGAAATGAAGCAGCAGCTCGGCATATCCAAGAGCGCGGCATTGGCGGACAGGTTAGCCGATGTCCTCATCAAAGCAAAGGACCTTACGAACTCGATGACGGCCTTCAACGCCGAGGAACACGACCTGTACGGTCTGGACCAGATCAAGCAAGAGCACGTCGAGAACAACACAAGCGTGCGTGGCAGCCTCATCGACCGCGGAATTGTCCCCGAGAACCTGCCACCTGCCGAGGATACAAAAAAGCTCGAGCGTCGCGTGAAGGCAGACGAGAAGAAACTCAAGGAAGGTACTGACGGTTTTACCGATCCCCAGGGTAGACTCGATCTGTGAAAGCGGCCGTGCCCTTTCGGGTTCGACCCCATGCGAGGTCAACAAAAAAGACGGTCAACTATCGCTGACCGTCTTAACATGCTTTGGTGGCCGTCAGGGGGTCAGCCTGCTGCGCAGGCGGCCGCTACGGCGCTTCGCGCCTTGCGCGCTGCGCTGGCAAATGCTCGCGCATTTCCTCAGCTCCGCGCCCTTACGGGTTCGACCCCATGTACTGTTAACAAAAAAGACGGCCAACCGAAATTGACCGTCTTAACAATCTTGGGTGGGCCGTCAGGGGGTCGAACCCTGGACCTTGGGATTAAGAGTCCCCTGCTCTACCAACTGAGCTAACGACCCAAAGATAAAGTCCGTTGTGGCGGACTTTAGAGGAGATATCGTGTGGTGGGCCGTCAGGGGGTCGAACCCTGGACCTTGGGATTAAGAGTCCCCTGCTCTACCAACTGAGCTAACGACCCGATATCAACACGAAGCAAGAACTGGGGTGGGTAAAGGGACTCGAACCCTCGACCTACGGGACCACAACCCGTCGCTCTAGCCAACTGAGCTACACCCACCGTGTCCTGTGCGCTTCGCGCTCGACTATTATTGCAAGGAACGCCACGCGATGCAAGCCCCAATTTTCAAGAATTTTGAAAAGAGTAGTTCGAGACCATTTCAAGCAAATCCCACCGGTTTCATAGGAGTAAACTTGCCCCACCCTGAAGTTCGAAAGGACAAGCATGAAAGAACTCTCCAACCGCACGGCATTATTTACCGATTCCGTCATCCGTCGCATGACGCGCATCTCCAATAAGTACGGCGCCGTCAACCTGTCGCAGGGCTTCCCTGACTTCGATCCCCCGGCGCAGCTGCTCGATAGCCTCAGCACCATCGCCACCGACCCCAAGCCGCTTTACCACCAGTACTCCATCACCTGGGGCTCCCAGGCCATGCGTGAGGCGCTTGCCGCCAAGCAGGAGCATTTTATGGGCATGCCGGTGAACCCCAACGAGAATATCGTAGTCACCTGCGGCTCCACCGAGGCCATGATGGCCGCCATGATGACGGTCACGAACCCCGGCGACAAGGTCGTAATCTTCTCGCCGTTCTACGAGAACTACGGCGCTGACACCATTCTCTCGGGGGCTGAGCCCATCTATGTGCCGCTCAACCCGCCCACCTTTGACTTCGACCGTGAGGTCCTCGAGGCGGCCTTCCGCGACAACGATCCCAAAGCAATCGTCCTGTGCAACCCGTCCAACCCCTGCGGCAAGGTCTTTACCCGCGAGGAGCTCACCTTTATCGCCGAACTCTGCAAAAAGTACGACGCCTACTGCATCACCGACGAAGTCTACGAGCACATCGTCTACGCGCCCCACGAGCACGTCTATATGGCCACGCTGCCCGGCATGTTCGAGCGAACCATCAGCTGCAGCTCGCTGTCCAAGACCTACTCCATCACCGGCTGGCGTCTGGGCTACACCATTGCCCCAGCCCAGATCACCGAGCGCATCAAGAAGGTCCACGACTTCCTCACCGTGGGTGCCGCCGCTCCCCTGCAGGAAGCCGTCGTCACCGCCCTCAACTTCAATGACAGCTATTACGATGAGGTCCTTGACCTCTATACCGCCAAACGCGACCTGTTCTGCCAGGGACTCGACAGCATCGGTCTTGAGCATAACGTGCCGCAGGGCGCCTACTACGTGATGATGGATATCTCGGAGTTTGGCTATGACAGCGACCTCGACTTCTGCGAGGATCTCGCGTCTAAGGTGGGCGTGGGCGCTGTTCCCGGATCGAGCTTCTTCCGCGAGCCCGTCAACCATCTGATTCGTTTCCACTTTGCCAAGCGTGACGAGACGCTCAACGCGGCGCTGGAGAACCTCAAGTCTCTGCGTGATAAAATCGAGCCACGCGGGTAAGGACGGCCCAGCAACTAAAGAAAGCAAAGAAGCCTTGCTCCGCCTGTCGCGTTGCGAGGCTTCTTTTTATAGCGCTTTCTTAATTGGTTTAGAGCGCTATAATTTAGCCACGGAGCAACTCGTCCCAGAAAGAGGAACATTATGGCAGAGCAGCAGCTTATCGGAGCGCTCGAGGCCGGTGGTACCAAGATGGTCTGCGCCACGGGCTATGCGGACGGTACGGTCCTAGAGCGCGAGCGGATCGCGACCACGACTCCACAGGAGACCGTCGAGGCCGTCAACGCGTGGTTTGCGAACAAGGGCATCGCCGCGTTGGGCATCGGCGCGTTTGGCCCCACCGCGGTCAACCCCGCTTCGCCGCAGTACGGCAAGATCCTAGAGACCCCAAAGACGGCATGGCGCTACTTTGACCTGCTGGGCAGCATCCAAAACGAGCTCAATATCCCCTGCGGCTACGATACCGACGTCAACGTCGCCTGCCTGGGCGAGGTCACTTTTGGTTGCGCTCAGGGCCTCACCGATGTGGTCTACCTGACCATCGGCACCGGCGTGGGCGCCGGTGTGCTCTCGGGCGGCCAGCTTGTGCACGGCATGATGCACCCCGAGGCCGGTCACATCCTGGTCACGCGCGACCCGCGCGACACCATTGGCGAGCACAGCGCCTGCCCCTTCCACGACAGCTGCCTCGAGGGCCTCATCGCCGGCCCCGGTGTTAAAAAGCGCTGGAATGGCAAGAGCGCCGGAGAGATGGCCGATGACCCGGAGGCCATGGACCTGCTCGCCGGCTATCTGGCGCAGGCACTCATGACCTACACGCTGTGCTATGCGCCGCAGAAGATCGTCATCGGTGGCGGCGTGGCCGACCACACCCCCATCGTGCCGCTCGCGCGCAAGAAGTGCGCCGAGATGCTCAACGGCTACATCGTCACACCCGAGATGGCCGACATCGATAACTACATCGTCAACAACAGCCTCGAGGGCAAGCAGGGCATTATGGGCTGCCTGGCCCTGGGCGCACAGGCGCTTCAGTAGCAGACGCACCCACGGGACGTGGCACGCCCGGCAAATACGACCTACGGAACAACGCCACCACGCCTCATATAAACCCTCAAATAAAAAAGGCCGCCTAGGACCAAACAATACGTCCTAGGCGGCCTTTTTGGCGCACATCAGCGACCGTAAGAGATATCGGAGCACAACGCCCGTTGCCGCTCCACAGCAGTCGATCATCACATCGGTGATCATGCCGGCGCGTCCCGGCACAAAGAGTTGAATCGTCTCGTCGATCGAGGGAATCAGCAGCAGGAACACCGCCGTGGGCAGCAGCACGTCAAAGGTGCGCCGGCCCTCAAAATCAAACGCATGCGTTGCCAGGATGCCGAGCACCATATACTCGGTAAAATGCGCGCACTTGCGAACAACAAAGTTGGTCACCCATGCATATGGAAGTCCCACGCCGTGCAGGAAACCGCGGATAGCTTCCATGACCGTCAGGCTCAGCGAGCCCGACCCCGAGCCGGGAACCAGCGAATTGCCCCAGATCAAGAGTGCCATCAGGCAGGTCACGACCGCCCATTTTCGATTGATCTTAACCATGCAGAAGTTATGCCTCCGCGCGGAGCGGCGCGAAGCTGGCGGTACCGCCCTCGATAACGCTCAGATAGGCACGGCCCGTACGCTTGGCAGTAGAGGACTGCAGGCGCTCGATCTCTTCTTCTAGGATCTGATTGACGCGCTCGTGACGACGATTTTCCATAATGCCGGCGGCAATAGCCTCGGCCCGCTCGATGCTCTCGCGCGAGATACGGGCGGTATCCTCGGGGAACACAGCGCTGTGACGGCCGACATAGGCGGGGGCAGCAGGCTGAGGGGCAGCGACGGGAGCGGGGGCCGCAACAGGAGCAGGCTCGTCGATCTCATCCAGAATCGCGGTGGCGGCGGCCCACATGTTCTCGTGGCCCGAGTAGTCGGCCATAGGGACATCAACCTCGAGCGAAGCGTCCGGAAGGTCGCCGGTGTCGATGCGATCTTGGGCATCAATCGATGCGGTGATGACTGCAGGCTCATCGAGGTCATCGAGATCGATGCCCGCAGCACCGGAGATGATAGGCATGCTGGCGAGGTTTGCGTTGTACGGCGCAGCCTCAGCCGCCTGCTGCTGGGCAGGAGCGCCCCAAAGCGAGCTTTCGGCGGCACGGCGGGCGGCAACGGCCTCCTCATCCGCGGTCATGGCTTCATCAACGTACGAATTATCGGCAGAAGCGTTCACGTCCGCCGAGGTGGCGCTGCAGGCGTTATTGGCTGCGGCGTTGGCAACGAGTGCCACGAAAGCCGCCGTGCTGCCCGCAGGGGCGGCCTGGGAGCCAGACACGGCACGTGCCGCGGCGGCGATGTCATCGCGATTGAAGGAGCCAGTCTGCCCGCCATTGGTGAGCTCGTCGATGGCGACTTGATAGACGTCGCGCGAGCGTGCAGGGTCGCAGCTCACCGGCGAATCGTCGTCGAGTATACTGTCGATCATGGACCAAGCCTCCGCCTCGTCCATAGCATCTGCGGCTCGAGCGATGGTAGGGACACCATTATCGGCATGACGGCGCTGGAACGCACCGGTCAGGCCGGAAAGGAATGCCGAGGTAGACTGCTCCGACTGAGCCTGAGAAGCAGAAGCGGCAGCATAAGGAGTCGCATCCTGCTGCTGAGCTGGAATCGAGGCGGTCTTGAACTCGCTTTGATGCTGATTGAGATTGGCGGCACCGCCCATGGCATCGGGCTGGAACAGACGCTCTTCACGCTGCGCACGGTACTCGGAGATACCCAGCGAGGCGGCATAGATACCCACGCCCGCCACCGCGCCCACGGCAAAGGGAACCGCACCCGCCACGACCGTCTCGTTCACCGACGAAAACGGCAGCGTCGCGGCATACATAACCACGGGAGCGGCAAGGCCGATCCCGCACGAAAGTCCGGCAAGGACTGCTCGTTGTGTTGCATCAGAAGAAGCCATGAGCTCTCCCCATCTTCCAGCACCCAAATCGCATCATTCAGTTGGCTGCGCGAGAGAAGATGAAGCGGGGCTATGCCCCAAAGCAACGGTATATGGTTCGTTTCATCTGCGTTTTCCGTCGCGAAGCTTAAAAGCTATTATGCGAAACCGCCCTGTCGATTGCAAGCGACAATGTCGGATTGAAACGGGAAACCTGCTGCTTGCCTGTCTTATGGTCAAAAATAAGCGCGGAGCGGCGATATGGAAAAGGGCCGAGGCTCAAAGCCCCGACCCTTTACCGCATTGATGACTATCGCTGCGCGTGGATGACAACCTAGAACGTCTGCTCGTAGTCACTGTGCTTTTTGGCCGAACGCACCAGGAACTCCTGGTTGGTGTTGGTGCCCTTAAGACCCTTGATGAACGACGCGGCTGCGCGTTCGGTGTTGTTCATGCCGGCAAGAATGCGACGCAGACCAAAGACAAACGGACGCATCTGCTCGTCTACCAACAGGTCCTCGTTACGCGTACCGGAGGCAACGGGGTCGATAGCCGGGAAAATGCGGCGGTCGGCCAGGTCGCGGTCGAGCTTAAGCTCCATGTTGCCGGTGCCCTTGAACTCCTCAAAGATGACCTCGTCCATCTTGGAACCGGTGTCGATGAGGGCAGAGGCCAGGATGGTGAGCGAGCCACCGTTCTCGATATTACGGGCTGCACCCAGGAAGCGCTTGGGCGGATACAGTGCCGCCGAATCGACGCCGCCCGAAAGGATGCGGCCTGAGGCGGGCGCCGCCAAGTTGTAGGCGCGGGCAAGACGCGTGATGGAGTCGAGCACCACCACAACATCGCCGCCCAGCTCAACAATGCGCTTGGCACGCTCGATGACGAGCTCGGCCACGCGGGTGTGGTTGTCGGCGGGCATATCGAAGGTCGACGCCACAACCTCGCCCTTGATAGAACGCTGCATATCGGTGACCTCTTCGGGGCGCTCGTCGACGAGCAGGCAGATGAGGTGCACCTCGGGGTTGTTAATCGAGATAGACTGGCAGATCTTCTTGAGGATCGTGGTCTTGCCGGCCTTGGGCGGGGACACGATCAGGCCACGCTGACCCTTGCCGATCGGCGACACGATGTCGATGGCGCGACCGGTAATGGAGTCCTTGCCGTGCTCCATGCGCAGCGGCTCGTTGGGATAGACCGGGGTGAGGTCGCCGAACTTGGGACGGTTGCGAATCTGCTCGGGGTCCAGACCGTTGACGGTCGAGATCTTGGCGAGGCCGGCGCGCTTGTCGCCGCCGCGCGAAGGACGCAGCGAGCCCTCGATGACATCGCCCGTGCGCAGACGCGCGGAGCGGATGAGGTAGGCGGGCACGAAGGCGTCGTCGTTGGACTTCATGTAGCCATGGGCGTGGATGATGCCGGAACTGTCCGGGCGAATCTGCAGAATGCCCTTGATGTCGCGGAAGCCCTCGGCCTTCGCGGCAGTGGTGTAGATCTCCTCGACAAGCTCGGCCTTCTTCTTGCCAGTCGTCTCGATCTCGAACTCCTTGGCCTTTTCGCGCAGCTCGGCGACCTTCATGGCCGCGAGTTCCTCGCGCGAAAGCGTGGGCTCGGTGGGAGCGGCATTACGCTCCTTGTTGCGCTGCTTGCGATCTCGCTGGCGGTTGCGGCGGTCGTTGTTGCGGTCATCCTTGCGCTCGTTGCGCTCGTCGTTGCGCTTGTGCTGGCGACGGTTGGGGCGAGCGCCGTCTTCGCCCTCGGCGGGCGCGGCGCCATCGG
This sequence comes from Collinsella sp. TM10-22, assembly GCF_003466125.1. Classification (GTDB taxonomy): domain Bacteria; phylum Actinomycetota; class Coriobacteriia; order Coriobacteriales; family Coriobacteriaceae; genus Collinsella. The sequence continues at coordinate 36,458 of NZ_QSOC01000002.1, forward strand.
TTGCGGCGGTGTCAACATTGGCCGCGACGGCGTCATTGGCCTCGGCGCCGGTATCGACCTGCGCTTCGACATCAGCCTGCTGCTCGGCGGCCTTGGCCCTAGCGGACTTCTTACGGCCGCGCTTGGGTTTCTCGGACGCAGGCTGTTCGACGTCCTGAGGCTCGGCGACATCAGTCGATGCATCGGCGGTCGTCTCGGCGGAATCCTCGGACGCGCCCTTCTTAGCGGCCTTAGCCTTGGACGTGCGCTTAGCAGCGGTGCGACGGCTGCGACCGGGACGGACGTCAGCGGGCTCGGCATCGGCGGGAGCGGCCTCGGAAGTCGTAGCATCCTGGACGGGCGCGTCGGCAGCGGTTGCAGACTCGGCGGTCGCCGCAGCATCCCGAGCGGCGGCGGCGGCTGCGGCCTTCTCGGCCTCGACGAAGGCCTTGGGCTTGCGACCGCGACGGTGCGGGCGCAAAGCCGGATCGACAACGGGAACTTCGCCGGCCTCGACAGGCGCAGCAGGCTCAGCAGGCGATGTGCCCTCCCCTGCCGCGGAACGGACCGAAGCCTCAGTGAGCTCGGGGGTTACCTGTTCGGCAACCTGCTCGGCCTTAGCAGCCGTGCGACGGCGTGTGCGCGGTGCCGGCTTCTCGGTCGGCTGGTCGGAGGCAGGGGTCTCGGTGGCGGCAGGTGTCTCGGGCACAGACGGAGCTGCAAGCTCGGTCAGAGCCGCGGCCTCGCGCTCGGCAGCACGACGGCGGGCACGCACCACCTGAGCCTCGCTAATCTGCGCCAACGCACGTGCTTGCGCGACCTCATCGGAAATCGGCGCCGAGGAGTCAGTTGCAACGGTGCGCTTGACGCGCGTCGCGCGCGTGGTACGGCGCCTGGGCTTGGTGACCTCCTCGCCGTCAGCGGCAGGCTTGGCCGTGCGGCGCGTGCGCTTGGGCTTTGCCGGAGCAGCCTCCTCACTAGTTGCAGACACGGCCTTCTCAGCCGCTGCAGGCGTAGGCGTCGAAGCAGCCTTGGGCGTCTCAGGAGCCGAGGCTTGCGCGGGCGCCGTGACCTGGTCCGACGCAACCGGTGCAGCGGGAGCGGCCTGCGTCGTCGTTATTTCGTTTTCTTGCTGTTGATCAGACACAGTGTTTGCTCAACTTTCTTTTCAAGCCCTGTGATCACATGCTCCCTGCATAAACCTTCAGGACGGCTAAACAGTCTAGTTCCGTTCAAAACGACGGACATCATTGATCTGTATCGAGATGATTGCGTCAACTACGCAGCGTTAGTGTAACACAACCGCCGCCACCTGCAACTTAGTCATTGGGGACGTTCTTAAACGACTAGTCAAAAGGGGCACTCTTTACAAAGCCGCGGGCGGCGAAATCCAGCTCTCTTAAGTTGCGGTGAAAGAGCTCCTGAAAAACCCGGCAGCCGCCCCAAACAGGAACTATTCCACTGCAACTTATATGGAGAGGCCAGCCGAGCCCCCAAAGATCGTGGTGACCACGAGGCACGGGAGCAGAATCGTCAGTCCCAGGATCGACTCGCCACGAATCGCGCCTATCTACTACGTTTGGCCCGCGACCCCTGACCATTCCCTCGGTCTTCCTAAAATCGCAATCCCGCTACCTGCGGTTTTAAATATCGCGCCTTTCGACATGGTTCGGGGTATGCGACTAAACGTAGTAGATAAGCCCGATTCGTGGCGTACGGTTTCGTACCGCTCTCCCCCGGGACATAAATGATCCGTTTTCCTCCGTCCCCAAGGGGTCATTTTCAAAACTATGGCGGATTACGGTGTAAGAACGGCGCAAGCGAACCATACCCTGCATTTTAATATTCGGCAAGCCGTCTACCTGCGGTTTTATTTTCACTGCTGTCGCTATGGTCGCCAGGCAGCGATTCAGCCCCGTAAAGCGGTATAGTTGCTTTTTTGTAGCATTTTCCAACACGCCAAAAAGCCCCGCCAAACGCAAAAAGCCCGACCTCCGCATGGAGATCGGGCTTATAGGGCTCAGCAAAGCCGAACCTACACGGTCAAATGAACCGCAGATTACATCTGCTCGGGCGCGGAGACGCCAACGAGGGTGAGCACCAGGGCGAGCGTCACGCGGACGGCATCGCAAGCGGCCAGACGGGCACGCGAAAGCTCGGGGTCGACGGGACGGCCCTCGCTCGGCAGCACCTGGCAGGCAGCGTAGAAGCTGTGGAAGTCGCCGGCGAGCTCCTCGGCAAAATGCGTCAGACGGAACGGGGCGCGATCACGAGCGCAGCTGGCAATCAGGTCGGTGAGCTCGTTGAGCTTACGCGATAGGGCGAGCTCGGTCGGATCGGTCAGCAGCGAGTAATCGACGTTCTCACCGATGGCCTTGGCGGCGACGGCCTTCATGCCCATCTCGTCAGCCTGCTCGGGCGTAACGTCAGCGGCACGGCGCAGGATGGAGCACACACGGGCGTGAGCATACTGCACGTAATAGACCGGGTTGGAGTTATCGCGCTTCTTAACGGCCTCGATGTCGAAGTCGACCATCTGATTGGAGCTCTTGGAGATGAGCGTGTAGCGAGCGGCATCGGAGCCGACCTCATCGACGAGCTCCTGCAGAGTCACCATGGTACCCTTACGCTTGGACATACGGACGGGCTTGCCGTTGCGCAGCAGGTTGACGAGCTGGCCCAGCAAAACCTCGAACTTACCGGGGTAACCGAGAGCGTCGCAGACGCAGCGGACGCGCTCGATGTAACCGTGGTGGTCGGCGCCCCAGATGTCTATGACGTGATCGACGCGCTGGAACTTATCCCAGTGATAGGCGACGTCGGAGGCGAAGTAGGTGTACTCGCCGTCGGACTTGATTAGGACGCGGTCTTTGTCGTCGCCCAGATCGGTGGAACGGAACCACAAGGCGCCGTCCTTGGTGTAGAGGTAGCCCATCTTGTCGAGCTTCTCAAAAGCGCGGTCGACGGCAGAGGTGCCGGCGGTCTCGCCCTCGGTGTCCTTCACATACAGCGAGCGCTCGGAGTACCAACGATCGAAGTCGCAGTTGACGGCGTGGCAGAGGTCGCGCATGTTGTCGACCATCTTCACATAGCCGCGCTCACGGAAGCTCTCCATGCGCTCCTGCGGATCGGCGTCGACCCACTTGTCGCCGTCGGTACGCCAGAACTCGGCAGCCTCATCGATGATGTAGTCGCCGCCGTAGGAGTCCTTGCCCAGGGTCTCGGCAAAGTTGTCCTGATACGGATGGGTCTCGGGATGCTCGTCGTTCTCGTCGGCAACGAAGGCGTCACGGTCGGCGATCAGCAGCTTGTGAGCCTCGTCGATATCAACGCCCTGCTTGGCAATGATATCGGCAAGCTGCATATAGCGCGTGCTGATGGAGTTGCCGAAGGTGTTCATCTGAGAACCGTGGTCGTTGATGTAGAACTCTCGCTGGATGTCGTAACCGGCGTGGTCCATAACGCGGCAAAGGGAGTCACCCAGAGCGGCCCAGCGGCCGTGGCCGATGTGCATGGGGCCGACAGGGTTGGCAGAGACGAACTCGACCTGGGTCTTCAGGCCGCCACCGACGTTAGACTTAGCGAAGTCCATGCCCTTCTCGCGGGCCTCGCCAAAAATGGCGTTCTTGACGGCAACGGAGAGGTAGAAGTTAATGAAGCCGGGGCCTGCGATCTCGACCTTCTCAATCGCGGGGTCCTCGGGCATATGGGCAACGATGGCCTCGGCAATCTTGCGCGGGGCGCAGTGAGCCAGCTTGGCGGACTTCAGGGCCATGGTGGAGGTCCACTCGCCATGAGAAGTGTCGGCCGGTCGCTCGATAGCGCAATCATCAAGTTCAAATGCGGAAAGGTCGCCGGCCTCCTGGGCCGCAGCAAGCGCAGCGCGTACCAGCTCTTCAATCTTCTCGGGCATAGATCCTCCTTGTGTTAAAGCCCCCGAGCTCTTGGTCACTCGTAGGGCAAAAGCCAGAGTTTGTAGCACTCTATCACAAGCGGTAGCTACTGTCGCAGGGTAAAGTTAATCGATATTGCATATGCACAAAAATGACTACAGCTCGCACAGGGCCACTCAAAGATGGAGGTTTGCCTGCTGATTGTGCACCTGCCGAAAATGCATAAACACGTGCATGAGCTGCTCGGAATATCGAATACTCTTACCTATCGGAATTGTGTGCTTTTCCTGCATAAAGCGATGGTTTGCGCACGTCAGCGTGGTATTCTAGACATACGCAAATTCGTATAAGCTGGAGGTAGCATGTTCTCAATCGGTCAACACGTCATTCATCCGGGCCAGGGAGTCTGCACCGTCGTCGGTTTTAGGGACGACACGCCGCAGCCCATGTTGCTGCTCGAGACCAAGCAGGGACATGCGCAGACGATCCTCATGTACCCCGTGGCGCAAGCCGACCGTCTGCATGCCGCCATCTCTCAGCAGGATGCCGAGCACCTGCTGAGCCACTACGACGAGCTGGAGTGCGACACTTTTACCGAGCGCAACAGCTCGCTTGAGGAGACGCACTTTAAGCAGCAGCTCAAGCTGGGCGCGCCCGAGACGGTCCGCGTGGCAAAAACCATGATGCACCGCATTCGCCAGGCCGAGGAAGCTGATAAAAAGCCCAGTTCCTACTACATGCGTGTGCTCAAGGAGGCCAAGCGCCGCTCTATAGAGGAGTTCGCCGTGGCCCTGGGCGTCACCGAAGAGGCCGCCGAAGCCCGCCTAGCCCAAGCCGCCCTCAACTAACCTGCCCACGCCAAAACCACCACAAAGGGGACAGGCACCTTTGTGGTGGTTTTCTTGTTCTAGTAGTATTCAATCTTATCGATACCCACGAGCACAAGGAGTCTGTTATGGCAGAGTCGCTTACCGCCGGAATCACCCGCGACCGCGCATTCGAACTGCTCAACGAGCACAACAAGGATCCGTTCCACATCACCCATGGCGAAACCGTCGAGGGCACCATGCGCTACTTTGCGCGCGAGTTCGACCCCGAGAACGAGGAGTTCTGGGGCATCGTCGGCCTGCTCCACGACCTGGATTGGGAGGAGCATGAGGACGACCCCATGAACCACACCATCTACGCTGCCGAGATCCTCGAAGGCGAAGGTGCCTCTCCTGAGCTCATCCGTGCCATTCAGTCGCACACGTCCGATTTCAACACTTCGCTGCCCAAGCCCGAGCTGCAGATGGAGAAGATCCTGTTTGCCTGCGACGAGCTTACCGGCCTGATCGGAGCTGCCGTCATCATGCGCCCGAGCAAGAGCGTCATGGACTTTACGACCAAGTCGCTCAAGAAGAAGTTCAAGGACAAGCGCTTCGCCGCCGGCTGCTCGCGCGACGTGATTTCGCAGGGCGCCGAGATGCTGGGCTGGGAGCTCCCCGAGCTCTTTGACCACACCATCGCAGCCATGCAGTCCTTCGCTCCCGATCGCGACACCTTCCAGGCCTAACACTAAAACCACCACAAAGGTGCCTGTGAACTGCCTCCCATTTCTTGGACATCGGGAAATGGGAGGTTTTCCATGAGTATAGACCTCAGGGTGAAGCACGACCTGGAGTCCAGGAGGCGGGCCGTCGAGCTCTTCGACGCCGGCGTCGGCTGCAAGCCGGCGGCCGAGGCCCTGTCCGTCCCCCGCGAGACCGTGAGAGAATGGCAGAGGGTATACCGGGCGTTCGGAAGCGAGGCGCTGCTGTCCATGGGCGGGAAACAATCCAGGTACACATTCGAGCAGAGGGTCGCCGCGGCGTCGGCCGTGGTCGACGGCGGGATGGCGAAGACCGACGCCATGGCCGAGTTCGGGATCAGGTCGAAGTCCCCGCTGGAGCGCTGGTGCAGGCTCTACCGCGAGGGCGGCGCCGAGGCGCTGCGGCCCGGACCGAAGGGCAGGCCGAGGGGGTCGAGGTCGAAACCCCGCACCCGCACCCGCGAGCAGGAGCTCGAGGAGCGCTGCCGCAGGCTCGAGGCCGAGGTCGCCTACCTAAAAAAATTGCGCGCCCTGGTCGAGCGGGACGGGCTCTGACCGGGGCGGCGGCCGAGGCGGTGAGGGCGCTGAGGGCGGAGGGGCACTCCCTGCGCCACCTGCTGGAGTGCTCGGGGCTCAGGAGGTCGACCTACTACTACGCGCTGGCGCACCCGCGGAGGCCGACCAGGCCCGAGCTGCGCGACGCCGCGGCCGAGATATTCTCGCGCACCGCCAACGGCTGCGGGCACCGGCAGATAGCCATGTGCCTGCGCGCCGAGCTGGGCGCGGTCGTGGCCGACAAGACCGTGCTCAAGATGATGCGCGAGATGGGCATCCGGTGCGGGATACGCCGCCGGGGCTCCCGCCGCCGGTACAGCTCCTACAGGGGGCTCGTGGGGAGCACGTTCGAGAACGTCATCGCGAGGGACTTCGGCGCCGAGGGGCCATGGCAGAAGCTCGGCACCGACGTCACCGAGTTCAAGGTCGCCGGCGCCAAGGCCTACTGGGCCCCGGTGCTCGACTTCTGCACGAAGGAGATCGTGGCGAGCGACATATCGACCTCGCCGGACCTCGCCCAGCAGCACAGGATGCTCGACCGGCTCCTCGAGGCCCTGCCCGACGGGGCGGCACCGACCATGCACTCGGACATGGGTTGGCAGTACCAGCACGAGTCCTACACCTCCAGGCTGGAGGGGGCGGGCATCACCCAGAGCATGTCGCGCAAGGGGAACTGCGTCGACAACGCCGCCACCGAGCAGCTCTTCGGCCACGTGAAGGACGAGTTCTACCGCGGCAGGGAGTGGGGCAGCTTCGAGGACTTCAAGCGCGACCTGGAGGGGTACATAGTCCATTGGAACACGCGGCGCAGGCAGGTAAGATTGAAGGGCCTGACGCCGGAGGAGTTCCGGAACCGGGCCCTTGCGGCGTAGTCGCTATTTATTCAGTCCAAGTTTCGGGGTGCAGTTCACAGGCACCTTTGTGGTGGTTTTTGTTTGCATCAGAACGAGCTAACCTGCCTTGCGAACCGACCACTCCCCTACACCCGTCAGGCGCTGAATCTGACGGATCGAAAGGCCGGCGCTCCGCATCGCAGCCAAAATCTCATTTCGTTTGGCCTTATCGAGGGCTTTAACATCGGAAAGCTCACTCAGCCCAAACGAGCGAATCAGCGATATTCCCACATCTAAAGCTTCATCTTCATCGATGCGCCCACCCGCTGACGGACGAACAACCACGACATCGGATGCGTCCATAAAGGCCCGATAGTCGCAAGCGCGCGGAAACGCAAGGCGAACAAACGCCAAATCGACCGTCGCAATAGCTGGGTCGCGTTCAGCATAATCCAGATGGCTGCTCCATCGATACTCGCCATACGGACAAATACCGGCTTTTTGCGGATTGAAATGCACGTATCGAATAGCATCGAGAAGATGTTCCTCGCTCGAAATGGGAGTGCTCGAAAATCTATCCTGAAAAACGTGGCCGACATGCCCATGCCGGCGGTTATACCATGTTGCGTAGCAAGACATGACAAGGTGCATGGACTCACTTACGTTATCATCGGGATCGCTCGCGACAAGATGCACGTGATTGCCCATCAGGCACCAAGCAATAAGTTTGACGTTGAACCTCGATAACGACGACCGGACAAGCGACAACAGCCGCCTCCTGTCTGCATCATCCTCAAATAGAAGCTGCTTGCCGTTGCCCCTCATCGTAATGTGATATAGGCCAATCTGCGATTTCTGCCGAGGTTTTCTTGACATGGGCATCTCCTTGCTCTCATGTCAAAAATAACCCCGCGACGCACGCAAAGCGGCGAGAATCTATTCACCGATTATGCCGCCCACCTGCCGAAATGCCATCTATTGCTTAACGAAAATATGCTTAGATACACTTGAGCAACGAACGAATGCGCGAGGAAGCAAAAACCACCACAAAGGCGCCTGTCCCCTTCGTGGTGGTTTTTGCTTACGAGAGGTTTAGGGGCGGACCTGGCCGGTGCCGCGGAGCTTGTATTTGTAGGTGGTGAGGGCCTCGGCGGCAAAGGGGCCGCGGGCGTGGAGCTTTTGGGTCGAGATGCCGATCTCGGCGCCCAGTCCAAACTCGCCGCCGTCGGTGAAGCGCGTACTGGCATTGGCATACACGGCCGAGGCATCGATCTCATCCAAAAAGCGCTCGCAAGCGTCCGCGTCCTCGGCGATGATGGCCTCGGAATGCATGGTGCCGTAGCGGTTGATGTGCGCGATGGCCTCATCCTCGTCCGCCACGACCTTCACGCTCATCTCGAGCGCCAGATACTCGTGGCCCCAATCCTCCTCGGTCGCGGCCACGTAGTCGTCGCCCTCGGCAAGACCGGCGTCGGCGCATGCGGCGCACGTGGCCTCGTCGCCGTGAATGAGCACGCCGTGGTCGTGCAGCACAGCCACAGCCGCGGGCAAAAACGTGTCTGCCATGGCGCGGTCGACCAGCAGCGACTCGGCGGCATTGCACACGCCCACGCGCTGCGTCTTAGCGTTGACGATAATGTTGAGCGCCTTATCAAAGTCGGCGGATTCATGCACGTAGATGTGACAGTTACCCGTGCCCGTCTCGATCACCGGTACGAGCGACTCGCGTACACAACGCTGAATCAGGCCCGCACCGCCACGCGGAATGAGCACATCGACGATGCCGCGGAGCTTCATGAGCTCGCCGGTGGCCTCGCGGTCGGTAGACTCGATCATCGACACTGCCTCGCGCGGGAAACCCTGGGCCTCAAGCGCATCGGCCAGCAGCTCGGCAATCATGGCGCACGAGTGATACGCCAGCGAACCGCCGCGCAGGATGCAGGCGTTGCCGGTGCGGATGCAGATGCCCGCGGCGTCGGCCGTCACGTTGGGACGTGCCTCGTAGACCATGGCAACCAGACCCAGCGGCACAGTCACACGCGTAAGGTCCACACCACTTGCAAGCACGCGATGGTCGAGCACGCGGCCCACGGGATCGGGCAGCTCAGCGAGCTTCTCCAGGCCGGCGGCCATGCCATCAACGCGCTCGGGCGTCAACAGCAGGCGGTCGAGCAGTCCGGCCGAGGTGCCCGCATCGCGCGCGGAAGACATATCGAGCTCGTTGGCGGCAATGACGCAATCGACACCGTCGCGCAGCGCCGCGGCCATGGCGCGCACGGCCTCCTGGCGCTGGGCATCGCTCGCCGTGGCAAGCGCGGCTGAAGCGGCCTTGGTCTCGACGGCAAGATCGTGGACATACGTGGCTATATCGACCGACATGGGCGGCCCTTTCTCTTAGATGTTTGCCAACCATGGTAGCCGATTTATGCGCATCCTCGCCGACGGCGGTAGAATTGGTCAACCCGAAACACCGCAACGAATGGAAGCATTACATGGCGCTCATCACTTCGTACCACGTCCCCGGCCTGTATGTCGAGGACCACAGCATCGATGTCCCTCTCGACTGGCGCGGCCTTGAGCCAATGCTTTTGGCCGTCGGCAGCACTATGCGCCGCGGCGCCATGCCGGCGCCCATCGCCGGCGCGCCCGAGAGCATCAAGCTTTTCTACCGCGTGGTTTGCGCACCCGACCGCATCAACGACGATCTGCCGCTGCTCCTGTTTTTGCAGGGCGGCCCCGGCGGCGAGAGCCCGCGTCCGCTGTCGCCCACCAGCGACGGCTGGATCGAGGAGGCCGTCAAGCATTTCCGTGTCGTGCTGCCCGACCAGCGCGGCACCGGACGCAGCAGCTGTGTTGACGGACGCACGATCGCAGCCCTGGGCGAGCGCGCGGAGGCAACCGGCGCCGATGCGGCCCGCTCGCAGGCAGACTATCTCAAGCGTCACCTCGCCAGCTCCATCGTGCGCGATTTTGAGTACCTGCGTCTGGTGGGCTTTGGCGGCAAGCCCTGGGTCACGATCGGCCAGAGCTACGGCGGATTTTTGACGCTGAGTTATTTGTCCCTCTTCCCGGAGGGCGTGACGGCAAGCTTTACCTGCGGCGGCATTCCGCACGTGCCGGCGAGCGCCAGCGAGGTCTACGCGCACACTTTCCCGCGCATGGCGGCCAAGACCCAGCAGTATTACGACCGCTACCCCGCCGATGTCGAGCGCGTGGCGGCGCTGGCCGATGCGATCGAGGTGCAAAAACCCGCACTGCCCGACGGTTCGCCGATGACGGTCGAGCGCCTGCAGCTCATGGGCAGCGACTTTGGCATGAAGCCGAGCTTTGAGCGCATGCACTGGATTATCGACCACGCGTTTGTTGATGGTGACGGCACGCTGAGCTGCGGCGCCTCGGTATCCGACAGCTTTTTGATGCGCGCTTTCGAGCGCACCAATACGCGCACGAACCCGCTGTACTGGACACTGCAGGAGTTCATCTACGCCGACGGCGACACCATGCCCATTCGCTGGGCCGCAGCAGAAGAGAAAGCCCATCGTGCCGAGTTCGACACCCTCGCACGCCCGCTCATGTTTACCGGCGAGGCCATGTTCCCGTGGATGTTTGAGCAGATGCCCGAACTTAAGCCCTTCAAGCCGGCGATGGACCTGCTGATGGAGGACACCAGCTGGGACAAGATCTACGACCCGCAGCGCCTGGCCCGTAACGAGGTACCGCTCCAGGCCGCGGTATACTTCGATGACATGTACGTGGACTCGGGCATGCAGCTCGACACGCTCAGCCGCGTGGGCAACTCGCACGCCTGGGTGACCAACGAGTTCGAGCACGACGGCCTGCACGGCAGCGTGGTATTCAAGCACCTCTTCGACGAAGCCCTCAACCGCGGAGACCTGCGTCGAATCTTCTAGCAAAGGAGCGTCCCAAAGTGCCGGCACAAAAGGAACGTCCCCAAGTGCCGGCACGAAAAAGACAGCGCTGCGGGAAACGATCCACAGCACTGTCTTTCTTTATGCAAATACGATCAAGTTATCCCTGTGTATCGCCGGCTTCTCGGCCAGGTCTGCCAGCAGGCGGTTGCTAGCGATCTGGTCCTGGCGGCGACCGGCAGCAAGCTCCAGCACGTTCGAATCGGCCTCGGCGATACCGCGAGCGACGACCATACCGCTCGGATCGCACACATCGAGCACATCGCCCTCGGCAAACTGGCCATCGACCTCGCGAATACCCACCGCAAGCAGGGAAGAGCCACGGCTGACCAGCGCCTTCGCGGCGCCGTCATCGACCGTCACCGAGCCGTGCGCCTTGTCACCCAGCGCGATCCACAGCTTGCGGGGCGCAATATCCAGGCGCTCCGCCGGCGGGTCGAACAGCGTACCCACGCTCTCGCCGCGGGCGAGGCGCACGAGCGCATTGGACTCCTCGCCCGAGCAGATCACGCTCTGAATGCCCGCCGTCATCAGAATGCGGCTCGCGCGAATCTTGGTGATCATGCCGCCCGTGCCCACCGATGTGGAAGAATCGCCCGCCGAGGCGATAATCTTGGCATCGATCTTATGCACGACCGGGACAAACTCGGCCGTCGGGTCCTCATGCGGATTGGCGGTGTAGAGGCCGTCGATGTCGGACAGCGTCACGCACAGATCGGCAGAAACCAGGCAGCTCACAAGCGCCGCCAGCGTGTCATTGTCGCCAAACTTGATCTCATCGACGGTGACGGTATCGTTCTCGTTGACGACCGGCACCACGCCAAGCTCCACTAGGCGCAGCAGGGCATCGCGCGCGTGCAGGTAGGACGTACGGCGCGCCGTGTCGTGGCGCGTGAGCAGCACGAGCGAGGTGAGCAGGTCGCGCGCATGAAACTCCTCGTCGTAGGCCGACGAGATGATGCACTGGCCGGCCGAAGCGCATGCCTGCAGGCTCGGCAGATCACCGACCGGCTTGCGGTCGAAACCCAGCACAGGATAGCCACAGGCAATGGCGCCGGAGCTCACCACGACCAAGCGCCAGCCGAGCTTGCGCAGCGCTGCGGCCTGATCGGCCAGGCCACCGATAAACGCGCGGTTGACCTTGCCATCGGCACCCACCACCGTGGACGAGCCGATCTTTACCACCATCGTTTTATAAGAAGTCGTCATACGTCAAACCAATCGAATGTCGAGCGTTCGGGCGAACGGGCGAGCGAGAAAATGATCCGCTTTCCTCCGTCCCCTTCGGATCATTTTGCCCAGGGGAAGGCCGATGCCGCGGCCATGTTCTTGCGCACGAGCTCGTCGCGCACCCGGGCCAGGCCCTGCTCCATGCCCACCACATAGGTCTGCGGGTACAGGAAGCGCTTGAAAGCGGCGTCCAAATGGTCAAGCGCCCAAGCACAGCGCTCGCGCGCGTCCTGGATGCTCTCACGCGGAGCCACCGCACTGCCATCGCGCACGATCGGCACCAGCAGTTCGCGATACTCAAGTTCGGACACGTCGGTCACCAGGGCGGCATCGTTCACGGCCACGAGGGTATTGCCGCGCGCGGCGCCCTCCCCTGCCAGATGGTCCTCGTCATAAATCATGTCGCAGACCGGGCCACCAAAGCCGTCGTAATAACGGCGCACGCGTTGCACACCCGGGATCGTGCGCTTGTAGGGCTGCTCGGAGAGCTTGACCACCGGCGTCCACGGATTTGCCTCGCTCGCACGGCGGGCGGAAAGCTTGTACACGCCACCCAGCGCCGGCTGGTCATAGCAGGTCGCAAGCTTGGTACCCACGCCAAAGCTGTCGATGGGCGCGCCCTGGTCGAGCAGCGACTGAATCGTGTACTCATCCAGATCGTTAGAAACCGAGATCCCCACATAGGGCAGGCCCTCGGCATCAAAACGGCCGCGAACATACTTGGAGAGCTTGGCAAGGTCACCCGAATCAATGCGAATAGCCGACAGGCGCTCGCCCACCGCCTCCATCTCCTTGGCAACCGTAATGGCATGCTCGCAGCCCTCGCGCACGTCATAGGTGTCGATAAGCAGCGTACAGTTCTTGGGGCTCGACTTGGCAAAGGCACGGAAGGCCTCGAGCTCGGAATCGAAGCTCATCACCCAGCTGTGCGCATGCGTGCCAAAGACGGGAATACCGTAGCGGCGGCCGGCGAGCACATTGGACGTAGAGGAGCAGCCGGCAACGTAGCTCGCGCGCGCGACGCCAAGGCCGCCATCGGGACCCTGAGCGCGGCGCAGGCCAAACTCGGCAACGGGACGGCCGTCCGCCGCCAGCACCACGCGTGCCGTCTTGGTGGCGACAAGCGTCTGGAAGCCGACGATGTTGAGCAGCGCCGTCTCGAGCAGCTGGCACTCCAGCGCGGGGCCAGTGACGCGCACCATGGGCTCGCGCGGAAAGACGAGCTCGCCCTCGGGCACGGCGTCGATGTTTACATGTGCACGAAAATCGCGCAGGTAGTCGAGGAATCCAGGCTTGAACATCGCGCCGCCGGCAGGGGCCTGGAGCGAGGCGAGGTAGTCGATGTCCTCGGGCGTAAAGCGCAGATTCTCGACCAGCTCGGGCAGTTCGGCGGTGCCGCACATGACGGCATAGGCGCTGCCAAAGGGATGATCGCGGTAAAACGCGGTAAAACAACCCTGCTCATTGGCCTTGCCGCTCTCCCACAGGCCCTGGGCCATAGTGAGTTCGTACAGATCGGTGAGCATTGCGATGTCGGTGGGATGAGAGATATCGGTCAAAGCCATGGGGCGACCTTTCGGATGTGTGGTGCAGAATTTGAGGGTTGGACGAGAGCAGAGCATGCGGACATGACGCCCGATGCAAATCGGTTAGAGCAGGCCCATGCTGGTCAGGATCGTGTAGCCCATAAAGATGACAAACGCGATGAGGGCAAGGACAATGATGATTTTTTGAGCCGGCGCCATGCCAGGGATCTCGTTCTCGCCCGTAGGTTCCTTGGAGGTAACCATGCGCTGGGCAAAGGTCATCTCGTCACGGCTCGGCTTGGGCTCGACGGACTTGGAACGAACGACCTTATTAGGCTGAGGTTTGGGCGCGGCAGGTGCAGGCTTCGCAGCAGCGGGCTTGAGTGCGGGCGCGGGCGCCGGCGCGGATGCGGCGCTCGCGGCGACCTCCTCGGCCTTCGCACGCTCGGCACGCAGGGCGGCCAGCTCCTCACGCTCGCGGCGTGCCTCTTCCTGGGCCTCGCGACGAGCCTTCTCGGCGCGGAGCTCTTCCAACTCGGCGCGCTCCTCGGAAGACAGTGGTTGGGACTCAAGCTCGGCCATGGTGCAGCCCTTTCTTTCAAAAAAAGCCGCCGACACAATGTCGACGGCTTATCAAATCCAAGGGTGGAGACGAAGGGAGTCGAACCCTCGGCCTCTGCCATGCGACGGCAGCGCTCTCCCAACTGAGCTACGTCCCCAGGACAAGTCGATATTTTACCTACGGCTCGCCAACTGTCAACGCCCAATAACCAGTCTTTTTGGGACGGGGCTTTTTTGACTACTTTTCGAGCGAGCGAACCAACCGATGATTTTTTAATCCCCGTCCCAGAAAAATCATCGGCAAACGCGCTACTTTGCGCTGGTAAGAACACCGGTGGTGTCAAACGCTGGGGTGAAGCTCTCGTCTACCGCTCCGCCCTCTTGCCAAAACATCGTCGTAAAGCCCAGGTCGTCGGCATGGTCGAGCACTTGCTCATACTCCTCGCGCGTTACGGCGCGCGCCAGATCGCCGCCTTGTTCACGCATGAGGGCATTGGGCGTGTACTGGTTCATGACCGAGATCGGCACATCGCCCACCGTCTGCCACACCAGGTCTAGCACGCGGCACGAGTCATCCGCATGCCCCGGCAGCACCAGGTGGCGCACGATGATGCCGCGCTTCATGAGCCCGTCCTCGTCCACCAGCTCTCCCCCGCGGCGCTCGACCTCGCGCGCCATCTGTGCCAGGCCCGACACGGCCACGCGCGGATAGTCCTTGATATGAGAAAGCGACTGCGCAAGCCCGGCATCGGCATATTTAAAGTCGGTGAGCCACACATCGACCAGGTCGCCCAGCGCCGCCACGGCACTCGCGCGCTCGTAACCGCTCGTGTTGTAGACGATTGGGATGACCAGCCCGCGCGTCCGTGCCGCGGCAATCGCGGCAGGCAACAGGTGCGCATAGTGCGTCGCCGTCACCAAATTGATGTTGTTGGCACCCTGGTCCTGCAGTTCCAGCATAATCTCGACCAGGCGCTCAGGCGAAATCTCAAGGCCAAAATTGCCGGTCGAGATCTCGTGGTTCTGGCAGTAGACGCATTTGAGCGAGCAGCCACTAAAGAAAATCGTGCCCGAGCCGGCCTCGCCCGAAATGGGCGGCTCCTCCCACATATGAAGTGCGGCGCGGGCCACCTTAAGCGTGTCGTTAGCACCGCATACGCCGCGCGCGCCCTCATCGCGCGCCGCACCGCAACGGCGCGGACACAAATGGCAGGCGGGCGAAAAAAGTTCGGTCAACGACGTCGGCATAAAAACATGCTCCAAAACAACGATTCAGCAGCTCAAACGTAAAGGGCCAGGCCGCGTAGACGGCTCCGTCCCTAAGGCGCCGTAATCGTCCGACACGATTTTTGTAATGTCAAGACTGGAATCCACAAAGTGCCGCTTTATGATGTAGGTATTCCGCCCCCCGCGGAGCAACTGGGTGAACCGTCGCGTTTATTTAGGGAGCCCACACAGTCGTACCTAGTACAGGTATCCTTCGTTGTTAAGGACGCTGGAACAGTCGATGAGGGCACCCACCTGTTTTAGGTGGGTTCATTTTCGTAACGTGGGGGGTGGTTTTCTTTTGCCGATTTTTCTGAATACCGCCACTGCAGGCCCCACATGGACGCTCAGTGGCATCCAGCAGAATCCCCACCAACATCCCAATATCTGGTAAGCGCGTGATAATCGCACGGTGCAAACCTCCGCACCCCCTCGGTCGAGTATCATGGGTCAGCTACGCCTTTTTGCGCAGCAACCTTTGACCTTTTCCTTCGACGCTTGGCGGTTTTTAGATTCATGGCTTTATCCCCGAGCTACATACCGTATCTATGCGTGGCAGCGGCGGCCTTTATCACGACCTTCCTCACGGTGCCCCTGGTCAAGCGCTTGGCAATTAAGCTCGACGCCGTCGACTATCCTTCTAAGCGCCGCATCAACACCAAGCCCATCCCGCGTTTGGGCGGAACGGCGGTGTTTTTGGGCCTGGTCGTTGCCTGCATTGTGCAAATCCTAGGCACCTGGCACCTAGGCTGGCCGCCCGTCCTGGTACCGCACCCACGCCTTCACATTAGCTATCCCATGCTGGCGCTCTCCTTTACCGTCATCTTTGCGACCGGCGCTATCGACGACGTCTATCAGCTCAAGCCCAAACAAAAACTGGCCGGTCAGGTACTCGCCGCGCTCATCGCCTGTATCGGCGGCTTGCGGATCGTCGTCATCGTCAACCCGTTTGCCCCCGGCGAAATCATGCTCGGATGGCTCGCCTACCCCATCACCGTGATCTATCTGGTGGCATTCACCAACATCATTAACCTCATCGACGGCCTCGACGGCTTGGCCACGGGCATCTGCGGCATCGCATCGTTCACCATGTTTTCGATGGCCGTTCTCTCGGGGCGCATCGACGCCGCAGCGCTCTCCATTGCGCTCTTTGGCGCCTGCCTGGCCTTTTTGCGCTACAACTTCAACCCCGCAAGCATCTTCTTGGGCGACTCGGGGTCGCTGCTTCTGGGCTTTGCGCTGGGCTCCATCTCGCTGCTCAACGTGAGCCGCACCGCCGCGCTCACCTCGCTTATCATCCCGCTCATCGTTGCCGGCGTGCCCATCATCGACACGTTTAGCGCCATCGTGCGCCGCAAGCGCGCCCACATTAGCATCGGGCAGGCCGACAAGGGCCACATCCACCATCGCCTGATTCAGGAGGGCTACAACCAAAAGCAGGCCGTACTGCTCATCTATGCCTGGTGCATCATGCTTTCGGCCGGCGCCGCCGCCATTAATCAGGTCGAGGTCCCCATGCGCGTGCTCATCTTTACCGTGCTCGCCATTGGCTCGGCAGCCTTCGCCAAGCACCTGCACCTGTTTGAGCCCGTGCTGCGCCACCATTACAACAAGCGCACGCACGAGGACGAGCTGGTAACCCCCGACGACCCCGCCTTTAAGCAGGAGGAGCAGGCGGCGGAAGAGCGTAAGGAAGAGCGGCACCACAGGCGCTAGGGTTTGCTGGCGAGGATGGGCTAGGCGTTGGCAGCCGTTCGCGCGGACGGCGTGACGGACATGAAAGCCGGCTCCCGACAGTCCCTCACCCACTCACGCCCACCCCTCAATAAACACGCTATCATCAAGACCTGCGAACGAACGTTAGGAGCAATCATGCCAAACGAGAACAGCTACGAAGTCGCGCTGCAAAAGAGCAACGCCATTCGCGAGGGCCTGGCCAAGACGCCCGAGAAGTTCACCATGCTCACCGGCGACCGCCCCACCGGCCGTCTGCACCTGGGCCACTACTTCGGTACCCTCAAGGGCCGTGTTGAGCTGCAGAACATGGGCGCCAAGACCAACGTGCTCATCGCCGACTACCAGGTCATCACCGACCGCGACACCACCGAGCACATCCAGGACAACGTGTACAACATGGTCATGGACTACCTTGCCTGCGGCATCGACCCCGACAAGACCATGATCTACGCGCACTCCGCCGTGCCCGCCGCCAACCAGCTCATGCTGCCGTTCCTGTCGCTGGTCTCCGAGGCAGAGCTGGCGCGCAACCCAACGGTTAAGGCCGAGATGGAGGCCAGCGGCCATGAGCTCACCGGCCTTTTGCTCACCTACCCGGTGCATCAGGCCTGCGACATCCTGTTCTGCAAGGGCAACGTCGTGCCCGTCGGCCGCGACCAGCTGCCGCACATCGAGCTCACCCGCACCATCGCCCGCCGCTTTAACAACCGCTACGGCAAGGTGTTCCCCGAGGTCGACGCGCTGCTGTCCGACACGCCGCTGCTGCCCGGCTTGGACGGTCGAAAGATGAGCAAGAGCTACGGCAACGCCATCAACATCTCCATGACCGCCGAGGAGACGGCCAAGCGCATCAAGAAGAGCCAGACCGACTCCGAGCGCATGATCACGTTTGACCCCGAGAACCGCCCCGGCGTGTCCGGTCTGCTTTCGACAGCCGCCATCTGCACCGGTCGTTCCGAGGTTGAGATCGCCGAAGAGATTGGCATGGGCGGCTCCGGTCAGCTTAAGAAGTACGTGACCGAGGCGGTCAACGAGTACTTCGCGCCGATCCGCGAGCGTCGCCAGCGCTATGAGAACGACCTGGACTATGTGAAGGACGTGCTGCACGAGGGCAACCGTCGTGCCAACGAGATTGCCGAGCAGACCCTGGCCGAGGTTCAGGACGCCATGGGTATGGTGTACTAGAGACAAGCTCTGCGGCGCTGCCGCCGGGATTTGGACACATACAGACGGTGAGGCTAAATCCTCCCCTAACAGGAACGGGCCCGCTGGCAGTCAGTTGCCAGCGGGCCCGTTCCCGAAGTACACCGTTGAATCGCACAGAGGGGAGGAATGCGAATCAAACTCAACAGGGCAGGCTTTTTCATCGCCTATGGCCTGCTCCGTTGCTGAATACAATATAGTTCACCATGGTTTACTTTGTAGTGTCAATATGCTCCGCCACGCCTTCTCCATAAGTTAGCTCAGGTAAACTAAAACCACCACAAAGGGGACCGGCACCTTTGTGGTGGTTTTAGCCACGGCAGAACCGTTAGAGTCCGGCAGGCCAGCGACAGGCGCCCAGATCGACGTGCATGTCGTCCTTAAACGCCACACCCTCCCCTAGCAAAAGCTCACGTTGAGCATCGGGACCGCCAAAAGCAAAACCCTCGCAAATGTGCCCGTCGGCAAACACCACACGGTGACAGGGAATCTCGCCGGGGCGCGGATTGCTGTGCAGCGCATAGCCCACAAAACGCGCGCTCCGCGGACGACCGGCGAGCAGCGCCACCTGACCGTACGTGGCGACCATCCCTTCGGGGATCTGCTCGACCACCTCGTACACCCGTTCAAAAAAGCCCTCAGACGCCATTGCTCACTCCTTTCCATCCGGAAAAGCATAAACCACCACAAAGGTGCCTGTCCCCTTTGTGGTGGTTTATGGCAGGTCGGTTAGTTGGTAGGCTGGAAGAAGGCTATGGCTACGGCGCCGGGACCTACGTGGGTGCCGATGGCGGCGCCGATGGTATGGACGGGCAGCTCGCCCTCGATGTGGCCAGCCCACAGCGCCACGCTGTCCTCAATATACTTCTTGAGCACCGCATCCGAAAGTCCCGTATAGCCAAGCGCCAGGGGCATGGCGAAGTCGACGCCGCCCGCCTTTTCGACCTTCTGGTTCAGCAGGTTACGACCGTTCTTGGAGCCGCGCGCCTTGCCCAGCTGTACGATCAGACCGTCCTCTACAGCCACCACGGGCTTTACGTTGAGCAGCGTACCCACGGCGCCCGCCGCAGCAGACAGTCGACCGCCGCGCACCAGATACTCCAGCGTCTCGAGCAGGCCAATAACCACAACTCGGTCGCGCACGGCCTCGACAGCCGCCGCGATCTGAGATGCACTGCGGCCCTCGTCCACCAAGCGCAGCGCATACTCGACCAGGACGCGCTCGCCCAGGGTGACGTTGTTGCTGTCTACCACGAACACGTCGCCACCTGGCGCCTCGGCAAGTGCGGTACGGGCACTCTGATTGGTGCCCGAAAGCTTAGCGCCCACGGTAATAATCACGGCCTCGTCGCCGGCCTCACGTGCTTCGGCAATCGCCTGCGAAAAGGCATACGGGTTGACCTGGCCGGTCATGGGCAGCTCATCGCGCTCCACGAGCATCTCGTAAAAACGCTGGTGGTCGATGTCGACGCCATCCATGTACACATCGGTGCCAAAGGTGACGGACAGCGGCAAAACGGCCAGCGCCGGATGCTCGGCCGGCGACATATCGCTTGCGGAATCGGTAATAATGCGGACAGACATAGTTGATCCTTTCTTGCGCGGGCCTCGCGCAGGGAATTTCGACAGCAATGCCCCGGCACGGCGAACGCGCTCAAACGGGACTCTGCAGTTGTTTATCGGAAGCAAATGCCCCAGCGGCTCTACAGCTCGCGCAGGGTGTTGAGAATCGTGCGCAACGACGCGTACATCTGCTCGCGCTGCTCCACGCCCATGGTCTTGCCGGTGGTGTCGAGCACTTCGCGAATAATGCGATCGGCCTCGTTCATGCTCTCGCCACCCAACGTGGTCAGACGAACCGGGGCACGGTATTTAACGGCAGCATCGCCCGAATCTTCGACCTCGACGTAGCCGCCCTCCTCCAGATGCGCCAGCGTGCGCGAGACAGCGGCACGGGTCACGCCTGCCATGCGGGCGAGGTCGGCCCCAGTCAAGCCGTCCTTGCTGCGCTCCAGATAGTACAGGCACATAACATCGGAGCCCTTGAGGCCCAGCCTTGCGCCCTCAGATGCCTTAATGCGCTGGATCTCCTTGTAGAGACCGCTGATCAGTCCGACAAAGTCCTCGAAACGTGCCTCGTCGCTCTGCTGCATGGGAGACAACCGCCTTTCGCTTGCATAATGCTAACGAGTAAACATCTTAGCCGTACTCAGCGACCGGCAGCCCCACGCGCCCCATTTGTTAACCCATCAACATAAAAACCACCACAAAGGGGACAGGCACCTTTGTGGTGGTTGTGACCGTCGAGTTTGATCCGCAGGCGTCGCTACAGTTCCACGCAAGGATTGTCGCGAGTCACAAGCGTCTTGACGACAACCGTCGCTCCCAGATAGCGCTCAAGCAACTCAGCGAGGCGATCAACGGCAGCCTGGCAATCCCCCATCCGCTCGGGCTCCACGCACTCAATCGCCAGGAATGCATCGGCCGAATCGTCAGACAGCGCCGTGCGAACGCCGTCGCGCCAGTTCCAGCAGCGGCACACGGCGCCCGCATCGTCAATATAGGCGAGCTCGCCGGAAAGCGTCGGATCATCTGTCTCCTCGCCAAGCGGCAGGAACGCATCGCCGCCATCGGTCACCGCCAAGCGCAGATTGCCCTCAATCGCGTGCACATCCTCACCGCCAACAGGCAGCGCATAGGTCAGCGACACCGTGTTGTAGATATCCACCGCCGGCGTAATATGACCGACCGGTTTGCCTTTGAGCACGCGCTTAAGCAGGTTCTCAATCGAACAACGCGCGCCCTTCTTAGTCTTGAACAGACGATACGCCTCGCGCCATGCCTTGACCGGCGCATTCTCGCTGATGGTATCGCTCGTCAGGTGACGCTCCGCATCGATATTGGCGCGGTCAAGCAGCGCGGCAATCGCATCCACGTCCTCCTGGGAAATCTGCGCCGCGGGCTTCATGCCCTTTACGACCACAACGCCGATAGCCGCCTGCGGAAACAGTTCCCAAAACGAATCCTCGGCAACGAAACTCTTCATGTGCTCTCCCTTCATAGCGTGCGCCCGAGCCCGGGCGCCTAAACAAAAAGCGCCCTTACGACGGCCACCTTCAAAGTCCTACGGTGCCGCCACAAGAGCGCTTACGCTGCCCCCATCCGGAGAAGGGGGCGATATGTCAGGCGTATTG
Organism: Collinsella sp. TM10-22; assembly: GCF_003466125.1. Taxonomy (GTDB): domain Bacteria; phylum Actinomycetota; class Coriobacteriia; order Coriobacteriales; family Coriobacteriaceae; genus Collinsella. Next base: position 57,934 of record NZ_QSOC01000002.1, read on the forward strand.
TAACCCGAGTCTTCCGCCCGAGCAAAACCACCACAAAGGTGCCTGTCCCCTTTGTGGTGGTTTTGAACTCGCGGCGATGCTAGAGACGAAATCCCAGCAGGCCGCGGCCGCGATGACGGGCCTCGGCGGGCACCTGGGCGTGCGGGCCGGCGGCCTTGACGGACTCGGGCAGGTGCGAGTACTTCTTCTCGAAGTTCTCCTCGAACATCACCGCCAGGTTGTGCGCGGCCTCGTCGTAGCGCGCGGTGCTCTGCCAGTACTGGCGCGGCACCAGGATGCCGTCGGGCACACCGTGGCACGTGGTGGGAATGTCGACGTTAAAGATATCGTCGTGCACGAACTCGCTGTCCTCGATGGTACCGTCGAGGGCGCGGGCCACCAGGGCGCGCGTGTAGGCAAGCTCGATACGATGGCCAACGCCGTAGCCGCCACCGATCCAGCCGGTATTGACCAGGTACACGCGCGTGCGGCCGTCGGCAATGCGCTCGCCGAGCATCTTGGCGTAGACCATAGGGTCGAGCGGCATAAACGGCTCGCCAAACAGCGAGGAGAACGTGGGCGTGGGCTCGGTGACGCCGACCTCGGTGCCGGGGATCTTGGCCGTAAAGCCTGTCACAAAGTGATACATGGCGGCATCGGCCGTCAGGCGCGAGATGGGCGGCAGCACGCCAAAGGCATCGCAGGTCAAATACAGCACGACGCTCGGGGTGGTGCCCATGCCCTTGGTCCACGCGTTGGGGATATGCTCAACGGGATAGGCCACGCGCGTATTGTGCGTGATCGAGACGTCATCATAGTTGGGCTTGCGGTTCTCGTCGAGCACCACGTTTTCGCAGATGGCGCCAAAGCGAACGGCGTTGAAGATCTCGGGCTCGTGGAACGCGTCCAGACCCTCGCACTTGGCGTAGCAGCCGCCCTCGATGTTGAAGATGCCCATGTCGGACCAGCCGTGCTCATCGTCACCGATCAGCAGTCGCGTGGGGTTGGCCGAAAGCGTGGTCTTGCCGGTGCCCGACAGGCCAAAGAACACCGCGGTCTCGTGCGTGACGGGATCCATGCTGGCCGAGCAGTGCATGGGCAGCACATCGTCCTCGACAGGCAGCAGGTAATTCATGACGCTGAAGATGGACTTTTTGATCTCGCCGGAATAGCCGGTGCCGGCGACCAGAATCACGCGTTCCTGGAAGTTGATGACCACGGCGGCGCTGGAGTTGAGGCCCTTGATGGCAGGATCGCACTGGTAGCCCGGCGCGGCGAGCACGCAGAAGTCCGGCTCACCGGTGCGCGCAATTTCGCGAGCGAGCGGACGGGCGAGCATTTGCTTAATGAAGAGCGCCTGGCTGGCACGCTCGCAGGCGACGAGCAGGCGACGCGTGTGGTTGCGGTCGGCGCCCGCCATGCCGCGCGTGACGAACACGTCGCGCTCGTTGAGGTAGTCGACGATACCGGCCTTGATGGCCTCGTAGCTCTCGACAGACAGCGGGCGGTTGACGGCACCCCAGGCAATCTTGTCGTGCACATCGGGCGTATCGACGATAAAGCGGTCGTTGGGCGAGCGGCCAGTACGCTCCCCCGTCTCGATCACCAGCGCGCCGTTGGACGCCATGCGGCCTTCTTCGCGGCGGATGGCGTGCTCGACGAGCTCCGCGGCGGGTAGATCGACCAGCAGACGGGGCTCGTTCTCGGCGGGATCTTCGACCAGCGTAATGCCAAAGTTGGACAGAACTTCTGCAGGGGTAACACCAGGCATGGGGCCTCCTTTAAAAACGCGGCACGTGGACGCGGCGCGCACTTTACTCACATAAAGCCCGTTGTACCCGATATGCAAAAACGTTTTTGCGGCAACCGCGAAGCACCCGCCCAACGGTCAAAAATCGCACGCAAGCGGCCTAGTCATTGGGGACGTTCTTAAACGACTAGCCATTCGGGACATTCTTGAACAGGCAACAACCAAGGAGTGTCCCCAGATGCTGGCACTTAGGGACGTTCCCAAAGTGCCGGCACAGACGATATGAGCAGGACATAAAACATTGGGAGCCCCCGGCATGAAAGTCCGCGGATCAGGCCGACAATGGTGAGTGTCTAATCCAGCCGTGGCGGCCACGCCGCATTCATGGAAGGGGCTCCCATGCTCGATACTACCACCTTCGTCGGCCTCGACGTCCACGCCCGCTCGATAAAGGCCGTCTCCCTCGACGTCATGACCGGGGAGGTGCGCTGCGCGACCTTCGGCTACGACGCCGGGGCCGTCGCGGCGTGGGTCCGGTCCGTGGACCCCAGGGCCAGGTGCGTGTACGAGTCCGGGGTCACGGGCTTCGACCTGCAGAAGAGGCTCTCCGGCCTGGGGGTCGACTGCGTGGTCGGCGCCGTCTCGAAGATGATCAAGCCCAGCGCGGACAGGCGCAGGAAGAACGACCGCAACGACGCCGAGTTCCTCGCCCGCATGCTGTCGGTCGGCAACGTGGTCGAGGTGTGGGTCCCCGACGACGAGTGCGAGGCCGCCCGCGACCTGACCAGGGCGCTCGAGGACGCGAGGGACGACCTCTCGCGCTCGAAGCAGCGGCTCTCCAAGTTCCTGCTCAGGCACGGGCTCGTCTTCGACGAGAGGACGCCCACCGGCCGCAGGAAGGGCAACTGGACCCGGGCGCACTGGTCCTGGATCGAGTCGATTAGGTTCGCGGAGGGGGCCGACGAGGAGGTGCTCGCCTACTACGTCGACGCGGTCAGGCGGGCGGCGGAGGAGAAGGCGAGGCTCGAGGGGCTCGTCGAGGCCGAGGCCCGCAAGCCCAGGTGGCGGAAGAGGGTCGACTCCCTGCGCTGCCTCAAGGGCGTCGACACCGCTTCCGCCGCCGACCTCGTGTTCGAGGCCGGCGAGTTCTCCAGGTTCAGGAACGCCCGCTCGTTCGCCGCGTGGGTCGGCCTGACGCCCTCCGAGCACTCCAGCGGGGAGAGCGACCGCAGGGGCGCGATCACCAAGGCCGGCAACAAGCACCTGAGAAAGACGCTGGTCGAGGCCGCGTGGCACTACCTGACGTGCCCCGGGCGGCCGAAGGACCTCGCCAAGGGCCAGGCCCCGGACCGGGGCGCCCGGAGGCATGCCGCCAAGGGCGTGCGGAGGCTGGTCGAGAGGCGGGAGGCGCTGCTCGCGCGCGGGGTGCACGGCAACAAGGCGAACGTGGCCACGGCGCGCGAGCTCGCCTGCTGGGTGTGGGCGGTCGGCCTCATGGCAGAGGAGGCATAGGGGGCGGTCCCCCGAACATAAGCCAGTCACCCCGGAAGCGGTTCGATCCGAAGCCGTTGAGGCGAACCTCAGGTCCCTATTCTGCGAGCGCCCAGGGCGCCACACGCGTGCACAGACTGTCGGTTCGACGTAGAAGCCTCAGCCGTAGCAACGGATTGCCCAGCGAGAGATCGCCACGGGCGGATATTAAACTGCAAAGACGAGCGTCGGTAAGACACGCCGAGGTCGCCGCGGACGGGTTGATATAGGGAGAGGGCCTGACCCCATATCGTTGGGGCCAGGCCCGATTTTGCCTCTTGACAATGTCCTGCTCATATTAAAAGGAACGTCCCCAAGTGCCAACTACAGCGGCAGGTTTTGGCCGAGCATGGCTATGGCGCTCATCAGGACCAGCATGCCGGCAGCGTAGGGCAGCACCGCGCCCAGGAGTTCAGCGTCCTTACCGCGTACATGCACGGCGGCAAGACCGATCGCGAGCGTCTGCGGCGAAATCATCTTACCGGCGGCAACGCCAAGCGCATTCAGCGCGACCATCCAGTAGTCGCTCACACCCAGCGCCGTAGCGGCCTGGCTCTGGATGGGGCCAAACAGCATGCCTGAGGACGTGCCCGAACCGGTCACGAACGCACCGACGGCGCCGATCCACGGAGCCAGAATCGGGTACAGGCCGCCGGCGACCGCAATGCAAAACGCGCTGATCGAAGAGATCATGCCCGCATAGCCCATCACCTTGGCGCAACCCAGCACTGAAAGCATGGTCACGACCGTCGGCATCATCTGCTTGACGGTCGCGGCCAGCACCTCGCCCATCAAGCGCGGCGAAGCGCCCTGAATGGCACCGCCGACAAACGCAGCCAGGAAAATCCAAACACCCGGCGTGTTGATCCACGAAAACGTAAGCGTGCCGGGGTTCTCGCCGCAATACACCTGCACGTGACTCGCAAACGGCGCGAGCGCGGCGTGCACGACGGGCACCAGGTTGGAGGTACCCAACAGCAGCACAAAAATCAGGATGAAGCACGACCAGGCAGAAAGCGCCGACTTAGCGGTGAGCTGTTCGCCGGCCTCGATATTCATGTGAAAGCGTGCATCCAGATGCCCCGACTTCTCGGCATGCATGGCAAGCGCGGCGGTCAGCGCAAGCGATACGATGGAGCCCACGACCACGGCAAGCTCGGGACCCACGAACATGGCAACAACCAGCGCCGCGCCGACAAAGGACACACCGGAAAGCAGCGCCACGCCGGCAACGCCGTGCAGACGCTCGCTTACGCTCGCAACGTTTCCTTGATCATCGGCGACACGGCCCGCGACCAATACAATGAGCAGCGGCATCACCACAAAGAACGGTGCGAGCTGCACCAGCTGAACGGTCGCCAAATGCAGCGGGTCCAGGCCCACCAGGTCGGCAACGGACACCGTGGGGATGCCGATGGAGCCGTAGGGCGTGGGCACGCCGTTGGCCAGTAGACAGATCAGCACGGCAGGCACGGCCCCAAAACCAAGGCCCGCGAGCATGCCGGCGGGAATGGCAACGGCGGTACCAAAGCCGGCCATGCCCTCCATAAAGCCGCCGAAGCACCACGCCACGAGCAGCGCCAGCAGACGACGGTCGCTGCTGATGGAGGTGATCATGCTGCCGATCACGTCCATGGCACCCGTGCGCACGCACAGGTTATACGTAAAGACGGCGGCGATAATCACGAGCACGATGGGCCACAGGGCCATCAAAAAGCCCTCGAGCGAGGCCGTGGCTATCTGCGCCGCCGGCAAATGCCACCACGCAAGGGCAAGCACGCACGAAAGGACAAACGATCCGATAGCGGCTTTCCAAGCTGGCCATTTAAAGCACAGCAGCATCACGACAAGCCAAATGATCGGCACAAGAGCCAGCAGGAATGCGGCGACGTCCATGGTTCATAGCTCCTTGCTACCGCGCGGGCGGCATAGGGGTGTCACAAAACTTCATCAGGATACCGCACGTTTGCCGACAAATTACAGCCGCCCGCCGAAATTATTGAACAACCGGTTCAAAAACACGAGCGGACGCCGTCGCGTCTATACTAGAGCGCAGTAATAGAAAGGACTCGCCTTGAGCATCACGCCCCTCGACAGCATTCGCCACGCCATCGCCCGCCGTAACGGCGTCACCGACCCCACCGTATCGGGCGGGGCGCACGGGCAGGGCGGACGCATCGAGAACGGTCTATTCCCCGCGTCTCACACCGCCGAGGAGCTCGCACGCATCCAAGAGCTAAGCCAACGTAACGCCGGCGGTCCCGACAACGGCCAGGCCACACGCCGTCGCCGCGAGCGCGATCGCCAGCCCGGCCCCATCCACCGCATGGTCAATGCCTGGTGGAACCGCCTGCTCGGAGCCGTCTACGGCGGCGGCTTCTCCGCGCAAGAAGCCGAGTACGAAGATCACGCCACCCATCGCGACTACCTTTGGAATACCCTGGGCACCGCCGTATGGGGCATGGCGTTTCCGCTGCTCACCATTGTGTCGACGCAGCTCGTGGGCGCCGAGGAAGCCGGCAAGTTCTCCATCGCCTTTGTCACCGGCACGCTCATCATGATCGCGTGCAACTACGGTGTGCGCAACTTTCAGGTCTCGGACATCGACGAAAAAACCTCCTTCGCCTCCTACCAGCTCAACCGCTGGCTTTGCGGAGCGCTCGCGCTGGCATGCGGACTGGTATACAGCAGCGCCCGCGGCTACGATGCGCAGATGGCCACGATTGGCCTGGGCGTCTACCTGTATAAGGTGATCGACGGCGTCGCCGACGCGTACGAAGGCCGCCTGCAGCAGGCCGATAAACTCTACCTGGCCGGTATGAGCCAAACGCTGCGTTCCGTTGGCGTCATCGCGGTCTTTGGCGTTGCCCTGCTCCTCACGCGCAGCATGCCCATCGCCGCCATGGCCATGGGCATCGCCGCGGTTGCCTCGCTCGTGCTGGTCACCGCCCCGCTCGCCCTGCTCGAGACCGAAAAATCGCGCCGCGTGAGCCTGCGCGAGGTCGGCCACCTGTTTGTCCAGTGCGCCCCGCTCTTTGGTGCGCTGTTCCTGTTCAACCTTATCGAAAGCATGCCCAAGTTTGTGATGGAAGGCACACTGGCCTACAAGTATCAGCTGTACTTTAATGCCCTGTTCTTTCCGGCGCAGGCTATTTTGTTGAGCATTGGATTTATCTATAAACCGCAGCTCCTGCGTCTATCGAGCATTTGGGCGAATCCGCGCAAGCGTCGCCGCTTTGACCTGATTATTGTTGCCGTTATGGCGCTGATCGTAGTCATCACCGGAGCGTGCGCCGCATTTATGGCAGGCCCCGGCATCCCCATCATGAGCTTTATGTACGGCCTTAACTTTGAGCGCTACCGCACGCTGGCACTGCTGATGGTTGTCGCCGGCGGCGTCACCGCGGCAATCGACTTTATCTACGCCATCATCACGGTGCTGCGCCACGCCGGCGACGTCACCAAGATCTACCTGATCTGCTTCGCCGTGAGCGTGGTGCTGCCGGTGATCCTGATTGAGCTGCTGGGCCTGATGGGCGCTGTGGTGAGCTACCTGGCGGTCATGGCCCTACTGCTGGTGTTGCTGATAATCGAGTACGCCCACATCCGTCAGCGCATCGAGCGAAACCGGAACCCGTACGGAGCCTAATTAGCTGCCCCCGAAACCGGAATTTGCGATGGAATCACCCCGGCTGGGGTCCGGTTGCGGACAATATGCATCACGCAAAACTAAGTGAGTAGACTTTTACCGAATCCCCGACCACACCGACATAATACAAGTCTGTGATCTGCGGTTTTATTGAGGCAAATATGTTGGGTGCTCGGCATTTCCAAAAAAGTCTACTCACTTAGCCAGCGGGCAGCCAAATGATTATTTAATCCCCGTCCCAGAAAAATCATTTCCAAATTAGCTACCCCTTGCGCCATCATTCTCCAGGATTGATATTCGCGTAGAACTCAGCCCCATCATCGAGCCGCAGGATACCTACGCGGCCAAACTCCGACCCAGTGGCGGCGGCGCAGTCGATGTCGATGCGATCGGGCACGCCGGCGGTATCCTCGCCGCCCAGGCGCACGATCTGCCCGCGGCCCGACTCCTCATCGAGCCCCGCCAGGCCGCCGACCTCGCAATAACGCCCGAGCGACACCGTGGGCGTGTGGCCGCTCACCACGACCGGGCCCTTGCCCTCGACAGAAAGCAGCCCCGTCGGCGCATCCCAATAGCCATGGCGAATCCACAGCAGGTCATCGGACGACTGCACCGCAAGCATCTGCTGCAGCAACTCGGCATCGGCATCGACCGCTCCCCTGCCGTTGCCACAATCGACACCGTGCTCAAGCAAAAACGCGCGAGCAGCCTCGGTCTGGATGCCGGCATGCACCAGCAAATACGGGCGCTCGGCAGTCTGGGCCACTGCATAGAGCGGCAGGGCGGCAGCCCAGCGGATCAGCTCCTCGTACGCCTCAAATTCCATGTCGTTGAGTTGCTGACGGGTAGTCCAGCCACCGTTGATATCCCAGGTCTCGGCATCGAGCGGATCCTGGCCAATGATGGCATCGAGCATGATCTGCTCGTGATTACCCTTGAGCACGCGGGCGTTGGGCAGCGAGCGCACGAGCTTAATAACGCCGACCGGATCGGGCCCGCGATCGATCATGTCGCCCAACACGTACAGCGTGTCGTCGGACGTCAACGAAATCTTGGACAGGGCCTCGTCAAGCGCACGCACGTGCCCGTGAGCATCAGATGTCACATAAATCGCCATGGTACGCCTCTCCTTGCATTGCGGCCAAAGCCCGGCGCCGCAACTAAAACTTCAAGTTGAACTTAAACGTTACCCATTGTACTCCGTTGCAATAAAGCTGGAAAGGGTTTCCGAGCAGAGGCAAAGACGGCAGCCGTCTATGACGATATCGCGCACGCCCGCAATCCAACCCCATAAACCCACCATCTTTGGGTACAAATACCGCAGACAATTGACCGTGCCACGCCAACCACCCAGGAGCGGACACCGTCCATGAACCAGATCCTTCTCTTTATCGGCCTCGTCATCATTTTGTGCCTGACCATCAAACCTGTCGGCAAAAAGCTCCCCTTCCCCACCCTGCTCATCTTTATCGCACTCGGCATGCTGCTGGGCGTCAACGGCCCGGCGCACATCGACTTTAACGACTACGCGCTTACCGAAACCGTCTGCAGCACGGCGTTGCTGTTCATCATGTTCTACGGCGGCTTTAACACCAATATCGACCGCGCCAAGCCCGTCGCCGCGCCCGCGGTGCTGCTGAGCACACTCGGCGTGGTCATCACCGCCGGCATCACCGGCGCGTTTGCGCACCTGGTTCTGGGCTTCGATTGGATCGGCGGCCTGTTGCTGGGCTCGGTTGTGGCGTCCACCGATGCAGCGAGCGTCTTTAGCGTGCTGCGCGAGCGCAACCTGTCGTTGCGTGACGGCACCAACTCGCTGCTCGAGGTCGAATCGGGTTCAAACGACCCCGTCGCCTACATGCTCGCCGCGGTGCTCGCGACCCTCGCGGCCGGCGGCAATATCGACATCCCCATGCTGCTGGCCAAGCAGATTATCCTGGGCGTGGGGCTGGGCCTTGCCATCGGCTGGGCATCCAGCCGCCTGATTGAGCGCGCGCATGCAACAGCCGAGGGCGCGCAGACCATCTTTTTGTTTGCCGTGGCCATCGAGGCCTACGCACTGCCGAGTTACCTGGGTGGCAACGGCTTTTTGGCCGTGTACTTTGCCGGCATTGTGCTGGGGGCCAGCGACATCACCGGCAAGGTCGAGATGGCGCACTTCTTTGATACCCTCACCGAGATGGCCGAGATGACGATCTTCTTCTTGCTCGGCCTGCTCGTGACGCCCGCCCGCCTGCCGCAAATGCTGCTGCCGGGCCTAGCACTCATGGCGTTTATGCTCTTCGTGAGCCGCCCCATCGCTGTCGGTGCGCTGCTGGCGCCCTTTAAGACGAACCCCCCCCCCGCCAGGTTGCACTCATCAGTTGGGCGGGCCTGCGCGGCGCAGCCTCGGTCGTGTTTAGCCTCTTTGCCGTGATGGCCGGCGTTCCCGGTGGACACGACCTGTTTGACCTGGTCTTTGTGATTGCCGTGTCGAGCATTGTGGTGCAGGGCTCGTTGCTGCCGGCAGTGGCAAAAAAGCTCGACATGATCGATGCGGCCCGCGGCGTGCGCCGCACCTTTAATGATTACCGCGACGAGGACGGCATGTCGTTCGTCAAGCTCAAGGTGGGAGCGGGGCATCCGTTTGCCGGTCGCTCGCTTGCCGACATTGGCAGTGCGACGGACATGCTTGTGGTCCTGGCGCTACGCGACGGCGCGCACCCGGTGCTCCCCAACGGCGATACGGTCATTGAGGAAGGCGACCTTCTGGTTATGGCCGCGCAGACGTTTGAAGAGCGTGCCGAGGTTACACTGCGCGAGGTCACCGTGACGACCCATGGACGCCTGGCCGTTCAGCGCCTGCGCGACGTGCCGCAGGGCAAGCACCCGTTTATCGTGGTGATGCTCAAGCGCGGAGACCAAACGATCATCCCCGACGGCAACACCCTTATATACGCTGGCGACGAAGCCGTCATCGCCACGCTGGCGTCGTAGCGGCCAGGGACAGCCGTCCCGTATTGGCTACATTTGAGCATCAATCGCCCCGACAGGGGTCTCGTTGAGGACGGTTAGTGTCTCTCGAGACTAAGTGAGTAGGCTTTTGTCGAATCGCCGACCACGTCACCAAAGCATAAGTCTGTGACCTGCGGGTTTGTTGAAGCAAAGACTTCGGGTGCTCAGCATTTCCAAAAAAGCCTACTCACTTAGCCAGCGGGTGGCCATAATAGAACCGTCGCGACGTCGTTGGACTCCGTTGCGACGGTTTATCATGCATTTTCGCACAGCCGTGGGCACAAACACCCCGTCGCCCCACATGACAAAGGGGCAGTCCCTTTGTCACATTAAATAGAACTTCAGCAAGAAGCTGAGGAAAAAGAAGACCGAATGAGCCACCGCTCGCATCGCAACCATGGTATAAATGGAATGCGCTCCTTTATGGAGGGCAGTCAAGGGCCGGGGGATCCCCCCGGCATTTTTGTTTTTAGGTCAACAGGAAATCGAGCGAAATGTCTCGTGTAGACCCGACATGCGGTTTCTGTTATAAAGATGTCGGTACCCTCGAATAGAGGGGCCTCCAAGAGCCGGGGTCTTACCTCCGGCATTTTTTATGCAATACGAGGCCTGCCCATTAGACGACAGCCTTCTTTCTTATTTCTTTTAGTAAGCCTTTTTTAAACGCAGTACTACCACCAAAAAATTTCTGGTCAGTATTAGTCTGCTTATTCGCCTGATATTTCAGACTCGTGAACTCAATGGTACAGATATAGTCCGCAGCCTGAGCCAAATAGTAATCCGATGAAGTTGTCGGCTTATAGATAACTGCATTTTTAGCCAAAGCGTAATCGATTGCCTTGTGAAGCGCACTCGAAACCGAACCCTGTCCTCCGTCGTAGTAAATCTTTACAGCATCAAACTGCTGAAACCAACTCAAAATGTCGAATATGAAATCGATGATTTCACGCCGCATCGCATCAGCGATCTGTTTGAGAGTTCGGTACCGATGCGTCTTGAATACAAACACCTTGTACGAGATGGGCAAATGTCGAAACATAACTCGAAATAGTGAAAACAGCCTTTTTCTCTCACTGATGTCCAAGTCCTTGAACTGATCTTTTCCATTCATGAGAGGAGAAGCATGGAACGGAAGGAGCGGCAATCCGCTATCGGCTACCGCCCTTTCATATTTCTCTATTCCCTCAGCGATGGGAATATTTTGTTCATGAAAAACAAAGGCCACAAGATAGTATCTTTCACGAAGATCATCGCTTCCAGATTCATCAATAAAGATACTCAGCTCTCGCATGGGCAATCCTTAATAAAAAAGCCGGGGAAAACGTCCCCGGCACTTGGAAGCCCTCTCTTAAGAGATGACCACCTAATTTATACCATGAAGTTGGACGTATATTCAAGCATGAGTATAAAATACAAACATATGTTCGTCAATAGCAAAGGTAGCCATCATTCAGCGTCGTCATCGACAGCAAAGTCGCGGAGGTCGAGGCCTTCGCGTTCGGCTCGGGCTAGCAGCTCTTGGGGCAACTCGTCCTCGATATCCACTACGTCGAGCATAGCGGCCGGAAAGCCCACGCCGGCCGCACTCCCTGCGCGGTCGAGCAGGCTCTCGCGCAACTGGTCCACATCAACGTCGATCTTCATGGTGAAACCCCCTACCGGATCAGGCCCCTACTCAGCAGCGCCGAGCACATTCACGGCTGCAACGAAAGCCGCAACCTGCTTGTCATCCATCTGTGTGGCCAAACGCCCCACAGGCTCGTCGTAGGCAAACTGCACCTTATCGATAAAGCAATCCCAAGCACGCTCATCCACACGCACAGCGTCCTCGCAATACTGGCTGAGCTTTTTGAGTCCATACCAAAACGCATTCACATGGCGCACAGGATCCTCGTCCAGTACACCATCGTAGCGCCGTCCGTTAAACTCACGCATGCGCGCCACGGCAACCTCGAGCGAATCGCCGCCGTCGGCCGAAGCCTCGTCCACAAGCTCGGGAATCGTAACTTCGCGCCGAACATTGTGCCTGGTAGCACCGTCGTACTCGCCCACCAATACGTCTTCGTCAAGTCGATCATCGTAGTCGAAATAACTACTGCCGCGGCAAATCCCATGCGGCGAACCGGCACCAAAGGCACAGAACAACCCGCCGTCGGCAACAACGCGCCTATAGGTCTCAAACGACTTCTTAACCTGAGCGAGCAACTCGTCAAGCTCCCCGGCATCGCACCCCGTCTCGCACGTAATGCAAACAAGTCCCGGCAACGATACCGGCTCCACCGTGCTCCCTGCAACGCGGGCAGCGCGTTCGGCCCGATACGCTTGGGCTGCCAAGCGCGCTCGCTGCGCGGCACCGCGCACGTTAGTAAGCTCGCGCTCCAGCGCCACATCGCCAGCCACATCGCTCGCAAACGCGTCAGCACCCTGCGGGCCGGTCGCACTCAGCTCGGACTCAAACGTCGCCGTGATCATGCCGGCAAGGTCCGTTGCGTCGGCGGCACAACGCAGCTGCTCCAACTGCGTGCACAGCAGATCGGCATCCAGGGGCACCGCATCCACAACGCACACGTCACTCAGACGCGCCGCGCCCTGCAGCACCAAAGCCCCCGCAACATCGTACGCCGCACGAACCCTGTCCGCCGTATTGGCACGCAGCTTTACCTCGATAAACGCAAGCGTCTGCTCCAGGCGGGCCAACAGCTCGGCCTTGTCCTCCATACGCAAAAAAGCAGCGTAGCGCCGCTCCATCCGCAGCGGCCCAACAATGCCCGCCTGCTTGCGAGCGCGTGCAAGCGCAGCGCTCTCAACACGGCGAACATACCCGTCAACAGCCCGTACGGCAGAGTCGTGCGCGGCGCGCTCAGCAGCCTCGACGCCCCTAAGCACACCCAACAGCTCGCGGGAGCGCGCCTTACGCACCAACTCCCCGCGATCGTACTGTTCAAGCGCCGTCTGACGCTTGGCTACCGACTCAAAGCCAAACAACTCATCGAGCAGCTCGCCAGCAGAACGTTCTTCCGCCATGGCAAGGCCTCCTCACGCGCAGCGCGCCAACATGCTCGCGGGCTCACGTGCGCATCAAACGCCTCGCGCACGCAAGCCCGCACGCTCGCATTCCTATAAATCCAACGCCTTCTTCGCAGCATCGACCGGGTCGCCATCCATGTAGAACACCGGGCTCAACCCCGAGATAATCTCGGAGGAAACGCTCTGCAGGCCCGCGATGGCGCTCAGCGGCAATATCACGCGCTTGGCGCCGGCGTTTTTGGCCACGCGCATAATGTCCTCGAGCCCGCGGATCTCATCCATAGAGCCCGACATGCGCAAGATTCCCGGAACCGCTAGCGCGGACATCACCGGGCGGTTGCACGCCGCGGAGCACAGGCCCACAAACTCGGCAAGCGAGACTTCCTCGGACAGGCCCTTGCTCTGCAGGTCGTTATAGAACAGCAGATAGTCCTTGGAGCCAATGTGCATGCCCGGCGCCACACGGTTCGCCAGGTTCACAAAGTTGTCAAACGCGGCTTCCAGCGTATCGCGCACCGGCTTATTAAAGGCAACGCCCTCGTGCTTAAACTTGCACTCGCCGGCAACGGCCTTGTTCTCCAGCTTGTACACGGCAACCTCGCCGCCCTGCGACCTACCCACGCCAAACACGTGACCGGACAGCAGCGGGCCATCGGGAATCAACGTATCCTCGGACTGCTCGGGCACACGCACCACGTGCACGTCCTGCGGATTGTCGGCATCCATATAGCCCAGGTTGACGTCGATAAACTCGACGCCCGCCATAATCTTGAGCTGCTCCTTTACGCGGCGACGGCCCTCGATAGCGTAGTCCAGCAGCCAACGAACGTCGTCCTTGTCCATAGCCTCGTCGGGGAACAGCAGCTTGGCCAGGCCGCTAAAGGACTTGCGCACGGCGATCTCGTCACGCTTGTTAAAGTCGCTGTTAAAGCGGAAGTAGCGATCGATATGATGCGTAAAGTCCTTGCGGCGCATCTCCTTGCAAAACTCCGACAGACAGTCGGTGATTAAGCCGTAATGCCCGGTCAGCAGGCTCGAACGCATCTTGGGAATCTCCCAGCCCGGCAGGTAATAGTGGATACGGTCGAAGAAGGCCGAATCGTTGTTAAACTCCGGCGGGAACGGATCAAACAGGTGCGTGGTCTTAAGGACGTTTTGCACGGTGTCGTTGATGTTGCCCTCAAAAACCATGGAGGCATCGGCGTTAATCTGGTCGCGGCCGCGCGCGTAGCTGCCACTCGCCATATAGTCCTTCATGATCTGTACGGCGTTGGTGTCCTTAAAGCGCATGCCGGCGACCTCGTCGAACGTCACGCAATCCCAATGGCCCACCAAGCCCACGCGGTCGGCGCGCATGGAGTTCATACGGCCGAACAGGTTGGCCGTGGTGGTCTGCCCGCCCGAAAGCAAAATGGCGTAGGGCGAAACCTCTTTGTAGATATGGCTCTTGCCGGTGCCGCGGGGACCAAGCTCGCACAGATTGTAGTTGCGCTCGATCAGCGGCACCATGCGCTCGATAAAGTGCAGGCGCTCCTTCTCCGAAAGCTCGCTGGGCTCATAGCCGGCAGAGCGCAGCAGCATGTTGAGCCACTCGTCGCGCGAGAAATACTGACGTTCCTCGATCATAGCGTCCAGGTCCAGGTTGGGCATCTGGATAGGCGTGAGCGACGCCACGCTAAACGGAGAGTCCTCGGGTCCGCGCTTTTTGCGCTTGGCCTTGGAGCGGCGCGGCGCATCGTCGCCAAAGACCTCCATGCCAAACTCGTCTTCCTCTTCCATGGGACGACGACACTCGATGCTCATAATGCACCAAATACCACCCTGGAGAATCTTGGAATAGTCGCGCACGTACTCGGCCGGCATCACAAACGGCTCAATGGTCAGGTTGGCAAACGACGCCACGTAGATGTCTTTGTACTCGTCGAGCTTGGCCGTCACCTTATCGATGATGGTAAAGCGACCCAGCTCGCGGATTTTGGACTTAATGCGCTCGGACTCGTCGGGACGCACGTAGTTATCGGTGAGGATCTTGCGGATGCGCCCCAGGCCCTCCGCCACGGCGTCCTCGTCGTCGGTTGAGCAGTACATGCCCAGCAGGTACTCCAGCACAAAGGTGGGCACGTTGGCGCCGCGCTTCATGAGGGCCGTCAGGTCCTTGCGCACGATCTTGCCGCCAAAGTGCTCGAGCAGCTTGCCGTCCAGCACATCCATGTCGTAGCCGTCGTCCTCGGGAGCCTCGGCCACAGCCTGGGCATAGCCGTCGGTCGAGGACTCGTCCTCGGCGGGCGCCGCAACCTCATCGGGTACCGCGGCCACCGTCGGCTCCGGGGCAGGCGCGGCAGCCACGGCCTCCTCTGCAGACACCGCAGCCTGCACCGGCACATTCACATCAATCGAGGGAACTTCCCACAGATCGTCGTCATTGCCATCAAACATAGGGCACACTCCTAAAAACCAAAGTCAGCAACAGGGGCAAACGAAACAGCGATGGTGTACGTCTCGCGCCAAACGATCTTGCCCGTCTCGCGCTCGCGGCAGACCAGATAGTACGGACCCTTGGCCGAGAATCCATCCGCTGCATGCAGCGCAAACTTGGCATGCACCACGCGCTCCTGCGAGTTAACAGAAGTCTTGTTGGCATGCGCCTTGACCGTATCGCTCACCTCGTTGCCACTTGCATCGGTAAACACCAGCTCGTACTCGCACGGCAAGACCTTGCCTTGGGCAGGTTCTTCCTGGATCAAGTTGACCGAGAAGAGCGAGTTGGTCACTCGACGTCCCTCACTCAGCACGCGCAGCGTCGCTGCGCGCGTATCGACAAAGTCCTTGGAACCCGAGCGCGCACGCCAAAATCCGATAACGGGCACGCAGAGCTCCTGCAGGCTCATGCCGCCGTGGACGTAGTTGTTAGTGCCGCCGGGACGCTTGAAGTGCACGTTCTCGCGCGGGGCAAATCCCTCAAAACCGGCACCCAAACGTCCCATGTCAACATTAACAAACACCTCGCATGCCTCTTCCGAAAGCTTGGCCACGGCCTCGTTGGGCACCACCAGATGACGCTTGCCGTGCATGACAGGAGCGTCAAGGAAGGGAAGGTCTGGCTTGCCGAGCATCTGGCACTCGCTGAGCTCCCGACGCGTGTAGATAAAGCCGTGGTCCGCCGTTATAACGACACGCGCACCCGGGGCGTCGGTGCACACGCGGCGTGCAAACGCGACAAGTTCCTCCACGGTGTCCGCGCAGGCATCGAAAACGTCATCCTGCGTAGCGGCCTTCTCGCCCGTGGCATCGATCTTGTTGTGGAAGAGATAGACGAGCCTAGAGTCTTTGAACAACGCTTTACGCTCGGTTCCCACCATGTTGAGGTATACGCTCGAGCGCAAAGCGCGCGCCGTGGGCTCAACATGGGCAAGCACGGCCTCGCGCTGCGGAGTCGTCGCAGTTGGCATGCCGTCAACCAGCACAAACGAACCATCCGCTGCAAGCTCAAGCGCTTGGTGAGGCAGTAGCGCGGGCATGCCCACCTCGGTAATGGAGGGAAAGACCGCCTGCATGCTAGAGACCTTGACGTTGCCGCCGCGCTCGCGCTCGAGCAGTGCCGCAACGTCGCGGGCCGCCTCATAGCGCAGCGCGTCGCTCACGATAACGACCGTCGTTTTGGCAGAGCCCACAAAGGTGGGCAACACATGCCAGTAGAACTCATCCTGCCGTTCGGGACCCTCGATGTAGCCGCAATCGGCCCACTCCCCTTGCGCAGCGGTCGCCCAGCAGGCATTGGCGTCGGCCAAGAACCAGTTGCTGTAGAGATTCTCCGCCCAGTCCACCACAGCTCGGGCAGGCTCCTCGAGCACATCGCACTCGGCGGAGCGCGCCCGCAGATACGCGGTGCACATATGGCGATAGGCAGCGTCCATGGCATACCAATCGGACGTGTAGGCATCCCATACCTGCTGGGGTTGCGCCAGATGGAACCCGCCCGCGTGTGCCTGTCTAAACGCGCACATATCGGCCACAGCGGCAAGCAAGTCAAAGTAGCTCTCGACACGACGGTACCAGCTTAGGTCGCAGCGACGAGCAGCAAATGCGCGCGCATCCTCAACACGGTCCGCGCCCTGGGCAAACGAGCAGAACAGCTGCGAGAGCACGGCCTCATTGACGCACGGAAACACATCAAGCGAGGCCAGCACTTCGATCGGCAAGGTCTCGAACCGTGCAAAGAGTCCGCGGGCGTCCTCAACCAAACGGCAAATCTCAAATAGGTCCTCGCTCGATGCCTGGGTATCGGCTGTCTGGTCCCACGTACGCACCGCCTCAAGGCAATAGGGCCCGTAGGCGGGAGCCACATGGCTCTCAAGCCCCTTGAGCGCTCCCTCGGGAAGCGCGGTGGATGCCGCCGTAAGGAGCACATGGGATGCAAGCATAAGCAATGAGTCACGCTCGTAAAGCGGCCCATCAAACCCATAGCAACGCACGATGAAGGCAGAGAGCACATCACGCACGCAGTACTTGTCCACCAACTCGGCCAGCGCCTCGGGGCCCTCGTGCAGCAGCGTGGTCATACAGCCGCGCAGTACAAACGCGGGCCGCGCGTCGACAAACTCTTTACCGCCAAATATCACCGCAAGGATGCCGAGTTCGATATCGGATGCGCCCGAGGCGTGCGGAACACACGCGGCAAACTTAGCACAGCGGGTCTTGGCATCAAAGAACGTCTTGTGCTCGCGCAGGCTCTCGCGCACGGCGTCGATATTCTCGATGCCCAGCTGATCGGCCAAAAGCGAAAGATAGTCAGCCTGGAACTGATCGGCATACAGCTCAACATCGGCAAGCCAATCACCCTCAAGCCTGCCGCGCGGGCAACGGCGATACAGCAAGATATCGCTCGCAAGGTCATCGCGGTTGATAAGCTTCTTGACGGCAAACATACGGCCCTCGCAGGCCTCAACAAAGCGCACCGGGCGCTCAAAGTCACCGTGGGCGGGCATAACGCCGGCATCGGCCCCCGCGCCGTCGAAGCCCTCGGCGGCCAATCGCTCAAACTCATGGGCAAACTCGCCGTCCGCATCGTGCCAAACCACAACACGGCGCGGCGCGCATGAGGACAACGGCTGCAAAAACCGCAGCTTGAGCTGTTCTTCTACATCGATCTTGGGCATGAATATCCTTACCGTATCTGCAGTTACTTAATCTTCGCCAGCACATCCTGAAGCTTGGCGTAGTTAACCTTGACGCCGTCATCCAGGTCGATCTTAATCATCTGGTCTGCCAAGTGGTGCAGTTTCTCCTCGTAGGCAATGGTCTCTTTGAGCTGGTCGTTGAGCTTTTTGATGCGCTTATCCAAGCGCACGCGCTCACCGCGCTCGGCACTGACAAGGGCATCGTTGGCATAGCCGATCTGCGAGCGATAGCGCTCCTGCTGCTCATGCACATAGTCGGTGCGGATGCGAGCTAACAGGTCGGGCTGATAGCGATGCATGTAAACAAGGCACTTGAAGCCGTTCTTTTTGCCACTGTCGAACAGCCAGTAGATGGGGCGCTTCTTATAGGTCTGGCAGTGGTCCTTAAAGAAGTCCTTCAAAAAGTAGGTGCGGATTACCTCGCGCGAGGTGCCCTTACCGCCGAGCGCCTCGGCAATAAAGGCCAGGTTCTGCTCGAGCGTCTCCTCGCCGTACACGGTACGCACAAAGTCGATAAAGTAGCGCACGATGTCGTCGTCAAAGTACTCGTCGTCGGTGATGGGCAGCACGTTATCGCTATCGGGCATAAAGGTCACGTGCGCGGGATCAGACATCTTTGACATATAGTCGTCGATCGTGGCGCCCTGATCGGCCAGGACCAGCCCGTCCACATCCAGCGAATAGCGACCAAACATGCACCCCACGGCATAGCTTATGAGCGAGGTGATCTCGTCGCGCTTGGTACGCACGTATTTGTTGCCTTTATAGCTCTCGGGAATCTCATCTGCGGTATCGAAGATGCGCGCCACCGAAACGAACTTATCCTCGACCTCGATGGGCACCTCCCCCTCCATGTTGTAGATCTTGGCAAAGATTCGGTTGAGCTCTTCCTCGTTCGCGCGAAGCTGCTCAAAGCGAGCATTGACCTCGGCCTTGCGAGCCTCGTATTTATCTTGAAGTAAAGTGGCCATGACAGACCGCCCTTTCTTTGTTGAAAAGTGCGGCTATGCAAATTTAAAATTTGCACTAGCCAGCTAAACAATTAACAGATTTAAATTCTTTACGGATTAAAGCGCGTCGTTTATTAATCCCCTAGTGTTTGTTGCTCTTTCTATGAATGAGCTTTTCAAATTCGCCTCTGCCAGCGTCCTTAAAATAAAAACGAGCGTCAATATCAATCGCCTTTATCCAGTCGGTAAACGCCTTTTGAGGCAGAAGCATCATGGCAGTCGTTTTTCCACTTGAACCACCAGCTTTATCCTCGAGAAGCATCATTCCATTCGGGAAGTAATACGTACACCCATGTGCAAGTGAATTGCGGATATGAGTTAGTAAAGTCATTCCTTTACCTGAGTCTTTAGGTTCGGGACCCTTGCGACCAGAGATTGTATAAGGTTGAATACAGAGGACCCTCGGACTAACGATATCAATCGGAGCTTCAATCTCTTGTTTAACTCCATCAGCCGACTTTTGATTTACAGTTGTTTTAAATCCATATTCCTCAATCACATCTCCAAGATTATCAGCCATAAGTAATTCACGCTTCCCGGAAGGCACCCCTTCATACTCAAGAAGAGTATCGAATGGCAATTGTTTCAATCCATAATCAGAGGCGGTTCTTCTTTGAGAAGCAGAGTTAGCTACAGATTTAGTCACAAAGAAATCCCAAATAGAAGAAATCTCATCCGGAGTCCAATAGCTAGATTCATGCAGAGACATATGAAATGAAGATATACAGGCTTTGTCCATAACCAGCACCTACACCAAAGGGTTATGTTTGAAATCCCAAGAGGTTTCAAACGAATCCCAATCGGTTTTTGATAGTTCGCGGCACGAGTCGACCATGTCGTTGACCAACGGCTCCTGTTCCTCGTTCTGAATGATCGGGTAGGTTGCGATTTGGCCTACCTCGAAATTAAGCGTCGGCGAGAGCATGCTTGCGACACGCATGATCACGGAGCTGTTACAAGCTCCCTGGAGATACTTGAGTGACTCCTCGTCGCTAAAAACGCTCGTGCCCGCCACATCAAAGATATGCCCAGCAGGCTTAAAACGAAACGCAATGGACCCGCTTGAAATCTTCGACCAGGTAATCGATGGGCTAAAGAAGCAGTTTGTATTCTGTGGCCTGGAAAGCAATCTACCATTCTGGTCTTTGTAATTACGGATCTCCTGTCCGTCATTCTCCCAGTTAACAACTGAGCTATTATTTCCGTACCATTTGCGGAAATCGCCGCCCTTGTTGTAGGGGAACCACTTGCAAGCGCTTTCAATCGACTCTTGAATAGATCCACAGGAATAGACGCTCTTGCAATCATCGACTTCCCACCACTCGCGAACGAAACGAGCGTTCTCGCCAGTAGCAAGCCCTTGGCGCGGCTTGCCATACTCACTGAGCTGTTTTGCGTTTCCAAACGCATCCAGAAGAGCGTCACTGGCCCAATAGGCTATGGGGGTGCCGGGGATTTGCTTGAAGGTGTCGGCATCGCGGCGGTAGAACCAGCCGCAGTCGGGGTTTTGGATTGCCTCGAGGGCCTTGGGGGCCTGGGCAGCAGCACCAACGAAGTCAGAAAGGCGCACATAGCCGCCCTTGTAGCCCTTAATGAATGAGTTGTGGAACGTATAGGTACAGATGGGCACAGTAGCGCCAGCAAAGCCCGAGTACTCAAGCTGGATGAGAGAAGTCAGCGTTCTGTCGTTGATAATCTCGTTGCGGAGCTTCTCGTAACTTCCGATAAACATCCAAACGAAAGGCGACATTACGCCGCACTCGCCATGATCTTTAGCAAATTTGAACATGCGAACGACAAAGCTGGAGAACAGGTCGCTCTTCACGTCGGGGTAGTTCTTCTTGATCCACTTGCTCATGAATGGATTAAAGCTGCTGCTGCCCATATACGGAGGATTCGCCACGGTGCAGGTAAAACGACGGGACAGCTTTTCACAGATGGCGGCAGCGCCTTCGAGCTTAGTTTTGGTCGCAGCGGCAAAAAGGTCGTCGGAACAGCTCGCTGCGGCAGCCTTGAGCTCATCAATCTCGGCCTCTGAAGGATTGAGCAGCGAGCCAATTTCGCCCAAATGACTCAGCTCCTCGGCGAGCTTCTTGTTACCCGGCAGCTCGTCCTCCCCCAGTGGAATGCTCGAGAGCACGGTAACGTCGGCGCCAACGCCACGCCTAAAGAAGCGACGATCGTGCTCGCGGGCGCACATGGCAAGCGCCAGTTCCGCGATCTGCGCCGCGCGGGGATCGATTTCCATGCCCGTAAGGTTTTTAGTAAGAATAAGCTCGGGAATTTCGCGCTCACGATAGCCGCGCTCCTCGTACATATGGAAGAGCAATTCGAACGCATAGACCAGGATATGGCCCGAGCCGCATGCAGGGTCACAGAGGGTTATCTCCTCGGGGCTCGAGATGCGGATGAAGTCCTCGTGCTCAGTATCGGGCTCGATGTAATATTCCATGCGCTCGCGCAGTGAGCTCCCGGGGTTGTTGAGCATCCACAGGCGGCCGAGCGAGTTCTCGACCATATAGCGCACGATCCACTCGGGGGTGAAGAGCTGCGTGGCAGGTGCGATGTCCGCCGCCGCTGCCTTGCGCTTGGACTTAAAGAACTCGTCTTTAACGTCAGCGTTGTAGTACTGATACATCCAGCCCAGAACGGTCACGCCCTCGCGCCAGTCCTCGTCAGTGAGGACTGCGTTGAGTTTGCCCACCACGCCGTCGGCCATCATGAGCCCCTGGGGCAACAGCAGCTCCATGGCTCCGCCCACGCGTTCAAAGACGCCTGACAGGCAATCGGCAAGTTCCTCGCACTGAGCCACAAACAGATAGCGCCACAGCGGTTCATCCAAGCCCGCCATCTTGAGCTCGGCTATGCGATCGGTATCGGCCGTCGCTATCTCCACATCCAGTGCGTTCTCCACGGCCTCGCTGCCATGGCTGCCGTCCGCACGACTTAGCATGCGCATGCGGCTGGGGAGCCATCCGCGTGCATCCATAAAGCGAATGGCCACGATGCGGTTGAACCAGGTGTAGGCCGCACGGTCGCGCAGCGCCTCGTGACCCACCTCTGCCTGCATGCGCAGCAGTTCGTCGCGTTGCTCAATCTCAGCCGGTCTTAGGGGCAGGCCGTTGACGGTCTCGGATCCAACGGGCGCGGGTGCAGGTTCGGTGATGCCGTAGCGCACCATCTGCGCCTCCACGCCTTTGATGAGCTCCGTACGGGCCCAGGTGCAGAAGCTCTTAAGAGCAGAATCGTTCATGGTTGATGAGCCTTTCTAAACGCCATAAGCCACCGGTGCGCGCTTTGGCACCGGTGACTCCGCGGGTTAGTTGATACGAATCTCGTCGTTTGCAGCGAGCGCCTGCATAAGGCGGGAGCGCAAGTCGTCCACGTAGCGCTCCACGTCCTCTGCGGACAAGAGACGACTCGGCTTGGCCAGATCGGCGCGGCGCACAGTCTTGATCTTGCGCTGGGGCTTGGGCGCGGGCACGGGAGCAGACGATGCGGCGCCCTTGTTGGAGACCTTCTTGACCACCTCACCCGTACTCATGACCTCGGTGGTGCGGCGCTCGTTGTCCATACGCACGCGGGCCTCATCCACAGCGTCGTACATCTCGTTGGCCGCCGCACTGAGCCAGTCGCCCCAGTTAGTTGCAACAACGCTCAGTTCGTTGAGACTTTGAGCGCTGTGCGCACGGTTTTTGAACGACTCGTATTTGGTGCCGGCGTCTGCTATGGCATCCTTGGCCTGATTGACAAAGCCCTTTTGACTCTCGGCCTGCGCCCGCAGGTCTTGCAGATCGCTCTCGATGCGACACAAAAACTCATTGCGGCGGATGCTCAGCAGCTTTTTCATGTCATCCTCGACGGGATCCATAAGCGGCTGCAGGTCTTTAATACGGCCGTAGGGCTTGGGATCTTTGAGGATCTCGCGCACCTTTGCCACGTTCTCCACCGCGCTGGGAATGTCATCGGAGGCATACTCGATACCCTCGGTGCGGTTCAAGAAATCCCTGGCGTGGTCAAACGCTGTTCGTTGATTGGACTCGACGAACTCAACCACCTTGTCAAAGTCTTCCTTGGCATCGAGCAAGCGCTCCTCATGCTTGGTGAACGTGGTCAAGAACGCCTCGGCCTCGTTCTGGTCCTTAAGGACGTCGGCCACCTCCGAGCGCATCTTCTCGCACTCGTCCTCACCGGGATACGGGTAGGCCGGCTTGATGCCCGTGTAGTAGTCGCGTGCTATGGCGAGGCACGCCTCGCGCAAGCCCTCAAGGCGCTCTTTGAGCTCGGCCACGAGCTTATCCTCGTTGGAGGGCACGGTCTTGAGATCAAACAGGTCACACATGAGTTCGCCCGCGGCGCGTAGCAACCGGTCGCTCATGCGCATGCGCAAGCGCACCTGGGCCTTATCGGCATCCTTGCGCAGGAGCGCCACCATGCGGCTGTCGTTAGCTTGAACCGTCTGACCGCCAAACAGCACCTGCGCGCGCTGCTCCACCACAAGCTGCGCCACCACATTTGCGATGTCGACCTCGCGCCAGCCAAAGGGCCTTTGCTGGTACTGGCGCTGGATATCGCCCATAGCGGTATCCAGGTGGCGCTGGTGCTGCACTTTGAGGTAGTCCTCGACCTCCTTGAGCGCACGCGTGTTACCCGCGTCCATGCCAGCGATCCCCACTTGAACGTTGCCCGCCAGAGTGGAGCGAATATCGGAATCGCTCGTGACCGGCGCGCCGATATAGCCGGCCTTTTCAAAGACCACATCGCACAGCTGCGCCAGCACCTGCTCAAAGACCTGGGCGGGTTTGGCAGCACGGATCTCAATCATGCGCCCGTTGACGGCGCATCGTGCATGGAGCACCGCCTCAGCCAAAAGGGCGTCAGCCTCTTTCTCGTTAAAGTCCTTCTCGCGCATTTTGGCCTCGACGATCTGGCGGGTACTCGGCGGTAGCTCCTGCAGGTTGCGCGTCTGGGCGTACATGCGAATCTTGGCGGCGTTGACGAGTGGGGCCCAATAATCCACCTCGTCGCTCAAGGCCACGATGGCCTTATCCACGGATTTCAATGCCAGCTCGGCATCGTCCGCACGGCCCAGATCGCTGGCCATGGTCACCACGGATAGTTCCATGCCGCCCATGTTAGATCCATGAATCGAGCCATCCACGTAGCGGTCAAAGGGGAAGTCGTTGGTCCCGCGGTTGAGCTTGCGCGCAGTGTAGATGCTTTCGAACAGGCGCTTCTTGATGTACTCAATCACCTTCGCGTTGTCGATCGGGGTGCGTGCGATCTCCTGCGCTATCTCCTGCTCCTCGTCGGTGAGGAAGCTATAGGTATCGCCCTGGCGTGCCACGTAGCTCTCGCGCTCCAAGCGGGCGAGAGATTCCTTGACGCGGTCCTTAAGGGCGCGCTTGTCCACGTCCAGGCTATCGATCATAAGGATGGAGATGTTCTCGACCGTGGCCTTGACGTAGCCGATGTAGCGGATCAAGTACAGGAGCTTAAGCACCCGGACATCGTAGCTCTCAAGACCCTCTGCGTTTTCAGCCGCGCGCTCCGCACAGACGACGACCTGAATGATGCCGTGCTCCAAATCCTTGGAGATTGTGTCGAAGAAGCGCCAGAACGGCACGAGTGCACCAGTCTGGTCATGCTGGATGGCCTGAGCGCTCTCCTGAAACGCGCTCAGCATGGAGCGCTCGCCCGTGGACATGTGCTTGGCCTTAACACCATGCTTGCGTACCTCGGTCATCACGTCGGGCAGAAGCTTAAACTGGTAGCCCACAAACGGGTAGCTGGCCACAAAATCCTTGGAGTTGGCGAAGCCGGCAAGGTCGGAGCGCGAGCCCCCCTCAAAGGTAAAGTTGTTTTTGAGGACGGCGGCGTCTTGCTCGTAGACCTGTGCAAGCATATCGGCCGCCGGCGCGGTCTTCTCGAGCACACGGCGTTGAATGACCTCGTCCACGCTGGAGCTGGAGAGCGAAAGGCGGGTATTGAAGCGGCCTTGGATCTTTGAAAAGTCGTTGCCCACGGGCAGGCTCAGGTTGTC
Source organism: Collinsella sp. TM10-22 (assembly GCF_003466125.1). Taxonomy (GTDB): domain Bacteria; phylum Actinomycetota; class Coriobacteriia; order Coriobacteriales; family Coriobacteriaceae; genus Collinsella. Next base: position 83,093 of record NZ_QSOC01000002.1, read on the forward strand.
GATGGCCTCCTGGCTCGTGACCACCACCCACACGCGGCCACCGCAGGCGGCACCCAGCTCCTCGACGATGGTCTGAAGGCTCAGCATAAGGCTTGGGTCTTGGTCGTTTGTAATAAACTGACCCACCTCGTCGACCATAAAGAGCAAACGGAAGTTGCCGCCGTGGGCCGCTGCCTGAGCGTCCACGTAATCCTTGACCTTTTTGGCAAAGACATCAGGGGCCAAAACCTCGTCCTCAGAACCCTCGAGCCAGTTCCATGCGGCCTTTTCGCTCATGCCGAGCACGCTCTGCAGCACCTCGACGACGTCGTCCTCAAAGTAGCTGTAGGTGTCGCGGGTCTGGAGCCAGGACTCTCCGTTGACGCGCTCAAAGGCCTCGCGGAACTCCTGGGTCTTGCCCAGGGAATCGATGTAGTCCTCGAGCTTTGCAAGCTTGAGGTCCTCGCCGTAGAAGCCGCGCGCCTCGTAGAACATGCGCTCAAAGCCGCGAAGCAGCGCCGTGGGAGCCGTATCACCCTGCTTCCACTGGCCCGCCTTGCTATCGATGTTAAAGAGGATGGCCTGCGTGGGCACCGAGCACGCGCGCTCCATGGCAGCCGCGACCATGGGGTCGACGATTTTGCCGTCAAAGTAGCGGATGGCGCTCTTACCACCGATCTGGCGATTCTCGAGCAGGTAGCTCAGCATCTTGAGGAAGTGCGATTTACCGGAACCGAAGAAGCCACTGATCCACACGCCGATCTTGTCGGTGCGCGCATCGATGGCATCGCCGTAGGCCTTGAAGAACGTGGCAAAGTGCCTCTGCAACTCGCGCGTCACCACGTACTCGTCAAGCTCCTGGCGGATGGACCCATCTTTTGAATCTTGGACCTTGACCACGCCGTTGATGGAGCGGTTGATGTCTTTTGCAAAGAGGTCGCGAACGATCGTGTTGTCCATGGGTGCTCCTTTGGGTTTGGGAACGTTATGGCAAAGGGTTGTTACCGGCGGCAGGGACTTGCCTGCGGGGAGCCGTGCTTACGAGATATCGATGGCGCGGTAGTAGTTGTCGGCCGGCAGACGGTTAAAGAGCTGGAAAGAAGAGCCGTTGAAACTGCCCGGATAGGCGGCGACCACCGGCAGGTCGGAAAAATCGACTTGCATGCAGTCGAGAAGGGTGTGAATACGAAAAAAGGGATAGACCTCGCCGGCACCGGTCAGAAGAATGACGTCGCCAGGTGCATGAGGTTCGGTTTGCTCGAGGATGAACGCGGCGATCTTCTCGGGCGAACAAAACTTGGCCACGTCCTCAAGCACACGCTGGGTGCCGCGGCGCTCCTCTTGGCGCGGAATGGCCTTGAGGACACGGCGCTTTTCGAGGATCGCCAGCACGGCGTCGTAGAGGTTTACGACCTTGAGCGTGCACGGGAGCTTGCCGGCCTCGGCATCGCGTGAAAGGGTGTCAAACAACGCGCGCGCCTCAAACTCCAGCGCAGGGTCGTAGCAGAAGGTATGGAAGCCGATCTCGTTACCTATGCCCTTGTTGGCCAAAAAGTCCTCGCTGCACAGGCACTCACGCAGGAGCTGCGCGCGGCGCTCAAATTCTTGGCGGGCGCGCTCGGAGCGGGCATGCGCCGCCACGACGCTCTGGCGGGAATGGATGCCGATATTGGTGGTGATGTCCGTCGCCGGGATGATAGCAGGGTCGATGGCGCTGTTGACGGGAGCCACGCTACATCACCGCCCTGCCGGTAAGGGCCGCGATAAGCGACTGCTCACCCAGCTGAATCAAGGCTCGCTCGACATCGGAATCGAGGAAGAGTGGTGACAGGCGCTCGGACTCCGGGCCCTGACCCTCGCCGATAAGACCGGCATGGCGGAGCGTCTGGCGCAGCGAGCCTTTGATGCGCGTGACCGTGGACTCGGTCCAGCGGGCGGCGTCCGGATACTCCGTGGTAAAGCGCGTCATAAAGGCGTTGAGGTCAACCGCCGTAAAGGCATAATCAAAGTTTTGCAGGCGCTCCCCTACCTCGACGAGCACGAGCTCGCGCACGATGTCGTAGCGGCAGATCATGCTGTAGAAGATGGCCTGGTCCGCCTGCGTGGGAGTGCCAGATGCCATAAGGCTGGTTAGGGATGACGCGGCCTCGACGGCGGTATTGGGGTCGATGCCGCGCGCGGCGCATGCGGCGTCCGTGGGCACCATGGCGTCGAGGCGGCGAAGGCACACGGTTGCGCGGTTGGCGACCATGCGCTCCGTGGGATATTGAAAGAGGTTCTCGCTCTTTACGCGTACAATGACCTGCTCGTCGCTTGCGCCCTGTATACGCAGGGCAGCGACGATGCGCATCTCATGCGGGAGGAATTGCTCGCGGGTGAGCACCCCCCCCCGAACGCTTTTTGTGGTTACATCCACAGTACACGCTCCAAGGGTGTCAAAGGCTGTCACAAGTGCGCCGCAACCCGGCAGGCAGGCGCGGCGCACATGACAATAATCATACCTGTTGGTAAAAAAGTTACCACGCCCAGAGTGTCAAATGTTGAGCAACAAAATTAAATCCGGTTAACGGTCATTTTCGCAGCTCAGAAGCTTTGACGAGATTGCCCCAAATCACACTTACTAGACAACCGCGCTTACGAATGCAGGCACGCACACGCCCAACGCCACCCTCCGCTATATTCAACATAGAGTTATACATATGCTTCTATGTAAGGAGTTTCGTATGCCTGTCGTAAAGCCTATTTCTGATCAGACGCGCGCACTAACTACCATTCAGAAACGCGAAGAACACATTCAACGTGCCATCGCCCGCGGCCACGATGACCTCACCAACGGTCGCGTACGCCCCTGGAAACAAGCAAAGGCCGAGGCGGATCGGATGCGAGCCTCAAGACAACCCTCCCCCATGTAACCATCCTGTAAATCATAGCGGCGCACTCGAGTTTTACCGTGATGCGGTCGCGCCTGGCGCTCCACTGTGCTAAAGTATCCCGAACGTTCAAACGACAACGAGGGGAACTAGAAGATGGCACGTGTGCACAACTTCTCAGCTGGCCCGGCCGCACTGCCCACAAGCGTGCTCGCCGAGATCGCCGACGAGATGATGGACTACCGCGGTTGCGGCATGTCTGTGCTCGAGATGAGCCATCGATCTAGCATGTACCAGCAGATCATCGACGACGCCGAGGCAACCCTGCGCCGCCTGCTGAGCATCCCCAAAAACTACCGTGTCCTGTTTTTGCAGGGCGGCGCCACACTGCAGTTTGCGGGCATCCCCATGAACCTCATGCGCCGCGGCCGCGCCGGCTACGTCGTGACCGGCAACTTTGCCAACAAGGCATACAAAGAAGCCTCCAAGTACGGCGAGGCCGTGTTGCTCGCTAGCTCCGAGGACACCAATTTCGACCGCATACCCACCATGGCCAATATCAACGCGCGCATTGCCGCCGAGGCCGCGGGCGAAGGGCTCGACTACGTCTACATCTGCCAGAACAACACCATCTTTGGCACCATGTACCACGAGCTGCCCGATTGCGGCGATGTGCCGCTGGTCGCCGATGTCTCGAGCTGCTTTCTGTCGCAGCCGCTCGACGTTGAGCGCTACGGACTCATCTACGCCGGCGCACAGAAAAACGCCGGCGCTGCGGGCGTGACCGTGGTCATCGTGCGCGACGACCTCATCGCAGATCGCCCCGCCTTTACGCAGACGCCGCAGTACCTGGACCTCAAGACCCAGGCCGCCAAGGGCTCCATGCTCAACACGCCCAACACCTTTGGCATCTACGTATGCGGCAAGGTGTTCCATTGGGTAGAGCAAACCGGCGGACTTGCCGCCATGGCCGAGCGCAACTGGGGCAAGGCCAACCTGCTCTACGACCTGCTCGAGCACAGCGAGCTATTCCACGGCACCACGCAAGCCGACAGCCGCTCCATCGCCAACGTCACCTTCCGCACCGGCGACGCCGACCTCGACACTGCCTTTGTCGCGGGCGCGGCCGAGCACCAGATTCAAAACGTCAAGGGCCATCGCATGGTAGGCGGCATGCGCGCCAGCGTATACAACGCCGTCACCATGGAGGACGTGCAGGCGCTGGCCACGTACATGAAGGACTTCGAAGCGCAGCATAGTTTGAGTCCGCGATCTAACTAGCCCGCAACACGCGGGCCGACCAGCCACCTCAGACCACCCTGTTTAGATCAAAACCTGCTAAGGAGTTTTCCATGCGCAAGATTAAGACCATCGACGACATCACCAAAGACGGCAAAGTCGAGTTTGGCGAGGGCTACGAGTTTGTAAGCAGCGCCGAGGAGGCCGACGCCATCCTGATGCGCTCGACCGACCTGCACGGCTACGAGCTGCCCGAGGGCATCCGCGCCATCGCCCGCTGCGGCGCCGGCGTCAACAACATCCCCGTCAAGGAGTACGCCAAGAAGGGCGTCGTCGTCTTTAACTCCCCCGGTGCCAACAGCAACGCCGTCAAGGAGCTCGTCCTGGGCATGCTGGTGCTCTCGAGCCGCGGCGTGGTGCAGTCGATGAACTGGGTACGTGACAACGCCGACGACCCCGAGATTCAGGTCGATGCCGAAAAGGCCAAGAAGGCCTTTGTGGGCCGCGAGCTTAAAGGCAAGCGCATCGGCGTCATCGGTCTGGGCAACGTAGGCTCCAAGGTCGCCAACGCCTGCGTCGACCTGGGCATGGACGTCTACGGCTACGATCCGTTCATTTCCGTCGAGCACGCGTGGGTGCTGAGCCGCGAGGTGCAGCGCGTGGGCACGCTCGAAGATCTCTGCCGCGGCTGCGACTACCTCACCGTACACGTGCCCAGCAAGGCCGACACCATCGGCATGATCAGCACCGAGCAGATCGACCTGCTGGCACCGGGCGCCGTCCTCATTAACTACGCGCGCGAGACCATCATTGACGAGGACGCCGTCGACGCCGCCCTGCGCGCGGGCAAGCTGAGCTGGTTTAGCTGCGACTTTGCCACGCCCAAGACGGTCAAGATGCCCAATACGTTTATTACCACGCACTCGGGCGCCGGCACCGGCGAGGCCGAGGCCAACTGCGCCGACATGGCCATCAGCGAGCTCAAGGATTACCTGGAAAACGGCAATATCGCGCACAGCGTCAACTACCCCGCCTGCAGTATGGGCAAGGCGCGCGCCGCAAGCCGCATCGCCTGCCTGCACGCCAACGTGCCCAACATGATCGGCCAGATCACGGCAATCCTCGCCAAGGACAACGCCAACGTGCAGCGCATGACCAACGAGTCCGCCGGCGAGAACGCCTACACCATGTTCGACACCGACGAGCACCTGGACAGCAGCACCATCGAGGCGCTCAAGCAGATTCCGTCGATGTATCGCGTGCGCGTGATCAAATAGTGCCGGCGCCAAGCCTGCCAGGCAGGCCATGAAGCCCCATTCGGCCCCCGTTTTCGCGAAACGGGGGCCGATTTCGTTGCTCCGGACGACTTTAAAATGATACCCAGAACAAGTTTTTTCGGATAATCGACAGCAAGACCCAAATCACCAAGCACGCCCGCTTTGATAAACAGCTTTATCAGGGACTTTAGTAGGTAAAAATCAATCTCTATATACCACATTCAAGTTGACTGTCGATTTTCCGAAACAACTTTTTATGGATAGCATTTTTAAAGCCCTTCCAAGGCAAAATTGAAGCCTTTTTGCGACCAAAACTCTAGCTCGCGCGAGCGTTTTCTGCCTGCGCGACTATATTCCCGCCCAATCGATAAAAATTTCCTCACGAAGCCGCCGTTCGAGCTCCTGCTGCCGCGGCGTCTTGTCTTTCAGCGGCACATCGAGATAGGACATGATGAGTTCCATCACTACGCGGAAGGCATCGGAGTCAACCAGCTGGCCATAGGTCATCAGAACGACGGGATATCCCATCGCTTGCAAGGCCGTCGTTCGATCGGAGTCCGAGATCTTGGATTCTATGGATCCATGAATGGCTTTACCTTGACATTCAACCAGGCACTCTCGGCTGCCGTCCTTATTTGCCAGCAGGATATCGGCATAGCGCCTATCAAGCCCCGAAATCAGACGGGCACTGCGCGTCATACGAATCTCAACGTTATTGGTAAGGCGCAGCCCTTCACCGCCGCGCAACCTCGAAAGACCAAACAGCATCGAAGCCTGGACCTCGAGCGGCGATGCCGCCACCCCCGTAACGCATTTTGCGGCACGTGTGAACGATTTAGCACCGCGAAGCCCTCGGATCTTATCGACGTACTCTGCAAGTTCAGAGAGCTCAATCAAGGGAGGTCGTTTCCACAAGTCCGTTGGATTCCCCGAGGCATCCTTTACGTTTTCCCAGCCCAGCCGGGCATCGCCCCATCGGTCCCCGTATGTCTGTTCAAGCGCCGACTTTACCTGAGACGCAATCTTGCACACGGCAAAGGTGCCGCACATCTCATACATGCACATGATCAGTCGCTCGTTTGAGACCGAGGAGGCCAATGTCAGCAAGGTAAAGAGCGGGGACGCGATATCGAGGCCAAACTCTGTCTGCCGCACGGAGCCAAACGGCCTCTCCCCGTTCCAAACATGCCTGACGATGCGATCGCCCTTACGTCCGCAGCTGCCCTGCGCCATAACGTGCAACGGGGTGCCCAGGAAATGCTTGACGAGTGGGTGCTCACAAAGATGCTCCCTGCGCGGATCATCCGCAGAATCGGGCAGGTCTGGCATTATTGCCAAGACCTGTGGAGGTATCCGGTGATACCGAAAGGCAGATATGTCGCACAGCATGTCGTCCATGAAGGGTACGTACCCACTACGTCGTTTGTGAGCCCGCTCGGACGGCAAACGCGATGGCTCCGCCTGCGAACGGTAAATACCGCCACGCGCGCGCCGCGGATCTCTCAGGAGGCTCACAATCAGTTTGGAAAGCAGACTAATTGTGAGGTTGCATATGGTTGATGAGGACTTTGCCCGGCGGCTTGCGCAGGACCCTGTGAAGGTTGACAGCTCAGACCCGGGCGCATATGAGGACGAGATTGAGCGCTTCATTAAGAGGCTCATTGAGCAGCAGCTGGCACAACTTGATAGTTCTGCGCTCGATGCCGTGCAGATTGAGGAGCTCGAAGTGCTCCCCGGACGCCGCAACCTCATGGTCACCGCGCCCGGTTTGAGCGACGAGCCGCGGCTGGTCTATATCTGCCATATGGATACCGTCACCTTGGGTGATGGTTGGGACGCGGACATTCCGCCGCTCGAAGCGATCGTGCGGGACGATAAGCTCTATGGCCGCGGTACCTGCGACATGAAGGGTGGCTTGGCCTGCGCCATTGCCGCGATTGTCCACGTACTCGAGCGCATAGCGACAAGCGGCGAGCTGACCCGCCGTGGCTTCTCACTCATCTGCTCGGTCGACGAGGAGGACTTTATGCGCAGCTCCGAGGCCGCCATCGATTCCGGCTGGATCGGCTCGCGCGAATGGGTGCTGGACACCGAGCCCACCGACGGGCAGATTCAGGTGGCGCACAAGGGGCGCACGTGGTTCGAAATTGAGATGGCCGGCGGCACGGCGCATGCGAGTCAGCCTTGGAAGGGTGCAGACGCCGTCGCCGCCATGGCCGAGGTCGTGTGTTCGCTTCGCCATGCGTTCGCGGCGCTGCCCGTGCATGATGAGCTGGGGCCTTCGACCATTACGTTTGGACAAATCGAGGTCGGCTATCGCCCCTACGTCGTGCCCGACCACGCCAAGGTCTGGGTCGACATGCGCCTGACGCCGCCGACCGATACGGCCGCCGCGACACGCATGGTGGAGCAGGCCATCACCGCTGCCGAAGCTGCGGTTCCCGGCTGTCACGGCAGCTATGTTGTGACGGGCGATCGCCCCGCCATCGAGCGCGACCCGAGCTCTCCCCTTCTAGCCGCACTCAAGCGTGCCGCCGATGACGTGACGGACGTGGACACGACCGTCGGCTTCTTTACCGGCTACACCGACACCGCCGTCATTGCCGGCAAGACGGGCAACCGCAATTGCATGAGCTACGGCCCCGGCTCATTGGCACTCGCGCACAAGCCCAACGAATATGTTCCCCACGCCGATATCGTTCGCTGCCAGAACGTGCTGATCGCGCTTGTCGATAACACGCTCTGGGACGCGAGCAACCAAGTTGGGGCATAATAAGCCGCGAACAAACCGACTCGCGCGTTAGGACCGCCCATGAAAGCACTTCCGTTTCCCTGCATCCGCCCAGCCCAGGATCGCGTGCTCGAAGCGCTGCCGCAGATGGGCGGCATCCTGAGTGGCAACGACGCCCTGCGCGACGCCATTGCCGACGGGCTCATGCTCAAAGATCCGGGCTCGGCATATTACGTGTACGAATGCTCCGGAGAGCCAGGGCGCGTGACGGGCGTTGTGGCGATTTGCCCGGTCAGCGTGCTGGCGGGCGACGACGCGGCCTGTGACGGCGACGCGGCCTCCGCAGATGTAGCAGCGGCCGCCCGTGCAATCACCGAGCTTAAGGTGCAGCCTCGCCCTGTAACGCTTGCTTACGAAGCCTCGCCCGTCATGGATATCATCCTCGGCGCCGCCAAAGAGGGCGCGTCGCTCTATGCCGTCACCGACCCCGCCGGCATTACGCATCGCGTGTGGGAGGTCAAACGCAATGACGCCGTTGCCGCCATCCACGCTATGCTCGACCAGGCACCGGAGCCTGCCCCCGCAGACGATCCGGCCTATGTCGCCGCGTTGGCAGGGGCGGCACAGCTCTTGGCAGACGAGGCCCGCGCGGCCGGCACCTACACGGGCAAGGAGCCGTTCAACTTTGTCATTTCCGTGCTGTTCCCCGCCGCGCAGGTCGCAGGCGGCGCGCCGCAGGTTCCAACGGGTCTGCTCACTCACCAGATTGCACGATACTAGCAGGACTTAAACGCTTAGCGCAAAGACTCGGCAGTCCAACAAACGAAGGGCGGAGATGCAATGCCAGCGCATGCATCTCCGCCCCTTTTGCATCGAGCAAGTATGTCGGCGACCCGTATCGTCACGCCTGCGTTACCCGCGCTGTGGACCCGCTGCCGCCGTCAACGGCTCAAGACCCAGCTCACGCGCATAATCTTCCTGCGTAAAGACTTCAACCAGCTCAAACGTTTCGGTCGCATCGTCAAACGCAAAGTGCAGCACCGAACAGTTGCCCGGCACACGCTCGCGCTCGTCGGCCGCCGCTCCCCTCACATGATCCAAAAACTCCTTGATGGCCGAGGCGTGGCTCACCGCGAGCACGCACGAATGGTCCGGGCGTCGCATCAGATCGGTCAACGTCGCCACCATGCGCTCACGCACCCGCATCTGCCCCTCGCCGCCAAACTGGCGATAGAAGTCACGCCACGGACGCTCGGGCATCAGCATCACGCGCTCGGCCTCAAAGTCGCCAAAGAACCACTCGCGCAGGCCATCCAGGCGCTCGTAGGCAAGGCCCGGCCACAGGCTGGCGATGGTCTGCTCCGTGCGATGCAGCGTCGAGGTGTAGGCATGATCGGGCTCAATGCCGCGCGCTCGCAAGAACATGCCGGCGCGCGCCGCCTGGTCGCAGCCCAACTGCGTAAGCGGCGAATCGCTCCACCCCTGAATGATGCGCTTAAGGTTAAATATTGTCTGTCCATGACGGACCAGATACAAGTCTTTATTCATAGGGGGTCCTTCCGTTCGTTACCAATCAAGGAGCGAAAACGCCCCGTCGCAATAGCCAAAATGGAGCACGGCACCGTTGTCGGGCTGCTCTCCCCCGCCAGTCACATACTTAAGAAACTCCTGGCAGGCTGAGCCGTGGGAGACTGCTAACACGCAGTTGTGCTGCGGTCGGGCCATAATGCGGGACAGCGCCGCGACCATACGCGCCCGAAGCTCGCCTTCCGACTCGCCACCAAAGGCCACCGGATAATCGCCCCAGGGCTGCGGCGGCATATCGCGATTTGATGTGCCCTCCAGCGTGCCCAGGCGCCACTCGCGCAAATCATCGACCGGCTCTATGGGAAGATCCTCGCCAACGATCAGCTCGGCCGTGTGGCGCGCCCGACCCAACGGAGACGAATACGCGTGGTCAAAGGAGATGCCGCGCGCCTCAAACGCCGCGCGCGTCGCCAGTGCCTGCTCGCGCCCGCACTCCGTGAGCGGCGAGTCTTGCCAGCCCTGCAAAATGTTCCGCACGTTAAGCTCGGTCTGCCCATGCCGAACCAAATACAGATCGGACACACGCCCTCCTCTCGCACCACCACAAAGGGGACAGGCACCTTTGCGGTGGCTTGCCGCCGAATCGCGCCGCAACGACGCAACTACACCAGCACGTCGGCAAGCGGACGCTTGGGCACGTGATGCACCTGCGCCTCGTCGCGCCAGTAATTAATAGAACCGTCGGGGTTGGAATCGATCGCGTCGATAACCTGGGTCTCGGCCGGCACGCCAAAAGCCATGATCAGCTTGAGCTCATACTTGTCGCCGTCGAGCCCCATCGCATCGATCGCGCGGGGCGTAAAGGCCTTGAACATGCAAGCCGCCACCTCAGGCGTTGCGCTGCGCGCGGCGAGCATCATCGTCTGAGCCGCGATGCCCGTGTCGACCTCGGTGATAGGCGCGGCGGGTTTGCCGGGAACGGTGCGCTCGGCAAGAACTGCAATGTAGCCGGTCGGGCGCTCGCCCTCGGCAGGACCCGGCCAGTCCTTGAGCGCCCCGGCCCATGCGAGCTCGTCAAACACGCGAGCGCAGTCCTCGGCACCGCTCACCACATGAAAACGCAAGCGCTGAGCATTGGCGCCACAGGGAGCCAGGTGCGCCAGCTCTGCCAGCTCGAGCAAAAACTCGCGCGGCACGCGCATGGACTCGTCAAAACGGCGGCATGTGCGGGCGCGACGGATCAGCGCATCAAACGCATCCAGGCCAAGCTTTTCGCAACCCTGCTTTGCCATCGACTCGGCGCTCAACGGCACCACGGGAACTGCTTCGTTCATAGGGACCCCCAAAAAGCCAATTGTTCTTAGGAAAATCTAACCTAAAACGCAGGCAATAACGAACAGAGCTGCAATGTTCTACACCTGTTGAATAGAAAATCGCAACGTGGGGAACAACGGAAACAAATCGGGGCCTTTGGGTTGCGTTTCGCCCTCCCCGGCCCATACGCCAGCGCCTTTAGGCGATACTGGTTGTAACGATCGCGGCTTACGCCGCACGGAAAGGAGGCCTCATGGGCATCTTTAAGAATGACGACCAACAATCGAGTCTGTTTGGATTTGACGAGAAGAGCATGGCAGGCAAGGCGATTAAAGCCGTGCGCTGGATCTACGCCGCCACGGGTGTCATCGCGCTCATCGCCGGCATCGCGCTGCTGTTTGCACCCGCTAAGACCCTCGTCTTTTTGACGACCGTACTGGGCTTCTACTTTGTGATCACGGCTGGCGTCAGGCTGTTCACCGCCATTTTTGAGCCGCTGCTGCCCGCCGGCTGGCGCGTCACGAGCATCCTCGCCAACCTGCTCATCATTCTGGGTGGCGTCATAATCCTGCGCAATCAGGCCTTCTCGACCGCGACGCTCACCACGCTTGTAGTGGTCGTCGCCGGCTTTGGCTGGATCGTCGAGGGCGTCATGTCGATTCTGGAATCCGAACTTTCCGCCAACCGCGCCCTCGCCATCCTGAGCGGCGCACTCTCCATCATTGCGGGCATGTTCGTGTTTATCTATCCGCTGTGGTCGGCAAAGATGCTCGTCATCTTTAGCGGCGCCGCGCTGCTGGTGTTTGGCGTGACACTGATTGTTCGCGCTATTCAATTTGGCAAACTGGTGCGCTAGATGTCAAAGACGCTTTTTATTGATGCCGACGCCTGCCCGGTCACGCGCGAGTCGATCGACTGCGCGCGGAGGGCGGGCGTTGCCGTCGTTATCGCCGGCAACAGCACGCAAAACCTGGAACGCCACATTCGCCGCGACGATCCGCGCGACGCCGAGCATGCGCGTCGGGGCTTTTGGGTCACGACGCTCGATGTGAGTGTGGGAGCCGATAGCGCCGACTTTGCCATTATTGAGCGCCTGCAGACTGGCGACGTAGTCGTGACGCAGGACATAGGTCTGGCGAGCATGGTGCTCGGACGCGGTGCCGCCGCCATCGGCGTGCGCGGGCGCGTCTACGACAAAGCGACCATCGATATGCAGCTGTTTATTCGTCACGAAGAAAAGAAGGTGCGCCGCGCTGGCGGTCGCACCCGCGGGCCGGCAGCCTTCGCCAGCGAAGATCGCGCCCGCTTTAAGCGCAACCTCACCGAGCTGCTACGCTGACCAAGGTAGATTTTTGGGATATGCCTAAAAATCTACCTTTTTGCTTTGTGTTCGAGAAATGCCCAGGTCATGATGGTAGATTTTAAGGCATTCTCCAAAAATCAACTTAGAGGCCAACGGCGGAGAGCATGAGGCCCCAGCCGGCACCGATGACGTACATCATGATCAGGAACAGGACGTTTTCGCGGGCGCTGCGATTGGTGCGGAACAGCACCAGGTAGCCCACGCCGGCAGAGATGAGCGTGCCGGCGAGCATCGGGGCCAGCTGCAGCGCGCCTTCCAGGTACAGTTGCGTGATGACCACACTCGCAGAACAGTTGGGGATCAGGCCGACAAGCGCCGAACCCAGGACGGCGAGCGTCTCGTTGCCGCGCAGGAACTGCTCGATTGCGGACTCGCCGAAGGTCTCGAGCACGGCGACCAGAATCAGCGTCACCAGGAAAATGAATACCGATACCTGCACGGTATGCGAGATGGCGCTGCGGATAATCGACACGGCGGGCGCACCTTCGTGTGAGTGGGAGCGACCGTGGCCATCATGATGTTCATGCTCGCCCTCATGACCGTGATCGTGGCCATGTCCGTGTTCGTGCTCGTCCTCGTCTTCATCACAGCCGCAATGGTCGCGCTCGCACAACTCGTGGATGTGGTCGGCGCTCACGCCCGCCTCGGCCACCTCGTCGATGATGTCACCGCCAGTGTGGTCATCGTGCGCGCAGTTCACGTGGGCCGGGTTGGCCGCGGTTCCCAGCACGGTACGGCGAATCGCCGCATGCGCGCGAGCGTTACGACGCAGGCCGCGAATGGCGGCATCCACGATAAAGCCCGTGACCAGCGCGATCAGCGCCTTCGAAGCCAAAAGCATCGCCATGGTCTGCACGGGAACTTGCTCGGCTAGCAACAGCGGCAGCATCTCGTCTGAGGTCGAGAGGAACACCGCAACCAGCGTGCCCAGCGTCACGACGCGACCGGCGTACAGCGTGGCCGCCATGGCCGAAAAGCCGCACTGCGGCACCATGCCCAACAACGAGCCAACCACGGGGCCCGCAGCGCCAGCGCGCTTGATGGCGCCGTTAACGCGGTCGCCCGCAACATGCTCGAGCGTCTCGAGCGCAAGGTACGTCACCAACAAAAACGGCACCAGCGAGAGCGTGTCTTTGCCGGCATCGAGCAGAATATCTATCAGTAAATCCATGACGGATGGAACCTTTCGTGTCTTTCGGCAGCATTGTAAAAGTCCTAGCGGTCAACTAGGGTATTGTAGTAGTCCCGGGCGCGGTGCCAATAGTTGCCCATGGTAAACTATCATCTCGCCACAACTCAGTAACCCCGAGCCGCGCGACGCGGCCCGTCCAAGGAGCAGCCTATGAACGTTTCGCAAGCACTCGAATACGAGCGCCAGCCGTTTATTCCCATGTTTATCTATGGCGATCACGGCGCCATGGAGTCCGAGCGCCAGAAGGGCGAGGAGGCCCTTAAGGTGCTCGAAACCGAGTACTTTACCGCCGAGGGCGACCCCGGTTTCGACTTTGCCACCGTGCGCGACCTAGCCGACCGCAACCGCGACCTGTGCGACCAGATCGGCGAGGCGCGCCTGCGCAACGTGACGCCCGCGACGCTTTCGCGCGGCCTGTCCGATACCGACACCTGCGCCGCCATCGGCAAGATGCAAAAGCGCACCGCCGCGTCCGTTATGCGCGAGATCCGCGGCGACCGCGACGCGCTCGGCGTGGCCTACGCCCGTAAGCCCATCCAGGGCACCGTGCTCGGTATCGACATCGAGACCACCGGCCGTGCACCCGAACGCGGTTATATCATCAACGTCGGCTGGGAGATCATGGAACTCACTAGCGACGCCGTCCCGCATGACGCCGAGGCGCACTACTGTGGCCTGCCCGACATCTACCGCGGCGAAGATGTGCCGCTGTCGAATATCCACCACATCACCTGGGACGACATCGACGGCAAAAAGCCATTCCGCGAGAACAAGGAGCTGCAGAAGCAGCTGCTCAAGCTTATGAAGAAGTACCCGTACATGGCGCATAACGCCGCGTTCGAGGACAGCTGGTTCAAAATTCACCTGGACGGTTACGCCGAGGCGCGCCGTGCCGGCAAGATTATCGTCATCGATTCGCGCCAGATCTGCCGCAGCCTGGATGCCGACGTCCGCTCGCTCCCCCGCGAGTCCGCCCCCGCCGCGCTCGAGAACTGGGCGCGCCGCCGCGGAACCCTCGCCGCCGATGCCAACGAGCAGCATCTGGGTCTGGACGACACCGACCTCATGCTCCGCACCGTCCAAGCCGAGTTCAACCTCAAGAACCTATTCGCGAAATAACCGATCCATCTGCGGGAGCGCCTGCCAGGCACAGCGCAATCCGTCTGGGCGCACCGGCACGCAATAAACTAGGGCGCAGCCTTATGGCTGCACCCTAGTTTTCATCAAAACAAGCAAATACGCATGCTTCACACAGTCGACAGGTTGGCCCACCTACATTTTTCGAGTTGTTCGGCCAGCTGAACCACTAGTCAAGGCCCCTTGAACCGCAATCGAGCGCTGTAGTCGCCTTAATTTCGCAACCAAGCCCCATTAATCTACCTGAATCAATTCAAATAGGACATTGTAATCGCACCATTCGTATAAGAAAAGGCCGAATAACTCAAATTATGTTGGTGAGGCATCTGGGCGGTCGGTTAAACGCCCAGAAGCTACGAACCCGCAACTAAAGTTCACCAAAAAAGGCGCAGCTGGCAGAAACCTCCCCGGCCGAAGCTGCCCCCCTCAATACGACAGCTCAAAAACCCACCGTTCGCAGAAGATAAGCCGCACCCCAATACCGTTGCCCGAAGTTTCGGGCGCATGTGGCGTCCGCTATGCCATCATGCGCGTATGGGAATCGTTCTGTCACATACCACGGCACGCGCTGTATACCAAACAGCCAACTCGCTCGCAAGCTACGCGACCGATCCCATACCTATGGAAAAGATCAGGGCGTCTGCGCCGACCACATCCGACCTGGAAGCGGCACGAGCATGGCTCAACAGAAAGAATGTCGATTCTGAAAGCATCCATGTGCTGACGTTCTCCAATAATTCCAAAAGGCACCGCAAGGGCTGCATCTGCCACTGCACGCGCTATACGTTTGATGCAGAAAGCTACCTAGAACTCGAGCCGAACGTCTACATCGTCGATATCAAGCTGTGCGCGTTAGAAGCAACAGCCGACCTCAACCTTTCGGAGCTCGTTGAGTATTACTTTGAAATCTGCGGCTCCTACGCGCTTGAAACTTCCAACGAAACTCAATATCGCGAGCGCCCGGCCCTAACCAGCGCTGAAGAGCTCAGAGCCTTCTTTTCAGAGGCGTCGGGGTATCGTGGATCTAATAAAGCCCTTAAGGCACTTTCTTATGTACGCGAAGGCTGTCGCTCCCCACTCGAAACGGCGTTTGTCATGATGCTGACGATGCCCAAGTCAATGGGTGGCTTAGCCATACGCGCTATCAAAACGGATTATCCGATCCCAGTCCCCAAAAGATACGCCGCCCTAACGCGACGGATGGTTTTCTACCTCGACGCGCTGCTCGAGAATTCGATGACCGATATCGAATACAACGGCTTTTACCACGACGAGCCCGAGCAGCAATCAATTGACGAGGAACGCCGCAACACGCTGCGAAACATGGGATATGCCGTTATCACAGTTAGTCGTCATTCGTTTTTCAAGCAGTCCGCTTTTAGACGGGTCATGGAAGCGATTCGCATTCGCGAGAAGATCTGGCCTGGTCGACTCCCGGATAACTTCGCCATCCTGCAAGAAACTCTTCGTCAATTTGTCTTGCGGCGCTACTTCGAATACAGTCGCCGCGTCCTGGAGGCTCTCAAAGAAGAAGAGTCCGCCAAGCGCGAAATTGCAAGCCAATATCCGCAAGCTGATGACCCGAGCATCAACGATGTGCCCGAACCCGACGACATGCAACACGTCGGGGCCCTTGCTGAAGAAATCAATGGGCCTTGGGAATGCGACATGTCCGCAAAAAACGATGAAAACCGCACGGAAGACGACACGATTATTGATCTGATTGAGAATTCACTCTTCTAAAGTCAATCTCTGCGGATGTCCACCTACATTTTTCGACTTATTCGGCCGCCGATGTGCCGGATTTGCCGCGGCAATGCTCAATATAACTTTAGATAAAACTGATTCTGCAGGAACTCCCGTAGAGAAAGAACTGATTCTCACGGTATTTAACAAGATAAAGTACAAATATGAACAGTTCTAATGCTTCTCGAGGCGGCTATCTTAGCATACTGGCCGAACATCTCAAAATATGTTGGCGAGCATTGCGTCGATGCATCCCAACCCACAGAAAATCGCAGAGGCGGCAAGCAGCCATCGAAATTATCGCAAATTGTATTGACATGTGAACATGCGATCATATAATCGGAAGTAAGTTATATGAGCGCGTGTTCATATGAAAGGATATTGCAATGAGCATCCGCGTTGATGAAACGAAACCCGACATCGAGGCCACCGAACCCGCAATCCCCACCACCTGCTCGCCCGAGGACCTTCCCGACGAGGAACTTCTCTACGACCTCGCCGACCTGTTCAAGGTCTTCAGCGACACCACGCGCATCAAGATCCTCTATGCCCTCATGGGCCGCGAGCTCTGCGTGGCAGACATCGCCGAAGCGACCGAAACCTCGCAGTCCGCGGTGTCGCATCAGCTGCGTACACTCAAGCAGTCGCACCTGGTTAAATTCCGGCGCGACGGGCGCAATATCCTATACTCGCTCGCCGACGACCACGTCTACACCATGCTCAACCAGGGCATGAGCCACATCTGCGAATAGCGACTAACCACGGTACCAGCGCGGCCTGCACCCAAGCCGCAAATACAGGGAAAGGAACCCACCATGAAAAAGCAGTTTAAGCTCGATGAGATCGACTGCGCCAACTGCGCGCGTAAGCTTCAGGACGAGCTGGCCAAGCTCGAGGGCGTCAAGTCCGTTTCGGTCAACTTTATGACCCAGAAGCTAACGCTCGAGGCCGATGAAGCCGAGTTCGACGAGGTCCTCGACCGCGTTGTGGAGTTCACCGCCGACGCCGAGCCGGACTGCGAGATCATTCTCTAGCCCAGGTTTACGCCAACACGCAAGGCCGCGCTTGCCGCGGCCTTTGCTCGCGAAATTGTATGAGCGAGTGTTCATACATTCAAATGGGAGGATACGAGTCATGGCCACCGCCGACCCCAAGAAGAAAAAGAAGAAGCGCAAGAAAAAAGAGTCACTCGAGCATAAGCGCAACCGCATCCTGGTAGCGCTGGGCATTTTTGCCGTGGTGTACGCCCTCGATGAGCTCGGCACCCTCACTGCCGCATTCGGCACCCCGGGCGACATCTACGCCAGCTTTGTGCTGTTCCTCGTGCCGTTTTTGATTGCCGGCTACGACGTACTGCAAAAGGCATTCAATAACATCCGCCGCGGCAAGGCCTTCGACGAGAGCTTCCTCATGGCCGTCGCGACCATCGGCGCGTTTGCCATGGTGCTCTTCCCCGACACCGATCCGCACATGGCCGAAGGCGCCGCCGTCATGCTGTTCTACCAGGTCGGCGAGCTGTTCCAGGCATACGCCGTGGGTAAGAGCCGTAAATCGATCAGCGCCATGATGGACATCGCACCCGACTACGCCAACGTCGAACAACCCGACGGCACACTCGAACAGGTCTTCCCCGATGACATCGCCGTCGGCACCGTCATCGTGGTCAAGCCCGGCGAGCGCGTGCCCATCGACGGCGTCATCGTCGAAGGCGAAACCCAGCTCGACACCGCCGCCCTTACCGGTGAGTCGGTCCCCCGCCCGGCCAAAACCGGAGACGATATCATCAGCGGCTGCATCAACATGACGGGGCTCATCCACGTGCGCACCACCAAGCCCTTTGGCGAGTCCACCGTCGCGCGCGTCCTGGAGCTCGTAGAAAACGCCAGCGAAAAGAAGGCGCGCACCGAGAACTTCATCACGCGCTTTGCCCGCATCTACACGCCCGCCGTCACCGGCGCTGCCGCGGTACTCGCGCTCGGCGGCGGCTTGGTCACCGGCGCCTGGTCCGACTGGATCCTGCGCGGCCTGACCTTCCTGGTCGTCAGCTGCCCGTGCGCGCTCGTGATCAGCGTGCCGCTGAGCTTCTTTGGCGGCATCGGCGGCGCGTCCAAGCTGGGCGTTCTCATCAAGGGTTCTAATTACCTCGAGACGCTCGCCGACGTGGACACCGTCGTCTTTGACAAGACGGGCACCCTCACCAACGGCACGTTCTCGGTGGTCGCGGTACACCCCGAGGCCGGCTATACCGAGCAGTCGTTGCTCGAAGTCGCAGCCCTTGCTGAGTCGTTCTCCGATCACCCCATCGCGCAGTCCGTACGTGTCGCCTACCAGGGCGAGGTCGACCCCAAGCGCGTAAGCGACTCCACCAACGACGCGGGCCATGGCGTGACGGCAACCATCGACGGCAAGCACGTCGTCGTTGGCAACGCAAAGATGCTCGCCGCGGCCGGAGTCGAAGCGCCCGATTGCGAGGTCGTCGGCACGATTCTGCATGTGCTCGTTGACGGCGTGTACGCCGGCCACATCGTGATTGCAGACACCGTCAAGGCCGATGCCGAGCAGACGATCAGCGACCTGCACGCCGCCGGCGTCAAGCGCACCGTCATGCTCACGGGCGACCGCGAGGAAGTGGCTGCTGCGGTGGCCAAGCAGCTCTGCCTCGACGAGTTCCACGCGCAGCTGCTGCCGGGCGACAAGGTCGAGCGCGTTGAAGCGCTGATCGCGGCCGAAAGCGGCAAGGGCAAGCTCGCCTTTGTCGGCGACGGTATCAACGACGCGCCTGTGCTTACGCGAGCCGACGTCGGAATAGCCATGGGCGCCATGGGCTCCGACGCTGCGATCGAGGCGGCGGATGTCGTGCTGATGGATGACAAGCCGTCCAACATCGCCCGCGCGATCCGCGTGGCTCGCAAGACCATGTCGATTGTTTGGCAGAACATCATCTTTGCGCTGGGTATTAAGCTGCTGATCCTTGTGCTCGCGGCGCTCGGCATCGCCAACATGTGGCTCGCTGTCTTTGGCGACGTGGGCGTGGCGATCATCGCTATCCTGAACACCATGCGCGCGATGGGTGTCAAGAACCTGTAGCGTTCGTGGGCTGTCCGGCCGGGACCGGGCTTGG
The DNA here is from genome assembly GCF_003466125.1 of Collinsella sp. TM10-22. GTDB lineage: Bacteria > Actinomycetota > Coriobacteriia > Coriobacteriales > Coriobacteriaceae > Collinsella. The sequence goes on from NZ_QSOC01000002.1 coordinate 102,589, forward strand.
TTTTGAAAACGTCCTCGCGCATGAGGCCCGTCTTTCCTGCTCCTACGGAGCAACGGAAAGACGGGCCTCGCGCTGCGGAGTGTTTTCAAAACCAAGCCCGGTCCCGGCCTGCATTGACACAGCTGGCGGTTCTTGGGCATCGCTTGCTGGCGAGGTTCCTTGTCTGAGTTGAATTTGGTTGGCGGGACCTTTCGTCCCGGCCGCTGTCCCGCGCCTTCGGCGCGGGAGACGCGTCTCTTTGGGATGGAAGGGCGGCGCTGCTGAAAGGATGCTACATCCCGACAGGTTTACTGTGGACTCGGAGAAAGTCCCTTCTGCTAGAAGTCTCTATCCCCTTTTCGCTGGTTCGCGCTTTGCGCGAACTCCGCGCTACTGAGGACCTGTTAGGATTCCGTTGTTGAGTTCGACGTCTCTTCCCTGGCGAGCATAGCCCTCAGCTTCTCGAAGCTTTCCTCACTCAGGCAGTGCTCCATGTAGCAGCCCTCTTGCGACGCGACCTCAGCCGAAACACCCGCATCCTCCAGCAGCCCCACGAAAAAGCAGTGACGCTCCCACATTTGGCGAGCGACCTCCAGACCACGCTCCGTCAGATGAACGTCGCGCTTGCCCATTTCGACATAGCCGTTGCTTTCCAGCGTCGCCATGGCCTTGGAAACGCTCGCCTTGGTTACGCCGAGGTACTCCGCGACGTCGATCGAGCGCACGATGCCCTGACGTTCCGACAGAACGTAGATCGATTCGAGATAGTCTTCTCCGGATTCACGTAGGGCCATGGGCCGCCTTTCGCGATGATTGCTAGTTAGCCGTTGGATACTTTCCACGGCTTACTTTACCGCAAAAGTTGCCCATGTCTTACTACTTTACCTAAAAGTTAGCCGTGTTTCACAAAACGTGCGGGATGAAACAAAATGGGAACGCCCCGCAAGGAGTGTCCCCAGCTGCCGGCAGAAAAGGACCGTCCCCAAGTGCCGAGCCGCAGCTATAGCAGCCCAAAGTGCTTTGCGGCGTTGTAAATTCCGTCGTCGTCCACGGCGGTTGTCACGTAGGTTGCTGCTGCCTTCACGGTGTCCTGCGCGTTGCCCATGGCCACACTCGTGCCCACGGCGGCAAACATCGACAGGTCGTTCTCGCCGTCGCCAAAGGCAATCGCCTCGCTCGCGTCGATACCAAGCCGCTCGAGCGTCGCCGCCACGCCCAGGTCCTTGCCGCCGTTAGCGGGAATAATGTCGCAGAACAGGTCGCACCAGCGCGTGGTGAGCGAATGCGACACGGCGTCGGTCACGATATGTTCGTCGGCCGGGTCCACAAAGGCGCAGAACTGGTAGACCGGTGCGTCAAAGGCGTGCTCAAACGGCTCCTCGTGGTAGACGATTCCCGCGTTGCTGCCAGCCGTCACCACGCGCTCGGACAGGCGGTTCACAAACGAGTTCTCGCCCTGCATGCACAGCGAGTCGTAGCGCCCCTGCGCCACCTGGTCCACAATCACCGCAACGTCGTCCGGATCGATCGGGCAGCTGCGGTAAACTCCCTCGGCATCAAAGCAGTGCTGGCCCGAAAGCGTAATGTACGCATCCCAGCCCAGGTCGAACAGCCAGTCCGGCATCTGGTAGGTCGGACGGCCCGTGGCGATCACGCACGCAATCCCCTGCTCGCGAAAGCTGTCGAGCACCTGCTGCGCCGACGCCGGAATCCGGTGGGTCTTAAAGCTCAGCAGCGTACCGTCGATATCGAAAAACGCGGCTTTGATCATTCTCGCTTACTCCTCGCCCTCGAGCTTTTCGCTCGCCTCGAGCCACGCCATCTCCAGCTCGTCCATGGCGGCGTGAGCCTCGTCGATCTTTGCCTGCTGCTCGCCGAGCGCCGTGTAGTTGGTGGGATCGACCTGGGCCATCGCGGCCTCGGCCTCCTCAACGCGAGCGCGCTGCGTCTCCATCTTGCGCTCGAGCGAGCTCACCTCGCGGCGGAGCTTCTGACGTTCGGCGTTGGAAAGGCCATTGGGCTGCCCGCTCGTCTTGGGCTTTTCGGCCGCAGCTGCCGCGGCACCGGTGTCAAACGTGCCGGTCTTGGCGCTCGGCGCGCCCACGGGCTCGCCCTCGGCGGTAGCGTTGCACAGGCGCAGGTACTGGTCCACGCCACCGGGCATATGCGTCAGGTGGCCGTCGAGCAGCGCCCACTGTTGGTCGGTCACGCGCTCCATCAAAAAGCGGTCGTGCGTCACCAGGATCAACGTGCCGGGCCAGCCGTCGAGCAGGTCCTCGACAATCGCGAGCATGTCGGTATCCAGGTCGTTGCCGGGCTCGTCCAGGATGAGCACGTTGGGTTCGTCCAGGATTGTCAGCAGCAGCGACAGGCGACGGCGCTGGCCGCCCGAAAGATCGCCGATGCGGCTCCAGAGCTGCTGCGTCGTAAAGCCCAGACGCTCGCAGAGCTTCTCGGGCGAAGTCTCCTTGCCGTCGATGACGTAGTACTTCTTATAGTTGCTGAGCACCTCGCGAATCGTGTCGCCCATGAAGGGCTCGAGCTCCTCGAGCTGCTGCGACAGCACGCCAAAGCGCACTGTCTGGCCAATCTTCACGCGGCCGCGCGTGGGCGCAATTTTGCCCTGGATCACATCAAGCAGCGTCGACTTGCCAGCGCCATTCTCGCCCAAAAGACCATAGCGGTCGCCCGCACCAATGAACCAGGTCACGTCGGAGAGTACCTGCTTGGGCGCGCCATCGACATCCGCATAGCCGGCATCCACGTCGACCACGTCGATAACCTGCTTGCCCAGACGGCTCACCGCCAGGCGCTTGAGCTCCAGCTCGTCGCGCACGGGCGGCACGTCGGCGATGAGCTCGCGAGCGGCATCCACGCGAAACTTGGGCTTGGTGGAACGCGCCTGGGCGCCGCGGCTCAGCCACGCGAGCTCCTTACGCGCCATGTTGCGACGGCGCTCCTCGGTGACTGCGGCCATGCGGTCGCGCTCCACGCGCTGCAGGATATATGCGGAGTAGCCGCCCTCGAAGGGGTCGACCTGGCCGTCGTGGACCTCCCACATGCTGGTGCAGACCTCGTCCAAGAACCAGCGGTCGTGCGTGACCACGAGCATCGCGCCCTGACCACGCTGCCAGCGAGCCTTTAAGTGACGCGCGAGCCAGTTGATGGTACGCATGTCCAGGTGGTTGGTGGGCTCGTCGAGCATGAGCACGTCGTAGTCGCCAATCAGCAGGCGCGCGAGGTCCACGCGACGGCGCTGGCCGCCCGAGAGCTCGCCCACCGTGCCCTCCCAGGGCACATCGCTAATGAGGCCGGCGAGGATCTGGCGCGTACGGGGGCTCGAAGCCCACTCGTACTCCGGTGTGTCGCCAACGACGGCATGGTGCACTGTGTCGGTATCGACCAGGTCGTCCTTTTGGCCGAGCAGGCCGATCGTGGTGCCGCGGCGATGCGTCACGCGGCCGTCGTCGGGCTCCAGCGTGCCGGCGAGCACGCTCAGCAGCGTCGACTTGCCGTCGCCGTTTTTGCCGACGATACCAATGCGGTCGCCCTCGCCCACGCCGAGCGTCACGCTATCGAAAATATGCTTGGTGGGAAACTCTAGGCTGACGGAATCGCATCCCAAAAGAATCGCCATATGCCCTGCTCCTTCGTAGAAATTCAACGTTGTCCATGATAGCAGCGAGCCCCACCCCAAACCACCACGAAGGTGCCTGTCCCCTTTGTGGTGGTCGATTCGGTCGCAGAGCAAAAAGGCGGGCCATCTCGCAAAAGAGATGACCCGCCTCTCCAATCAGTCCCACGGCAACCATGGCCGCCACGGGCCTCAAGCATGTCCCGGACTAGGAGAACATGCCGGTGAGGTAATCATTCAGCCGCTTATCCTTGGGCCGTTGGAAAATCTCGTCGGTCTCGTCGTACTCAACCATATCGCCCATGTAGAAGAACGCCGTGCGATTGGACACGCGCGACGCCTGCTCCATGTTGTGCGTCACGATGACGATGGCGCGGTCGGCAACGATCGAAGACATCAGGTCCTCGATCGCCAGCGTCGAGATGGGGTCGAGCGCCGAACAGGGCTCATCAAACAGAATCACGTCTGGGTTGAGCGCCAGCGTGCGCGCGATGCACAGACGCTGCTGCTGTCCGCCCGAAAGCGCGTAGGCGCTCTTGTCGAGCTTGTCCTTGACCTCGTCCCACAGCGCCGCGCCTCGCAGGCTTTCCTCGACCATGCGATCGAGCTCGTCGCGGTCGGTGATGCCGTGGCGCTTAGGCGCAAACGTGATGTTGTCGCGAATGGACTTGCGGAACGGGTTGGGCTGTTGGAACACCATGCCAATGGAACGGCGCAGCTCGTACGTGTTCTCGGTCCTGGTGTTCACATTGCGTCCGCGGTAGTTAATCTCGCCCTCCACGCGGCAGCCGCGAATCTCGCGGTTCATAAGGTTGAGGCTGCGCAAAAAGGTCGACTTACCGCAGCCCGAAGGCCCGATGAGCGCCGTAATCTCGCCCTTGTGGAAGTCGAGCGACGTGTCGTACAGCGCATGGTGGTCGCCATAGTACACGTTGACGTCCTTGGTAGAGAGCACGACCTCGTCGCTCGCGGCCTTGCCGCTCACGCGCACGCGCTTCTCGCTCTCCCCCACACTCGACAGGAAGTCCCGGGTCTCGGACGATGCTGCTTCGGTTGCGGGCGTTGTGCTCATCTCGCTCATTCGGCCGTCATCCTCCTTGCCAGTTGCTTGCCCACGATACGGGCGACTACGTTAAACAGCAGCACGCAAATCATCAGCAGCGCCGCGGTGCCCCAGACGATCTGCTGGGCCTCGGGGCTGCCCTCGCCATAGATCTTGTAGATATGCACGGCGAGCGACTCGCCAGGGCGGAACACGTTCCAGGCACAGGTGGGGCTCGACAGGTTAAAGCTCAAGAAGTTCAGGCGAACCGGCGAGCTCATACCCGAGGTAAAGAGCAGTGCTGCGGCCTCGCCAAACACACGGCCGGCCGAAAGCACGATGCCGGTCACGATGGCGGGCATGGCCTCGGGAATCAGGATGTGCAGCGTGGCCTCCCAGCGGGTAAGGCCCATGGCCAGGCATGCATCGCGCTGGGCCTGTGGCACGTCCTCGAGCGCCTGCTGGATCACGCGCACCAGGATGGGGATATTGAACATGGTGAGCGCGACAGCGCCGGAGATGATGGAGTACTTCCAGCCCAGCTGCACCGAGAACACCAGAAAGCCGAACATGCCGACGACGATGGAAGGCAGCGAGGACAGCGTCTCGATGGCGGTAGAGGCGATGTCGCGGATAGGGCCGTTCGGCGCGTACTCAACCAGGAAGACCGCTCCGCCTAGGCTGATGGGCACCGAGATGATCAGAGTGATCAGCAGCAGGTAGAACGAGTCGAACAGCTGGTAGAGCACGCCGCCCTGCGTTCCGTTGGCGCGCGACGGCTCTGTGAGAAAGCCCGGCTGGAACAGCGTCGAGATGCCCTCGAACAGGATATAGGCCACCATGGAGATGACGATGAGCATGACGATGGCGACGATCGCCGTCAGCACGCCCGTGGCGATGCGATCCTGTTTTTGGACACGCCCGAGCCTCGCCTCGTCGATGTGGATGCGCGTGCTAGCCACGAGCCTTCGCCCCCTTGCGGCCAATGAGATGGATGATCAGGATGAAGATGAGGCTCATGCCCATCAGCAGCAGACCGAGTGCCCACAGGACGTCGTCCTGGGCCGAGCCCTCGGCGTAGACCGCCATGGACGTGGTGAGCGTGGTGGTGATGGTGGACGCCGGCGACAGCAGCGACGTCGGCATGGCCTCGATGCCGCCGATGACCATGCGCACGGCGAGCGTCTCGCCAAAGGCACGCGTCATGCCAAGGATGACCGCAGTCATGAGCGACGGCATGGCGGACTTGAGCACCACGTGCCAGATGGTCTGCCAGCGGGTGTAGCCCAGCGCGAGCGAGCCCTGACGGTAGCTATCGGGCACAGCGCGCAGGCCATCGACCGAAAGCGTGGTCATCGTCGGCAGGATCATGACGGCCAGCACGATGGCGCCGGGCAAGATGCCCAAGCCCGTGCTTACGTGGAAAACGCTCTTCATAAGGCCGACGACCACGTGAAAGCCGATCAGGCCAAAGACAACCGAGGGAATACCGGTCAAAAGCTCAATAAGCGGCTGAAAGACCTTGGAACCAAACTTAGGCTGGATCTCGACCGCAAAGATGGCAGAGCCGATAGCGATGGGCAGTGCGATGAGCGTGGAGAGTACCATGACCGCAAACGAGGTGACGATCAGGGGCAGGGCGCCGGTGTAAGGCAGACCGTTTTCGGCTGTGTTAGCCAGGTCCCACTTGGTACCAGTGAAGAACTCGACGACCGAAACGCCATCCTTAACAAAAGCCGAGAGGCCCTTTTGGGCGACCATGAAGATAAGCGCGGCAACAACAAGCGTCACGAGCGCTACGCACGCGCCCGTGACGCCCAGGCCCACGTTCTCAAGGTCGCGCTTTGGCAGCTGTTTTGCCATTGCAAACCTTTCCGGGGGCGATTACCTATTTAGCGGAGACCTTACCGCTGGCGTCCTTGACGACCTTCATGGCAGAGACGGGGATAAAGCCCTGCTCCTCGACAAGCTTGCCCTGGACGTCGTCGGAAAGCATAAAGTCCAGGAAGGCCTTGGTGGCCTCGTCTGCGTCCTTGGCGCAGTACATGTGCTCGGTAGCCCAGATCTTGAAGGAGTCGTCGGTGACGTTCTTGCTCTTGGGCTCGACGCCCTCGACCTTGACGGCGTTGAACTTGGAGCCGTCGAAGTGCGAGAAGTCCAGGTAGGAGATGGCGTTGTCGGTACTGGCCATCTGGGTCTGGACGTCGCCGGACTTGTCGAGCTCGGCGTCGCCCTTAAAGTCGACGGCCTCGTCGCCAAAGACGGCGGCCTCGAAGGTGGCGCGGGTACCGGAGCCGGCCTTGCGGTTGAGGACGACGATGGTGGCGTCGTCGCCGCCGACCTCCTTCCAGTTGGTGATCTGGCCAGAGAAGATGCCCTTGAGCTGCTCGAGGGACAGATCGTCGACCGTCACGTTCTTGGAGACGACGGGGCCCATGCCCACGACGGCGACCTCGTGATCGACGAGGTTCTTGACCTGGTCGGCCTCGAGCTTGGTCTCGGCGAAGACGTCGGAGTTACCGATGGTGACGGTGCCGGCGGCGACAGCGGTCAGGCCCTTGCCCGAACCGTTGCCCGAACCGGAGATGGAAACGTCGGGGTTGGCATCCATGAACTTCTCAGCAGCAGCCTCGACGAGAGCCTGGAACGAAGAGGCGCCGTCGTAGGTCACCTCGCCGGAGACGGACTCGGCGGCGACGCTGCCCTTGGCGGTGTCAGCGGCATTGGAACCGCCACAACCAACGAGACCGAGACCGACGATGCTGGCAAGACCACCAGCGAGGCCGAGGAACTGACGACGAGAATAAGCCTGATCGAGCATGATCTTCCTTTCATACATGCGACTCGCGGGCACCCTGCCCGCTTTGCTGTATGGAAAGATACGTTCCCGACCAGGCAACGCCCGCGCCAACTGCGCTTTCTTACGGGCATTTGATAGACCCTTACCGCAAGCGCGGTTCAGCTTTACAAACAAATAACAAACCCGCCGACAAGCATGGTCCACCTTTTACAAGGTAGTCATTGGGGACGTTCTTAAACGACTAGTCATCGGGGACGTTCTTGTTTGACTAGCCATTTAAGAACACCCAACGACTACCTTGGAAACCCCGCAGGTTGAGCATAAGTCAGCGAAAACGCCCCTAAGCGAGCAAGGTGACGTGAAAGAGGAGGGAAGCGTACTTCGGTACGCGACCGACGATTGAACGTCAGATTGCCGCTTAGGGGCGTTTGCAGCGTCGACCCGTTACGCGGTTTGGTAAAACCGCGTAACCTTAAAGTTCGAGTTCGTTGAGACGCAGGATCGCCACGATGTAGATCTTGAGCGCCTGCTTGAGCTGTTCTTCGTTGGCGCACTCGTTGGGGCCGTGCATCTGGCCACCCCATGCGGGCAGCTCCAGGCCGGTCTCCTCGGGGCCAAACGACACGGCGCGGGCAAAGTTGCGTGCGTACGTGCCACCGCCCATGGCAAAGGGTTCGGCATGCTTGCCGGTGAACTCGTTATAGGTATCGATAAGCGCCTTCACGGCCGGATCATCGGCAGAGACCGAGAACGGTACCTTGGCGCGGCCGACGCGATACGTCACGCCAAAGCGGCCCACGAGCGGCTCGAGCTGCCCACGGATGGTATCGGCGCTCGTGCTATCGGGGAAGCGCACGTCGATGACCTGCTCAATGTGGCCATCCGCCACGCGGATGACGCCGGGGTTGCACGTGAGCGGGCCAAACGCGGGGCTCGTCGCGTCGATACCCAGGCCGCGGCCATAGGCATCCGCATGTACAAAGGCCAGAAACTTGACAAACTCATGCTCGGCAGGCGTCAGCAAGCGCTCGTCGCGTGCGGCAAACGCGTCCTCGACCTCGCGCAGGTACGTCACGATCAGGCCAACGGCGTTGATCGTCCCCTCGGGCATCGAAGCATGGCCACCGATACCGTGCGCGAAAATCTGGGCATGGCCGTTCTCGAGCGCCGTGATCTCCAGGCGGTCGGCGTTCTCAACGGGCGCCGGCAGCTCATCGGCGGCAATCGCAAGCTCGCAGATAGACTGCGACGGAATAGCGTTGCTCGCCTCGGCACCGCCCCAGGACACAATGCGCCCGCCGTCAATCTTGGAGCTCACGAACGTCGCCCCAAACTGGCCCTTCTCGGCATTGCAGACCGGGAACTCGGCATCGGGCGTAAACAAAAAGTCGGGGTCTGCGTGGTTCTCCAGATAATGGTGAACATCGGACATGCCCACTTCCTCATCGCAGCCCAGCAGGGCGCGGAAGGTATAGCGCGGGGTAATGCCGTGCTTGAGCAGATAGGCGCCGGCGTAGAGCGACAGTACCGCCGGACCCTTGTCGTCGATCACGCCGCGGCCGAGCAGCCAGCCCTCGCGACGCTCCATCGCAAACGGGTCGGTGTTCCAGCCCGGGCCGGCGGGCACCACGTCCACGTGGCAGATGGTCGCGAGCTGCTTGTCGCCGCGACCGGGGATATCGGCAATGCCCACATAGCCCTCGTCGTCGCTCGTCTGGTAGCCGAGGTTCTGTGCGATGCCGAGCGCGCAATCGAGCGCGTCACGGACCGGGCGGCCAAACGGCGCACCGGGCTCCGCATCGGCAGCAACGGCAACAGACGGGTAGCTCACCAGCTGCTCGATATCGGCGACGACGTCCTCCCAGACCTCGTCGACGTACTCGGCAACACTCTGCTCCACCTGATTCATGGACGACCTCCTTACCAATGAGCGGCGAGCACGCCCGCCCCTCACATTAAGTCCCTAGATAGCGAAAAGTTTAGCAAGCTCGGCCACCGAGTGCACCACTGCGTCGGCACCCGCCGCCTCGTGCTCGCCCGGCGCCGCCGCGCCCGAATAGATGCCGATGCACGGCACGCCCATTGCGTGCGCGCCCTCGACGTCGTTAAAGCGGTCGCCAACCATCACGGCATCGTCGGCGCGCGCGCCTAACGCCGCCAGGGCGTCGCGGATCGAATCGGCCTTGGTCTCGCGCCCCTGCGGCGGATTCATGCCGACCACGGCTTCGAACTGGCAAAGCCCCAGCTCATGCACCATGTCGATGCACTTCGCCTCCATACGAGAGGTCGCCACGGCCAAGCGATGTCCCTGAGCGGCAAGACCATCGAGCAGCGCGGGGATCCCATCGAACACGGGATACTCCTCCGGACCCAGCTCGTCAAAAAAGGCACGGTACTCGTCGGCCACCACGAGCGACTCCTCACGCGTAAAGCCGTAAAAGTCGTGGAAGCTCTTCCACAGGGGCGGCCCGATCATACGGCGCAGGTCACCCATCTGCGCCTCCGAAAACCCGCGCGCAGTCAGCGCCTTGCGCGTCGAGGTCATCACCGCCCGGCCCGTATCGGCCACCGTACCATCGAAATCAAACAGCACGACCGGCCGCCTGCATATCTCCAGTGCCCCCATCGGCATCCCTCTTCCCCAGTTGATGATTTCCACACCAACATTAAAAACTGTTGACTATTCAACAATTGAACCTAGCAATGCGGAACAACTCCACTATACTTGTCGCACTTTGCTCTCAGAAGGCGGCACACAAGCGCCCCGACGAAAGGTGCAATTATGTCTTTTGCCATCATAACCGACTCCACGTCGGACATCTCCCCCGCCCGCGCCCAAGAACTCGGCATTTACGTGATTCCACTGCATGTGGTTATCGAAGGCGAGGACCTGCTCGACCAGATGCAGATTACCGCCGAGGAGTACGTCGCCCGCATGGCCGGCTCCAAGCAGCTGCCGCACACGTCGCAGCCGAGCGCTGGCGAGTTCAAGGCGCTCTTTGACCGCGTGCTCGCCGACGGCCACGACAGTGCCATCTTCATTTCGCTGTGCAGCGAGTGGTCCGCCTGCTACGCCAACGCATGTCTGGTGGCTGACACCCATGAGCTCGACGTGCGCTGCGTCGACTCGCGCACCGGCTCGGGCGCTGAGGGCTTGCTGGTGGAATACGCGCTCGCCATGCGCGATGACGGCCGCAGCTTGGACGAGACCGAGGCGCAGATCCGCGCGACGCTGCCCGACGCCCACCTGCTAGTGATTCCCCGCACACTCGAGAACCTTGTTAAGAACGGCCGCGCGCCCAAGCTTGCCGGCCACCTCACTCAGATGCTCAACATTCGCCTGGCCGTTTCGCCGGAGTGGAAATCGGGCGAGATCAAAGTCATCAAAAAGGGCCGCGGCGCCAAGCGCATCGTTGCCAACACCATGGCAGATTGCCTCGACTTTTTGGCCGAGCATCCGGGCGCGAGCGTACGCGTGCTCACAACCGGCGCCGTCGAAGAGCAAGAGCTCGTCAACCAGGCGCTCGCGGGCCAGGACTGCGTCGATGCGGGCACCGGTCCCATCGGCTGCACCATCGCCACCCACGTAGGCGTCGATGCCATCGCCATCAGCTACTGCCCCCGCTACCAACCTGCCAATTAGGGACAGGTTTATTTTGGCAGGTTTTATCTGGGCAAACGTTAAACGCTAAGAAAGGTCTGCCTAGCTAGACAGGACAAGCTGGGACAGTCGAACAGCCGAGGTACACCCAGCCACAGCAAAGCCATCACGCCGGCACGCCCCAACTTAAGGCGCGCCGGCATCTCTTTAGGAATGGCGGCGGTAAAGGGACCGTTTTAGTCGAAAGGCTGCGAATAGCTTCCCATTACGCCGCAACTCAATTGCCGCACAACTGCCCAATTGAGCCATTGCAGGCGATCGATGCTTTATCCAACCCCCTTGCGATACCCCTTGGTCAAAAAATGGCAAATATGAGTACTGCTACAAATTTAGTAGCAGCGAAATCTGGCTGAATTTGCATCTCACCGCCAATTTCGAGCGCCATAATGCCCCAAATCGTCATGTTTAGAGGGTTGGTTATATTCGATTTCACTCGATTGGTCTTAAATACTTTACAGATGATATGATACTGTCGCAACAACAGTACTCATATTTGCCATTTTTTGCCCACCGGTCCTATTCGAAGGCAGTTCCCAGGATCTCCAGCTCGCCCCGCAGCCGCTAAAACCCACTCAATAACAGCTGCCACATATTTTAGCACCAGCCAAACACCACTCACGGAGCCGCACTCCACTATCACCGAACCAAAATCAGAATCGGATGCCCAAAAACCAAAGTAACGTACTCTCATTTTAATGAACCCCAACAAGAACGGCATTTACATGAGCACCGTCACGCATCAATACGCCCTCATCGGGGACACGGTATTCCAATTCAAGGAAGCAGTCGTTCATGTATCTGAGCCGCACGGCCAAATCGTCATCTGCAGCAATGGCCCAGACATCCGTTACGCAACGCTCGAAGAATGGGAGAAAGCTGGCACATCTTTCGATAGACGGACGCAGGTCGAGGGTATCGTCACCAGTGCGAGTCCAGCGCGCGACAAACTCGAGCTCTTTCGCAATCTCTTTACTGGCCGCAAAGATGTTTACGCCCATGGGTACCGCAGAAAAGACGGGGGAATCGGCTATACGCCCGCTTGCGCAAACGAGTGGAAGTCAGGCATTTGTCCCAAAGCAAATCGTCAGAAATCCAAATGCGCTGAATGTGGCAACCGCGTCTTCCCCGAGTTGAGCGATACCGCGATCATCTCCCATTTCAAGGGCAGTGACGACAGACTCCGAGACGTCATAGGTCAATATGTTCTCGATAATGACAGCAACACAAAAGTCCTGGTCATCGACTTTGACGGAGCCGATTGGAAAGAAGCGACAAACGCCATTCGGCGTGTCGCAAAAAACCATGGAATCGATGCTGCGGTCGAGCGATCGAGATCAGGTAACGGCACACATGTCTGGTTTTTCTTCCTAGAGCTCACCAGCGCAAAGATCGCACGAGAATTTGGAAGCAGCCTTATCACCGAAGCAGCGGCGCTCAACAAGACAATCACCTTTGAAGCTTTTGACCGGATGCTGCCCGCGCAGTCCACCATTCCTGAGGGCGGCTTTGGAAATCTCATAGCACTGCCTTTTCAAGGAAAAGCGCAGCGAAAAGGGAACAGTGTATTTGTTGACGAGCAATTTGAGCCCTTTCCCGATCAATGGCTTTACCTTTCGCAAATTCAGCTGATTCCACATGCAACAGTGCAAAATCTGATTGAGAGCATCGACAATAAACCGCATGGAATATCTGCTGCAGTGGTGGGAAACACCGCCGCGCCACATTCTCAGAGGCCGCGAAAGCGGCTTCCGCTCACGCCGCAGGACTTCCCGTCATCGCTGTCCGTCACGCAGGCCGATATGCTCTATATCCCCGAAAAATCTCTGAGTCCCGCAGCTCAAATGGAAGTTCGCAGGCTTGCAACATTTGCCAACCCAGAATTCTTCCGCGCGCAATCTATGCATCAATCGGTATTCGGCAAACCGCGGTACATAGACCTCAGCGAACTTAGAGACAGCTGCGTCGCGATTCCCAGAGGCTGCAAGGCTCAGCTTGAGTGGCTGTTTCAAGAAGCCGGCGTTGCTGCCCACTATTCTGACAAGCGCAAGTCTGGCAATCCAATTGTGATGGCATTTAAAGGGACTCTTCGCCCTGAACAGCAAATTGCCGCCGAACAGATGCTCGGCTATGAAGACGGAATCATGTCTGCACCGACGGGTTTCGGCAAAACCGTCATCGGAGCCTATCTTATTGCTACCATCGGTCTTCCAACGCTCGTCATCGTTCCCAAGACTGCGCTCATTGCCCAATGGAAATCCCAGCTCGAACGGTTTATCGACATTACTGATAACAGAAAGCCAGTCCGAACCCCAAAAGGACGAATCAGTAAAAGGCAGCCGCCGCTCATTGGCCAAATCGGAGGAGGTAAAACCGCCATAAGCCATCTCATCGACATTGCTTCATTCCAGTCTCTGTCCAGCAAGGACCCCCAGACCGGAGAACCAATAGCCAAGGAGTTCGTTCGTGATTACGGCCTCGTCATCTGTGATGAATGTCACCATGCAGCCGCACCACAGCTTGAGCTTGTCCTCAAGTCCGCTCCAGCCAAATATGTATACGGCCTTTCTGCGACGCCCGAACGCTCGGACGGACTCACGCGAGCACTCTCAATGCTCTGCGGCCCGCTTCGCCATGTCATTGATCCAAAAACGCAAGCAATCCAACAGGGAATTCAGCGCGTTGTTAGGCCGCGTTTTACCGGAGTTCGACTACCCGCCTACAAACCAGGGGCGTCCTTTAATCAAGTTCTCGATCTCCTGTGTGCGCACACAGCGAGAAACGAAGCAATTGTCGACGATGCCCTCGATACCGCGTCAAACGGTCGACATTCGCTTGTGCTATCCAAAAGGAAAAAACATGCCGAAGAGCTATATAGGCTGCTTCAAAGCCGCGGACACGAACCCATACTCTTAACCGGAGAAATCGACGCCAAAGAAAGAAAGGCAATACTGAACAGCCTTCCCGGCTTCGAGCATGAGCATCGAATTATCATCGCAACCGAAGGCCTTCTGGGCGAGGGCTTCGACCTGTCTTACCTTGACACTCTGCTCATTGCCACACCGATATCTTGGGACGGCAGCATAACGCAGCAGGCAGGCAGACTACATAGAAGTCACGAGGGCAAGCAGCGGGTTGAGATATTCGACTATGTTGATTTGTCGATACCCATGCTCGCGCGTATGTACCAGAAGAGACTCAAGACCTATGCCAAGCTGGGGTATGAAGTCTTTGCAGCAAATGACAACAAACAGGCCGATCGAAACATCCTCGTTAGGTCGGCAACAGCCGTGGAGGCTTTAGCGGACGACATCGCAAGCGCAACGAAAAGCATTTTTATTGCCGCGCCCTACGCATCCGCCGCATGCCTCGCGAAGCTCGCCGCCGCGCTCACGAGCGCTATTGTCCGTGGGATTGCCCTTGAGATTTCAATTGCCTCGACTCCGCGCGATGACGTAAAAGCGATTTTTGCCGAGATGAACGTCGACTATTCCATCAAAGCCGAAGGGCGCCTGTGCGCGTCAGTAATTGACGAGGAAACCGTCTGGTACGGAGCTATTCCATTACTGGCTTTTCCTAAGAAAGAAGACTGCAGCATCCGTTTCAAAAGCAGCGAAGTTGCAGCCGAGCTTTTAAGCGAAATCCAGCGAAGAGGAGAACCGGAGGTCGCAGCCACGAACGGGACGTCCCCAGCTGTTGCGGTGGAATAGGAGCTGCCTTGCTCAATCGCTCGTGAATCAATTACTATTCCCTCGCGAATCATAAGCGAGCAATCAGCCGTGCGAACCCTGAAACAGTTCGTCATGCGAGCCCATTCTGACCAACCGGATCACAGGATTAGTCTTATGCGGCAAATAGAGAACGACCACGTCGACCAAGCCATCGGATAGATGGAAATCGATGTGACCGTTGTAGTTGCCGCCCGGGTTTGAAAGCTCGTGGGCACCATATTCCGCGGGAAGCGAGCCGTGAGCCGCAAGCTCTGCAACTGCCGCCTTAAACTCGG
This sequence comes from Collinsella sp. TM10-22, assembly GCF_003466125.1. GTDB lineage: Bacteria > Actinomycetota > Coriobacteriia > Coriobacteriales > Coriobacteriaceae > Collinsella. The sequence goes on from NZ_QSOC01000002.1 coordinate 117,708, forward strand.
TTTTTAGCTGCGGATGGATGCGCATCGTCCGTTTGTAATCCGCCTTAAACTGAGCCTCGATTTCAATCTCAAACATCGCTAGCCCTCATCGAGGAATGATATAAGCTCATCAGCGTTATTGAATGACGGGCTGTCGTCTGGCAGAATCCCCAATTCATGAGCCTCGGCGATCACCATGGCACGCCTCGTCGCCTCGTTGGGCACCTCCGCCCTTCCTACAATCTCAAAAGGAATCTTTCGCTGATTTACAAGCTGCCGAACGGCAAGATTGAGATAGGAATTGAGGCTGAGGCCGACCGAATCCAAGAACTCGGTCGCCTGCTCCTTGAGCCCCTCTTCGATGCGAACCGTCGTAGGCTTAACCGTTGCAGTAGACATACGCGACCTCCTCGCCCTCGTCTTTTGCATCAGTATACCCAATATAAATGGCAACCTGACGTTAGAAAGCATCAGATTGCCATGCATATTCATGTCGCGGTGGGCACGATTGCTCTACATCAACCCGCTGAGCGCAATGTCGACGGCTTCGTTGAGGTCGTCGGTAATGTGTACTAGATCCGGATCGAGCGGACTGATCATACCGGCGTCCATCACCGGGCCGTTGAGCCAGTCGAACAGGCCCTGCCAGTACTCGCTGCCCACCAGCACGAGCGGCATGCGCTTGACCTTGTGCGTCTGCACCAGCGTAAGGACCTCGAACATCTCGTCGAGCGTACCAAAACCGCCGGGGAACACGATGGCGCCCGAGCTGTATTTGACGAACATGGTCTTGCGCACAAAGAAGTAACGGAAGTCCATGCCCAAGTTCACGTATTTGTTGAGCCCGTGCTCGTGCGGGAGCTCGATCCCCAAGCCGACCGATTTGCCGTTGGCGCTCGCCGCTCCCCTATTGGCTGCCTCCATGATGCCGGGGCCGCCACCTGTGATGACCGCCACGCCACGTTGCGCGATCTTGCGCCCGACGGTACGTGCCGCTTTGTAGAGCGGATCGGTCTTGGGCGTGCGGGCGCTACCGAAGATGGTCACCGCAGGTCCGAGCTCGGCAAGCGCGCCAAAGCCGTCGACAAACTCGGCCTGAATGCGCAGTACACGCCACGGATCGGCATGCAGCCAGTCGGTCGACTCCTCGGGTGCCAGCAGGTTGGCGTAGGTGTTGTCCTTAGGAATCATGGGGCCGCGCATGACCACGGGACCGCGGCGGTACGTCTCGTCGTAGGCAGGCTCGCCCTCGACGTTCTCATTTTTAATCATGGGTACTCCTATCGAGAAAAAGAAAACGGGCGGGGTCGACGCCATGCGCCAAACACCCGCCCGAACATCAACCATTCGGTATGGTACCCACGATGCATCAAGTGCTTGCAAGCCATCGGTCAGCGGTCGCGCAGCCGATGCCAGCGAATGCAATGCCCGGCGCCGGCCGCGAACAGCTCGTAAGCGAGCCCGGAGCTCTTAGTAATCCACCGCCGCAGGGCTGTTCAGCCAGTCGCTCACAAACGCACCGTAACGGCCCTCGATAATGGCCTGACGAGCCTGCTGCATAAGGTTGAGCAAGTAGTAGATGTTGTGCATCGAGAGCAAAATGCCGCCGAGCATCTCCTTTTGCGTGACCATGTGGCGGATGAGCGCACGGCTGTAGCCGCCCGTGCATACCGGGCAGGTGCAGGTGGGATCGATGGGGCCGTCGTCGTGCGCAAAGCGGGCATTGCGGAAGTTGAGGCGACCCTCGCTCGAAAACGCCGTGCCCATGCGGCCGGTACGCGTCGGCAGCACGCAGTCGAACATGTCGATGCCCACGCCCACGCCGCGCACGAGGGTGGTGGGGTTGCCGACGCCCATCAGGTAGCGCGGCTTGTGCTTAGGCATGTACTCGGAAGCCAGCGGCGCCAGCGTCTCGAACATGGTCTCGTGGTCCTCGCCCACCGAGTAGCCGCCGATGCCATAACCCGGAAAATCGCCGCACTCCTCCAGATGGCGCAGCGAGCGAAGGCGCAGGTCCAGGTGCATACCGCCCTGAACGATGCCAAAGAGCGCCTGGTCATCGCGGGTGTGAGCCTTATAGCAGCGCTCGGCCCACATGCTCGACAGCTCAACGGCGCGCTCAACGTAGGCGCGCGTGGCGGGATAGCCCGGGCACTGGTCGAGCTGCATGCAGATGTCGGAGCCAAGCTTCATGGCGATTTCCATGTTGTCCTCGGGCGTCCAGAACACGTGGCGGCCGTCGTAATCGTTGACGATAAAGCGCACGCCCTCGTCGGTGAGCTTGACGGCGTCGTTGTGGCTGAACACCTGGAAGCCGCCCGAATCGGTGAGGATGGGACCATACCAGTTCATAAACTTGTGCAGTCCGCCCAGCTCGGCGATGGTGTCCTCGCCGGGACGCATAGACAGGTGGTAGGTGTTGGCGAGCACGATCTGCGCACCGAGCTGCTTGACGGTCTCGGTGGGGATGCCCTTGACGTTTGCCTTGGTGCCCACGGGCATAAAGATCGGTGTCTCGATGTCACCGTGCGGGGTGTGCAGCACACCGGCACGCGCGTGCGTCGTCGGATCCTCGGCGATCAGGTCGAATTTAAACAGGTTTTGATCCATAAACTGGAACTCCTTGGTTGCGGCTCATACGCAAACCATTATACGGGCAACCCGCAAGAAGCACCGACTCGACAGAAACTGATGCATTAAACGACTAGTCGTTGGGGACGTTCTTAAACGACTAGCTGTTGGGGACAGTCTTCAGGGCAGCCTGACAAAGGAGCGCCCCAATCTGCCGGCACTCAGGGACTGTCCCCAAGTGCCGGCAAGAGCGTCCCTTTCGACTAGTCATTTAAGAACGTCCCCAACGACTACATCCAGCGAAAACCCGCCAAAGTGAGCAAGGTGCCTTCAAGCAAAATGGCGCCGCAGGTTGAGCATAAGTCAGCGAGCGGGCCGCATTTGAGGCAAGGTGACGTGAAACGAAAGGGCGCTGACCTTCTGGTCGCGCCCTTGAAGTTGAACGTCAGATTGTCCAAATGCGGCCCGCGCAGCGTCGAGCTGTTACGCAGTTTGGTAAAACCGCGTAACCCTACGGCCGCTGGCCCATGCCGCCCTCGAGGGTGACAGTCTCGCCGTTCATGTACTTAAAGTCGGGGCCGCAGAGCTGAACGACCACGCGGCCGATCTCCTTCTCGACGTCGCCGTAGTGGCCCGCCGGCGGCATGTGGACGTTGGCCTTGAACGCCTCGGGATAGGCATCCTGGAAGTTCTCGAGCGCAGCAGTCCAAGCAAGCGGGCACACGATGTTGACGTTGATGCCGTCGGGACCCCACTCGTTGGCGGCGACGCGGGTCAGGCCGCGGATGCCCTCCTTGGCGGCAGCATAGCTGCACTGGCCATAGTTGCCAAACAGGCCGGCGCCCGAGGCAAAGTTGACCACGGAGCCCTTGGTCTCCTTCAGGTGCGGATAGGCCTTCTGCATGTACAGGTAGGTGGCATACAGGCCAGAGTAAATGGCCAGGTTGAACTGGTCCATAGTGTGGTCGGCGATGGTCACACCCGAAGCGCTGGCCTGAGCGTTGTTGACGACGGCGTCGATGCGACCGAACTCCTCAATCGCCTTGTCGATAACGTTCTGCACGACGGCCTCGTTGTCCTGACCAGCCGAGACATCGGCCTGAACAGGCAGCACCTTGACGCCGTACTCCGCCTCGAGGGACTCCTTGGCGGCCTCGAGCTTGGCAACGTTGCGGCCGGTAATGACGAGGTTTGCGCCCTCCTTGGCAAATGCGATATCGATGCCGTAGCCGATGGAGCCAGCGGAGCCGTCCTTAAGCGTGGCCTTGCCGCCGCCGGTGACGATTACGGTCTTACCAGTGAAAAGTCCCATATAAAGTCCTTTCAAATCGCGGCGGACACGCCCGCCGACTGCGCGCATCCAAATTCACGCGCCAAAAGCTGGAATGTAACTTTAGCGTGTTCAAGCGAAAATAAAAGACCGCGGTAGGCGAACGGCACCACGTCGTTCGGCGAAGGGATTGTCAAGTAAAAACTGGATAAAGCGGCCGAGTTATTGTTATCAGATCGAGCCATCGAACACGTTTTGAAACTTTGCTGCGGCGCGTGGGATGTCGGCGCGAAACTTTATCATAGGGTGACAAACAACGATGAGGAGCACATGCCTATGACAGACGAGCTGGACCCCCAGACTCAACAGCATATTGATGATTCAGCAGACGCCGTCGACGACTGCGATACTCCTACCTGCGTCGACGCCTCCACCGATGCGCACGCCGGTGCAGACAAGGCAACAGACACAGACGATACTGTCGAGCATGACGAAAGCGAGCAGCCGGAGCTGAGCCATGCCGAACCCGACACGGGACCCGCACCACAGGCGGCGGGCCCCATCGAGGTGTCTTCGGAAGAAGAGCTCGATGCCGTCATGGACTCCATGATGGATGCTGTCAAAGCGATGAAAGACGCCGTCGCCGATGCCGACGTGGACGCCGAGGAAGAGGAGGCCGCCGAGGCGGCCTCGACCTTCGTGCCCGGCGAGACTCCGGTCGCCGACCAGGGTAGCACCATGCCCTCGTTTCTGCAGCTCGAGCACCCCACGATTGGCGCCGACGCGGTCGATCCGCACGCAGCAGGCTTTTCTGTGGTCGAGGGCGGTACCGGCAATATCGCCGCGCCGCAGGCTGCCGATGCGGATGATGCCGACACCGCTCGCCCGACCGCCCCGCATTCCCCTGCCGCGAGCCGCGATCTGGGGACCGCTGTCTCGAACACTGCGAACGCCGTGGGTACCTTTATCGCCCAGGGCGCCTCGGCCATGCGTGAGATGAACGCCGCGAAAAAGGCACTTTCCGACGCCCGCGCCCACTTGGCCGAACTTGAGCAGCGCATTGCCGATCAGGCCGAGGAACTCGAGACGCGCCAGGATATCGCAGGCCGCTACGACCAGATCGTCGCCGACCAGCGCCAAGCGATTGCCACGGCCCAAAAGACTGCAGCGGCCGCTGAGATTGACCGTGATGCCCACGCCGCCAAGGCGACAGAGCTCAAGGGCCAGCTCGAACAAATGAAGACAGAGGATGACGCGACTGAACTCCGCTTGAAGGCCGCGCTCGACGCCGTGGAGGCCCGCGAGGCGAGCTCGCGCGAGACCGGCAACCGCCTCGTTCGACGTCTTGAGGATTCCAAGCGCATCCGCGACAAGGTGAAGACCGAGCGAGACGCCGGCATTGCGGCCGCACAACAAACCGTCGACGCCACGCGCGCCCAGCTCGAGACGCTGCGTCATGAGTATGCCGAGCTGCAACGCAATCCCTCGGCAAATCCCGCCAACTATACGGTGCGCACCAGCGAGCTCTCGATGCAGATCTCCGACACGGCAGATGCCCTGCGTAAAGCCGAAGAAGATGTCCCGCGTATCACCGCCGACCTTGAGCACTCGCTTGCCGCAGCCGAGCAGGCCGTCGAGCAGGCTCAAGCCCCTATCGCCGACGCAAAGCGCGCGCACCAAGCCGTGACGACCGAAGCCGATGCCGCGCGCGACGAGCTGCAGACGGCGAAAACGGCCGCCGCGACTCGTCAGCGCGAGCTGCGCGAGAAGATCACTGCCGAGGACAAGGCACGCCGTGACCAGGAGCAGACCATCGCCAATGCCCAAGCAGATGCCGCACATGCGCAGTCGATCATCGAACAGGCGACCGAGGTGCACGACCACCCAGAGATCACTGAGTCGCTTGCAGGATCCTTGGCCCGAGACAAAGCCGAGCACGCCGAGACCGAGCGAGAAGTCGCCCAGCTCGAGGCCGCCGAGGACGCGGTGCGCGAGCGTACCCGCGACTCCCGCATCAAATTCACCGGCGCCATCGTCTGCATCGTCGCCGCAATCCTGGTGATCATCCTAGTCTGGCTGTTCGCAAGCAAGTAGGCAGGGCACCGATAGTCTTTGGGGACGTTCTTAAACGACCAGTCAAACAAGAACGTCCCCAACGACTAATCAATGATGAGAGTGGATAATCTCCCACTTTGAGCCCGCAGAAGGGCCAAAAACGGGAGATTATCCACTCTCATTCCGCAGGTACTCATTTAAGTACGTCCCCAATGAGTGCCACATTGACAGCCAAGGCAAGGCCGATGCTTTGGCAGCGTCAGGTGGTTACGCGGTTCGTAGAACCGCGTAACTAACAAATGAGCATCGCGTCGCCAAAGCTGAAGAAGCGGTAACGCTCCTCGATGGCGGCGGCGTAGGCATCCATGATCTGGTCGCGGGAGGCAAGCGCGCTCACGAGCATCATGAGCGTAGAGCGCGGCACGTGGAAGTTCGTGATCAGCGCGTCGACCACGTGATAGGTCGAGCCGGGCATGAGGTAGAGCTGCGTCGTCGCATTCTCGCGCACCACGATGTCACCGCGGCCGAGCGTGTCGGCGCCGTCCTCGCGGCCTTCAAAATAGCGCGCCGTCACAGCCGGATCGAACACCGGGGCATCCGCATCAAAGGCGCTTTCGAGCGAACGCACTGCGGTGGTGCCGACGGCAATCACACGATGACCCTCGGCCTTGGCCTTGTGCACGGCGTCGACAACCTCCTGCGACACGTGGTAGCGCTCGGTGTGCATGACGTGCTGCGTGGGGTCGTCCTCCTCCACCAGACGGAAGGTATCGATGCCCACCTCGAGCTCGACAGCGGCGAACTTCGCACCCTTGGCCTCGATAGCAGCCATGAGCTCGGGGGTAAAGTGCAGGCCCGCCGTGGGGGCGGCAGCCGAGTGCTCCTCCTTCATGGCATAGACGGTCTGGTACTTCTCGGGATCGCCCTCGTAATCGGTAATGTAGGGCGGCAGCGGCACGTGGCCGGCAGCATGGATGGCCTCGTCGAGCGTGCGCGGGTCGCCGGCGGCATTGCAACCGGCCGGCTCAAATCGCACCAGGCGTCCGCCGCGGCTATCGGTAACAAAGTCGACGACCTCAGCCGTCAGCACCACGGGAGCCCCCTCGGGCGCATGGGCGCCACCGGCACGATACTCAATCTGAGCGCCGGGCTTCAGACGCTTGCCAGGCTTAACCAGGCACTCCCACACGTGACCCAGTGGATCCACGTCCTCGCGGCGCTTAAGCAGCAGCGTCTCGACCACGCCGCCCGAGCCCGCCTTGCGACCGATCAGACGGGCCGGCATCACGCGCGTCTGATTGATGACGAGTACGTCGCCCGGCTCGATATAGTCGATGATGTCACGGAAGATACGGTGCTCAACGGTACCGCCGTGCTCCAGCGGCGTTCCCGCCTCAGATCCCTTGCGATTCACCACCAGCAGGCGGCAGGAGTCACGCGGCTCGGCAGGAGCCTGGGCGATGAGCTCTTCGGGCAGGTTATAGTCAAAATCATCAGTACGCATAGACACGTCGGATTCTCCTTATATAGCTAAAGTCCGCTCTACATCCTAGCAGGCTGCCAGCTCAAAAGAACTACTATTTGGAAGCTTTGCGCTCGTCACGGATGCGGGCGCGGTCCATGGCCGCCTCGACGGCCGAAAAGCGGCAGCCACAGTAGTTCTGCCGATACATGCCCAGCTCGCGCGAACGACGCGTGGCCTCGGGATAATACGGGCGAAAATCGCGAATCACCGGCGTGAGCCCGCGGGCGGCAGCCAGGCGCTCGAGCACATCATTGCACGTTTCGAACAGCTGATAGGGCGAGACAGCGAGCGTCGTGCCTACATATTCAAACCCGCGCTCCTGAGCCACACGGCATGCCTCGGCCAGGCGTAGGGCATAGCACGTGCGACAGCGACGGGGCCGATCGGCGCCCAGCGGGGCCACGCCGGCCTCCCAGCGCTCACGGTCCTCTCCGGCCTCGATAAGCTCGATGTCGCCGTCGGCACACCACCGGCGCAGCTCGTCCAGACGCCGCCGCCATTCATCGTGCGGCTGAATATTGGGGTTAGTCCAGCAGATCGTGGGCTCAAACCCCTCCTCGCGCAGCAGGCGAACCGGCTCAAGCGAGCACGGCGCGCAGCAAGCATGCAGCAACAACGGCTTCATGGACATCTCCTCCCAATCTTTGCCCAGGTAGTCTTTTTGGGACGGGGCAATTTTGACTACTTTTGATGTAAAGCAGTTCCAAATACCCGCATCAACAGGAAAGTAGTCAAAATAGCCCCGTCCCAAAAAGACTACTTTGCGAAAAAGCGTACGCCAAAGGACGTGTCCTCGCAGGCGGCAATGCGGCGGTCGCGCAAAATGGTCCACACGTAATACCAGTCGCCCACACAGCCCGACAAATGCAGGCCAGCCGCCAGGTAGCACAGCAGCGGATAGCCCGAAAATGCAAACCCCAAGGCAAACGCCGCCGTCAGGATCACCGTGGGCGCCAGGCAAATGGCAATGTAGCGCCGGCGCGAATACACAACGCCCTCGGCACAGGCGTAGATCATCGCCGTCTCGCGATTCGCCCCAAAGGTCACATGCGCGCCCGCAGGCGCCAACAGCTTAAAAAACGCGGCGTGTAACAGCTCGTGCACGGCAAATGCCGCCGCCGAAACCGCAGCTAAGCCGACTATCCAGCCCACGACTCCCGTCCAGCCGCCCGCTTCAGCCGCATCCAAGTCCGCAGGCCCGCCCAGCAGCATAAACACCGGCACCAAGCACACGGCAAATACGCCAAGCACGGCCATCCCCCACACGAAGCAGGCGTGCAGAAAATCCTCGTCCTCAAACGCATGTATGTTGGAAATCTCATTCATAGCATCTTAGGATAGCGCCCCTGCCACGCACCTACCCGCATGTGCGATAATGTCGAACGATATGCACGAATTGACCACCGCGCCGCCAGGCCTTGCGCCGGCCGCGCTTTCACCTATGCGAAGGAGTCCCATGGCATCTAAATACTCCATGAACGACCGTCCCAGCTGGCCGCGCCGCGCCATCGTTACCGCTGGCGAGCCCTACGGCAACAAGGGCCTGCACTTTGGCCACGTCGGCGGCGTCTTTGTCCCGGCCGACTTCTTCGCCCGCTTCCTGCGCGACCGCCTGGGCCGCGAGAACGTCATCTTCACCTCGGGCACCGACTGCTACGGCTCGCCCATCATGGAGAGCTACCGCAAGCTCAAGGAGAACGAAGGCTACGACAAGTCCATCGCCGAGTACGTCGAGTCCAATCACTCCCGCCAGGCCGCGACCCTCAACAACTACAACATCAGCTGCGATATCTACGGCGGCTCGGGTCTTGAGCCTGCCGCGCAGATTCACAACGAGGTTACCGCCGAGATTATCGAGCGCCTGCACGAGCAGGGCACCATCTCCAAGCGCTCCACGCTGCAGTTCTACGACGCCAAGGCCGGCACGTTCCTCAACGGCCGCCAGGTGATCGGCCGCTGCCCCATTCAGGGCTGCAAGTCCGAGAAGGCCTATGCCGACGAGTGCGACCTGGGCCACCAGTTTGAGCCCGAGGAACTCATCGCGCCCAAGAGCCAGCTCACCGGCGAGGTGCCCGAGCTGCGCCCGGTCGACAACCTCTACTTTGACCTGCCGGCCTACCTCGACTTTATGAAGACCTATACCGCCAAGCTCGCCCAGAACCCGCAGGTTCGCTCCGTGGTCTCCAAGACCATGGAGGAATGGCTGCTGCCGGCTCAGCTCTACATTCAGAATAAGTTCCGCGAGGCCTTCGATGCCGTCGAGGATCAGCTTCCCGAGCACACCGTGCTGGAGCCCGAGGGCAACAAGAGCAGCTTTACCGTCACCTTCCCCAGCTGGAAGGAGCGCGACGATGCCCACGCAGTACTCGCCAACGGTGGCGTGCGCTTCCGCAGCGGCAAGGCGCTCGTGCCCTTCCGCATCACCGGCAACATCGACTGGGGCGTTCCGGTGCCCGAGGTCGATGGCGTCTCCGACGTCACCTGCTGGTGCTGGCCCGAGAGCCTGTGGGCGCCCATCAGCTATACGCGTACCGTGCTCGCGCGCGATGCCAAAGCCGCCGGCGTGACCGAGGGCGTTGCCGCCCAGGATGCCGCCCTCATGGGCGAGCCAGCCGCCGATTCCACGCAGGTCCCCGTGCCCACCTACCAGCACAGCTCGCTCGACTGGCGCGACTGGTGGTGCTCTGACGACGCTCAGATCTACCAGTTCATCGGTCAGGACAACATCTACTTCTACTGCATCGCGCAGACCGCCATGTGGGAGGCCCTGGGTTGGGACCTCACGCAGAGCACCGTCAGTGCCTGCTACCACCTGCTCTACATGGGCAAAAAGGCCAGCTCGTCCTCGCAGACGCCTCCCCCGCCGGCAGACGATCTGCTCAACCACTACACCTGCGAGCAGATGCGCGCGCATTGGCTGTCGCTCGGCCTGTCCGAGAAGCCGGTGAGCTTTAGCCCCAAGGCATACGACACGCGCGTGACCGGCAAGGACAAGGACGGCAACGAGGTGCGCGCCTGCGACGACAAGCGCGTTATCGACCCGGCCCTTAAGGAGAGCGCGCTGCTGACCGGCGTGTTCAACCGCCTGGCCCGCAGCTGCTTCTACGGCGTTGCCGTCAAGGAAGGCGACGAGAGCCCCTATCGCAACGGCTGCATTCCTGCCGGCGCGGCCTCTGCCGCCGTGGTCGAGGCTGCCGAGCAGGCCGCCCTTGCCTTTGAGCAGGCCATGTACAAGTTCGAGACACACCGCGCGCTCGCCGTGTGCGACGACTACCTGCGTGCCGCCAACAAGCGCTGGAGCGACGCCTCCAAGGCCGCCAACAAGCTCGAGGGCGCCGAGGCCAACGCAGCCATGACGCAGGCCCTCATCGACGCCTTTACCGAGCTGCGCGTGGCGACCGTCCTCATGCACGGCATTGTGCCGGCCGGCTGCGAGCTCATCTGCGAGTACTTCGACGTCGACCCGGTCGCCTTCTTTAGCTGGGATAACATCTTTGCCTCCACGGACGAGTTTGTGGAGAGCCTGGGCGAGAAGCCCGGCGAGCACCGCGTGAAGCCGCTGCCCCCGCGCTTCGACTTCTTCAGCAAGCACGAGAGCCAGTACTAGACAACCGGCAAGGCGCAGTAGTCAATTTGGGACGGGGCTTTTTTAGCTACCCGTCCCATCCTTGGCTGCAGCGCTTGCCAAAACAGACGGGATAGCTAAAAAAGCCCCGTCCCAAATTGACTACTTGAGTGGAACAGGAAGGAAAGACGGATGTCTAAGCCGCGTCGTCGTAAGCAGAAAAAGCAGGTTAAGCCTGAGCTCAAGCTTAGGCAGTTTGCTGCCACCGAGCTTTCCGACCAGCTTGCCGCCCTTCCCTGCGCCGTCGACCTGCCGCGCTTTATGGTCGACACGGTCGCCGGCGCCTATGCGCCCGCCGATGCCGACCTCATGATCGAAGGCTTTGGCGCCGCAGCCGCACGCCCGGTCACGCTGCGCGCCAACACGCTCAAGGCAACAGCCGAGGACATCGCTGCGGCGCTCGACGCAGCCGGCATCGCCCACAACCCCGTCGCCTGGTACCCAGACGCCTTTATCCTGCCCGAGGCTCAGGTATCCGATCTGTGGGACCTCGACATCTACCGCGACGGCAAAATCTATCTGCAGAGCCTGTCGTCCATGATGCCGCCGTTGGTCCTGGGCGCCCAGGCAGGCGAGGACATCCTGGACATGTGCGCAGCCCCTGGCGGCAAGACGACGCAGATCGCCGCCCTCACCCAGGGACAGGCACACCTCACGGCCTGCGAGATGAGCATTCCCCGCGCCGAAAAGCTTGAGGCCAACTTGGGCCGCCAAGGCGCCAAAAACGTGCCTGTCATGCGCATTGACGCGCGCGAGCTTGACGAGTTCTTCCGCTTTGACCGTATCCTGCTCGACGCCCCCTGCACCGGCACGGGCACCGTTATCAGCGACAACGAAAAGAGCCTACGCGGCCTCACCGAGCAGTTGCTCAACAAATGCGCCCGCTCGCAGCGCGCGCTTCTGGACCGCGCCTTGGGGGCCCTCAAACCGGGTGGCACGCTGGTCTATTCAACCTGTTCGATCTTGCCGCAGGAAAACGAGGATGCCCTGCAAGAGGCCCTCGACAAGCATATGGACTGCGAGCTCATCCCCCTCGACGGCACGCCAAGCGAAAGTGAGGCACGCCGCGCCCAGGAAGCTGGTAAGGAGCCACGTATCGAGTCCAACGCCCTCACCGAGGCCATCGCCGCCGGCCATGTCTCGTCCGTCGCCAACGGTATGCCCGGCACGCTCACCATTCCGCCTAGCCGCGACTTTGAGGGCTTCTACATTGCCCTGATCCGAAAACGCAGCTAGCGCGCGGATCCAAAACTCAACAAGCTATCTCCGTGCGCGTTTGCCCTGCTGGTCGCGATGCTGTTTAAGCATCGCGCGCTCCTTGCGTTCGGCCCTTTTACCCTTAATGGCCGTGACCACAAAGTAGATGACCGCGGCGGCAACGATTGCGCCCACACACAGGCCAATCGAGCCCAACATTGCCGAGAATTCCATACCGCGTCACCTTTCTTTTGCATACGGGACTTTCAAGATAGCACCTCGATTCCCGCCACCACAGCTCCTTCACGTTCGCCGGCCCTTCGGTCTAACGGATGACGCGGCGGGGAAAAATCAACTCGTCAAACGATTTAGCAAGCACAGCGCTGCCGGCACCCTGCCGGCCGTCATCACATAGAATCGAGCCTCCATGGATACCCTCAACGATCTAAACGAGCGCGTCGACGCCTTCGTCGGCACCAGCTCCTTCGACACGCCCACCGCGACAAACGACCAAGCCCCCATCGATGTTCCCGCCGAGGTTCACGAGGACATCGTCGCCTCGGTCGATTTTTCCGAGGTCGAGCTTGCGGACGAATTTACCGAGCCCCAGGTAGCCGTAACTCCCAATGGCCTTTTGCCCATGGAGCCGCTGCCCATCGACGGGCGTCTGCGCAAGGCGGCCCTCCGCATGCCCGATGAGATCGAGGAGGCCAGCGGCTTTACGCTCTTTGGCCGCCGCATCAAGTCACTCATTTACACCACCGATGTCGCGGTTATCCGCAACTCCAATGCCGATGCTGTCTTTGCGGTCTACCCTTTCACGCCGCAGCCCGCCATTACGCAGGCGCTGCTGACCGTCGCCGAGTGCCCGGTCTTTGTAGGCGTGGGCGGTGGCACCACCACCGGCAAGCGCTCCGTGCAGATGGCAGCCGTCTCCGAGATGCAGGGCGCGGCGGGCTGCGTGGTCAACTCCCCCGCCACCGCCGAGATGGTCGAGCACATCACTAACATCGCCGACATCCCCGTCATCGCCACGGTCGTTCGTTGCGACGACGATGCTCACGCCAAAGTGCGCGCCGGCGCCAAGATCCTCAACATCGCAGCCGGTAAGAACACGCCGCAGGTCCTGCGCGAGCTGCGCGAGCACTATCCCAACCTGCCGCTCATCGCGCCGGGCGGCAAGACGCCCGAAAGCATTCGCGAGACCATCGCCGCCGGCGCCAACGCCATCATCTGGACGCCGCCTTCGGCACAACAGCTACAGACCGACATGATGCAGCGTTATCGCAAGATGAAGGAAGACGCCACGCCCGTTATTTCGCGCGAAAATGTACCCATTATTGATCAGGTCGCCGCCGCCGAGGTCAGTCAGGTCGAGAATATGAATCCCGACGTGCCAATTCCCGACGAGGTCATCGAGCGCGTCGCCTCGATCCACGAGCGCGTTGAGGAACGTCGCGCCAACCGCGGCCTCAAGCCGTCACTACACGGCTTTTTCTTCCGCGGAAAGAAACGCTAGCAAAACAACTTGGCCCGCCCCACAAACGTGAGGCGGGCCGTTTTCGTTTGAGCAATCATGCGGCGACGTGATGGGGCAAATTAATCCACGCGCTTGTCGCCCATAAAGAAGAGCGCCACCGTACCAGGCCCGGTGTGCGAACCAATCAGAGCACCGATACTGTTGATCTCAATCTTGCCTTTGAGCTGCGGAACCTGTTCCTCAATCAGAGCCGCAACTGCCTCGGCATCCTCTCGGCACGCCGAGTGCGACATGATGCACTTACCCGAATAATCCGCACCGTCCTGCACGTGTGCCAACATGGTCTTAGCCATCTCGGAAATCGCGCGCTTCTTAGTGCGTATCTTTTCACGTGGCGACAGCCTACCTTCGCAATCGACCGTCATAAGTGGGCAAATCTTAAGCGCCGTGCCGATGATCGCGCTCGCAGCCGAAATGCGACCGCCGCGCAGGTAGCTCGACAGATCGGTCGAGAAGAACCAGTGGTGCAGGTTGAGCTTGTGCTCCTCGATCCAGGCAGCCGTCTCATCGAGTGAAGCCCCGCTATCGCGCACGTCGGCGGCATATTCCAGCAACAGGCCAAAGCCCGAAGACGCCGCCAGCGAATCGATGACGCGCACCTTGCCGCCCTGAGGATAGCGATCCGCGAGCATCTGTGCCGCAACGCAGGCCGATCCATACGTGCCCGAAATACCCGACGACAACGTCAGGTGCAGCACGTCTTTACCCTCGGCAACAATCGGCTCCCAAAACTCCTCATACTCACCCACGCTCACCTGAGACGTCTTGGGCATGGCACCCGCGGCAATCTGGGCAAAAAACTCGTCCGGCGTAATTGACTGATACAGATCGTCCGTATAGACAACATCGTCGATCTCGTAATGAAAACACACGACAGGGATATTGCGCGACGCAAAGAACTCCCGAGTTCGGTCGGCGGCAGATTCACAGGTCAGGACAAAATCACTCATATGAGGCTCCTTACTCATTGCTGCGCAAATTATCGCACAGTGAGCCTACATACGGTACATATGTTCACTATTTACCAAATAGAGCCAGAGGTAGTGAACATCTTTACCGTCATCATCTCTATCGACCCCAGCGGCATGCGTCTGTAAAAACGACCCTACGTCTCCACCCAACCGCCATATCTACCTCAACTAAATCGATTTATCAAACCGTTCGGCCAACAATTCGGCCGCCTATCCCCAATCGAAACAAAAGCGGCGCATACTGATAAACATTTGACGCTGTTTATCAGTTTTACCAACCACATCGGAAGGTGTTTCATGGTCGCATTCGATCGCAATCCGCAAGACTTTAAGTATCTGCGCCTGCTGTCGAGACAGTTCCCCACCGAGCAATCCGCGTTCACCGAGATCATCAACCTCTCGGCCATCCTCAACCTACCCAAGGGCACCGAACATTTTATGAGCGACGTGCACGGCGAGTACGAAGCCTTTATGCACATCCTCAACAACTGCTCGGGCGTCGTGCGCGAGCATGTCGACGAGATCTTTGGCGAAACGCTCTCCTTTGACGAAAAGGGTGAGCTGTGCACGCTCATCTACTACCCGCGCGAGAAGATCAAGCTGGTCCGCAGCCAGCACGAGGATTCCCCCACCTGGTACAAGACAATGCTCGACCAGCTCATTATGGTCGCTCGCTCGCTTTCGAGCCGCTATACGCGCTCCAAGGTGCGTAAGGCCATCCCACGCGATTACGCCTATATCATCGACGAGTTGTTGCACACGCACCCGGACGAGAACAACTATCGCGTGCGCTATCACGAGCGCATCGTGGAGTCCATCCTGGAGACCGCCAGCGCCGACGACTTTATCGAGTCGCTTGCCTCGCTCATCAAGCGCCTGGCTGTCGACCACCTGCACCTGGTGGGCGATATCTTCGACCGTGGCGGCGGCGCTGCCAAGATTATGGACCGCCTGCTCACCTACCATTCACTCGACATCCAGTGGGGCAACCACGACCTGCTGTGGATGGGCGCCGCAGCCGGCGAGCCCGCCTGCATCGCCACGGTGCTGCGCAACAACCTGCGCTACGACAACTACGAAATCCTCGAGAACGACTACGGCATCTCGCTGCGTGAGCTCGTCGCCTTCGCCGACGCCACCTATACCGCCGACGAGTCCATCAGCCCGCTCATCAAAGCCATCAATGTGCTGCTCTTTAAGCTCGAGGGTCAGATTATCCAGCGCCACCCCGAGTTCGATATGGTCGACCGTCTGCTGCTCGACAAGATCGATCACGACACCGGCACGGTCACGCTCGCCGACGGCAGCGTATGGCAGCTCACGACCAATGACTTCCCCACCGTCGACCCGGCGGACCCCTATTCGCTCACGCCCCAAGAGCAGCACATCATCGACAAGCTCGTGTCCGAGTTTGTCACCGCCGATCACCTGCATCGCCATATCGATTTCCTCTACACCCACGGCTCGATGTACAAGGTCGCCAACGGCAACCTGCTGTTCCATGGCTGCGTGCCGCTCAACGAAGACGGCACCTTTAGCAGCATGAACTGCCTGGGCACATGGCACGCTGGCCGCGATTATCTCGATTTTTGCGACCACATCGCCCGCCGCGCCTGGCGCGTGGGCGACCGCGACGCTCTCGACTGGATGTGGTACCTGTGGATTGGCTTTAGCTCACCCGCCAGCGGACGCCTGGTGCGTACCTTTGAGCGCGCCTATATCGCCGATAAGAGCACCTGGGTCGAGCCGATGGACCCGTACTTTACGCTTACCAAGTCGCCCTCGGTCTGCGATGATATCATGCGCGAGTTTGGCGTCGCGCCCATGGCATGCTCGCCGACCGGCCACATCATCAACGGCCACACGCCCGTTAAAACCACCAAGGGCGAGCAGCCCATCCGCGCCGAGGGCAAGCTGTTGGTCATCGATGGCGGCTTCTGCCGCGCTTACCATCCCAAGACGGGCATCGCCGGCTATACGCTCATCTCGAGCTCACGCGGCTGCCGCCTCAAGTCGCACCGGGCCTTTACGACGGTTGCCGAGGCACTCACGCGCAACGTGGACATCGAAAGCGAGACCAACCGTTTTGACCAAGCGGACCGTCGCCGCATGGTGAGCGACACCGATACTGGCGCCAAGATCCGCAGCCAAATCCAAGACCTGCGTCAGCTGCTCGATGCATATAGAAACGGTGCTATCGAGGAGCGCGCCTAGCACCACCCGCGGGGATTGGCTAAACTTGCTGAGTTTGTCATCCCCACGGCGCCCCGGCGCCGGCTTAAGGCAGGTACCATGCAAAAGCTCCTTGCGCAGATCATGAAATTTGGCGTCGTCGGTGTCATTGCCACGGTTATCGACTTTGGCATTATGAATCTGCTCCACTACGGTCTGGGCCTCAACATCCTAATCGCCAACACCAGCGGCTTTATCATCTCACTCATCTTTAACTACCTCGCAAGCATGAAGTACGTGTTTGCGCACAAGGAAGGCATGAGCCGCCGCCGCGAGTTCATCATCTTTGTCGTGCTGTCCGTAATCGGCCTGGCACTCAACGACGGTATCGTGCTGACACTCAACGCCGGCCTGGGACTCGAGGCCAATATCGCCAAGATCTGCGCCACCGCGCTTGTCATGGTCTACAACTTTGTGACCCGAAAAATCTTCCTGGAGGGCGACGAGACAAAATAGCTCGAAACCCCTGCAGCATTACGGCGCCCACGGACGACGCGCACTCAGCGCAGTATCGTCCGTGGTGTCGCTCGTTTACGGGCAAATTTTCAACGTTTGCGGATTAGCTCTTGAAAATTTGGCGAGTTCATATAGTTCTTGGCAAAGACCTTACGTTTCCCTTGTAAAAGCTCTAAAGTATCCTCTGCTCGATTCATCAACGCATTGGATGTGATTACGTGCGCAAGGCGCTGGCACAACCTCATACCAAGCAGTTCCTCAAGTTTGCTGTCGTGGGTCTTATCTCCTTTGGCATCGACTGGGGCATGCTCATTGCGCTCGTCGAGCTGTTCCACCTCGACTTTTTGATGAGCACCACGGTTTCGTTTATCACGTCCGTCGTGGTCAACTACTGGCTCAGCATGAAGTACGTGTTCGACCACCGCGAAGGCATGAGCCGCAAGCGCGAGTTCACGATCTTCACCATCCTGTCGGTGATCGGCCTGGGCCTCAACGACCTGTACATGTTTGTGGGCGTCACGTTTTTGAGCATCGGCTACCAGGCCATGAAGGCCATCGCAACGTTCCTCGTTACCTGGTACAACTACTTTAGCCGCCGCTTCTTCCTCGAGGGCGCACGGTCGTAGTCGATTCACTATTTGCTTGAATGTATAACCGGTTGGAATTCCCGTTCCAACCGGTTTTTTGTTTGCCGAGAGACCCGGCGACCCAGTCCCATTCGCATGAAAACGGGCGGTCCGGATGTTGGTCCGAACCGCCCGTCTGGCGCGCTATGTCGAGGCCCCTAGCCTGTTACGTAATACCAAACCACGTTGTCACCGTTGGAGAGAACGTAGTTGCTGCAGGCCGTCATAGGCGTTGCACCGTTGACGGAGTACATCCAGCCGCTCGTTCCGCCGTACTGTTTCTCGGCCAAACCACCAATCGCAGAAACATACGTGCCGTACGATGAGCCGTGTGCGTTGACAGAAAGGCCCAGCGCGCACAGGGCATCGTAGACGGTAGCGCCCTCGTTAAAGGTAAAGGTGCCGCCAGAAGACACAGGATTGCCCACAGCGCTCGATGTGACCGAAACCGTCACCGTAACGTAGTTGGACTCCTGTGAGCCGCTTTGGCTGCCCGAGGAGGCGTTTCCACCATTAGAGGATGAGGCTCCATCAGACGACTGGCTACCGCCCGAAGAAGCACCGCCAGACGCATTGGAAGTATCACCGGCTCCCGTATTTTGGGCAGCGGATTTATCGCCAGACTTCTTGCCGCTCCGGTCCTCGGACTTCTTGCTATCCGAGTTTTTGTCCGATTCCTTGTTTGAAGACTCGGAATCGTCCTTGGCGTCGTTCGAACCCTTGGGCTCGTCTTTTGCATCATTCGAAGATTTGGAATCCTTGGAACTAGCCTCGCCCGAAGCGGCAGACGAGCCAGACCCCTTGGTGTCCTTGGCGACGACGCTCTCCCCCGTCACGGTCTGAACGATCCAGTCAATGGACCAGGCGCCGCTCTCGGAAGGATGGACGAAGCCCAGCGAGACGACGATCAGAATGGTGCACGCGGCAGCAAGAACGCCAAGGAGCGCCTTGCGACGAGAGGCGGACGCCGCCGAAGCGGCGCCCTGTTGCTTTGCATCGTCGAACTGAATGAACGAGGAGTCGGGCTGTTGCCCGCTGGTCTCCTTGGGCTTATCGGGCATTACCGTCACCCTTGCCGCGCTTGGTCAGCACGAAGACGGCGATGAGCGCGAGGCCAATCACGCCGGCGGCAACGCCGACGATGGCGAGCGGATTGGTGCCAGTCTCCTGCTCGGAAGCACTAGAGGACTTCTTAGCAGTGGTCGTGGAAGCAGCACCCGTATCGGACTTGGAATCGGACTTCTTGTCGGACTTGCTGTCCTTCTTGTCAGACTTCTTCTCGTCCTTCTTATCGGACTTATCGGAGTCCTTCTTGTCGGACTTGTTGTCCTTGGTCTCGGTCTTGGTCGACACCGTCGTCTTGGTCGTCGGCTTATGACCCGGGGCGACAGCGCCGCCAGCCTGCTGGCCCTTCGTGCCGGAGCCGGAACCCGTGCCAGTGCCAGCGCCAGCGCCGGAACCGTTGCCAGCGCCACCGTTGCCACCATTAGTGCCAGAACCGCCATTACCGCCAGGGTTAACGGCATTCTTGGTCCACTTGGCATACAACGTCAGGTCGGCCGTCACCGGCGTGCTAAAGTCATACGCCTGCGTGCAAGCCTCATCGGTAAACCAACCGCCGAAAGTGTAGCCATCGCGCGTCGGATCGGCCGGCTTAACCAGCTTGCCATCGGCCGTAGCAACAAACTTAGTGTCGCAAGCAGACCCGCCGTTGGAATTAAAGGCAACCGTCCAAGACTCAACGGCCCCCAGCTTGAACAGCGTGCCCGAGTCATTGATGTAGTACAGGTTGCCAGATGCATCGGCAATGACCGGAGAGTCGCAGTGCTGGTAATGGCCAGCCGCATCATAAATCTGCGTCGCCTCTGCATCGCCGAGCGTATAGCGATACACGCCACCACCAGCAGAGTAGTTGACGTAATCCTTGCTATCCGCGCTGTTAACGGTGAAGTACACATAGGTCTTGCCGCCCTGAACACTCACCAGCGGAGTAGCAGCAATACCGTTAAATCCGGCCGGAAGTTCTTTACCGTCAGCAGCGGTGACCATCGTGGTCTTGCCGGTCTTCAGATTATAGAGAGCCAGAGCAGAGCCAGTAGCCGTCTGTCCGCCGACAATCAAGCTTTCGCCAGCCACCGCCGGTGCGCTCATGTTATTAGTAAGACCCAGATCGACCGTCTTCTGCTCGCTCAGTACGCCCTTCGCCGAAAGCGAAATCACATGGAGCTTTCCATCGTGCGTCATCTGATAGAAGGTCGAACCATTGGACGGATCGGCGACACAGTCGGCGTTCGCGAGAGCGCCGAGCTTCATGGTCGAAACGACATCGCCCGTCGTCTTATCAATGCACTTAAGCGTACCCGCGCTCGTAGGAACGATGGCATACTTATCTGTCAAAGCCGCACCAGTCCAGTAATAGCCCTCGGCAGGGTCGATGTTCTGCCAAGAAACTTCGCCCGTGGCAATCTTAATGCGCGCAAAGGAGCCGTTGCCGTAGGTCGCGTTGTAATTCTCGTCATACGAAATATCGACCGAGCCTACATAGACGTATTCGCCGTCCGAAACGACAGTGCAGGAGCTCTGCGTCAAGTCCGTCAAACCAGGCGTCAGCCACTTGCAGATCAGCTTGTCTGCAGTAATCGCCTGGGCCGCACCGCCGTTGAGCGGAACGATGATAAGGCCATTGGTATAGATCGGACGAGAGGTATAGCTCACCTTGGAGGCAAGCGGCGCAGAGGCAACCTTTTTGCCCGTGGACGAATCGATCTTAATGAGCTCATTCTCGGTCGCGATGTACACAAAGCCGTTAGCGATGACAGGTTCGCTGCAGTTGGCATACTGCTGACCAGACTCGGCCTTCCAATCGAAGGCCCACTTAAGACCGGCGGCCTGCGCAGGCGTCTTGGCATCCGTTACGGTCGAACCGTTGCCACTGTTGCCGTAGCCAGCCCACTCGGCATCCCAATCAGGAGTCGTCGCACTCGGGTCCACGACAATCTTGTCGGGATCGGGCATGGGCGCACCATCGGTCGTATAGGCAAACGTAACCTTGTCGCCGCTCGTGAGCGTGACCTGGTTGGCGCAGAGAGATGAGGGCTTTCCGTTGATATACAGGTGCCAATATTTATTGGTCGCACCATCATGGCCGTACGCCCTGCCTTCGAACGGCGAAGTAATGGACCAGTATGCACCACTCTGGGAGGCCTTGTAATCAATGCCCTTCGCCTTCAGAACCGTCTCAATAAGGTCCTGGGCCGTAGAGCCTTCGGGCAGGGAAACATTGCTTGCTGAGCCCCAGCGAGTATTGTTGCCGTTGACATCGGGACCGATAACATCGACAGACCCAAGAACCTGGCCAGGAAGGGCATCGCTGTCGCCGGCATACATAAAGGTGACGGCGTCACCCTCATGGAGCTTGTAGGCACCGGCGCCAACGTCGGCGAACTTGTACTTTGCGTCGGACTTGCCCTTTACGTAGAAGCGCCAATAGCTATTGGTCGCAGCATCATAGCCACAATAGGACTTACCATCGAAGGGCGAATAAATGCCGTTGAGGAACCAGCCCCAAGACGATTCGCCAGCATCGAGAGTAAGGCCGACCTGCTCAAGTAGATCCTTAGCGGTGGAGCCTGCCTTGAGGCTCGTCTGGCCCGTCGAAGCCCAAACCTGCTGCTTGCCGTCCTTGTCCTTACCGAGGACCTGAACGGAAGCATGGACAGAATCGGAGGGCAACTGGTCGCCCCAGCCACCGTAGAACCACGTAACGGTATCCCCAGCATGAATGGTGACATTGTCTGCCGGGTAGTCGCTCGACTTGCCGTTGATAAACAGCTGCCAATAGGTCGAATAATCTTGGGGCGTACCCAGCTCAACACCGTTGTACTTAAGACTCAGAATGAAGGAGCCCGCAGCAACGGCGTCAATATCATTCGCCTCGAGCGCGGCCTTCGTAAGGTCAAGCGCGCTCGAACCGGACGTCACCACATACTGCGCGTTGTCGACCCAGGTCTGAGTCTTGCCCTGTGCATCGCGACCAATGACGGTCACATTTGCGGCAACCTGGTCCTTAACGACAGGGGACGCGCTACCAGCCGTATAGGCAAACTCAATCTTCTGCCCCTGGGTGAGCTTGACGCCGCTCGCGCCAACCGAGGAAGACGCGCCGTCGACAAACAGCTGCCAGAAAGCATAAGTCGTCGGATCGTAGGCAAGCGTGCGACCATCGCTCGGGGATGTGATGCTTTCGAGGTAGAAACCGTATGCCGTGTTCGGTTCGTACTTCGCCTTGAAGCCCGTCTTCTCCTGCAGCTTAATGAAGGCATCCGCGGCCGTCGAGCCCTCGTCGAGCTTGAGCTGCGTAGGTGCCACCCAGGTCTGAGCCTTGCCGTCGGCATCGGTGCCGATAATCGAGAACGAGACCTCGACTTGCTTCTTGGCGACATCGCCGGTTTCTGTCGGGTTCTCTGCCTGAACGGTAGCCGCGGCGGCAGATCCTGCTTGGCCAGCGGGCGCCGTCGAAGACTGCTCACTCGTGGCAGGGCTCTCCCCCGTCGCCGAGCCTTCGTCGCCAGTTGCTGCCTCTGTTGTGTCGGCACTAGCTGCAGGCGCGCTCCCGGAATCCGAAACCTCGGCCTTGCCCTGGTCGGCAGTACCGCCCGCGGCCCCCGCGCCCTCACTCGGCGTCGCAGCCTGAGCCACAGCCTCGGCAATGCCCTCGGCGCCCTCGGCCCACAGCTGAGCCGGCGTGGTGCCAAAGACCATCGCGAAGGCCAGGAATGCCACCAGGCAGCGCTTGGCTACACCGCGTGCAATCGCGCCACGGCGATGCAACGAGGCGCGCTCGCGCTCGTCCTCAAACATATCCATTTGTCCCCCATTGTCTGTACTTGAAGCGTTGCCTTGAGGCTGCCCCACGTCATCGCGCATGTTGCGCTCGAGCTCCCCCATCGGGGTCCCCTTTCCCTCCAGAGCCCTATGCACACCGGCGGCATACGCCGCAGCCGCATGCAAGATGGGAGGCGATCCGACTTAACCTTAACGGCTCAGGCGCGCCGTCCGATCTGCGACGCGAACATCCCGAGCCAAGAGGAATTACGGTTACTGGTACAGCCGGGGACTTGCACCCCGATTCTCCCAAACGCGCAGGAAAACCGCGCATTCGTGCGTCTCCGCACCACCATCTAGGCCATCTATTATTACTGTCAATATGCTATCACGCAAAAGGGCCTCGCACGCAGGCGAAGCCCAAGGTAAAAGCTATTGTTTGCGATAGGAAAATGCGGTGACAGTCGCAGCCTCTAGTGCTTGCCGCCGTGACTGTTGAGCCAGATATTGCGGCCCAGCATAAGCGCCAGCACCAGCGCGCTCACGTAACCCAAAAAGCCAATGACCGGGATACCAAACACAACCGGCTCGATGCGCGCGTAGTACACCACCGACGAACCGATAAACAGGCCGGCAATCACAATTGCCATCGACATGCGGTCGATAATTCCACCCAGCTGTCGCAGCGCCTTATCGCTGCTCATGATCTGCGTGTTCACCTTAAGCTGGCCGCGCGTGAGCATGCGCGAGGCCAGGCCCAGATACTCGGCCGCCTCGAGCGAGCCCTTCACCGCGCGATAGCTGCTCGCGGCAAGATCGCTCCCCATATCGCGCACGCGCGCATAGGTGCTTTTCTCGTTTTTAATATGCGTCTGGATGATCTGGATCATGTTGACGTTGGGCATGTACTCGGTCAGCAAACCCTCGAGCGTCACCATGCCGCGCGCGAACATCGTCACCACGCTCGGCAGCTCAACGTCATTCTTACGCGCGAGGTTTAACAGCGAGGTCAAAAACTCGCCGATATCCAGATCCTTCAGGTCAAGGCCCGCAAAGTCAGCCACGATAAAGTCAAGATCGGACAAAAACGCTGAATGATCGAGCTCGGCCGAGTCGCCACGCGTCACGGCGAAGCGCATGAGCGAATCCTTGAGCTTGGGCACGTCGCCCTCGGCCACGGCGAAAATCATGTCCTTAACGATGCCACGATCGTGGCTCGACATGCGTCCGACCATGCCCAAGTCGATAAAGTAAACGATGCCGTCCTTGAGGATGATGTTTCCCGCATGCGGGTCGGCATGGAAAAAGCCGTCATCGAGCACCTGCGTCGAGTAGTCCTCGACAATCGCGGCACCGATCTTTTCCAAGTCATAGCCCTCGGCCACCAAGCGTTCAGGATCGGCGATCGAAATGCCGTCGACGTAGTCCATAACCACCACGTGCTCGGTGCACAGGTCCAGATAGGATTTAGGGCACGTCACGCCATGAACGCTCTTGTGGAACTCGTAGAAGTCGTTGAGGTTTTTTGCCTCGGCCAAAAAGTTGGTCTCTTCGCGAAACGAGGTCCACAGCTCCTCGACCACGCCGTGCAGGTCCACAAACTGATCGGTGTTGACGAACTTGGAAACGATACGCACCACCGAGCGGATGATATCGATGTCCTGTGCCATAACCTGCTGCGCACCTGGGCGCTGCACCTTAACGGCCACGTCCTCGCCCGTCACCAGGCGGGCGCGATGCACCTGCGCAAGCGATGCACTACCAAGCGGATTTGGGTCGATCGCATCGAACATCTCCCCCAGGCGCAGGCCGTATTCTTCTTCCAGACAACTGAGTACGACCTCGTACGGCACCGGCTCCACGTCAGAGCGCAGACGACGCAGCTCGTCGCAAAAGCGTTGCGGCAGAATCTCGGACCGGTTGGCCAGAATCTGCCCCATCTTAACGAACATGGGGCCGAGTTCCTCGAGCAGGCGGCGCAAACGAACCGGCGTGAGGTTATCCCACACGCGGTACTTTTTGACCAGGCGAACAATCTGCCCGATGCGCTCGCGGCGACCCGCCGGCGTGAGCTGGTATTCCTCATCCGGCGCCATCGCCTCGGGCTCCTCGGGGACCATATCGACAGCGCGCGGCTTCTTGCGAGCGCCCGAGACGGCGGCATCGACCTCATCGACAACCGCCGCCTCGTCACCCAAGGGATCTAGATTGTTGTAATCGGTGGTGGAATCTGCCATCTGCGCTGCTACTCGGCCTCTTCGGTATCCTTCGCATCGTCGGGCTCAACGGACTCGACGGGCACCGAGGTCACGTTGTCCTCGACCGAATCGACGATGTCGCGCACATGGGCCAGGAAGGCCGTGCGCTCGGGAGCGGTCATAACGCGGACGCGAGCCAGAATGAGTTCGTCGAGCACGCGCTGGGCCGCGGTCTCGCCCTGCATGCCCAGACGCTCGGTCAGGTCGGAGATAGTGCCACCAGCCTGCTCGAACATGTCGGACACGCTGCGGGCGATATCGGGGGCGCCTGCGTCCTTGCGCACCTGCTCACCCTTGGTATTAAGGTCGTCGAGAACCTTCTTGCTGCCCTCGACGGCAACGGCGGCGGCGCCGAAGCCCACGTTGATGGCACCGTTAACAAGCTGATCGAGTTTCATAACCATGGTTGGCTCCAATCACAAACAACTGCATTGGCGTTCTTGTACCCAAGATTGAGCGAAAGCGACAAAGCGTTTTAGTGCTATACGATCGACGGGAAATCCCTACCTCACGTTGTCGTTCATCGCGAAAGAGTTCTTCATGGCGCAGCTCGTGGTGTAGAGCACCTTGCCCAGCAGAGCATCGGTCTCCACCCGCACGCGCTCGGCAAACTCCTCGTTGGCGCGGGCGAGCTCGGCAGGCACTTCGGCCTCGGGCAGAACGGCTGCGGCAGCATCGACGTCATGGATCTGCTTGTGGCCCATGCCACCGACCTTCTCCTGATAGTCCTCCACGGCGCGGCCGCACTCATGGAAGCGAACGTCAGCCAGCGCGCCGATCAGGCGGTTGGCCCAGTAGAAGTTTTCGGACGTCACGCGAGCCTGTGTATCGGCATAGTACTCGGGCATGGTCTCGACGTTGGCGTACAGCGGAACCAGCGCGTTAAACGAGTTGGAACCAAAGGCCATCCACTGCACGGCGCGATAGGCCGGCTGCGCATAGGGGCGCAGCTGCAACACGGCGAGCTGGCTGTTGCGGTTGATGCCGATGGGGCGATAAGCGCCACGCGTGGCAGGCGTGCCCTTGCTGCCGTAGCAGTCGTACTCCGTGCCCTGGTAGTGGCTCGAAAGCACATACTTAATGTCCTCGATGGTCACCTTGCGCTCGGGCACGCGGCTCCAGGGGATATCGTCGCTCTCGGGCGTGTAGTCGGCGTCGGGGCCGTCCCACACATCGCTGGGGTTGAGGCAGCGCTGCATGTACCACGCGCGCGGCGTGTTGTAGACATGATCGCTGTCGCTGTGCGAGCCAAAGGCCTCGCGCGGGTTAAAGACCACAGCCGGACCGTCGCCCTCAACGCCCAGCGTCAGGTCCAGATGCCACTCGGCCATCCAGGAGCGCAGGTCGGCAGAGCACATGTGGTTGACCTGGGCGCCCTCGGCGTCATCCAGGTCAAAGCTGTCGATACCCAGCTGATTGGGCATGGTCACATAGGCGTCATCAGGCACACGCTTGGCAATCCAGTGGTGACCGCCGATGGTCTCGAGCCACCAGATCTCGTCCACGTCGCTAAAGGCGATGCCGTTGTTCTCGTAGGTGCCGTAGCGCTCGAGCAGGTCGCCCAGGATACGAACGCCATCGCGGGCAGACTTAGCGTACGGCAGGACCAGGGTCACCATGTCCTCCTCGCCCAGGCCACCAGACTGCGCCGGCACATAGCCGTCCTCACCCTCGTTGCCCTTGGCGGGCACGTAGTCGACAAGCGGATCGGCGCCACGGACGCGCTCGTTGGTGGTAAGCGTCTCGGTTGCAGACATGCCAACGTTGAGCTCGTTGAAGCCGGCCTCGGCCCAGATGCCGTGGCCCGGGATAACGTCAGGGACGCTTGTGTAACGCATGGGATTGTCGGGCAGCTCAATGGCTAGGTGGCTCAGGACACTCGTGTAGACACGCGGCTGCTCGTCGGGATGCACCACGCACATGCGCTTGGGCTCAAACACCCCGTTGGACGAGTCCTCGTTGCGGGCGACAAGGGTCGACCCGTCGTAGCTCGCGTTCTTACCAACCAAAATCGTTGTGCACGGCATGCGCATCCTCCTTGAGCGAAGAAATCAAACGATAACAGTGTATCGCTTCGCCGCAGAAAGGGCGAAACCACGGCGCTGGCAACCCCTGTGGTCAAAAAATGCCAAATATGAGTACTGTCACCAATTTAGTAGCAGCAAATTTCCTTGTAATAGGTGCCGAAAATCCCCATTTGTCCAAAAGTAGGACAACGTTATTCCCCATAGGTTCAATAAAATGGGCTCCCTAGCGAGAATAAATATCGCTAGGGAGCCCAAAAGACATAAAAACATATGTGACTATCTTGGCAACAGTACTCATATTTGACGTTTTTTGACCACGTGGTATATCGCGAACCCCTCAAACAGCCCAAAACGCCTATTTCGATGCGCGCTCCGACGCCTCAATCACGTGTTTAGCGAGAATCGCCGTCGTCACAGCGCCCACGCCGCCCGGCACGGGCGTGATGGCGTTAACGACCGGCTCCGCGGCAACAAAATCGACGTCACCCACCAGCTTGCCAGCGTCCTCATCCCAGTTAATGCCAACATCGATGATCGTCTGGCCCTCGCGAACCGCATCCGCGCCAATCGTGCGCGCACGTCCAACCGCGGCAACAACAATGTCGGCAGCACGGCACTCGGCAGCAAGGTCCCGCGTATGCGTATGGCACGTCGTCACGGTGGCATTGCGAGCCGTAAGCAAGGCGGCAACGGGACGGCCAATCACCAGCGACCGACCAACGACCGCGACCTTGGCCCCATCCAGCTCAACGCCGTAATGATCAAGCAAAGCAAGCACGGCTTCGGCTGTGCAGGGGGCAAAGCCCTCGCCTCGCCCCGAAAGCGTGGTAAGCAGCGAGGCCGGCGTCATGGAGTCAACATCCTTGACGGGATCGAGTGCTGCGGCAACTGCATCCTCGTCAAGCCCAGCGGGCAACGGACGAAACATCAGGCAGCCATGAACAGCAGGGTCGGCATTGATGCCCTCGATAGCAGCCATCAGCTCGTCCTGCGAAACATCGGCAGGAAGCAAAACACGGCGAGCCTCGATGCCAACCTTCTCGCAGCGCTTGAGGGCGCCGCGCTCGTAGGATAGATCGTCCTCGCGCTCGCCCACGCGAACGATAGCAAGCGTCGGAACAACGCCGTGCTCGCGCAAAGCCGCGCAGCGAGCAGCGAGATCCTCAGTCAAAGCGCGGGCAACGGGAGCGCCTTTAAGCAGCACGGCCATGGCTATCCCCTCTTCCTTGCGGCGTCGGCGGCACGGCGCGCCAGCGCATCGGCGCGCGGCAGCCACGTATCCAGCAGCTCATCACACGCCGCCTCGAGCTCCTCGGCGCGCGCCCGGTCTTTCATAGACGTGGTATTGGCAAAAAGCGTCAGGCTCGCGCCCTGCATGGCGGCGCGGCAGAACACGGCACCGCACGCCACGTCTGACAGCAGCTGACGCGAGCCCTTGTCGGCCATGTCCTCGAGCAGTGCCAGCGCGCGTCCGCAGGCATCCATAATCCGATACGGTGGCATGGCCGCCACGCGCAACGCATCCTGAATCACCGCGGGTCGAGCCGGATCATCACGAGGAATACCGTATGCCGCGGACACCTGGCCGTATGCACGAACATCCTCGGCAACCAGACCCACAAGTTCCTGCGCCAACTCGTCTGCCTGGGCAAATGTGCGCGTCAGATCGTCCGCGCGATCCGCAAGCGCGGGATTGGTTGCTCCATAACGAGCGACCATTCCGCAAAGCGAGGCGCCCAGCGCGCCCACAAAGGCGCTCGCACTGCCGCCGCCGGGCACCGGCTCGCGTGCGGCAAGCGCCTCGGCAAACTCTCGACAGGTTTTATCCATCATCTCTTGGCTCATACGCACGCACCTTCAAGTCATATACATCGATCGGGCGGCAACCGCCAACCAACCGCATCGAACACGTAATGGTGCTAAGTCTAGCCCATAAGCACATGAGCGTCAGCGCACCTGGCCATCGCGGATTTCTATGGCACACGATAGGCGGCAGCGACGCAAACATGAGACACATGGCCCACGTTTCGGGACTCTCGGACGGCGGCAACTGGGGCATACATATAGATAAGGAGCCCCATGCTGGGGCAACGCTCGCCACGGCGCCGGACAAAGAACGGAGGAATCACCGCACAGCAAATAAAGCCATCAGTGCATGCGCAACCGCCGATTGGCGAACCGCTGCACACGATGCCCCTAACAGACAAGGAGGACGCCACCATGAAGAAAAAGACCCTATCAATCCTTTCCCTTTGCATCGCCCTCTTTGCCGCATTTGCCCTTGTCGGCTGCGGCGGGAGCGCATCGGGCGGGGGCGGCAGCGCCGCCAAGAGCGAGAGCAAGGAAAAAGCCCCCGTTGCCAAGAAGACCGACTTTATCTGGTTTAAGGTCGAGATGCCCGAGGGCGTCGGCGTAAGCGACTCCGCCGGCAAGAATGCAGATAGGATTCAGCTCACCTTCCCCGAAGATGAGAACGCCTCGGGCGATCGCTTTATCCCCGTTTGGAAAAAAGCGCTGACAGCTGAGGAGTCCCACGCCGACCAGGCAGAAAAGAAGGGGGATACGTTCCAGTGGAAGGATGGCGGATCCGTCGAGTATAACGGCAGGACATGGCTCGTCGGAACGTACGAGGACAACAGTGGCATCTCAACACTCCTCTTTACCGACGTTGAACCGGGAAGCGTCTACGTCCTTATCTCAAACTTCGAACTGCACAAGAAAGAAGCCGAGGCACTCCTCAACTCCATCGAGTTCCCCGATGACATGGCGGAGGCGGTTTCCGAGGCACGCGAAGTCGAGATTTCGAGCATCGAGATCAAGCATTAGGGGCTCGCACGCAGCATCGCATGCGCAGTCATTACATGATCGGACGCCCAGCCGGGGGAGGATCGGATCAGCCGGTCCTCCCCTACTTATATCGCGACATATTGCCACTTGTCGGCGCAAATCCGGCCCCAAGAATGGGACATGTGGCCCACCCGAACGAGCCGCTCGCGCGTACAGTAAAGACAGGTAATCCATGGACGGTTACAGACCGAGGAGGACACGACCATGAAAAAGAAAGCCTTTGCGATTCTCACCCTCTGCATCAGTCTCTTTGCCGCAGTTGCCCTGGCAGGCTGTGGTGGAAGCGGCGGCGCCGCCGGCAGCGGTGGGGGCGGCGGCGCAGAAAAGCCGGCCGTGGACATGAGGACCGACTTCATCTGGTTTAAGGTCGAGGTCCCCGAGGGCGTCGAGATCACCGACGTCGCAGGCGATACCGCCGACAGGGCCCAGTTTAAGTTCACCGAGAGCGAGCACGCCAGCGACCGCTTCATCCCTGTCTTCGACTCTGACAAGAACGCCGACGAGCTGTTCGACTACGAGGCAAAGTGGAAGGCCAACTCCGGATGGACCGAAAACGACCCCGTTAAATACAACGGCAAGACCTGGCGCAGTGCTTACTTCACGCACTCGGGCGGCGTAACGACTGAGTACTTCACCGACGTTGAGGGCGGCAGCGTCTACGTGCGCATCGACAACGTCGAGGAGCACAAGGACGCCGTCGAAGCCATGATGAAGTCCCTGGAATTTGCCGACGACATCGCCAAGGCAAAGACCGAGGCCATGGACGTCAAGCTCGAGGATATCGAGATCAAGCGCTAAAGCTCCAACGGCATGCAGCAGCGCCGTTTTAGCTCAGCCGGGATGCAAGGTGCGACTCCTTGCATCCCGGCTTTTTGTGTTCGAAAGCGCCCGGTCACATCACCATGTTCAACGCATTCACAAACTCCTGAGCTTGGAAGCGGCTGCTCGGGCTAAAGACACAAGCAGTCAACAACCTGTTGCGCAGGAAAACGTCGCGGCCCTTGACCCTGTTGACCCACGTGATGTCCTTAAGATAGACAATCTCGGTGTGCTTGCCGCCGAGAACGCCCTTCTTAAGCACCTCAAGGCGATTCGGGTAGATCTTAACGTCTTTAAACCTACCCGAACCTTTGTCCTGGAATAGCAGCGTATTGTTGTCCATGCGCGTCACTCCCGTGGGGCTCGCTAAAACTGTCTCTATGGTCACACTTTAGTCACCGCAAACCCTTTTCGCGGTCGCGCACGGAGCACCAAATCGTGTCCGCACGAGCAAATAAACTAATACCGCAAGGACTATAAGCCGTTATCCAAGGATGGTGAAATAAAACAAGGGATTAGCAATGGCTAAGATTTAAGTCTAAAACCCTTAGTAAGTGCTAATATATAGTTATTGAAAGAGGCTGAGATGCAGAGACGCGAATTGATCCGTATCCTCGAAGAAGCCGGCTTCATCTCGAAAGGAAGCACCAATCACGAGAAGTTCGTCAAAGGCGACAAGCTCGTGCTCGTGAAACGCCATCGAGAGATCGAGGAGCAAATTGCCAAAAGAATCCTAAGGCAGGCAGGGCTTCGATAGCTCATCCTCATCACATTTCGCATCGCTTTTTAAAGGAGGTCTTACATGGTTTACGTATGGGAATTCGAGTTCTTTGATTCGGACGGCGTTGTCGACGCTGTGCCATGTGGCTCGCTGGGCGGAGGTGGAACGTTCGGATCCGACCTAAACGACGCTGTCGAAAGCGCCGCTGATT
The DNA here is from genome assembly GCF_003466125.1 of Collinsella sp. TM10-22. GTDB lineage: Bacteria > Actinomycetota > Coriobacteriia > Coriobacteriales > Coriobacteriaceae > Collinsella. The sequence continues at coordinate 149,462 of NZ_QSOC01000002.1, forward strand.
TTCTCGCATGCATGGTCGATGACCACCTAATGGGCGGCGTTGACCTGCCTGCGCCGGACTTTGGCCACGAGCCGCAGCACAGTGGCAAGATTATCGCCGTGGCCGTCAGTCGCGAACTCAACGATATCCCCGCCGTCACCGCAGCGGATGCCGCGCGCATACTTGGCGTTAGCTCGGCAAGAGTATCGCAACTGATAAATGCTGGACTGTTGGATTCATGGAAGGATGGCACCAAGCGCATGGTATCCAAAGCTTCCATCGAGGCACGACTCGCCGACGCTCCAAAGGCAGGACGCCCAAAAGAAATGCCTGTTGCCGTGTAAAGAGACGTCTAGGCATACCATTTTGGCATATTGACTATTGAGTTCTCTCGATTCGCGACGCACTGCGTCGCGAATCGAACTGAACATATTGCCGCAGGTAGCCGCGCATCCTCAATCCAAAGTACGAGAGGTGTTTCCCATGACAGACAGACCGAAAACAACGCTACGCGACTGTATTTACGGGCTTGCCGTCGGCGACGCGTTGGGCGTTCCCTACGAGTTCAGGCCCCGCGGCACGTTCGAATGCACGGACATGATCGGCTACGGCACGCATGGGCAGCCCGCCGGCACTTGGAGCGACGACACATCTATGACGCTTGCCACCTGCGACTCGATTAGGGAGCTCGGGCATATCGACACCGCAGACATGCGCGACAAGTTCGTAAGCTGGATTGCCCGTGGCGAGTATACGATTGACGGCGTTTTCGATTACGGTGGTACGACCGCCTGCGCCTTGCACGCCGGCAAAGGTGGCTCCGGCGAGCGCGACAATGGCAACGGATCGCTCATGCGCATCGCTCCCCTGGCGTTCACCGATGCGACGGACGAAGAGGTCAGAAAGGTCTCCGCGATTACGCACGCCCACAGAACGTCAACCGACGCATGCATCATATATGTCGAGCTGATGAGGGATGTGATGAATGACGTGCTCCCCTCGTGGGCACTCCATCTGAAAGGCGTGCCCGAGCACGAAATCAGGTCCGGCGGCTTCGTGCGCGACACGCTTAAAGCCGCTACCTGGTGCTTTGTCAACACCAACAGTTACGAAGATTGCGTGCTTGCCGCCGTCAACCTGGGCGACGACACCGACACCACCGCAGCCGTCGCCGGCGCCCTCGCCGGCACGGCCTACGGTCTCAAAACCATCCCACAGGAGTGGGTCGACGCCCTACGCGGAAAAGAGCTGATTGAGAGCTGCCTGTTTTAGGGCGCCATTCAAGAAATAAGGCAGGAGGCGTCATGGAGAGGAAGATCGCAAATATAGACGAGTTCCAAGTGGACGAAAACGGGATTCCGCTATTTCCAGCAGGACTGAAGGAAGAAGCCAACCTCTATGTCCTCCCCGACGGGCGTTACCTCCCCTGCGGGGTCTACCGGACCGAAGATGGCGGCTCGCTCATTTATGAGCCATCCGAACTAAGCTTCTTCGGGCAGATGCTTGCCCAATTCAAAGAGAGCTAGAGGCTTGATTGCCCGTTAGATCGACACTGCTCCAAACCAGGGGGCAGGCTATCCTCCACCGCGGCCCGTGAGGTAGAATTATGATTGCCGCGGAATCCGCCTGCGGGCAACGCTCCGATCTCCGATTGGGGTGAAGCCTATGAACTTGTTTCTTGAAATCCTGCGCCTCTCGATGTATGTGACCGGCATTGCACGGAACCTCTACTCGATCTGGCAGGAATATAAGCAGTAACGGATAGCGAAGGGAGTCATAAAGAAAGGGCCGGTTGCAGCCGGCCCTTAAGACACTTGTACCTGCGTTGCCCGCGTCTCCGAAGTGTGACTAGCTAAGGAGCGGGTTCCGCGGCACATCCTGATTTTACCCAGTGGCAAGACTCTTTTACAGCCGTTCCACCGTTTATTTACATCTGCCATCACGGGCGGGATGTTTTGCACTCTCGCGAGCCAACCGGCACCACTCCCCTACTTACCAAAGATCGCAGCGAGTAAGCCCTTTCGTTTGGGCTTTTCCTCTCGGTAAGAGCCCTCGGCAGCTGCCGCCACCTGACGCGGTTGCTCGCCGCCTCCGCGGCGTACGATCTGGTATAGGAAGGGCGATTTAACGTATTTGACCTCGATGGGTGTGGCGTGCACGGTGCTTTCGCTCGACAGTATCACGTTGGGATTGAGCGGTGCCACCACATGCGTCTCGCGCTTGTCGCTAAACGCTACCGCGGCCGCGCGACCCGTCTGGCCGTTCACGGCAATGCGCACCTGCTCGCCGTCGCGACTATCCGACGCCGGGCGATCGACAAAGTAGACCGGCACCATCACCAGGCCGTCCTTATGCTTGCGGGCCTTGCGCGCCCAGGCGCGGATGCTCTTTTTATTGAGCCCCAGCATCGCCTCGGCATCGTTGCCGGCAATGTCGAGCGCCAGCTTGTCAATGACCACCTGGTCCTTGGTGGACGCATCGACGGAGACAATCCGGAAGTCGCCTTCTTGCATGGCCGGGTCAAACGGCCCAACCTTGGCAAAGTCCCACGGCTCCAGAATGCCCATGAGGCGAACGTCCAGGTAGTTTGCCCTGGGATATGCCCAGTCGAGCACCTCGTAGTACACCAGGGTTTCCTTGTTCAGGCCCTTGCCCGGGAAGGACGCCATCATGCGAAGATCCGCAAGTGCCATGGGGAAGTAGAAGAGCATCATACCGTTTTGGATCGCATCTTCCACATCGTGGCCGGCAAAGGCATCTGGGTATTGGCGTACCAGCTCAAGCGCATTGGCACGCGCCTGCTGCGGCGTTATCTCGCAGGGAATACCCTGCTCGGGCACATATTCCGCACCAACGCCCATGGTCAGACGCTTGCTAAACGTCCCCGGCTTGAGCAGGTCAGCGACACCGATTTTATTGCCGCACGAAGGGCACTCAAACACGCGCTGGGTTGACTCACCCTCAAAGGACGCTCCGCAGAAGGGGCAAGGAATACTCACATGCGTGGCATCTTGGAACTCCTGCGCCGTGCCGCGATCCTCCCACAGCAGATGTTCCAGGACCGACTGATTGCGCCAGTGCGAATTAAAGAAATACCAGTCCGGGTCCTCCGGGCGCTCGAGCTGCGAGACGTGCGTGAGCTTAAGCAGCCCATCGACAACCGTCAGCGGCGCATGGCGAATGCCCAAGGCGCTTTTGGGCTCCCCCGCATCGGCCTGCCACGGAATGACCGCACCGCAATAGGCGCACTCAAAGCTGCGCTTAGCCTGGTGTGAGTACATGGGGCCGCCGCAGTTTTGGCATTTAATAGCAAACATCTCATCCATGGAAACGTCCTCCTTTGCACAGGGGCTGTCGACATTAAGTATGTCGAGTAAACAGTCACATGCCCATACCCATGTGGCCCAAAATGGACCACCCAGGCAGACGAGAAGACTCGCTCGTTAGCACCGGCAGACTATTGCTGCATTTTCTGATCATCGGTGCACGGCGCCCCCGCGCGAGCTACACTATCCCCTTAAACATGATTGTGAGGACGATCGCCATGCTATTTGTTCATCGACTGGTACATAAACTTGTTCCCGGCAGCGAGGGCGAACCGGTCGATGCCGGCACCCGCACCAACGCGGGCTTTGCCGCAAGCCTCATCTGCATTGGCCTCAACATCACCCTGTGCCTGGCCAAGGGCATCGCGGGCCTGCTCGCCGGTTCCGTCTCCCTCATCGCCGACGCTTTCAACAACCTCTCCGATGCCTCGAGCAACATCGTGAGCCTGCTTGGGTTCCGCCTTGCCAGCCGCCCGGCAGACGAAGGTCACCCCTATGGCCACGGCCGCTATGAGTACCTAGCCGGCCTATTCGTCGCCGTCCTGGTTTGCGCCGTCGGCATCAACCTGATCCTCGAGTCGGTCACTAAGATCATCAAGCCTTCCCCCACCGCATATTCGGTGCTCTCCTTAGCCGCCCTCGTCTTGTCCATGCTCGTTAAGCTCTGGATGGCCGCGTTCAACCGCGCACTGGGCAACCGAATCGATTCCGAGACGCTCATCGCCACAGCACAGGACTCCAAAAACGATGTCATCACCTCGGGCGCGGTCTTGACGGCAGCACTTATTTCGCAAACGACCGGCTTTGACCTCGATGGCTGGGCAGGCCTGGGCGTGGGCATCTTCATCTGCATCAGCGGCATGGGCCTCGTGCGCGACGCCATCAGTCCACTGTTGGGACAGGCACCCAGCCCTAAGCTTGTTCAAGCGATTCGCGACAAGATCATGTCGTATCCGCAGGTCCTGGGCACGCACGACCTCATGGTGCACGACTACGGCCCCGGCCGCCAGTTTGCCAGCGCCCACGTGGAGATGCCCGGCGAGGGCGACGCGTTTGAGCACCACGAGATCCTGGACACCATCGAGCACGACATCAAGCGCCAGATGGGCATCGACATCACGCTGCACAGCGACCCCATCGCCACCACAGGCGACGACCTGCGCGGCTGGGTCAAGCGCGGCGTCATGCAGATCAATCCCGCGCTCTCCATCCACGACCTGCACGAGCACGACGGGTTCGTTTCGTTTGACCTGGTGCGTCCCGACGGCTTTGACATATCCGACGAGGAGCTGCTGGAGCTCGTCACGCGCATCGTGCACGAGCGCCGGCCCGATGTCTCGTGCGTCGTCACATTTGACTCGGGCTTTAGCTCGCCCGAGCGTCCGGCAGAGCAGCTGTAACCCCGCTCCGCTCGGCCGCTAGTTTCCCTGTGCACCCAAAATGCCGTTTTGTAGGGCGTTCCAGGCATCTGTCGCCATGTCTCCCAAGTTCTGCGCGGTATCGCCCAGGTTTTGTGTCGTATCGCCCAGCTCTTGCGCCTTGTCTCCCAATTCCTGCGCCTTGTTGCTCAGGTCCTCCAGCATGTTGGAGCTCGAGCTGTCGGTGCCGCTTTGGCCGTCGGACGAGTTGCCCGAGCTGTTCTTATGCGTGAGTTGAATTTCAAGGTTACCGTTGTCGTTATAGTAGGCAGAAGTAACGACCCAGTTGGCATCGACGACGGGCGTTGAGCCATCATCAGTCAGAACCACGGCATTCGAAAGATCAGCGCCGCGCGACTTGAGAATCTTTTTGGCGTTGGACCAGTACTGTCCCGGGATATCGCCCAGCTCTACTGCACCCACCTGGGCGACCTCTGTCTGCTCGGCCGTCGTGCTGGTTGTAGCACCTCGCTTGTTGAGCATGCCCGACACAATGGCGAACACAATCGAGAGGGCAAAGAAGATCGCCAGCACAATGAGGATCTTCTTGATCACGCTCGACGAACGCGACGGCTTCTTCTCCTCGTCCTCGCCATATTGCGGAATCGACTTGGGGTACTCGCGATACGGCTCCCGCGACCCGTAGCGAGGCTGCGCCGTGCGAGGCATATACGTCGTCTGCTGAGGCTGCGAAATGGGATTCTGCGGCAGTTCATCATAGGGATTCGGCGTCGAGGCGGCATAAGAATCCTGCGGCGCGTAATCAAACGGGTCCGGAGCTGCGTTGCCATAGGGGCCATGCGAAGATGCAGCGTAAGAATCCTGCGCCGTGTCGCCATAGTCCATAACCCGGGTGGGCTCGGCAGAAGGCTGCGTCGCGGCGGGGTCGGTATAGCCGGGGTTGGGAACAACGCGGGTCGCATCGGCGCTATCGCCAGCCTGCGCGGAACCGTAGCCGCCCATCACGGTTGTCTTGTCCTGATCCATGCAACGATTCCTTTCCGTCGCCCGTAAGCATCAAGTTATCCATGCATTCTACCCGCGCAAAAGCCTATGATGGGCAGAGCCCGTCGGTATCTACAAGACAAGCGCGGCCAGAAACAAAAGCCCCGCCGGGCCTTGGTAGGCGCGGTGGGGCGGGCAAGCGGCTATGAGCAGCAGGCTTAGAACAGGCCGGTGATGTTGCCGTCGTTGTCGACGTCGATGTTCTCGGCCGCGGGAACCTTGGGCAGACCCGGCATGGTCAGAACGCTGCCGGTCAGCGCGACCACAAAGTGGGCACCGGCGGAAACCTTGAGCTCGCGTACCGTGATGCGGAAGCCCTCAGGAGCGCCCAGCGCCTTGGCGTTGTCGCTAAAGCTGTACTGGGTCTTGGCAACGCACACCGGCAGGTTGCCAAAGCCGTTCTCGCGCAGCTCGGCGAGCTGGCGCTTGGCAGCCGGCGTAAAGTCGACGCCATCGGCGCGGTAGACCTTAGTGGCGACAGCCTCCAGGGCGTCGGCCACATCGGCACCGTCCTCGTAGGCAAACTTGAGCTCGCTCGGCTGCTCAATCAGGCGCATGACCTCATCGGCCAGATCGAGCGCGCCCTCGCCGCCCTTGGCCCAAACTTCGGACAGCTTCACGTTGACACCCAGCTTCTGGCACTCGGACTCGATGAGCGCAAGCTCGGCCTCGGTGTCCGTCGGGAAGCGGTTGATGGCGACCACACAGGGCAGACCGTAGACGTTCTGGATGTTGTCGACGTGACGGAGCAGGTTGGGCATGCCGGCCTTGAGGGCCTCGAGGTTCTCCTCGTTGAGGTCGGCCTTGGCAACACCGCCGTTGTACTTAAGGGCGCGAGCGGTCGCGACGACCACGACGGCGTTGGGACGAACGCCCGTCATGCGGCACTTGATGTCCAGGAATTTCTCGGCACCCAGATCGGCACCAAAGCCGGCCTCGGTAATGGCGACATCGCCAAAGCGCATCGCCATACGCGTGGCCATGATAGAGTTGCAGCCGTGGGCAATGTTGGCGAAGGGACCGCCGTGGACAAACGCGGGCGTGCCCTCGAGCGTTTGCACCAGGTTGGGCTTGAGCGCATCCTTAAGCAACGCGGCCATGGCACCCTGGGCCTTAAGGTCGCGGGCACGGACGGGCTCGCCGGCAAAGCTGTAGCCGACGACGATCTCGCCCAGGCGCTCCTTGAGGTCGCTGATGCTCGTAGACAGGCACAGAATTGCCATGACCTCGGAGGCGACGGTGATATCGAAGCCGTCCTCGCGCGGCACGCCCTGGGCTTTACCGCCAATGCCGTCAATGACGTGGCGCAGCTGACGGTCGTTCATATCGACAACGCGCTTCCAGGTGATGCGCTTAACATCGATACCGAGCTGGTTGCCTTGCTGAATATGGTTGTCGAGCATGGCGGCCAGCAGGTTATTGGCGGCGCCAATAGCATGGAAGTCGCCGGTAAAGTGCAGGTTGATGTCCTCCATGGGGATGACCTGCGCCCAGCCGCCGCCGGCAGCGCCACCCTTGACGCCAAAGACAGGGCCGAGCGAAGGCTCACGCAGGGCCACAGCGCTCTTGACGCCGCGACGGCGCAGTCCATCGGCCAGACCGATGGTCGTAGTGGTCTTGCCCTCGCCCGCAGGCGTGGGGTTGATGGCGGTCACGAGGACAAGCTTGGCCTGGTGATCGGTCGGCTCGTTGAGCAGGGAATAGTCGACCTTTGCCTTGTCAAAGCCGTACGGAATCAGATGCTTAACGTCGACGCCGGCGTTCTTGGCCACCTCGGTAATAGGCAGCGGCGTAACAGAACGTGCGATTTCGATGTCAGTAGGCATGGGCGGTCCTTTCGTTACCGGATGAGAAAAAGACCAATCCAGCATAGCACGGGCGCGCAATAGTAAAACACCCGTAACCGACGAACGGCGATATGTTTACCCAATGCCCAGCGATAGCCTACAAACCCATCCTAAACGGTCGGCTCAATTCCCAAATGCTCAAAGGTGCGAAGGGTTGCCTGACGGCCCTGGGGCGTGCGAATCATCAACCCGCACTGCAGCAGATACGGCTCATAGACATCCTCAAGCGTACCCGGGTCCTCGCCCACCGCACTGGCAAGCGTGGTCAAGCCAACGGCACGGCCGGAGAACGTCTTGGCGAGTGTCTCCAAAATGCGAATATCCATCCAGTCCAAGCCAAGCTCGTCGATCTCGAAAAACTCGAGCGCCTGACGGCAGATATCGAGCTCGATAGGGCCGTTGCCGCGCACCTGCGCGTAATCGCGCACGCGCTTGAGCAGGCGATTGGCAAGGCGTGGCGTGCCGCGCGAACGCGAGCCGATCTCGAGCGCGCTCGGATGGTCGATCGTCACGCCCAGGATAGTCGCCGAGCGCGTCACAATCTGGGCGAGCTCCTCGACCGTGTAGTAGTCCAGGCGATATGAAATGCCAAAGCGGTCGCGCAACGGGCCGGTCAACATGCCCGAACGGGTCGTGGCCGCCACCAACGTAAACTTGGGAATATCCAAGCGAATCGAGCGCGCAGCCGGACCCTTGCCGATCACGATATCGAGCGCAAAGTCCTCCATCGCGGGATACAGAACTTCCTCGACCGAACGGTTGAGGCGGTGGATCTCGTCGATAAACAGCACGTCACCCGGTTGCAGGTTAGTCAGAATGGCCGCCAGGTCGCCGGTGCGCGCGATGGCCGGACCGCTCGTCGTCTTAATCTGAGCGCCCAGCTCGTTGGCGATAACCGTAGCCAGCGTGGTCTTGCCCAGACCCGGAGGGCCCGAGAAGATCACGTGGTCGAGCGTCTCGCCGCGGCTCTGCGCGGCCTCAATCAGCACGCGAAGGCTCTGCTTGATATGCTCCTGACCGCAGTAGTCATCCAAGCGCTGGGGACGCAGGGTACGATCGACATCGAGGTCCTCGGGCGTCAGCTCCGAGCCCACCATGCGCTCACCGTGCGCCATGGATGCCGCCGGCGAGTTGCCGGGCGTCGCCCACAGGTCCTGAGAGTCATCGGCTTCCCACATCACGCATCCATTCCAAGTCGCTTAAGCGCCGCGCCGAGCAGATCCTCGACACGCATATTCTGCCCATCATACCCGCTCAGGGCAACATCGGTCTCCTGCGGGCTAAAGCCCATGGAGAGAAGCGCCGCGCGAGCGTCATCAATCGCCGAGGGAGCGGCGGCGGGCACCGGCATTGCGACCTGGCCGGGAATCACGTCGACCGGCACAAAGCCCTTGTCCTTGGCAAAGGTGCTCTTGAGCTCCAAGATGAGGCGTTGGGCGGTCTTTTTGCCCACGCCGGGCACCTTGGCCATGCCCTTGTCGTCCTCGGCCATCACCAGCGAATACAGCTGTCCCACCGTATAGGTGGAAAGCACGGCGAGCGCCAAGCGCGGGCCAACGCCCGAGACGGACACGAGCCGGTCGAACATCGTGCGCTCGTCCTTGGAGGAAAAACCGAAAAGTGTCATGGCGTCCTCGCGCACCTGCATACGCGTGTAGAGGCGGACCTCGCCGCCGGACGTCGGCAACGTGGCCGCAGTGCTGCCCGAGATGCCGAGCTCAAAGCCAACGCCCGACACATCGACGACAGCAGAGCTCATCGTGGCTTCGACAAGCGTGCCGTGGAGCTGGGAAATCATCAGTATCCGGTTCCTCTCTGTTGATAGAACTCGCCACCGGTAAGCACCCGGGTGCGGCTGAGGTTTACATGGCAGATGGCGCAGGCCAGGGCATCGGCGGCATGGTCGGGATGCGGGTCGTGGTCGAGCTGCGTGAGCGTGCGTACCATGTAGGCGACCTGCCGCTTGTCCGCGGCGCCGGTGCCCACCACAGCCTGTTTGATCTGCATGGGCGTGTACTCGCCAATCTCGAGCGCGCACTCCGAAAGCGCCACGAGCGCAGCACCGCGGGCATGCGCCGTGGGGATGGCCGAGCGGACGTTGGCGCCAAAGTAGATGCTCTCGACAGCCGCGGTATCGGGGCGATAGCGCTCGACGACATCCTTAAGATCGCGGGCGATATGCGACAGGCGCACCGCGAGCGGACTTCCGGCACTGGTCTCGATGCAGCCATAGGCACGACAGCGAACCTCGCCACGCCGCTCCTCGATAATCCCCCAACCCGTATGGGCCAAACCAGGGTCGATACCCAAGATAACCAAGCCGACCTCCCCTCGTCACCAGCACAGCACAAAGCAAGGCCCCGCGCATCATTCACGAACGTCTGTTCTAGAATAACACAACGGGGTCAAGATGCTTAGTTGAAGTATCGGGGTTGGGAGCGAATCCCATCCCCAGTTTAGTTCTGCGAGAAGAATGGGAACCGTCGGGGATCAACCGGCGGATGCGGCATCGGGCCACCCTGGGGACCACCTTGCGAGCCGCCCTGACCGCCCATCATCTTATCGATGGCGTCCTGAACCTCGCCCTCGAACTTCTTCATTCCCTCGTGCAAACGACGCTGACCGTCCTCAGAGCGCAGCTCCTCCATCTGCTCGGGCGAAATACCCAGTAGCTCGCCCAGTATGCCCATCATCTCGCCGCGCATACGCTCACTCGTATCCTCGTCAGCAAAACGGCGCACCTCGGCGCGTGCCAGCGAATCAACCGTCATACGCTCCTTGCCGTTAAGCCCCAGGTCGGACCACGCGAGCATGTACGGCCAAGAGCGCTCGGCAAACGAGCGGGACGAGACGATCGGTGCCGTCGGCAACATGCGGCGGGCAGCCTCACCCTGTCGAACGAGCATCAGCAGCAGCGAGCAGGCCTCAGGCTTGCCAGCGGCCATCGGGATATCGTCGAAAGATCGATTGCGGTCCACGTGCGCCTCGAGCGCGCCATCGACCTCACCCGGCTCAAGCCCGCCGAGCAGCTGTGCCGCGCGGTCGAGCATATCGACCGGACCGTCAAGCGTCGAGAGCGCCTGCGCCAGCACTCGCTCCATACAATCTTCCACCGCGTTGAGCGTCACGAGCTCTTGGGGCACCACGGCAGACGTGCGGTTGCGCACGCGCGCCACAAACTCAAGCGTCGACAGGTACACATCGCCAAAGGGCGCGTAATCGCCCTGGTAGCCGCCGCAAAGCGCCGGCGCCGCCAGCGCGTACTCGGTTTTGGACAGCGGGCTCAGCGCCATCGCACCCAGCTCGAGCGCCGTGTCCTCCAGCATGAGGCCCAGCGTGCGAGAGCGCAGGCGCTCGGCGTCGCCCGCCGACACATCGCGGTCGAGCACGCGCGCGGCATCCGGCGCATCGCGCTCAACCGTGCGAATATGCAGGCGCTCGGCAATGGCGCGAACGGCGGCACAGCGAGCAGCCTCGGCCTCCTCCTGCGCCGGCGTAAAGATGCGGTTGCGCCCCAGCACCAGGCCAATCACATTACGTGGGCCCAGAGCGTCGACGGCCAGCGCCGCCAGCAGGGACGACGGCAAGTCGCCCTCGAGTGCCACCACGGCGCGCGACGCACCGTGGGCCCGGGCGTTGTCGCGCACGGCGAGCACCAGCGCCTGCCACAGCCACTCCTCGGAACGGAACTCGGGCAGTTCGTGATCTTCCAGGGCATCGAGCATCACGCCGCGCTGAATCTCCTGAACCAGCAGGCTCTCCTCAAAACACGGCGCTTGGGCCACCACGCGACCGCAGTCGTCGAGCACAAACGAACCGCCGGTATACACCGACTCGTCATAGGCACCGACCGGCGCCATACAGGCAAACCACACGCTGCGCTTGGATGCGATCTTGCGGTAGGCGCCGCTGCGAACGGCGGCAATGGCGGCAGTCTCGCGGTCGGTCATGTCAAACGCATTGAATTGGAAATACGCAATGAGGTCAACACCGGTCGGCAACATCTCGAGTTCGCGGTCCAAGTCAAAAATCACGGCGATGCGCACGCCGTCCACGTCGAACACCGGCGGCGCCCAACGCGTGTCGTTGTTCTCGCCACGCTGCAGGGCAATGCTCGAACGCGCCGGCACCACATGACCGTCCTTGAGCATCATGTAGTCGAGCAGCGGCTGACCCTCAAACGAAACCGCCGCGGGCACGATGCAGATCATGTCAAGCTCCTGGATGCGCTCGGCGACACCAGTCAAGCCGGCAAGCATGTCGTGCTCAAAGTCGGCAGCGCCCACCAGGCCACCGGGCATGGCGCCCATAAAGAGCGGAGCCGGAACGCACAGCACGCGCGCCCCGCGCTCGTGGGCCAGACGAGCCTGGTCCTCGATGCGGCCGCAAATGCCCTCAATATCACCCAGGCGCATATCGATCTGTGCAAGCGCGAGCTTCATGGCTCAGCCCTTTCCGTCGTAAACCATCGAAATCGTAGTAAAAGCGCCGGCCGCATGATGCAGTCGGCGCTCGCATGTGCATATGCTAGCTATGATACCCCGAGCGGGGGCGCGCTCCTAGAACGTCGCGGACCACAGCCCGTGCAGGTTGCAGTAGGCATAGACGGTACCGGTCTTGGAACCGCCGGCAAAAAACGTCGCGGGCTTCATGCCGGGCTCAAGGTAATGGACCTCTAAGCGGCCCTCGGCCTCAAGGGCGATCCACTCAATATAGTGCTCGGGCAGGCTGGGGTGCTCGACCGAGCCAACGCGTGCGCGAATCACGTGACCGTCGCGCTCGGTCTCGACAACAGGCACGTGCTTCTCGTGCGCCGCGTCCTCAGTGTTTGCGGTCAGTTCCGTGCAACCGGCAGGGGTTGCAACGTCGTTGCCAAGGGCGGCAATGAGCTTACCGTCGGGGTCCTTAAAGAATTTCGCCATGATGTTCTCCTTTGCTGACGTGCCAATGTTCTTGATGGTTCTTATGCCCAAAGGCAGACAAACCATCCACGGCATTGCAAATGAACACATAACGGATCAGGCAAGCGATCGGGCCAACATGCGTCGACCGTCCTGCCCACTCCAGCAGTCCCACCCCGCGCGCGGCTAGCGCCCGTCGCCGCCCAGCAGTGCCAGAACATCTTCGCGGGTAAACAGCGCCGACGAGATGCCGTCGCCGCCAAGCACGCTGTTGACCAGATCGCGCTTGGACTCCTGCATCTGCATGATGCGCTCCTCGATCGTGTCCTTGGCGATGAGTTTGTACACGGTCACGGTGTGTTGCTGGCCAATGCGGTGGGCGCGGTCGGTCGCCTGGTCCTGCGCTGCCACGTTCCACCACGGGTCGTAGTGGATGACCACGTCGGCCGCCGTCAGGTTAAGGCCCACGCCGCCCGCCTTGAGCGAAATCAAAAAGACCGGAACCTCGCCCTCCTGGAACTGCGCGACCATCTTGGCGCGGCTCTCCTTAGACGAAGCGCCCGTGAGCTTAAGGAAGGCGATGTCCTCCTTGGCCAGGCGCTTGCCGATGATATCGAGCATACCCGTAAACTGGCTGAACAACAGGATGCGATGCCCGCCGTCGAGTGCGCCGTGCACGAGCTCCATGCACGTATCGAGTTTGGCGCTCCCCGCCTTGTAATCCTCGTAGTGCAGACGCGGGTCGCAGCAGATCTGGCGCAGCTTGGTGAGCTCGGCGAGCACCTTGAGCTTGTCTTTCTTAAACTCCCCAGCCTCGCGGTGCTGCACCTGCTGGGCGATGCGGTCCTGGTTGGCCAGGTAGAGCTTGCGCTGCTCGCCGGTGAGCTGTGCCATGACGGTGTCCTCGATCTTTTCGGGTAGATCGGCCACCACGTCTTCCTTTACGCGGCGTAGCACAAACGGCGACACGAGCGCCTGCAGGCGAGCAGCACTGTCACCCTCGGCGTGCTCGACCGGGCTCTCAAAGCGCTTGGCAAACGACTCGCGCGTGCCCAGCAGGCCCGGCATCAAAAAGTCGAAGATGCTCCAGAGCTCGGACAAGCGGTTTTCGATGGGCGTGCCCGTCAAGGCAAAGCGCACGCCGGCAGGCAGGCGCTTGGCGGCGCGCGCCACCTGCGTGAGCGGATTTTTAATGTACTGGGCCTCATCGAGCACCACGCGGGCACAATCCTGCTCGACGTACTCGTCGATATCGCGGCGCATAAGGTCATACGACGTCACGACCACGTTATGCTCGGCCACGCCGGCAATCTGTACGCGACGCTGCGCCTTGGCGCCCACGATGGCGCACACATCGAGCGAGGGCGCAAAGCGCTCCAGCTCGGCAGTCCAGTTGTACACGAGTGAGGCCGGGCATACCACGAGCGTGGGCTTGGTGTCCCCCGCCTCCACACGCGCCAGGATATGCGCGATCATCTGGAGCGTTTTGCCAAGGCCCATGTCGTCGGCCAAGATGCCGCCAAGGCCCAGGTGTTCGAGCGAGCCGAGCCACTGGTATCCGTCGACCTGGTAGCCACGCAGCGTGGCCTTGAGCGAGGCGGGTACCGTAAAGTCCATCTTGCCGAGCGTGTCCAGGCGCTCGACGGTGCGGCGGAACGCGGCGTCGCGATCGGCCTCGAGCGCCGGCGTGCGCGCGAGCATGCTATCGACAAAAAGGGTGCTCGACGCGGGAAGCGACACGCCGTCGAGCAGGTCGACGGCATCGACACCCAGATCTTCGGCAAGGCCAAACGCGGCGCGCGCTCCCTCATCCAGGCGCACGATGTCGCCGGACGTCAGGCGCGCAAACGTCTGGTGGCGCTTGTACGAGTCCAGATAGATGGCAAGATCTGCCGCCGAAAGCCCGCTCGCGCCCAGCTCGACGTCGAGCAGGTTACTCTTGACGGTCGCACGAACCGAGAGTTTGGGCGCGGGACGCACCGAAATCTGGCGCAGACGGTCGCTGAGCATGACCTCACCCAGCTCGGACAGGGCGGACAGACCCTCGGTCAGCAGGCAGAACAAGCTCTCATCATCGCGCTCCTCAAACGCCAGACCGCCCTCGTAGAAACCGAAGTACAGGGCCGCCGTATCCATAACGCGAAACTCCGCCACCTCGTCGCGGGGCGGCACGCCGGGGCGTTGCTCTTCGAAGGGACTGCCCGGAGCGCCCAGACTAAAGAGATCCGCCGACCAATCGCCGTAGGTAACCGTAATTTTGCAGGTCACGAGCCCATCGTCGACGCCGATCGCCATAGCAAAGCTCGGCTCGGGTGCCACGGTATCGAGCGCGGCGGGCGCGGTGAGGTCGGTATAGTCGCGCAAAATGGGCAGCGCCATACGGCAGAACTCCCCCACCTGCTCGGCGGCAATATGGGCGGGCGTACGGCACGGCAGCAAGCGCGACAAAAAAGGTGCGGCATGCTGAGCAAATGCAGCGTCGGTACGGCGCGCGCGGCGCGTGTCAACCAAGTAGGCGGCATCGCCCGACGCAAAGCAGTACATATCGGCGGGCAGGCGCAGGTCATAGCTACCACCAGCCGCCGGCGCGATTTTGGCGGCAAGCAGCGGTGGGCGCTTAGCGGATGCCTCGTCCTCCCCTTGCGGAGACAGCTCAACCGCCACGTCGTAGGTGCGATGCGTCGTCATCCCCCGCGACCAGGCGGGCTCAAAGGAGATGGTCTGGCCGCGCAGCAGGTCCAGCACATATACGATGCTATACTCGGACAGCGGCAACTGACGCTCGGCAACAAAACCACTGCGGGCAAAGTCGTACGACGCTGAACGCGAGCTTGTGATGTCATCGAGATAGGCAACTGTCGTCGCAACAAGGTTGAGCAGCTTTGCCGATGTTTCGTCAAAGGCCTCAGGTGAATGGACAAACGTGAGCTTCTTGCCATAGGAGAACGTGCCGCCGCGCACGTAGGCATCGGCCATGCCGTCGATGTCCTTGACCACGTAGGAGACCGATCCACAGCGAATGCGGAACTCGAGCGCCCAGCTAAAGCGGTCAGCGAACAGCGGATTGTAGTACGGCACCAACGAGGGCTCCAACGCCGCTTTGGGGGCGTCGGCATCAACGGCACCGGCAAGCTTGCGGCGCATGCTCGCCAGCTCATCCATGCGCGCGTCCGAAAGATCGGAGAGTGCCGCCATGAGGCTGGGGCTCGTGGGGACGGGCGCCGGAAAGGGAAAATTGGGGTTGACGGCCGGCGCGACGGACGCGGCGCGCGCGGGCTGTTTCGGCTGCGCCGTAAACGTGCGAACCGGCGTGCGCAAACCTTCGACGGGCTCGGCGCCGCTGGCATCCAAATACGCCAGCGCCGTGGCAATAGCGTGCTTACACATACCGGGATAGCGGTATGCGGCGGGGCAGTCGCAATCGTAGTCGATAACCTCGTGCTCGTCCATGTCGAGCGCCACGTGCGTCTTGTACAGGTCACCGCGCGAGCCGCGCACCGTGCCCTCGACCGTCACGTTTTTGGAGAAGCGCGAGCCGCTGTCCTCGATCGACAGCACGGCACCGTTGAGCATGAGCGAACGCCCCTTCATAAAGGTGCCGCTCAACGCCGCCTCTTTGCGAAGCGCCTGCACAAACGTCCCCTGCGCCATCACTTCCTCCAATCTCACCCGGGGTAGCTTAGATCACCGTCACGCGACCCTGGTTACCCACAATGGCCTTGGCCTCGGCCAGCAGCGGAATCGAACGCGCGTTGACCTTGGCAGGTACCTCGGCACGCAGCACGCGCCCGTCCACCTGCTCGATAAAGATCTCCACGCGGTCGCCGCCCGGGTTAGCGGTGAGCACCGTGGCCAGGCGCGCCATATTGCCCTGGCTAAAGCGGCTGTTAGGCACCATGACCTCAAACACCTTGGGCTTGTTGTTCTCCTCGTTGAGCTCGAGCGGCACGATCTCCTGCGCGATGATCTGGTCGCCGCGGTCCGAGCGCTCGAGCTTGCCCTTAATGCGCACAAAGGCATCGGACAGCTGCGCGCCGGTCTCGGGATCGACCTCGCCGTACAGGTACCCCTCGGCCTCTTTATAGGTCTTGGGGAACACGACGACGGTGGCCTCGCCTTCCATGTCCTCGAGCTGCACGATGCCCATGGGGTCACCGTTTTTGGTCACGCGCTTGGACACGCTCGAGACCATGCCGGCCCACCACAGCGCCTTGCCCTCGGGAATCTCCTGGTTGATGGTGCCGCCCGTAGGATTCTGAACTTCGTAGCCGGTATCGATCTGCGAGAACGAGAAGTCGCGCGCCTTGGCTAGTGCATACTCAAACGGGCGCAGCGGGTGGTCCGAGACATAGATGCCCAGAACCTCCTTCTCCTGGCTCAGCTTAAGGTGGCGGTCCCACTCCTGACCATCCGGATCGGGCACGCTCACCTCAAAGCCCGAGCCCTCAACGTCGCCAAACATATCAAAGAACGACGTCTGACCGCTCGCGCGATCCTTCTGGCGCTTCACCGCGGCATCGATGATGTTCTCGGGGTTGTTCTTATCCACAAAGTGCATCATCTGGCGACGCGGATACCCCGTGGAGTCGAAGGCGCCTGCCTTGATGAGCGATTCGATCACGCGGCGGTTGGCCTGGCTCGAATCCACGCGCTCGACAAAGTCGTGCAGCGTCTTAAACGGGCCGCCCGCCTCGCGCTCGGCGATAATCGCCTGCGCCACGCCGGTGCCCACGCCGCGGATGCCGGCCAGACCAAAGCGCACGCCCTCCTTGGTAGCCGTGAACTCGGTACCGGACTCGTTGACATCTGGCGACAGCACGGGGATGCCGTCGTGACGGCATGCCGAGACGTAGTGCACGATCTTGTCGGTCTTGCCCGTATAGGACGTCAGAACGGCCGCCATGTACTCGTGCGGATAGTGCGCCTTGAGCCACGCCGTCTGCATAACCAGGATGGCGTAGCCGGCGGAGTGCGACTTGTTGAAGGCGTAGGACGCGAACTCGAGAACATCGTCCCAAATCTTCTGGGCGACCTCGCGCGTATAGTTGTTCTTGATGGCGCCGTTCATCCAGTGGTCGTAGGTGGTCTCGTCGGAGCCATCCTCCCAGTGGAGCACCGTCGACGTGAGCAGCTTGATTTTCTTCTTAGCCACGGGCTTACGGATACGCGAGTCCGATTCGCCCTTGGAGAAGCCGCACATCTCGACGGAGATGAGCATAACCTGCTCCTGGTAGACCATGGTGCCGTAGGTTTCGCCCAGGATGTCGTCCAGGCGGTCGTCGTAGGAGACCGCCGGCTCCTTGCCGTTCATACGGTTGATGTAGGACGAAACCATGCCGGCGCCCAGCGGGCCCGGGCGGTACAGGGCGATCAATGCTACGACGTGCTTGTACTCGGTGGGCTTCATGTTCTTGATCGTGGCCGTCATGCCGGCGGACTCGACCTGGAAGACGCCGGCGGTGTGGCCGGAACCCATGAGCTTAAAGATCTCGGGGTCGTCAAAGGGAATCTCTTCCTCTTTGATGTCGATGCCGAAGTTCTTTTTGATGTTTGCCTTGGCCTTGGAGATAACCGTCAGCGTGCGCAGGCCCAAGAAGTCCATCTTGAGCAAGCCCATGTCGGCAACGGTATGGCCCTCGTACTGGGTAATCTCGACGCCGCCCTTGGTGTCGAGCTTGGTGGGCACGTGCTCGTTGACGGGGTCGCGGCAGATCAGAACGGCGCACGCGTGCACGCCCTCGCCACGGGTGAGGCCCTCGATTGAGAGCGCCGTGTCGATGATGCGGCGGGCGTCGTCGTCCTTTTTATATGCCTCGGCAAAATCGGGGTTAAACAGGTCCTCTTTGCCGGGTTGCTTTTCGAGCACCTGCTTGAGCTTGACCTTGGGGTCGCTCGAGACCATCTTGGACAGACGCTGGCCCATGTAGACCGGGTAGTCCAGGACGCGAGCGGCGTCGTTGATGGCCTGCTTGGCCTTAATGGTCGAGTAGGTGATGACGTGGGTGACTTTCTCGGGGCCGTAGAGCTGGCGAACGTGCTCCACGACCTCGAGGCGCCGCTCATCGTCGAAGTCCATATCGATATCGGGCATCTCGGTACGCTGCGGGGACAGGAACCTCTCGAACATCAGGCCGTTCTCGAGCGGGTCGAACGCGGTGATGTTCATAGCGTAGGCGACGATAGCGCCAGCGGCCGAACCACGGCCGGGGCCGACGCCGATGCCGTTGTCCTTGGCCCATTGCACGTACTCGGCAACAATCAAGAAGTAGGCGGCAAAGCCCTTGTCGCAAATGACCTTGTATTCGTACTCAAAGCGCTCTTTGATGTTGACGCCACCGATCTCGCGCGTGGCCCAGTCGTCGCCATAGTGCTGGCGCAGACCCTTCTCGCACTCGCGGCGGAACTGGCTCTCGTGCGTCTCGCCGGGGTCGAGCAACGGGAAGCGCGGCAGGATGATGGAGTCCCAGTCCAGCTCGACGTAGCACTTGTCGGCGATCTCGAGCGTGTTGTCGCAGGCCTCGGGGCAATACGGGAACATCGCCCGCATCTCCTCCTCGGTCTTCATGTAAAACTCCGAGCCAGTCATGCGCATGCGGTTGGGGTCATCGACCTTGGCGTTCATGCCGATGCACATGATGACGTCCTGCACCGGCGCGTCCTCGCGGCGCAGGTAGTGGAAGTCGTTGGTGGCGATGACCTTGACACCCACCTGCTTGGCGATATCGATGAGCGTGCGGTCCATCTGCTCATCGGTCAGGCCGTTGTCGGTGGTGATGCCGTGTTCCTGAATCTCGATGTAAAAGTCGCCGGGGTCAAAGGTATCGCGGAAGGTCTCGGCCCACTTGATGGCGCCTTCCATGTCGCCGCGGTCGATGTATTTGGGGATGATGCCCGCGATGCAGGCGCTCGTGCAGATCATGCCCTTGGCGTGGCGGCGCAGGTTGTCGAGCGTCACGCGCGGCTTGTAGTAAAAGCCCTGCACGGCTGCCTCGGAAACCGTCTGCATCAGGTTGACGTAGCCCTCCTGGTCCTTGGCCAGAAGGATCATGTGGTAGAGCTCGGGCTTGTGGTCGCGGGCGAGCGTCTCGTCCGGCGTAAAGTAGACCTCGCAGCCAAAGATGGGTTTGATGACCAGGGGCGGCTTGAGCTCGTCGATGTTGCCCTTCTCGTCCCACATGGCCATGTCCTTCACATACTGGGCATGCTCGCGCGGGTTTGCCTCGGGATCGGGCTCCACCAGCTCGTCGCGGCGATCCTTTTCCAAGAAGGCCTTGTCGTGGCTCCACGTCTTGTACTCGGGCGTGTTGTGGTTGACGGCGTCGCAGGCCAGCGCCAGGTCGGGCACGCCGTACATGTAGCCGTGGTCGGTAATGGCCACGGCGGGCATGCCAAGCTCAACGGCACGATTGACCATATCCTGGATACGGGTTGCGCCGTCGAGCATGGAGAAAACAGTGTGATTGTGCAGATGGACAAATGCCATGTGATGAGCTCCGATGCGGGTTCGTGTTCTGACTGAACGATTTTACCCCACGGCACGGACAGCACCCGAACCTAGCCAAACCCACACGGGTAGCTAATTTGGGACGGGGCTATTTTAGCTACCCCCATATGTCGGTTGAGACGCATTCCGACCCCGACTCATTCGCCGTCAGTCAAAGGGTAGCTAAAATAGCCCCGTCCCAAATTAGCTACCCCTGAGCTGCGGTGGAATCGGGAGGGATTCCACCGCACGCTGTTGAGGGCTAAAGATTGTAGGTGACTACTTGAGGTTCGGCGGGTTCGACGAAGATGGTTGGATCCGGCTGTTCCACGCGGACGAACTTGACGGTCACGGCCTCAAAGCCCGCCTTGTGCAACACATCGGCGTAGACGCGCGCCTGCAGGGCGTGCTTCTCCTGCAGCTGTTCCGGCGTCTCATCCGGTGTGCCGCCCGTCTTGTAGTCGATGACCAGCGCGCGTGACGAATCCGCCGGGTTCGTTGCCAACGCATCGATGGCGCCCTCGGCATACGTGCCGTAGCGGGCAATGTCCTCGTCCTCGCAGCCCAGCGAGAAGAACGGTACCTCGGCACGGACGCACGGCCAGGCAAGCAGCTCGGCACGGACCGCCGACCTGAGCCAGCGATTCAGGGCAATGTCAAAACGCTCGCGCTGCTCCGGCGTCAGGCACCACAGGCGCGCCAGCGCATCGGCGCGCGCGGCGGGCAGTTCATTGGCGCCCATCTCGATGAGCCACTGGCAGGCAGCATGGAACGCCGAGCCCAAGGCCATGGGATTGCCGAGGGGCTCGGCAGCAACCACGTCCGCATCGGTCATCTCCGAGCCATCCGAGTCTTCATCATCGCCGGCCTCGTCCATGGGCACACGCGTCTCGGCGGCACGATCTTCCGCCTCGGCATGCAGGGCCGCGGCGATCGATGAGTAGCTATACGAGTCACGCGCCGGGAACGGGCAGGTGCCCATGCGCACGCCCACCGCCTGGGGATACACGAGCTCAAACGAATCGGGCTCGGGGTCGGCAGGACCGGGAACGGCGGCGCGGGCATCTGCACCGGCACCCTCCGGCTCCGCATCGCCACGAACAAGCCTGCCCTCGGCATCCAGCGAAGCGTTAGCCTCAAAAGCCTGCTCGCCAAAGGTAAAGTCCGAAAGCGAAATGAGCTCGTAGTCGCCCGGCTGGGAGTTGTCGAACACCAGGCGGTCGGCATCGAGCTGCGGCAAGGCCTGCGCGTCGGTCGGCAAAATACGGCGCAGTACGTCGTAGGTCAGATCGGTCTCGACATCGAAGGTCGGCGCCGCCACCTTGCCACGGCTCACGCCGGCATCCATTGCCAGAATGACCAGCTCGCGTGCACGCGTCATGGCGACATAGAGCAAGCGGGCCCGCTCCTCGAGCGAAAGCTGCAGGTCGTCGTTGCGCAGGCGAGCAAATGCCTCGGCGGGAGAACCCGTCGCACAGACGTCCTCCATGAGCTCCGGCGGCAACCATAGCGACGTGCCCTTACCCTTAAACGCATGCTCAAACTGCTTTTTGACGTCATCGCCCTTCACAAAGGTTCCGTCCGCAAGCTTAACGCCGTCGAAGCGTGCCGGCAGCGCCACGACCTGCGCTCCGCCCTCGACGCGACCCATCTGTGCCGCGCCCGAGGACTTACGCACGCCAAAGCACTCGGCGACCGCCACGACCGGATATTCCAGACCCTTGGAGGCGTGCACCGTCATGATGCGCACCGCGCCGTCGCCCTCCTCGTTGAGGGCGCCTGGGGCCTCCTTGCCCGCCAGGAAGCGATTGAAGGCAAGCGCAATGGAGCGCGGAGAATTGCCGAACTCGGCCTCCGCCTCGGTCACGGCATCGAGCGCCTTGAGCACGTTGGCGGCGATGGCCTTGCCCTCGGGGCCGCGCTGCGCTAGACGCACAAACCAGCCGGAGGCGTTGACCACGTCGCGCGCGATGGAGGCGAACGAATCGCGACCCACACGACGAAGCGCATACCGCAGTACCTCGCGGGCGCGCGTCACCAGTGGCAAGCCCTGCAAGCCGGGCACATCGGAATCGCTCATGATGCCCGCATCGATGTTGCGGCGCGAGGTCTCCCCCGTCTGGTCGTCCAGCTTGGTCGCCAGCGCCAGGAACTCCTGGGCGCCCAGCGCAAACATCGGCGATGCCAGCAGCGGCATAAGGCCCTGCGCCGTATCGGCCGGGTTGGCGAGCGCACAAACCAGGGCGCGCACCGTCTGCACCTCGGCAGCTTGGGCAAAGACCGAGCCGCCCGCGATAACGCAGTCGAGCCCCTGGTCGCGGAAGGCCTGGGCGTAGACGTCGGCGTTGGTCATGCGGCCCAGTAGCAGCACCATGCCGCCCTGGGGCTGGCCCGCTTTAACGAGCGCTTGGAACCGCTCCGCAATCGCACGAGCTTTCGCCTGCGTTCGCTCCTGGGTGCTGCCGCCGGCAACGAGCAGCGCCTGGCGGCGCGAAGCCTTTGCCTTGAGCTTGTCCTCGCGATCGTCACTCGGCTCAAGATCCAAGAACCCCTGCATCAAACCACCGGTATCGCCGTCAAAGACGCGTGCCACATAGCGCAGCACCTCGTCATGACTGCGGAAGTTGCGCACGAGCTTGACGAGCTCGCCGGCAGGGGCATCGGATGCGACGGAGGTCTCAGGCGCAGCAGACAGGCCCACCTTGCGCTCCTGGCGGCGAAACACCTCGACCTCGGCGCCGCGGAAGCGATAGATCGACTGCTGCGCATCGCCCACCGTGCACAGCGCGCGCTCGCCCGCACCCGTCAAATAGCGAATCAGATCGACCTGCATCTGGTCGGTATCTTGGAACTCGTCGATCATGACCATCTTAAAGCGGCCCTCGTAGGCGGCTCGAATGGCGGGATAATCGCGCAGCGCCTCGTATGCCATGCGGAGCAGGTCGTTGTTATCGAGCGCGGACTGGTCAGCCTTGAGCGCGCGGTACTCCGCCTCCACAGCACGAGCAAGCCCCACCAGCGCATCGAGCGCCGGACCACCGCAGGCGAGCACGATATTGATAAACGCATCGGCAGCCTCCGCCTTGAGCAGCTCCACCTGCTCCTTAGGGAATGCCTTGCTCGCCCGAGGCATGGTGCACGACATCATGAGTCGCGCCGCATCCGCCATGGTCTTGCCGCTCGCCTCGAACGCATCGATGGCATCGAGCGCCACCTGCGCTTTCTCGGTCGCGGCCTTGCTTGCGCCCAGCGCCGCACGATAGGCATCGGCAAGGGCCGAAGTGTCGGCATGACCGTGTGCCACGCGCACGTCGTCCATGCCGCCCGGCAGCTGGCTCGAGAGCTCCAGCAGCTCGCGCACCAGGCCCTTGATGGTGGTGCCGGCGCCAAAAGGGCCGCCCTCGCCCGCCATGGGATACCAGGCGTAGAGGGCCTTGAGCGATGCCGCGAGCTCGGGGGCGGCATCGGGCGCCGTCGCGCGGGCCAGCACATGCTCAACAGCCTGATCCATAAGCTCGTCGGTATCGGTGAGTACCGTGAACTCGGGATCGATGCCCAGCTCCAACGCGTGTGCGCGCAGGATACGCGAGCACATGCCGTGAATGGTCGAGATCCATGCATCGTCGACGGTCAGGGCCTCCTCGTCCATGCCCTCGTCGATGAGCGCGCGGCGCACGCGGTCACGGATCTCGGCCGCGGCATCTTTGGTAAAGGTAATGGCGAGCACCTGGTCCAGATGCTCAACGAACGGACCGGATTCGGGCGAGAGCGCGTAGACGATGCGGCGCGTGAGGGTAAAGGTCTTGCCCGAACCGGCGCCCGCCGAGACAAACAGCGGACGGTCGAGCGTTTTGACAATCTGCAGCTGTTGCGGCATCAAAGTCGAAAGATCCATGGTCTACACGTCCCTCCTTACAAACGTTCCTTCGTGGTTATACGAGCAGCGCGCATGCGCGGCCTGAGCCGACGTCGGGTCGACGGCGGCAACGTTGCCTGCCTCGAGCTCCCGCAGGCGCTCGGCGATGCCGGCCTCCACGCGATCGAGCAGGGCGTCGAAGTCCATGCTGCCACCCTCGCCGGGGAAACCTTTCTTGAGGCCTGGGATGCGACCGTCGCCGCGCTCTTCCTCGAGCAGCTCGGCGCTCGCGGCGCCGCGCAACGCCGGCTTGCCGCCCTTGGTCGAAAAGTAGAGCGCCGCGCGGGTGTCCAAATCCAGCGCCCGGCGCATGGCCTGCGCATAGATAAGCGTCTGGGTATGGGGCGGTAGCCACCGTGGGTCGTCGATGGCGGCCTCGCCCGATTCCTCGTCGCGCACCGTAGGGTCGGCGAGCTTAAACTCCTCAACGCCCGTGCGATGCTTGTAGTCGATCACCACGGCACGATTCTCGGCGTCCACGTCCACGCGGTCGATGCGCCCGCCAAGCGGCCAGCCGGCATACTCGACTTTGAGCTCGTTAAAGGCGAACTCCAGGTAACGCGGGGCAAAGGGGGCGAGCGCCTCGGACTCGTAGGCAAGCACTCCCTCCAGCTGCGGCAGAATCTCGGCCACCTGGCGCTCCTCCACCGGAGAGAGCGGCACGAGCGGGCCCTCGTTGCCACGCTTGGAGGCATGCTCGGCCAAGGTCTCGTCAAAGACCTCGTGTAGCAGCTCCTGTGCACGCGGCAGATTCATGGGCGTCACGCGCTCCATGCCCTCTTGGGGCAGACGGGCGTGCAGGCGCTCCAGAACATCGTGGACAAAGTTGCCCTTCTCCATGTTGCCAAAGCCCGCGTCGATGGACTGGGGCTTCACGCGATACGACACGAACCAACACAGCGGGCACGTCGAGTACGCCTCAATCTGCGAGGCGGACGTCAGGCGCGGCACGAGCGGCGCGTCCTCGCCCTCGCCATCGCGGCGGCACAGGACCAGGTACGGCACAGCCGCATCACTCAAATGCTGAGGAGCCTCGCACGCAACACGCTTGCACTCGATACCCTCGCCGGCCGCCGGATCAAAATCGGCGACGATACCGCCCTCGCCCACGCACGCAACCTTGGCGGCACCAGCGGCCTCGGCATACGCCCGCAGCTCGGTCCATACGGCTGCCGGGTAGCACTCGCGTGCCTGGCGATCGTGCGTCACGCGGGCGAGCGCGACCGGACCGCTCGCCGCCTGCATTGCACGGCAAAAGCGCACGCGCAGCAGGGCGGCGGGCTCCAAAGACACGCCGTCGCGGCGCAGCTCGGCCGTCAACGTAGCAAGCGGGCCCTCTTCGTGCGAAAGCGGGTAGCTGTCCAGGTCGACATCGGCAAACAGCACGGCATCGTAGCAGCCAGGACGCAGAACCGACGCATCGGCAAGCGAAGCAAACCGAACCTGAGCACGTGGCGCACGGTCAACCTCGTAAGTCTCGTAATCGTAGGCGGTGCTACGCTTGTCCACCTTGGTGCGAACGCCATCGAGCACGGGCACGGTCGCGGCCTGCGACACGTCGAGCGCGCGAGCATCGTTCATAAGGATGTCGATGACATGGCGCAGCAGGGCCACCTCCGCCTGGCGACGGGCTTGGCCATCCAAGCTGCCCAGCGAGCGATCGGGCAACGCCTCGGCAACGGCAAGCATGGCCTTGAGCGCCGTCACGGGCTTGTCACGCCACAGCGCCTGGAACACGTCCGAGACCACACACGGCACATTCTTAAACCAGTTTTCGTCGCTCGCCGCCTTACGCGCGCCCCTCACCTGGCCCTGAATGCTCTGCAGCAGGCTCTTAACGCCCGCGGTAGTCTTGCTGCGCGAGAGACGCATATTCTTATCGAACGTGAGCGCGCTGGCGGCATCGGCACCCGAAAGCGGACTGTAAATCCAGTCGGTAAGCTCCGGCGCGGGCCACCACTCGGTCTTAGAGGCGATGCCCTCGTCGGCGGCCTTCATGCGCTCGATCAGGCCGGCAAGCGCCGTAAGCTGCCTGCCCGCGATGGACTGGGAAAACGCCGTGAACTCAGTTGTCTCAGCAGCGATACGACGAGCCGCCAGACGAGAGGCGAGCTCACCGAACAGCTGGGGTGCCCGGGCAGAAACGACGAGCACGCGTGCGGGGTCGGCGTTCGTCGCGGCGCCGTCGGCCTCGGAACCCTGGCACGCTTTTACCAGATCATCAATTGCGTCCGCATAGACATGAGCACGGGCATGGGGGCCGGCGACCTCAATAAAGGCAGGCTGAGCGGCGGTCCCGCAAGCGGCATCAGACGCGCCGGCATCCTCGTCCAGCGGCGCGATCTCAAACAGCACACCGCGGGCATCAAATGCCGCGGCAAGCTCCTCGCGCGTCGCCGCCTGCTCGCGGACAAGCAGCACGACGACCTCTCCCCCGTTGTTTGCCACGGCGGACAGCAGCTCGAGCAAGCTATACGTAAATGACGTGACGCCGCGCACGCAAACGGCACGGGCGCACCCCGGCAGGTTATCGGCCAGGGCACCGGCCATAATGTCAGCCGCCTCGCAGGGCTCGATCATATTTCGACGGTCCAAACCACCCGCGTAGGCACGCAAAAGCTCGAAAACGCGGGCCTCGGCGTCGCTTTTGGGCTCGGGCTGAGCGGCGGCATCGCGGCAGCGTTCGTCGCCCGCCCCCGCCACGCCCGGCAACACATCGCGGGCCATACGCGCAAGCATGCGCACCGTGCCCTGGCTGCGCGAGAGCGGCTGCAGAGCAGCGTCATCGCGGCGGTCGATCATGTCCGAGAACAGCATCTGGCACTGAAGGTTATCCACAAAGCTACGGCCATCGCCCATAAGCTCCCACAGCGAACGGAGCCACGACGAAGGGGTCTTGTAATCGATACCCAGTGAAACCCCAGCTTCCGCCGCATCATGACGGCACAGATCGAGCTCGGCAAACGTAGGCACCAGCAAAACGGCACGCCCGTGGCGGGCAACCAGGTCGGCGAGCAGCGCCGCCTCGGCATCGCTCAAATCCGCGCCGGCGTTGGTGGTATAGATTCGAACAGGCATGGTCCTCCACTCAAACCGTTCGCAATAATCAATGTATCCATCCTACCCGCCCAAGCGGACACATTGCCACCGCAGCTCCATCTTTTGGTACGAAGCAACCTGACCCCAACGCACCAGCCGATTGCGGGCATATAAAAACCGCCCCCGAAGGGACGGTTCTGCGCAATTCGTTTTTGTCGCTAGCCTACTCGCCATCCTCCAGCTTGATGAGGATCTTGCGGTAGCCGCCGTACTCGCCGTTGAGTGCCTTGGACACGCGGCTCACTGTGGTGGACGAAGCGCCGGTGCGGGCCTGGACCTCGACATAGGGCTCGCCCTCGTCCAGATAGCGCGCCACCTGCAAACGCTGAGAAAGATCGCAAATCTCACGCGGCGTGCAGATATCGGTCAAAAACGCTTGGATATCTTTCTCGTCGTCCAAAAGGCTAAATGCGTGGACTAGCTGCTTGACATCAGGCTTGTCAAACATGTTCTCGATATTCATCGATTACCGCCAAACCCGCCAAAAGGCATCGAAGTTGATACTAACATCGGGCATCGTTCGCCCGTTCTGTGCAATAGGGCAACGCCTGTGGCTTTTGCCCGTAGCAGTTTAGCACACCACCAAACTAAAGCGACAAGACTCTCTGTCAGCGGCACGTTTTTTAGGTCGAACGCCGTTTTGAAACCGAATGCGCACGCAAGCTCCACGAATATTTGAGACAATGGGCGCCCAAACACCGCGGCGCACCCGCGCAACCATCCAGGTCGCCGCCGCAAGCCGCTTCACGCGACGCCAGCAACCCCGGCGCAAGAAAGGATTCACGCCATGCGCTTTATGCTTAACTGGCTCTTCACCTCGATCGCTATCGCGATCGCCACGTTCCTCGTCCCCGGCATCCAACCCTTCGGCTTTGCCGAGGCCTGGGTCTGTTTCGCCTTCGTAGGACTGTTCCTCAATATCGTCGATTCGCTCGTCAAACCGTTCCTGACGGTCATCTCGCTGCCGCTCACCATCATTACGCTGGGCATTTTCCAGCTTGTCGTCAACAGCCTTATGCTCGAGCTCGCCAGCTACCTATCGGTGAATCTGCTGGGCGCGGGCATCTCCATCGCCAGCTTTGGATCGGCGTTTATGGGCAGCATCTTGGTATCCATCATGCGCAGCATTCTCGACAGCATCGCCAAGAACTAGAGCGAACCGATACGGATCGCCACAACACGCCAAAATGAAGGCCGCCCATCGAAACGATGGACGGCCTTCTTCTTTATCGAGCCTCAGAGGGTAAAGAAATCTACCATTTCTACCCCGTCCCCAAATGGAAGGTGTGGGTTAGATGACGTAGTCGTAGCCTTCGTTGGGAGCGACAAGTTGATCGAGTGTCACACCGTCGAGGTAGTCGTTGATGAGCTTGTCCAGGTTCTTCCACACGTCGAGCGTGGGGCACTCATCAGATCGCGAGCAGCCTTTGCAGTCACCATCCAGGCAGGCGACCGGCGCCAGACTACCCTCGGTCAGGCGCAGAATCTCGCCCACCGTGTACTGCTCGGGAGGGCGCGTGAGCACGTAGCCGCCGCCCTTGCCGCGCATGCCCGAGAGCATATTGGCGCGTACGAGTGTGGCAAGAATGTTCTCCAGATATTTCTCCGAAATCCCCTGTCGCGCCGCAATCTCTTTGAGCGGGATGCGGCCGGCCGCCTGGTGCTCTGCCAGGTCGACCATAACGCGCAGGGCATACCTGCCCTTTGTGGAAACCAACATATATATTGCTGCCTTTCGGTCATTTAATCCGTAGAAATTCTAGCCGAAAAATTGGCTTTGAAAATACCCATCCCGTCAAGATGGTTAATCGACTCGCAATAATTCATAAATTCCTATTGCATTACTAGGCTTTGCTGTCTACTATGCTTCCCAACAGCTAAACGAACAACCTATTGGGTTTGTAGGTTTTGCTGTTACATACACCGTAAAACCACACGGTATCCAGTCATTTGAACACTTTGGAGGTTCACCATGAGCAAGGTTTACACGTCCATCGATCAGCTTATCGGCCACACCCCGCTTTTGGAGCTTACCCACTTTGAGGCCGACGAGGACCTCAAGGCCCGCGTGCTCGTCAAGCTCGAGTACTTCAACCCCGCCGGCTCCGTCAAAGACCGTGTCGCCAAAAACATGATTGACGAGGCCGAGAAGGCCGGCAAGCTCGTGCGCGGCGGCGACTACACCATCATCGAGCCCACGAGCGGCAACACCGGCGTCGGCATCGCCTCCGTGGCGGCGGCTCGCGGCTACAAGGTGATTATCACCATGCCCGAGACCATGTCCGTCGAGCGCCGCAAGCTTATGCAGGCATATGGCGCAAAGCTTGTGCTCACCGACGGCTCCAAGGGCATGAAGGGCGCCATCGCCAAAGCCGAGGAGCTGCAGAAGGAGACCCCCAACAGCATTATCGCCGGCCAGTTTGTGAACCCCGCCAACCCTGCCATCCACAAGGCCACGACCGGCCCCGAGATCTGGGACGACACCGACGGCAAGATCGACATCTTCGTCGCCGGCGTTGGCACCGGCGGCACCGTGACCGGCGTAGGCGAGTTCCTCAAGGAGCAGAACCCCGAGATTAAGATCGTCGCCGTCGAGCCCGCCACTTCCCCGGTGCTCTCTAAGGGCCAGGCAGGCCCGCACAAGATCCAGGGCATCGGCGCCGGCTTTGTGCCCGACGTCCTCGACACCCAGGTCTACGACGAAATCATCCCCGTCGAGAACGACGACGCCTTTGCCACCGGCCGCGCCGTGGGCCACAAGGAGGGCGTGCTCGTGGGCATTTCGTCCGGCGCCGCCGTGTGGGCCGCGCTGCAGCTGGCCAAGCGCCCCGAGAACGAAGGCAAGACCATCGTGGCGCTGCTTGCCGACACCGGTGAGCGCTACCTGTCCACGGCGCTCTTCCAGGGCTAGAGCTTCTCGTTCTTAGAACGAGTCCAAGGCACGCCGGTCTCCCCTCTCTTCTGGCGGCCTGAGCTCATCCCAACAGGGTGTCCCACGAGACGTCCGAACTTGCTACAATGTCTGCGGCGCGGAACCAGCCTCCCGCGCCGCTTTTCTTTTTTGGCCACATGCCACCAAGGAGAACCTCCCCATGCACAATAAGCGCGTGCTCGTCGCCATGAGCGGCGGCGTCGATTCCAGCGTGACTGCGTATCTGCTCAAAAGTCAGGGTTACGAATGCGTCGGTGCCACCATGCGCCTCACCTGCCCCGCACCCGATCCTGTCACGGGCGTGAGTAAAGTCGACCGCGACATCGCTGACGCGAAGGCCGTCGCCGAGCGCCTGGGGATACCCCACCATGTGCTCGACCTGCAGCAGACCTTCGACCGCAACGTGATCGAGCGCTTCGTGACCGCCTACCAGGAGGGGCTGACGCCCAACCCGTGCATCATCTGCAACCGCCACATTAAGTTTGGCGCGTTGCTGGATGCGGCGCTGGATATGGGCTGCGACTACATCGCCACAGGCCACTATGCCAAAACGAGCCAGGCGCCTGACGGCACCTGGCAGCTGCATCGCGGCGAGGACCCCAAAAAGGATCAGAGCTACTTTTTATATTCGCTCACGCAAGAACGCCTGGCACGCACCATCTTTCCGCTGGCAGGGCTGGACAAGGAGCGCGACGTACGCCGCATTGCCGCCGAGCAGGGCTTCATCAACGCCAAGAAGGCCGAGAGCGAGGACATCTGCTTTATCCCGGACGGCGACTACGCGGGCTATATCGAGCGCCGCTGCGGACATGCCGCTGCACCGGGCGACATTGTGTGGCGCGACGGCAGCGTGGTCGGACGCCATAACGGCGCGCTGCGCTACACCATCGGCCAGCGCAAAGGCCTGGGTGTCGCGATGGCGCATCCGGTGTATGTAACGGGCGTCGACGCCGCCAGCAACACCGTGCATCTGGGCGAAGCCGAGGACCTAACCGCCTCGGCGCTAACTGCCGATGAGTGGATCTGGAGCGCCCCTGCCGACCGCATGGAGGCAGAGCTCAATGCCGGCGGCATTCGTGTAGGTGCCAAGTACCGCTACCGTCAGAAAGACCAGGCAGCGACACTTACGCGCGACGAAGGCGGGCAAATGCTGCTAACTTTTGACGAGCCACAGCGAGCCATCGCCCCCGGCCAGGCCGTTGTAGTCTATCGCGGCGACATCGTCCTGGGCGGTGGTACCGTAACCGGCGCACTTAAGTAGCCGCTGGTTTATCGCCGCACGTGTCGAAGTGCCTCAACAGCGGCACCAACCTCGATTACGCGACGCTCGAGGCCGCGGCGGATGGCCTCGAGTCGACCCTCCGCCGTGGCCCATTTGCTCTGCGAAAGAATCTCGATTGCCTCATCAACAAATCCGTTGAGCCGCGATGAATCGAACCAATCGAGCGAGTCCGCAAGCGCCAGCTGGACGAAAGGGTCGGGCCCAAACGGCTTAGCGGAAAACCCAAACTCCCCAGATGAGAGCACGGCAGTTGGCACGTTATACCACAGACAGTTGCCGCTATCGAACAGCGGTGCAGGTTTTATCTCCAGGGTGTCGACATTGCGGATGATGCCAAAGTTTCGCCAATGGCGATCGCTGTTGGCCAAAAGGGCATCGCAAATGATCATCTGCGACATAGACCTTCTCACGGCAGCCTCGTCTGCTCCATGCTTACCAAGGAAGCGGCAGTACCGGTCGTACGTCGAGTTTCCTCGCTGACCGCCAAGAGCGTTCTTAACGTAAACAGCCGGAACATATTCCTCGCGGCCGTCAAGAAAGTCGTCGCACAAACACACAGGGCCATCGAACATCCGCTCAACCGCATAGGGAACAAACTCACCCTCTGACAGCAAGCGACGATGTAGAGCCGTTGCAACCGCCTCGTTAAAGGGACGTTGATCGTCCATGCCGCACCCCTTGACCAGGACGCGAACACCGTTGCGAATCATCCACGATTTAGGAAGCTCGCCCTCGGATGTGTTGTCGGGATTTTTAAGACCGATGCCTTCCAGCCAACCCGAACGCCCCTCGGGCGCCGATCGCTCAAATTCGTTCTCAAAGTAATTGATGTTTCGCCATTCGAGCCCGTCGCAATCGGTCGGCCGCAGCCAATAGCAATCCGAAAGCGAGAGGCCCAGGCACTGAACCGGCACCTCAGTGCCGTTGACGATCCCTAACTCTCGGTAGCGCAAGATAAGCCCGGGGCGAACATCGGGTACCGACCGATGCCCCCACCACGCGTTGAGCTCCCGCTTATTCACCGTTGGAGAAGAGCTCGAGCATGTGCCAAACGGCATTCGTTGCGCATCGAGGACCTCGGCGATTTCGAAGGGAAACTCGCGCGTCGGATCAAATGAGACATGCGCGACCTCATGGTCGGCCGACATCAGCGTAAACTTGCGTCCCACATCGGCTGCAGGACGGCGCCCTCGTTTGCGGACCTTTTGATAGGCGATCGCAGAATTGTACTCGATCATCTTCCGGCCGCCCACAATATCGCACGCGAGCGTTCCCGATGCGGCAAGTTGAGATATGCGGGCTTTCGTAACGCCCAACAGGCGGGCAGCATCACCCATAGACAAGTACTCAGACGTATCCATACACCGCATCACCTCGTTAAGTAATTTACACGTTTAGTTAATAGATTACAGACATCATAATACTAAACGACCCAAAGCGAAAAAAGGCCCGAGAAATCGGGCCTTAGCGATTGGTC
Source organism: Collinsella sp. TM10-22 (assembly GCF_003466125.1). Classification (GTDB taxonomy): domain Bacteria; phylum Actinomycetota; class Coriobacteriia; order Coriobacteriales; family Coriobacteriaceae; genus Collinsella. Next base: position 182,127 of record NZ_QSOC01000002.1, read on the forward strand.
AGCCGAGTCGCAAGCTGCTCCCTTAGCGCTGAACGTAGGCGCGAACGAGCTCGTAGGTATTGCGCACGCCGTCGATGTGGCTGCGCTCGTAGTTGTGGCTCGCGTACACGCCGGGACCGATCAGGCCGTGGCGGATGTCGTAACCAGCCGAAAGCGTAGCCTCGACGTCGGAGCCGTAGTGCGGGTACACGTCGATGGCGTAATCGAGCTCCAGCTCGCGCGCGATATTGGACAGCGTGGTAACCAGATCGTAGTTGTAGGGGCCACCCGAATCCTTGGCGCAAATCGAAACCATGCGCTCGGTGCAGCCCAGGTCGTCGCCCACGCAGCCCATGTCCACGCTGATCATCTCGCGCGTGTCAGCCGGCACAAAGGCACCGCCGTGGCCGACCTCCTCGTACACCGTAAAGAGCAGCGAAACCTTGCGCGAAAGGGTCACCTCGCCGTCAGCAACGGCGCGGGCCAGACCCAGCAGAATCGACGCGGATAGCTTGTCATCTAGGAAGCGGCTCTTGATGTAGCCACTCTCCGTCACCGTCGTGCGAGGATCCATAGCGATGATGTCACCGGTCTGAATACCCAGCTCGAGCACGTCGTCTTTGCTGTCGACATTCTCGTCGAGCAAGATCTCCATGTTCTTCTCGACGGTCTTGACCGGTTCATCGGCCACATGCGCCGAAGGCTCGGTGTTAAGAACCACACCCGTGTAGACGTTGCCATCACGCGTATAAACGGTGCAGTTCTCGCCATCGGCCGTAGACCACTGATGCCCGCCGAGCGTCGTGGGACGCAGGCGACCATTGTCCTTAATGGAGCGCACCATGGCGCCCAGGGTGTCGACATGGCTGGCCAACACCAGCGGCTCACCCTCGCCGCCAAGCTCGACCAGCACGTTGCCCTTATTGGAACGCTCAGGGCCAAAGCCCATATCGCGCAACGTTTCCATTAGATAATCAGTCGCCGCACGGGTATAGCCCGTAGGCGAGGCAATAGAAGTCAGCGTCTTAAGCTGGTCAGTAATATAGGAGAGCGTAGAATCCATCTTGGACACCAAAGTCACCCTTTCACATCGAATTAAACCCACAGCAACGATACCACCACGCACAATTATTTACCTAACGAGACAACCCATCGAGCTTCTCAGAGCAGCGCCCGCCACGATAACGAGCCGGCGGGCCCCGCCCGTTAGCCCCACAATCTTTCCGCAGGACGGAGGAAGCCCCCGCCGCACGAAGTGCGCAGCGGGGGCTTCCGACATGTCCGAGGACGATTGTGGGGCTAACGGGCGGGGGCCCGCCGAACCAAGTTAGGCAGCCGGGCAGATCTTCTTGAAGAGCTCGATGACGTCGTCGAGCGTCGCCTCGCGCGGGTTGCCCGGGAAGCAGGCGTCGGCCATAGCGTCCTTGGCCAGGACCTCGATCTCGTCGGCCTTCATGGCCTCGCAGACGTGTGGGATGTTCACGTCGGCAGAGAGCTGCTTGACGGCGGCGATGGCAGCGTCAGCGGCCTCGTCGGTGCTCATGCCCGTGGTGTCAACGCCCATGGCGACGGCAACCTTGGCCAGGCGCTCGGCGCAAACCGGCTTGTTGAACTCCATGGCGATCGGCAGCAGCATGGCGCAAGCGACGCCGTGCGGGGTGTCGTAGTGAGCGGACAGGGTGTGAGCCATGGCGTGGTCGATGCCCAGGCCAACATTGGAGAAGCCCATGCCGGCGACATACTGGCCAAGGGCCATGCCCTCGCGGCCGGAGCCGGGCTGACCGGACTTGGCCTCAGCGACAGAGTCGCGCAGGTTCTCGCTAATCAGCTTAATAGCCTCAAAGTGGAACATGTCGGAGAGCTCCCAAGCGCCCTTGGTGGTGTAGCCCTCGATGGCGTGGGTCAGAGCATCCATGCCGGTAGAAGCGGTCAGGCCGGCGGGCATGGAAGCCATCATGTCGGGGTCGACGACGGCGACCTCGGGGGCGTCGTTGGTGTCGACGCACACGAACTTGCGGACCTTCTCGGGGTCGGTGATAACGTAGTTGATGGTCACCTCGGCGGCAGTACCGGCGGTCGTCGGCACGGCGATGGTGAACACGGCGTGGTTCTTAGTCGGAGCAACGCCCTCGAGGCTGCGGACATCGGCGAACTCGGGGTTGTTGATGATGATGCCGATGGCCTTGGCGGTATCCATGGAGGAGCCGCCACCGATGGTCACGATAGCATCAGCCTCGGCGGCCTTGAAAGCCTCGACGCCGTCCTTGACGTTCTGGATAGTGGGGTTGGGCTTGATCTCGGAGTAAAGGCTCCAAGTGATGCCGGCAGCGTCGAGCTCGTCGGTCACCTTAGCGGTAACGCCAAACTTGACCAGATCGGGGTCGGAGCAGACGAAGATCTTCTTGTAGCCGCGACGCTGGAGCTCGCCGGGGATCTCCTTGATGGCGCCGGAACCATGATAAGAAATGGTGTTGAGAACGAAACGATTAGCCATTGATAGCCTCCCCATCGTGTGCGGGGCACCCATTACGTCCCGCGCTGTAAGTTCCATCCTAACGCTTTTGAAACAAAAAACGCGTGAGAACGTCAAAAGTGTTAAAGCGTTTCAACAGGAAATGAAAAAACTGCGGCAAAGGGACAACCCCTCTGCCGCATTCGGTTACTTTCGACAGCCCTCTTTCCAAGCCTCGGCCGCAACCTTCCAGCGAAAGTGCAAGTCGCGTTCACGGTCGATAAACATGATGGCAAACGCGATAAACAGCAGCACGCTCGCCACCGCAATGGCGTGCAGCCCCATGCGCTCAATACACCAGTTGCCCAGCACGGCGCCAAACACAAAGGTAAAGATCACGCCAAAGTACAGCAGGCCGTTTTCCAAAAAGCCGCGCTTGTGGGTGATGATGTAATCGTCCACGTTTTGCAGCGCGTTGCGCAAGTTGCCGATACACATGGTCGTGGCGATGCCGTGTCCATGAATCTTGCGGAAACTCTCGACCTGCATACCGCAGGCAAACGAGGTAAGGCAGTTGGCGAGCAGGTTGAAATCGCCACCGGGGATAAAGCTCACGCCCAGCAAGATGACGGCTTCAAAGAACACCGTCACCTGACGCCAATGGATCACGCTGCCAAAACGCTCGTGTACCAGGTCGGCAAGCATAATGCCCACGGCAAACGAAACCACAGGGAAGAAGTAGCGCCCCGCAAGTGCCCAATTGCCCTCTGAGATGCTCACGCCCACCAGCAGGATGTTGCCCGTCTGCGCGTTGGCGAAAACATGGTCGCGCCCAATGTACGAATACACATCCATAAAGCCACCGGCAAGCGCCAAGATGATGCCCAGCTCGATGGACTCCGATATCTGTTTGGCACGCTGCATCGTCGTGCATCCTCCTTGTTGACGACCCTCTCGTGCGTTGGCGGAGACATTGCCGCCGTTCATACTGTAACCCATTGACAACATGGCGTGCGAGCGAGACGGGCCCCCAACGCGCAGATACACAGTCTGGAAACATACGGCGGGAGAGGCGCCGACACCCGCATCGACGCGCCGATCCGCCAGCTCATGTACTCCACCAGTCTTTTTAGCCCCGTCCCAAAAAGACTGGTTACAATTACGTGCAGCATACAAACACCGGGAGGGATCGTGGCAAAAAAGCCTCAGCACGCTCAGAATAACCAGCGCAGTCAGCAGGGCAAACAGGGCCAGCAGCAAAAGCGCGGCGGTAAGGCGCAGGTCACGGCCGCCCCCGCCACCCGGGCCGCGCACACCCAGGCAGCGCCCTCACGCCCCTGGCGTCCGGGCCGCGATAAGTTCCTACCCGTCAGTCGCGCCGACATGGATGCACGTGGCTGGGACCAGTGCGACTTTGTCTACATCTGCGGCGACGCCTACGTGGACCACCCCAGCTTTGGTATGGCCATCATCAGCCGCGTACTCGACGCGCATGGCTACAAGGTGGGCATCATCTGCCAGCCCGACTGGACCGATCCCGCCAGCATCACCGTGCTCGGCGAGCCGCGCCTGGGCTTTCTCGTCAGTGCCGGCAACATGGACTCCATGGTCAACCACTATTCGGTGACCAAGCACCGCCGCCACACCGACGCCTATACCCCCGGTGGCGAGGAGGGTCACCGCCCCAACCGTGCCGTTACGGTCTACGGCAACCTCATCCGCCAGACGTTCAAGGACGCCCCCATCATCATCGGCGGCATCGAGGCGAGTCTGCGCCGCCTGGCCCACTACGACTACTGGCAGGACAAGCTCAAGCGCTCGGTACTGCTCGACTCGGGCGCCGACATCCTCATCTACGGCATGGGCGAGCACGCGATCGTCGAGATCGCCGACGCGCTCGACGCAGGACTGCCCGTCGACCAGATTACCTATATCAATGGCACCGTCTACCGCACCAGCTCGCTCGACGAGGTCTACGACTACGACCTGCTGCCCAGCTGGGACGACCTTACCGCCGACAAGCTCAACTACGCGCGCAGCTTTAACGTGCAGCAGCAGAATATGGACCCCATCACCGGACATCGCCTGGTAGAGCCCTACCCCAACAGCGTCTATGTGGTGCAGAACCCGCCTTCGGCGACGCTCACCACTGACGAGATGGACGAGGTGGCAGAGCTCCCCTACGCACGCGATTGGCATCCCGACTACGACGCGGCAGGCGGCGTGCCTGCCTTTGCCGAGATCAAGTTTTCCATCAGCTCTAACCGCGGCTGCTTTGGCGAGTGCTCGTTTTGCGCGCTCACCTTCCACCAGGGCCGCGTGCTGCAGATGCGCAGCCACGATTCGATCATGCGCGAGGCCGAGCTGCTCACGCGCGACCCCGAGTTTAAGGGCTACATCAACGACGTGGGCGGACCGACGGCCAACTTTAGCCGTCCTGCCTGCGACAAACAGCTCAAGCACGGCGTGTGCAAGAACAAGCGCTGTCTGTGGCCGAGCGTATGCAAGAACATGGTGGTCGACGAGAGCGGCTACACGCAGCTGCTGCGCGACCTGCGCCAGCTTCCCGGCGTCAAGAAGGTCTTCGTCCGCAGCGGCATCCGCTTTGACTACACCATGGCCGACACCTCGGACGAGTTTTTGCGCGAGCTGCTGGAACATCACGTCTCGGGCCAGCTGCGTGTAGCGCCCGAGCACGTGAGCGATGCGGTGCTGAGTGTGATGGGCAAGCCGAGCCGCGCCGTCTACGATGCGTTCTGCCGTAAATTTGAACGCCTGAACCGCGAATACGGACTCAAGCAGTATGTGGTGCCGTACCTGATCTCGAGCCACCCCGGTTCAACCATGAAGGAAGCCGTGGCCCTTGCCGAGGCTGTGCGCGACATGGGCTATATGCCCGAGCAGGTGCAGGACTTCTACCCCACGCCGTCCACCATGTCGACGTGCATGTACTACACCGGCGTTGACCCGCGCACCATGGGGCCAATCTATGTGGCGCGCGACCCGCACGAGAAGGCCATGCAACGCGCACTCATCCAGTATCGCAAGCCCGAGAACTACAAGCTGGTGCGCGAGGCGCTGGAAAAGGCCGGGCGTCGTGACCTGATCGGCTACACCAAGCATTGCCTAATCCGTCCCGTGCCGCCGCGCCCGGGCGAGACGTCTGCTAGCGGCGGACACGGCACCGGCAAGAAGGGCGGCAAGGCCCACGGTGGCGCCGGCAAGGGCCCCAAGGGCAGCAAGGGGCACGGCGGCATGTCGCGTGCGCAGAACACCGCCGGCCGCAACCGTGCAGCTCAGGGGCGTCAGGGCGCCAACGGAGGCGGACGCCGCAATTAGTGCAGGAATGCGGTAGATGTGGTCGCAGTGCTCTGCTGGCACGCTTGGCGCAGCGAGTGCATTGCCTCCACCAGGATCACGCCGGCGATCGCGACCGTGATTATCACGTCGAACGGCGTGTTCACAAACCAGAGCAACGTCATGAGATACGACCCGGCGTTAAAGGCAAAATGCAGCAGGATCGTGTAGCGGAGCTTTCCGGTCGTCACGAGCACCGAGCCAAAAATGAGGCCGGCAGCGCCCGCATAGCAGCCCTGCACCCAGTTCAGGTGCATAAAACCGAAGATCGCCGCCTGCAGCACGACCGCCGCGGCGATACCCCACGTGCTCGGGGCCGCCCAGGGCACCATAGCGCCGTCCTGCGCACCCGCACGACGCCGGCGCTTCCAAAGTGGGCGGCACTGCGGATTAAACGATCGGAGCGAAAACTCAAAAATGATACCGCGCACCAGCAGCTCCTCGCAAAACGGAGCGCCGAGCACCGTGGTCAGGACGGCCGGATAGCTCGTGTCACCCATGCCCGTCTCCTCGACAAGTTCGCTGTAGTCGGCCGCGGCCTCCGGTAACAGCGACAGCACGGCGTCGGTCACGTAGCCAACGACCACCTGCAGTGCCAAGCCGATCACGATAACGCAGGCAATGCGCCTCCATGCTTTGCCTGCTCCCCCGCCAAGCGGGCGCTCGCCCTGCCAGCGCGCCATAAACGAGCGCGGCCACAGATAACGCCACCACAGCAGCGCCATCAAAAACGACGCCGTCTGCGCGGCAGCCTGAAGCAATTGAATATCGAGGTCGTCAATCGAAAAGCCCATGAACACCGATGCGACGCCCAGAGCGGAGAACAAAACCACACTCAGGGCAATATCTGCCGCGACAACGCCAAAACAGGCAAGCGCCCAAATCATCGCATTGAGCATGCCAACCTCCTCAAAACCCGGCACTTAGGGACGTTCCTTAACTGCCGGCAGAAAAGGAACGTCCCCAAGTGCCGGCAGTTTGGGACAGTCATTGTTGATGAGAATCGGGCGCAGTGCCAAAAGCCCCGTTGGGCGAGATGTCGAACGGGAAGGTGCCGCAGCGATTGAACGCAGCGATAAACATGCGAATGGCGTTGGACGGCGTGGTGCCCACGAGCTGGGTTGCCGCCGCGAAGGCCGCCTTTTCCTCGGGCAAGACCTTCGCGACAACCGGGGTCATGTGTTCTGCCATGGCGCTTCCTTTTTGAAACGACGGTGGTGCGGATAGATGCGGGCCACGCGGCTGGGCGACGGGTTGTGAAGGCAACCCGATTGGCCCGCATCTGGAGTTTGTTTCTACGGCGTTGGTATTACTTGGTATTCCAAAGTATTACCCCGCAGATAGAATACCATACCCGACCCCATGGGGACGGAGAAAAAACGGATCATTTTGTTGCTGAGTAAGTATTTAGAGCGTGATGATATCCGAGATATTGAGGGCCTGAGCGTCGACGGCATCGTGCGTGGCAAGCAACAGGATGCGACCGTCGAGCAAGTCGAGCATGACCTCGGCGCATGCGTCGCGCGCAGCGGTATCTAGACCGGTAAAGGGCTCGTCCAGAATCACCGCGTCGCCTGGGCACAGCAGGGCTCGGGCAATCTCGATGCGACGGCGCTGCCCACCCCCATATCAACCCTTTGCGCAAAACGGCAATGCCCCGTCCGCGCAAACACGCGAACAGGGCATTGATCAAGTTTTACGGTCAGCGGCTCTTTTGTGCCAGAGACCTTCTGTCTTTAGCGAAGCTCGGGCCAGTAACCCTTGTTGGCCTCGATCATGTCGTCGAGAACCTCCTTGGCGACCTTCATCGAAGGCACGGTCTTGTTGAGCGTAAAGGCCTTGAGCGCCTTCTCGTACGAACCCTCGATCGTAGCCTCGACGATGAGCTTCTCGGAGTTCAGCTGCTGCATCATAAGACCCTGCTGGAACAGCGGGATGTTGTCGCGGCTGATGACCTCGGGGCCGTTCTTGCCAATGTAGGCAGGCAGCTCGACCATGGCGTCGTAGGGCATGTTGGGGATAGCGCCCTTGTTCTCGCAAATGACCAGGAAGCGCTGCTTGGTATCGTTCTTCAGAGCGATGGCCAGATCGGCAATCCAGTCGCCGTGGCTGCCCGCATAGAACGTGCTCTCGTCGATCTCGCCCGTCTTCTCGTAATGGTCGATGCCATCAAAGAGGTTCTTCTCGCGCGTCTCCTCGACCTCGTTTGCACGGGTGCGCTCGGGGTTGGAATGCTCGACGAACTCCTTCTGCTGCAGGTAGTAGTTCAGATACGTGTTGGGCAGGTACTCCGGGAAGCACTCCATGATCTCGTACTCGCCCTTCCAGACGTAGTACCAGCTGCCCTTGGTGTGGCGGTTCTGCTCGGGATGCTCGTCGGTGGCCTCCTCGGGCTTCTTGGACATCAGCGAGCTCATGCCCTTGAGGTAAGAATCGGGCAGCAGAATCTCGTGCTCCTTGATGTACTCGCGCAGCTGCGGGAGCACCTCCTCGCCCTTGTGGCGGATCGAGGTGAACCAACCAAAGTGGTTGAGGCCAAAGTAGTCGTACTCGACGTCCTTCTTGTCGATATCGAGCGCGGCGCAAACCACGTCGATGATCGCAATCGGCATGTCGCAGATGTTGATGATGCGAGCGTTGGGGCGCAGGACGCGGCAGCCCTCGGAGACGATGGCGGCAGGGTTGGAGTAGTTGAGAATCCAGTAGTCCTTCTTGGCGTACTTCTCAACGTCGTCAATCAGCTCGACCATGGGGAAGATGGTACGCATGCCGTAGGCAAGGCCGCCGCAGCCGCAGGTCTCCTGGCCCACGCAGCCGTGACGCAGCGGAATCTTCTCGTCCTGCTCGCGCATGGCATAGCCGCCCACGCGCATCTGGGCAAACACGAAGCTCGCGTCGTTAAAAGCCGTCTTTTTGTCGGTGGTCACCGTGAGCTTGATGTCCAGGCCAAGGTCCTCGTGCAAAATCCAGTCCACGAGCACGCCAATCTTGCGCTGGCGCTCCTCGTTGATGTCGTACAGACGAATCTCGTCAACGTCGAGCTCGTCCTTGCGCAGAGCGATGGACTTGACGATGCCGGGGGTAAAGGTGGATCCGCCACCACACAGAGTAATGATCATTGTTTACTGCTCCTTCTCAATTGCGTTTTCGACCTTGTCGCGCATCTCGGCGACCTTCATGCCAAAGATGATCTGGATATTATTGCCGTTGCGGTTGATGCCGCTGTTGGGCACGTGGTTGATGAGGTTCTCATCGATGAGATCCGGGTTCTTAACGTTCACGCGGAGACGCGTAAAGCAGTTCTCGAGCTCCTCGATGTTGTCCTTGCCGCCAAGACCTGCGACCAGATCGGCAATGCCCGCATCGACGCCCTCTGCGGGAGCCGCGGCAACAGCGCCCTGCTTCACCGCGACAGACGCGGCGGCCTCGCCCTCGGCGACGGACTCGGCGAGCTCGGACTCCTCCTCGCGACCAGGCGTGTGGAGGTTGAGCTTCTTAATAAGGAAGGTGAAGAGGAAGAAGTACAGAGCGGCGTTGAGAACTCCAAGCACCAGCATGACCGGCCAGTTGGTCTTATCGACACCAAGGACCAGGTTGGAAACAACGATGTTGATGATGCCGCCTGCAGTCGAAGCGGGCACGGAGAGAACCTTAAGAAGAACCAGGAAGACGCCGGAAAGAATCGAGTGGACGACAAAGAGCACAGGGGCAGCAAAGACAAAGAGGAAGTCCATGGGCTCGGTCACGCAGGAAAGCACGGCGGTGATGATCAGCGGGATGATGACAGCCCTGGTCTTGTCCTTGTTCTGCTTGTAGGCGGTGAAGATAAAGGCGAGACCGATGCCGATGTAGGGCCACAGGTTGTTGAAGGCGTAGCTGTTGAAATACGTGCTATCGGAGAAGGGCTGGCCCGTCATTGCCATCTCGGCGACACGGATGGGATAGGCGCCGGCGATAACCTGATCGCCCAGCGTAAGGGTGCCACCCACATCGGAGAACTGGAACGGGGTGTAGATGAGGTGGTGCAGACCGGTGGGAACGAGCAGCTTGTTGAGCATGCCGTAGATAAACAGACCGATGTTGCCCGACTCATTAATGATGCCGGCAACGGAGGAGATGGCACCCTGAACCGGAGGCCAAACGATGCAGAAGCCAGCGCCCATGATCCAGGAAATGATGATCATGATCAGGAACGGAAAGCGAACGCCCGAGAACATCGAAAGGGCAATGGGGAACTGCTTGTTCGAGTACTTGTTGAACACGGCACCGGTGATGCAACCAAGAATGATGCCACCAAACACGCCGGTATCGAGCACCTGGATGCCCATAACGGTGCTCTGGCCGGTTCCGGTAAGGCCGAGCATGCCGCTCGTTTCGGCAAGAGAACCGGTGGCGTTGAGCACGATGTTATTGGCCTGAAGGAACAGGAAGAACGACATCAGGGCGATAAGCGAAGCATGGCCCTTGTTCTTCTTTGCCATGGCGCCGGCGATGCCCACGCAGAACAGAATCGAGAGGTTGTTGATGATAAACATCAGCGACTGATAGACAACGGTGCCCACAAGCTGGAACGGGCCGGAGCCCAGCACGGGGACCACGGCGCAGATGGTCTTGTTGGTCAGAATGATGCCCACGATGAGCAGGATGCCGGCAACCGAGAGATACATCATCGGCTGAACGATCGACTTCGCGAACACCTCCAACGGCGCTTTGAAATTGAACTTCTTTTTTGCGGTCATAGCGATACTCCCCTTTCTTTTCCGCAAATTAAGACAGGTGTGCCCTGGACAAGACCATGAGCCTTGTCTTATATCAATCGATGTGCGGACACGTTATGCCTAGAGACCAGATTCTCCAAGCAGGTTAACAATGTGATATGCGAGATAACTCTTCTCGGCATTGGTAACGACAACGTTATAGGTAGACGCTAAGCGGTCGGCAATTGACTCCGCGCACGAGAACGCCCTCGGATACACCGTTTCATCGATACGGAGCAGCGCGTCGCCATTGACCTGCCCCGCCGCGGGATCGAGCGCTCGCTGCGCAAAAAACTGCAGATGGCGAACGAAACGCTCGTACGGTAACGAGGCGACGTCAAGGGTCGTGGCATAGTGCTCGGAAACAATCGCGAGCACGTCGCGAACAAGCTGGACCGAAACGATCAGACGGTCAGAGCGCTGCGGCATGGTAGCGTTGACGATATGCAAGGTGATGAAGCCCTGCTCCTCCTCGCTCATCTCGATGCCCAGGTAATCCTTGATAATCTGAAGGGCACGGCCCGCAAGCGCATACTCCTTGCGATAGAACTGCTGGATCTCGAGCAGCAACGGGTTCTCGCACGGAATGCCCTTGCGCTCGCGATCAAGGGCGAGGCTAATATGATCTGCGAGAGCAATGAGAATCTTGTCATTGATATCAACATTGAGCTCTCGACGAAGCATCTGAACAATGTCCTCGGAAATCACGAGGTTAACGGTGGGGATGGACTCCAAAAGATGTGCCAAGCGGTCAATCGTACGAGAATCCTGGGAGGTACCCTCCTGCAGCGCATAGGTCTTTTCGACCGACGCCTCGTCGATGATATCACCGGCATGGCGGCCAAAGCAGAGGCCTCGGCCGATGACGATGAGCTCGGAGCCATCGTCCGAAGTGACCATTGCGACGTTATTGTTGAAAACTCGCTTGATAACCACGGTACCCACCACAAGAATTTACTCGGAAAGCCAGACGACAGGCTCTTTAACAGCAACAGGGCCGGAAGCACGCTCACGAAGAGTCGAGTTCTCCGAGCGCTCGCACACGATAACGAAGACCGTGGGGTCGAAGCCAGCGGCGCGAACCGCGTCGAAATCGACCTCGACGAGGGGCTGGCCCGCGTCGACATGGTCACCCTGAGCAACGAGCGCATGGAAGCCCTTGCCCTCAAGTTTAACAGTGTCGATTCCGATATGCAGCATCACCTGAGCAGAGCTGTCGTCGGACATGATGCCCAGCGCGTGCTCAGTCGGAAACAACGCCGCGACGGTGCCGGAAACAGGAGCGCACACCGCTCCCTCTTGGGGAACCACGGCAACGCCATCGCCCACCGCGCGGCTGCTAAAAGCAGGGTCATTGGTATTTTCTAGATGAACAAGCTCGCCGGAAACGGGAGCGAGGATTTCGAACTCGGAAGCTGCAGTCTTCTGCTCATCCGAACCGCCCATCAGGCGAGAAAAGAAACCCATGGCGGCATGTCCCTTCATAAATATAGCCCAACCAAAATCAAGCGAATGCATCCATAGAGACACATCCGTTCAAAGACTTTGGTTAGGCCCACGTCCGAGGGACTCGGTAACCTTCCGCATTTCTTTTTACGAAAGCTATTGTAGACAAGCCCAAAGCAGAATAATCATTATGACCGGTGAACGGTATTTATTCTCCGATAAACGGTAGCTATGCGGCACTTAGGGACGTTCCTTTTCTGCCGGCACCCAGGGACACTCCTTGCTCTGACCCCTTTGCACCAAAAAGGGCCCCGAGCGTAGTTGCTCGGGGCCCTTAGCTTGTCTCACGCTAGCGTGCGATGCGTATGTTATTTGCGCTTGCCGCCGCCGTCGCCGGGACGACGGGAGTTGCCGCCGCGCTTGCCGCCACGGCTGTTGCCATAGCTGCCACGGTTATCGCGACCGCCGGCGCGGCCGCCACGGGAACCGGCCTGGTTGCCGCCGCGACCACCACGGTAGCCGCCGCGACGCTCCTCGCGGGTATCGTCGTAGTTGCGCCAGTCATCGCGACGATCGCGGCTGGCACGCGGATCGCGACGATCGCGCGACTCACCGGAACGCCCAGCGCCGCTGCGCCCACCATTGCCGCGAGCGCCCTCGCGACGCTCGCCGCCGCGGCCACCGCGCTCTTCAAAGCGCTTGCCGCCACGGGACTCACCGCTGCGGGTGCCATGCTCACCGCGACCCTCGCCGCCGCGACGCTCGTCACGGCCACCGCGCTCGTCATCACGACCGGAACGACGGCGGTCGCCCGCACCGCGCTTGCCGCCGCGCGAACCACGGCCCTCGTCCTCACGCTCAACACGGCGACGACCGCCACGGTCCTCGTCCTCACGACGACGGCGGTGCGCTTCGCCCTGGAACTGCTTGGCACGGCGCTCGGCACGGTTGCCGCGCGGGGTCTGCTCGACGGCAGCAGCACCCCCGCGCTCCTCGGAAGCCACCTCGCGAGCCACACTCTCCACAGCCTCGTCCACACGAGCCTGAACGCCCTCGCGCACGCGGGTCTTGCCGCCGCGCTTGGGACGGCTCGGACGCTCGCCGTCGCCGCGACGCTCGTCGCGACCACGGTTGGAACGACCGGCCACATCGCCGTAATCGTCGCCGTTGCGCTTGCCGTCGCGACGCGCCTGCTCAAGCTTCTTCTTGCTCTTGGACTTGCCGCGCTTGGTCTTCTTCTTCACCTTAAAGGCGGCAGGGTCGCGCTCGGGGTCAACCGCGGGCGGGTTGGGACCCACATGCAGGTCGCCGGCCTCGTAGATGTCGGCGGTCTTGTCCATGAGCTTCTCAATCTCGTAGAACTCATCGACGTCCTGCTCGGTCACAAACGTAATAGCCCAGCCCAGCTCGCCGGCGCGGCCCGTGCGGCCAATGCGGTGGATGTAGTCGGTCGGCTCTGCCGGCACGTCAAAGTTCACGACGTAGCGCACGTCGCTGATGTCGATGCCGCGGGCAAGCACGTCGGTTGCCACCAGCACGTCGACGGTACCGTCGCGGAAGGCAGAAAGCGCGCGCTCGCGCTGGGCCTGGCTACGGTTGCCGTGAATCGCGGCAGCCTTGATGCCTTTACGCTCCAGACGACGGCAACAGCTGTCGGCGCGGTGCTTGGTGCGCATAAAGACGATGGTGCGCTCCGGGCCCTCCTTCTTGAGGAACTCGGGCAGCAGGTTGTTCTTGGCCTCGATGGACACCGGGAACACAAACTGGTCGACGGTGTCGGCGGTCGACGTGGCGGGCGCGATCTCCACGCGGGCCGGATCGCTCACCAGGTCGGTGATCTCGCCCACGGCCTCCTCGTCGAGGGTCGCCGAGAACAGCAGCGTCTGGCGCTCGGCCGGCGTCTCGCGCACAATGCGGCGGACGGCGGGCAAAAAGCCCATGTCGAGCATGCGGTCGGCCTCGTCGAGCACCAGGACCTTAACCTCGTCCAGGTGGCAGGCGCCCTGCTCGATCAGATCGACCAGACGGCCCGGCGTGGCGACCAGGATGTCGCAGCCGTACTTGAGGGCAGCGGTCTGCGGCTTGTAGCTCACGCCGCCCACGACGGTCACGGCGACATGGCCGGTGACGTCGGCGATCTTGCTCGCGACCTCGTCGATCTGCTGTGCGAGCTCGCGCGTGGGGGTGATGACGAGCATCACGGGGCCGCGGCCGTTGCCCTCGGGCTTTTTAGCACCGCGACGGCGGTTGCGGCCGCCGCGCTCGCGCACGGGTTTGGGAGGAGCGATGTGCTCCAGATTGTTCATGGTCGGCAGCAAGAAGGCGGCCGTCTTGCCGGTGCCGGTCTGAGCGGCGGCAAGCAAGTCGCGACCCTCGAGCACCACGGGAATCGAACCGGCCTGAACAGGCGTGGGCGCCGTATAGCCCAGGTTCTCAATAGCACGGAGCATCTCGTCCGAAAGTCCCAGCTCGTCAAAGGCGGGCAGGCTCTCGGTAGCGGACTCGACGGCCTCGGCTGCATTGGCCTCGTCGGCAGCATCGAAGGCAGCCTGGCTCATGGCCTCGCGGGCCTCGTCCAGAATCTCGGCGTCGGTGACGTCGGATACAGAATTACGCATATGTTGTTGTTCCTTATCTGCACGCGCAATGGGCACGGCATGCGGCCGCGCGGGCGTGCTTGGTAGTGCGCTAATACATACAAAAATAGGTGCGCACAGAGAGGACGTTGCTCAGCACGCTGGCGATCGCTTTGGCAGCCCTATCACGCGCCGTCCAGACGCAGCAGCTCTAAGCGATGGAGCAGATTCGCCGCGGTTAGTATACCCGTGCTTCGCATGCCCCCACGTAAACCACAGATGACGAGGCGGACGGGCGAGTCTGGGCCGATTGTCTCAATCAGTAACATCTACAGGGCAAATCTTCCTCTACGTGTTACAGATCGAGACAAACGGTCGACACGGCCCACAAACGTCTCAATCTGTAACAGTTACGCAGCAAAATCGGTCCCAATTGTTACAGATCAAGACAGAGGGGAATTTCCGTCCAGTCCAAACCAAATCTCTCAGTCTTCCTGCAATTTCGAACATGTGGTCTATAATGTTGCTTTGGTTACGCCATATATTGCGCAGCCCTTTAATACGTGGCCCACCGGGGGGGCATTAATTCCTATCGCCATATTGGCTAGGAAGCAATCAAAGGAGGTATCCGTGGCAGCAGAGACGCCTTGCTCGGTCCTCTATAACGATATTCGCTCGTTCGGCGGTCTTAAGCATCTCGAAATCGCCCGAATGCTTATCAATGGAAACTCCTATCTCGGCAGCACCTTGCTCGAGAAATGCTCTTCCAACCGCTCGTATCTCACCCGTTACATCGTCCATCGCGAGCCCGACCAGTACGCACCCGCCATCTACAGCGACTTTACCGTCACCACGCTCAACATTTCCGCGGCAATCTGCAGCAAGCTCGGCGGCGGCGAGTCCGCCTATCAGGCAATCGCCGAGCACTATCGTGGTCCGGCAGCCAACGAAATGATGTCAGCTCTCGCCAGCTACAAGCTGGACAGCCGCCTATATGCAAATGCCCTCAATCACATCGACAACTTTGACGGCAATACCGTGCGCGAGAAGGGCACGCTTTACCTTATGCTCTTTGTGGCAACGGGGGCGCTCGCTGACCCCATCCAAGGCGTGGCCACCGTCGAGCGCTTTTGCGACAGCAAGACAGGCGGGCACTTTGGCACCACCGAAACTACCGTCGGACGTGGCTTTATGAGCAGCCTGGAGCAGCCGCGCACTGTCGCCCCCAACCTCGGTCTGCTCAGAACCCATGCCGACAACTGCGCCGACATGCAAATCCATCCCCTCACACGCGATCCGCGCGGCACGGTAATTGGGTCCTTGCCCAAAACCTCGCCCAGCATCACCGATGTAGGCGCTGATGCATCGCGCGAGCATCTCCGCATTTGGCTCGAGGGCGGGCACTGGTACGCCCAGGGCCTTGGGTCGACCAACGGCACAGTGCTCGAATCGGGCGCGGGCGACGGCGATATTGTGATTGAGCCGCCCCGCGACCAACGAGAGCCCGGCAAAGTCTATCCCCCGGTGGAAATCGAAAACAGCGACAGGCTCCATCTGGGCCTCTACACGACATTCCTTGTCATTGTGGACTAGCGCGGAAAGGCGGACGGCGACCAATCGTCCTCCGCCTTTCCGCCGTTTGCGTCGTGCTGCACGCAATAATTGCGACAATGAACATTCACTTTTCATCAGAGCCGTCTATCATAGGTTCTATCGATGTCCGTACTTTTAGTATGAGCATACGGCCAACCCCTATAAACAAAGGAACGTTGTGAACACTATGGATCCCGTTCGTGGCAGCAAACTCATCCGTCTCGACACATTCGACACCGCCGTGGCGGTCAATCCGAGCGCGGAAGACGATGCCAAGCGCCGTTTCATGACGCTTATCCTCCAAACGCCCTATCGCAGCGACGGCAATATCGGACAGGTACTGCGCGCGACCAACACGAGCGGCGAGGTCTTTGCCGTCAAGCTGCTCAAGGACAACGCCATCCTTTCCGACCAGATGCCCGATCGCTCCGCCGAGCAAGCAGCTGCGCACCTGGCCAACACCGCCGCGCTGTTCGAGGAGTACCGTCATCTGTGTACCGTCTCGCACCTGCGCGGATTTCCGCGCGTCTATGGCTACGGATCGTGCGAGGATGACCCGCTCATCCTCATGGAGTGGGTCGAGGGCACCTCGCTCAAGCAGGCGCTGCCCCTGCTTCCGCACGACGCCTCGGGCGGGCTGACCACCCAGATGGTGGCTGCCGTTGGAAACGCCGTGCTTCGCGCACTCCTGATGACCCAAGGGCTCGTTAACCCGGTCGTCCATCGCGACCTGTCGCCCTCCAATATCATGTTCTGCACCACCAGTCGAACGCTCGAGCAACAGATCGCCGATTGCTCCTTTGACCCCTGTCTCATCGACATGGGCTCCGCGACCATGGCCCTCGGCGACGACACGATCACCCGGCGCGCCGACATCTGGCGCTTTGCCACGCCCGCATACGCCGCGCCCGAGATGCTCACGCAGGATATCGAAGGCATCGCGGCCCTTCGCCGCTCGCCCGCCATCGACGTCTATGCGCTATCGAGCATTCTGTACCAGCTCTACAGCGGTCGCAAGCCGTTCGATGTCGAGTCGACGGGTGCCGCGGCAACCGGCTCGTTCTACCTCATAAAGACCAAGACCAAGCCAGCGCCGCTCGAGCCGCGATGCAATGACGACGAAGCGCTCGTCCAGATCATTATGAAAGGCATCTCAGTCGAGCAGTGCGATCGTCCCACCGAGCAGCAGATGCTCGAGGTGCTCTCGTCCTACCTCCCCACCGCCGAATCCAAAGACAGCGAAGGCATGGGCAACGAGACCGCGGTCGATATCGATGCCGGCACCCATCTTACAGTCGACGTCGCCGCTGAACGCGCACAAGAAATCCTGGAGCAGGCTCAACGCGACACCATGACCCGCCGGCGCTTTATCATCGGCGGCGTTGCCGCTGCCGTCGCGGGACTCGGCGTCATCGGCGCCGCCACTCATGGCTTTGGCATTCCCGACTACCTCGACGGCATCCGCAGCTCACTTGACGACTACACCTGGGATCAGCTGCAGGAGATTTCGCTCAAGATCAAGACGGCGAAGAGCAACGCCGAAGCTCGCAAGATTGCCAAGCGCTATCATCTGCTCGACGACGACGGCCATATTCCCTACCCGAGTGCCAAGCGCGTTACGCTCACCAACGGGCTGGAGGTCGGGGCGCAACTCGTGGGCATTCTTCACGACGACCTGGCGGATACCAACGGCAAGGCCGGTCTGTCATTTATCTTTGACGCAGGTATTGCCGAGCGCGATGCCTCAGAGCACCCGCTCAACGGTGGCTGGAAAGACTGCGAGCTACGCACATGGCTCGATGAGGACGGCATTAAGCTGCTTCCCAAGGAACTGCAATCGGTTATCAGTCCGGTCAAGAAGATCTCGAACAACGTCGGCGCCGCCAACAGTGCATCGTGTCTGAGCGAGTTGCCCGCAACCCTTTGGCTGCCCGCCATGGTCGAGCTCTGCGGCAATCAGCCACCCGAGTCATTTACCGAGGACTTTCACTACCTGGCAGATATCTACAACGGCGAGGGCAAGGAGTATCAGCTCTTCCGCGAGCTCAAGGTAAGCCCGTATTCCACGAACGAGACGATGGTCCGCCAGTGGAAGGGCAAGGACACCTGTTGGTGGGAGCGCACGGTGAGCCCCGACACATCGGAGAGCGAAGGCACGCTCTATATGAACCGCGTGGGGCACGACGGCGACGTCTTTACGTACGCAACGCCTGCGGAAAAGCCAAACAAGCGAACCTGCGTGATTCCCGGATTCTGCATCTAGGCAGCGGGCGCCTTGCCGCGGCGGGGCCCCTCCCCGGCAATTGTCTCAATCTGTAACATTAGCTCGGCAGATACAGGTCTAGATGTTACAGAACGAGACAAACCCCAGCCCCGCGAGACAACATCTCAATCTGTAACAGTAAGGGGTCAAAAACCTCTCTTGATGTTACAGATCAAGACATTTGAGTTGGCCGCGGGCGATCTGTCTCGATCTGTAACATCTATCAGAAAAAACGGTCCTTAGGTGTTACAGATTGAGACGTTAAGCTGTGGCTCGATGCAATGTCTCGATCTGTAACAGTTACTCGACAAAAACGGGTCTAGTTGTTACAGATTGAGACATTAGACCGGCTACGGTCCGCCGACCTGGCTATCACCTCGACCAATACCAGAATGTCATACATTTCAATCTCCAGTGGACACCCCCAGGGGGTATGGGTGTATAGTATCTCTAGGTTAACATTCATGACACTACGTCACAGAAAGGAGAAGCCATGGCTCAAGATAAGTTCGATGTGGGCGGCATGACCTGCGCCGCCTGCCAGGCGCATGTGGACCGCGCCGTAAGCAAGCTCGGCGGCGTCCAGAGCGTCGCGGTCAATCTGCTCGCCGGCTCCATGTTGGTCGACTACGACCCCGCACAGGTCGCCCCCGACGATATCTGCACCGCTGTCGATCGCGCAGGGTACTCGGCCTCGCCCGTCGACGCGGGCGACGCCGGCCCAAGCGGCAGCGCACAAGCCAGGACCGGCGCCGCCCATATGGAGTCGCCCACCAAAAAGCTAGAGGCCACTGCCTCCGCCATGCGCACCCGCCTCATCATCTCGATCATCTTCCTTATCCCGCTGTTCTACATAGGCATGGGGCACATGCTCGGCTGGCCTCTGCCCGGCATTTTCACCGACCATACCCACAGCATGACGCTCGCCCTCACCGAGCTCGTCCTGCTCATCCCCATCGTCTACGTCAACGACGCATACTTTATCAACGGGTTTAAATCGCTCGCGCACGGCGCGCCAACCATGGATGCCCTTATCGCCGTTGGCGCCACCGCGTCCATCGCCTGGTCGCTCTACGCCATGTTCATCATGGCCGACCAGCTGGCCGCGGGTCAGGTCCACGAGGCCATGATGACGGGCATGGACAACCTGTATTTTGAGAGTGCGGGCACGATCCTGTCGCTCGTCACCGTGGGCAAATACCTCGAGGCACGCAGCAAATCCAAAACCGGCGGCGCCATCGAGGCGCTCATCGACTTGGCACCCAAGACCGCGACCGTCGTTGCCGATGACGGCACCGAAACCACCGTCGACGTCGACAGCATCCTTCCCGGCCAGGTCCTGCGCGTGCGCCCCGGCGAGTCCATCCCCGTCGACGGCGTGGTGCTCGAGGGCAGCTCGGCCGTGGACGAGAGCGCGCTCACCGGCGAGTCCATCCCCGTGGAGAAGACCGCCGGCGACACCGTCAACGCCGCCACCGTCAACCGCACGGGCTCGTTTACCTTCCGCGCCACGCGTGTGGGCGCCGACACGTCGCTCGCCAAAATCATCAAGCTCGTTGAGGACGCCAACGCCACCAAGGCGCCCATCGCCCGTATGGCCGATAAGGTCGCCGGCGTGTTCGTGCCCGTGATGTTTGTGATCTCGGCCGCGACCTTTGCGGCGTGGATGGCACTGACCGGCAGCGTGAACGAAGCGCTCACCTCCGCCGTGGCCGTGCTGGTGATCAGCTGTCCGTGTGCACTGGGCCTGGCCACGCCTGTCGCCATTATGGTGGGCACCGGCAAGGGCGCCGAGATGGGCATTCTGTTCAAGAGCGCCGAGGCGCTGGAGAACCTGCGCAGCGTGGGCACCGTGGCGCTCGATAAGACGGGCACGGTCACCCGCGGCAAGCCTGCCGTGACCGATATCGTGGTAGCCACGCGCGCTGACGGGTCACCCGCGGCGAGTGAGAAGGCGCTGCTGAAGCTTGCCGCTGCGCTGGAACGCCAGAGCGAGCACCCGCTGGCAGAGTCGATTATGGCCGAGTGCGAGACACGCGGCATTGTCGCTCGCGCGGTTGAGGACTTTACCGCTGCGCCCGGTCGCGGCGTTACGGCACGCGAGGGGCAAAACGCCATCGCCGCCGGCAATATGCGCCTGATGGACGAGTTGGGCGTTACCGTGCCCGCCGGTCTTGCCGAGCAGTTCGCTGCCGAGGGCAAGACGCCGCTGTTCTTTGCCAAGAACGGCGAGCTCGTTGGTACCATCGCCGTGGCGGACGAGGTCAAAGAAACGAGTGCCGAGGCCATCGCCGCGCTCCGCAAGCTCGGCGTCGACGTGCGCATGCTCACCGGCGACAACCGCGTGACGGCCGAGGCCATCGCCCGCCGCGTGGGGCTGAGCAGCGAACAGGTCATTGCCGACGTCCTCCCCGCCGACAAGGAACGCCACGTGCGCGAACTGCAGGACGCGAGCAGCATGGTGGCCATGGTGGGCGACGGTATCAATGACTCCCCCGCCCTGGTGCGCGCCGACGTGGGCCTTGCCATCGGCACCGGCGCCGACATCGCCAAGGAGGGCGCCGACGTGGTACTCATGCGCAGCGACCTCATGGACGTCGCCCGCGCCATCGAGCTTTCGCGCGCCACGATCCGCAACATCAAGCAGGACCTGTTCTGGGCACTGTTCTACAACGGTATCGGCATTCCGCTCGCCGCGGGCGTGTTCTTCCCGCTCACCGGGTGGCAGCTCTCGCCGATGTTTGGCGCCGCGGCCATGAGCCTGTCGAGCGTATGTGTCGTAAGCAACGCGCTGCGCCTGAAATCCTTTAAGCCCAAAGTGGCAAAATAGGATCACTATTACGTCCATTTAGAACGGGTTTTCCGGGTGCCCGAGATTGACCTGAAAGAGGAGCGACGCGTACTTTGGTACGCGAGCGACGGCTTGAAGGTCAAGGTCGGGTGCCTGGGAAAGCCGACACAACAGAGAGGAATATCCATGCGTTACAAAATTAAGACTTCCGGCCTTATGTGCGGCCACTGCGACGCCACTGTCGAGACGGCACTGCTCAACGTGGCAAGCGTGACCGACGCCGACGCCGACCACGAGACTCAGACCGTACAGGTGGAGTGCGCCGACACCGTGACCGCCGAGCAGCTCGCTGCCGCCGTCGAGGGCGCCGGCGAGAAGTTCCACGCCCTTTCGGTGACCGCCGCGTAACGACCCGCACGTACCCCCCCGACCAGAAACGAGGACCCGCCATGATGGCAGACCATAAATCGGTGACCCGCATGCTCAAGACGGCGCGCGGCCAGATTGATGGCATCCTGCGGATGGTCGAGGAGGACCGCTATTGCGTCGATATCTCCACGCAGCTCATGGCCACACAGGCGCTCCTCGCGCGCATTAACGCCGACGTGCTCAAGGCGCATATTGAGGGCTGCGTGACTTCGGCAATCGAATCGGGCGACGAAGACCTCAAAGCCGCTAAGCTCGCCGAGATCGAACGCGTCGTCGACAAGCTCGCCAAGTAACTGATGCAAAGGGGACAGGTTGCATTACACCATCATGGTGCATCAGGGACGGGTACGTCTGCGCCACATTGGCGCAGATTAACCTGTCCCCCTTGCTCTAAATCGGGTATAAAGGCGTGCAGCATATCGAACGAAAGGCAATTTGCATGAATGACTTTATGAAGGGTCGCAATGGTGCTGACGAGCTCACCATCGTGATGGGTTTTGCCGGCATCGTCATCGCGATGATCGGATCGATGGCCCGCATCCAGTGGCTCAGCTGGATCGCCATCGCTGTGATCGTGCTCGGCGTGCTGCGCGGCCTGTCCAAAAACATCGACGCGCGCCGCAAGGAGAACGCGGCCTTTGTCGCCGTGACCGCAAACGTCCCCGGCCTAGGCAAGTTCGTCGCCAGTTTGGGCGGCGGCACCTCAGCGACAGGCGCCTCGCGTGCAGCCGGAACGAGCAAGGAAGACTTTGAGCGCGCCAAGCGCACGGCCAAGAAGATGTGGAAGGGTCGCAAGACCACGGCATACCTCAAGTGCCCCAACTGCGGCCAGATGCTCTCCGTCCCCAAGGGCAAGGGCAAAATCCGCGTCACCTGCCCCAAGTGCCACGCCAAGATGGAAACGCGCTCCTAGCGCCCGCACGCGGGACAAATTAATCAGGTTTGTTTGTCCCAAATCTTAAGTATTTGTTCGATAAAAAAGCCGAGGCCTCGTGTTGAGACCTCGGCTTTTTGCATGCGGCAACGGAGCTGCCCCTTTGTCACACCTATGCCACGCCGTCGCGGGCGAGCTCCTCGGCCAGTGCCTCGGACGGCATGGCCATAATCGTGTCGAGCTCGGCGTCCACCTCGGGAATACGCTTCACCTTGAGTTTGCGCACCAGATCACCACGGCACATCACGTACGCCGGCTCACGCAGTTCGCACAGGTCATCGAGCGGGTTCTTGCGCGTCACCAGGATATCGGCGGCCTTGCCGCACTCGATTGTGCCG
Organism: Collinsella sp. TM10-22; assembly: GCF_003466125.1. Taxonomy (GTDB): domain Bacteria; phylum Actinomycetota; class Coriobacteriia; order Coriobacteriales; family Coriobacteriaceae; genus Collinsella. Next base: position 205,042 of record NZ_QSOC01000002.1, read on the forward strand.
GTCTCGCCGCCCAGCCCCAGCAGCTCGGCATTGACCTGCGTGGCCGTATGCAGCGCGAAGGCGTTACTCACACCCACGTACTTGGCAAAATAGGCCACCTCACGCCACATGTCGTACTGCGTCACGAACGGGCAGCTCGAGTCCGTGCCAAGGCCCACCTTAACGCCAGCTTCCAGCGCGGCACGGGCGCTCTCGATGATGCCCGAGCACACGATGTCGCCGTTCTTCTTTTGTGTATCGGTCGAATGGGTCTTTTCCGGGTCGAGCAATACAAACGGCAGCGCCGGGCTGATCGTGCAGGTCACGCTCGGCGCGCGTCCCTCGAGCTGTGTGCCCGCGGCGCCGCGATACAGCTCCAGGATCTCGGGCGTCATCGGGGCACCGTGCTCGATCGTGTCGACCCCGGCCTCAAGCGCGGCCTTCACGCCCTCGGTGCTCTCGACATGAGCCATAACCGGCAGGCCCACCTCGTGCGCCGCCTTGCACGCCGCCGCGGCAACATCGATCGGCATGCGCAGCACGCCCGGCTCGCCAACTTCGGTCGCGTCGAACACGCCACCCGTCACGAACAACTTGATGACGTCGGCACCACGCGCGTACAAGTCGCGCACCTGTTCTGCCGCCTCGTCGGGCGTATTGGCGACCTGCGCGAACAGCCCCGCGCCGTGGCCACCCGGCACTGTAACGCCCGTTCCCGGCGCTACCAGACGCGGACCCTGATACTTGCCGGCATCGATAGCATCGCGCACGGCGATGTCGGCAAACAGCGGGTCACCCGCACCGCGCACCGTAGTCACGCCGCTTGCCAGCTGCTGCTGGGCGCTGCCTTTGAGGATGTGGCGAACGATGGCGCGGCCCACGGGATTGTCGAGCTTCTTCATCAGCGCTCCCGCATCGCCGGCCGAGACCGGTTTGCCCGAGCCGCACAGGTGCACGTGCATATTGATGAGACCGGGCATGAGATACGCACCACCCAGGTCGATGACCTCGGCACCCGCGGGCGCCTGCGCCACAGCACTCGGCCCCATCCAGGTGATGACGCCGCGCTCAACAGTCACGGCCATATCGGGTTGCGACTCCATATGTTCCGAACCATCCAGGACGGTCGCATTGATAAACAACGTGGAACGATCGGCAGACGCCATATCGAGCTCCTCCCTCACGATTAACTTGAACATTTGTCCATTATCGCCCAAGGCGACGGAGATGCAGCCGATGTATCGGTTAACGGAGAAAAGGGAGGATGCGAGGATAGAGAGGCCAGCGCGGCGATGTCCCAGCCGTGCGTGCCGGACGTCTCGATCTGCAACAGTAAACCCGGATTTTGGGCCACTAGATGTTACAGATCGAGACAAACTCGGCAGGAACAACCACATTCGCGTCAGTTGCACCCCTTAGCACCCATACCACTGGCGTCTCCATTCCTCAGCCAGATCGGCCCGCTGTTGAATTCCCGCCAGTCTCATCTTTTCAGCCAGTTTCCCCGGGTTCTTGAGTTCATCAAACGTAAACCGAAGCACCTTGTGCCCGAGCATCGTCAGATGAGACTCTCGCTGACGTTCTGCCACGAATGGGTCGATCGACTCCCGATCCCCACCATCCTGCAGGGTATACTTTCCCTTCCCGTCGAGCTCGCCGATGACACATGTCCCGTCCTCGAGCTTCCAGAAATAATCAACCCGAAACACCTGGCTCGGATCGAGCGGGTCGCGAAACTCCACCTGCAGCTCCGGAACCGGAAAGCCGTACGCAATAAAGAACGCTCGGAACCGCGACTCGCCGCCGTTTTCGGACAGCCCGTCCGCATACGACGCGATCACCTGTGCCCTGCGATACCCTCGCCTGCCCTCGCAATCGGCGCGGAGGCGCTCGCACAAATCCCCACGTGATACACTTTTCGCCCGCAGTGCAGAATCGGCAATCGCCAACCCGTAGGAGAACGGCGCACGCAGCAAGCAATCCTCCACCGTGCGCCAAAACGACGTCACCCGCACGCCATCAACACGCTCGAGCGTGCCCGCCACCTGTGGACGCAACAACCTGCACCCGCTGCTCAACGTCACTGAACAACCCGTCTTAACAAGAAAACGCGGCCCGAGCAGATCATTCGGCACCTCCAAACCCCACAAAAGTGCCGCGTCATAACCCCAAAACACCCAATCTGGATGAAACTTCGCAAGCCCTTTGATGGTACGCAGCGCTCGCTCCGCCGGTGTCAACGTATCCCAATCATGTTGAAAACAGAACAGATACGACTCGGGTTCCGCGATATCGTCGGTTCCAACATGGCGTCGCAGCCACATGAGCTCGGCATTGTCATGCGTTGCGAGCAGTGCACCTTGCTCGGTCGCCTCCGTGAGCCGCGCGAGCATCCTGTTCCGTGCCAACGTGTTGCGAGTCGTATGCTTGTGTTTGAAAACGGTATTAGACACTTCCATCACCACCACGTCAGACAAATGGACCATCGTCACCGTTGCCTCCGCTGACAAATGTCTTGATCTGTAACAGGAAGACAGTCTTTGAGCCTCTAGTTGTTACAGATCGAGATTTTCAGTCGTGCGTCCAACCTTTGTCTCAATCTGTAACAGTAAGGTCGACTTTCAGCCTGTAGATGTTACAGATTGAGACATTCCCCCAGCCAGGTGCCAAACGTCTCGATCTGTAACAGTTAGACGTTCTCCAGGCCCCTAAACGTTACAGATTTAGACAAACCAGCGGCGCCCAAGCATTCGTCTCGATCTGTAACAGGTAGACCGGTTTTTTGTCCCTAAACGTTACTGATCGAGACATAAAGACAGAGGGCAAGGCAGGCGACAGCTGCCCATCCCCTACTCCCACTCTTGCTCGTAGATGTTGAGGGACTTTACGTACCGCCCCTGGGCGCCCATGATGTCGCGGACCAGACGCAAGAAGAAGCTGATGCACGAGGTGTCAAAGCCGTCCTGCAGATCCTCGGGATGCACCGCACCCGGCCCGTCGACCGCCGTGTCGTTCAGGCGCGCGATGTCATATAGGTAGAGCTGTCCCACCGCAAGCCAGACATCGTCAACGCACGCGATGCGCACCGCGATCGCGCCGTCATTCCAATGCTCCTTTTGCACGATATGGGGATTGTAGACATCAAAGCGATGGTCGGTGCGTGTGTCCTTCAGCGCGACCATGCCGGACGCAGGATCCTTATCCAAAATGCCAAAGCGAGAGAAGTACTGCGTGTCGCGCACCTGCTCGAGCCGCTTGAGCGAGGCTGGCAAAATCGATGCTGGCGGCTCATCCACATATAGCTCGAGCAGCGTCTCGCCATGGCGATAGGGGCGCTCAAACAGCAGCCAATCGGTAAACGCCATGTTGTAGGCCATGATTTCGTTTTGAGAAGGTTCGGTGCAATAGCTGAGCCACGGATCGACAATGATCTCGAACTGTTCGCGCGCCGACTCCAAAAACTGGAACTTCCGCAGCATCCAAAAGTGAGCCATGTCGGCAATATCGTTGCCGACGGCTTCGGCCAGCTCTGCTCGGTCAAAAACTTGGTCAGTCATGGCATCCTCCTCAAACTGATGGACCTCAATTTGAGCTTACGAGGAGGGCGAGCAACCGAGGCAAGCGCGGGCAAAATAGGCCTCCGGCTGCAAACCAGATGCTGACCAAACACTTGACGAAAAGCTTGACCGAATGAGCGCACCGCAAAGAAACCGCAGGTAGACATAGACAGCCAACCCGACCTTTTGAGCCAGATGCCCGCAGCCACCACAGAAACAACAGGTGACCACAGCCCAAAAAGTCGACAAATGAACACCCGTACGTCGACAAACGAGCAAATCGCTCGCAAATCCGCAAGGAGTGTCCCCGAATGCCGACAGAAAAGGAACGTCCCCAACTGCCGGCACTTAGGGACGTTCCTTTTGTGCCGGCAGTTGGGGACAGCCCTTGTTGATTCGATTGTGGGCGACTACCTTACAGCTCCAGCGCGTCTGCAACTTCGGCAGCACAGGCCAGGGCGTCGGCCATGGCGTTCACCACGAGCGAGCTGCCGTTGCGGGCGTCGCCGGCAACAAACACCGGCGCGGCATCCGCAGCAACGCCATCCACGCGAGCTGCACGATGCGAACCCTCGGCAGCCATTACGGGCAGAGGTCGCCCGGCCGTGGCAACAGGCACGCCGACAGCTTCGAACACGCTGTGCTCCGGACCCGTAAAGCCGCAGGCGATGAGCACCAGCTGCGCCGGCACCTCGTGCTCGGAGCCCGCGATGTGCTCGGGCTTTCCCGCCGACCAATCCAGATCGACCACGCGCAGGCCCGCAGCCGCACCCTTCTTGTCCAGCAGCACCTCGAGCGTATCCACGCCCCAGGCACGCATCTCGCCACCCATCGCAGCGATAGCCTCCTGCTGGCCGTAGTCGGTCTTCTTAACGTTGGGCCACTGCGGCCAGGGGTTGCTCGCCGCGCGCTTATCGGGCGCGGCCGGCAAAAACTCAAACTGGCGCACACTGCGCGCACCCTGGCGCACGGCGGTACCCACGCAGTCGTTGCCGGTATCGCCGCCGCCAATGACCACGACGTCCAGACCGCGAGCGTCCACCGCGAGCTCGCCACCATCGAGCAGCGAGACGGTCGAAGCCGTCAGGTAGTCCACGGCATACACCACGCCGGGCACTTCGATGTTCGCAGCCGAAAGCCCGCGCGGGGCACGGGCACCAGCAGCCACCACGACAGCGTCAAAGCCATCGAGCTTGGCTGCCACCGCAGGGTCCGTCACATCGGCGCTCAGCTCAAACACAATGCCCAACTCACGCATGAGCGCCACGCGACGCTCGACCACGGACTTCTCGAGCTTCATGTTGGGAATGCCATACATGAGCAGACCGCCCGGGCGGTCATCGCGCTCAAACACCGTCACACGGGCGCCGCGACGCGCAAGCTCCCATGCAGCCACCAGACCAGCCGGTCCAGAACCAACCACGGCGACCGTGGGCGCATCCTCCCCCGCCGGCTCAAAGCGTCGCGGACCGCCGTTGGCCCACTCATGGTCGCTAATCGCGCGCTCGTTATCGTGAATCGTCGTGGGCTGGCCGTCGACCGAACCCAGGTTGCACGCGGCCTCGCACAGCGCCGGGCACACGCGGCTCGTGAACTCGGGCATGGGCGAGGTGAGTGACAGACGCTCGGCAGCCTCGTTCCAGCGGCCGCGATACACTAGCTCGTTCCACTCGGGAATCAGATTGTGCAGTGGGCAGCCACTCGGACGCGCCTTGCCAAAGCTCGCGCCCATCTGACAAAACGCCACACCGCACATCATGCAGCGGCTCGCTTGGGCGCGACGCGCATCGTCGTCGAACTCCACGTACAGCGGATCGAAATCATGGCTGCGCTCCTCCACGGGGCGAAGCTCGTGGGTCACGCGATCGATATCAAGAAAAGCACCGGGCTTACCCATGGCACTTACGCCTCCTTCTTGGTCGAAGCAACAGAGCTGGCAGCCACGGACGCAGCGCCCGCAGCATCGCCCGCAGCATCGAAGCGAGCAACATCCGCGGCACTCGCGCGACCGGTCACGATGTCAAACGCCAGCTCCTCGGCCTGAGCATGCGTCTTCCCGGCAGCCTCGCCCGCGGCGACAATCGCCAGCACGCGCTCGTACTCGGTCGGAATGACCTTCACAAAATGCTTGCTCATCGTCTCAAAGCTGTAGAGCAGCTTGATGCCGCGCGGACTCTGCGTCGCGTCCACGTGCTCCTGGATGAGCGCGCGAATCTGCGCCAGCTCGCCGGCCGTCGGGGCCTTGAGCTCAACGCTCTCGTGGTTCACACGGGCATCGAGCGTGCCGTACTGGTCAAAGACATAGGCCACGCCACCTGTCATGCCGGCGGCGAAGTTCTGCCCGACCTCGCCCAGGATGAGCGCCAGGCCGCCCGTCATGTACTCGCAGCCGTGGTTGCCGCAGCCCTCGACCACCACAGTAGCACCGGAGTTGCGCACGCCAAAGCGCTGGCCGGCCAGACCGTTAATGAAGCCGCGGCCGCTCGTAGCGCCAAAGAACGCAACGTTGCCCACGATGATGTTCTCGTCGAACTTGAAGGTCGCATGCGGGTTGGGGCGCACCGACACCTCGCCGCCCGAAAGGCCCTTGCCAAAGTAGTCATTGGCGTCACCGCACACGTTGAGCGTAATGCCGCGCGGCAGGAACGCGCCAAAGCTCTGACCAGCCGATCCATCGCAATCGATGGTGATGGAGCCGGCGGGCAGGCCCTCGGGATGCGCCTTGGTCACCGCGTTGCCCAGAATGGTGCCAACGCAGCGGTTGACGTTTGCGATATCGGCGCGGAAGCGAATCGGACGCAGGTGCGCACGAGCATCGGCCGTGTAGGGCACAAACAGCGTGGAGTCGAGCGTCTTGTCGAGCTCACTGTCGGCAGCCATCTGCGGCAGGAAGTGACGACCGTCGGCACCCGGAATGTGGGCACCGAACTCGCAGGTCGCGCTCGCCAGCACGGGCGACAGATCGAGCAGGTTGGCCTTGCGGTTGCCCGGGACCTCGATCTGGCGCAGGCACTCGGGATGGCCGACCATCTCGTCGACGGTGCGGAAGCCCAGGCTCGCCATGACCTCGCGCAGCTGCTCGGCAACAAAGAGCATAAAGTGCTCGACGTGCTCGGGCTTGCCGCGGAAGCCACGACGCAGGCGGCAGTTTTGCGTGGCGATGCCGGCCGGGCAGGTATCCTGCTGGCAGTCGCGCTGCATGAGGCAGCCCATCGAGATGAGCGGCATGGTCGCAAAACCAAACTCCTCGGCACCCAGCAAGCAGGCGACGGCGACATCGGTGCCGTCCATGAGTTTGCCGTCGGCCTCGAGCACCACGCGCGAGCGCAGGCCGTTTTGCAGCAGCGTCTGCTGGGCCTCGGCAAGGCCAAGCTCCAGCGGCAGACCCGCATGCCAGATAGAGTCGCGCGCAGCGGCACCCGAGCCGCCATTGTGGCCGCTGATCAAGATCTTGTCGGCAGCACCCTTGGCCACACCGGTGGCGATGGTACCGACGCCGGCCTCGCTGACCAGCTTGACCGACACGCGCGCGCCGGGGTTGGCGTTCTTAAGGTCAAAGATCAGCTCTGCCAGGTCCTCGATGGAGTAGATGTCGTGGTGCGGCGGAGGCGAGATCAGGCCGATGCCGGGCGTGGACTGACGGACCTCGGCGATCCAGGGATAGACCTTCTTGCCGGGCAGGTGGCCGCCCTCTCCGGGCTTGGCGCCCTGGGCCATCTTAATTTGAATCTCGAAGGCACTGCACAGGTAGCGGCTCGTCACGCCAAAGCGCGCACTTGCCACCTGCTTGATCGCGGAGTTCTTGGAGTCGCCGTTGGCCAGCGGGGTCTCGCGACGCGGATCCTCGCCACCCTCGCCCGAGTTGGAGCGGCCGTGCAGGCGGTTCATGGCAATGGCCATGCACTCGTGTGCCTCTTTGCTGATGGAACCGTACGACATGGCGCCGGTGTTAAAGCGGCGGACGATGTTGAGCGCGGGCTCCACCTCGTCGAGCGAAATCGGCGTGCGGCCGCTGGCATTAAAGTCGAGCAGGTCGCGTAGGCGCACGGCACGACCGGTGCGGTGCAGGCGGGCGCTGTACTCCTTAAAGGTGTCGTAGCTGTCCTCACGGCAGGCGGTCTGCAGCAGGTAGACGGCCTGAGGGTCGATCAGGTGATCCTCACCACCGAACGGGCGCCACTTGGTCAGGCCCAGTGTGGGCAGCTGATCGGGAGCCGGGCTCTTAAGGATGGCAAGCGCGGCATCATAGCGCTCATTCTGCTCGCGCTCGACGTCCTCGACACCCATACCGCCCACACGGCTCACCGTGCCGGCGAAATACGCGTTGACGAACTCCGGCGTAAAGCCCACGGCCTCGAAGATTTGCGCGGAATGATAGCTCTGCACCGTGGAGATGCCCATCTTGGACATGATGGAGACGATGCCGGCGGTCGCAGCCTTGTTGTAATTGGCGATGCCCTGCTCGGCCGTCATGTCCAGGTCGCCGCGTGCCGCCAGATCGCGGATGCACACATGTGCGTTGTACGGATAGATGCCGCTCGCGGAGTAGCCCACCAGTGCCGCAAAGTCGTGCGGAGACACGGCATCGCCGCACTCCACCACGATGTCGGCAAAGGTGCGCACGCCGGCGCGGATCAGGTGGTTGTGCACGCAGCCCACGGCGAGCAGCGACGGCACGGGCACCTCGCCCGCAGCGGCACGATCACTCAGCACCACGATGTTCACGCCGTCGCGGACCGCAGCCTCAACGTCCTCGGCAAGCTGCTTGAGCGCAGCCTGCAGTGCGCCCTCGCCGGCGTCGCGGCGGTAGACGGCACGGAAGCGGCGAGTCTTAAAGCCCACGCGGTCGATGGCGCAGATGCGGTCAAACTCCTCCTCGCTCAGCAGCGGACGCTCCAGGCGCACCAGCTGACAGGCCGTACGGGAGTCCTCGAGCAGGTTGCCGTGGTTGCCCAGGTAGAGCGTGGTCGAGGTGACCATATGCTCGCGCAGGGCGTCGATGGGTGGGTTCGTGACCTGAGCGAATAGTTGATAGAAGTAGTCAAAGAACGAGCGCGTCTTCTTGGACAGGCAGGCCAGCGGCGCATCGATACCCATTGAGGCGAGCGGCGCCTTGCCCTGCTGGGCCATGGGGCGCACGACCTCGTCAACATCATCCCAGTGATACCCGAGCTTGGCCATGCGCACGGCGGCGGGCACCTCGGCGTCCTCGGCGGGCGCGGGCGCGGCGGGCTTGTCGAGTGCGTCGACGGTCAGCGTCTCCTCGTCGATCCAGTCGCGATAGGGCTTTTCCTTGGCGTAACGGGCGCGCAGCTCGTCGTTGTAGATGACGCGGCCGCGGGCAAAATCGACCTCGAGCATCTGGCCCGGTCCCAGACAGCCGCTCGTCAGGATGTTCTCGGGGCTCACCTCGATGGTGCCCACCTCGCTCGCCAGCATAAAGCGGCCGTCGCGCGTCACGTAGTAGCGGGCGGGGCGCAGGCCGTTGCGGTCGAGGGCGGCACCCAGCGTGCGACCGTCGGTAAAGGCGATGGCGGCCGGGCCGTCCCAGGGCTCCATGAGCATGGACTGGTAGGCGTCGTAGGCGCGACGTTCCTCGCTCAGGCTGTCGTTGTGGTCCCACGGCTCGGGCAACAGCATGGATGCGGCACGCGTAAGCGGGCGACCGTTCATAACCAAAAACTCGAGAACGTTGTCCAGAATCGCGGAGTCGGAACCCTCGCGGTTGATGATGGGCATCACGCGCTCAAGATCGTGCTGCAGCACGGGGCTGTACAGGTTGGGCTCGCGGGCGCGAATCCAGTTGACGTTGCCCTTAAGGGTGTTGATCTCGCCGTTGTGAATGATAAAACGGTTGGGGTGCGCACGCTCCCAGCTGGGCGTGGTGTTGGTGGAGTAGCGCGAGTGGACGAGCGCCACAGCCGTTTTGACGGCGGCATCGTTGAGGTCGATGAAGAAGCGACGCATCTGCGTGGCGACCAGCATGCCCTTGTACACGATGGTGCGCGAGCTCATGGAGCACACGTAGAAGATCTTGTCACGCAGAGCGAACTCAGCGTCGGCCTTCTTCTCGATGGTACGGCGGCACACGTACAGGCGGCGCTCGAAGGCATCGCCGGCGGGCGTGTCGTCCGGACGGCGCAGGAAGGCCTGCAAGATAGTAGGCATGCAGGCGCGGGCCGTCTCGCCCAGGTCGTGCGGGTCGACCGGTACCTCGCGCCAAAAGAGCAGCGGCACGCCGGCCTCGGCGCAGCCCTCCTCAAACACGCGGCGGGCATCCTCTACGCCCTTGTCGTCCTGCGGGAAGAACAGCATGGCCACGCCATAGTCGCCCTCTGTCGGCAGAATCTGGCCGCACTTTTGGGCCTCTTTTCGAAAAAAGTGATGCGGAACCTGGAACAGGATGCCGGCACCGTCGCCGGTGTTCTTCTCGAGTCCCGTGCCGCCGCGGTGCTCCAAGTTAACCAAAATGGACAGCGCGTCGTCCAGAATCTGGTGATGGCGCTCGCCGTTGATATCGGCAAGCGCGCCGATGCCGCATGCATCGTGGTCGAATTCGGGGCGATAAAGGCCCTGCTGCTGAGCGGAATCTGCCTGCATCGCGATCCTCCCCTAGATATAAGACAGTCAGTTGAATAGGCATACTAGGAGCATCGCCGGCCCGCTGTGTTTCCCGCCCGTTTCGAAACAATCGCGTAACGCACGCCCTACGAGTGGACACCGCCGACCTCAAGGGCGACAACAAGGGCCCCAAGTTCGGCCTGTAAGCTCACCGCTTCAAACATCTCAATCTGTAACAGGAAGACCCAATTTCGACGACTTACTGTTACAGATTGAGATGTTTTCGAGAGACAATTCCGAACATCTCAATCTGTAACACGAAGGGCCGGCTTTGGCGGTCAGCTGTTACAGGTCGAGATTTTCCATAGGACCATTTCTTCCTGTCTCGATCTGTAACACCTAGGCCCAATTTCCATCCCCAGTTGTTACAGATCAAGACATTTCGGCAGCCCCCTTTCACTATCCTATTCAAATACGGCAATTTTGTTAGTCTTTGTTAACTTTCGAGCCTAAAACGGGTATACTTTGTGGCGTCAAACAAACGGCACGCAGGAGCGCGCCATGCTCAACCATCTCAAACATCACTTTGGCTCCCCGCGCACCGGTGGTCACGGAGGCCTAGACATTGCGCGGCATATCGGTCCCGGGCTGCTCGTGACCGTCGGCTTTATCGACCCGGGCAACTGGGCCTCCAATATGGCCGCGGGCTCGCAGTTTGGCTACGCGCTGCTGTGGATCGTCACGCTGTCCACGATTATGCTCATTGTGCTGCAGCACAACGCGGCACACCTGGGTATCGCCACGGGCGTCTGTCTTGCCGAGGCCACGACACGCTACCTCCCCCGCATCGTGGGACGCGCGGTGCTCGGCAGCGCCTATCTCGCGACCATCGCCACCGCCATGGCCGAGGTCCTGGGCGGCGCAATCGCCCTTCAAATGCTCTTTGGGCTGCCCGTGCGTGCGGGCTGCGTCATCGTGGCGGCAGTATCGATGGCGATGCTGATGACGAACTCCTACAAGCGTGCCGAACGCTGGATCATCGCCTTCGTAGGCGTGGTAGGACTCTCGTTTTTGGCCGAGCTTGCGCTGGTCAAGGTCGACTGGCCGCAAGCCGCCGCAAGCTGGATCACGCCCAGTATGCCCACTGGCTCGGTAGCGATTATCGTAAGTGTCCTAGGCGCGGTCGTTATGCCACACAATCTCTTCCTGCACTCCGAGGTCATCCAATCCATGCACTTCGAAGGCCAAGGCGAGCAGGTTATCGAAGAGCGTCTGCGCTACGAGCTCTTCGACACGCTCTTTTCGATGGGCGTGGGCTGGGCAATCAACTCGGCCATGGTCATCCTGGCCGCAACGACCTTCTTTGCGCACGGCATTGTCGTAGACGACATCGCCGTCGCAGCGGCCACGCTCTCCCCCATTCTGGGCCCGGCAAGCTCGACCATCTTTGCGGTGGCACTGCTGTTTGCAGGCCTCTCGAGTAGTGTGACGGCAGGCATGGCGGCGGGAACCATCACCGCGGGCATGTTCGACGAGGAATACGACATCCACGACCGACATTCCTCGATCGGGGTGGCGACCTGTTTCGCCGGCGCAGTGGCGGCGTGTCTGGTCGTCCCAAATCCTTTTGAAGGTCTCATCTGGAGTCAGGCATTGTTGTCGCTTCAGCTGCCGATTACGGTCTTTGTGCTCATACGGCTCACCAGCTCACGCCGCGTCATGGGCAAATACGCCAACTCGCGCCCGCTCAACGCGCTGCTCGTAGGGATCGGTGCCATCGTGACGATTCTCGACATCGTGCTGCTAACGGGAATGTAATTGAGATGGCGTGACTGTCCAGATATAACGTCTTAATCTGTAACACGTGAGACCGTTTTAAACCGTCAGATAAATCAAAAGGGCCCCGGCCGAGAATTCGACCGGGGCCCTTGGACAGAGCTATGTGTTACTGCAAGCCGTGTGTCTACGAGCTACTCCTCGACAAGCTCGAACTGATCGGGACCGACGCCACAGACCGGGCACACGTAGTCCTCGGGCAGTTCGGGCGTGTCGACCTCTACCTCATAACCGCAAACGGTGCATACGAACTTATACGTCTTCTTCTCCTCAGCCATGATGTTCTCCTCTCGAACGTGACTGCTGGTGTACTTCATTTATCAGTATATGTTCTCAATAATATAATGCAAGTACTTTCGAAACATTTCTAGCCTTGATACGAAGAAGCCTTGGGCGGCGTCTTACCTTTCAGAACCTTGTGGTAGTAGTCATAGGTCAACGGAGTCTCGTCGCTCAAGCGCTCGGCATCCTCAACCTCGCCAATAAAGAGCAGGTGCGTGCCCACATCCACGGTGTCAATCAAACGGCAGCTAAACAGCGCCGCCGCATGCTCGGGAACATAAGGCATGCCCAGTGCGGTCTCGCGCGTCTCGTACTTGGCAAATTTGTCATAGTCGCTGCTGGTACGGAAGCCAAAGTTGCCAACGTAGAGCATATCAGCCGTCTGGTCGATCACCGTCAGTGCAAAGGCCTTGGCAGACGCGATAACGCCAGACGTAACGTTATCCTTGTTCACGGCAACCGAGATGCGTGGCGGCGCGGACGTCACCTGCACTGCTGTGTTGATGACGCAGCCGGCGCGCAGCCCGTCTGCCGCGGCGCTCACCACGTACAGTCCGCTCGGCATGGTAAAGAACGCAGTTTTGTCCATAACAATCACTCCCCTAACCCGGGATCGAACCTCACGGTTGTATGTACCCACAAAAAAGGCGCCGCCCATAACGGACGCCGCCTTTGAGGCAAATGTGTCAAAAAAGTTAGGAAGACGGGACGGGCACAGCAGGGCAGCTCCCCGCAAATTCGTTCCTAGCGATTACGCTCCTTAAGCGCGCGATCGATTTCACGCTGAACGTCACGCTTGGCCATATCCTCGCGCTTGTCGTAGAGCTTCTTGCCGCGGCCCAGACCCAGCAGCAGTTTTACGCGACCGTCGGTATTAAAGTAGAGCTCCAACGGAACCAGCGCATAACCACGGTTGCGAAGTTTGCCGTCAAGAAAGTCGATCTCCTTGCGGTGCAGCAGCAGACGACGCCGACGGTCGGGATCGCGATTCCACACGCCACCATGGCTATAAGGGTGGATATGCAGGCCGACGAGCCAGCACTCCCCGCCGCGGATCAGCGCGAAGGTATCGGTGATCTGGCAGGCGCGCTCGCGAATCGACTTGACCTCGGTGCCGCTCAGTTCAATGCCGCACTCAAACGTCTCATCGATAAAGTACTCGTGATGCGCCGAGCGATTCTTGGAAATGAGCTTGCGCTCGCGCTTACTGGGCATCGCCGGCCTCCTTGACGTCGTCGGCGTTTGAGCCCGCAGCCTCGCGCTTTGCCTTGCGCTCGGCGTTAAGCTCGGCATCGCTCTCGCGCACCAGCTTAATGATCGCCGCGCATGCCTCCTCGCCCACCAGGTCGCGGGCACGGACCGTCAGGCGCGTAGCCTCCTGCTTGTCGCCGTCGCTCGCAGCGTCGGTCGCACACATGATCAGGCAGATGGCGATCTCGGCCGAAGGTGAGGTCGGCACGCCCTGCAGGGCGAGCTCACCCATCACGTGGTCGTCGCTCTCATCGGCGGCATCCGGATAGGTGGTATGGATCTTATTGAGCAGGCGCGTCGTATGCGCATCATTGGGCGCCAGGCGCAGCGCCAGACGCGCGCAGCCCACGGCAGCCGAAATGTTCTCGGTCTCGGGCTCCAAGAAGTACTGACCCAAGTTGGTGTAGGCGCGTGCGGCGCACTTACCGTCGCTCGCGCGCTCCAGCACCGAGAACGAGAGCGATGCCCACTCCTGCTTGTCCTCGAGCGCACGGAACAGCTCGGCCAAGTCCAAGCGATAGTTGCAGTTCATGGGATCCCAACGCACGGCCTGCATCAGGGCATTCCGAGCACTCACATAATCCTGCTGGCGGATGTAGGCAAACGCCATGTCGGAGTACAGGCGGTCAAAGGGAACCTCGACCTGCACCAGCTCGCGCGGATCCTTCTCCACGCGGCGATAGGCCAGACGCTCAAACTTACTATCGAAGCTAAAGTACTGGCGCTTCTCCTCCGTCTTGCACTCAGCGTCGATATACTCCTCGGCGAGCTCAACCAGACGCTCCAGCAGCGGCGTCGCCGTAGCCAGGTCGCCCTGCGCCAGATAGTTCTCGGCATACGTGATATCTTCCAAGCTGATAGGCAGGTCCATGACAACTCCTCGGTCCGGGCGGCAGACTCAACGCGCGCCTTAAATATCGGTCAATACACAAAACCCGGGTCTCTTACGAGGCCCGGGCGTTCAATTTTGGTAGCCCGTACCAGATTCGAACTGGTGATCTCCGCCTTGAGAGGGCGGCGTCCTAAACCGCTAGACGAACGGGCCATATGTAGCAAATGCAATGGCTGGGATGGAGGGAGTCGAACCCCCATTGACGGAACCAGAATCCGCTGTCCTGCCATTAGACGACATCCCAATGACTGCATCGCTGCGCTCGGCTGTGCCTTTGCGCAAGAAAGAAATATACGGGAAGTACCGCCGTGACGCAAGCCCCAATTTTGACTTTTTTAAAATTCAGCCAAATTGGCCTACTTTAGTCCAACCCGTGAAGGACCTGTGAAGCCGACCGCTGTACACGAAGGGCAAAACGCCGCGAGCGGTAGCCGTCAACCGTTGGCAGATTCTACCGCGAAAACGATAGCACCAGGCAACACAATCGAAGTATCAATGATCGCGTAGATATCGAGGCGCCGTGGACGAAGAGCTTGATTACCTATGGGAGACCCTGGGCCTCGAGATCACTGCTGACCTTTGGCCCGAACGGGACAAGATCCATCCCACACTGCGCCCCGCCATCACGGTGATGCAGGCAAACTACCGCCGCGCCTCATTTTTGATCATGCGGATGTCATGGCACGCGGGACTCCCCGACCTTAAGCGAATCCAGGCAAGCCTCGTCGAGCTGTCCGGTATGCCGACCGTCATATCCGAGGCGCACCTGGAGCAGCGCCAGCGCGAGCGACTGCAACAGCAGCGGATTCCCTTTATCTGCCCCGGCGTTCAGGCATATCTGCCCTTTATGGACGAGGAGTACTGGAGCGGCAAGCCCAACAAGCACGTAAAGGTCTACGATCCGCACGAATGGGCACAGCTCGAGGATTGAGCCGAGCGAGCCCGCCGATGGAAAACACGTCCCGCCCCGAGCGCTCAAAACGGGTCGCACTTTCCGCAGCCGCTACAGCAACGCCTCGGCCCAAGCCGCTTCCCTAAAGCCGGGAATCGCAAAGTCGTCGCCCACCAGCAGCGGACGCTTGACCAGCATGCCGTCGGTCGCCAGCAGCTCGTAGCACTCCCGATCCGTCATGCCTGCATCCAGACGCGCCTTCAGGCCCAGCTCTCGATATTTCATGCCCGACGAATTAAAGAAGCGCCGCACCGGCAGCCCCGAACGAGCAATCCAGGTCGCAAGCTCATCAGCCGTGGGATTGTCCAAAACGATATCGCGGTCGATATACTCTACCCCGTGTTCGTCCAGCCATGCCTTAGCCTTCTTACAGGTCGAGCACTTGGGATATTCAACAAACAGTACAGTCATGGGAATCCTCCGAATATAGATCGGCCAACGCAGGCACACGCCACACGAGGCGCCTTCGCACGATGGCCCAATTGTAGCCCACGGGTCACACGCTAAACGAACCGTACCCCGAATCCGCGTTTGATGAACGGCAGCAGTTCCATTGCCTCGGGCGTGATATGGCCCGCAACGTTCATGCGCTCGTCACCGGGAAGATCGACCCGAGCAATCTCAAGCTCGCCTTCGTAGCGCCCATAGCCGCTATTGCTCACAGCGATCGACCCCGCCTTTCGCGGCAGGCCGGCTCCGGCATCTGTCGGCACGGAATCCGGCTTATGCGTCGTGCGCGACTCCTGAGACCTAAAGATGAGGACGCTCGAATCGGGCCGGTCGTGATGAATCTGCCCACGTACATAGGCATAACTGGACTCAAGCTCGCATTGCAGGTCCACGTATCCGGCGGAAACTTGAGCAAACTGCGCCCAGCCCGCATCGGAAAGATCGGGGTCGCCGACCAACACAATGTCGCAATCGGCGCCATGTGCGAGCTCAAGCATGTTGAGGGCAACCTTTGACGCGCGACCGCGCTGCGCCTCAACCGTCGGCAGCCCCTCGAATACCGGCCCGCGAACGTTAGCATCACCCGGCACAAAAGCCATGATTTCGAATCCAAGCGCCGCAAGACGAAGATTCACCCGAGCAATGTCCTCCAGAGCTAAGCCGGTATAAGGCTTGGGGTAAAAATTGTGGCAGGCGGCAAAACGAGTCACATCGGCACCGGCCTCACGCCACGATGCGATTTCATCAGAACTCACCGTCGATGCATTGACCACAATGCGAAATACACCGGACAGCTCCGCGACCCGCTGGGCGCTAAAGCCATAGTCCAAACGAAGGTATTCCAACCCCAGATCGCGCAGGTCCTCGATGCGCTCAAGCCCGAGCAAATCGCACGTGCGCGGCCCCACATCGGCAATGAGCGCAATGCCGCGGGCGGAAAGCAGCGACAGCACATGACGGACCTTATCGGCATACGCCGCTCCCCCATCCTCGGGAATATGCAGTGAGGTAAACGCATAGCGCGCACCCGCCGCAGCACCACGCTCAATCGTCCGCTCAATATCCTGCAGAGGGCTGGAAAGATAAATCGAAATACCCGTTTTCACGCTTCAACGCTCCTTTAAAAAAGGCCGGCGGAGCAGTTAGCCCCGCCGGCACAACCATAGCATCAAGAAATCTGCCGCGCGCCGCGAGCTCTGAGCAACACAGCTCGCGATATCAAACTACTCGCCAAAGAACTCGTTGATCTTCTGCTCGTCGACGCCAAAGAACCACGTCAGGACAAAGCCGGCGGCATAGGCAAGCAGCATAGCGGCAACGTAGCCGAGCTGCTGGCCAGGAACGACGATCAGCAGGCCAAACAGACCGGAAACGCCCTGAGAAACCGTGCCGATGTGAAGCAGCGCCGCGAGCGCGCCACCAAATCCGGCACCCAGGCAGGCCGTCACAAACGGGCGAACGAGCGGCAGCGTAACAGCATACATCAGAGGCTCGCCCACACCCAGGATTCCAACGGGAATGGACTCGGCGACGTACTTCTTGAGTTTGGCGTTCTTGGTCTTAAAGTACAGCGCCAGACCGGCACCGACCTGGCCGCCGCCAGCCATCATAAGGATGGGCAGCAGGTAATTGATACCCTTGGTAGCGCCGTCGGGATCGTTGAGCATAGCGTGGATCGGCGTGAGCGCCTGATGCAGGCCGACGGACACCAGCGGCAAGAAGCCTGCCGACAGGATATAGCCGCCCAGGACGCCCAGCTTCTCGAAGATAAAGGTCAAAACGCTAAAGATGGCAGTCGTCAGCCATGCGCCAACCGGCTGGATGACGAGCATCAGAGCAAAGGCGCCGATGATGAGCACCAGCAGCGGGGACAGGAACGTGTCGAGTGCGTTGGGCATAACCTTGCGAATCTGACGCTCCATCCAGGCAAAAAATGCACCAGCGATGAGAGCCGCGATCATGCCGCCCGCTGCGGGGTTGTACTGCGCATTAGTGAGCGGCAGCAGAATGGCAGCGGCAGGATCAGCCGCGCCAGGCGCAAGCAGGGGCATAGCACCGTTGGCGATACACATCATGCCGGCGATGCCGCCCAGCGCAGCGGAGCCACCAAACTCACGAGCCGCGTTATAGCCCACCAAGATGGGCAGATAGGCAAACAGGGCCCAGCCCATGGAACGAATGCCCTGGTACCACCACTCGCCTGCAAGCGCGCCTGCCGTCGAGACGTTAATGACGTTGCAGATACCGTTGATGAGGCCAGCCGCAATGATGCCGGGAAGCAGGGCGACGAAGACATTGGAAATCTTCTTGAGGAAGGCCTGAACCGGCTTGGACTCGTACTTGGCCTTCTGCGCGGCCTTGTTTGTGGCCGCAGCGTCAACCACGCTCTCGTCAGCAACGCCTTTCGCAAGGCCGGTGAGCTTGGAGAACTCCTCGAGCACCTTATTCACCTTGCCCGGACCCAGCACGATCTGCATCGTGTCGTCCTCGACCAGGCCCATCACGCCGTCGAGTGCCTTAATACCCTCCGTGTCGACGTTGCCCGTGTCTTTGACGGTCACGCGCAGGCGCGTCATGCACGCCGCGTTTGCGAGCACGTTGTCTTTACCGCCCAAAAGGTCCAGCAGCTTTTGAGCCAGCTCTTTGTTCGTCATAACTCCTCCTTGTATTGGGTATCTCGTTTGGATGTCATATCAGCTCACGCCGCGCACCTATTGGGCATCGGCATTGTTCTTCTCATGGCCACTCACCGCAGCACGAACATGGCCGCGCGCCCGCTCAAGAGCTACCGCAGCCTGCTCGGCATCGCAGTTCAGCAGTACCGAGACAATAGCGGTTTTTACGTGGCCGTCGGCATCTGCAAGCGCCTGAACAGCGCGCTCGCGCGTGCAGCCGGTCGCCTCCATCACGATGTTCTGGCCGCGCACCACCAACTTCTCGTTCGTCTGCTGCACATCGACCATCAGGTTTTGGTATACCTTGCCGATCTTGACCATGGCACCGGTCGAAATCATGTTGAGGATGAGCTTTTGAACCGTTCCCGCCTTGAGCCTCGTTGAGCCGGTCAGCACCTCGGGACCGGGCACGGGCTCAATGGCAAGATCTGCGCTCTCCCCGATCTTCGACCCTTGGTTGCAGGCAATTGCAATGGTCTTGCACCCAATTGCCTTGGCGTACACAAGGCCGCCCACCACATAAGGAGTACGGCCGCTTGCTGCCAGGCCAACGACAAAATCCTTGTCCGAGAGTCCACGCTCTCGCAGGTCGTTCGCGCCAAGCTCCTCGCTGTCTTCGGCACCTTCGACAGCCTTGATAAACGCCGTCTCGCCTCCGGCAATGAGCCCGACAATCAGATCGGGTGACACGCCAAACGTGGGCGGACACTCCGAAGCGTCGAGTACGCCCAGACGACCGCTGGTGCCTGCGCCCATGTAAAAGACGCGCCCGCCGCGCTCGAGTGCCTCAGCAGCCCAGTCGATTGCTGTGGCAACCTGGGGCAGCACTTTTGTGACCGACTGGACGGCACGAAGATCCTCATCGTTCATCGTCGTGACGATTTGCAGCGATGTCATCGTATCGAGGTCCATAGACCTTTGATTACGCTGTTCGGTCGTGAATTTTGTTAAATCGAGCATTTCATTCACCTCATCTTTCCTGTTTCTCGATGTAGTTTTGCTTAATGGCATGCGTCGCCCGTTCGTAGTCGCTGGCAACGTAAGCAGCGTACAGGGCGTCGACAACCATAAGCTGGGCCATACGCGAAGCCATGGCACCGCTGCGGACCAAGGGCTCACTCGCAGCGACGCCGAGCACGGCATCGGCCATGGTGGCAAGCTTGGATGATCCATCTACTTTGGTCACGGCCACAACGGGACAGTTGTGACGTTGGGCCTCGGCGGTGCAGTCCAGCACCTCTTGCGTCAAGCCCGAGTAGCTAAAGGCGATTGCCATATCGCCCTCATGCATGTTCTTGGCACACAAGAGCTGATCATGCCAGTCGTCGTACAGATGGCACTCTTTGTCGACACGCATGAGCTTTTGCGCCAGATCGTGTGCGACCAAACGAGAGGCACCGATACCGAACAGATTGACCGCACGTGCCCGCTTAAGATGGGCCGCACATCGCTCCAAGACGGTGTAATCGAGCGTTCGCGCCGTCGCCTCGATCGTGCGCACGTTGCTTTTCATCACCTTCCCCACGATGCGTTCGACGCTGTCATCTATGGAGATGTCCTCGAGGGCAACGTCTTTCTTGTCACCCAAGAGCGCCAGCTCGGCAATCAGTTCGCGCTGGAACTCCTTGTAGCCCGCAAAACCCAAGCGCTTGCAAAAGCGCAAAATGCTCGAGGGCGAGGAGAACGTGGCATCGGCAAGACCGCGGACGGACAGCCCGACCACCTCGTGCGGATGAGCGCTTACATATGCGATGACATTGCGTTCCGCCGGGCTCGCGCTGAGCTCACGCTCGCGAAGCCGCAAAAGCAATCCGTTTGCCATCTCAAACACCTCCGTTGAGAAGAATTAAAGACCAACGAACGATTCGTACCGGATACAAACAGCTTTTACGGTACATTGTGCCGAATCGTGGCGCACAAAGGGCGAGCGTTCTACCGCTCGCCCCTCAAATCCGACCGCTCGGAAATACGCGCGACACAAAATGATTCAACGAGGTCGCATTATCGGTAACAAGGCTGTTACCGATACCGCCTCGCGTGGGCGCCAATCGGACGTGCCGCAAACCCCTACCCCGACTCGCGCATCCAGCGATCGAACGTCCCCACGCACACGCCCAGGCGCTTTGCCGCCTGGCTGCGGGTAATATCGCCTGCCTCATAGCTATCGCGCACCAGCTCAAACTGAGGAGGGCACGGCTTGCGAGGTCGACCGAAACGGACCCCTCGCGCCCGTGCCGCTGCAATTCCCTCCGCCTGGCGCCGATGGATATTCTCGCGCTCCACCTGCGCCACGTAGCTCAGCAGTTGCAGCACTATATCGGCAATCAGGGTGTTGGTCACATCCGGCGCGCCGCTGGCCCTGGCGCGCGTGTCAAGCAATGGCATGTCCAACACCACAATGGCAACTCCGAGCTCCTTGGTAATGCGTCGCCATTCCTCAAGAATCTCGGAGTAATTACGACCAAGTCGGTCGATAGAAAGCACCACCAGCACGTCCCCGTCTCCCAGGACGTGCAGCAGCTCGCGATAACGCGGTCGATCGAAGTCCTTGCCGCTCGCATGGTCGGCATAAATATTCGCCGAGCCCACGCCATAGGCGCCCAGCGCATCCAGCTGCCGATTAAGATTCTGATCGCGCGAACTCACCCGCGCATAACCGTACACCGTCGCCATCTCATCCCCGCTTTCTTGTAAACCTGCCAAAAAGGGATAGGTTTATTTTGGTAGGTTTTACCTCTCAAATAGCAGGTAAGCGGGCGGCCGAGCAGACGGCAAGGTAGCCACGATTCAAATGCGGAGGGCGGCCCCGAAAGACCGCCCTCCGCTCTCCCGCCACGAGTCGGGATTTAGCTAATGGATAAGCTTAAAGTCCAAGTGCCCGCGCGTGGTATTGACGCGCGAGACCTCGATGATCACGCGCTGCCCCAGCTCGTAACGAGCGCCCGTGTCGGCGCCCGTCAGCGTAAGCGCGTCCTCGTCGAACTCGAACCACTCGTTGCCCAGGCTCTTGATGGAAACCAATCCCTCAACCTGCGTGAGATCAAGACGCACAAAGAGACCCATGCTGCTAACCCACGAGACCGTTCCGGCATAGCGCTCGCCCAGGCGATCCTCGTAGTACTGGGCAATCTTGATCTTTTGCGTCGCGTGGCTGGCGGCGTCGGCCGCGCGCTCGGCATCGCTGCACGCACGGCATGTTTGCGGCAGAATGCGCGGAAGCGACTCCCGGCCTTTTCCGATCAGCCTGGGCGTACGCACTAAGGCGTCTTTCCCACCCAGCTGTTCGTATGCCAACTGCAGTTTGAGCACGCGGTGCACCACCAGATCGGGGTAGCGACGGATGGGACTCGTAAAGTGACAGTAGCACGGCGCGGCGAGCGCAAAGTGGCCCTCGTTACGCGGTTTGTACAGCGCGCGCTGCATGCTGCGCAGAAGCAGCGTGTTGACGAGCGGTGCGTTGGCCGTACCGGCGGCAGCATCAACTGCAGCCTGTAGTTCATCGGGACTCCCCAGGGCAATACCGGCAGCACGGCGATCGTCGATGATGCCGAGCTGCGCCAGCGCAACGGCGGCACCGTGCAGGCTATCGGGGCTCGGATCCTCATGCACGCGATAGCAGGCCTCGATATCACGGTCTGCCAGCCACTCTGCAACGCACTCGTTGGCGAGCAGCATGGCTTCCTCGATAAGCGACGTAGCACACGAACGCTCACGCGCGACAATCTGCATGGGTACTCCGTCCTCATCCAATAGAGCGCGGATCTCGGCCGTGTCAAAATCGACTGAGCCGCGGGCGCGACGAATGCGACGGCGAAGTTCGGCGAGTTCGTTGGCGGCGACAAGGAAATCGCCGAGATCGACGTTGCAGCCGCGAGCGGCCTCCTCGCACGCAAGACCGCGCTCAAGCGCTTCCTCGCGCGAGGTCTCGGCAGCCGCAACATCCTCGGCCGCACCCTCCAGCACCGAATACTCAACCGCGCCGGCACGCACCAGCAGCGCCTCGGCGCCGTCATAATCCATGCGCACACGCGAGCGAATCACGCTGGGGTACGGATCGTAATGGCGAACGTGGCCCTGCGCATCGAGCTCAATGTCAACGGTAAACGCCAGACGGTCCTCGTCAGGGCGAAGCGAGCACAGGTCACAGGACAGGCGTTCGGGCAGCATGGGAAGCACGCGATCGGCCAGATACACCGATGTCGTACGATGGCGAGCCTCAAGATCGATATGCCCGTTCCAAGCCACATAGTGAGAAACGTCAGCGATATGCACACCCAGTTTGTAGCCGCCCCCGGGTGTGCGCTCCAGCGAAATGGCATCGTCAAAGTCACGCGCGTCGACCGGGTCGATCGTGATGACAAAGCGGTCGCGCAGGTCGCGGCGAAGCGGATCTTTAAGCGCCGCGGTCACATCGAGCGAAAGTCCCTCGGCCTCGTCCAGCGCGGCCTCGGGATAGCTATCGGTATAGCCGTAACGCGCCATCACATATTGAACGCCCAAATCGGGCGCGCCATCTCCGCCAATGCGGCGCTCGATCGTCACGGTGCCCGATTCCAGGCGCGTCGGGTAGGTCAAAATGCGCGCGACAACGGCATCACCCGGGTGGACGCCCAGACAATCCGCCGAGGTATCCTCGGGCAGAATGAAGAAGTCGGCCTTCAGACGCGAATCGAGCGGCTCGATCACACCGAGCGGACCGGCGGTCTGGTACGTGCCCACCACGCTTATGGCTGCGCGCTCAACCACGCCTTCGATCACGGCGCGCCGTTCACCGTGTGGGCTGTTCTTAATGCTCACGGCAACGGTATCTCCATCCATGATCTCGCGCTTACCGCGACCCATGACCTTGTAGTCGCCGTTTTCGGTTACAACGTAGGCGCTATGCTCATGGAGCTGCACGCGTCCGGTCAGGCTCGGACGGCGTTCGCTGCGCACCGGCCCGCGCTTATTGCGAGCTCCACGCTTATGCTTATTATTGCGCCCCATGGCGCCTCCTAACTATCGATGGTCGTTTACACCCCAAGAGTCTACCCAAATGGTCCTTAGGGGGCGGAGGAAAACGGTCACATAGATAGACCAGCGCCACGATGATCCGCAATCCTGCCGTTCCCTAGGGATCAAAAAACGGGCCGCCCCATAAGAGACGACCCGTTGGAAGGGGTGAATTCCAGGCATGCCTACACGCGCAGGTAGCGGCGCATGGCGATGGCAGAACCAAAGAGACCGATAATCACGCCGACCAGAATCAGCGCAGCATAGGTCACCAGGTAGTACTGCATCGGCAGGGCAAACGACATCCAGCCGATGCTCTCCTGCAGACGCGGAATCATCAGATTACGCAGCAGCTCCAGAACACCGATGGAAAGCAGCGAGCCCAAAATGGCCTGCAGTACGCCCTCGGTGATAAACGGGCCACGAATGAAGCCGTTGCTGGCGCCGACCAGACGCATAATCGCAATCTCACGACGACGCGCCGTGATGGACAGGCGAATCGTGTTGTTGATGAAGATGAATGCGATAAAGGTCAGAAGGCCAACGAGCACCACGGCGGCGATGCGGATGTAGTTGGTCACCTGGAACAGGCGGCTCACTTCCTCCTGGCCGTACAGCACGCTCGCGTTGACGTCGCCGTCATCCGCGATCTTCTGGAAATCGGCATTCTTCTTGAGCTTCTTGGCCGTGCTTTCGACCTGAGACGGATCGTCCATCTCAATCGCGAACGAGGCCGGAAGCGGGTTCTGGCCGTCGAGCGCACTCATGGTGGCATCGGCGTTGCCCGACATCTTGCTCGTATACTCGGCCAGCGCGTCGTCCTTATCCTTATAGGTCACGGACTTGACGTTACTCCACGTCTTGAGCTCGGCCTCAAAGGCCTGGACGTCCGCCTGGTCGGCATCATCGCTGATGAATGCGTTGATAACAACCTGATCCTCGACGGTGCCGATCACGGAGTTCAGCATCGCGGAGCCCATAATGAACAGACCGATGATAAACAGCGAAAGGAAGATCGTGATGACGGCGCCGAGCGAGGTAGTCCAGTTACGGAAGAAGTGGCTGATTGCCTCTTTGAAGGAGTAGCCCACGTTAGTTGGTGCCATAGTTGCCGTAACCTCCCCTCTCCTGGTCGCGGATAACGTGGCCGCCCTCGAGGGCGATCACGCGACGGTGCATGCTATCGACCATCTCGCGGTCGTGCGTGGCGACGATCACGGTGGTGCCGGTGCGGTTAATACGCTCGAGCAGCTTCATGATGCCCAGCGAGATCGCCGGGTCGAGGTTACCCGTGGGCTCGTCGCAGATCAGCAGCGGCGGACGGTTGACCATAGCGCGGGCGACGGCAACGCGCTGCTGCTCGCCACCGGAAAGCTGGTCGGGCAGCGAGTCCATCTGATCGGCAAGACCGACCAGACGCAGCACCTCGGGCACCTGGCTGCGAATGACGCCCTTGGGCTTGCCGATGCACTGCAGGGCAAACGCCACGTTTTCGTAGGCGGTCTTTTGCGGCAGAAGCTTAAAGTCCTGGAACACGGCGCCAATCTGGCGGCGCAGGAACGGAACCTTGCGGTTCTTGATCTTCATGAGGTCCTGACCGGCAACCAGGATGCGGCCACTCGTCGGCTTGACGTCGCGGTTGAGCGTCGATAGCAGCGTGGTCTTACCCGAGCCGGAGTGACCGACCAGGAAGACGAACTCGCCCGGATAGATCTCGATGTTGATATCGTCGAGCGCGGGCTTGTTGGGCTGTGCCGGATAGATCTTGGTGACATGCTCCATAAGGATGACGGGCTCGACACCGGCCTGCTTGGCCATCTTCTTGCGGCTGGCCTGCGGATCGATGGGCGCAAACACCGACGTAAAATCGGGATTGTTGAGCGCGTTATCGAGGCTTGCGACCTCGGCTGCCTGATCGCTCTTGACCACCGGGGCAGCAGGCTGCGTGGGGTCGGGAATAGCGGCAAAGAGGCCGGACTGCGCAGGCTGAGGAACCGGCGTCGCAGGGGCCATGGGGTCGGGAATGCCGGCCATGGTAGGCTGCGGCGTGGCGGCGCCAGCCTGAGACTGCTCCACGCGAGCGGTCACGGCCTGAACGGGCTCAAAACCCGCCGTGCCGGAAAGCGCGACATCGCTGGTGGGATTGTAGGCAAAGGGATCGGATGCCGGCTGTGCCTGATCTGCCGGCTGAGCGGGGGCCTGAGCAACAGGCTGGCCCTCTGAATCCGGAGTGGCGAAACGACTGCCCTGGACGCCTGTCTGCGTCTTGGGGGCATCATCGCCCGCACCGGAGGTACGGAAGTGGTTACCCACTGGTGCTCCTTATCGTCGTGCGTTTAAACTACATGAGCGCTTTGTATTTTAGCAGCATTAGCTTTGCTGCACATAAGAAGCATGGCGGGGTTTGGTCTCACCGGCCGCGCGCAGGGTTACCTCCCAAATCGTCCTCGGACATGTCGGAGCCCCCGCTGCGCACTACGTGCGGCGGGGGCTCCTCCGTCCTGCGGAAAGATTTGGGAGGTAACCCTGCGCGCGGCCTGCGGCTACTAAGGGGCCGCCGCGTTTATCTTACGGTGCTGCATATACAAAGTTGGAAGGGTCTGAATTGCACTTTGCTGGTCTGGGCCCGTTTCCCGGAGAAAGCCCTTGCTTGGTGCGGGCCTAATTTGTTTGTTGCCGACAAAAAACAGGGGCGTCCTCTTTGAGGACGCCCCTGCTATGGATTGCATACGGTTGCTGAAGCGATACTTTGCCTCGTCTTGTCCTAGGCCAAGAACTCCTTGGTGGTCGCCACGATGTTGGCGGCGTCCAGGCCGTACTTGTGCAGGAGCTCTGCACCCGGGCCGGACTCGCCAAAGGTGTCGTTAACGCCAATCTTCTTGAGCGGCGTCGGGCACTGCTCGCACAGGACATCGGCAACGGCGCTGCCCAGACCACCGATCACGGAGTGCTCCTCGACGGTCACGACGTGGCCGGTCTTGGTAGCGCTCTTGACGATCAGGTCGGCGTCGATGGGCTTGATGGTGTGCATGTTGATGACCTCGGCGTCGATACCCTCGGCAGCAAGCTGCTCGGCGGCCTCGAGGGCCTCGCCGACCATCAGACCACAGGCAATGATGGTAACGTCGGCGCCCTCGCGCATAACGATGCCCTTGCCCAACTCGAACTTATAGTTCTCGGGGTCGTTGATAACCGGCGAGGCCAGACGGGCAAAGCGCATGTACACAGGGCCGTCGCACTCGTAGGCGGCGCGCGTCACGGCGCGGGCCTCGACGTCGTCGGCGGGAACGATAACGGTCATGCCAGGGATAACGCGCATGAGGGCGATATCCTCGCAGCACTGGTGCGTGGCGCCGTCCTCGCCCACCGAGATACCGGCATGCGTGGCGCCAATCTTAACGTTGAGATGCGGATAGCCGATGGAGTTGCGGACCTGCTCAAAGGCGCGGCCGGCGGCGAACATGGCAAAGGTGCTCGCAAAGGCAACGCGGCCGGTGGTCGCGATACCGGCGGCAACACCCATCAGGTTGCTCTCGGCGATACCCACATCGAAGAAACGATCGGGGCAGGCGGCCTTAAACTTGCCGGTCTGCGTGGCGGCGGCCAGGTCGGCGTCGAGGACCACAAAGTCGTCGTGCTCGTTGGCGAGCTCGACGAGGGCCTCGCCGTAGCTTACGCGCGTGGCGATTTTCTTGACGTCTGCCATCCTAGAGCTCCTCTCCGGCGGCCGTGAGCTCTGCCATGGCCTGCTCAAACTGTTCATCGTTGGGGGCCTTGCCGTGCCAACCCACCTGGTTCTCCATAAAGGAAACGCCCTTGCCCTTCATGGTCTCGGCGATAATGGCGGTCGGCTGGCCCTTGGTGGCGCGGGCCTCGGCAAAGGCGGCGCGGATCTGATCGAAATCGTTGCCGTCGGCAAGCTCCACCACGTGGAACTTAAAGGCGCGGAACTTGTCTGCCAGCGGCATGGGGTCGTTGACCTCCTCGACGGGACCATCGATTTGCAGGCCGTTGTGGTCAACGATCACGCAAAGGTTATCGAGCTGCTGGTTGCCGGCAAACATGGCGGCCTCCCAGACCTGGCCTTCCTCGCTCTCGCCATCACCCAGCAGGGCGTAGGTGCGATAGTCATCGCCCCAGTGCTTGGCGGCAACCGCCATGCCCACGGCGGCGGAGATGCCCTGGCCCAGCGAGCCGGTGGACATATCGACGCCCGGGGTGTCGTTCATGTTGGGGTGGCCCTGCAGGTGGCTACCGATATGGCGCAGCGTCTCGAGATCCTCCTTGGGGAAGAACCCACGCTCGGCGAGCACGGCGTACAGACCCGGAGCACAGTGGCCCTTGGAGAGCACAAAGCGATCGCGGTCGGCCTTGTGGGGATCAGCCGGGTCGACGTTCATTTCCTCAAAGTACAGATAGGTCATGATGTCGGCAGCGCCGAGCGAACCGCCCGGATGGCCGGACTTGGCAGCGTGCACGCCGGTGACGATGCCCTTCCTAACCTCGTTGGCAACCTTTTTGAGCTCTTCGTCGCTCATTGTGCCTTCCTTTCATCCTCATTAGACAAAATGCGCACGGCACAGAAGGTAATCCCAACACAGCCGCAATGCACGTACGTCATTCATTATGCTGGAAACTGATGGCTTTACCAGACTTTTTATCATTATTTGAGCAATTTAGCAGGCAGACCCGCTGATGAAACGGTTTATCAATGTGAACGTCTTTTGGATGGGGCGCAGCCTGCCCTACGCGTTAATGTCCTTGAATCCCTCGCCAAAGGTTTCCGTAACATCGGCAACCGTCACAATGGCGTGAGGATCGCGCTCGCGCACGATCGTCTTCAGGGTGTTGAGCTCTCGACGGCTCACGATGACCATAATCACCGGCTTCTCGGCGCCCGAATACATACCGGTCGCCTTTAACTTGGTGCAGCCGCGGCCCAGGCCATACATGATGTCGGCCGCGATATCGGGGAAGTTGTCCGAGATGATGAGCACCATACGACGCTTGTTGCCGCCATCGACCACAGCATCGATCACGTAGCCGCTGATCACCATCGAAAGACCTGCATACAGCGCGTTTTCGACCGAAAAGACCGGGGCCGACAGCGCGCACACGGCAACATCGATCGCCATGACGGTGGAGCCCACCGGTAGCGACGTATTGCGCGAGATGATCTGGCCGATCGTGTCGGAGCCGCCGGTGTTGGCACCGGCGCGCAGCACCATGCCGTAGCCGATGCCCGTGATAATGCCGCCCCACATAGCGGGCAGCATCAGATCGGCATGTGCCAACGGCGCCACAAACGGAGCGAACAGGTCGGTGAAAAAGCCCAGCAGCACAAAGCCCGTCGCGGTCTGCACCACATAGAACATGCCGCCCTCGCGCATAACGACCAGCAGCAGCAAGGCATTCATCACGATGGTCTGGATACCGACGGGAAGCGATATGCCATGCGAGGCGCCGACCGCCTGGATAATGGTGGCAAGGCCCGTAACGCCACCGGCAGCAAGGCCGTTGGGAATCAAAAACAGGTCGGTCGCAATAGCGGCCAGAGCGCACCCCAACATAATCTGGGGCAGATCGCGAAAGAAGTTCATCGAAAGAATGCGCTTGATGTCCAGACGATATGCCATGCTGCCTCCCTCAAAAAAGCGCACCCAAACGGATGCGCTTTGAGCTTCTTCTTGTATTCGATTTTACCGATTCGCCGACCAAATACCACCCCCGCTCAGGGTCCGTATTGGCCACATCTGCCCAAAGCCAACCCTATGGGTTTAGACAGACGGGGCCTCCGCATCGGCGTTGCCGGTTGCCCAGCGATGGTAGCCGATCACAAACGGATCCAGATCGCCATCGTCGAGAACGGCCTCGACGTTGCTGGTCTCCACACCCGAGCGCAGGTCCTTGACCATCTGATACGGGTAGAGCACGTAGCTGCGAATCTGGTTACCAAAACCGATCGTGGTCTTGGGTCCACGAATCTCGTCGAGCGCCTCGGCGCGCTTCTCGAGCTCGATCTCGTACAGACGGGCCTTGAGAATCTGCATGCACGCGGCCTTGTTTTGAATCTGGCTGCGCTCGTTTTGGCAAGTGACAACGATGCCGCTGGGAAAATGCGTCACGCGTACGGCGGAGTCGGTGGTGTTGACGCCCTGTCCGCCCGGGCCGCTCGCGTGATACACGTCCACGCGGATATCGTCGGGACTGATCTCGATGTCGATATCGTCAGGCAGCACGGGGATGACCTCGACGCCGGCAAACGTGGTCTGGCGGCGCTTCTTGTCGTCGGTGGGGCTAATGCGCACCAGACGGTGGACGCCGGCCTCGGCGCGCAGCATGCCAAACGCGTCCTTGCCCTCGACAGTAAAGGTCGCACGGTCGATGCCGATGACCTCGGCTGCGGGGCAGTCGTTAATGGTGACCTTCCAGCCGCGACGCTGGCAGTACTTCATGTACATCTTGAAGAGCATGAAGGTCCAGTCCTGCGCCTCCAGGCCGCCCTGTCCGGGTTTGATGGTCACAATCGCGTCGCCGTGATCGAACTCACCGGTAAACCAGCTCGAAAGCTCGAGCTCGTCGATAGCGCGGGCCAGGCGTTCTGCCGTAGCGGCAGCCTCCTCGCGCAATGCGGCGGCATCGGGGTCGTCGCCCATCTCCTCGGCAAGCTCCAGCGCCGCGCGGGCGTCAGATAGCTCGCCGCGCGCGGTATCCACGGCAGCGATATCTTCCTTGGCGCGAGCGATCTCCTCCATGGTGGCGCGAGCGGCGTCGGCGTCATCCCAAAAGCCGGGGGCCACGCTTTTGGTCTCGAGCTCGGTCACGCGCGTGCGCTTCTCGTCCAAATGAAGATACGACTCGACCTCGCCGAGCCGGTCCGCAAACGCGTCCAGCTCGGCGGGCGTTACCTCTAAAGCCTCGGCCATTAACGATTCCTGCCGTGGCAGTACTTGAACTTCTTGCCGCTGCCGCAGGGGCACAGGTCGTTGCGGCCCACGTTGACATAAGGGTCATCGCTCTCGGACTTGCGGTAGGTGGTCACCTTGCCACCGTTGTTGACGGCAGCCGGGCCTCCCTGGACGACCGTACGGGCTTGCACCTGTGCCTGCTTGCGCAGCACCGAGTTGCCGTTGTCGCCATCGACATCGGCGGGGCCGGAGAAGTGTGCACCCTCGAGCGCAGGGTCCTCCTTGTGCTCCACGGCGTGCGGGGCGGCCTTGATCTCGATGCGCAGGACGGTGCGCAGGTAATCCTCGTACATGGTGTCGACGAGCATCTGGAAGGCACCATAAGCCTCGGTCTTGTACTCGACCAGCGGGTCGCGCTGACCAAAGCCGCGCAGTCCGATACCGGTCTTGAGGTAGTCCATCTCCTGCAGGTAGTTCATCCAGCGGGTATCGATGACGCGCAGCATGACCTGGGTGTTGAGCTCGCGCATGAGGTCCTCACCCAGGCGCTCGGCCTTCATGTTGTAGCACTTCTCGACGTAGGCCAGGACATCGGCAGCCAGGGCCTCAAAGTCCTCGTCGGGGAACTTGGGCGTATCGATATGCCCGGTGAGCTCCACGACCCACTTGCGCAGGCCCTCGAGATCGCGCTCGCCATCGTGGCTGTCCTTGGTGCAGAACTCCTGCACGCAGCGGTACACGGTGTCGTGCATGACCTCGGTGATGTGGTCGGTCAGATCCTTGCCGTCCAGAATCTTGTTGCGCTCGGCGTAGATGACCTGGCGCTGCTTGTTCATGACGTCATCGTACTCGAGGACGCTCTTGCGCATGGAGAAGTTGATGCTCTCGACCTTGTGCTGGGCGCTCTCGACGGCCTTGGAGATGATCTTGTGCTGGATGGGCATGTCGTCGCCCATGTCGGCCGTGACCATCATCTTGGAGACGCGGTCCATCTTGTCGCCACCGAACAGGCGCATGAGGTCGTCCTCGAGCGACAGGTAGAACTGGGTCTCGCCCGGATCGCCCTGACGACCGGAGCGGCCGCGCAGCTGGTTGTCGATACGACGGGACTCGTGGCGCTCGGTGCCGATAACGGTCAGGCCACCGGCGGCAAGCACGCGCTCACGCTCGGCCTTGCAGGTCTCCTTGGCCTCGGCGTTAAACTGCTCGAGCTGCTCGGGCGTTACGTCCTCCATGGTCAGGCCCTCGTACTCAAGGCGCTCGCGCACCAGCTCGTCGGGGTTGCCGCCCAGCAGGATGTCGGTACCACGACCGGCCATGTTAGTAGCGATGGTCACGGCGCCGTAGCGTCCGGCCTGCGCAACGATATGGGCCTCGCGCTCGTGGTGCTTAGCGTTGAGGACCTCGTGCGCGATGCCGCGCTTGGTAAGGGCGGCTGACAGCTTCTCGGAGCTCTCGATGGAGACGGTACCCACCAGGACCGGCTGGCCCTTAGCGTGGCGCTGCTCAACGTCGTCGGCAACGGCGTTGTACTTAGCCTGAATGGTGCGGTAGACCAGGTCCTCGTGGTCCACGCGCTGCACGGGTCTGTTGGAAGGAATGACCTCAACGGGCAGCTTGTAGATCTCGCGGAACTCGGCGTCCTCGGTGAGTGCCGTACCGGTCATACCGGAGAGCTTGTCATACAGGCGGAAGTAGTTCTGCAGGGTGATGGTCGCCAGCGTCTGGTTCTCCTCGCGCACGAGCACGCCCTCTTTGGCCTCGATGGCCTGGTGCAGGCCCTCGGAGTAACGGCGGCCTTCCATAATGCGGCCGGTGAACTCGTCGACGATCTTGACCTCGCCGTTGGTGACCACGTACTGCTTATCGCGGTGGAACATGTACTGGGCCTTCAGCGCCTGCTGCAGGTGGTTGACCAGCTGGCCCGAGAGATCGGCGTAGATGTCCTCGATGCCTAGGCGGCGCTCGATTTTCTTAAGGCCACGCTCGGTGGCGGCAATGGTGTGCTTGGCCTCGTCCATGACATAGTCGCCCGTGGGCTCGACGTCCTCGGTGGCGGTGAGCATGTCGTGCGACACGTCCTCGCCGCGCTCAAGGCCACGCACGGCACGCGCGAAGTCCTTGTAGGTACTGGCGGACTTGGTACCAGCGCCCGAGATGATCAGCGGGGTGCGGGCCTCATCGATCAGGATGGAGTCAACCTCGTCGACGATGGCGTAGTTGTGGCCGCGTTGCACGCGCTGCTCGGGACGGGTAACCATGTTGTCACGCAGGTAATCAAAGCCGAACTCGGAGTTGGTGCCGTAGGTGATGTCGGCCTGATAGGCCGGGCGCTTGAGCTCGAGCGGCATGTTGTTCTGGAGCAGACCGACGGTCATGCCCAGGTACTTATAGATGCGGCCCATCCACTCGGAGTCGCGCTTGGCAAGGTAATCATTGACAGTAACGACGTGCACGCCCTTGCCGGCAATAGCGTTGAGATAGCCAGCCAACGTGGAGACGAGGGTCTTACCTTCGCCGGTCTTCATCTCGGCGATGTGGCCCTCGTGCAGTGCCATGGCGCCAATAAGCTGCACGTCAAAGTGGCGCATACCCATGGTGCGCTTGGAAGCCTCACGCACGGTGGCAAAGGCCTCGGGGAGCATGTCGTCGAGCGACTCGCCGTTGGCGTAACGCTCGCGGAACTTATCGGTCTGGCCGCGGAGTTCCTCCTCGGTCATCTTCTCAAACTGGGGCTCAAGACCGTTGATCTGGTCGACGATCTTGTAGTAGCGCTTAAGGTCCTTATCGGATCCAAAGGACAGCAGCTTTGACATGAATCCCATGTGGTTTTCCTTTTTGGCCATCGCCCGTGGCATAAAACCTTGGACGAGTTAAACACAGATATTTGTACTTTAGCCAAACAAGGCGCCGCCTATGCGGTCGACACGCTCGACCACGTAATAACTACGACAGCCTGCCAAAAAGGGACTGGTTTATTTTGGCGGCTTTTATCTGGGAAACCGCTGCCTCTCTCTCTGCCATTTGGTGCAAGCTAGCCCGTCCCCTTCGCACCAACCTGGCGCAATGGGGACGGGCTAGCTTGCACCAATAAAAAGAAAAGGGCCGCGCACCCAAACGGATGCGCGGCCCTTATGCCATGAATGCGAGTGTTTCCGCGGCGAGCTACTTACTCAGCAGCCTCGGTGGTCTCGGCCTCGGCAGCGGCCTCCTCGACGGGAGCCTCTGCGGGAGCCTCGGCGGCCTGCTTGGCAGCCTCCTCGGCAAACTTAGCGGCACGCTTAGCCTTCTCGGCAGCCTTAGCCTCAGCGGCGGCCTTGCGAGCGGCCTCGGCCTCAGCAGCCTTGGCGGCCTTGGCAGCCTTGGCCTCCTCGGCCTTCTTGAGCTGAGCGGCAGCGGCGCCACCGAACTTGTCGGCGAAGCGCTGGACGCGTCCACCGGTGTCGACGAACTTCTGCTGGCCGGTGTAGAACGGGTGGCACTCGTTGCAAAGCTCGACCTTCATCTCGGACACGGTAGCGTGCGTCTTGAAGGTGTTGCCGCAGGAGCACGTCACCGTGCACTCGACATACTGGGGATGGATACCCTGCTTCATGGTAGGACTCCTTATTGGTCAGGCGCTGGTTACCGATCAGCGCATAAGGCGTCTTGGTTTCCGACCAAGACAACAAACTCGGCTATGGTACCACGGCGCCGCGTGTCCCACAAAAGGTTCACGGTCTTTTCGGCACAACGCGAGGAAAAATGACCCACGGATTACCGACAAATGGTCCCATGAATTACCTTCAAAACGACCCACGCACTGGTAGAACGTTGCAAATTTCAACGTTCTGGAATCGTGGGTGCTGACGGTTTGCCATTGCGAGAGGCATGGCGGCTCGACCATCAGGATAATCTCGGCGAGAAAATCGACGAGGACAGAGGGACGGCAGTATTGGAGCTATCGAAACGAATGGCAAGGACGAGATTATGGAGATGCCCGCCGAGGTCGACTTCTCCGACAGCGTTCCGAACCCCTACATCGGGAAGGTGCGCCGCCGCGTCACTATGAACATCGACGGCTAGAACATCGACTACTTCAAGGCGGAGTCCGCCCGTACAGTGGTGCCGTATCAAGTCATCATCAGCATGTACCTGGCCGAGTGCCGCGGGCGGAGGAAGCGTCTGACGTTCGCGAACTGCAGTGGTGAGCATTCCCGCTTGGGCAGTAAAAGGAAGAGGGGGCTGGCAAGGCCAGTCCCCTCTTCTCTCATGACACTCGATTTGCATTTACGGCACGACGAAAGCCGGGCCGCTGGTTACCTTGTCAAATTCGAGCACCGACGTTCCGGTGTTCAAATAAAGGCTTCCTTGGTTTCCGTCTGCGGAGGCGTAAGCCAGGTGGACAAATCCGTAATCATCTCCTGATTGGTCGGCCAACATGAAGATGTTCGGATCGCCGGTTGTCTCAAATGAACCGTCGGTCACATTTCCATTGCTGTCGACGATTTGCCACCTGTTTTCGTCTTCCCCAAGGAAGGAGAGCTGGGTTAAGCCGGTCTCGTGGTCTCGGTACACTCCGTCTAGGCGGAACCCTTCGGAAATGCCATGTTTCAAGGTGTTCGCATCTTTTATGGATACGGCAGAGACTGCGATTGCGGCTATCGCGACCAATAACGCCAGCGCAATGGGTATTTTGGCGGAGCCGGTCTTCATGTCAGCCTACTTTGCGCTTGCCGAGAGCCATGCTGTAGAACGTGTTGGTGGCCATCTTTGCGTAGACCCTGCGTACCCCGTTCGTCGTCTCATAGACGACGTAGGGTTGAATCTTGTGGGTCACGTTCGCCGTCGCCTTGTAGAAGCCCGATCCGGAAATGTTGACCGCGTACCCCGTCACGCTGAGGGAGCGATTTGCCTTCGGGATGGAAACGCTCACGCTGCCAACTCCTCCGGGAAGGGATACCGACACACCGACCGATCCGCCGCCGGAAGGTGATACGAAGATAGAGCCACCTCCCGATATCTGCACGCCGCCCGCCGGCTGTCCGGCGACGTCATGCCATCCAGTGCTCTTGTTTACCACGCTGCCGTATACCGTGTCGTAGGTCGGACGTCCCCCGGCTCGTGCGTCGCCATCGTACCCGGCGAGGGCTTGCTCGATGATTTGCGCAGCTTCTTCCTCCGCGCGTTCGCGGAGCATCGCGTCAAACTGGTTTTCAGTGAGGTCGGGGCGAACGAAGTAGTCGATTCGATTCTGATCAAGTGTTTGAAATTCCGCCGCTAACACCCCTTTTGGCATCAGTAGGGAGATTCCTCCAACCGCCGCTGCGGCGATAGCGGCTCGCCTGGTGATCCCGGTTTCGACGATTTTCTTCATTGTGTCCTCCTAACGGACGTCTTGGATAGAAAACATCTCCTTTCTCAAAATTGCCCCTGATAACGTGATGATTCCTCGCTCGTTCATATTGCCGTTGGCTTGGGTTGCGCGCGTATTGAATGCGTCGACAAAGCTCTGCATGCCCTGCTTCATAAAGAAGGGGCCGAAGATGGGTGAATTGAACGCGATGGGGACGGAGAAGGCTGCGGCAAGAACGAGCGTAGAGATCCATACGGCCCTGTCTCTTAGGATTAGTTTGAGAAGAAGTCGACAGTACATTTAGAAGCACCTACATTTCTCAAAGCATCGTTAGTTTAATTAATGACAGACCGAATGAAGATACGTGCGACGGGGGCGAGGCAAATGGCTGAGCGGTATTGATACGCGGGTTCAACGGTATCATATTGACCACATAGATTTTTAACTTGCATTTCTACCCGCCCTTTTCGTAGAGTCGCCGATACGTGCTTAGCGCACCCTCGGCGCGTCCGGCAGGCTTTGCGAAATGGGATCCACGAGACTTCGGCGCAGTATCATCTTGCGGGATGCTTCTAATGAGCCTCCCATCCTTCAAAAACAGAATCTCATCGCACTGCCTATCGACCGAATCCAAGATGTGGGATGACATGATGATGCACGTACCAGAATCGGCCAGCTTCCTGAGGATCTCTGAATGCAAGTCCACCCTGCTGGGGTCGAGCGCGTTCATGGGCTCATCTAATAGAAGGTACCGCGCACCCGTCGCATACGCAATCGCCAGGGTAAGCTGCTGCTTCATGCCCTGGCTCAGAGTACGGATCCTCATCTTCGCGAACTCGCCTATCTGCGTTTGTTCCACTATCACTTCGATATCGCGAGCATGTGGCCACATATCGCAAACCATCTTGAGGTGATCTTCCGCACGCAATCCGGGATACAGCAGCGTCCCCTCACCAGGTGCGTAGAAGATCATAGAACGGACCTCTCTTGTACCCGTGCCCTGCGCCTCATCCAGAACGATGCTCCCGTCCACGCGAGGACCCGGCAAACCTGCCATCGCCCGCAGCAACGTCGTCTTTCCATGCCCGTTCGGAGCGACGAGACCGTAGACCGTACCCGGGGCAAACTCAGCGTCCACCGAATCTACGAGTACCTTCTTTCCATAAGAGATCGTCAGCGTTTGAAGGCCAATCATCGAGATCATCCCCTTTCGATCTTTGGAACACTCAGGCGCACCATCAACGGAGATACGGCGCCCAAGACCACCAGCAGAGCGACCGATGCGCCGACGACCTCTCCAAAAGGCATCGCGTTCGTCCCTCGCCCAAGGAACCCAATCGTCCCCACCTGGGAAGCGGGATCAAACGAGGCGAATGGAGCCAGCAGCGCGACGCCCATGCCCGCGCTTTCAACATGAGCGCTCAACGAACCCAACACCAAGAGAACCGCGCAAACCACTCCGGTGACAACGGGGTTGCGGCTAATCGCTGCTGTCAACGCAGCGACGACGGAAATCACGCCGTATGCCATGACCAGCAACGGAATACTGCACAACACCGCCTCCCCCACCATGGACGTTGTCGAAGCTCCCGCCCGAATGAGAGCGACGGGATACTCCGATCCACCCGCACCGTTCTTAATCAAGGACACAACCGCAGCGGGAACCATCGACACCAAAAGCAGCGCCAAGCCAAGCAGGAGAGACAGCGCAACAGCCGTCAGAAAACGCACATGCGCTGTTGCGGGGACTTGGAAAACCAGAAGGGAACGGCACCGCAGGTAGGTGCACGCAAGCGATGTGACAACCACGGGCAACAGCCAAAACAAGGAAGGAAGCGCTGCCTGGAGATAGGAAAGGAGGATTAATGGGGGCATCTTCGTACTTAACTCGTAAACCTTGGGGTCCGGCAAGCTCGCGATCGACTCGAGCAGAAGGGCGCGCGCCTCCGCACGAGAAGGAGTCTCCGGCTCGATTCCGATCGATTGCAGGAGGGTCGCATCTGCCGCGCCCAGCTCGCCTCGAGCGCGCTCGTACGTCGCAAGGCTTCGAAACCCCTCCGCAGGCGTGGGCGCGTACACGAAACCCGAAAGAGCATCTCGCATGCCTTCCAGGGCCGCTTTGCCCTCGACGTCCATATTCGCAACGTCCTGCTCTAGATACCGATCTATTGAACGGAGCTCCCCATCCCTATACCGAACAGCGGAAACGTCACCAGCGTCAGGAAACACCTCGACCAGAGCCGGGGCCAGCATCGCCGTCGACATTGCAATCGCGCATACGGCGAGGGCAGGAGAATGCAGGAGCAGCTTCCCCATCGTTCTTACGTATGCAACGGCGGAGGTACAAGCGCTCGAACGGGCTGTCGTTCTCGATGCGGTGAAGGAACCTCTCTCAAGACAAATCGGGGACATCGGGCGCGCGCAGCCGCTCTTTCCAGCAACGCAAAGCAGGCTAATTGCCA
The DNA here is from genome assembly GCF_003466125.1 of Collinsella sp. TM10-22. Classification (GTDB taxonomy): domain Bacteria; phylum Actinomycetota; class Coriobacteriia; order Coriobacteriales; family Coriobacteriaceae; genus Collinsella. The sequence goes on from NZ_QSOC01000002.1 coordinate 243,174, forward strand.
GCACCTCGATCCCGATTGCGCATACGAGGGTAATCGCGCCACGCTCGAAGCAAAGTCCAGGCAGATTCACTATCTGCGTTGTCGGGTACGGGCTATAGGCGCCGACGGTCAACTCAGTGTTCGCATACGTAAGGGGATTCAACAGGGCGAACTCACGTAAAGCGATGGATCTTCCGTAATACCCGGGAACCATCGTCGCCCCCATCAGGGCACATACGAACACGATTCCAAGCGTAGGGTTATTGGCAATCTTCACGGCAAGGTGAACGACGAGCGAGATGAACGCCGCCACCAAGAATTGCAAGATGGCCGTCTGTGCGAACACCAGCCAAGCCGGTTTGATAACCGGAGTCGCATATTGAACGTAGCCTATCGGATAGAACAGCGAGCCCGGGCCATTCTTCACAAGTGCGGCGATTATCCCTGGAAGATTGACGGCGAAGACGGCAAGCATCGCAAAAACACTCGCCCATACGCTCGATGCAACAAGCCTGCCCAGCTCACCCATCGGTGCCTGGATGATGAGTTTTTCACGTTTGTTAAGACGCGCGGCAAGGAACGAGACGGCAACGGCCGTTGCGGCCCATAGCAAGTACTCCTTCGATCCGTCATAAAAGGAGTACGCTCCATCCGATACCTGCAGAAACGGAAGCAGAGGAGAGAGCGGCGCCAAGACAAGACGCCCCGCGGCAAGAGGGTACAGAAGCGCGGGCATGCTTGATGAAGAGGTATAGACGCCCTCCTCCCCCGCATTCACAAGCGCATCCGCATAGGATGCTGACAATTCCTGCTCAACACGGGTTATTCCCGACTCGAGGTATTCAACCCGTCCGTCGATGCCAGCCGCGCTCCTGAAGACGGGCAGAGCACAAAGAACCATCAACGCAACAACGGCAACACAGAGCGACCTGGAGGAGAGGAGCGACCTAAAGATTGCCTTCGAGATTTTGAGCATATTCATCGCCAACCTTAACCTCATCCAGTCGGAACAGAGGGGCCGAACAAAATGCTCGGCCCCTTCTCGCATCTAGTAGGTGCTATAGACAAATTGCCATTTATCAGTTGTGCCAAGAACACCACAGGAACACATTGCAGCGAGGCGGGATTCCCTATGATGCGCGGATCGGCGATAGCCATTTCGGTAGGAGATCGTCTTGTAAGAGATGTTGAACATCGAGATGCTGTGCCCGCTCACGCCGCGAGGACAGCTGTAGCTCCAGTAGGTATCGACGACGTCGTCCGTATACCCGAGGGGCTCAACGAGGGCACACTGGCTGCTCTCCTGGGAAGGAGGCATCGGGGTATCCGCAAAAGCGGGGGCTCCCGGCAGCAACAGACAAAGAGCGAGGCCGAGGAAAACCAAGAGCTTACACGACTTAACAGTACTGAACATAATCCTCTCCAATCTAGAGGGGTTTCGGTTGCAGCATGCTGTGATTACTTGTCGGCAAAATCAATTTAACATAAACTGTTAAAAAGTAACCTGAGGTTTTTAAATTCTTCGGAGGTTATTATGAGTTACGACAATCGCACTCCCCGGCTTCATTCCTTCCGCATCGCATGTGCGATAGCCTCTGCGGCCCTTTGCGTCACCGCCATCGCACAAGTGGCGTTCTCCTTAAAGCCAGCAATCGAAGTGCTCGACAACCCTGTAATTGCAGACTCCCCCGCGTATCCAGCCCTTGCGATCTCGACATTGGCCCCTGCCGTCATCGGTATCGCCACGACCATCCTCAGCGCCGTTCTCGTGTGGACGATCAAGAGCGGAGACCCCTTCAAGAAAGGGTCTGCGACATGCTTGAAGGTGCTCGGCATTCTCTTCGTTGTTCAAGCTGCCACCAGCTTCTACGCCGGCTCACTCGAAACCTCCGTTTCGATGTTTGGCGGCGAGGGGGCCGTCGGCGCCCAAGAGATCGCTTCATCATTCGACTGGACCTCTCTGGTTCTCGGCATCGTCTTGCTCATGCTTTCCCAGCTCTTCTTGTACGCCCGAGAGCTGTACCTCGACTCCGACGAGATTGCGTAAGGAAACGCCATGCCCGTAATTGTTCGCCTCGACAAGATCATGGCCGAGCGAAAGATTTCCTCGAACGAACTTGCCGAAAGGATTGGAACCACGCCCGTGAACCTGTCCCGTATAAAAAAAGGGCATATTCGCGGCATTCGCTTCAACACACTCGAGCAGCTATGCCTCGCCCTTCGTTGCCAACCCGGAGACCTTCTCGAAGTCATGAGCGAAGAGGATGCCCGAAAGGAGTTCGGACTCGATTGGTCCGCCGAGGATTAGGGGGCGGTCGTACTCGCCCTGCACACGGGGATGCGAATCGGCGAGGTCTGCGGCCTTCGGTGGTGCGATGTGGATTTCGAGACGGGCCTGATCTCGATCAGGCACTCGGTGGCGTACGCGAAGGGGATGGGTTCGTTCATCAAGGACACCAAGACCCATGACGCCAGGGGCATCCCCATCGACCCGGTCGGCCTGCTCCCCTTCCTGAAGGAGATCCACGAGATCGACCGCGGGAAGCTGCGCTCGCGCAACCTTACCGGGGCGGTCGAGATCGGGAACTGCTACATCCTGTCGGAGCCGGGCGCGGCCTTCGCGACGGCGAGCTATATCCGCAGGGCGTTCAAGACGTTCTCGGAGACCAACGGCCTCATGGGCACCAACGACGAGCTGATCACGTTCCACGGCCTGCGCCACACGTTCGCCACGCAGTGGATCCGCCAGGGCGGCGATATCAAGGCGCTCCAATCGATCCTCGGGCACAAGGACGCCATGGCGACGCTCAACGTCTACGCCGACATCGAGCCAATCTCCAAAATCCATAACATGCTGCGTGTCTCGCCGTGCCTCTGGCGCGGGTACCTCGGGCCGAGGGTCGATCCGGGACCCATGTTCCAGCAGAGAATCCAGGAGTCCATCGAGACGCTCCAGGCGTTCGGCTACGGCGTCACCGAGCCGGACGACCAAAATATCGTCATACGCGACGTGAAGACGATCAGTCGGCTCTACCCCACCGAGTACGCCGCGGTGCTGGGCCCATCCCAACTGAGGTCACGGTGGTCCGATAGGGGCGCCGCCCGCGGCATGCGCCGCGGAGCGGTATCCCCCACCGAATAGTGGGGGATGCCCCCCGTTTTCAGTTTGGAATCAGCGGTCGGAGGCGTTCGGCTGACTGCGGGAACGGCCTATCCGCTCGATGTGTTCGGCTGAGTTCGGAAATCAACCCAACACGAGCTGGACGCGCGCCAGACGGCTCTTCCCCATGCGGCCTGCCCCCTCACGCTCATGTTGCAGACATGTAACGCCGCAGCAAAGGTGCCCCTTTTGGCGCCAGACAGGTACAATGATGAACACTGTACCGTAGCGGAGCGCCCCCGCGCGCCGCAACCACGCGAAAGGGTTTCCCATGGCCGAGATCTCGTCCTCCCGCATCGTCATCACCGTCCTTGGCAAGAACCGCCCCGGCATCGTCGCCGGCGTCACCCGTGTTCTGGGCGAGGCCAACGTCGACATCCGCGACATCACGCAGTCCATTATCGAGGACATCTTCACCATGACCATGCTGGCCGACACCGCCGAGTCCAAGCTCGACTTCGCCGAGCTGCAGAAGGCCCTGGCCGAGGCAGGCGAGCTTTCGGGCGTCAACGTGTCCATCCAGCGCGAGGACGTCTTTAACTTTATGTACCGCCTGTAGCGAACAAGCCGCTCGGGGCAGCCTGACGTCATATCGTCCAAGCGCGCCGCCCCAAAGCGGCCCGGAGAGGAGCGCGCATGGCCTACGACGCCAAGAAAATCTATTACCGCTTCGATGACCACTTGAGCCGCCTGGTTCTGGATTACGAAGCAAGCCGCCAGATTTCGCCTGAGAGCGAAAACCTCTACCACGGCCTGCCGACCGACCCTTATGACGAGGGCCTGTTTGTCGAGCACAATGTCAAGCGCGGCCTGCGCAATGCCGACGGCTCGGGCGTGGTCGCGGGCCTCACTCGTATCTCGGATGTGCACGGCTACAACAAGGTCGACGGAAAGGTCGTGCCCGATCAGGGCAAGCTCACGCTTCGCGGCTACAGCATCGAGGATCTGGTCAACAATGCCCAGGCCGAGAATCGCTACGGCTACGAGGAAGTCGCCTATCTGCTTATCACGGGTTCGCTGCCCAACAAGGAAGAGCTCGACGGCTTTTGCGAGCGCCTGGGCGCCTTTAGACATCTGAGTGACGAGTACGTTAAAGAGTTCCCTATGACCACGGTGTCTTCGAGCATCATGAACGTGCTCCAGCGCGCCGTACTGTTGCTCTACGCCTTCGATGCCGAACCAGACGTGATCACGCCCGAGCACGAAATCGACGTCGCCATTTCCATGCTTGCACGTCTCCCGCGCATCGCCGCCTTCGCACACATGGCCTCGGTCGCCAAGCTTCGCGGCTCCGAGGTTCACGTGCCACACCCCACGCCCGGCCTTTCCACCGCCGAGACCATCCTGCAGGTCCTGCGCGGCGGCATGGCGTTCACCCGCGATGAGGCGATGCTGCTCGACGTTATGCTCATGCTGCATGCCGAGCACGGCGGCGGCAACAACTCCACCTTCGCCTGCCGCGTGCTGTCGTCTTCGGCCACTGACCCGTATTCCGCCTACGCCGCGGCTATCGGATCGCTCAAGGGCCCGCGCCACGGCGGTGCCAATGCCAAGGTCGTGTCTATGCACGAGGACATCCGCGCGCATGTCTCCAACTGGGAGGACGAGGACGAGGTCGCGGCCTACCTGGGCAAGATCCTCGACAAGCAGGCCTTCGACGGCACGGGCCTCGTCTACGGCATGGGCCACGCCGTCTATACGCTCAGCGACCCGCGCGCCGAGGTATGCCGCCGTTACGCGCGCGCACTTGCCGCCAAGAAGGACTTGGGCGAAGAGTTCGCACTCATCGAGCGCATCGAGCGCCTGGCACCGCAGGTGATGCGCGACCACGGTATGACCAAGCCCATCTGCGCCAACATCGACCTGTACACGGGCTTTATCTACAAGATGCTCGGCGTGCCCGAGACGCTCTTTACGCCGCTGTTCGCCGTCGCCCGCATGGCAGGCTGGTCGGCGCACCGCATGGAAGAGCTCTTCTGCGCGCACCGTATTATTCGCCCGGCCTATCGTCCGGTGATCGAGCCGCTGGAGTACAAGCCACTCGCCGACCGCTAGGACGCGGACCGTTATAGAGCTCGAGCGTGGCCAGGGCATCGCCGCCCTCGGCCACGCTTTTTATGCCAGCAGAAAGGGCTGCATCAAATGATTGTGTTTTCCGATATGGACGGAACGCTGCTGACGAGTGGTAAGCAGATGAGCGACGCCACCTGGGCGATGCTCGACGAGCTTGCGCGCCGCGGCATTGAGTTTGTGCCCTGCACGGGACGTCCACTGTCAGGCGTCTTTGAGCCCATCCTCGCCCATCCCGCCGTGCATTACGCGGTCTGCGCCAATGGTGCCAGCGTCTGGCAGCTCGACGACGATACGCCCACCGATGCCTCACGTGCTACGCGCATTTTGAGCCGACCACTCGACCGCACCATCGCCCACCGCGTCCATAGCATTGCCGCCGGCCATGACGTCACCTTCGATATCTTCGCGGACGGGCAGTGCTTCCTCCCCCGCTCGCTCTACACGCGCCTGGACGAATTCTGCGGCGGCGACCCCCACATCGCGGCTTCGCTCAAGCGCACACGAACACCGATCGACTTGGATGTCGACAGCAAGATCGACGAGGTCGAGACGCTCGAACGCATCGCCATGTACTGGCACGACCCGGCCGATCGCGACGCCATCGCGGCGGCGCTCGACACGCTCGAAGGCATCGAGGTCACGCGTTCGTACGCCATGAATATTGAGGTCATGGGCGAGGGCGCCACCAAGGGAACGGCCCTCACGTGGCTATGCGACCATCTGGGCGAGTCTCTCGCCGACGTCTGGGCGTTCGGCGACAACATCAACGACATTCCCATGCTGCAGGCAGCGGGCCACGGCACGGCCATGATCAACGCCGAGCCTGAGGACCGCGAGGCAGCCGGCGCCATCACCAAATACGACAACGACCACGACGGTGTCGCCCGCACCATCATGGACGCCCTCGCCTAGCAGCAGCAACCCGGCAGCAAAGGAACGTCCCTAACTGCTGGATTAAGCAAGGCTCTCCAGAACACGGCGGAGTTCTTGCTGGACGGCGTGGTCGCGGTTACGACCCACCACGCGATCGGCCACCGCCTTGAGCGCGGGGCGCGCGTTTTCCATCGCGCAACCCGTGCCGACAAAGCGAATGATCTCGTAGTCGTTCATAGAGTCGCCAAACGCCATAACCTCATCGCGCCCAATGCCGTAATGCTCCGCGAGCTGTGCGATGCCCGAAGCCTTCGACACACCGGGCTGCATGGCATCGATCCACGCGTTGCCCGAAGGCGCAAAGGTAAAGAGCTGACCGAGTTCGCGCTGTAGCACGTACGCACTGTCCATAACGACACCGTCGTCGCAAAAGATACTCGCTTTGATGATATTTACGCCGGGATCGGGCAGCTCCCAAATGCGCTCGGCATTGGGGAGGTCCTTATCGACCTCGCGCACGAACTTGCTCTCGTCATCGAGCAGGAAGGACTTGGCTCGGTCAAAGAGCGCAAGATGCAAATTGGGAAACGTCCTAACGGCCTGGGCGAGTTTTCGAATCGCCAGGTGCGAATACACCTCGCGGTCTACCATTTTGCCGTCGGCGTAGACCTGGGCACCGTTAGCTGCGACAAAGTCCATCTTGTCGCGAACGGGCGCAAAGAACTCGCACAGGCGATCGTATCGACGACCTGACGATGCGGCGAAATGCACGCCATGCTCGTGTAGCGCCAGAATCAGTTCGTAGGTCTCGGGAGGCACCTGGCCGTTTTCGTCAAGCAGTGTGCCGTCCATATCGGATGCAATCAGTTTAAACATAGAAAAGCTCCCTTCGGGCTTGTTGGAATCGAACGTGTATCCGATTCCAACGTACCCAAAGGGAGCTCAAATATAAGACGCCGCAGTCATAAACGTTACATAGACCCGGCAAATAGCTCACGCGCGCCAGAGGTCTCACGGTCGCGGCGTCAGGCGACAAGTCAAAGAGTGTCGCAGGCGGCTAGGCGTTTAAGAACGTCCCCAATGACTAGTCGGCGTAGGTGAAGGTTGTAACGTCGAACATGCCCTCGGGGCGGATGCGGAGCGTCGGGATGACCGGCAGGGGCAGGAAGATGATGCCCATGATGGGGTCGAGCGGCGGCTCAATACCCATGGCGCGTGCCTTGACCATAAAGTCGTCGTGCTGCGCGGCGACATCCTCGGCCGTGCCCTCGCTCATCAGGCCGCCGAGCGCCAGAGGAATGCGCGCCACGACCTCGCCGTTGCGCACCAGCACGTGGCCGCCCTGGCCAACAGCCTCGACGGCAGCCATCATATCGGTCGCGTTGTCGCCCACCACGCACACGTTATGCGAGTCGTGGCCGATCGTCGAGGCGATAGCGCCGCCCGTGATGGTAAAGCCGCGCACCCAGCCGCGACCGATGTGCTTGCCAACAAGACCCAGGCCCGCAGGACCATCACCGTCGGCGCCCTCGGCTTGCAGCGACACGCCGCGGCCGTGACGTTCGATCAGCATAATGCGGCGCAGGCCCTCGTCAGTCTCGGGACGAACCATGCCCGTGATAGCCATGCCCGGGATCACATCAATAACCGCCTCGCCCGGCTTAAAGGCATAATCGAACACGTCAAGCGAAAGCTTCGGCAGCTTAACGGAGGCGCGCAGCTCATCGGCAAGGGCCGCAACCTCGGCCATCTCGGGTGCAATCTCGCCCACAAAGGCGCCGTCCTGTGCCACGAGCGCACCGGCGGCATACACGAGATGCGGAGCCGCGACAAACGTCAGGTCGTTGAGCACCAGCAGGTCGGCGCGCTTGCCCGGGGCGATCGCGCCGCGGAGCTCATGCGGGTCACGACAGCCGTGGTCCAGGCCAAATGCCTCAGCCGTGGAAAGGGACGCCATGGAGATAGCGACCACCGGGTCGATGCCGGCCTCGATGGCCACGCGGCAGGCATTGTCGATCATGCCGGTCGAAAGAGCATCGGAGGGAGCGCGGTCGTCGGTCGCAAAGCAGCAGCGGCGGGCGCGGGCAGGGTTCTCCAGCAGCATCGGGGACAAATTAGCCAGGTCGTGGCTGCACGTGCCCTCACGCAGCATCACATACATGCCGCGGGACAGCTTGTCGAGCGCCTCCTCGGGAATCGTCGACTCGTGGTCGGCAATGATGCCTGCCGCGGCATAGGCGTTGAGATCCTTGCCGGCAACGAGCGGGGCGTGACCGTCGACCTGCTTGGACGGCGTCTGGTTGGCAGCGTCGATACGAGCACAGGTCTCGGGATCGGCCATAAAGACGCCCGGCAGGTTCATCATCTCGCCCAGGCCAAAGACATCACCCGGATGCTCGGCAAAAAACGCCTGCATATCGGCGGCCGAAATAACGGCACCGGCCTGCTCATCGGGCAGCGCGGGCACGCACGAAGGCATCATGTACTTGATGGAGATGGGTGCGCGGCGACCATCCTCGATCATAAAGCGCAAGCCGTCGAGACCGGCAACATTGGCAATCTCGTGGCTGTCGGCAATGGCGGTGGTAGTACCGCGCGTCGCGGCCATGCGAGCATACTCGGCGGGACGGATGTTCGAAGACTCGATATGCAGGTGCCCGTCAATAAAGCCGGGAGCAAGATAGCGGCCCTGGCAGTCGATAACCTCGGTCGCCTCGTAGGTGCCGGCGGCATCGTCGCGACCGTCGTAGAGCACGCCGACGATTACGCCATCCTTGACGGCAACGCTACCGGGTGCCACGCGCTGGCCATATACGTCGACAATCTGCGCATTGGTAAACAGCGTGTCGACGGGCACGCGACCCTCGGCAGCGTCGATCACAGACCTCATGACCTCAACGGACATACATACTCCTTTAACCGTAGAAAAAAGCTGCAGGGCGGACAGACCTTCACCGCAGCAAACCAATAGCCATTGTATGCCCAAACGATGGGACAGCAATACACCCCCTGCAAATGACGAGAGCGGATAATCTCCCACTTTGAGCCCACAAACAGGCCAAAAACGGAAGATTATCCACTCTCATTCTGTGAGGTTAACTTACTCGTTAGACCAACTTAAATCCTTTGCGCTTGCCTACGGAGAGGATGTCGCCCAGCTTGAGGGCGCTGGGGTCGATGTTGTAGCTCTTGGGAGCCACGGCCTCGCCGTTGATCTTGACGCCGCCGCCGTCGATATCGCGGCGGGCCTGGCCGGCGCTGGCCGAAAGACCCAGGTCCTTGAGCAGGCCAGCGAGGTAGATCTGGCCCTCGTCGTTGACGGTCAGCTCAACGTGCTTCTCGGGGAAGTCGGCAAGCTGCCCCTCCTTGAACACGCGGTCGAACTCGGCCTGAGCCTCGTCGCCGGCACCGGCGCCGTGGTAGGTGTCGCACAGGTCGCGGCCAAGAGCGCGCTTGAGCTCGTAGGGGTCGGCAGAGCCATCGGCCAGAGCAGCATCGATCTTGTCGACCTCGGCCGGGGTGAGCGAACTGGCCAGACGATAGTACTTGCCAATCATCTCGTCGGGGATGGACATGGTCTTGCCGAACATATCCTTGGGAGCATCGGTCAGGCCGATGTAGTTGCCATAGGACTTGGACATCTTGCGCACGCCGTCGGTGCCCTCGAGCAGCGGCATGGTAAGCGCGATCTGCGGCTCCATGCCCATCTTCTCCATGAGCTCGCGGCCAGCGAGCAGGTTGAAGAGCTGATCGGTGCCACCCATCTCCACGTCGGCCTTAATCTGAACGGAGTCGAAAGCCTGCATCACGGGGTACAGAAACTCGTGCAGGGCGATCGGCGTCTGGGACTGGTAACGCTTGGTAAAGTCGTCGCGCTCAAGGATGCGGGCGACGGTAAACTTGGAGCACACCTGCAGCAGGCCGGCCAGATCCATCGAAAGGATCCAATCGCCGTTGTGCACGATGGTGGTCTTCTCGGGGTCCAGGATCTTCATGGCCTGGCTCACATAGGTCTCGGCGTTGGCCTCGATCTGCTCCTGCGAAAGCTGCGGACGCGTGGAGTTCTTGCCCGAGGGGTCGCCGATCAGCGCGGTGCCGTTGCCGATGATAAGGGTAACGTTGTGGCCCAGGTCCTGGAACTGGCGCATCTTGCGCAGCGGCACGGCATGGCCCAGGTGCAGATCGGGGCTGGTGGGGTCGACGCCAAGCTTGATGTTGAGGGGCTCGCCCTTCTCAAGCTTCTTGCGAAGGTCGGCCTCGGGGACGATCTTCGCAGCGCCCGAGGTGATGATACGCATTTGCTCGTCAACAGACAGCATTGGGTATCCTCCTTTTGCTATAGCACCCTCACCGGATACGGCGGTGCTGGAAGTTCATAAACTCACTTATGATAACCAAAACGGCGCGACGCGGCACCTATGACAGGAAAATCCTCGTCCTGCCGCGTGCATCGATGGCAACTGGCAAACGCGTGCCATCCCGCTCAACCAGATAGCGCGCCTGTCGACGACGCATGCAATCGTGACAACATGCCCCGGCTTGCGCCGCATCGGTGGCGCAAGCCCCCTCGGCGGTCAGCAGGCAGTGCTCGCACACCATGAGCTCGGTGCGGTCGGCATCGACGGGGCCCAGAACACCAGGTTCGGCCGTCAGTTCGGCAATACGTTCCGCATCATTGCCGAGCAACTCGGCCGGCAAGTACACCCGACCCGCGCCGAGCCCACGTAGCCAGGCAAGCGTAGTCCGGTTCGCACAGAACACCGGCGCCGCCACGTCAAACGTCACGCCCAGCTCTCGAGCGATCACCACCTGTCCCAGGTTGCGGCAGACGACGCGCCCGGCACGCTGCATCAGTGAGCGGGTCCGGTCAGCGTCACCCGTGCGGTACACTTCGTCGAGCACCACAACGGCGTCGGACAAATCGAGTTCTCCGCGCGGGTCGGCATCCATCAGCTGCCAAGCAAAAACCATGCGAGCGGGAACCGCGCACTCCACCAACTCCGTCGACGCACCGCCATCCACCGCAACGTCCTCAAAGGGCAGTACCTCAACAGCACGCGCAACGGGCGCAATCGCATCTGCCTCGGCCCGCATGCGCTCCAACGCCGCCGCCGTCTGATCCAACACGCCGGCGCTGCGAATCAGGTACACCTCGCAGCCCGTGTCCACCTTACGCTTGCAATGCACGACAACGCGTTCCCCCACCGCGGCACTCACCGGGCAGGGCACCTGCGGCCAGCGCTTGGGCACATCGGGACGCGCGTCGACACCCGGATAGAACCGAATCTCGAGCGTGTCACCCGCCGCCACGGCGGCGTCGAGCTCAACGGCCACCTCTTCATGGCCCACAGCGACCAAGCGCCCCACGCGCACGCCCTGGTTGATTGCACGCTCAAAGCTCATAAGCTCGGCGCCCGAACGCCCTCGCAGGTACGCATCGGTAAACCCACGGTTAAACGACCTTCCCAGCTCGCGTTCAAGCGCCGGCACCGCATTGGCATCCCACGTGCCGTCGCGCAGCATATCGAGCGCGTGACGCCACGCCCTCACCACGTTAAAGACATAGTCGGGATTCTTCATGCGACCCTCGATCTTGAGCGACGCCACGCCGGCGGCAACAAGCTCGGGCAGGTGCGCAATGCCCAGGTAATCACGCGGGCACAGCAGACGGTCCCCCTCAACGGCGACGACGCTCTCCCCCGCCTCGTCCACTAGGTCGTACGCCAGGCGGCACGGCTGTGTGCAGTCCCCGCGCATCGCCGAGCGCCCGCGTCTCAGGGCTGAGAACTCACAAGCACCCGAGTAGCCAATGCAGATGGCCCCGTGGCAGAACACCTCGATAGGCACGCCCGTACCGCACAAGGAGGCAATCTCGTCGACCGTCAGCTCGCGTGCCGTCGTCACGCGCTCGACCCCCAGCTCATCGGCGGCAAGCCGCACGGCGCCTTCGCTATGAACGCCCGCCTGCGTGGACAGGTGAATCTCGACGCCGGGAATCGCCGCACGCAGCGCGCACGCCAATCCGGCATCGGCAACAATCAGGGCATCGGCGCCCAGCTCCAGTGCATGAGCTCCCAACGCCACCGCGTCGGACAACTCATCGTCAAACACGAACACGTTGAGCGTCACGTACACACGCACGCCATGGGCATGCGCCACGGCACAACCGCGCGCAAACTCGTCATCCGTAAAGCCATGGGCGCTCACACGGGCGTTAAAGTCGCCCAACCCCGCATAGATGGCATCGGCGCCCGCGGCGATGGCCGCAAGCATCTGGTCGAGTCCGCCCGCCGGCGCCAGCAGCTCGGGCAGCGCCGCACCGGCAGCATCCAATCCAGTCTCGTATTGTCCGCTCGGCCCCATCGTCCGAATCGCCATCGGCAAACTCCTCACCAAGGTATGCATTCACTCTGAAAAATGCCGTCTTCCAGCATACACGAGGCCTCGCGCGCCCCGTTTGGTTTATCGTGTAATAACTTATGTCCATCCTGCCCCGACGGCACATCCACCGTCCGGCACGACATACCTGGAGGTCAATATATGGGTCCTCGCCAACGACAGGGACGCAGCCGTTCAAAGACGCATGCCCTGCCCATAATCCTGCTCTCGTTTTTGGGCTTTCTGCTTATCGCGGGCGTGGCATTTGGCATCGGCATGGTCGGCAACGTCAACCGCTGGCTGTCCGATCTGCCCGACTACACCGACGCCAACGCGTATCTGGTGAGCGAGCCCACCGAGATCGTCGACTGCAACGGCAACAAGATCGCGAGCTTCTACACGCAAAACCGCAAGTCCATCACCAAGGACGAGGTCTCCCCCTACGTGCTGCAGGGCACCGTTGACGTCGAGGACGAGCGCTTCTACGAGCACGGCGGTATCGACCTGTGGGGTATCGCGCGTGCTGCGGTGGCAACCCTCGGCGGCGGGCACGAAGGCGCCTCGACTATCACCCAGCAGCTGGTGCGCAACACCATCCTGCAGGAGGAGCAGTTCGACTCGACCATCGAGCGTAAGGTGCGCGAGGCCTACATCGCCGTCAAGATGGAGGACATGTACTCCAAAGACGAGATCCTCATGATGTACCTCAACACCATCTATTACGGCCACGGCGCCTACGGCATCGAGGCCGCAGCCGAGACCTATCTGTCCAAGAGCGCCGCCGACCTCACCCTCAGCGAGGCCGCGCTGCTCATCGGCCTTCCCAACTCGCCCTCGCAGTACGACCCCACGGTCAACCCCGACCTGGCGCTGTCCCGTCGCAACAAGGTCCTTGACAACATGTTGCGCCTGGGCCACATCACGCAGGAGGAGCACGATGCCGCACAGGCCGAGCCCATCACCCTCAACGTGACCGAGATTTCGGGCAGCGGCGTCGACATATACTCGCAGCCCTACTTTGTCGCCTATGTTAAGCAGCTGCTGGAGCAGGAGTTCTCGACCGACGTGCTCTTTAAGGGCGGCCTGACCGTCAAGACCACCATCGACCCCACCATGCAACAGGTGGCCGAGGAGGCTGTGCGCTCGCAGCTCGACACGCTTTCGCTCGACGGCCTGGACATGGGCATGGTCGTCGTAGACCCCAAGACCGGCTACATCAAGTGCATGGTGGGCGGCTACGACTACAACGCCGACGAGAATCACGTGAACCACGCTACGGCAAAGCGCCCCGTAGGCTCCACGTTTAAGGCCTTTACGCTGGCAACTGCCATCCAAAACGGTATGAACCCCAACGTCACCCTCAACTGCAACTCGCCTCTTACAGCCAAGGGCACTACGACCAAGGTGCAAAACTATGCCAACCAGAGCTATGGCAACATCACGCTTAAGCAGGCAACGGCGTACTCATCCAACACCGGCTACATTCAGGTGGCAGAAGCCATCGGCAACAACAAGATCATGTCGCTCGTCAAAAAGCTCGGCATCGATCCCGCCAAGGACAATATCGAGGACGTTCCCGTCATGACGCTCGGCACCGGGTCCATCTCGCCGCTCGAGATGGCATCGGCCTACGCCACTTTTGCCAACGGCGGCCATTATCGCCAGCCGATCGCCATCACCGAGATCGACTCGCGTACCGGCTCGGTTCTGTACCAGCACACCGACAATCCCACGCAGGTGCTCACCGAAGGCGAGGCTGCCGCGGTTACCGACGTTCTATCCGGCGTCATGCAGGGCAGTGGCACGGGTGCCGCCGGCGCGCTGAGCGTCAACCAGCCCTATGCCGGCAAGACAGGTACCACTGACAACACCACCAACCTGTGGTTCTGCGGCTACACGCCGCAACTGGCATGCGCCCTGTGGACCGGTTATTCCGCAGGCGAGATTCCCATCCAAAAGTACGGTACGGACCTGCTGGGCGACAGCACCAACCTGCCCGTCTTTAAGAAGTTCATGAACACTGTTTTGGCTGGAACCGAGCGCGAGGAGTTCCCGACCGGAACGGCCCCCACGTACAAGAACAATAACGTCTGGAAGTTCTACGGCACCAACAACACCAAGAAGACGGAAAGCGACGAGGACGAAGACAAGGACGAAGAGGAAACCACCACCACGACGACCACAACGACCACGACCACCGAGACCACAGGCGGCGACACCACCGGCGGCACCGGTACGACCGGTGGCTCGACGGGCGGCTCCACTGGTGGTTCGACCGGCGGCGATGGCGGCACGCCTACGCCTACGCCCACTCCCGACCCCTCGCCCACGCCCACTCCCGACCCCTCGCCCACGCCTGACGATACGGTCGGCTAGAAATCATCCGGCCATAAGCAACAAGGCCCCCGAGCAGCTTATTAAACTGCTCGGGGGCCTTTTAGTTTAAAGCGACCTGGTGGGCGGTCTTTATGCCTGCAAACAAAAAAGGGGGTACCGACCAACGTCGATACCCCTTACAAGCCACTATGTCAGCGCACGCAGGGCCAAGCGCACGACCCGCACGCCTACTTGCGAGAATTGCTCAGCTTATTGATCAGCGCCTCGAGACGCTCGCCGTCCTCGGCCGTCTGGGCAATAACCAAAATCGTATCGTTGCCGGCAAGCGAGCCAAGCACATCGGGCAATTCTGCCGCATCAACGGCGGCGGCGATGCCGGAAGCCGTGCCAGGCTGAGCCTTGATCATAACCAGATTATCGGTGCGCAGAACGCCCGTTACGAGCTCGGAAACCATACGCTGCAGGTGCAGGTCCTCTGCCAGAACATAGATGCCCTCAGGGAGCTTACGCAGCCCCATATCGGCAATATCGCGAGAGACAGTCGCCTGCGTGCAATCAAAGCCCATAGCGCGGAGCTCATCGACCAGCACGCGCTGCGTGCGGACGTCCTTATTGCGCACAATATCTCTAATGGCATCCT
This sequence comes from Collinsella sp. TM10-22, assembly GCF_003466125.1. Taxonomy (GTDB): domain Bacteria; phylum Actinomycetota; class Coriobacteriia; order Coriobacteriales; family Coriobacteriaceae; genus Collinsella. The sequence goes on from NZ_QSOC01000002.1 coordinate 258,614, forward strand.
GGCGCCCATTGCGTTTTTTAGCCATACAAACCTCACTCCAAAAGATGGCGGAGACAATCAATCAATGATTGAATAGTTTAACGCTATTTGAAGGCTTTTGTGTATAAGAACGCATTTCGAAACAATTCTATGCAAGTTTGTTTCGTAATGAGCCATTTAGGCGGTTTTTGCGCCCGTCCGGTTAAGAAAAGCTGCCAGATGCGTACACATCACGCAGCGCGCGGGCTTGGCGCTGGCGATCGGCCCAAACAACAGACCGAGCCCCCGATGGTTATCCTTGAGCGCGGCGACCATCTGACGGGTTCGAGGCGCCTCGAGCATATCACGCATACGGGCGGAGCGCTCAATTGATGACACCCCATGCGGGCTCAGACACAAATTCTCGATGCAGGCGACCAGTCCGGCAAAGTAGAACTTCTGGCTTGCCAGCATGAGCCAACCACCGCTATCTGCTTCCGAGAGTGAGTCCGCAAGCTCATCGAGCGCTCGGGTGTCATCGGATACCTTGGCATACATGGTGGGATCAAAGGCATCTGTAAGCTTAGGCGCCGCCGCGTGGAAACAAGCGTCGCCGCATCCGGAGACGCGCTGTGCCTGCGAGAGCGCACACGCCATAAACCCAACAGTGCGAAACGTCTTATCGCACAAAAGGCATGCTTCAAACAGCGGACGGGTGTACATCACGCCAGAGACTTGAGCAACCAGGCCGCCTAAAATCAACTGAGGCAGCCCGGCCACCATCGAAGATTCGCTATCAATGGAAATATGAGTAGCATCCAAGACGCGCGAATGGCGCTCTCGATGTGCATCATAGCGGTCGAGCGACACCGTGGGGAAGACTATGTCTGCCGCAGTATTGCACGCGATATCGACCATCTTGGAAAGGGCGTGCGGAGCAAACCACTCATCGGCGTTCATGGCGATGATTTGAGAGCCGCGCGAGGCATCAAAACCGGCACGAAGACAAGCGCCGCGCTTAGCGTCCTCGACGTCAATCAAATCAATATGGATGTCCCTGTCGGCAGCAACTTGAAGCGAATGGCGCACACCGGGCGCAGCATCGCGGCAGACAACGACAATCTGCAAATCATAGAGGTCTTGGTTCTGGATACTCTCGAGCGCACGCATCGCATAGGTGGGCGAACCTTCTACCACAAGGATCACCGAAAGTCGCGGATGCGAGCCACGTCGAACCAAGTTATCCGTCCTCTCGACAGCAGTGAATCAAACTGTCGTTCATGGTACACCCCGGCAATAAAAGCAATGAGACACCGGTTGTATTGCACGCCAAGAACAGATGTTGCACACGCGCAGCCCACAGATGGCAGGTGTCGACGCACGACGCGTCGAGCCCTCCCCTAGTCGAGCACGACAAGCTCGGCGGGATCGTAATCCACGCCCATAAACGTAAGGCCGCAGGCAGGAGCCGTGGGGCCCGCAGCGGTACGGTCGCAAGCATCGATGACCTCACGCATCCACCCAGGTTCATGGCGATGCACACCAATCTCGACAAGCGTGCCCACGATCGTACGGACCATCGAATGCAGAAACGCATTGCCCTCGATGGTGAACGTCAGGATGTCCTCGCCAAACGCAACCTCATGGCCAAACTCGGCACGCATCACGCAGCGATGCGTGGGCTTGCCAACAGCCGAGGCAACCTTGCAAAAGCTTTTGAAGTCCTGCTCGCCCAGCAGCGCGGGGCAGGCAGCAGACATAGCCTCAACATCCAAGGGATAGCGATGCCACCACACGGCACCGCGGGACAGCACGGGGCGCGCATCTCGATCGGCAATACGGTACGTATACGTACGGGAACGCGCGTCAAAACGTGCAGAAAAGCCTTTACGGGCCTTGTAGACCTCGTTTATGGCGATATCTTTGGGCAGCAGGGCATCCATAGCCCGCAGCCACCTACGGCGCGTACACGCGAGCTCAGCGTCCGTTACGGGCACGCTGATGTACTGAGCCACGGCATGCACGCCGGCATCGGTACGCCCCGCGCATGTCAGATCGATCGGGCGGCGAAGCAGCGTCTCGATGGCTCGACGCAGCTCACCCGCAACCGTCGTCTGTCCCGGCTGCTCGGCAAACCCGCTATACGACGAGCCGTCATAGGCGACGCGGAATACAAGGGTGGCGTCAAGCTCAAGAATCGAATTGAAATCAGACGGCGCAGTCATGGGCGCTCCCAACAAACAAGCAACGGTATCGCGACAAAAAAAGAGGGGTACGCGAACGTACCCCTCGAATATAGCCTATGCAGACGGAATGTCTACTCAGCGGTCTCCTCGACAGCCTCGACCTTCTTGGGAGCAGCGGCCTTCTTGGGGGCCGGAGCAGCCTTCTTAGCCTTAGGCGTGCAAGGCTCGGTGACGAGCTCCATGATAACGATGGGAGCGTTGTCGCCCTTGCGGTTACCGAGCTTCATGATGCGGGTGTAACCGCCGTTGCGGTCCTGCCACATGCCCTGGGCAGCCTTGTCGAAGATCTCGGCAACGAGCTGCTTATCGCCGAGCTTGGCGATAGCCAGACGACGAGAGTGCAGGTCGCCCTTCTTGGCCCAAGTGATGATCGGGTCGACGACCGAACGCAGCGCCTTAGCGCGGGTCTCGGTGGTCTTGATGCGGTCGTTCTCGAAGAGGGCCTTAGCAAGGCTCTTCTTCATGGCCTTGGTGTGGCTCGCATCGGTGCCGAGCTTCAGGCCCTTCTTAACGTTGTGACGCATGGTCTAGTTTCTCCTCAAATATGCGAAGCATTAAGCCTTCAGGCTCAGGCCCATGGACTCAAGCTTGTCCTTCACTTCCTCGATCGACTTAACACCGAAGTTACGGATGTTGAGCAGATCGTTCTCCGAGAACTCAACGAGCTGACGGACCGAGTGAATGCTGGCGCGCTTAAGGCAGTTGTAGGAACGGACGGAAAGGTCCAGATCCTCGATCTGCTTGTCCAGCTCGGCGTTGTCGTTGGTGACCTCGGGAGCGAAGATCGAAGCCTCCTCCTCGACCTCGGGGGTCTCGGCAAGGTTCATAAAGGCGGCCATATGCTGGTTGATGATATTGGCAGCCTGGACCACGGCGTCGCGCGGGGCGATGGAACCGTTGGTCTCGATCTCGAGGACAAGGCGGTCGTAGTCGGTGTGCTGACCGACACGGCAAGCCTCAACGAGCTTGGCGCAACGGGAAACCGGCGAGTACAGCGAGTCGACGTGGATCACACCGATGGGATCGTTGTCGCGCTGGTTAGCCTCGCCAGAGACATAGCCGCGGCCATAGCCGATGCGCATGCTCATGGTGAGATGGCCACCCTCGGTGAGCGTAGCAATGTGCTGCTCGGGGTTGACCAGCTCAAACTCGGACGGAATAAAGAAGTCCGCACCGGTGACCTCGCAGGGGCCGTCAACCGAGATGGTGGCGGTCGCCTCGTCGGTCGTGCCGAGAGCCCTGAAGACAAGACCCTTGACATTCAGGACGATGTCGGTGACATCCTCGACCATGTTAGGGATGGTCATGAACTCGTGCTGCGCACCATCGATCTGAATAGCCTCGACGGCGGCACCCTCGAGCGAGGACAGAAGAACGCGACGAAGGGAGTTACCCAGCGTATCGCCGTAGCCACGCTCGAGCGGCTCGACGGAGACACGAGCAGACGTCTCGTTGATCTCTTCGACCTGAACCTGAGGCCTAATGAATTCTGACATGTATTACCTCCAGCCTCAGCAGCCCGGATGGACTACTTAGAGTAGAGCTCGACGATGAGCTGCTCGTTGATATCACCGCTGATCTGCTCACGCGTCGGCAGAGCGAGCACGTTACCAGACAGCTTCTCGATATCGACCTCGAGCCAGCCAGGGACCTCAAAGCGCTCGGAGGAAATCAGGGCCTCCTTGATGGGGAGGAGGTCACGGAACTTCTCGCCGACAGCGACGACGTCGCCGGCCTTGACGCGGTAGGACGGGATGTCCACGCGCTTGCCGTTCACGGTGAAGTGACCGTGACGGACGGACTGACGAGCCTCTTTGCGGGTGCGGGCGAAGCCAAGACGGAAGACGACGTTGTCGAGGCGAGACTCAAGGATAATCATGAGGTTCTCACCGGTGACGCCGTTCATCTTACGGGCCTTGTTGAAGTAGCCGTGGAACTGCTTCTCCAGAACGCCATAGATGAACTTGACCTTCTGCTTCTCGCGCAGCTGCATGCCGTACTCAGATTCCTTGCGACGGCGCTTGGGCTGACGGATAGATTCCTTCTTGCTGCTGTAACCGAGCTCAGCGGGATCGATCCCGAGCTGACGGCAGCGCTTAAGAACAGGAGTCCTGTCGATTGCCATATTGATACGATCCTTTCAGTTACACGCGGCGACGCTTCTTGGGGCGGCAGCCGTTGTGCGGAATGGGGGTCTTGTCCTGGATGCTCGAGACCTCGAGGCCAGCGGCCTGGAGGGAGCGGATGGCGGTCTCACGACCGGAGCCGGGGCCCTTGACGAAGACGGAAACCTTCTTCATACCGTGCTCCATGGCCTGCTTGGCAGCAGCCTCGGCAGCCATCTGGGCAGCGAACGGCGTGGACTTACGGGAGCCCTTGAAGCCCACCTGGCCAGCCGACTTCCAGGAAATGACGTTGCCCTGGGGATCGGTGATCGAAACGATCGTGTTGTTGAACGTAGAACGAATGTGAGCCTGGCCCACGGAAATGTTCTTACGGTCCGCGCGCTTCAGACGGGCAGCGCGAACGTTCTTCTTAGCAGTAGCCATCTATCTAGCGCTCCTTATTTCTTCTTCTTAGCACCGATCTGACGCTTCGGGCCCTTGCGGGTACGAGCGTTAGTGTGGGTGCGCTGGCCGCGGACCGGGAGGCCCTTGCGGTGACGAAGGCCGCGGTTGCAGCCGATGTCCATAAGGCGCTTGACGTTCTGGTTGCGCTCACGGCGGAGGTCGCCCTCAACCATGATCTGGTTCTTGTCGATATAATCACGGATGGCGTTAACCTCATCTTCGGTGAGGTCCTTAACGCGCGTATCCACGTTAACGTTGCACTCGACGCAAATCTTCGTCGCAGTGGTGCGGCCGATGCCGTAAATGTAGGTCAAACCGATCTCAACGCGCTTCTCACGCGGGAGGTCGACACCATTAATACGGGCCAACGTAGTCTCCTCTCTTAACCCTGACGCTGCTTATGACGGGGGTTCTCGCAAATGACGAGGACCTTGCCATGGCGCCTAATGATTTTGCACTTATCGCACATCTTCTTGACCGAAGGACGTACCTTCATCGTTCTTCCTTTCGGTAGCGCTCAAACTACTTCCCTACTATCTACTCGCCCAGCCGCAGGCGTTTAAAACTATGGCTGGTCTTCACACACAATCCGACCGTAGGTTGAGCTAAGCCTGCAGTCGGAAATGGAGTGCGTGTATGCGTGCCGCTATTTGTAGCGATAGGTGATGCGGCCGCGGGTCAGGTCGTACGGGGAAAGCTCCACGACAACCCTGTCACCGGGGAGAATACGGATGTAATTCATTCGGATCTTGCCAGAAATGTTGCACAGAACCGAATGACCGTTCTCGAGCTCGACCTTAAACATGGCGTTGGGCAGCGGTTCCTTTACCGTACCCTCGAGCTCAATTGCGTCTTCCTTCTTCACAAGCAATCATCTTTCTCTAGAAAACGACAGCGATTGAGTATTCTACAATACGTATGCACGCATCGTAATATCTTCGTAATGGCTCCACAACTACGTGGAACTTGTTACATTTGAAATGTAAAACAAAGCCGTTCCCTGATGCCCAAGATCGTCTTGAAATGAGAAGGAATAGACCTTGGGGTCATGCCTTCGAAATTGAAAGGCGAGGTTGGGCATCAGGGGGCGGCGACTTTTACATTTCTCCGCCCTGCAGGGAGCACCAAGCACCTTGCGCGTCCGTGGTGAGAATCACCGGACCGTCATTGGTAATGGCGACGGTGTTCTCGTAGTGCGCGGCGGGCAGGTGATCGTTGGTCGTAACAATCCAACCGTCGGAGCCCGAGCTCACATGGTTGGAACCCATCGTAACCATCGGCTCAATGGCAATGACCATGCCGGTCTGGAGGCGCACGCCCCTCCCCTTCTTTCCATAGTTAGGAACGTTGGGGTCCTCGTGCATCACACGGCCAATGCCATGGCCCACATAGTCGCGAAGCACGCCGTAACCGTGAGACTCAGCGAGGGACTGAACGGCATAACCGACGTCGCCGATATGGTTACCGGGAACAGCCTGCTCGATGGCAGCCTTAAGGCAATCGCGCGTAACCTCGCACAGGGCCTTGGCCTCAGGCGTAGGGGTGCCGACGAAAAACGTCCAAGCGTTATCGCCAACCCAACCGTCGACAACGGCTCCCGTATCGATGGAGATGATATCGCCATCGCGCAGGATCATGTCGGGGTTGGGAATACCGTGGACCACAGCATCGTTGATCGATGCGCAAATAGTCCCCGGGAACCCGCCGTATCCCTTAAAGGCAGGGGTGCCGCCATGCATGCGGATAATCTGCTCCGCGAGCTGATCGAGCTCAAAAGTCGAAACGCCGGGGCGCACCATGGCTCCAACGTGGCGGAGCGCCATCTTAGATAGCGCTCCTGCCTTCTTCATCTGCTCGATTTGCGTTGCAGACTTAATCTTGATCATAGACCGAGGACCTCTTTGACATCCCCGTACACGGTCTCGCGAGCCTGGTCACCGTTGACCGACTTGAGCAGACCCTGGCCACGATAGTAGTCGACGAGCGGGCTCGTGGACTTCTCGTAGACGTCGAGACGGTTCTTGATGGTCTCGGGCTTGTCGTCGTCGCGCTGATACATCTCGCCGGCGCACTTGGGGCAGGTAGCATCGGCAGCGGTGCCGGTGTAACCGCAGGCGCGGCAGGTGCGACGCGAAGACAGACGATCGATAATGACCTCGGGGGCCACGTCGACCAGAAGGGCGCAGTCGATCTCGCGACCCATGGTGGAGAGCTCGGAATCGAGCGTCACGGCCTGGGCGGTGTTGCGCGGGAAGCCGTCGAGGATGAAACCCTGCTGGGCATCATCGGCGGCAAGACGCTCCTTGACAAGATCGATCACGAGCTGGTCGGGAACGAGCTCGCCAGCGTCCATGTACTTCTTAGCCTGAATACCAAGCTCGGTGCCGCCCTTGACGGCAGCACGCAGCAGGTCGCCCGTGGAAATGTGAGCGACGCCAAACTCGGCGACGAGCTCCTGTGCGACGGTGCCCTTACCGGCACCCGGAGCTCCGAGCAATACGAGGTTCATGAGCAATCCTCCTCTAGCCTATTTAAAGAATCCATCGTAATCATACATCTTGATCTGGCCTTCGAGCTTATCGACCGTGTCGAGCACGACGCCGACCATGATGAGGATGGACGTGCCGCCAAATGCCTGGATCAGCTGGTTACCCGTGAAAGAGAAGATGATCGAAGGCACGATGGCGATGAGCGCCAAAAAGACAGCGCTGGGAAGCGTGATCTTGTTGAGCGCGTTCTTGATGTAGGCCGCGGTAGCTCTACCCGGACGCACGCCCGGAATAAAGCCGCCCTGCTTCTTAAGGTTGTCTGCCGTGTCATCGGGGTTGAACACCATGGAGGTGTAGAAGTATGCGAAGAACACGATGAGGACAACATTAAGCACCCAGTTGAGCCAACCGGTCGAAAGCGCAGAGGCAACTGCCTGAATCCAGCCGATGCCAGGGAAGAACACGGCAATCTGAGCCGGGAAGTACAGCAGCGCCGAAGCGAAGATGATCGGCACGACGCCCGCGGTGTTGACCTTGATGGGCAGGTAGGTGGTCTGGCCACCCATCATGCGACGACCCACAACGCGCTTAGCGTAGGAGACCGGAATGCGGCGCTGGCCGCGCTCAAGGAAAACAATCAGCGGGATAACCAGCAAGATGATGGCGCAGATGATCACCATGGTGATGATGCCACCGGCATTGCCCTCGGTGCTGGAGAAGATCGCCTGCGGCAGACCGGCCATGATGTTCGCAAAGATGATCAGCGACATGCCATTGCCGATACCGCGCTGGGTGATGAGCTCACCAATCCACATGATCAGCATGGCGCCCGCGGTGAGCGTGCCGACGATCATGAGGTCGAAGATGATCTCGGGAGCGCCGGCGCCAGTAAAGCTGATGCCGAAGCTCTTAAAGAGGAAGAGGTAACCCACGGAGTTGAGGATTGCCAGAGCCAGGGTGAGGTAACGCGAATACTGCGTAATCTTGGTCTGACCGACCTCGCCCTCGCGGGCAAGCTCATGCAGGGAAGGCACAACGGCCTGGAGCATCTGGAGGATGATCGAGCTGGTGATGTAAGGCATGATGCCCAGGGAGAACACCGACACATAGCTCAACGCGCCGCCAGAGAAAAGATTCAGGAGGGCCATAGCACCTGCGGCGACCGAATTGTTATCGGTCGAGAAAAGGCCCAGCATCCCCTGGAAGGGAATGCCGGGCACAGGAACGTGCGCACCAATGCGGTACACGACGAGCATAGCTATGGTAAAAAGAATCTTTTCACGCAATTCTTTGATGCGGAAAGCATTCTTAAGACCATTTAGCACGGCAGCTCGACCTTTCCGCCAGCGGCCTCGATCTTGGCCTGCGCAGAAGCGCTGACCTTGTCGACCTTGACCGTGAACTTCTTGGTGAGCTCACCATTGCCGAGCACCTTGACGGGCTCGAACTCGCTCTTAGTGATGCGAGCGGCCTTAAGAGCGGCACCGTCGATCACAGCGCCGTCCTCGAACTTACGCTCGAGACGCTCAACGTTAACAGCGGTGTACTCGATACGACGGGGGTTGCGGAAGCCCGGAAGCTTGGGCAGGCGCATAGCCAGCGGAGTCTGGCCACCCTCGAAGCCGGCACCCTTGGTGCCGCCAGAGCGGGAACCCTGGCCCTTCTGACCGCGGCCAGAAGTGGTGCCGTGACCCGAAGAATTGCCACGGCCGACGCGCTTGCGGTTCTTGGTGGAACCGGGCGCGGGAGTAAGATCGTGAAGCTGCATTTGCTACTCCTCTACAATCTCGACAAGGTGCTTGACCTTGAAGATCATGCCGCGGACGGACTCGTTGTCAGCAATCTCGCGAACCTCGCGGATCCTGTGGAGACCGAGGGCACGGACAGTACGGACCTGGTCCTGCTTGCAACCGTTGGTGCTGCGGACCTGCTTGATCTTGATGGTGTCAGCCATGCTTAGTTCTCCTTACCGACGAACATCTCGGAGACCGTCAGGCCACGGCGAGCCGCGACGTCCTCAGGGCTGGAGAGCTCCTTGAGGCCCTCGACGGCAGCCTTGATGATGTTGAGGCCGTTGTCGGTACCGAGGGACTTGGACAGGACGTTCTTGATGCCAGCAAGCTCGAAGAGGGGACGCACAGCGCCGCCGGCGATAACGCCGGTACCCTCGACAGCGGGCTTGATGATGATGCGGCCGGCACCAAAGTGGCCGAGAACCTCGTGCGGGATGGTGCCCTGCTCGGTCACCGGCACGTGGAACATGTTCTTCTTGGCATCGAGAGACGCCTTGGAGATGGCCAGGGGCACCTCAGCGGACTTGCCCATGCCAACGCCGACGTTGCCCTTGCCGTCGCCAACGACGACGAGAGCGACGAGGCTCATGCGACGACCACCCTTGACGGTCTTCGACACGCGGTTGATGTAAACGACGCGCTCCTCGAACTCGGAGGCCTCGCGCTGCTGCTTCTGATTACGAGCCATGTGCTACATACCTCCTAGAACTCGAGACCGGCGGCACGAGCACCGTCGGCGAGGGCCTTGACGCGGCCATGGTAGATACGGCCACCGCGATCGAAGGCGACCTTGGTGATGCCGGCCTCGATGGCGCGCTTGCCAACGAGCTGACCGACCTTCTCCGCAGCCTCCTTGTTCGAGGTGTGGGTGCCCTTGAACTCGGCCTCGAGGGTCGAAGCAGAGACGAGCGTCAGGCTGGAGCCCTTGCTGTCGTCGATGATCTGGGCATAGATGTTGGCGTTAGTGCGGGTCACGCGAAGACGCGGACGCTCGGCGGTACCCGAGACCTTGCCGCGAACACGACGCTGACGACGCTTGAGGCCTTCCAGCTTCGCCTTATGCTTGTTCATACGTAAACTCCTAAAAAGGTTGATCTTGCCAGCACCTGACGGGGTGCTGGTCTTATGCGAGTGAGTCGGTTACGACTACTTGGCGGCCTTACCCAGCTTGCGGCGGATGTGCTCGCCAACGTAGTGGATACCCTTGCCCTTGTAAGGCTCGGGAGGACGATGGCCGCGGATCTCAGCGGCGATCTGACCGACCTGCTGCTTGTTGATACCCTTGACGTTCACGTGGGTGTTGTCGGGAACCTCGAAGGTGATGCCCTCGGGAGCCTCGACGATCACGGGGTGCGAGAAGCCCAGGGAGAACTCGAGGTTCTTGCCCTTCTGCTGCACGCGGTAACCGACGCCGGCGAGCTCGAGCTTCTTCTCGAAGCCCTCGGAAACGCCAACAACCATGTTGTGGATGAGGGCGCGGGTGAGGCCGTGGCGGGCACGGGTCTCACGCTCGTCGTCGGGACGGGAAACGGTGAGGACGTTGTCCTCGACGTTGATAGCGAGCTTCTCAAAGACATCGAGCTCGAGCTGGCCCTTGGGGCCCTTGACGACAACGTTGTTGCCGTTGACTGCCACTTCGACTCCGGCGGGAATCTGGACAGGCTTATTACCGATACGAGACACGGTGATCTCCTTTCCTTCTACCTACCGAGCGAATTACCAGACGTAAGCGATGATCTCGCCGCCGACGTTGTGCTTGCGAGCATCGCGGTCGGTCATGACGCCATGGCTGGTGGAAATAATGGCGGTACCAAGGCCACCGCGGACGCGGGGCATGTCGGCAACGCCGGTGTACTTACGCAGGCCCGGCTTGGAAATGCGGCGGATGCCGTTGATGACCTTAGCCTTCTTGGGACCATACTTAAGCGTGATGTGCAGAGTCTTCTGGGGAACGGTGTCCTCGACATCGTAGCCCTCGATGTAGCCCTCCTCGTGCAGAACACGAGCGATCTCGACGAGCTTCTTGCTGCTCGGCATGGAGACCGTGGCCTTGTTCACAGAGTTAGCGTTACGGATGCGCGTAAGCATATCTGCGATCGGGTCTGTAAGGTTCATACAGATTCTCCTTCGTTCTTGATGAACACGTGCTCTTGGTTCTTCGCCGCCCTTAACGGCAAAGCCTTTTTAGCGCGTTTTCCCTGTTCCAAACTGATGCTTGAAACGCTGGTAGTGACTTACCAGCTGGCCTTCTTAACGCCGGGAAGCTCGCCCTTGAGTGCAAGCTCGCGGAAGCAGACACGGCACAGGCCGAACTTGCGGTACACAGAGTGCGGACGGCCGCAGCGCTGGCAGCGCGTGTACTCACGAGTAGAGAACTTCTGCTTGCGATTGCACTTGACGATCATCGATGTCTTAGCCACTTATATCCTCCTCACATAGAGTATTGTTCGCCCCAAGCGCCGCCCCCTTGTGGGAACGGCGCTTATAGGGCAGGTGAACCTATTTCTTGAACGGGAAACCGAAGGCGTCCAGAAGGGCCTTGGCCTCCTCATCGGTGTTGGCGGTGGTCACGAAAGTGATGTCCATACCACGCTGGTGATCGACGGAGTCGAAGTCAATCTCGGGGAAGATGAGCTGCTCGGTGACGCCCATGGAGAAGTTACCACGGCCGTCAAAGCTCTTGGCGGAGATACCGCGGAAGTCGCGGATACGGGGGATCGCGACGGAGGTCAGACGATCGAAGAACTCCCACATACGGTCGCCACGCAGGGTAACCTTGCAGCCGATCGGCATACCAGCGCGCAGGCGGAAGGTAGCGATGGACTTGCGGGCACGGGTAATCATCGGCTGCTGGCCGGTGATGGCGCGCAGGTCGCGCACGGCACCGTCGATGGCCTTGGAATCGGTAGCGGCCTCGCCGACACCCATGTTCACGACGATCTTCTCAAACTTGGGGATCATCATGACGTTCTCGTACTGGAACTTGTCCTGAAGCTGCTGCTTGACCTCATTGTTGTACTTGGTCTTCAGACGCGGCACATACTTCTCTTCTGCCATTGTTCACTCCTTCTTGGGGTTTTAAGCACGGGGCGTGGCCACGATGGGTTGTCCTCGTGCCTCCTGGCTGCATCCGCGCCGCTCATGGCATTTCGCGGTTTGGACTCGACGCAGCAGGAGCCGACAAAACAATCGGTACTATACGCGCATCGGGAGCGTATTACCAGAAAAACCTCGTCTGCCTGCACAACTCCACAACTCCCCCGCACAAATATGACCCGCATGTGCCAGGGGTAGCTAATTTGGGACGGGCTTTTTTAGCTCCCCTGCGACAAGGTAGCTAAAAAAGCCCCGTCCCAAATTAGCTACCCCTGGGATGCGAGTAGCGCTTGCGGGGGACGAGCTTGGTGCGGCGTAGGTGGATCATCTCGGCGGCGATGGAGATGGCGATCTCCTCGGGGCAGAGCGTCTCGATGTGCGCCGCGGGAATCTCGGAGGCCGCGTTGGTGTAGGTGACCTTACTCCCCTCCTCCACCAGCGAAAGCCTGGGGCAGCCCGCAATGGTGCGGCGCGATTCCTCGCCATGGTACTCGGCAACGTCACCCTCGAGGGCTTGGATGACAAACGGTTCAAAGTCGATGACGAAGTCGCCGATACGTCGATACGCCAAGACGTCGGCAACCGACTGGAACAACGGCGTCTGGGTCGCGTCCAGGTGCAGATAGCACAGGCAGATGGCTCCGCCGCAGATCATGCCGGTATCGGAGTTCTCGCCGCCCATGGTGTAGCGGACCAGACGCGATTTACCCCCGGCCAGCAGCTCGCGAGCCTCGTCCAGCGCAAAGAGCTCGATTTTGCCGCCGCCGACCGACGTCGCCTTGTCCGAAATATAGTTGATATAGCTGGCATCGCCGCGCGGGTCGACGTCGGCGCATTTAAAGCCCTCAGTCACCTGCACGCCGTTCGCCAAAAGCGCGCGCAGGCAGCCGTCGATCTGAGTGCACATGGGCGTATCGCCCGCGTAGCCAATCACGTCTCCGGCGCTCACGATGTCGCCGATTGCGCGGTCGGACCGAAACACGCCGGCGGCGGGGCTGTGGATAACGCGCTCTTTGCCATATCCGGCGATGACGCCCGGCACGCCCGCGTTGGGCTGGGGCGAGCCCTGGGTAATGGCACGGCCCAGGAAATGCCCGCGCATGGTTTCGATCACGGCGTCGCAGTCAACCGGCGCGGCGAAGCCCGGTCCCACGGCAATAACGGCAGGCGCCATATCGCGCGTGGTACCCAGGTTGCGCTTGGCCAGAATCGCGTCGACCACAGCCGCAGGCTTCAGTTCGCCGAGCATCTGCGCCTGGGGGTCCACCACCACGGTGACATCCCCCGCCTCGGTAATCTCAAGCGCCTCGGCCGACGTCTGCGCCAAGCGGGCGCGAATGCCCTCGACCTGGACCTCGCCCAAGCGAATGGCCTCGCAAAAACTGATTGTGCGACGGATGCACGTGGGGACCGCGATATCGGCCATAACGACCGACACGCCGACGCGCACCAAACGGGCAGCGACACCCGTGGCGATATCGCCGGCGCCGCGAACATAAACAAGCATTCCCGGGACACATCCCTGTGCTACGGTTTGAGCAGAGCAAAAGCGGTTCAACCGCTAAGCAGCGACGATCCGCCATCCTTGCCCTTAAGCCCCATAAGGTCGGAAAAGAGACTCGCAGGGAACAGCACCGGCGAGGCGGGTTCACCGTTTAGGGCAAGACGCACGGGCGCGACGCCGCCGTTGGCCTTAAAAGCGCTTATCCCACACGCCCACGATGCAAAAAGGGGGCACCCCGCCGGGTGGCAGAGTGCCCCCTTTACATGGTTTACCTCAACCCGGCTTTAGGCCTGGAACCAACGGGCGGCGTTGACCTCGCCGTGCTCGCAAGAGGCGCCTGAGATGTCGGCGGTCTTATAACGCAGCGACGCTTTCGTTATTTGCGAACAAGTGGGGTTTATGGCACAGTGAGCCCAAACTAATTTTTAGGAAGGCACCCATGACCCCCGCACAGATTGAGTTCTACAAGCGCCTTGCACACGGTCTGGCGCTCCAATTTGGCCCCAACTGCGAAGTCGTCGTCCACGATCTGGAAACCGAGGACGTGGACCACTCCATCGTAGTGATCGAAAACGGCCACGTCAGCGGGCGCAAACTGGGTGACTGCCCCAGCCATATCGTGTTTGAGTCCATGCACGAGGGCACCACCGACGTGCACGACCGCGAGCCATACCTCACCAAAACCACCGATGGCAAGCTGCTCAAATCGTCGACGATCTTTATCCGCAACGACGAGGGCAAGCCCGTCGGCATTTTGGGCATCAACTTTGACATTACGCTTATGAAGGCTTTTGAGCGTTCGCTCGACGCCTTTACCGGCACCGGCGGCACGGGCTACACCGAGCCCGAGCCCATTACCAAGAACATCGGCAACCTGCTCGAGGACCTGCTGCACGAGTGCGAGCAGTTTGTGGGCAAGCCCGCGGCGCTCATGACCAAAGACGAGCGTATTCGTGCCATTGGCTACCTCGACCGTCGCGGCGCCTTCCTCATTTCAAAGTCGAGCGAGCGCGCCTGCGAGTTCTTTGGCATCTCCAAATACAGCTTCTATAGCTACCTCAACGAGGCCAAGGCGGCGGCCGGCGACAAATAGTCAGCGCGCCTGCACCCCTCCCCTTTTTGGGCGCGAGTTCTGGAAAGCATGAATCCAAGACCGAGCCGCTTGGGAAGTTCCATATAATCGATGTCATTGGTATTTCGAAAGGGTGGAACAGAATGGCGTTGAGCAAGGCATCATGCACCGGTCGCGGATTGATTCCGGCAATTGGTGGACATGTGCACCGCATGTTCGATGAGGGTGAAGACAACCTGTTTTCGCTGAGCCTTGACGACGTGATGGATGATCGCCCGTGGACCGCCGACGAACTCATGGGCGGCGGGGCTCGCCCGTCAAGCCCCGATCCCGCACTTGCGCCTAAGCCCGCATCTGCGCCGACTCCTGCGCAGTCGCCTGTTTCGACGCCCGCGCCTACGCCCGCACCCACTTCGGCGCCCACGCCCGCTCCCCGCCCCGCAAGCGACCCGACCGAGACGGCGGCATTTCTCGCTGCAGCGACGCAGGGCAAATCGGCCGACAGCACCGTCATGTTCAGCGCCCAGCAGTTGCCTGTTCCTGCGGCACGCAAGCCTCAAGTCACAAGGCTCGATGAGCCCGCTGCCCATCAGGTGGCCTACGATTCCTGGGCTGCAGCCGATCTGGATGAGACCTCTACCGGCATGCTGGCGCTCGACGTTCCAGTTAACCCGCTTTTTGCCGCCAACACGAGCGCCGCGGACTATGAGGGCGGTGCGGCATATTCCGATTATTCCGATGGCTATGATGGCACCGGTCGCATCGGGACCGAGGATTATGGCACCGCATCGAGCGATTATCTCAACGATCCGTACGCTGCCGCGCCTGCACCGGAATATGACCCGGAGGCCGCGTCCGCACCGGCGTATACCAAAAGCACGGGCGAAGAGCTCTTCGCCGATTATTACGCCGAGGAAAAGGCACTGCGTTTCTCGGAATTTCCGCAGGCAGTCAAGGTTGCCTTTATCGCCATTATCATTGCCCTGCTCGGCGTCATTGCGTTTGAGGGATTCCAGCTGTTCCGCGGCCCCACCCAAGCGGAGTCGGAGACCCAGCAAAAAGAGGACGATAACGAGTATCTGGACATCAACACCCTCAAGGGCGACCCCAACGACGGAGACGACGAGTAGCGAGGGTTAAGTGAGGGCCGGAAGAGCCGGCGGCACGTTACGGCTCCAAAAGCCCTGCCATAAAGATGGGCAGATACAGCACGTCACCATCGCGGTGAAGATTACATTCCGCAAGTACCAGGGCGCGATCGATTCCGTAGCCCTTCGTTGTCAATGCGTTATCGAGCGCCGCGTGGGACTTAAAGCTCTTGCCCGATTTGACCTCGATGGCAAACACTTCCCCATCGAACGTCTCTTCCACAAAATCGAGCTCACCGACCTTTTTGGACGTAAAGTAGCGCAATCTAAATCCATGAGCTTTGAGCTCTTGGGCAACGAAGCCCTCAAACGCCGCCCCCATGTTCATGCCAAAGGGGCCCTCCGCCTCCCCATCAAAAACGCCTTGGGCGACCCTTTTGGAATACGACGACATGAGCATTCCGGTGTCCAGGTAAAACAGCTTGAACAGATTTCGTTGCTCCCCCAATAAAAGGGGTGCAACGGGCGCCGTTACGTTATACACAGGAAGCGCGACACCTGCCTCCGATAACCAGAGAAAATGATCTGTCACCTGCGAAAAACGTTTGACACCGTTAATCGATGACAGTTTGAATCGCTTATTTTTGGAGCCGGCCTCGCTGGGAATCAAATCATAGATATCGCGAATAACCAAGCGTAGCTCGGGCGGAGCGTACTTTGCGATGTCATCGCGATACAGGGCGTGAAGATCACGATGGATGTTTCGAACCTCGTCGACATTGCGCGTCGCCAAGAAGGAATTGACCGCGTCGGGCATGCCTCCCACCACCACATACTGATGGAACAGATCGAGCAAGCGGTCATACAGGTAGCCAGGGAGCTCACCCTCATCCTTTAGACAGTCCCTGAGCATGTCAAACACGCTGGCGCCAACGCCATTTGCCCAGCAAAACTCCTCAAAGTCGAGCGGGTACATCTGGACCTGCTCGACATACCCCACCGGCAGGGAATCGATGCCCTCGAGCTCAACGCCAAGGAGCGATCCGGTAAGGATGTATCGAAAGTCGCCGCGCTGGACCAGGTATTTGATAAACGTCACCACGTTGGGGCATCGCTGCACCTCGTCGATAACCACGACGGTCTTGTTCGCAACCATCGGCTGCGTCGCAGCGATAGACATGCGCATAAGCAGGTCGTCCGCACTTTTCGCCGCCAAAAACGAATCGCGCACGGACGCGTCGGCGATAAGGTCGAACGTCACGATATTTTCGAACGATTCGTTTGCAAAGACATTGACCAAATATGACTTTCCTACCTGTCGGGCACCCTTGACCAAAAGAGCCTTGTTAGGCGACGAGGCAAGCCAAGATTCAAACCGTGCTTTCGCTTTTCTCTGCAGCATAAGCGCACCCCTTATTACGTGCTGTTTTAGCACTAGGATACACTTTTCCGTAGTTATTAGGTGCTCATTTCGACACTTTTCCGAGGTTTTAAAGTGTGTATTACAACACTTTTCCATACTTTTATATGGGAAATTTCGACACTTTTTCGAATTTAAGCTTAACAGCAGGCGGCGCTTAATTTCTGTCCGCGCGCGCTGATAGACTCTATCGCGCCCGCAAGGAGCGGGCGCGTTTTATCCAGAGTCGGGGTAGAGAGTTGGCTCCACGATCCCGACGCCAACCGGCCAAGAGGCACGGTGGCCCTGCCAACATCGATGAAAGGAGTCCGTATGGACAATTTCTCTGTGCGCAACGAGCGCAATTTCCACAACCTGGCAGCCAAGCCAAAACGAATGCATCTTCTGGACAAGCCGAACGGCTACGCCTCGGCCATGGTCAAGAGCAGTCTCTCCCACCAGATGCGCTTTACCGTGCAGGCGCTCGAGGAAGAGCCCTGCGCCGCCGGCGACCCGCATGTACTGCAGATCAAGCTGCTCGGAGACGACTCGCGCGAGCCGTCCAGCTGGAAGCTCTTTGCAGACGGCAAGTGCATTGCGGACGGATCCGGCGCCTTTGTTATGGATGCTATCGACCAGGGCATGATACAAGCCTGTAAGACATGGGGAGATTACGACGCATTTGCCGACATCGCAGAGGCAATCGTTCTAAGCAAAGCTGCATTTGATATCAAGGAGCGCGCTTGTCAGATGCTTTCATATATCGCATGGACAGTTGGTCGGTTCCACACCCAGCACCTGATCGAGGGCATGGTCGCCGCCGGGGTAGACCCGATGCTGGAAGATCTTCTCAGCGCTCCCGCGTAGATTAATCGAGCGCTCTATCGACAAAGATGCATCTACCATGACGGCATGGGGCGTGCTCGCCTTGTACCGACCCCAACCAATCCCGTCGGCGCGACTGCAGTCTCAAACAACCACCGGCACCATCCATCCGCACACGAGAGGCGATGGGCACAGGCGAACCCCTGAACCTCGCTATTCGTAAACTTCATCAGTGTTTCCACATCCCCATCAAAAGAATCCGAAAAACATCCCCCGTCAATAAAACGCTTCTGAACATCTCACTCTGCAGGCAAAGCCGCACCGGAGTGATGCGGAGGTCTGCGCGGGGTTTCACGGGTTCCCTTGACGCGGCCCAGCGGAAGTGCCACCCGGCATCCCTTCCATAACGCGCGGGTAAACAAAGGGAAATAGCGCCACCCACCGTGCAAGGAAGGACGCCACCATGGATCTCACGAAAACGGCTAGAGAAATTACCCGTCTCATGCTCCCCTACCTGACCACGCAGCAGAACCGCCAGCTCAAAAAGGTTTTATCGCACTGCCTTTTCGATGAAAGCCAATTAGCCGAAGACGGCGGCGACGGTGAAAGCGAATCATTCCTGGATCTTTTTCTGTCTGCAAAACGCCTCGAAGGCTGCTCGGATAGGACCATCTCCTACTACGAAACCACCATCAATAAAATGCTTGAATCATTCGATACACCAGCTTGCGACCTGGGAACCGAAGAGATTAGGTCCTATCTTTCCGACTATCAGCAAAAAGCCGGCGTCAGTCGCGTCACCGTCGACAATGTCCGAAGAATCATCTCAAGCTTCTACTCATGGCTCGAAGACGAGGACCATATCATTAAGAGCCCGGTAAGACGCATTAAAAGAGTCAAGGCTCCGCAGCCCATAAAGGAAACGTATAGCGATGAAGTCGTTGAAATTCTTTGCGATAACTGCGGGTCGCCCCGAAACCTTGCCCTGATCGACCTGTTGCGCTCCACGGGCATGCGTGTGGGTGAACTCGTCTCGTTGGACAGGAACTCCATCGACACCATCAATCGGGAATGCATCGTACACGGCAAGGGTAATAAGGACCGCATCGTCTATTTTGACGCAAAGACTAAAGTTCATATTGAGAATTACCTGTCAACACGAATAGACAGCTCGGAAGCCCTCTTCGTGTCGAGCAAGGCGCCACACGAGAGGTTACAAATTGGCGGCGTCGAGGCGCTGCTTAGAAAACTGGGGCGCGAGCTTGATTTAGGAAGGGTCCACCCTCATAAGTTCAGAAGAACGCTTGCTACAAAGGCAATCGACAAAGGAATGCCCATCGAACAAGTCCAGGTACTCCTTGGCCATAAAAAAATAGACACCACATTAAGGTACGCAATGGTCGACCAGCGCAACGTAAAAGCATCCCACCGCAGATACCTAACTTAAATTTCGATTTGTCGACCGAGGTGGCAAAGTCGGCGAACTCCTGCTGGAGCTCGAGAGGCGGAACAAGAAGCTTGATATTGCCGAGAGCCGTTTGGTTGATCTTGAATGTTCCGTTGGTGGTTTTCGCCGATGCCTCGATTTGCTTGCGAGTCGAAGGCTGATTCCAAGCACACCGTAAATAAGGCAAGATAATTTGCTCTTGTTTAATCCTTGCCGCGATCATTGTGTCAGGGAAAACCATATCTTTCATTGGTACATTTGAGTATTCGCCTGTTCCAACCAGATGCTTGTTTCCATTGCCCCGGCAAACATAGAAATCTTCATTTGAGATGCGCTTATCGGCAGGAGGTTCCTCCGTAAAGAAGCCGTCTTTCCACGCTGACGAGTCGAAGCGCCCCTGGGTTATGGCGGATAGAGTAAGAACCTTCGAACGATACGATCCTGACTTCGATGGAGACAGGCCGTTTCTCATCGACGACACGAGAGTCGAAAGGCAGCTGCTCGGATATTCCTTGCCCTCGAACATCTCGACAAATTGTGATTTACAGGCGCAGGTTGTCTGAATGGGCGGCGATGCTCAGCTCAATTATCTCGGCAAATATGACGGTATAATCACAAGAGCTGTAATTATATTTTTGAGCTCATAGGTACCCGAATGATTGAAGAACCGATAAGTAAATCCGAGCTGGGAAACCACTTACTCGGAGCCTGCGACATCCTGCGTGGCCCCATCAACCAGGACGAGTACAAGAGCTACATCACGCCGTTGCTCTTCTTCAAGCGCATCTCCGACGTCTACGACGAGGAGACCGCCGAGGCTCTAGAGATGTCGGGCGGAGATGAAGACTACGCCGCCCTGCCCGAAAACCACAGCTTTGAGGTGCCGGAGGGCTGCCACTGGCAAGACGTTCGCAACACCGGCACGAACGTCGGCAAGGCAATCGTCGATGCAATGGTCGGAATCGAGCGCGCCAACCCCGACACCCTCAGCGGCCTCTTCAGTAGCTTCGACGATGCGAGCTGGACAGACAAAGGCAAGCTCTCCGACGAACGCCTGAAGGATCTCGTCGAGCACTTCTCAGCGAAGAAGTTCGGCAACAGGAACTATAGCGCCGACATGATGGGCGACGCCTACGAATACTTGATCAAGAAGTTCGCCGATATGCAGAAGAAGAACGCCGGCGAGTTCTACACCCCGAGGGAGATCGTGAAGATGATGGTCTCCCTGCTCGAGCCAAAGCCCGGGGAGACCGTCTATGACCCCGCATGCGGCACGGGCGGCATGCTCATCGAGGCAGTACGTCAGATGGACAACTCGAGGCTCGCCTACGGCAAGCTCTACGGCCAGGAGAAGAACCTAAGCACGTCTGCCATAGCACGCATGAACCTCTACCTCCACGGTGCGAAGGACTTTCGCATCACCCAGGGGGACACCCTGCGCGACCCCGCCTTCCTTGCCGGGAATACCCTCAGGACATTCGACTGCGTCCTCGCCAATCCGCCCTTCTCCCTTAAGAACTGGGGATCCGCAGAGTTCTCCTCGGACCCGTGGGGCCGCAACATCTGGGGCGTCCCCACGGACAAGTCGGCGGACTTCGCATGGGTACAGCATATGGTCTGCTCCATGGACGAGAAGAGCGGTCGCTGCGCTGTAGTGCTGCCCCAGGGCGCACTGTTCCACAGCGGCAAGGAGGGCGCCATCCGCAAGGAGCTGCTCAAGTCGGACAAGGTCGAGGCAGTGATCTCGCTCGCGAGCGGCGTCTTCTACAGCACCGGTGTCTCCGCCTGTGTGCTGTTCCTCCGGAATGACAAGCCTCCGGCGCATCGGGACCGCGTCTGCATCATCGACGGTACCGAGATCTTCACCGCCCAGCGCGCGCAGAACATGATCTCGGAGGAGAACGCTCAGGAGATGCTCTCCCTCTACCATTCCTACGAACCCGTCGTAGAGAAGTGCGCCATCGCGACGCTCGATGATATAGAGCGCGAGGGTTACGTGCTCTCGGCGAACAATTACGTCGAAAGAAGGCGCGAGGAGATCGAGCCGCCGACGGAAACCAGGAAACGTTTCTACGACCTCCTTCGCCAGACGAGGAAGTCCGAGGAGAAACTCCTTGAGCTGCTCTCAAAGGGAGGCTATGTCGATGGAGAGTAGAATCCCCCAGGAAGAGCTGAACAACCATCTATGGAACGCAGCGGTTCTGCTGCGCACCTACATCGATGCCGGCTCGTACAAGCAGTACATATTCCCGCTGCTATTCTTCAAGCGCCTCTCGGATGTTTACGACGAGGAGACCGCCGAGGCATTGGAAGCCTCTAACGGAGATGCGGAGTTCGCCGCCCTTCCCGAGAATCACAGCTTCGCAATCCCGGACGGCGCCCACTGGTGCGATGTCCGCGAGGCCACGGAAAACATCGGTAAGGCCATCGTGGGCGCCTTCCGCGCCATCGAGACGGCCAACGGTTCCAAGCTGCGTGGTATCTTCGGCGACGCCGCCTGGACTAACAAGAAACGACTTCCCGACCGCCTGCTCAAGGACCTCATCGAGCACTTCAGCGCCATAACGCTCTCCATCGCCAATTGCCCCGAGGACGAACTCGGCCAGGGCTACGAGTACCTCATCAAGAAGTTCGCAGACGACTCAGGGCACACGGCACAGGAGTTCTACACCAACCGCACGGTCGTCCACCTGATGACCGAGATCCTCCAGCCCAGGCCCGGCGAGTCCATCTACGACCCCACCTGCGGCAGCGCCGGCATGCTCATCTCCTCCATTGCCCACCTCAAACAGCACGGAGAGGAATGGCGCAATGTTCACGCCTACGGACAGGAGATCAACCAGCTATCCTCCGCCATCGGACGCATGAACCTATTCCTGCACGGCGTCGAGGACTTCGAAATTGTAAACGACGACACGCTGCGGCACCCAGCCTTCCTCGAGGCGGGAAAGCTGCGCACCTTCGATATGGTGCTCGCCAACCCACCCTACTCGATCAAGCAATGGGACCGCGAAGCGTTCGCGTCGGACCCCTACGGCCGCAACTTCCTCGGCACCCCGCCGCAGGGGCGGGCCGACTATGCCTTCATACAGCACATCCTCAAGAGCATGGACCCGAGGAGCGGAAGGTGCGCTATTCTTCTTCCCCACGGCGTACTCTTCCGCAACGAGGAGTCCGAAATGCGCGAGAGGCTCGTCAGGAGCGACCTCATCGAGGCCGTCATCGGACTCGGCCCCAATCTCTTCTTCAACTCGCCGATGGAGGCATGCATCCTCATCTGCCGCAGCAAGAAAGCGCCGAATCGAAGCAAGAAAATACTGTTCGTAGACGCCTCTGCCGAGGTAACCCGCAAGAACGCGCAAAGCTACCTTGAGCCTCAACACATCAAGAGAATCGTCGATGCCTACCGGTCTGGCGAGGACATCGAAGGGTTCTCATCCCACGCATCGTTTAGTGAGCTCGAGGACAACGCCTTCTCGCTCTCCATCCCTCTGTACGTGAAGCCCTCCAATGATGAAAATGCTGACGATAGAAGCATCGAGGAGACGGTAGAAAGCTGGAGAGCCGCCTCCACAGAGGCCGCGTCCCTGCTCGATAATATTGCTGCGAAATTGCATGAAAACGATGGTGAGTAACATGACCCACGTTTGCCTGGGCGATGTTGCCCGCGAAATCAAACAGAAGGTCCCTGTAGACCAAGAGCTGCCGACGGTCGGCCTTGAGCATCTGGACCCCGGCGAAGTCGAACTCGCCCATTGGGACGAAGGTGTCGAGACCACCTTCACTAAGGCTTTCTCAAAGGGGCAGGTGCTGTTCGGGCGTCGCAGGGCCTACCTGCGTAAAGCGGCCGTCGCCCCATTCGACGGAATCTGCTCTGGAGACATCACCGTCATCGCTCCCAAGGATAACCTCTCTCCGAGGCTGCTCCCGTTCATCATCCAGAACGACGCCCTATTCGAGCACGCCGTCACCAATTCGGCAGGCTCCCTCTCGCCAAGAGTCAAGTGGCAGAGCCTTTCGCAATTTGAATTCGAGCTTCCCAGCATCGCTAAGCAAGAAGATCTTGCCGACATACTCTGGACCGCACAAGAAACGAGGTCTCACTACAGGCAGCTGCTTACAGCCTGCGATGACGTCGTCAAATCACAATTTGTCTGCCGGAGGTGTGCGGCATGACAAGGTATAGATTCGACCAGATAGCCGAGAACAGCACCGCCAAGAAAAAACCCGAGGAAAGCGATCGCAACCGGTACGTTGGGCTGGAGCACCTTGATCCGGGCACTCTTGAGGTGACCCGCTGGGGCGCCGAGGTTACTCCCAAGGGCGACAAACTGCTCATGAAGAAAGGCGATGTCCTGTTCGGCCGCCGAAGGGCCTATCAGAAGAAGGTCGGCATAGCACCCTTCGATGGCATCTTCTCGGCTCACGGGATGGTGCTGCGCCCGAAGGCCGATGTCGTCGATCCGATGTTCTTCCCGTTTTTCATCAGCTCCGACATGTTCCTTGACGAGGCAATACGGGTCTCTGTCGGCTCTCTTTCGCCGACGGCAAACTGGAAAGATCTCCGGACCTTGGAATTTGACTTGCCCTCGCCGGGAAAACAACGCGAGCTTGCCGGCATCCTCTCGGAAGCCGAGAGCCTCAAGGGGCATTATCGTAAGCTGCTCACGACCTGCGACGACGTCGTCAAATCACAATTTGTCGAAATATTTTCCAAGAAAGAGTTTCCACTGATTCCCCTCTCACAAGCATGCACGAAAATTACTGATGGCACCCATAAAACGCCCCAATATCAAGAAGCTGGAATTGCATTCATTTCTGCGAAGAATGTCACATCAGATGGCAAGCTAGATTTCAGCGACATCAAGCATATAAGCACGGATGAATATGAGTCCATTCAAAAACGTTGTGAAACCCAAATCGGCGATGTGCTTCTTACAAAAAGTGGATCACTTGGTATGCCGGCTATTGTCGATGTCGATTTTCCAATCGGTCTATTCGAAAGTCTCGCTGTCCTCAAATACCGTCGCGACATTCTTGATGGAGTATTCCTACGAGAACAACTAAAAAGCGCAGGAGTGCAGGACCAATTTACAGGCGGCGTTAAGGGGATTGCTGTAAAACACCTCCATCTAAACGTAATTGGAAGGACGAGCATTATAGTTCCCCCGCTCGAACTCCAGGAGGAGTTCACCGACTTCGTGCTTCAGGTCGACAAATCGAAATTTGCCGTACAAAAGGCACTCGATGAGCTAAACGCCACGACGAAGAAAATCTTGAACCAAGAGTTAGGACTCGGAGATGTTTAACGAGGACAACACCATCGAGCAAATGAGCGTCGAGGCGCTTGCCAGCCTTGGCTGGAGATACGTGGCTGCCGAAGACCTCCCGCGCCGCCATGCCGACGTCATGGTCGAGCCCATGGTCAAGGACGCCCTCATCAGGCTTAACCCGGAGATCGCAGAAGACCCCGATCGCGCCGACGAGATCATCTACCGACTCAGGGCCCTCATTCAGTCCACAAGTCCGCAGAACCTGGTCTCCACCAACGAGCGGTTCAAAAAGCTCGTCATCGAGGAGAACTCATTCCCCTACGGCAAAGACGGCCGCATGGTCCCCATCCGCTTCTTTGGCACGGCGGCGGACGGCGATCTTGACAAAAACGAGTACATCGTCACCAACCAGTGGGTCTACCCCCAGGAGCAGGGCGGCAAGCGCCTCGACCTCGTCCTTCTTGTCAATGGATTTCCGCTCGTCATCGGCGAGTTCAAGACGCCGGTGCGCGATTCGATAACCTGGCTCGACGGCGCTGGCGACATCGCTAAATATGAGAAGAGCATCCCGCAGATGTTCGTCTGTAGCGCCATCAACTTCGCCAGCGAAGGAAAAAGCTATCGCTACGGGTCGGTGAACATGCCTCCCGAGATGTGGGGACCCTGGCATGAGGGCGACAAGAAGAGCGAGGGCACACTTGCCGACGTCAAGAGAAGCATGGCGTCCATGCTAACCCCCACGAACGTCATGGACATCTTCCAGTTCTTCACGCTCTTCGCCACCGACAAGAAGCATCGACGCATCAAGCTGATCTGTCGCTACCAACAGTTCGAGGGCGCGAACCTCATCGTGGACCGCGTCCGCGCAGGATACCCGAAGCGTGGCCTCATTTGGCATTTCCAGGGCTCAGGAAAGTCACTGCTCATGGTATTCGCCGCCCAGAAGCTGCGCATGGTCCCCGAACTCAAGAACCCGACCGTCGTCATCGTGGATGACCGAATCGACCTCGAGACCCAGATCACGGGGACCTTCAACGCATCCGATATCCCCAACCTCGCAAGCGCCGGCAGCAAGGAGGAGCTTGAGTCCTTCTTCAAGCAGGACATGAGAAAGATCCTCATCACCACCATCTTCAAATTCAGCGAGGTTGCGGGGACGCTCAACGAGCGCGAGAACATCATCCTCATGGTCGACGAGGCGCACCGCACCCAAGAGGGCGACCTCGGCGAGAAGATGCGACTCGCCTTGCCAAACGCCTTCTTCTTCGGCTTGACCGGCACGCCCATCAACCGAACCGACAAGAACACGTTCCACACCTTCGGTGCCAAAGAGGACAAGTCCGGCTACATGAGCCGCTATTCCTTCGCCGACTCCATCCGCGACCACGCCACATTGCCGCTCCATTTTGAAACCGTTCCCGTCGAGCTCCACGTCAACCAAGAGGTCGTGAACGCCGCCTTTGACGAAATGACCCGAGACCTCAGCAAAGAGGACAAGGCGGAACTCACCAGGCGCGTCAAGATCGAGTCCGTCATGAAGGCCCCCGACCGCATCCACAAGGTATGCGAGCACATCGCCAGGCACTTCAAGTCAAAGGTTGAGCCCGACGGCTTCAAGGCGCAGGTAGTCTGCTACGACCGAGAGTGCTGCCTGCTATATAAGGAGGAGCTCGACAAGCTCCTGGGCACTGATGCAGTCACCATCGTCATGGACACGAACAACGACAAGGAAGACCGCTACAAGGCATACCGTCGAGATCGCGATGCCGAGGAAAAGCTCCTTGACCGTTTCCGCGACCCGGACGATCCGCTCAAGATTCTCATCGTCACTGCAAAGCTGCTCACGGGGTTCGATGCGCCCATCCTGCAAACTCAGTACCTTGACAAGCCCTTGCGCGACCACACGCTGTTGCAGGCAATCTGTCGAACCAACCGCGTCTACAACGACAAGAAGACATTCGGTCTCATTGTCGACTATATCGGCCTCTTCGACAACGTCGCCAAGTCTCTGCACTTCGACGAGGCCGAGGTGCAGAAGGTTATAACCAACATCGACGAGGTAAAGGCCGAGCTACCCGGGCTTATGCATTGCTGTCTTGAGTACTTCTCAACGGTCAGAGACCGCCGCAGCGCGGATTGGGAGTCCCTTCTCGAAGCTCAACAATGCCTGCCAACGACAAAGGTGAAAGACCAGTTTGGGGCCGACTTCTCGGTCTTGAACAGAGCGTGGGAAGCCCTTTCGCCCGACCCATGTCTCAATCCCTACAAGCCCGATTTCATCTGGCTCTCGCAGGTCTACGATTCCGTGAGACCGGTAGACAATCGCGGGAAGCTCATCTGGGCAACGCTCGGGCCCAAGACAATCGAGCTCGTGCACGAGAACATCACCGTCGAGAAAGTCCGAGACGATGACGACATCCTTGAACTCGACGAGGACATGATCGAGCACTTCATCAACGACAAGAGCAATACCGAGAAGATCACGCGTAAGCTGGAGATAGATCTCGTCGCCCGAATCCGCAGGCACGATAAGAATGGCAAGTTCCAGAAGCTCGGCGAGCGCCTGGAGGACCTGAGGGAACGTCACGAGCAAGGTCTCATCAACAGCGTCGAGTTCCTCAAGATGCTCATCGACCTCGCCAGAGAGGCTCGAGCGGCCGAAAAGGAAGTCGTGCCCGAAGAAGAGGAGGACAAGGGCAAGGCGGCCCTCACAGAACTCTTCAATGGTGTAAAGAACGGGGACACGCCAATCATCGTCGAGAACATCGTCGGCGACATCGACGAAATCGTTAAGATCACCCGATTCGACGGTTGGCAGGCAACCACAGCAGGCGTCAAAGAGGTCAAGAAGCAGCTACGCGCCATTCTTTGGATGCGCTACAAGCTCAAAGACCAGGCTCTTTTTGATAAGGCGTATTCGTATATTGAACTCTACTATTAGGCAACAGAAGACAGGTCTCTAGGAACGCTCCGCATCAACCATTTCATCGGATGCGGAGCGTCCCAATTTGAACGAGCAACGTCTTGCGACGGGTGAACACTGCAACCCCAATGGCCCGCTAACCCTTTCATAATCTGGTGGTTAAGTCTTCACTAGAAGCCATCCACACTTTGTAGTTAATTGATTCCCTCTTCGCAGGCGAAAACGACAATGATGTCCGCACCCTACCTTCCCTCCGCCTTCAGCTTTAGCAGCAGGTCGCCCAGCTCGGTGCACTTGCTGGAAAGGCGCGTCTGGGGTCGTTCGCCCATCCCCCACCGCTGGCGGATCTCCTGGGCGCGCGGACTCACGCGGTAGTCCCCGCCCATCACCTGCTTGAGCAGCTTGGCGGTCACGCGCGCATCGGCCAGGGCGCTGTGGGCGTGGCCCGTCGACTCGTCGAACTCGATGCCAAACCACGCTGCCGCGTCACTCAAAGAGACGCACCCGTGGCTGCCCACGTCCATGATCGAGGTGTAAAACGCCTGCAGGTCGGCCCAGTCCGTAGGAAATGCGGAAAGATGGATGTGCTTTGCCTGGCACTCGGTCATAAGCTGCCGGCGGTCCGCCCCACTCCAACAGACCACCTGGGCGGAGTAACGACCAATCCAATCGTTGAGCCTTTTGATCACCACGTAGAGCGGATCGGCCATCGCTGTGTCCACGGCCGATATCCCAGTGAGCTCGCGGACGGGGAACGCAACGCCTTCGGTAAATTCCGTCTGCACAAACTGCGAGAACTCGCCCATAATGTTGCCGTGGTAATCGAGCTTAACAGCGCCGACCTCGATAATTTCATTGCGCAGCCCACGGCGCTGGCGCTGCTTTGGCACCGGCGCAAACTCAAAGTCCAGCACGATCTGGCGCGCAAAGTTCGTCGTATCGATAGCCGAGATACCCAGCGTCTTTTCAGCTGACACGGTTATGGCCTTTCTCCGTCAACTGCCGCTTGCTACATAGGCGGCTGCATTGCCGTAAGGATAGGCGCCCGCGCGGACATGAAAGCGGGACGCAATACCATGCTCCGGTCGCACGCCATGCAGACCGCCCCAAGAGAGTCGCCCGCTCTATTCAAATGCATGAAAAAGATTTAGGCCCGGTGACTTGAATCAGCGGTCATCCCGAGCCCATCAATATGCAGTGTACCTACAGAGGGCTGGTTAATCAAACGGGCTTTCGGTGACGAAGACCTGCGCGTCTATCCCCAATCGCCCAGCGTCGTCTTCTGCCGCCCTTACGAAAGGCTGCTATTCGAGGGAATCACGTTGCTGTTATTATCGAACATATATTCGTATTTATGACCGCGCTTTGATAGAATGGCAGTTGTTGACGGCAGTTCCATGTGCCGGGCAGCGCCCTCCATGCGACGGGAGGTGATGCCCATGACCGATCTGATTGATTTCGTGAAGCTCCTGACCGCTTTGGTCTCGCTCCTCACGGCGCTTATCGGACTTTCCGAGGCACTTAAGCAGCGTACGAAGCAAAAGAAGAGGGGTCGACGCCGTTAAGGCATTGACCCCTTGAACTAAGTAACGGCGCTGCCCAGCTATCACCCTTGGGCTGCCGTCGACTTTATTCTACCCACGGTTGCCAGGTTTAACAAATGAATTTTCAGTAATGGAGCCTCGGAGCCCGCTCGCTCAACCACCTGGCCATCGGATTAGCCGGATTCTGGGACACGCCTTCCGTCCCAGGCCTCTACCGGAAAATGCGTCCCACCCTGAGGCTCGATTCCGGGACACGGTTTCCGTTTGAAGCCCCGATGGGAAAGCGTGTCCCGTTCCGAGAGCTCATTCCTGGATGCAGTTTCCGCTAGAGATGCCACCGGGAAAGCGTATCCCGTTTTGGAGCCAAATTCCGGGTCGTAGTTTCCGCCTGAGGGCCGATCCGGAAACGGCATCCCATTCTGAAGCCGAAATCTGGGACACGCTTTCCGCCAAGGGTTGCAAAAGGAAAGCGCATCCCATTCCGAGCATCACATCAGAGCGCGCTTGGTTATCTCCGCTCGCACATCTCGGCAAACGAAATCAGCTTGGTATCTCCCCTGCTCTTCGCAGCTTCCTGACATCCTTGCGTAAAGCCACGCTTCGAGAAGATCACGTAGCTTTTTTGCTGCCGCCTAAAGAGCTCGCTTCGATGCACGAGCTTTTGCAGCACGTCTTCGCCCACCGGCTCATTGCGCCATTTGCATTCCGCAAACAGCACAGCGCCATCACCATCATCAACAATCAAGTCGATTTCTTCCTGCGTATGCGTGCGATTATCCGTCCCCCACCAGCGTCCAACGGTCGCAGGGACCACGTCGAGCTGGCCCGCCCGCGCAAGTTCGTACACGTACTGCCTGCATATAAGCTCAAAGACCGTGCCCATGTAATCCGATAAGTACGGCTCAATGCGCTTGTACGCCATCTCGGCCATATCGTTTTGAATCAGCCCGATGTTCTGCGGCACAAACTTGTACCAGAACCTAAACATCTGGTCGCTCAGCAGATACACGGCTCGCTTATTGCTCGTCTCGTTTAGGGGCAGCTCGCGCTCGACAATTCCAAGCGACGCCAGCTTATCCACATAGCTCTTTACATTGCTTGCAGGAATTCCCGTAGAGCTCGCAACCTCCGAGATTCTCGAGCGCCCCTGAGCAATTGCTTGCACGATCGCATCATACTGCTCGGGATTACGGCACTCTTGCAAAAGCAAGTTGCTCGGCTCCTCAAAGAGATAGCCCGTAGGGGTAAGGAATAGACGTCTGATGTTGTCCTTGAGCGATGCGGCGGAATCGACTTTCTCGATATACGCGGGAATGCCGCCCGTCATGCCATAGCAAACCGCAGCGTCTTCGCGATCCATGTCGTGCCACAGGCCGAGGGTCGTCGTAAAATCGAGCGGCATGATCTTAAACTGGGCCGTACGCCTACCGTATAGTGGGCTCTCGTAGCCCAACACCTGTTCCTCCATAAACGAAAGAGACGAGCCGCATAGAATCAGCATGAGCTTGGTCTCTTTGTACAAGTGATCGATCTTGTCTTGCAGCAACGAGCTAATCTCGGGATTTGATTGAGCGAGATAGGGATACTCGTCAATCACGACAATCAAACGTTCCGCGCGGGCCATGGTGGCTAACGCATCGAATGCCTCGTCAAAACTACGAAACGACACACCCGCAGCACCAACCGAGCCCGCAAGTATCGCCTGGCTAAAGCCGTGCAGGTTTGCCTCTGCGTTAGTACGACGAGCTTGAAAGTAAATAGCCTTCTTGCCTTGGATGAACTCTGTGATAAGACGCGTTTTACCCACACGACGACGGCCGTAAATCACAGGCATCTCAAAGGAGCCCGTGCCATACAGTCGATTGAGCTCGGACATTTCCGCTGTTCTTCCGATAAACATAGGGCCTCCCTTCCTTTACGTTATAGCTAACTATATTATACCTTCCTATAATATAGTTAGCTATAACGTAATATGGCAATCGGCACGCATGCGAAAGAGGCGGCGCCCCGCCACACGTGGAATGTCCCGGAAGCACCGGGGCAAATCCGCCCTACGAGCGCTTGTCGGACTTTCCAAGGCACTCAAGCAGCGTTCGAAGAAAAAGAAGAGGGGTCGACGCCGTTAAGGCATTGACCCCTTGATCTAAGTAACGGCGTCGCCCAGCTTTCCACCACTTGGGCTGCCGTCGACCTTATTTTACCCGCGGCACTAATTTAGGACAGCTCGGCAAACGAGATCAGCCCAACGTCTCCCCTACTCTCCGCGCCATCCGAATTCTCAAAACGCAAGGCGTCCCCCGGCGACAAGTGGTCAATCACCCCTGCGATGCACTTGGCCATTTGTGGTGCAGCTGGCTCATATCCGTGAGCATCCCAGTAGCGCAGATAATCCGCGAACTGGCGCGTGGTCGCATAGTAGAACAGGTCATAGTCGAGCTCGGCATCGGAGCAGTTGGGGCGAGCGTTCGCCATAATGCGAAAATCGACGAGCGCGCACGCACAGAACTCATCGAAGCCGTGCCCAGGAATCTGCGACGACAGAATGGCATGGTACTCCGCTCGATGCTGCATTACGTGTTCGAGGATATGCCGCACCATGTCCTCCATGTTGCACTGCGAATCGCGCAGATCGTTCGCGAGGATTCGAGCATACATCGCGGTATGCTCTTTGACGAGCGCGGCGGCGAGCGCATTTTTGTCCGAGAACTGACGGTAGAAACCCGTGCGTCCGTAGCCGCTACGACCGATGATGTCACTCGCCGTTATCTTGGAATACGACTTTGTTCGCAGTAACTCGACAAGTGCCTCTAAGTATGCTTTCCTCGAGCGATTCATGGATTACCGGCTTCGCAAAATGAATGATGGTTAATTATGTGTTCTCTTATGAACACTTTTGGATATTTTATCCCCTAGTAATGCCGAATGAAATAGACCAAACTTAGTTTATCAGCGGTTTTGATACCGTAATTCACAACATAACGGAGGGAACAGATGGGCAAACTTGATGGAAAGGTCGCAATCGTCACGGGCGCGACGTCGGGCATTGGCCAGGGTGTCGTCTGGTGCTATTGCGAGGAAGGTGCCAAGGTCGTTTTCTGCGGTCGACGCCGCGAAAAGGGCGAGGCATTCGAAAAGGAGCTCCGCGATGCTGGGCATGACGCGACCTTTGTGCAGGCGGATATGACAAACGAGCAGGATGTCGATATGCTCTTTTCCGCGACCATCGAGGCGTATGGCAAACTCGATATCTTGGTCAACAATGCCGGCATGATGACTAACTTCCAGGTCGAGACCATGGACATCGCCAACGATTTCGACCGCGTGATGGCCCTCAACCTTCACAGCTACGTCTATGCCACGCAGCTTGCCGTCAAAGCCATGACGGACGGCGGCGCAATCGTCAACGTCGCAAGCATCGGCGGCCTTGGCGGTTGCCCCGGTATGAGCAGCTACGGCGCCAGCAAGGCGGCCACGCTCTCGTTCACTCGCTCGATGGGCGCGGAGCTCGCTCCCAAGGGCATTCGCGTCAACGCCATCTGTCCCGGAACGATCTTCTCCGAGATGATGCCGCGCGACGGCGAATTCACCCAATACACGCTGGCAAAGATTCCCATGGGTCGCGGCGGAGAGCCGCGTGAGATTGGCACGGTCGCCGTGTTCTTTGCGAGCGATGATTCCAGCTACGTAACGGGAACGCAGCTCATCGTTGACGGTGGCATGACCGCCTAGACATGGTTGCCGCACACACCGCGGCGCTTGGGCGATTGAGCGATGCGGCGGTTTTTTGGTTCTGCCTCATATAATCCAATGCCTCCTGCCCGGCCCTTCGAAAGAGGGGTCGGGCTTTTGTTGTGACCGAGGGGCGATGGAAGGCACGGCATATACAGTTGATGTTGAGCGCGGACGATCTGTCAGCAATGGCCGTCCGCGCTCTACCCTAGCCGCGGTGACGGATGCGGCTGTAGGGCGTATCCACCATGGGCAGATCCGGACGCAGCTTGCCATCAAACGCGCGATAGGCGTTCTGCACGGCGGGCGCCGTGGGGA
Source organism: Collinsella sp. TM10-22 (assembly GCF_003466125.1). Classification (GTDB taxonomy): domain Bacteria; phylum Actinomycetota; class Coriobacteriia; order Coriobacteriales; family Coriobacteriaceae; genus Collinsella. The sequence continues at coordinate 291,888 of NZ_QSOC01000002.1, forward strand.
TCGTTGCGATCTCGCCGATGCCCTTGCCGCCGTATGCCACGGGCAGCAGCTCGTCCTTCTCAACGTAGATGGCGTGGATATCCGGAATCTCGGGCGCACGGAACAGCCCAAGCGTACCGTACCTTGCCTGGGGTACGCAGTCCTTGAGCGGCCAGTCCTCGGTAAGCGCATAGCCCATACCCATGAGCACGCCACCTTCGATCTGACCCTGGATGGAGATGGGGTTGACCACCTTGCCGGAATCGTGCGCGGCATAGACCTCGCTCACGCGGCCGTCATCGTCCAAAATGACCACATGTGTGGCAAAGCCGTAGCAGATGTGGCTCTTGGGGTTGGGAACATCCGCACCCAGCTTGTCGGTCGGCTCCAGGTACACGTAGCCAAACTCACATCCCTCGAGCGCCTTGATGGCGGCCGCGGGATCCTGAGGATGCATACCCTGGCCGGCGACGAGCTCCTGCGTGTGCAGCTGATAGGCGCGACCGTCGTCGTACTCGATCTTGACGCCGTCGCCATGCGCATTCACGGGAGCGGCGGGCGCAGACTTGCCGGCTTCGATGTCAAGCATGGCATCGCGCAGCAGGAAGGCGGCACCGCGCACGGCCTCGCCAGTCACGACCGTCTGTCGCGAGCCAGACGTGGTGCCGGAGTCGGGAGCGTCCTCGGTGGAGCACTCGCCGTTGGCAATACAGTGAAGCGGCAGGCCACATGCCTCGGCAACGTCCTGCAAAAACAAAGCCGCGGTACGCGCCGGCGGGCGGGTTGTTGGTGTAGTAGCCAAAGCCGCGAATGTCGGTGTTCTGGTACTTGTAGGGGCCGACGGCATGCGTGCAGGCGCGCTCGAGCACCGGGCCGCACAGCGACGCGTAGGCGCCGGTGTCAAAGTTGATCTCGCAGTCCAGGCCGGTAAAGTTGCCCTCGGCGTCGCAGCCCAGTGTAAAGGTGCCGTCCATGGCGTGACGCTTGGGATGAAAAGCGAGCGACTCGGCACGCGTGAGCTTGCACTTCACAGGACGCTGGAGCTTATAGGCAGCAAGCGCGGCCAGGTGCTGGATGGACACGTCCTCCTTGCCGCCAAAGCCGCCGCCCACGAGCATGGTCTCTACAACCACGCGCTCGGGTTCGCTATCCCAGCCAAACATGTGGGCGCACTCTTTGCGCGTGTCGTAGGCGCCCTGGTCGGTCGACTGCACCTTGACGCCGTTCTTGTACGGGAAGGCAACGGCGCACTCGGGCTCCAAGAAGGCATGCTCGGTAAAGGGCGTGGTAAAGCGCTGCGTCACGGTGAACGCACTCTCCGCCAGCGCCTTGGCGGCGTCGCCGCGCGTCACATGGCGGCACTGACACACGTTGTCCTTGAGCTACACCGTGTTGCCAAAGGCAAAGAAGCTGTCGTGCAGGTGAGGGGCGTCGGCAGCCTTGGCCTCGACAATGTTACGCACGGGCTCCAGCGGCTCGTAATCGATCTTTACGAGCTTCTTGGCCTTCTCGAGCGTCGCTTCGTCCTCGGCGACCACCAACACAATGGCATCGCCCACGCAGCGGGCGTCGCCGCCTGCGGAGGCGCAACCGCTTCCGCAGGCGGCGTAGGCCACGTTATGTTGAATGGATTTGGCCATAAGAGACTCGCCTATTTCTTAAGGAGGTACGGATAGCTGTCGCGCACGGCCTTGATGGTCAGGCGGACGGCCTCGGGCAGACCGGTGTTGACGGCATCGACCGAGACGGTGCGGACCGTACCGGCGACGCGGACCTTAAAGTGGTCCTCGTCCACGGCCAGGAAGCCCTCGTTCTCGGAGTTCTCCATGTCCTGCTCGCTCCAGAACAGGGTGAGCTTGTCCTTATAGGGACGACCCTCCTGGTAGGGGCAGAACACGGCGCAGTTGCCGCACTCGTTGCACATTCCGTCGACATGTACGACCTGATGCTTGGCCAGGCCCGGCACCTTAATGGCCACGTTGGCGCGGTTGGGGCACACGTCGCAGCAGACCTCGCACACCGAGCCGCAGCCCAGGCAGCGAGTCTTGGTGCAGTTGCACTTGTCGCGGCACAGCAACCCCTTGCGCTCGTAGCAGGTGTCCTCGCGACCGGCCTGCTCGTTGCAGTCGGCGTACCTGTTAAAGTCCACACCGGCGATGGCACGGGCAACCTCGGCGGCATCGACGATAGTCTCGACCACGGTGGCCGGACCGCGGCGGCAGTCGCCGGCAGCCCAGACGCCCTCGACGCCGGTGGAGGTGGCGGCAAGGCGGCCGCGACGGTCGTGCTCGACGCCCGCGGCATCGTACAGGCTGGCATCGTTGCCCTCGCCCACGGCGCAGATCACCGTGGTGGCGGGAAGCTCGACGGTCTCGCCCGTGGCGACGGGGCTGCGACGACCGCTTGCATCAGGCTCGCCAAGCTCCATAACGTCGCAGGTCAGCACGGCGCCGTTGAGCGCCTTGGGCGCCAGCAGCTCGCAGAACTCAACGCCATCGGCAAGAGCAAAATCGAGCTCTTCCTCGTCGGCAGGCATCTGCTTCTTGGTGCGGCGATACACCAGGCGCACGTTCTTCACGCCTGCCAGGCGCTTGGCTACACGGGCGGCGTCCATGGCGGTGTTGCCGGCGCCGATGACTACGACGTCCTCGCCCAGCTCGAGTTTCTCGCCCTTCTTGGCGGCCTCGAGGAACTCCAGCACGTCGAGCTCGGCACCCTCGCCCAAGCCCGCAGAGCCGGGCATCCAGGCGCCGGTGGCCACGACCACGTCGGTGAAGCCCTGGGCCTTGAGCTCGTCGATGGAATCCACGCGAGCGTTGAGCTGCACCTTGGCGCCAAAGGCCAGGCAGAGCTCGGCGTCGTGGGAGATATCGTCGCTGGCGATACGGAACTCGGGGATCACGTGACGGACCACGCCGCCGAGCGAGTCGCGGGCCTCAAAGATGGTGACGGGCACGCCGGCACGCGTCAGGAAGAACGCCGTCGCCAGACCGGCAGGGCCGCCGCCGATAACGGCAACGTTGCGCTCGCCGTCGTTGGCGATGGCCTGGGCGCGCAGCTTGGGCAGCACGGCGGTCATGGCCTCGCGGGCGGCCTTGAGCTTGCTGGTGCGGATCTGGGCGCCCTCGGGCTCGTAGAACGCACGCTCGCAGGAACGGCCGCAGGGATGCGGGCAGATGGTACCGGTAATGAACGGCAGGGCGTTGCGCTCGATGATGATGTTAAGCGCGTCCTCGTAGCGGCCCTCGTCAACAGCCGCCAGGTAGGCGGGAATATCCTGCTGGATGGGGCAGCTCGTACGGCACGGCGTGGTAAAGCAGTCGGAAAGCGGGCTCTTGCCTGCGACCTTGCGGTCGGGCAGCGGGCGCAGCGGCTTCTTGTAGAGCGGGTTGGTGAGCGAGTCGGTCTGGATCGCAGTCACGGCCTCGAGAGAGACGCCCGCGAACGGCTTGCCGTCCAGGTCGGTAAACTCGCCGGCCATCTGGCTAAAGCGCTCGTAGCCACCGGGCTTGAGCACATCGGTCGCCAGGGTAACGGGCCAAATGCCGGCATCGTACAGAGCACGGATGTTGTAGACCGTGGCACCGCCGGAGTAGCTGATACGCAGCTTGCCATCGAACTGCTCGGCAATGCGGCGGGCGGCCTCGATGGTCAGCGAGAACAGCGAACGGCCCGACATGTACATCTCGGTGGAGGGCAGCTCGTTCCTCGTCACATCGACGGGGAACGTGTTGGTCAGCTTGACGCCAAACTCCAGGCCGCGCTCGGCGCACAGGGCGATCAGGCGCTCGAACATGGGCACGGCGTCGGCCCACTGCAGGTCCTCGCGGAAGTGCGTGTCATCGAAGACGATGTAGTCAAAGCCCAGCTCGTTCAGACGCTGGCGGGCAAACTCATAGCCCAGCAGCGTGGGGTTGCACTTGATGTAGGTGTTGAGGCCCTTCTCGGTGATCAGATAGGTCGCGATGCGCTCGATCTCCGCCGGCGGGCAGCCATGCAGCGTGGACTCGGTAATGGAGTTGGAGACACGCGCCGGGATGGACTCGACAAACGCGGCATCGACATGCTCAAACTTGTCCAGGTTAGCGAGCGCCCACGTGCGGCACTCGTTCCAGACGTCAGAGCCGCTGGCGTCCTTCATGCCCTCGATGTAGGCGTCGGCCTTGGGGCTCTTAATACCCTCGAGGTCATAACCCACGGACATGTTGAAGACAAAGCCGTCCGGGCTTCCCAGGCCGTACTCGCGAGCGATCAGGTGGCAGGCGAACCATGCCTTCACGTACTCGGCAAAGGCCTGCGGAACCTCGAGCTCGGTCGACCACTCGCAGTTGTAGCACTCGTCCTGCGCCACAATGCAGGGCTTGTTGACGCAGTTGGAGAGCTCCTCGCCATCCATCACCTGAACGGTCTTGAGCTCAAAGAAACGAGAACCGGCCACGTAGGATGCCACGATGTTCTGGGCAAGCTGCGTGTTGGGGCCGGCAGCTGGGCCAAACGGGGTCTCGATGCGCTCGTCAAAAATGGGAAGCGCGCCCTCCTGGTTGGTCGTGACCATCTTGCGCACGCCAAAGATGGCGTCCTGGGTCTTATGCTCCTCGATGATCCAGTTCATCAGCTGCGAAAACGGGATCGGCCTCATGATGTCGCTCATAGTGAGCTCCTCTCTGTAGCGCCCGGCGAGACCGCGCGGCGGGCGCAAATACGGTGTAGCGCTAGCACAAGCGCCGGCGACCCCGCGGAGGTCGCCTATACGCGCGTCGGATGCGGCGAAACATCCGACGCGCGTGAATCTACTTGTTAATTAGTAGGCGCGATCGTTGAGCGTGCTCCAGAGCTTCTTGGACTCGGCCATGGTCCACGCGTTGATCTTGTCCTCATCAATGCCAACGAACTCGCGATCCTTGTACAGGACGCGGCCGTTGATGATGGTGGTGCGGCAGTTTTTGCCCATCATGCCAAAGAGCATGTGGCCGTCGATGTTCTCCTCGCTCAGCGGCGTAAAGGGCTTGTAGTCCATGACGATGACGTCGGCGGCAGCGCCGGGCTCAAGCACACCGAGCTTACGATCGAAGTACTTGCTGGCCATCTTGGCGTTGTTCTCGAACAGCATGGTCATAGCCTCGCACCAGCCCACGTTGGGCATGGCGGCGATCATGTGGTTGTCGTTATCGCGACGCTCCTTGGCGGCCCACTGGGCAAATTCGGCGTTCTCGGCAATGGCCTGGTCGCATTTTTCCTGGCCGCGGCGATCGGAGACCTCGTAGCACAGGCACGAACGCATGCCCAGCTCCTGAGCTGCATCCTTAATGGTAAAGAGGCTTCCCGGGATCTCGCAGAAGCTCGCATGGTGATCGAAGATCGTGGCGACGCCATCGCGGATGGAATCCAGGATCGTGGCATAGGCGCTGGCCTTGGTGCCGTCGAGCGTCAGGTTGTCGTCGATCTTCCACCACTGCTGCTCAAGATTCTCCAGGAAGTTGGTGGGGTTGCAGCCCTTAATGGCAAGGCCGCGGGCCAGACCCGAGTAGATGTGGGTGTGGCAGTTGATAAGTCCGGGCATGATGAGGTTGCCCTGGGCGTCGACGTACTCGGCATCCGGGTACTTGGCCTTGAGCTCGCGCTCGGGGCCCACTTCGACGATCGTATCTCCGTCAATGACGACCGCACCGTTGGGAATGAACGGGGTCTGAGTGTTGCGGGTAAAGACGGAACCGTTAGCGACCAGAAGCATATATGCTCCCTTCAACATCAGGGGCGGGGTTTGACACCTCTGACATGGCGGAGTGCGAAGTGCCGGCCTACACCGGAAACGGGCCCTCTCCCGTCAACGCTTCACCAAAGGGACAAACCCTTTGAAGTGCGGCTTGACGCCGCATGGCGCCGGCGGACGAGGCGATGCGTCCGCCGACGAATAGTACCGAATTGGTTACTTCTTGCTCTCGGGCAAGACCAGATCCACGGCAGCGTCCTTGGCAGCATCGATGTGCTGAGCCACGACCGGCGTCTGCGGAAGGATCAGGTTGAGCACGATGGCCATGATGGCGGTGGGGATCACGGCGTTGGAGCCGATGACGGTGGACACCCAGGTGGGCATACCCTCGCCGGCAAGGCAACCGCTGGCCATCCAGATACCCAGGCCAAAGACAACGGAGGTGCCGACGATGGTGGTGGTGCGCTGCGTGAGGCCCTCGCGGGTGAACATGCGCACGCCGTTCATGGTGATGGTGCCAAAGACGCCGACGGTCGCGCCGCCGATGACGGGCTGCGGGATAGCGGAAAGGACGGCAGAGAGCTGCGGGGACAGGCCGGCGATGGCAAAGACGGCTGCGATGATCACAAAGACCCACTTGTTGACGACCTTGTTGGAGCAGATGATGCCCACGTTCTGGCCAAGGGCGCTGGTGGGAAGACCGCCCAGCAGACCGCCGACCATAGAAGTGAGGCCCTGGGACACGATAGCGCCGGAGAGTTCGCGCTCGGTGGGCATACGGTCGATGGAGCCCAGGCAGGCGGCGGAGACGTCACCGATAACCTGGATGGCAACCATGGGGAACACGGCGGCGAGGGTGATGCAGACCTCGGGATCAAACTCGAGCGCATAGGGCATGAGCTTGGGAAGGGCGAAGACCTGAGCGGTGGCGACGCTGGAGAAGTCGATCATGCCAAAGGGGATGGAGACGATCATGCCAACGATCATGCCAAAGAACACGGAGCCCAACTTGAGCGTGCCCTTGCCAAAGTTGGCGAGCGCAAAGACCACGACAAAGGTGATAAGAGCGACGTACCAGGCCTGCGGGGTACCCCACAACGGCGTACCCATACCGCCGGCCATATACTTGGCGGCCGTGGGATAGAGAGACGCCAATGGAGAAGATGACCGTACCGGTCACGACGGGCGGGAACAGCTACTTGATCTTGCTGTAGGCCAGACCAAAGAGGACCACAACGGCGCCGCCGACGATCTCGCCGCCCAGCAGCGCACCAAAGCTAAAGCCTTAACGGGAGGCATGCCTTCGCGAGTGAACAGGGCTTCAGTGCCGTTCGTAACCGTCTCCTGGGTCATTTGACCACCAATCCTCGAAGTAGTTGTTTTCGCATCTAACGCTCTATTGTGACGCAGTGCGGGGTTGAGGTTGTGCCTTCGTTGCATATCGCATTAAAGATGATTCTCATTCTCAATAATAATTTTTTGTTATCAGACTATTCTTCAGCCGAAAAAACGCATTTCCGCAGGTCAAAAAGTGTCTGGTCAAAATAACATCTAACTTTTCTTTTGATCGACTGCTTACCGCCAAAATCCTACCGTTCGTCTGTATTACGCAATGTACCTGCGGATATGCGAGATGATGGGCAGCGTGTTACCATGAGAAAAACTGTTATGAACACTTCGATAGAACCCAAAGGAGTTGCCCGTGAACGAGACCGTACGTCGCTTTTTGCCGATGGTCGATTTCTTGGAGCAGGTACTCGGTAAGAACAGCGAAATCGTGCTGCACGATTTCTCGGATCCCGACCACGCCATCGTCGATATCCGCAACGGCATCGTGAGCGGCCGCAAGGTCGGCGGTCCCGCCACCGATCTGGCACTCAAGATCATGCACGACGCCAAGTATCGCGACCTGCCGTTTATTACGGGCTACGAGGGACGCGGTGCCGGCGGCAAGACGTTGGAGTCAGCGACGTACTTTATCCGCGAGAATGACGAGATCGTCGGCATGCTCTGCGTCAACACCGACCTCTCGACCGTGCGCTCCATCAACGCCATGGCGCAGCAGCTCATGGCGTGCTTCGACGCGGCGCCGACGCGCACGGAGCCCGCCCCTATCGAGGTCGAAAGCCTTTCGGAGTCCACACAGGAGCTCATCGACCGCAGTATTTCCGAGTTGCTCGAAAGCCGCGGAATGGAAGTTTCTTCGCTCGGCCAAGCCGACCGCGTCGATGTTATCCGCCATCTCAACGGCAACGGCGTGTTTATGCTCAAGGGCGCCGTGGCCTGCGCCGCCTCCGCGCTGGGCATCTCTGAGCCCAGCGTATACCGCTACCTGCAAAAGGTCCGCAAGGAGGGCTAACGAGCAGAATGGAGCGCGGGTAGTCTTTTTGGGACGGGGCTATTTTAGCTACCCTCCCTCTGCCCGTGATCTCGATGAGCCGCGAGTAAAATCAATCTTGCATGTAGGGGTAGCTAAAATAGCCCCGTCCCAAAAAGACTACCCCTGACACAAAGAACCCTGCAGCTTCACACGCGCTGCAGGGTTCTTTTGCATGTCATGTCTTGTTTTCGCCAGCGCCTTAGAGAGCGGCGGCGACCTCGATCTCGACCAGACCGCCGGCCGGAAGGGCGGCAACCTGGAAGGCGCTGCGCGCGGGGAACGGGGTCTCGAACTTGGAGGCGTAAATCTCGTTCACGGCGGCAAAGTCGGCAATATCGGCCAGGTAGACCGTCGTCTTGACAACATCGGCAAACGTGGCGCCGGCAGCGGTCAGCAGGGCCTCGACGTTAGCAAGGGACTGCTTAGCCTGGGCCTCGACGCCCTCAGGCATCTTGCCGGTTGCGGGATCGATGCCCAGCTGGCCGGACAGGAACACCATGTTGCCGGTCTGGATGCCGGGGGAATACGGGCCGATGGCTGCGGGTGCGTTATCGGAAGAAACGACGGTCTTGCTCATGTTTTTCTCCTTACAAGTAAAAGGGAACGGGAGCGCGGCATTCATACCGGGAGGCACAGTTCGGTCTGAATGCCGCGCTTGATTGGGATAGTACTCAAGGTTTCCGCGCGATGCAAGATAATTATCAAGTTGCAAGAATATTTTATCGCCCAACGGTTTCCCCGGACCGCCGAACGGCTCTCCACGGGGTCAGCCAGCCCAAGCTGCTGAAGACTTTATCCCGCTTGGAGCACGGGCATCGTCCATCGCGACGGCGCCACTATACTTTTGAGTATCTGAGCATTTTGAAAGGCAGGATATGACCGCAACCGCCAGTCGAACCACCAACCGCAGGCCCGAGCTTTTGGCCCCCGCCGGAGGGCCCGAGCCCTTTGCCGCCGCACTCGCCGCCGGGGCAGACGCCATCTACTGCGGCATGGGCAGCTTCAACGCCCGCCGCAAGGCAACCAACTTTACCGATGAGGCCTTTGAGCAGGCCTGCCGCGCCGCGCACCTGGCCGGCTCGCGCGTCTACGTCACGGTCAACATCGTCATCAAGCAGTCCGAGATGAGCGATGCGCTGCAGCTCATCCATCGCTGCTCCACGCTGGGCGCCGACGCCTTCATCATCCAGGACTGGGGCCTGTTCTTTGAGGTCAAGCGCACGATGCCCGGCATCGAGACGCATATCTCGACCCAGGCGAACATCCACGACGACCGCGGAACCCGTTGGTGCCGCGAGCAGGGCGCCGACCGCGTAACCCTCTCGCGCGAGCTTTCCATCGACGAGATTGCCGCCATCCACGATGCCGCGCCCGATTTGGACCTTGAGGTCTTTAGCCATGGCGCCATCTGCTTTTGCTACTCGGGCCTGTGCCTGCTTTCAAGCTTTGCCATGGCGGGACGATCGGCCAACCGTGGCATGTGCGCCCAGCCCTGCCGCCTGCCCTACGAGCTGATCGACGAGAACGGTCGCACGCTCTCCCCCGCCGGCCGCGAGCGTGCGCTATGCCCGCGTGACACCAACACCTCACAGCTTGTTCGCCGTCTGTATGACGCCGGCGCCGCGTCGCTCAAGCTCGAGGGCCGCATGAAGGCGCCCGATTACGTGTACTCCATCGTTGATGTGTATCGTCACGAAATTGACGACATGCTATCCGGAGCCACCGTTGCCGAGGATGAGGAAGCCGCCCGTCAGCGCCAGCTCAAGCGCTGCTTCAACCGCGACTTTACGCACGCCTATCAGGACGGTACCTCGGGCGACGAGATGATGAGCTATGAGCGTTCCAACAACCGCGGCCAGATCGTGGGCACGGTGCTGGGCAGCCGCTCGGCCAACCGCGATGTGCGCGGCCTCAAGCCCGACGACCGCCGTCGCCGCGCCGCCATCGCCCGCATTGAGCTGTTTGAGCCCGTGGGCAAGGGCGACCTGCTGGAGCTTCGCCACGATAACGAGTTTGACCAGTTCCTGACCACCATCGCCGCCGATGATGCCGCCGCCGGTGACATCATCGAGTGCCGCGTGCCCCGCAGCATGCCCGAGGGCTGCCGCGTGCGCGTCATCCGCAGCCAGCGCGCCATCGATGCCGCCGGCGCCGCGCTCAAGCGCGACGTGCTGCGCCGCCGCGCCGTAGACGTGTCCGTTGTGGCGCGTTTGGGCGATCCGTTTACTCTCACACTCACCTGCTGTGACGACCCTTCGCTTACGGCAACAGCCACGGGCTTTACCGTCGAGGCTGCCAAGACCCGCGCCGTCGAGGCATCCGATCTGGTTGAGCACGTCGGGCGCATGGGGTCCTCGCCCTTTGAGGCTGCGAGCTTTGATGTGGCACTCGACGCCGGTTGCGGCATGGGCTTCTCCGCCGTGCACAAGGTGCGCGCCGCCGCCTGCAAGGCACTGGAAGAGGCCATTCTGGCGCCGTACGAAGAGCGCGCGAGAACGCTCGAGTTGCCGGTGCTCGACAAATGCACGCGCCCCGCGCCCGAGCATTACCGCGATGAGCCGCAGATCTGCGCCGCCGTCACCTCGCTCGAAGCAGCCGAGGCCGCCCGTACCGAGGGCGCCACGCGCATCTACATGACCACCGATGCGCTCGAGGCCGCCGCGCTCTCCCCCGCCGACGCATTTGAGCAGGGCATCGTGCCCATACTCGACGAGGTCTGTCGCGCCATCGACCACGAGCGCGTCGATCCCTGGATCAATGCCGGAGCCACCGTCGCCGTCGGCAATATCTCCGAGCTCGCCGTAGCCGCGCAGGCCGGCGCCACGGCGGAGGTCCGCTCTTGCCTGCCGGTGCACAATACGCCCTGCATGGAGGCGCTTGCAGAGCGCGGAGCCGATGCGTTTTGGCTCTCGCCCGAGATCACGCTCGACGAGATTGTCTCGCTCGGCGCCGCCGCGCCCGCGGCTCTGGGCATCACCGTCTTTGGCCGCCCGCGCGTCATGACAAGCGAGCATTGCATTCTGCAGGTTGCCAACGGCTGCATCCACGATTGTGCCAACTGCCGCCTGCGTGCCCGCAAGCTCTCGCTCAAGAATATCGATGGCAAGGTCATGCCGGTGCGCACCGATATCCATGGCCGCTCGCGCCTGTACGACGCCTACCCCATCGACCTCACGCCGCAGGTTCCGCAGCTGCTCGATGCCGGCGTCCGTCGTCTCATGGTGGACGGCACACTGCTCGAGGCCGATGAGATTGGCCGTGCCGTCGCTCGAACCCGCCGCGCCGTCGAGGCCGCGAAAGCCGGCCGCAAGCCCGCCGCCCGCCTGCGCGGTGCCACCTCGGGCTGTATGTTTGTGGGAATTAGCTAACCGAAAGGCTTACACGTGAACGAAGAACCTCAAGTCCTCTACTGCGACGCCTGGCTCATGGCTATCGACAAACCCACCGGCATGATCGTCCACGGCGATGGCACCGGCGAGCGCACACTTACCGACTACGCCAGCGACCTTTTGCTGGCGATGGGCGACGGTTTTGCCGCGACCGACATGCAGCCGCTCAACCGCCTGGACCGTAACACCACCGGCGTGGTGCTGTTCTCGCTCGACAAGCAGACGCAGCCCGTCTTTGACCAAATGGTGATCGACCACGCGTTCGAAAAGCACTATCTGGCACTCGCCGAGGGCAAAATCGACTGGAACGAAAAGCTCATCGACAAGCCAATCGCCCGCGACCGCCACGACAGCCGAAAGATGCGCGTCGGCGCCAGCGGCAAGCCATCACAGACGCGCGTGAAGGTGCTCAAGCGCCTTAAGAGCCGCCGTGGCCTGCCCACGCGCTCGTATATCGATGTTGAGTTGCTCACCGGACGCAAGCACCAAATCCGCGTGCACCTGGCCAGCGAGCGTCATCCCCTGGTTGGCGACGACCTGTACGGAACGCCGCGCCCCTGCGGCCTGATGCTCCACGCCCACAGCGTGTCCTTCACGCATCCCGTAACCGGCGAGCACATCCACATCGAAGCCCCCTGCCCCTGGGAGCCCTAAACCACCACAATGGGGACAGGCACCTTTGTGGTGGTTTTGCCGCAATGGCTCAGCCGCGGTCCCAAAACGTCTCGATCTGTAACAGTTAGAAACCGTTTTCCGGTCTATCTGTTATAGATTGAGACATTCAAATCCCCCTTAAGGGGAAATCTCAATCTGTAACAGTAACTCGGCAAAATCGGTCCCAGATGTTACAGATTGAGACAAAGGGACGGCGCGGTTCGGAAGTATCTCGATCTATAACACCTGGCCCACTTTTAACGGTCTAGTTGTTACAGACTTAGACAAACCGGTAGACAACAAAAGCGGCAACGCCCGTAATGGACGTAGCCGCTTTTCTATTGAGAAAACTAAATGGTTTTGGCCTTGTCCCGTCGCTAGACCGTTATGACGTTATCCATTGCCTGGTACTTGGCGGGGACCTCGCCTGCGGTAATAATCGTTACGTCGCGGAAGTCCGCGAACTTGACGGGCGCCACCATGCCAAATTTGCTGGCGTCCGAGATTACGAAGCGTTTGGCCGTATGGCGCATCGAGATGCGCTTTACTTGCGCTTCCTCGATATCGGGCGCCGTGAAGCCCTGCTCGGCGGCAATGCCGTTAGAACCCCAAAAGCCACAATTGAAGTTGTAGCGGTCTAGGGTTGCCAAGGCATCGGGGCCAACGAGCGCCTCGGTCTCGGGTTTGAGCTCGCCACCCAACACCACGGTGCGCATGCCGCGCAAAGCGAGGTGCTGAGCGTGAAGCACGGAATCGGTCACATAGGTGACATCTTCAAGGTGTGGAAGATGCTCGATGAGCTTGAGGGTCGTGGAGCCCGAGTCGATGTATACAAAGCTCTCGGGTTCCACAAGCGCCGCCGCACGGGCGCAGATACGCTCCTTGTCGTCGTTATGGAGATCACTGCGCTCATTAAGCGTTAGGTCGCGCGTCACATGCGCGCGTTCAAGACTCGTCGCTCCACCGTGGACCTTGGCGATGCGGTGCGCTCGATCGAGCGTCTGCAGGTCGCGCCGAATGGTAGACGCCGTCACGCCTAGGGCCTCAGCAAGCTCCGGAACGGTAACCGAGCCGGCCTGCTGCACCATTGATACAATCGCATTGAGCCTATCTTCCGCAAGCATCGTTTACTCCTCCTCGGGGTACACGACTCCCCAGTCGGCGCGAAGCTTGGTCATAAGCTCCATAACATCAGAAGCATAATCCAGCAGCTCGCGCTTGGAGTCGTCGCCGGCAACGGCCTTCTCAAGATCGGCCATCTCATAGCACAGGGCGTAAGCCTCGGTACCCACGACAACGTCCTCACGATGACCGTCCGCGGTCCACACAATCGTCGCGTGATCGGCGCGCGGATACTCGTTTATCTCGATATAGCACTTGTCAAAGCTGATAACCGAGCGCTTGGGCTGCTTGGAGTGGAGCGTAAGGCTCACAACACCCAGCTGCTGTTCGGCATTACGGCAGACGATGCCGCCCGCAACGTCGACACCGGTCTCACAGGTATTGCCCAGCGAGACAACCTCAGCAGGCTGGCTCGCCATAAAGAGGCGCATGACGGACAGAGCATACACGCCAATATCGAGCATGGCGCCGCCGGCAAGACTACGGTTGTAGAAGCGGTTGGTCAGGTCGCCGTACTCCTTATAGCTACCAAAGTTGAGCTGGGCGAGGTTCATGCGGCCAAAGTCGCCCGCTTCCATGCGACGGTGGAGCTCCTGATACAGCGGCATGTGCAGCACTGTAGTGGCGTCCATAAGGACCACGTTGTGCTCGTCGGCGATGGCGCGGGCCTCGTCAAGCTCGGCAGAGTTGAGGGTAATGGCCTTTTCGCAGAGGACATGCTTGCCAGCTGCCAGAGCGGCGCGCAGATAAGTGATGTGCGTGTTATGCGGCGTGGTGATATAGACAGCATCGATGTCAGGATCGGCATAGAGGTCCTCGACCGTGTCATAGACCTTCTCAACGCCATACTGCTCGGCAAAAGCCTGAGCCTTGGAATGAGTGCGATTTGCAACACCCGCAAGCTTGCGGCCAGCGAGGGCGAGAGACTGGGCCATCTGGTTGGCGATAACACCGCAGCCGATCACGGCCCAGCGAAGCTCGGGAGCCGTAAAGACATCATCGGGGAACGGCTTGTCCTGAACCGAAGCGAACGCTGCCTTTGCTGCTGCCGCAGCATCGAGCGGAGCCTGTTTGGAATCTGCCATATGTGCCTCCTACGTCGTGAAAAGTCTCTTATTTCTGACAGCTCTATATTCGCACGAATTCGCGCATGTGTGCGTACTTCTGCGTATATTACCGCCAAATTGTCATAATTCAGCCGCAAACGGCGCATGTACACGCAAGGTCACGTAATTTTACGCACACAAATACACACAAATGCGCAGTCGTCATTGCACAGAGACGGGGAATTCTGCTTAGAACTCGAAAGACAGGATGATCCGCTTCGCTTCGTCGAACATGGCGCACTACAGCTCTAAGGATCGTCCCAAACTGCCGACAGAAAAGGAACGTCCCCAGGTGCCGGTCTTTCAATGGCCACTCTAACGGCACTCATTTATGTCCAATCATTTATGTCTGTCCCCAATGAGTATCCCCAATGAGTAGGCATAGAAAAAGGCCCGGGTGCCGTGGGGCATCCGGACCTTTGCTAGCAACTTGATGTTGCGGGCAGCTTAGAACTTGTGGCCGCACTTCTTGCAGACGCGCAGCTTGTTCTTGCCGTCCTTCTCGTGACCGACGCGGGTAACCTTACCACACTCGGGGCAAACGAGATTGACGTTGGAGGCGTCGATGGGAGCCTCCTGCGAAACGATGCCGCCCTGCTGGTTGGCAGCGTTGGGCTTGACGGCCTTCTTGACGACCGAAACGCCCTCGACAACGACCTTGTTCTCGGCGGGGAGAGCACGCAGGATAACGCCCTGCTTGCCGCGATCCTTACCAGAGAGAACCTGGACCTTATCGCCCTTCTTGATATACATATATCTCCCCTAACTACAGGGTCTCGGGAGCGAGCGAGACGATCTTCATGTACTTCTTGTCACGAAGCTCGCGAGCGACGGGCCCGAAGATACGGGTGCCGACGGGCGAACCATCGTTGTTGATGACGACGCAGGCGTTGTCATCAAAGCGAATGTAGGAGCCATCCTTGCGGCGGATCTCCTTAACGGTGCGAACGACGACGCAACGGACAACGTCCTTCTTCTTGACGTTGGCGCCAGGGGTAGCCTCCTGGACAGCACCGATGAACACATCGCCGATGCCTGCATAACGACGCTTGGAACCGCCAAGCACCTTGATGCAGCGAATCTTGCGAGCGCCGGAGTTGTCGGCGACGTTCAGCATGGTTTGCATCTGAATCATGGTAGATGTTCCTCCGAACTAAGAACCGAAGAGAGGTGCGCAGCCTTTATACGGCCCGTGGTATGCAAGCCAGGCATACGCACATCTTCGGAAACGTACAAGTCGTAAGAGCGACTGCTTATTTAGCGCGCTCGACGACCTCGATGAGGCGCCAACGCTTCATCTTGGACATAGGACGGGTCTCCATAACGCGGACGGTGTCGCCCACGCCAGCCGTGCACTCCTCGTCATGAGCGTGCAGCTTCTTGGAGGTGGTCATCATCTTGCCGTACTTGGGGTGACGCTTGCGCTCGGTGATGGTGACGACGATGGTCTTGGCACCGGAGACAGAGGTAACGACACCCGTACGGACCTTACGCGTGTTACGCGAATCAGTCATGTTCTCTCCTTAGGTCCTACTCGGCGACAGCGGACTTCTCCGCTGCGATCTCGCGGGCACGCTGCTCCGTGAGGACACGAGCAATGTCCTTCTTCACGGTGTTAACGCGAGCGGTGTTGTCCAGCTGGCTGGTGGCCATCTGGAAACGAAGGTTAAAGAGCTCGGCGCGCATTTCCTTCAGCTTCTCAACGAGCTGAGCGTCCGAGAGCTCACGAATCTCTGCGGGCTTCATTAGTTCTCCTCCTCGGCCGTCTCTTTAGCGGCAGGCTTAGCGACGATCTTGGTCTTGATGGGGAGCTTGTGCTGCGCCAGACGCAGGGCCTCGCGAGCGACCTCCTCGGGCACGCCCTTGACCTCGAACATAATGCGGCCGGGCTTGACGACGGCCACCCACTCCTCGGGGTTACCCTTACCGGAGCCCATGCGGGTCTCCGCAGGCTTCTTGGTGATGGGCTTATCGGGGAAGATCGTGATGTAGACACGACCGCCACGCTTCATGTAGCGGGTCATGGCAATACGAGCGGCCTCGATCTGACGGTTGGTAATCCAATGGGCCTCGAGAGCCTGGATACCAAACTCGCCGAAATGCAGCTCGGTATTACCCTTGGCCTGGCCCTTCATGGAGCCACGCTGCACCTTGCGGTGAAGAATACGCTTAGGGGCAAGCACTACTGACCCCTCCTCTCGGAGTTACGACGACGAGGACGGGAAGAGCCCTCGAGTGCAGGGTTGGGAACAGGCTGGCCCGGGAGCTTCTCGCCCAGGTAGATCCAGACCTTCACGCCGCAAGCGCCCATGGTGGTGCTGGCGACAGCCGTGCCGTAGTCAATCTTGGCACGGAGGGTGTGCAGAGGCACGCGACCCTCACGGTACCACTCACGACGACCCATCTCGGCACCGCCGAGACGACCGGAGCACTGGATACGGATGCCCTTGGCGCCGGCCTTGCGCGCGGACTGGACAGCCTTGCGCATAGCGCGACGGAAGGCAACGCGGCCCTCGAGCTGCTCGGCGATAGACTGAGCAACGAGGTTGGCGTCGAGCTCGGGGCGCTTGATCTCGACAACGTCGACGGAGAGCTGGCCCTTGGAGACGCCAGCGACCTTCTCGAGCTCGGTGCGGAGGGTATCGATCTCGGCACCCTTCTTACCGATGACAACGCCGGGGCGAGCGGTGAGGATGATGACCTTCACCTTGTCGCCAGCGCGCTCGATCTCGACGCGGGAGACAGCTGCGCGGGAAAGACGCTTCTCGAGGTACTTGCGGATCTCGAGATCGTTACCGAGGGTCTTAGCGTAATCCTTCTCTGCGAACCAGCGGGAGCGCCAGTTCTCGGTAATGCCAAGACGGAAGCCGGTGGGGTAGACTTTCTGACCCATACAGCTTTACGCCTCCTTTCGAGGAGCAACGACGACGGTGATGTGGGAAGTACGCTTCAGAATACGAGAAGCGGAACCCTTGGCGCGGGGACGGATGCGCTTAAGCGTCGGACCCTCGTCAACATAGGCAGCGGCGACAACCAGGTTGTCGGCACGCAGACCGTTGTTGTTCTCGGCGTTCGCAACGGCGGAACGGAGAACCTTCTCGACATCCACGGCGACGGCGCGGTCGCAGAAGTGGAGGATGTCGAAGGCCTGAGCGACAGGCTTGCGGCGGATCAAATCGACCACCAGGCGGGCCTTGCTGGGGGAAACACGCACGTACTTAGCGACGGCGCGAACCTCGGTGGCCTCAGTTTCAATAGACTTAGTTGCCATTTACGGTTAACCCCCTATTTGGCCTTGTGGCCACGGAACGTACGAGTCGGCGCGAACTCGCCGAGCTTGTGACCAACCATGGACTCGGTAACATACACGGGCACATGCTTGCGGCCGTCGTGGACGGCGATGGTGTGACCAACCATCTCGGGGAAGATGGTGGACGCGCGGGACCAGGTCTTCACGACGTCCTTCTTGCCAGCCTCGTTCATCGCGGTGATACGCGAGAGAAGGCGAGTCTCCACGAACGGGCCCTTTTTGAGACTTCTGCTCATAAGTGCTTTCTCCTAAAACTCGGTATCCGAAATTACTTCTTACGGCGACGAATGATGTGCTGGTTCGAGACCTTCTTCTTCTTGCGCGTACGAAGGCCCTTCGTCGGCTTACCCCAGGGGGTAACAGAGGGACGACCAGAGGTGTGGTTCTTGCCCTCGCCACCGCCGTGCGGGTGGTCGACAGGGTTCATGACGGTACCGCGGACGGTCGGGCGCACGTTCATGTGACGCTTACGGCCGGCCTTGCCGATGACGATGTTGGCGTGATCGGCGTTGCCGACCTCACCGACGGTGGCGCGGCAGGTAACGAGGATGCGGCGCATCTCGGAGGAAGGCATACGGACGATAGCGTACTTGCCCTCCTTACCCATCAGCTGACAGGAGTTACCGGCGGAACGGGCGATAGCAGCGCCCTTGCCCGGCTGGAACTCGACGGCGTGGATGAGCGTACCGACGGGGATGTCGGCGAGGGGCAGAGCGTTGCCCGGCTTGATGTCGGCGTCAGAACCGGACATGATGGTCTGACCGACCTCGAGGCCCTTGGGGGCCAGGATGTAGCGCTTCTCACCGTCAGCGTAGTGCAGCAGAGCGATGCGAGCGGAACGGTTCGGATCGTACTCGATCGTGGCAACCTTGGCGGGCACGCCGTCCTTGTTGCGCTTGAAGTCGATCACGCGGTAACGACGCTTCACGCCGCCGCCCTGGTGGCGGGTGGTGATGCGACCGTTGTTGTTACGACCGGCCTTCTTGGGCAGGGGCTCGAGAAGAGACTTCTCGGGCTTGGTGCAGGTGATCTCGGAGAAGTCGGAGATCGTCTGCCAACGCCTACCAGCGGAGGTCGGCTTAAGGTGCTTTACAGCCATTACAATCCCTTTCAATAGGAATCCGTTAGCCATCGCAGACAGGGATTCGAGGTTCTGCCTCGGGTGCGATGACACCGGACGTATACACGGTTCCGGGCGTGTCCATTTTATACTCCCAAAACCTTGAGCTCTCGCCTCCCCTATTTGGGAGGCATGAGCTCACTCAACAGCAGCGAGTCTTAGGCCTGGTTGCCAAAGACCTCGATGGTGTCGCCCTCGGCCAGCGTGACGATGGCCTTCTTCCAAGAACGGGTCTTGCCGGCGACATAGCGCACGCGCTTGGTCTTGGGCTTGACCGTCAGGGTGTTCACGCGAACGACCTTGACGCCGAAGATCTCCTCGACAGCGTCCTTGATCTGATACTTGTTAGCATCCTTGGCGACCTCGAACGTGTACTTGTTCTGCTCCATGCCGGAGAAGGAACGCTCGGACACGATCGGACGGATGATGATCTCGTGGGCGGTCATTTATGCAAGCACCTCCCCGAAGTGAGCGGCGATGTCGGCGGGCATCAGCACGGCGTTGTTGTTGACGAGGTCGTAGGTGTTGGCCTCGTCGGCGGTGATGATGAACGTCTTGGGAATGTTGCGGAACGACAGGTAGGCGTTGACGTCCTCATCGCGAACGATGATGGTCAGACGCTTGCCCTCAAGGCCGAGAGCCTTGAGCATGGCGACGGCAGCCTTGGTGGAAGGCTTCTCGAAGCCGTAGTCGTCGACGAGCACGAGCTCGCCATCGGCCAGCTTGGCGGACAGCGCGGAGCGCATAGCCAGCTTGACCTCCTTGTTGTTCATACGCTTAGCGTAGGAACGGGGCTTGGGGGCGAAGACGACGCCACCGTGACGCCACTGGGCAGCACGGATGGAACCCTGGCGGGCACGGCCAGTACCCTTCTGACGCCAAGGCTTCTTGCCGCCACCGGAAACCTCAGAGCGACCCTTAGCAGACTGGGTGCCCTGACGCCAAGAGGCCATCTGGCACTTGACGATGTGGTGCATAACGTGGATGTTCGGCTCGATGCCGTACACCTCAGCGGCGAGCTCGGCCTCGGCGACCTTCTTGCCCTCGCTGTTCTTTACTTCAAACTTTGCCATTTAAGTGTTCTCCTTGGTATGACGCTGGGCTAAATGGGCTGGGCCCTTAGGCCATACGGATGGCGACGAGACCATTCTTGGCACCCGGGACAGCGCCCTTGACCAAGATGAGGTTCTGCTCGGCATCGATGCGGACAACGGAAAGGTTCTTGACGGTAACGCGCTCGTTACCCATGTGACCGGCCATCTTGACGCCCTTGAGGACGCGCGCAGGATAGGCGCACTGACCGATAGAACCGGGGTGACGCTGGAAGTGAGAACCATGCGTCATAGGACCGCGGCGCTGACCCCAGCGCTTGATGCGACCCTGGAAGCCCTTACCCTTGGAGGTGCCGATGACGTCGACCTTCTCGACATCAGCGAAATCAGCGACGGTAACGACCTCGCCGACCTTGTGCTCCTCGCCGTTCTCGACGCGGACCTCACGAAGGAAGCGGACAGGCTCGACGCCAGCCTTGGCGAAGTGACCAGCCATGGGCTTGTTCACGTTCTTGGCCTTGATGTCGCCGAAACCGATCTGGACGGCGTCATAGCCGTCGGTTGCCTGAGTTTTAACCTGCGAGACAGCGCAGGGGCCAGCCTGGATGACCGTGACGGGAACGACGTTGTCGTTCTCGTCCCAAACCTGGGTCATGCCAATCTTGCGGCCGAGAATCATGCTGATCAAGATATGATCCCAACTCTCGCGTGGTCTTGGGACAATGCGTACACCACCGAGCGTACGCCCCTAGAGGACCACTACTTACACGACGTGCTCCCCAGCCTTGTATTGTGCCCGAACTACCTGACAACCCTATTAAGCAGGCATTTTGTCCAGCCAGAATACTCCCCTGGTTTCACACAGCTGTTTAGTATACACGGCTGCGGGCGTATCCATCGAGATTCATATTTCACTCACATTGTTTACGCAGGTAAAGTGCGTGGAGTCGCCTGGGCTTTGGCGGAGGGGCGGGCCCGAGACTAATTAAGGTTGCTGCTCTACAGTCCTGCTCACGACGGAGAGCACATTAAGTGCTCTCCTGTTCGTGCGGAACTCGCGACAACCTTAATTAGTCTCGGGCCCGCCCCTCCGCCAAAGCTCGGGAGACGACACGTTGATGTCTGCTTAACCCTGCTCGCTCAGCTAATTACCTTGTTGGGGGTCCACTATTTGCTGGAGGGTGAACTTACATTGCATTGGCTCGCCTTCTACTTGTGGCTTCGCCTCATCGAAATCGAAGATCATGATGGCACAGTTGGGGAGTTTTGCTGGGAGCTCAAAGCCCTCTGGGGCTGCGGCCTTGATGAATTGGCGGCTGGCGCTGCCGTGGCTTACTGCTAGGAGGGTCTCGATATCCTCGGCGCTTATGAGATTGGTGAGGGTGGCTACCATGCGTTCTTGCAACGCTTTGCTTCCCTCTCCTCCAAAGGGGACCAAATCCTCGCCCGGATCCCAGACGTCGATGGGCAGGGCGTCGTGGGGGCCTTCTTCGAAGGTACCGTAGCTGCGCTCGATGATGCCTTCGCAGGGTTCGACGGCTGCGTCCGGGCCGAGGAGTTCGGTTGCGATGAGACTTGCCGTGTCCATGGCTCGGCCTAAGGGCGATGAGACCACTTTGTCGGGGACGACGTCGTGGCCCTTGAGCCATGCGGCCGCCATTCCCGCTTGTTTGCGGCCTAGGTCGGTCAACGGTGAATCACAGCGGCCCTGGACCAGCTTTTTGACGTTGAATTCCGTCTGGCCATGGCGGAGCAGATACAGCCTCTTCATGTTCTCCCCTTCTGCATACATTACTTTGCCGACACAGCCCTACTCGTGGGCATGGCCTACGTAGTCTTCGTCAATCGTAATCTTGGCAATCGACTTAGGATATTCGGATTCGACCCTCTGGGCCAGCGTGTGCTTTACGTCTTCGGCACTCATCTGCAGATCCGAGGGACGCACGCAGTCAAAGATCACGTTGGTGTGCGTAGGGCCCGGCACGCAGCGCAAGTCGTGAATCGAAAGGCGGCTATCGATCTGTTGAGCCATAGCGTTAATGCACAAACGCATGCTCGCCACCTTGGGGTCGTCGGTCACGATGGGGTCGTAATGGAGCGTGACGATCATGCCGTCTTCGTCCTTAAACGACTGTTCGATGTTATCGAGCGTGTCATGGCTCTCTAGTGGACTGACCTCAGCTGCCATCTCGGCGTGGGCGCTCGCAAACTTCCTGCCCGGACCGTAATCGTGAACCATCAGGTCATGCACGCCCAAAACACCGGGATAACTCATGATCTTGCCACGGATATGCTTGACCAGTTTGGGGTCTGGTGCCTGGCCCAAAAGCGGGCTCACCGTATCTTGGATAAGCTCAAAGCCGCTCCAGCCAATATAGGCGCCAACGGCAAGGCCGACCCAGGCATCAAGATTGACATACGTCACCTGAGAAACAATCGCACATGCCAGCACAGCACCCGTGGCAAGAACATCGTTCTTGGAATCCTGAGCCGTCGCATGCAGCGTCTCGGACTCAATACGGTCGCCGAGCTTTTGGTTGAGGGCCGCCATCCACAGCTTAATGACCATCGAAAGCAGCAGGACCGCAACCAGGGCAAGCGAGAACTCAACTGGCTCGGGATGGATGATGCGTTCAACCGAGGATTTGATTAGCTCAAGGCCGATGAGCAGCACGAGCGCCGCCACGACCAGGCCCGAGAGATACTCGTAGCGTCCATGTCCGTAAGGATGCTCAGGGTCCGCCGGCTTACTCGCCAGCTTAAAGCCAAGCACGCTCACGATGTTTGAGCTGGCGTCGGACAGGTTGTTCATGGCGTCCGCCACGATTGAAACCGACCCCGACAGCACGCCAATTACGCCCTTTGCAGCGCAAAGTGCCACATTGGCGATAATACACACCACGCCCGTCAACGTGCCCACGCGCGCACGGTCACCTTGTGCTCGTTTAACAATCCACTCGACCATCTTTACCTGCCCCCAACAGCGTTACTCATACACCCGTTTGTCGAATAGCTCAGTAGTGTAGACCCTTTACAGCATCGATACAAAAAGGCCGCAACCCAAAGGGCTGCGGCCTTATCAATCGTGCGATCGAGCAAAAAGCTTAGAGCTTGATGTCGATATCGACACCAGCGGGAAGGTCGAGACGCATGAGCGAATCAACGGTGCCCGAGGTGGGGTCGAGGATGTCGATGAGGCGCTTGTGGGTGCGCATCTCGAACTGCTCACGGGAGTCCTTGTTCACGTGCGGCGAGCGGATGACCGTGTACAGGTTGCGCTCGGTGGGCAGGGGGACAGGACCGGAAACGCGAGCACCGGTCTTCTGAGCGGTCTCGACGATGAGCTTCGCGGACTGATCGACGACCTCGTGATCATAGCCCTTGAGGCGAATGCGGATCTTCTGGGTAGCCAACTTAAACCTCCAAAGAGTGCGAGAGATGTTCTCGCGGATTACGTAACAGGGAGCTCGAACTTAGGCGTTCTTGCTCATGACCTCGTCCACGATGGACTTGGGCGCGGGCTCATAAGAGTCGAACTGCATCGTGTAGGATGCACGGCCCTGGGTCTGGGAGCGAAGGTCGGTAGCGTAACCGAACATCTCGCCCAGCGGCACCTTGGCACGGATGAGCTTGCTGTTCTTGCGATCTTCCATGCCCTCGATCTTGCCGCGGCGACCGGAGAGGTTGCCCATAACGTCGCCCATGTACTGCTCGGGGGTCTCGACCTCAACAGCCATGATCGGCTCGAGCAGCTGCGGGTCAGACTTCTTGAGAGCGTCCTTGATAGCCATGGAACCGGCGATCTTGAAGGCGGCCTCGGAGGAGTCGACCTCGTGGTAAGAACCGTCGAACAGGGTGACCTTAACGTCGAGGACCGGGAAGCCGGCGATAACACCGGTGTTCAGGGCCTCCTGGATGCCCTTGTCGATGGACGGGATGTACTCCTTGGGCACGACGCCGCCGACGATAGCGTTGACGAACTCGTAGCCGAAGCCCTCCTCCATCTTCTCGAGCTTGATGACGGCGTGGCCGTACTGACCGCGACCGCCGGACTGACGGACGAACTTGCCCTCAGCCTTCTCGACGTCGTGACCAGCGGTCTCGCGGTAGGCAACCTGGGGCTTACCGACGTTAGCGTCAACCTTAAACTCGCGGAGCAGACGGTCGACGATGATCTCGAGGTGCAGCTCGCCCATGCCGGCGATGATGGTCTGGCCGGTCTCGTGGTTGGTGGACACCGTAAAGGTCGGGTCCTCCTCGGCGAGCTTGGTCAGAGCCAGGGACATCTTGTCCTGCTCGGCCTTGGTCTTGGGCTCAATGGCAACGTCGATAACGGGCTTAGCGAACTCGATCTTCTCGAGGACGATCTCCTTGCCCTCGGTGCACAAGGTGTCACCGGTGGTGGAGTTCTTGAAGCCGACGCAAGCGACGATGTCGCCGGCAGCAGCGTCATCACGGTCGATACGCTCGGCGGCGTTCATCTCGAGGATGCGGCCGAGGCGCTCGCGCTGACCGTTGGAAGCGTTGACAACGTAGGAGCCGGACTCGGCACGACCGGAGTAAACGCGGACGTAGGTGAGCTTACCGACGAACGGGTCGGTCATGATCTTGAAGACCAGGCCGGAGAAGGGCTCGTCGAAGTCAGGATGACGCTCGATCTCCTCGCCGGTGTCCGGATCGGTACCGGTGACGGCCTTGACGTCGAGCGGGCTGGGCAGGTAGTCGACAACAGCGTCGAGCAGCTCCTGAACGCCCTTGTTCTTGTAGGCGGAACCCACGAAGACGAGGTTGAGCTCGTTGGCCAGAACGCCCTTGCGCAGAGCGGCCTTGAGCTCCTCGACGGTGAAGTCCTCCTCCATGAGGATCTTCTCCATGAGCTCGTCATCAAAGCTGGCAGCGGCGTCGAGGAGCTCCTCGCGCTTGGTGGCAACGATGTCAGCGAACTCAGCCGGGATCTCGTCCATCGGCTCGGGGTAGGTCATGCCCTTCTCGTCGGCCTTAAAGTCCCAAGCGGTCATGGTGACGAGGTCGATGACGCCCCAGAAGTTGTCCTCGGCGCCCATCGGGACCTGAGCGGCCACGGCGTTAGCGTCGAGACGATCCTTCATGGTCTCGATAGCGTTGAAGAAGTCAGCGCCCACGCGGTCATACTTGTTGATGAAGGCGATGCGGGGGACGTTGAAGGTAGAAGCCTGACGCCAAACGGTCTCAGACTGGGGCTGAACGCCGGCAACGGCGTCGAAGACGGCGACAGCGCCATCGAGGACGCGCAGGCAGCGCTCGACCTCGGCGGTGAAGTCAACGTGGCCCGGGGTGTCGATGATCTGGATGCGGTAGTCCTTACCGTCCTTGTTCCAGAAGCACGTAGTAGCAGCGGAGGTAATGGTTACGCCGCGCTCCTGCTCCTGAACCATCCAGTCCATGGTGGCAGCGCCCTCATGGACCTCACCGATCTTGTGGGTCTTACCGGTGTAGTAAAGAATACGCTCGGTCGTGGTGGTCTTACCAGCATCGATGTGAGCCATGATGCCGATGTTACGGGTATCGGAAAGCTTGTACTTAGGCTTAGCCATGTTAGTTCCTTACCTTAAACTTACCAACGATAGTGAGAGAACGCACGGTTGGCCTCGGCCATCTTGAAGACGTCCTCACGCTTCTTGACGGAAGCACCCAGGCCGTTGGAGGCGTCGAGGATCTCGTTAGCGAGACGCTCGGCCATGGTCTTCTCCTTGCGAGCGCGGGAGAAGTTGACGATCCAGCGGATACCCAGAGCGGTGGAACGACGGGAGTTGACCTCCATCGGGACCTGATAGGTAGCGCCACCGACACGCTTGGGCTTAACCTCGAGCGTGGGCTTGACGTTGTCCATAGCCTTCTTGAAGGTAGCGAGAGCGTCGCCGCCCTCGGACTTCTCGGCAACGATCTCGAAAGCGGTGTAAACGATGCGCTCAGCGGTGGCCTTCTTGCCGTCAAGAAGGACCTTGTTGATGAGCTGAGTCACCAGGCGGTTGTTGTAAACGGCGTCAGGCTGAACCTCACGACGATTAGCTGCTGCACGACGCGGCATGTGAAATCTCCTTAAGTGTCTACCGTGCGGCGCTCAAGACGGCACACGGCGAAAGTATCAAAACGTTATCTGGCTTATTTGGCCTTGGGGCGCTTAGCACCGTACTTGGAACGGGCCTGCATACGGTTCTGGACCGGAGCAGCGTCATAGGCGCCACGGATGACGTGATAACGGACACCAGGGAGGTCACGGACACGACCGCCACGGACGAGCACGATGGAGTGCTCCTGCAGGTTGTGGCCCTCACCCGGGATGTAAGCGGTAACTTCGATGCCGTTGACGAGGCGAACACGGGCAACCTTACGAAGAGCCGAGTTCGGCTTCTTGGGGCTCGTGGTGAAGACGCGGGTGCACACGCCACGCTTCTGGGAGTTGTGCTGCAGAGCAGCGTTCTTGGACTTCTTGGGCACGGAACGGCGGCCCTGGCGAACCAGCTGGTTAATAGTAGGCAAAGCGTACTCCTTCTCGAATGATTCCAGCTTTCTGTAAAGTGCAACGGCTTGAATCGAGGGGTCAGCATCCCCCTACGAAACACGCAGTTCGATAGGATACGTGGCGTTAGCTGTGCCGTCAACAGACCACGCCGCCGGGCGTATCCCAAAATTGGCACATTTCCGCAAAGCCTACACAAACGGAATCCCCTCCTGTGCGCGGGGGTGGACTCCCGGTCCGGGCGGCCCGCTGTTTAAGTTTGCTGCTCTACAGTCCTGCGCAAGACGGAAAGCACATTAAGTGCTTTCCTTTGCGTGCGGAACTCGCGACAAACTTAAACAGCGGGCCGCCCGTTCCGGGAATCCGACGTGCTCGTCGGGGCAACGTTCCTCACCAAAAAAGACCCGCTCCCCTGTTGGGAAGCGGGTCTTTGGAAGGGCGGTTAACGTACTAGGAAATTACTCCTCGTCGTTGTCCTTGGCCTCTTCGGCGTCATCGGTGTCTACGAGCTGGTTGAGCAGCTCGTCGAGGGAAGCCATGTCCTCGTTGATGGCACCGTTGGCGGGAGCCTTCTTGTCGTCGATCGGAGCGCCCAGGAGCTCCTCCTCGTCGTCGGCGTGATGCGTCGGAGCGGAGGTGCCCAGCAGGATGTCGTCCGGACCGTCGGGGCTAAAGACCATCTGCAGCAGCTGCGAGAGGTCTTCCTCGTCGGCGACGTCGTCGTTGTTCTCGAGGATGTAGAGCAGGTCGTGGGCCTCCAGACCGTCACGGAGCTCCTCGATCGCCTTGGCACCGATACCATCGATGCGCAGCAGATCCTCCTCGGACTTGCCGACCAGGTCGCCGACCGTCTCGATGCCGACCTCGCTGAACTTGTTGGTCCAGCGCTGCGACACGCC
Source organism: Collinsella sp. TM10-22 (assembly GCF_003466125.1). Classification (GTDB taxonomy): domain Bacteria; phylum Actinomycetota; class Coriobacteriia; order Coriobacteriales; family Coriobacteriaceae; genus Collinsella. The sequence goes on from NZ_QSOC01000002.1 coordinate 319,108, forward strand.
CAGGTCGTCGAACAGGTACAGGCGAGCCTTCTCGGCGGAGATGGTGTGGCCGTTGCGGGTGAACGAACCGTCAGCACCACCGAACTCATCGTAGCCGGCCCAGTCGAGCTGCTGCGGGAGCTGCTCGTCCAGGTCCTTGAGCTCCACAGGAGCCCACTCGGGCAGCGACTTGGCGTTGGGCGAAGCCGGGCCGTCGATGTCCACGTAGCCGTCGGCCGTGCGATACGTCAGCTTGGCGTTGGCGTACGGCTTGAGGCCGGTACCAGCCGGGATCTTCTTACCGACGATGACGTTGGACTTAAGGTCGAGCAGGTGGTCGACCTTGCCCTCGATGGCAGCCTCGGTAAGGACGCCAGCGGTACGGATGAACGAAGCGCTCGACAGCCAGGAGTCGATGTTGGACGCGACCTTGAGCGTACCCAGGATGACGGGCTCGGCCACGGGAGCCTGACCGCCCAGGCGGGCAACGCGCTCAACCTCGTCGGCGAACTCATAGCGGTCGACGTACTGACCAAGCAGGTACTTGGAGTCGCCGGGGTTGGTAATCTGAACGCGACGCAGCATCTGACGTGCGAGCACCTCAATGTGCTTGTCGTTCAGGTCGACGCCCTGGCTGGTGTAGACGTCCTTGACGCTCTCGACGAAGGTGTGCATCGTCGACTCGATGTCGGTCAGCTTGCGCAGGTTGCGGAAGTTGACGAAGCCCTTGGTGATCTGGTCGCCGGCGCGAACCTCGCAGCCGTCCTCGATCTCGGGCATGAAGCGCACCGAAGCGGGGACGCGACGCTCGTCGAGAACACGGGTGTGATCCTCGGAGTCGGTGAGCGTCAGCACGTACTCGGACTTCTCGGGCTTAATCGAGAGGTGACCGGAGTACGGAGCCAGCTCGGCCTCGCGACCCAGAATCTTCTCGTTGACGTTGCCGACGATATCGAACATACGGCTGACCGTAGGCAGACCCTGCGTAATATCGTCGACGCCAGCGACGCCGCCGGAGTGAATGGTACGCATCGTAAGCTGCGTACCGGGCTCGCCGATGGACTGGGCGGCAATAATGCCGACGGCAGTACCGATGGCGACCGGACGACGGGTGGAAAGATCCCAACCGTAGCACTTCTGGCACACGCCGTACTTGGAGCGGCAGGTGAGCAGCGCGCGAAGCTTGACCTTCTTAAGGCCCGCATCGACCATCTTCTGGATGTCGGCGACCTTCTCGATGTAGCCATCCTGCTCAAAGAGCACGGTGCCATCGGGAGCCACGACATCCTCAATGAAGCAACGGCCGACGAGGTCGGTGTTGAGGTCGGTGGTGCCGGGGATGATGAGGTTGTAGGTGACGCCCTCGTGCGTACCGCAGTCCTCCTCGCGGACGATGACGTCCTGGGCCACGTCGACCAGACGACGGGTCAGGTAACCAGAGTCCGAGGTGTGGGATGCGGTATCGACCAGGCCCTTACGGGCGCCGTAGGTCGAAATGAAGTACTCGAGCGGCAGCAGACCCTCGCGGAAGTTCGCCTTAATGGGAAGGTCGATCGTCTCGCCGGACATGTCTGCCATCAGGCCACGCATGCCGCCGAGCTGACGCAGCTGGGTCTTAGAACCACGGGCGCCGGAGTCGGCCATCATGTACAGCGGGTTCTCCTCGTCGAACATGTCGAGCATGAGCGCTGCAACCTTATCGGTACAAGCGGTCCACTCGTTAACGACTTCGATGTGGCGCTCCGTCTCGTTGATGAAGCCCTCCTCGAAGTACTCGTTGATCTGGTCGACGTTGGCCTGGGCGCGGTCGAGCAGCTCCTGCTTCTCGGCAGGGATGAGAGCATCCCACACCGAGATGGTGAGGCCGGCGCGGGTAGCGTAGTGGAAGCCGGAGTACTTGATGGCGTCGAGGATCGGGCCGACCTTGGCCTCGGGGTAACGATCGCAGCAGTCCGCAACCAGCTTGGCCACATCGCCCTTGACCATCTTGTAGTTCATGAACTCGTAGTCTTCGGGCAGGCACTGGCGGTTGAAGATGATGCGGCCGATAGAGGTCTCGAAGCGCGCGGTCTTGTTGCCGGTGACGTCGTAGTCGACGAACTCGTTCTTGCCGTTCTTAACGCGGAAGATACGGGTGCCGTCCTCGTTGATGACGTTGGCGTTCTCGGCGGACACGCGGACCTGAATCTTGGCCTGCATGTCGACCTCGGAGCGGCAGTCATAGGCGTGCAGCGCGTCGTCGAAGCTCGAAAACACGTGGTTCTCGCCCGGCAGGCCGTCGCGAACCTGGGTGAGGTAGTACACACCGATGATCATGTCCTGCGAGGGAATGTTGACCGGCTTGCCGGATGCCGGCGAGCGCAGGTTGTTCGCAGAGAGCATGAGCACGCGAGCCTCGGCCTGAGCCTGGCTGGACAGCGGCACGTGGACAGACATCTGGTCGCCGTCGAAGTCGGCGTTGAAGGGCGAGCAGACCAGCGGGTGCAGGTGGATAGCCTTGCCCTCGACCAGCACCGGCTCAAAGGCCTGGATGGACAGACGGTGCAGAGTCGGTGCACGGTTGAGCAGCACGACGCGGCCGTCGATGACCTCTTCGAGGATGTCCCACACAAAGGTGGCACCGCGGTCGATGGCGCGCTTGGCGCCCTTGATGTTCTCGACCTTGCCGAGCTCGACCAGGCGCTTCATTACGAAGGGCTTGAAGAGCTCCAGCGCCATGGTCTTAGGCAGACCGCACTGGTGCAGCAGCAGCTTGGGGTCGGTAACGATAACCGAACGGCCGGAGTAGTCGACACGCTTACCCAGCAGGTTCTGACGGAAACGACCCTGCTTGCCCTTGAGGGCCTCGGCGAGCGACTTGAGCGGGCGACCGCCACGGCCAGAGACCGGGCGACCACGACGGCCGTTGTCGAACAGGGCGTCCACGGACTCCTGGAGCATGCGCTTCTCGTTGTTCACGATGATCGCGGGGGCGTCCAGGTCGAGCAGGCGCTTGAGTCGGTTGTTACGGTTGATCACGCGACGATACAGGTCGTTGAGGTCGGACGCAGCGAAGCGGCCGCCGTCGAGCTGGACCATCGGGCGCAGATCGGGCGGAATGACCGGGATGACGTCCAGGATCATGTTCGCGGGGCTGTTGCCGCCCTTCAGGAAGGCGTCAACGACCTCGAGGCGCTTGACGGCCTTCTCGCGCTTCTGCTTCTGGGAGTCCTCGTCGGCGATGATGGCCTTGAGCTTCTCGGCCTCGGAGGGGAGGTCGATGGCAGCGAGCAGGTCGCGGACGGCCTCGGCACCCATGCCACCCTTGAAGTACATGGAGTAGTAGCGGGTCATCTCGCGGAACAGCGGCTCATCGGAGATGAGGTCGCGCTCGGTGAGCTTCATGAAGGCGTTGAAGGCGTCTGTGCGGAGCTGCTTCTCGTCCTTGCACTCTTCCTCGATGTCGACGATGCCAGAGGCGATCTCCTCGGGGGTCAGCGGCTCCTCGTCGGAGAACTCGTCAAAGTTCTCGGGGTCGCCCTGCTCCTTGAGGGACTCGATCTGGCGGGCGCACTCGGCATCGATCTCTTCCAGATCGGCAGCGAGCTCCTCGCGCAGGTCGTCGGCGTCGGCCTCGCGAGCCTCGTAGTCAACCTCGGTGATGATGTAGCTGGCAAAGTACAGAACCTTCTCGAGGTCCTTGGACTTGATGTCGAGCATACGGCTCATCGGGAAGCTCGTGGGGCTCTTGAAGTACCAGATGTGGGACACCGGAGCGGCGAGCTCGATGTGGCCCATGCGGTCGCGACGCACCTTGGCCGAGGTGACCTCGACGCCGCAGCGCTCGCAGACGATGCCCTTAAAGCGGATGCCCTTGTACTTGCCACAGGAGCACTCCCAGTCCTTGGCGGGACCGAAGATCTTCTCGCAGAACAGGCCGTCCTTCTCGGGCTTGAGGGTACGGTAATTGATGGTCTCCGGCTTCTTGACCTCACCGTGCGACCAGGAACGGATCTGGTCGGCGGAGGCAAGGGAGATCTTTACCGAGTCAAAATCAGTAGCTTCGAAATCTGCCACAGTCAACTACTCCTTATCAGTGGTCGTGGCGGCGACGGCCTCGGGTGCCTCGGCGGTCTCGGCATCCTGGGCCTCGACGTCGGCGTCAATGCCAGCGAGCGCAGCCAGGTCGTCGAGAGCAGAGGTCTCCTCGGCGGTCACAGGGGCGGAGGCGTCCTCGTCGGCATCGTGCATGGGCTCGATGTCCAGCGCGAGGGAGCGAATCTCCTTAACGAGAACCTTGAAGGACTCGGGGATACCCGGGACAGGAACGTTCTCGCCCTTGACGATGGACTCGTAGGTCTTGACGCGGCCCACGGTATCGTCGGATTTGACGGTCAGGATCTCCTGCAGGACGTTGGAAGCACCGTAAGCGTACAGTGCCCAAACTTCCATCTCGCCGAAGCGCTGGCCGCCGAACTGAGCCTTGCCGCCCAGAGGCTGCTGGGTAACCAGGCTGTAAGGGCCTGTCGAACGGGCGTGAATCTTGTCGTCGACCATGTGGCCGAGCTTGAGGATGTAGGACGTACCCACGGTAATGGGCTCGCGGAACTCCTCGCCGGTGCGGCCGTCGAACAGGCGGGTCTTGCCGCGCTCGTCAAGCTGGGTGACAAACTCGGGACGCATGTGATCGCCAAAGGCAGCGGTGGCCTTGTTGAGCATGTTCTTGTTGGCACGACGGATGACCTCGGCGATCTCGTCCTCCTTGGCGCCGTCGAAGACGGGCGTCGCGGTGAAGAACGGGCCGGGGACATACTTGTCGGAGTCGGCCTGCTCGGTATCCCAACCGCAGGCAGCAGCCCAGCCAAGGTGGCACTCGAGCAGCTGGCCGACGTTCATACGCGAAGGAACGCCCAGCGGGTTGAGGATAACGTCGATCGGGGTACCGTCAGCCATGTAGGGCATGTCCTCGACCGGCAGAACGTTACAGATAACACCCTTGTTGCCGTGGCGGCCGGCGATCTTATCGCCCTGCTGGATCTTACGACGCTGGGCGACGTAGACGCGCACCTGCTCGTTGACGCCGGGGGCCAGGTCGTCGCCGTTCTCGCGGCTAAAGCGGACGACGTCGATGACGCGGCCGTAAGCGCCGTGAGGCATCTTGAGGGAGGTGTCGCGGACGTCGTGGGCCTTAGCACCGAAGATGGCGCGCAGCAGGCGCTCCTCGGCGGTCAGAGCGCTCTCGCCCTTAGGCGTGACCTTGCCGACCAGGATGTCGCCAGGGCCGACCTCGGCGCCGATGCGGATGATGCCGTCCTCATCGAGGTTGGCAAGCATGTCCTCGGAGAGGTTCGGAATCTCGCGGGTAATCTCCTCGGGGCCGAGCTTGGTGTCGCGGGCGTCGATCTCGTGACGGGTGATGTTGATGGTCGTCAGCAGGTCCTCGGCCACCAGGCGCTCGGACACGACGATACCGTCCTCGTAGTTGAAGCCTTCCCACGGCATGTAGGCCACAGTGAGGTTCTGACCCAGTGCGAGCTCGCCATGATCGGTCGAAGGACCGTCAGCCAGGGGCTCGCCCTGCTCAACGGTGTCACCGACACGCACGAGCGGACGGTGGTTGATGCAGGTGGACTGGTTGGAGCGCTGGTACTTGGCCAGGTGATACTCGTCCATGCCGCCGGCATGCTTGACGATGATCTTGGCGGCGTCGGCAAAGATGACCTCGCCGGCGTTCTTGGCCAGGGTGACCTCGCCGGAGTCCAGGGCGGCGCGACGCTCCATGCCGGTACCGACATAGGGAGCGGCAGGGTGAACCAGCGGCACGGCCTGACGCTGCATGTTAGCGCCCATCAGCGTACGCTTGGCGTCGTCGTGCTCCAGGAACGGAATCAGCGTGGCTGCGACGGAGAGCATCTGACGCGGCGAGACGTCCATGTAGTCGACGTCCTCGACAGGCACGTCGGCGGGAGCGCCGAAGGAGCCGTCGAAGTCGCGGGTACGGGCGATCACGGTGTGCGGACGAACGATCTTGCCCTCGGCATCGGTCGTGATGAACTCGTTGGTCTTGGGATCGAGCGGCGTGTTGGCCGGCGCGATGACGTGCTTCTCTTCCTCGTCAGCGGTCATCCAGTCGATCTGATCGGTGGCAACGCCGTTCTCGACGCGACGGAACGGGGCCTCGATGAAGCCATACTCGTTGACGCGGGCGTAGAGGGCAAGCGAGCCGATCAGGCCGATGTTGGGGCCTTCTGGGGTCTCGATCGGGCACATGCGGCTGTAGTGCGAGTTGTGAACGTCGCGGACGGCCGTCGGCACGTTGGTGCGGCGGCTGGAGCCCGACTTGTGGCCGGCAAGACCGCCAGGGCCGAGTGCGGACAGACGGCGCTTGTGGGTCAGACCGGTCAGGGGGTTCGCCTGGTCCATGAACTGCGAGAGCTGCGAGGAACCGAAGAACTCTTTGATGGAGGCCACGATCGGGCGGATGTTGATGAGCGACTGCGGGGTGATCTCGTCGATGTCCTGGGAGCTCATGCGCTCACGGACGACGCGCTCCATACGGCTCATGCCAATACGGAACTGGTTGGCGACAAGCTCGCCGACGGTGCGGATGCGGCGGTTGCCAAAGTGGTCGATGTCGTCGACCTTGAAACCCTGCTCGCCGGCAGCGAGGGACAGCAGGTAGCGCAGCGTCGCGACGATATCCTCGTCGGTGAGCACCGTGACCTCTTCCTCGGTGGTGAGGTTGAGCTTCTTGTTGACCTTGTAACGACCGACGCGGGCCAGATCGTAGCGCTGCGGGTTGAAGAGCAGGCCCTCGAGCAGGCTGCGGGAGGCATCCACGGTGGGAGGTTCGCCCGGGCGCAGGCGACGGTAGATCTCGATAAGAGCATCCTCGCGGGTAAGGGCGGTATCGCGCTCGAGGGTGCGCTTGATCACATCGGAGTTGCCGAGCAGCTCGATGATATCGTCGTTGGTGACGGCGATGCCAAGGGCGCGTAGGAACATCGTGGCGCTCTGCTTGCGCTTACGGTCGATGGAGACCATGAGCTGATCGCGCTTGTCGACCTCAAACTCGAGCCAGGCACCGCGGGACGGGATAATCTGGGCCTTGTAGATCTGCTTGCCCGAATCCATCTCGGAGCTGTAGTACACGCCCGGGGAGCGGACGAGCTGCGAGACGACGATACGCTCGGTACCGTTGATGATAAAGGTGCCCTGATCGGTCATCATGGGGAAGTCGCCCATAAAGACGAGCTGCTCCTTGATCTCGCCGGTCTCCTTGTTGGTGAGACGGACGTCGGTCAGAAGCGGAGCCTGATAGGTCATGTCCTTCTCGCGGCACTCCTCGACGGTGTGCGCGGGATCGCCGAACTGATGCTCGCCGAAGGTAACCTCGAGAACATGGTTCTGGCTCTGGATGGGGCTGGATTCCTTGAACGCCTCACGAAGGCCCTCGTCCTTAAAACGCTCAAAGGATTCCCTTTGAACAGAGATAAGGTTGGGGAGCTCCATGGCCTCCGGGATTTTCCCGAAGCTGACGCGCTTGCGCTCAGTGGCAGTGTATGCGTAGGTCACCAGGTTTTTCCTCCTTCACGGAAATGCTCGGTGGGTTGGCGAGGCATAGCTTCGCCAGTTATCGCAACCTAATAGTTTATCAGGTACCGACCGTTGGGCAAGAAAAGCCTTGACGCGATTGAGTTTTTGGAGTAGCAAAGTTTTTCAACAGAAAACGAGCAGGTAGATGGTGTTGTATCGAACATGCGTTCATATATTTTCTGTGAACACACACTCCCCTGCAGGACAACGACGGCCTCCCGCAACGGCTTACATGGCCCGCGAACAAAAAACGGGTGCGAACCGAAGTCCGCACCCGTGGCACGTGCTAGTTGCGCTTAAGACCGCCGCGCTCGTCGATGGCGTCCCAGAAGGCATCGGCAAAGCGGGGGTCGCTTGCTGCCATGAGGGCGTTGGTGGCCATCCAGCCAGAGGGAGTGCCGGTGTCGTAGCCCGACAGCGGGTCGATGACAACGGCATACATGGCCTCGCGGTCGAGCGAACGGGCCATGGCGTCGGTCAGCTGGATCTCGCCACCCTTACCGGCCTGCTGGTCGGCAAGCAGGTCCATGACCAGCGGGCTCAGCAGGTAGCGACCGACGATGTACAGGTTGGACGGAGCAGCCTCGGGAGCGGGCTTCTCGACCAGACCGCCGATACGCCAGACAGCGCCCGGCTCAGCATCGGCAACGTCCTCGGCACCCTCGAGCGAACCGACGCGCTCACCGGCGATAACGCCGTAGCGGCTGACCTCCTCGGGCGAGCAAGCAGCGACGGCGATAACCGAAGCGCCACCGTGCTCCTTGGAAACGGCGAGCATCTTGTCGCAGATGTCACGGTTAGGCACAACGTAGTCGCCCAGAAGAACCAGGAAGTTCTCCCCCGCCACGGCGTCGGCAGCAGAGCGAATGGCGTGACCGAGGCCCTTGGGCTCGTACTGATAACGGAAGTCGACCGGCATACCGCCAGCGTGGGCTACGGCATCGGCATAGGCGTTCTTGCCGCGCTCGCGCAGCAGGTTCTCGAGCGAGCGATCGGGCTGGAAGTAGCTCAGCAGCTCGGGCTTACCGGGAGAGGTAACGATGATGGCATCGTCGACCTCCTCGGGCTCGAGCGCCTCCTCGACGACGTACTGAATGACGGGCTTGTCGAGCACCGGCAGCATCTCTTTGGGCGTGCACTTAGTGCCAGGCAGAAAACGCGTGCCAAGACCGGCGGCGGGGATGATTGCCTTCATGTTATTCAAAGATCCTTTCGCAGGCGCAAAAGCGCCCCATGCGTGCGGCACACAGCCGCAGACCAAATTGCGATACTTAAGCATCTTACCGCTGGAACTATATGTCACTACAAGGCAGAGACAATTCTTCAGCAGGTCAACGCAAATTATTGCTCGGATGGTGCAATTTTATTGCCCAACGGCAGGGCACCCGATACGACGCAAATCACAGAACATGGCAGTTTGAGCAACCGATGTCGAGGGACCGAAAAACAAAAAAGACGGGGTTCGCAATGCGAACCCCGTCTGCAAAGAAATCTGGCGAGAAAGCCTGATTACTTGAGGGTAACAGCAGCGCCAGCAGCCTCGAGCTTCTCCTTGGCAGCCTCGGCGTCCTCCTTCTTGGCACCCTCGAGAACAGCCTTGGGAGCGCCCTCGACGACCTCCTTGGCCTCCTTCAGGCCAAGGTTGGTGAGCTCACGGACGGCCTTGATGACCTGGATCTTGTTGTCGCCGAAGCCCTCGAGCACGACGTCAAACTCGGTCTTCTCCTCGGCCTCAGCAGCGCCAGCAGCGGGAGCGGCGACAACGGCAGCAGGAGCAGCGGCGGAAACGCCGAAGGTGTCCTCGATAGCCTTGACGAGCTCGGAAGCCTCGAGAAGGGTCATTTCCTTAAGAGCATCGATGATCTCATCGGTGGTAAGCTTAGCCATTTCTAAGTCCTTTCGGTTTCCGTGTCTGTGCACGGAGATCAGTTAAAACACGGCGCGAATGCGCCAGGGGTGCGGCGTTGCCGCCGCGGGTGAAAACAGCGACTAGGCTGCCTTCTGCTCGGAAACCTGCTGGATCGAACGAGCGAGACCAGAGGAAACGCCGTTGACGCAGACAGCGATGTCGCGAGCGAAACCGGAGATGAGACCGGCGATCTGGCCGAGAAGCTGATCCTTGGTGGGCAGCTCGGCGATAGCCTTAACATCATCAGCGGAAACGGCCTTGCCGTCGGAGATACCGCCCTTGATCTCAAGGACGCCCTTGGACTTAGCAGAGAAGTCCTTGAGGGCCTTAGCGGCCTCGACCGGCTCGGTCTCGTAGAACACATAAGCGACGGGGCCGGCGAGAATCTCGTCGAGCTCGGGCTGCTCCTGGTTCTTGAGAGCGATTTTGACCAGGTTGTTCTTGTAGACCTTCATCTCAGCGCCGCACTCGCGAAGCTGATGACGCAGCTCCTGAGCCTGCTTAACCGTCAGACCGTTGTAGTTGACGACGAACAGACCGGCGTTCTCGGCGATACGGGACTCGATCTCTGCAACCTTGTCGATTTTGTACTGCTGGGGCATGAATTACACCTCCTCGAATTCTTTCCGGGCACGGTCCGCCACAAGGACGTGACGGGGGCATGTCCAAAAAGAAAGCCCCCGCGCTGCATGAGCGACGGGGGCGAGAAGACATATCTACTCGACCACCTCGGCTGGCGGGATGTCCCATTAAGCTTGCGGGCGAAGCCCGTTTGCACCGGCTGTCTCTGGCAGCGGATTCGTGCGTGAACCGAAAGTATTATGGCGGGGACCCCGGCGTCGGTCAACGGGCGCGAGGATTCGTACACAAACCCTGCATACGCTCCGGCCGGGAGGGGCAGGGCGAGTTTTCCGCTCGGTCAAGTCCTGGGCTCGCACGAAGGCCACATTAAGTGGCCTTCGGCTCGTGCGGAATCTACGGAAAACTCGCCCTGCCCCTCCCGGCCGGAGCTACGTTGCCTTTGCTGCGAATCCTCGTGTCCGTTGAGCGACGCGCCCCACGCATAACCCTTATGTCGGTGGGCTGATGTGTTGCATCCCTGAGGACTACAAAGTCGAAATGAAGGTGGACAGGCGATTTAGGCCTTTGTCTAGGTTTTCGTCGCTTACGCAGTAGCTTAGGCGGATGTGGCCTTCGCAGCCGAAGCAGTCTCCGGGGACTAGGGCTACATTGGCTTCTTCGATGGCTTTGATGCAGAAGTCTTCGCTTGTTAGGCCGAATTGTTTAATGCTGGGGAAGGCGTAGAAGGCTCCTGCTGGTTCTACTGCGTCGAGGCCCATGGCGTCTAAGGCTGCGAGTACGCGCTCGCGGCGGGCTCGGTAGACTTCGAGCATGGGAGTTGGGTCGACGGTGAGGGCTCTGGCTGCGGCGTCCATTTCGAAGGAGACGGCACTCGATACTAAGTATTGGTGAGCTTTTGCGATCTCGGCGATGACGGGGGCTGCGGCTGCGAGCCAGCCCAAGCGCCAGCCGGTCATGGCCCAGGGTTTGGAAAAGCTCTCGATGACCACCGTCTGATCACGCAGCTCCGGGTGTCGCTGGGCAAACCGCTCGTAGCCATCCACATAGACCAGGCGGTTGTATACGTCGTCGCAGACCACGTAGATGCCCGTCTGCTCCGCCGCGCGCGCCACGGCGTCGAGCGAAGCCGCGTTGAGGATACAGCCCGTGGGATTGTTGGGCGAGCAAATGACGATGGCCTTAGTCGCCGGTGTCACGCAGGCGCGAAGGGCGTCCTCGTCAATTTGAAATTGCGCGGGCTCCGTATCCAAAAAGATCGCCTTAGCGTGGTTGGCCACGACGATGCTCTCGTACAGGCCAAAGGCCGGCGTGGGGATAATGACCTCGTCGCCGGGATTGAGCATAGCCATGAATGTTGCCGACAGGGCCTCGGTCGCGCCGTCGGTCAGGATGACCTCGTCGGCAGAAAACGTAAGACCCGCGTCGTCCATGTAGGCAGACAGCGCCTCGCGCAGGGCGGGGCGACCGTTGTTGGGCGGATAGTGTGTGTCACCGCGGTCCAGCGAGGCGGCCACCTCGGCGCTGATCACATCGGGCGTGGGAAAATCGGGCTCGCCAAGCGCGAGCGCGATGCACCCCGGGTGCTGAGCGGCGAGCGCGTTGATCCGGCGAATGCCGGAAGGCTTGAGCGTGGCAAGCGAGGTATTCATGGGCAGGCGCATGGCGTTCCTTTCGTAAGGGTTGCACTAGGATAGCGCGGCGAGGCGCCGCCAGACGGTGTAACCTAAACGGAAACGAACCGGAAAGGAGGCGGCATGGAGACAGATCCGCAGGGCAATAAGCCCAAAACACTGCAGAAGATTGCATACGTCAGTATTCCCAATAGCGCCGATCTTGAGTTTTTGCTCTGGGACCTGCAGGATGCCATCGCGGCCTATGCCCGGCTTTCCGGCACCGCGCTCCCCCGCCCGGTCGACTTGAAGGCGAATGACGCCGATGCCGCCGTCGATGGCATTGTGCTCGCGATTACGGATAAGCCCAACGATGAGGCGGCATCCGCCGCTCAACAAGCACTCGATCGCTTTGGCAATACGGGAACGCGCGTCTATGTCGTCGTTCAAGCCACCTGTGGGCGCACCGAGGAGGCGCACCGGTATATCGAGTGCCTGCGCCAAGCTTGCGAACTCCGTAGGCTAACGTGGTGCGGCGGCGTTGTCATCTGTGCCGGCAGCGGCATCGCGGCGCTTCACCATTCCCCACGCATGGGACTTCTGCGACGGCCGTTTTCCGAAGCGATGGATAAGCTGGTAGGCGCCGTGCGCATGGGCTGCTCGGTTGAGCACGCCCAACGACTCGGCGGCGGCGACACCGGGGATGTCACAGCAGATGGCGTGGTTTTCGCCAAGCCCGCCGTGCCCACGCCAATCTGGCACGCCATCATCAAACGTCTCGGCACCCGCGCTCAATCAACTATCTAAATTATCGAGCACCCCAGTCAACGGCCTCGCGCCAGCACTCAACGAGGCGCTCCAGGCGCCAGGCCGCGTTAGCGGGACTTGTTGACGGCAATATGACAGCGGGCAGGCCCGTCCGCTCCTGTAGATAGCGCTTGTAGAGGCGCCCCGCCGTGCCACCGTTGCATATTACCTGCTCAATGGACACGTTGCTGGTGATGAGCTCGATGTGTGCCGGCACGACGTTACGAATACTAGCGTCACTCGAGCCCTTGATATCGCAGCTCTCGATCACATCCCACAGGGCTACGCCGCCGTCGAGGAGCATGAATCGCTTGGCGGCAATCGAGGCGTCGAGTGTCGCCGGCGTACCGTCCGCCAAAGGATCGCCCTCATTGGGTGGCACAGGCGCACCGAGGCATGCCGCTATCACGCGCCAAAAGCGGTTCTGAGGGTTGCCATAGTAAAAGGCGTTGGCGCGCGAAAGCACCGAGGGGAACGACCCGAGCACCAAAACGCGCGAGTGCCGGTCGAACACGGGCTCAAACCCATGCTCAATATGTTGATAGCCCTCGTCAGACGCAGGCATGGGCTAGACCCTCAGCAGATAACGCACCTCATAGGGCGCAAGCTCAAGCGTGCCCGCCAGCTCGACCGTGGGCGCGTCGTCGGCAAGCAGGTCGACAAAGGACCCGTTGAGCTCGCCGGCTGTAAAGGAATAGGTCTCGTCCACGGCATTCACCGCCACGAGCACCGTGGCGTCGTCGCAGGCACGCTCGAACAGCAGCTGCTTGTTTTGAATCACCACGTTACGGTACGCGCCGTAGTTGAGAGCGCGTGCCGCCGCATCGTTTGTCGAGCGCAGGTGTGCAAGCTGCGCAATAAAGCCTGTCAGTTCGTTAGGCGCGGGCTCGTCGAGTGCGGGTCGCAGCGCCCAGTCGCCATCGGGTCCGCCCTTTTCGCCGGCAATCCCCCACTCGCTGCCATAGTAGACGCACGGAATGCCCGGCATACCAAGCAGCATGGCATAGGCGGGACGCAGACAGCGCTTGTCGGTGAGAATGCTCGCCAGGCGCGGTACGTCGTGGTTGTCGACAAAGCTCAGCAGGTGTTTACCGCGGTAGATGCACCACGGGTCGCCGCCAAACTGGCGATGCAGCGAATGGGCGATCTCGAACATATTGACTGAGTTAAAGCTGGAATACAGGCCCTTGTAGCACTCGTAGTTGGTGCAGGAGTCGAGTATCTCGTCGTTGACGATCTGGTTGTAGTCGCCGTGGAGCGTCTCGCCGATCAGTACAAAGTCGGGCTTGAGCTCGCGGGTAAAGGAGTGCAGGCGACGCATAAAGTCGCGGTCGAGCATGTAGGCGACGTCCAGGCGCAGGCCGTCGATGCCAAAGTCATCGGCCCAACGGCGCACAGACTCGAGCAGGTAATCGACTACGGCAGGATTTTGCAGGTTGAGCTTCACGAGCTCAAAATGGCCCTCCCAGCCCTCGTACCAAAAGCCGTCGCCATAGCAGGATTCGCCGTCAAAGCTAATGTGGAACCAGTCCTTGTAGGGCGAATCCCACTTGCGCTCCTGCACATCGCGGAAGGCCCAAAAGCCACGGCCCACATGGTTGAAGACCGCATCGAGCACCACGCGGATGCCATGGGCGTGCAGTGTCTCGCATACGGCGGCAAAATCGGCATCTCCACCCAGGCGGCGGTCGATATGGCGCAGGCTGCGCGTATCGTAGCCATGGCTATCGGACTCAAGCGGAGGGTTGATCAACACGGCACCGATACCGAACTCCTGCAGGTAATCGGCCCATTGGGCGATTTTCATGATGGGGGCATCGGGATTGGGCGCGGTACCGGCAGCTTGGAAGAGCTCATCCTCGGCAACAGGCGCGGCGTTTTCGCGCGGAGCCCCGCAAAAGCCCAGCGGATAGATCTGATAGAACGTCGTCTCGTATGCCCACATAACAGCCTCCCGGTAAGCTCAACACAACGACATCCATTGTATGCCCAGCAGGGTAGCTAATTTGGGACGGGGCTTTTTTAGCTACCCAATCCAGTCCGCATTCCGCCGCAACTGATGAGGGGGTGTGGTTAGGCGACAGGCTTTGCGCGGCGTATGGCCGGGAACAGCACGGTGATGGCGAGGATGACGCCCACGACGGCAATCGTGCCGCCCGCGTAGCCGATCCAGGCGATACCGGGGCCCGACACCACGGCTCCGCCGATCGCGGTGCCCGTGCCGATACCAAGGTTAAACAGGCCCGAGAAGATCGACATGGCGACGGCCGACGAGTCCGCCGGCGTGTACTTGATGAGCTCGGCCTGAAACGCCACGTTAAAGGTCGTGGCGCAGCAGCCCCATAGTGCGCAGACGGCAAGCACCAACACGAGTGCCGAGGCTGCGGGGGCCATAAGCAGCAGAGCCACCGGCACGCCGGAGAGCGTGATAGCCAAGAACGGGAAGCGATGCCCATCGAACAGGCGGCCAAACAGCCAGCTTCCGAGCAGACCAGAACAGCCAAACGCCGTCAGCGTCATGGTGATGGCGCCCGCATCGACGTGTGCGACCTGCGCCAGGAAGGGCTCGATATAGCTGTAGCTTGCGTAATAGCCGGTCGCCATAAAGACCGTGACCGCGTAGAGCGCGATCAGGAACGGGTTCTTGAGCAGCACGGGCAACTGTCTGACGGTAAAGCGCTCACCCGCCGGCATGGCCGGAAACACCGCGGCCTGGTACACCACCGCGGCGGCAGAGAAGGCCCCGACCGCGGCGAACGTCATGCGCCAGCCCACGGCAAGGCCGATAGCGCGGCCGATCGGCAGGCCAAAGATCTGCGCGATGGACGATCCCGTGGCGATCATGCTGATAGCGAGCGCTCCGTGGCGGGCGTCAACCAGGCGCGAGGCCATAATCGAGGCGACCGACCAGAACACGGCATGTGCGCAAGCGACCACCAGGCGCGCACAGACCAGGATGGGATATGTCGGTGCCACAGCAGACAGGAACTGACCCAGAGAAAACACGGCGAGCACGCCGAGCAGCATCCACTTGAACTCAAAGCGCGAGGCAAACACCATGAGTGGCAGCGACAGCAGCATGACGCCCCAGGCATAGACCGAAATCATGATGCCGGCTTGGGCCTCGGTGAGCGAGAACGACGCGGCGATATCAGTCAGAAGGCCGATGGGCATAAACTCCGACGTGTTGAACATGAACGCGCAACAGGCGAGCCCGATAAGCGGGAGCCACTGCTTGAGCGAGATGCCATCTTGCTTTGTTTGAGCCATATAGGAAAACCTCTCCGATTATCTTGAGCGGTGGGCGATTATATAGCAACGGCCCCGCATCCGTCAGTACAGATGCAGGGCCGAAAACAATTCGATACACAGAGGTTGCGCCGTCAATACATAACTAAGCCAACCCCAGCAATATGCCCGCCGAATGCACGACAAATGCCACGATCCAGGCGACTATCACTTGAAACGCGAACACGGCCACGGCATAGCGCGCGCCCAACTCGCTCTTGACGGCGCCGATTGCCGCCACACAAGGCGGGTACAGCAGTGTAAAGACCAGGAACACGTAGGCGGTAAACGGCGAGAACATGGTCGACAGTGCCGCGGGCGAGGTTGTACCCAAAAGCACCGTGAGGGTCGAGATAACGCTCTCCTTGGCGATAAGTCCAGTAACGAGCGCCGTGGATGCACGCCAGTCGCCAAACCCAAGCGGCGTCAGCGCCGGTGCGATAATGCTACCCAGACCGGCAAGTAGGCTCTGCGACTGATCGGCGACCACATTAAAGCGAATGTCGAACGTCTGAAGGAACCAGATGACCACGGTAGCGGCAAAGATAATGGTAAAGGCCTTGGTAATAAAGTCCTTGGCCTTATCCCATGCCAGCATCACCGTCGTCTTGACGCTCGGCAGACGGTAATTGGGAAGCTCCATGATAAACGGCACCGGCTCGCCCTTAAATGCCGTGCGGTTAAGCACCAAAGCCGCGACGCAGCCGACCACAATGCCGATCAGATAGAGCGAGACCATAGCGGGAACCGTCGCCTGCGGGAAAAACGCCCCGCACAGCAGGCCGTAGACCGGCAACTTGGCCGAGCAGCTCATGAACGGCGTGAGCATGACGGTCATCTTGCGGTCGTGCTCGGACGGCAACGTGCGGGTCGACATGATAGCCGGCACGGTGCAGCCAAAACCGACGAGCATGGGCACGAAGCTGCGACCCGACAGGCCAAAGCGGCGCAGCACCTTATCCATGACAAAGGCCACGCGCGCCATGTAGCCCGAGTCCTCCAAAATGGAGAGGAACAAGAAGAGCACGACGATAATCGGCAGGAAGGTGAGCACGCTGCCCACGCCTGTGAGCACGCCGTCGACAGCCAGCGAGCGCACCACGTCGTTGGTGCCGAACGCTTTGAGGCCCGCATCGGCCGAAGCGATGATGGCAGCGATGCCGTCCTCCAAGAGTCCCTGCAGCGCTGCGCCGATCACGCCAAACGTCAGCCAAAAGACGAGGCCCATGATCACCAGGAACGCCGGAATGGCCGTGTAGCGACCCGTCAGGATGCGGTCGATCTTGACGGAACGCACGTGCTCGCGGCTCTCGTGCGGCTTGACGACGCAGCGCCCGCACACGTCGCCGATAAAGCTAAAGCGCATATCGGCCAGCGCGGACAGGCGGTCGGTGCCGGCCTCGCCCTCCATCTGGGAAATAATGTGCTCGATGGCGTCGAGCTCGTTGCGGTCCAGGTGAAGCGCCTCCGTCACCAACTCGTCGCCCTCAACCAGCTTGGTCGCCGCAAAACGCACCGGAATGTGCGCCGTCGCGGCATGGTCCTCGATAAGGTTGGCAATGCCGTGGATGCAGCGATGCAGCGCACCGCCGTCCGAGCCATCGGGCGCACAGAAGTCCAGGCGACCGGGGCGCTCACGGAACCGCGCCACGTGCAAGGCATGATCCACCAACTCGCCGATGCCCTCGTTGCGGGCAGCGCTAATGGGGACAACAGGCACGCCCAACAGGCTCTCGAGCAGGTTGACGTCCACGGCGCCGCCGTTGGCCGTCACCTCGTCCATCATGTTGAGCGCGATGACCATGGGGCGATCGAGCTCCATAAGCTGCAGCGTTAGATACAGGTTGCGTTCAATATTAGTAGCGTCGATGATGTCGATGATGGCGTCGGGATGCTCGTCCAGGATAAACTGGCGGCTCACAATCTCTTCGCCCGTGTACGGCGACAGGGAGTAAATGCCGGGCAGGTCGGTAACGCTCGCCTCGGGATGGTTGCGGATGGTACCGTCTTTGCGGTCGACCGTCACGCCGGGAAAGTTACCGACGTGCTGGTTGGAGCCCGTCAGTTGGTTGAACAGCGTGGTCTTGCCGCAGTTTTGGTTGCCGGCGAGGGCAAAGTGCAGCGGCGCGCCCTCGGGCACGGCCGTCTTTGCCGCGCGGGGCGAATACGTCCCCTCGCCGAGGGCCGGGTGCTCCGTTGTGCCAATAGCGGCGTTCACGCGCGGACCCGTATCGGTGTCGTGGATGCCCACGAGCTCAATGCGAGCGGCATCGTCCTTGCGCAGCGTCAGCTCGTAGCCACGCAGACGAATCTCGAGCGGGTCGCCCATAGGGGCGTACTTCATCATGGTGACTTCGGTGCCCGGCGTTAGACCCATGTCCAAAATATGCTGTCGGAGTGCCTGATCGTCCGATGCCACCGATGCGACAACGGCGTCCTTTCCAATCTCGAGTGTATCGAGCTTCACGTCCGTGTTCCTCCCCCGGCGCCCACAGGGCGTTGTTTTTATGTTCACCGTCGCTAACCGTTTGCCATGGCTAACCATTTTTAACCATGCATGATAGCGCGAACATGCAACGATGTTCAATCGACAGATCGGTGCAAGGACCGTCCCCAAGTGCCGGCACAAAAGGAACGTCCCCGAGTGCCAAGTGCCGCAAGAGTGTCCCTTTCGACTAGTCGCTTAAGAACGTCCATTACAGTCGAAATTGTCAGCCCGGGCCC
>NZ_QSOC01000020.1 GCF_003466125.1 Collinsella sp. TM10-22
GTCAGCAAGCAGCGCCCGTTACGGAAGGGCGCTGATAGATTCGGCCGAAAGGCCCGAAAGAAAGGTAGGAGGCCATGACGAAAGGTCTGCACGTGCCTTCCGAGATCGGCAAGCTCAGGAAGGTCTGCCTGCACCGTCCCGGCGACGAGCTCCTCAACCTGCCGCCCGACGAGCTCGAGCGACTCCTGTTCGACGACGTCCCGTTCCTTGAGGTCGCGCAGCAGGAGCACGACACCTTCGCCCAGATCCTGAGGGACCAGGGCGTCGAGGTGCTCTACCTCGAGAACCTCGTCGCAGAGGTGTTCGACCAGGTCCCCGGCGCCCGCGCCGAGTTCACCGACCAGTACATCGCCGAGGCAGGCATCCGCGGCCAGCGCATGCCGCAGATCGTCCGCGAGAAGCTGGACTCCATCGAGGACAACCTCGAGTTCGTCAAGAAGACCATGGCCGGCATGACCAAGGCCGAGATCGACATGCCCCTCACGGCGTCCACGACCCTCGACTCCCTGGTCAACTCCGAGTCCGAGTCCGACCTGATCATCGACCCGATGCCCAACCTCTACTTCACCCGCGACCCGTTCGCGGTCGTCGGCGAGGGCGTCAACCTCAACCGCATGTACTCGGTCACCCGCAACCGCGAGACCCTGTACGGCAAGTACGTCTTCAAGTACCACCCCGACTACAAGGACGTCTCCCTGTACTTCCGCCGCGACTGCCAGTTCCACACCGAGGGCGGCGACGTGCTGAACATCAACGAGAAGACCCTCGCCGTCGGCATCTCCCAGCGCACCCAGGCAGCCGCCATCGACGTCATGGCCCAGAACATCTTCTGGAACTCCGACTCCAAGGTCGAGCGCATCCTGGCCTTCGACATCCCGGTCTCGCGCGCCTTCATGCACCTCGACACGGTCTTCACCCAGATCGACGTCGATAAGTTCACGATCCACCCCGCCATCATGGGCACCCTGCGCGTCTACGAGCTGACCGCCGGCAAGAACCCGGGCGAGGTCAACATCCGCCTGATCGAGGACACCCTCGAGCACGTCCTGGAGGACGCCACCGGCGTCGACCAGGTCAAGCTGATCCCCTGCGGCGGCGGCGACCCGATCGCGGCCTCCCGCGAGCAGTGGAACGACGGCTCCAACACCCTGTGCGTCGAGCCCGGCAAGATCTGCGTCTACGCCCGCAACACCGTCACCAACGACGTGCTGTACAAGGAGGGCCTGGACCTTCTCGTCGTGCCCTCCGCCGAGCTCTCCCGCGGCCGTGGCGGCCCGCGCTGCATGAGCATGCCCTTCTGGCGCGAGGACCTCTAAG
>NZ_QSOC01000021.1 GCF_003466125.1 Collinsella sp. TM10-22
TTAGTAGTCGAACTGGTGGTAGTAGCGGCGGTACTTGAGGTTGTGCTTGGTGACCAGCTCGTAGTTGCGCGAGAGGCGGTCGGTGGTCAGCACGGACAGGATCCAGGGGGACACGATGACGCGGAAGTCGTCGTCCAGGCCCGGGATCGCGTACTCGGCGGTGTCGATGATGACGTAGTCCTCGTCGCCGGTCACGCCGCTGGTGAGGAAGGCGCGGACGCGCTCGTCGAGGGCGCGGCACTCGTCCTCGCCCATGAACAGGAACACCGGGACGCCGGGCTCGAGCAGCTCGAGCGTGCCGTGGAAGAAGTCGTGCGAGGTGATGTGGCGGATGCGCTTCCACTGCATCTCCTCGAGCAGGCACATGGAGTACAGGATGGTCTCGCCCCACAGCGCGCCCGAGCCGATGAACATGGTGTAGTCGGCCAGCGCGTACTTCTTCGCGAGCTCCTCGGCGCGCGGCTCGAAGCGCTTGCGGATGTCGAGCATGTCCTTCCAGACGTCCTTCGTCTGCTCGATGAACAGGTCGAACTTGGGGAAGCAGCCGCGGCGGTTGAGCAGGCGCAGGCCGAAGCAGTCGGCGAGGTAGTAGCCCTTCTCGCAGCCGCCGGCGCCGTGGTCGGAGGCCATCATGACGCAGTTCTCGGCGCCCACGGCCCGGCCGATCTTGCCCTCGGGGTTGGTCATGGCGTAGACGCGCACGCCCATCTCCTTCATCTTGCCGATGGCCTCGAGCACCTCGGGGGTGGTGCCGGACTCGGAGGCGGTCAGCACGACGGACTTGTCGGTCATGCGCTTGTGGCCCATGACGTTCCACTCGGCGGCGTGGATCAGGTAGACCTCGAGGTCGCGGTCGCCGAACTTGTTCATGAGGTACTCGAGCTGCATGAACTCGTCCCAGGTGCCGCCGACGCCCATCAGGAAGACGGCGTCGTAGCCCTCCTCGTGCACGCGGTCGGCCAGCGCGGTCATCTTCTTGCCCGCCTCGTAGACGTTCCTGCCGTCCTCGAGGTAGCCCTCCTGGTCGAAGTGCATGATCTCGATCTTCTCGGTCTCCTTCAT
>NZ_QSOC01000022.1 GCF_003466125.1 Collinsella sp. TM10-22
GGTAAGCCCGACCGCATCGTCGTCGCCCTCGGCGGCAACGCCCTCGGCAACAACCCCGTCGAGCAGATCGAGGCCGTGAGCAACACCGCCCACGCTCTCCTCGGTCTTATCGAGCAGGGCAACGAGATCATCATCACCCACGGCAACGGCCCGCAGGTCGGCATGATCCAGAACGCCTTCGCCGCTGCCCACGACGCCATCGGCACCCCCGAGATGCCGCTGCCCGAGTGCGGCGCCATGTCCCAGGGCTACATCGGCTACCACCTGCAGCAGGGCATCGGCCGCGAGATGCACAAGCGCTACAAGCGTTGGCACGCCGCCACCGTCGTCACCCAGATCGAGTGCGACCCCGACGATCCCGCGTTCAAGAACCCAACCAAGCCGATCGGCCCGTTCTACACCGAGGAGCAGGCCAAGGAGTTCATGGCCGAGGACCCCTCCAAGGTCTTCGTCGAGGATTCCGGCCGCGGCTGGCGTCGCGTCGTCGCCTCCCCCGATCCCAAGAAGATCGTCGAGGCTGACTCCATCCTCAACCTGCTCGACAACGAGTTCATCGTCATCGCCTGCGGTGGCGGCGGCATCCCCGTCGTCCGCGACTACGAGAACAAGGGCTGCTACAAGGGCGTTCCCGCCGTCATCGACAAGGACCTGGGCGGCGAGCTGCTGGCCGAGGACTGCGACGCCGACGTTCTGTTCCTGCTGACCGCCGTTGAGCATGTCGCCATCAACTTCGGCAAGCCCAACCAGGAGGAGCTCGAGGACCTCACCGCCGACGAGGCCGAGCGTCTGGCCGACGAGGGTCAGTTCGGCAAGGGCTCCATGGAGCCCAAGGTCCGCGCCGCCATCAAGTTCGCCCGCTCCCGCAAGGGCCGCACCTGCATTATCGGCGCCCTGGACAAGGCCGCTGAGACCATGGCTGGCCTCTCCGGCACCCGCATCCACGAGTAGTCTCTACTCTGTTGCCTCTCTCGTGGGCGCCAGGCAAAGCGCCCACAAACTACCTCTCTTCATGAGCCCTGCAGTCCGCTCCGACTGCGGGGCTTTTGCTATT
>NZ_QSOC01000023.1 GCF_003466125.1 Collinsella sp. TM10-22
CCGGGGCCGGGAATCACGCACTCCATATTTTGTTCACAAATTAATTAACTGGGCTCCGAGTTGCTCAGAGTCGCACATATGGTCATAAACCTTGGACAGACCGTATGACCTCGGGAATCTTGCTATCCACTGTAGACATAGCATCTTTATACCCTCGTCGATCTCCGCTAGTTAGCCCGTAATAAATTGAAGGACAACGTTAACAAACCTATATAAACGCCAGTGGGGGCTCCATCACTAATTAGACAGAGCCCCCACTGGCGGAGTGTATTTGAGTAAAATAATGCCCCTTAATTAATGTACTGGAAATAAGGAGCAAAAGATCCGTCCGGATATACGTGACGACAGAACCCTGGAGCCGACTGAGCGCCACCAGAAAGCGACATGAGTAAAAAGATCGGCTCTGCCTCACCGCGAACGACTACGATGCCCTCGACTAAAGCCAATCCGAACACACCTAAAACAGATAGGGCAAATGTCGGTTTATATAACGCAAAAAAGGGGGAGGCCGCGAGGCCTCCCCCTTCTCCATTTC
>NZ_QSOC01000003.1 GCF_003466125.1 Collinsella sp. TM10-22
CCGGGGCCGGGAATCACGCACTCCATATTTTGTTCACAAATGAATAGAACCCTTAGTTGCTTCACTGAGGCCGTATTCGAAGCAAGAGCTTCTGATATTGGCGATGACCAGCTGGTTTATAGGTGTTAAGGCGTCGGTCATCTCTGGAGCGCCACTTTACTCCAAAAGCATCAGCTATTTGTTTCCCGTCGGTAAAAGGCAGGTTTTGTTCGCCAAGCGTTCTTATATATAGAGAAGTTCGGGTTCGAACCCGTGGCTCGGCAACAAAAAGCGACCAACCGGAGTCAATCGCTTTCTGTTCTATGGCGGGCCGTCAGGGGTTCAGCCTGCTTCGCAGGCGGCCGCTGCGGCGCTTTCGCGCCTTGCGCGCTGCGCTGGCAAACGCTCTCGCGTTTACTCAGCTCCGCGCCCCGACGGGTTCGAACCCATGGAAGGGCGACAAAAAAGACGGCCAACCGAAGTTGACCGTCTCAACAATCTTTGGGTGGGCCGTCAGGGGTTCGAACCCTGGACCTTGGGATTAAAAGTCCCCTGCTCTGCCAGCTGAGCTAACGGCCCGCGGGTGGCATTGTACCACGGTCTGGGTCTATTCCCAACTCCATTGGCCGTTCTGGAAAATCACAACTTCACGTCCATCAGGCGTAATGCCCGTAATATCGATGTCGTCCGTGCCGATCATAAAGTCAACATGCGTGCTCGAGACGTTAACGCCATGCTCCAGGAGCTCCTCCTTGGACATGTCATACCCGCCCTCGATGCACTCGGGGAAGCCGACACCCAGCGCAAGGTGGCAGCTGGCGTTCTCGTCATAGAGCGTATCGTAGAACAGAACGCCACTTTCGCGGATCGGCGTGTTCTTGGAAATGAGCGCGACCTCTCCCAGATGAGCAGCGCCCTCATCGGTATCGATGATGCTCGCAAGCGTCGCCTTGCCCACGCGGGCGTCGTAGTCCACCACACGGCCGCCCTCGAACTTAATCCAAAAATCGTCGACCTTGTTACCGTGGTGGATGAGCGGCATGGCCGAGTACACGATACCGTCGGCACGCATGCGATCGGGCGAAGTGAAGACCTCCTCGGTGGGGATGTTGGGGAAGAAGGGATGTCCATCGGGCGTCTTACCCTTGCCGCCGGCCCACTCGTGACCCTTCGTCATGCCAATCGTCAGATCGGTTCCATTTGCCGCGGTGTAATGCAGCCGGTCAAAACGATTGTCGTTCAGGAAGCGCAAGTTCTTTTCGAACGCCGCGTCATGAAGCTCCCAGTCGCTCTCCGGGTCCTGGCCATCGGCGCGAGCGGTGTGCAGAATCGCATTCCACAGCTTATAGATTGCAACCTCATCGGCGTCTCCCGGGAACACCTCGCGCGCCCAAGCCACGACCGGAGCGCCGGCGATGCACCACGGATTGATGTTGTAATCCAGTCCACGGCGGAAAACTTTGCACTGCGTATTCCTCGCCTTGGATGCCGCGGCCGGCTTGGCTGGATCGATGCCCTTGAGGGCTGCAGGATCCGCACCCTCAATAAAGATAAAGCAGGCACCGTCCTGGGCCAGGGAATCCAGCTGCAGGCGCTTCCACTCGGGCGTCTGCTCGAAATAGCTTTTATCGACATGCTCGTACGTGAGCCTCGTCACGGCATCATCGGCCCAAATGACCGTCACGTGGCCGGCGCCGGCAGCATAGGCCTCCGCGACCACCACGCGCGCAAACGGCGCGCACTCGACCGGAGACTGAACGACGACTTCCTGGCCGGGCTTGACGTTTACGCCCTTGCGGACGACCAGGCGAGCGTAGTTTTTAATCTTGGGCTCCAGGGCCTTCATGCCCTCCAGAGCCTCTTCAACCGTCAGGGCAGCTCGAATCATGTGCCACTCCATCTATCTATAGAACAGTAAAAAAGGCGCGCCGCAAAAACGACGCGCCTTATATCTTAGCGATAAGTATGAATGCAAACGCTATTTCT
This sequence comes from Collinsella sp. TM10-22, assembly GCF_003466125.1. Classification (GTDB taxonomy): domain Bacteria; phylum Actinomycetota; class Coriobacteriia; order Coriobacteriales; family Coriobacteriaceae; genus Collinsella. The sequence continues at coordinate 1,966 of NZ_QSOC01000003.1, forward strand.
TCTTGGAGTCCTTTTTGTCCTCCTCGGCAGCCGCGCGCTCGATAAGGGCGTCGAGCTTGTTCTCGGACATGCCCTCGGCCTGCGTGCGGTACATGTTGCGCAGGGGACGAATACGAACGAAGTCGTAGATAAAATCACCCAGAATGATGACATAGGACAAAATGATGCCGACCATCTGGACGGGACTGGACACCGTGCCGCCGGGAGCGAAGTAGAGCGAAGCCCCAATTGCCACGACGAGTACCATGCCGATGGCGAGCACGGCCCACCAGATACGACGGCGCTTGGTGTAGTCCTCGTCCTGCTTGAGGAGAATATTCGACACCGTGTAGATACGATCCTCGCGAGCACGCTGTTTGGCCTTGCGGGCGCGCTTCTCCTCCTTGGAAAGGCCTTCCAGGTTTTCACCCTTCTCGAGCTCTTTGCGGCGAGCTTTAGACGAAGCCGGCACGACGCGAACGGAGCTCGCTGCCTGGCGGGCGGGTTTAGCAGATGCGGCGGACTTGCGCGCAACCCCGGTAACCTCGTGGGATTGCGTGCGCTTGTTCGTGGCGCTACGGGTACTCACTTATGCGTTCTCCTTCATGCTTGTGAACTGGGAGCCCGTGATGATCTGGAAGGCCTCGCGATAGCGCTCGGACGTGCCATCGATGACCTCGGCGGGCAGGTGCGGAGTCTCCCCCGTCATATCCCAGTTGGCTTTGAGCCAATTGCGGACGAATTGCTTGTCGTAGCTAGGCTGGATCTTGCCCTCCTCGTAGCTGGCAGCAGGCCAGAAACGGCTGGAGTCGGGCGTGAGGCACTCGTCGATCAGCGTGACCTTGCCATCTATGACACCAAACTCAAACTTAGTGTCGGCAATGATGATGCCACGGGTCGCGGCGTACTCAGCAGCGGCCTTGTAGATCTTGAGAGACAGGTCACGAATCTGCGTGGCGATGTCCTCGCCCACGATCTCGCAGCAACGCTCGAACGAGATGTTCTCGTCGTGGTCACCGATCTCGGCCTTCGTGGACGGCGTGAACAGCGGCTCGGGAAGCTTGGAAGCCTCGATCAGGCCCTCAGGCAGCTGGATGCCGCAGACGGTGCCGTTCTCGTCGTAGGTCTTCTTGCCCGAACCGGTCAGATAGCCGCGGACGATGCACTCGATAGGAATCGTCTGGGCCTTCTTAACCAGCATGGCGCGGCCAGCGAGGTAGTCACGATACTCAGCAAACTCCTCGGGGAAATCCGCCGGGTCGATGGAGACGAGATGGTTGGGGACGATATCGGCAAACTTGTCGAACCAGAACGCCGAGATGCGATTGAGCACCTCTCCCTTAAACGGAATCTCGTCGGGAAGAATGAAGTCGAACGCAGAAATGCGGTCGGTGGCGACCATCAGCAGGTTTTCACCGGCATCGTAGATATCACGAACCTTGCCACGGGAATCCGGACGACGCTCCATCGTTGTCACGTGAGTCACTCCTTACCTAAATACGACAGAAATGCGGGTTCTTTCCCACACGTTTTCGCAAACTCGGAGCGGCAGGGACGCGGCCCCTCCTTCACCGAATAGCGAAAAGCTAGTGCTCCATTGTAGTAGATGCCGCGTCCGCCGTGTGCTCGCGGGGCAGATGAATTGTAAAAGTCGTACCCTTTCCAAGCTCCGACTCCACGGATATGTAGCCATGGTGACGCTCGACGATCTGCTTGGTCACGGCGAGGCCAACGCCCAGGCCGCCAGCTTCGCGGGCGCGGCTGGCATCGGCGCGCCAAAAACGGCCAAAGATGCGCGACAGATCGTCCTTGGCAATGCCGATACCGGTATCCGAAACGGCAATACTGACATGCTTGCGGTCACTGAGCACCGACACCACGACCCAACCGCCCTCGGGGGTGTAGCGCATGGCGTTGCTCATGAGGTTGATGACGCATTGCGTGATCATATCGGGGTCGGCCTCGACGACATCATCGTGACCTTGGGTCTCGTCTGCAAAGCGCAAGCGCAGATCGCGGTCGACAAACAGGCGCTCCTGAGCGTTGACGATGGAGCGCACGAAGGGGACCATGTCCATCTGCTCAAGGTTGAGCGGCGCCGTGCTGTTTTCCATGCGCGACAGGTCGAGCATCTGCTGCACCAGACGGGCAAGTCGACGCGTCTCGGAAGCAACGGTTTCCAAATGCTCATCATCGGTGGGATACACGCCGTCCTGCATGGCCTCGACCGTTGCAAGCATGGCCATAAGCGGTGTGCGAAGCTCGTGCGCGACATCCGAGGTCAGGCGCTTTTCGTGCTTCATATCCTTCTCGAGCGAGGTGGCCATCTCGTCAAAGGTCTCACCCAGCTGATCGATTTCGTCATCGCCGCGCAAGCCCGTGCGAGCGGATAGATCGCCATCGCGAATTTGCTTGGCCGTGCTGGTAATACGATGAATCGGCTTGGTGAGCATGCGCGACATGAGCGATCCGATAACGACCGAGATGCAGACTGCCACAACCGCGGCAAGGGCCATGGCGTTAAAGGTCTTCTCTCTAAACGCAGAATCTGCCTTGGTGAGCAGGGCGTCGGAGCCGATGGCCCATAGCTTTACCTGTCCGACATGCTCGCCGGAAGACGTTATGATTTCGACGTTGGCAACACTATCGGAGTCGGTGGGCGCCGACGAAACCGGGCTATGCGAGGCCTTTTTACCGCTCGAGCTGCTCGACGCCGATTCGCTCTCGCGCACATCGGCGGTCGCACTTGCCGAAGGCCATGAGTCGTCATAAACGATCACGCCCTTTTTGTTGACGACCTGCATGCCCAGATCGTCGGACACCAAACTCGATGTCGCGACCGTGCGCAGCTCGCCCGCCGTCCAATTGCCGTTTTCCTCGTACGAGGTCGCAAGCTTTTCGGCGGCAGAATTGGCGATCTCAACGATATTGGAACGCGTGTAATCCGAAAAGACGGTGCCCCATACAACGGAGACAACGCCCACCAGCACCAATACCGTCATGAGCGACGTCAGGGCAAAAGCCAGGGCCATACGCGAGGGATAGCTCATCGTTGGCCGTGAATCGGAACGAGGCGTGTTCCAACTTGCTTTGGAACCCGCCTCGTTCTCCTGCTTGTGCTTTTGTCCGATTTCAAAGCGCGCAGGTGTCATATGTGATTTCCCTATTTCTCGTCCGACTTATCGGTCTTGGCCGGGGCCTCGAAGCGATAGCCAACACCGTGGACGGTATAGAGCCACTTAGGCTTCTTGGGGTCGTCGCCCAGCTTGGCGCGAAGGTTCTTCACGTGGCTGTCGATGGTGCGCTCATAGCCCTCAAAGTCGTAGCCGAGAACCTTCTCAACCAGCTCCATACGGTTGTAGACACGACCGGGATGACGAGCAAGCGTGGTGAGCAGCTTAAACTCGGAAGCGGTCAGGTCCACTTCCTTGTTCTCGACCAAAATCTTGTGGCCCGAGATATCGATGACCAGATCGCCGAAGTCGAGTACCTCGACGGCGGGCTCGTCGGCCTGATGGGCACGGCGGAACAGAGCGCGAACGCGCGCAACAAGCTCGCGCGGCGAGAACGGCTTGATCAGATAGTCGTCGGCTCCGAGCTCGAGGCCGATAATACGGTCTTCGATCTCGCCCTTGGCGGTAAGCATGATAATAGGCACATCCGAGGTGTCGCGAATGGTGCGGCAAACGCGCTCACCGGGAATCTTAGGGAGCATGAGGTCGAGCACGACCAGGTCGAACTGATGCTTCTCGAACTCCTCGATAGCAGACTGGCCGTCGCCCACACCCACAACCCAATAGCCCTCGCGCTCGAGATAGGCAGCGACAGCGTCACGGATTGCCTTCTCATCCTCGACCAGCAGAATCTTTTTTGCATCTGAAGCCATAACACGGCCCCCCTGTCTCAATTAGCTAAGAACAAGCCCATTTTAACGCACCTATGCCCACCGAGCACCGCTGCAGTGCGGCGGCTCGGCGGGCGGTACTCACAATTACAACGCGTTTATTCCCCCGTTGGCGCCTTTTTAACCCCTCGGTACTAAAGAGAGAATAGGCGGGCAGTGACCGTCTCGGGGATTCCCTGGCTGTTGCGTACCGTGGCATAGGTCAAAAACGTATTCGATTTACCCGCCGTAGCTGGATAATCGCCATATTCAAGGGCGCGGTCGGGCGACAGCAGCGAGCCATAGGTTTTGGCGGAGGTATCGATCAGAAAATGCGATGCCTGAACCTTAACCAGATATTTGTTCTTCCTGCCGGCGGCACATGCAAGCGGCTCACGCGACAGGAATAGGAAGGTCCCGTTCTCGTTGCCAATATAGGTGCCCATGTTGCCAAGACTTCCCACGCCGTTATAGGTCGCCTCGATGGAGAACACAAATGTGTCACCCATATATACGGCCTCAAAGGGAGACACCGAGGAGGGAAGGACCAGCTGAGCCCTTTTGGTATTGTTGCCGTCCGTCAGGTCAATCGCCGTCATGCCGTAGTAGACACCCTCGTCATTGCGCACGCGCGGGGATATGGTCAAGATACCGTCACTCACGCGCGGGGCAGATGCAAAGCGACCCGTTGACTTCCAAATGGTCTCGGCCTTTGCCTCATCGAGCGAACGGCGGTAGCAATACGAATCGCTACTCGTCTTATTTCCGCCCGTTGAGGGCATCTTGTACCAAATGACAGACGATTCGAACGCCGTAAACATCGGCGGATCGTAGTCCTTGCCGCCTCGGTCGAGCTCAACCACATCGCCGACAAGCGACGCGCCTGCCATACTTTGCGCATAGAGCTTCCATGACGAATTCGCAAAGTTCATCTCGACCCAAGCAAACACGCCATCGCCGGCGCGGACATCGTAAAACGAATACCCCGTACCTTCGACGGGATCCTCGATAAGCGTCGTGAGCGAGCCATCGCCCAGGTTGAGCACACCAAGCGTATTGGCATGCAGGGCAGAAGCAGGCGCCATCATCGCGGCAGCGTAGTCACCATCGCAGTAGTACAGTAGCGTGCCCAAGGGCAATGTCCATGAAGCCGTGGGCTCAAGATCGATATCGACGGCCTCATACTCATCCGTAATCGAGATAATCTTTGAGTCGTCTTTGATAACCTGTGGCTCGCCGGCAGCGTCGTCGCTGGTACCCGTTTTCTTTGAGCATCCGGCAAGCACCGTGGCAGCGCCCGCGGCAGCCCCTCCGAGCACAAAGCCGCGGCGCGATATTCCGTTCTTGATCTGGCCGGCGATACCCATTAGGCGATCTCGGCGCGAGCGGCCTCGATAGCGCGCGTGAGCTGATCGGCGCAAGAAGTCTTCTTCATACCGCAGGTATTACCAGCGAGAACCTCGATGACGCGATCGGCAGGAGCGCCCTCGACCAGCTTGGAGATAGCCTTGAGATTGCCGTTGCAGCCACCGGTAAACTCGACGCCCACCACCTTGTTGCCGTCATCGGACAGGTCAAGGTGAATATTGCGAGCACACACGCCCTGAGGCTTGTAATCAAACGAAATCATGCGATCCCCTCTCAGAATGTTATTCGAGACGACTATTATCCCCGTCTTTCCCTAAATGCAACGAGGCGCTTTGCCGGCAACACACATTACCAGCAAAGCGCCCTAAAAAGCTAACGTTATGCCCGAACCTACTCGAAGCTCAGCTGCTCCAGGCGATCGAAGACCGTGTCGATACGGGTGAGGAAGTCCCACGGATCAAAGATCTCGTCGAGCTTCTCCTGGCTGACGGTGCAGCGCGGGTCGGCCTCGAGACGCTCCTTAAAGGTGGGACCGGAGACGCAATCCTGCACCTCGTGCCAGGTAGCCATGGCGTTTTCCTGCACGATGGCATAGGCATCCTCGCGGGTGATGCCCGTATCGACGAGGGCCAGCAGGACCTTGGAGGAGAAGATGAGGCCGCGAGTCTTGTTGAGGTTGGCCATCATGCGAGCCGGATACAGCTGCAGGCCGTCGATAACGCGGATAAGGCACTGGAACATGTGGTCGAGTGCGATAAAGCTATCGGCCTGGGCGACGCGCTCGGCAGAGGAGTGCGAAATGTCGCGCTCATGCCACAGGGCGACATTGTCGAAGGCAACCTGGGCATTGGACTTCACGACGCGCGACAGGCCACAGACCTTCTCCATGGTGATCGGGTTGCGCTTATGTGGCATGGCGGAGCTGCCCTTTTGACCCTTGCGGAACGGCTCCTCGGCCTCGAGCGTATCGGTCTTCTGCAGATTGCGGACCTCGGTAGCAATGCGCTCGCAGGTGGCCGCCGTGGTGGCAAGGACGCCGGCCAGGTAGGCATGATGGTCGCGGCTGATGACCTGCGTGGACAGCGGATCGTGGACCAGGCCCAGGTGCTCACAGACGTACTCCTCGACGAACGGCTCGATGGAGCTGTAGGTGCCGACGGCACCGGAGATGGCACCGAAGGCAACGTTCTTGCGAGCGTCCTCAAGACGATCCAGATCGCGCTTGAGCTCCCAGGCCCAAGAGCCAAACTTCATACCGAAGGTCATCGGCTCGGCATGGATGCCATGGGTGCGACCGGCGCAGAGCGTGTTGCGCTCCTCGAAGGCGCGACGCTTGCAAATCTCGCCAAGCTTCTTGACGTCCTCGATAATCAGGTCACAGGCCTGGGTGAGCTGGTAGCACAGAGCCGTATCGCCCAGATCGGAGCTGGTCATGCCATAGTGAACCCAGCGGCTGGGCTTGGGGTCGCCCTCGGGCACATCGGCGTCGATGTACTCCTTCATGTTGGTCAGGAAGGCAATAACGTCGTGGCGCGTGACTTCCTCGATCTCGTCGACCTTTGCCTTCTCAAAGTTGGCGTGGTCGCGGATCCACTGGGCTTCGTCTTTAGAAATGCCGATCTTGCCGAGCTCCGCCTGGGCCTCACAGGCCAGAACCTCGATCTCCTGCCAAATGGCGTACTTATTCTCGAGGGAGAAGATGTGTCCCATCTCCGGGCGGGTATAGCGATCGATCATAGCGGCTCCTTTTTGGTTATTGGCACGTTGGTCGTAACCCAACCATTGTACCGTGCGCAGGTGCAAGTATGGACAGTAGGCATGAACCTAACATTTTGGAATTGGAGCGGGCAACGGGACGTCCGCGCGCCCGCGTCGCGGACGCGCACCGGCTGTGGGCGATCTCCTCGGATTCACGGAGACGATGGGGAGGCTTTGTTGAATTGGCCGTCCCGAGGTCTCCCACGCTCGATGGAGCGGGCAACGGGACGTCCGCGTATTTGCTTCGCAAATCCGCACCGGCTGCGGTCGGCATGCTCCGGTCCACGGAACCGCTGAAGGAGACCCGGTCGAGCCGTGTGTCCCAGCGTCTCCCTTTGCCGGGGGAGCGGGCAACGGGACGTCCGCGTATTTGCTTCGCAAATCCGCACCGGCTTCAGGCGCCTGCCGGCGCCTTCGCCTGCTCGCTACAAACGCTTCGCGTTTGCTTTACGCTCGCACCCTGTCGGGTTCGAGTCCCGGCACTTTATTGAAAAAAGCACGGCACCGTGATGGTGCCGTGCTTGTGCTCTTAACTGGAGCGGGCAACGGGACTCGAACCCGCGAGTGTCAGCTTGGGAAGCTGATGCCTTACCACTTGGCGATGCCCGCTTGTGTGTTGGCTAGTATAACGCGGTTGTCTTGTTCGATACAAGGGTGGCGATGCTTGTTTTAGCTGTGGAGATTCGTTTGAATATCACATCAATTGTGGAGACGAGGACCTTTGACCTCCTGTTCTCCCTATCTTCTACCTGCGCTTTTTTCTTATTGTTGTATTTGAGCTCAATTTGTCAGGAATTGGGCAAGCTTTTGGTCAGGCTCCGGTACTTACCCGCATGAACCTCGGCTGTAGCCTCATCCTACGCGCCGCAGCCTCCCCGTGCGGCGCACGAGGGATAAGGAGCAGCCATGTCCAACGCACCCACGCACTCTGTCCACAGCGCAATCGCAACAGGTCCGCTGCTCCTGCTCCTCTTCCTGCTTTTCGGCTGCCTGGCACCGGGAGCCGCATTTGCCGTCGATGGCTACGATCAGCTCGGCTTCCGCACCATTAGCGACGATTGTGGACCCTTCTTCATCGGCAAATATGAAGCTCAGGACGCCTCGATTGCCTACTGCATGAACCAGGAACGCCCCGGGCCCACCAAGCCGGGCGGCCCATGGCTCAACTTTGATCAAGGCTGGGTGTGGCTCGACGACGAGTTCGCGGCAATCGTTTGTCACGGATATCCTACCGCCACGTCGTTTGGTGGTTATCATCTTTCACCAGATCGCGCCCGCGCCGCCACCCAGCTTGCCGTATGGATGCTCAACGGCACTACCCATGTCGACGGCACCTACTCCTACACGACCGCTCAGGGCAAAACCAAGAGTGGGCACTTTACCGCCGACAATGAAGTCGTGGCGGCTGCGCGGTGGCTCCACGACAACGCAAAATCAGGAAGCATCAAAGCCGCTCCGCACCGCGCGCGGCGCTATTTTGGAACCGTATCGAGCGGCAGCAAACGTCAAGACATGCTCTATGTACTGCCGGCGGTCTCTGTTTCCTTCCAAAAGCAGTCTGCGAACACCGTTATTACCAGCGGAAATAATACCTATCAGTTTGACGGGGCAACATTCGCTGTTTTTGAGAGCGCCAGCGACGCACGTGTCGGCACCATCCAGATGGACGGCAACGGTCGAGCGCAGGCAGCACTTCTGCCCAATACGGCATACTACCTAGTTGAAACGAAGGCGCCGGCCGGCTATGTCCCCCGTCGTGATCGCATCGCCTTTACCACGGGGAATGACGGTGGACAGGTCACCATTGATGAACAGCCCGGCACCATCAACCTGTGTATCGTAAAACTCGATGCCGCGACGAATGCCGGCCCCCAGGTGGGATCTTCACTCGCAGGAGCAGAGTTCACGTGTGTGTCGCAATCAACCCCCGGATGGGCGCAAATCCTCACGACCGACGAAAGCGGTCGAGCCACCCTCACCGATGTCCCCTTAGGAGCCTTTACCATCTACGAATCAAAAGCCCCCGAGGGCTACCTGCCATCCAACGACAGCTGGTCCTATACCGTTGGAGCCGACCAGCTCGGTGATTCAGGCGTGGTCGAGATCGAATCGCGCGTTTCCGATATCCCCATTGCGTTTGACCTTGAGATTTCCAAATTCAAGGACTACGGCAATAGCGACCAATCCGGCCTGGAGCAGCCGGCGGGAGGTGTTGTCTTTGAGGTTGTCAGCAACAGCTCTCAGCAGGTTGTTGGCACACTGACCACAAACATCTATGGCTTTGCCTCAACCAAAGATCAGTCAGAAGCATGGTTTGGCGCAGGCAAGCGACCCGCCGGTGTCCACGGAGCCATCCCATACGACCGCGCCGGCTACACGGTTCGCGAGGTTCCGGAAACCGTCCCCGAGGGTTTTAAACGGGCAGGGGAATGGACCGTCGGGGCCAATCAGATTTCCGACGGCGCCGAGCTTCAATATATCGTGGACAACCACGCTCTGTCGACGCATCTCCAAATTGTAAAACGCGATGCCCAAACAGGCGCTTCTGTTCCACTAGCCGGATTCACCTTCCAACTACTCGACAGCAATCACGAACCTGTCTCACAAACTTGCTGGTATCCAGCACATAACGTAATGGACACCTTTACGACTGACGCGACCGGGACCATCACACTGCCCGAATCGCTCGTGCCGGGCACCTATTATGTACGCGAAACCTCGGCCAAAGATCCCTATCTTGTCGGCGAAGAGATCGAGGTAAACATACCCGCCGACATGAACCTAACGCCCGTTGCAATCGTCTCGTATTATGACCACGCCGCGACCGGAAACATCAGGATCGTTAAAACCGATGCCGTAGACGGCAGCAGCCTCGCGGGCGCCATCTTTGAGATCCGCGCCTCGGGTGATATCGTGCGCCCCGACGGTAGCATTGCCGCGCTCGACGGTGAGACTGTCGCTACTGTCATGACGGATGAAGCTGGAGAAGCACGCGCGGACGACCTCCCGCTGGGATCTGGTACCGCGCGCTACGAGGTTGTCGAGACTCAAGCGCCGGCAGGCTTCTTACTCGATCGGACATCCCATATTGTCGACCTTACTTATGCCGACCAGAAAACACCCGTTGTGGAGGCACGGCTTAACGTATCCAACGATTACACCAAGGTTGATATCTCCAAGGTCGATGCAAGTGGTGAGCAGGAAGTGGAAGGTGCACAGCTCACCTTATATGGTCCCGATAAAACCGAAATAGACTCCTGGACCTCATCCGACAAGCCGCACCGCGTCGAACATCTTGCACCCGGCACCTACTCGTTGCGCGAAATGATGTCTCCGCGGACCTATGACCTTGCCGAGGAGATAACGTTTGAAATAAAGGATACGGGAGAAGTCCAATCCGTCGCGATGAAGGATGCGCCCATCGAGATCAAAGGACAGGTCGACAAGCGTCAGGAGATTGTCCAACCTATCGGGAAGGGTCTGCTGGCCAACGGCGATGGTAAAAATCGCGCCGCAACGCAAACCAATACGGACGGACTTTTCTCCTATACCATCGACGCTCGAAACGATTCAGCTACCTGGGTTGATGAATTAACGATTACCGATGATCTTGAGTGTGCCGAGGACGATACGGCGAGATTCGTCTCAATCGAAACTCCCGTCGCCATCGGCGACCTCAACGGTCTGTGCAACGTGTGGTATCGCACGACGCCGTTGGACTCGACAGACGTCGATGAGACGGCAAACGCGACACTTGACGATGGGCACGAAAATCCTTGGCTTAAGTCCGACGAGGTAAAGGAGAGCCTTGGTGAGGACTGCCGCCTCGTCGATTACGACGGCTGGCACCTCTGGAAGGCGGATGTCTCGACCACAGAATCCACCACACTCGAGGCGAAAGAACTCGACCTTGCATCCAATACCATCGTAACGGGCATTCGCATTGAATACGGTGCGGTAGCCGCCGACTTTACGACTCGAAGCGATACAGATTCCTGGACCCATGATGATCTCAAAGATGAGCACGACGACCTTGACGATGCCAAAGTAATCCTTGGCACAGACGCTCGGAGCGCAGTCGTGCACATGCAGGCAACGTCGGCTTATACGCCCCAAACCGCACTCACCAACAGCGCGCGCGTCGATCTTTGCCGCAACGGCGGCGGCGATAAACTTGAGTCACATGACGAGGACCGCGTCATTCAACGCTGTACCCTACCGCAGGACCTACCGGCAACAGGATCAGTTCCCATCGCCGCTTGCATCACTGCGCTCCTGACCTCGGGTGCCGCAGCCATATGGTTCGCTCGCCTTAGGTCGATCCCAAAGAAGCGCTAGCGCGATAAAAAAGCGGGCGCGCCAGTCCCCCGGCTCGCCCGCTTTCAATCATTTAAATCGCCGTATCTACCCTGCAGACGAAGATCCACCATCAACGATTGCCTGCTCGGACTCAGGAATCCCATCGGCACCCGTGCTCTGTTCTTGCTCCACCTCTTCGCTGATTGCGGAGGCGGGGGTCGAGCCCTTCGCACCCACGATGTAGGCAGCCCCAAATCCTAACGCAATGGCGATCAAGGTCAAAATCACGTAGACAGGCCAATGGCGCTTAATATACGAAAACACGTTGACTCCTTAGAGCTCCGTCTACGAACGGCGGATAACCTCGGTCACGACCTCGGATACCGTGGCAATGTTCGTCGGGTTGACATTGTGGGGCAGGTCGTCCTCGGTACGAGCGCAAGCCAGGCGCGTGCCGTCCACGCCGGCGATGGTGAGGGCTCGGCGGCTCGCCTCGAGCGCGGCGTAGGCATCGGTCTTGGCATAGGGCATCTCGAGCGCGCCACAATCGACATGGAACGACTTGCACACCTTGCTGACCAGGTTCATGATGCGGCGATCGCCCTTGAGCAGCTGCTGTTCGCCCTCAATCGTCACCACCGAAAGCCTACCGGCGCCGACGGATTCAAGATTGATGAAGAATACACCGCGGAGCTTATCGCGATGCGAAGCCAAGAAGGCCTTCATACCGGCGCCATCACAATCCGAGGCGCCCGTTGCCACAAACCAGATATCGTGACCGAGCAGCTCATCATCGCCCATAGAGGCGACAGCCGAGAGCATATCTTCAGAAGAAGCGCCGTCGGAAGACGTAGCGCCGCCCTTCCAGCCATCGTTATCGTCCTCGAAATTATCCCACGAACCGATGCCGCGACCGGACTTCTTGGCATCGTAATCGTCTTCGACGCCCAGCCAATCACTCATGCTGTCCTGTTCGTTTTTCTTTTTACGACCGAACAGGCCGCCCAGGCCGCGCTTGCGAGACTTGGGTGCCGCCGGGGCGGGAGCCGAAATGGTCTCGATCGGCTGAGCGCCCGACGCAACGGGCATAGGAGGCGCAACGGGTGCCGATGTGGGTTCGGGACCCTGAGCGGTAGCAAAGGGGTCGTTGGCCTGTGCGGAGGGGTCGGGAAGGTCGAACAGCGACGTGCGAGACGCAACGTTTGCCTGCTTCATCGACGGCAGCGACGGATCGGGGACCGAAGCCAACGGAGACGAGGAAGGTGCAGGCGACGGAGCCGACGCCGGATCAGGAACATTCATCTGCGGACGCGGCGATGCCTGGGAGGAAATCTGGGCCATAAGGGAATCGACCGTTTCGTCCTGGGTGGGAGCAACATCGGCAACCGTGGCACCGGAACCACTCGGGGTCGGCATGGTGAAAATCTGCGTGGAGTAAGGCCTCGACTCATCTATCTCGGGAGCCTCGGAAACCGCAGGCACTTCTTCCTGCTCGACCTCGGTCGAATCATCTTGCTCGGCTGTCGCGTATTGCTCTTCGTCAGAGTTGGCCTCGACGGGCTCGTCCTCGGCGGCATCTTGGATTTCGGCAGCATCAATAGGCTCGTCATCGTCTGCCGCATCGCCCTGCTCATCGGAAACAGGAAGGGGCTCGGCAATCGCGGTGCCTTGCTTTTCAAACGTTATCGTGGAATCGAACTGCGCGGCATCAAACGACATGGTGCTATCGACGTGCTGTTGAGCCTCGAAAGACGTTGTCGCCTCAACAATATCCGCGGACGTCGGCTGCTGGGACTCAAAGGACGTTGTAGCTTCGGCGGCATCGACGGGCACGGACTGCATAGCCTCGTTCTGCTCGAACTCTTGCGCCGCGAGCTCACGTGCCGCCTCGGCTGCCTGCTGCTGAGCGATAGCCTCCTGCTCGGCAGCCTCGCGTGCGGCAGCGCGCTTCTCCTCGAAATCGTCGACAAATTTCTTGCCCTTTGCAAGCGCACTCTTAAAGAAGTTGGAAGCGCTGGCGCCAATCGAAGAGAACGCGGATGCGATATCGGCATGGGGCGTTGCCGCGGGAATCTCGGCTGAGAAATCAGTATCGCTCTCGTAAGACACGAGCCTCGGCTGTTCAACGTAATCGTCGTCAGACTCGTCCGCAACGTCTTGCGCCGGCGCGGCGGGAGCCAAAACGTCCAGTCCTGCAGCGGGATCGATCGCGGACACTGCCTCGGGCTCGGCAACGGCAGCGGCAACCGCGGCAGACTCATCATCCACGGTGGCAACGGGCGCAGGCGCAGTCACGACGGGGACAGGCTCGGACTCAAACGTCGGCTCCTCGCCCTCCTCGTAATCGAGCGTGCAGGACTCGGGAAGCATTCCGAGAGCACGGATGGCATCCGAACCAAAACGGATGTTGCCGGCGGCATTGCGATAGAGCTTGGGCTCGGGGTCGGGCGCGACAGGCTCCTCCGCCGGCTCGACAGCGGGAACCTCGTCATTGAACTCTTCGGCCTGGACAGCCTGATTCTGATCCTCGGGCACAATGGCGCCAATCAGCGTCTCGTCGGCAGACGCACCCTCAAAGCCCTCGATCTGCTCGTCGAAAGCCTCACCCTGTTCGGGCTCGGCCTGAGCGTCGGGAGCAATCGGCTGACCGAACTCGTCCTCGGCGTAGGTGGGCTCTTCATACTCGATGGTGTTGCCGTAGTCGTTTTGCTGCTGGGCCGCGGCATACTCCGCCGCTGCGCGCGCCATTTCCTCGGCACGACGCTTTTGCTCCCCAAAATAGGTATCGAACGGAGCATCGTCGGGAAACTCGTTTTCGCCCTGGAAGGGAGCAACGTTGTCCATAACGCCGAGCATAGCGGCGACAGAAGACTTGTTGCACACCGCGCCGGACGTATAGGGAAGAATGTGGCGGTTAGAGATGATGTTTGCCGCGTTGGCAAGTGCAACGAGGGAAGCGAGGATCGCGACAATCCACAGCAGAACCTTGAGCGCGCCGGGGAGCGGCAGGATACGCAGGATGGCAACGGCAGCGGGGGCAACCGTGGCAACGGGCAACAACTTGGCGATGAGCGCACGATACGAAGCATAAGGCTCGCGGGCAAGCAGCTCAGCGCGGGGAGAGTCGTAGTGTGCGACAACGACCACCGGGCGGTTGCGCGGAGACGCAAGCGGGCCCGAGGCCTTGTGGTAGGCGATGACATTTTGGCTCACGCCCGTCTTGCCCAGGCGCGAAACCACGGGGTGGCCCGTGCGCTCGAGCACGTAGAGCACGGCACCGACAATGGCCAGCAAGGTGCCGACCAAGCCGATACCGCCGCCGATGCCCATCAGCAGGGCGCCGGCAAACGCAAGAATACCGGTAACGGCAAATGCCAACCTACTGGGCGCCGGGGCATTGAACTCCTGAACCTCGGGATCAAAGCCGTGGTTGCGGAAGATCTGAGCGATATCCTCGGCAGCCAAGCGCTCTTCTTCACTGCATGCCGGCGTAATGCCGGTGTTCTGCAGCAGGTGGTTAATATAGTTCTGGGTGTTCGCCATGTGCGCTCCACATCCATAATCCGACAAATAGGCCCAATGCATGCACATTAGAACCGTATATAGTCGAAAGTATACCCCGAGCGAGCGCAAACGACCGAATTCGGGCCATCTTAACGCCCCGAGCGGACAAGGATATAGCCTAATCTCCATATCGGACTAAAATCATGGCAGCAAACCACCTTCTCATGCGAGGACTCTATGACGGCAAGCGACACGACCGCGACAATTAAAAAGGGGAATTCGGAGCCCAGTTTCGATAAAACGGCTCAGCGCATCCTCAATCTTTTCTTTGTGCTCAACAGCTCCCCCGAACCGCTGACGACCGAGCAGATCGTCTTGGATTCTGACCTGGGATATGGCTCGGGCAACATCGACTCGGATAAGCGCAAGTTTCGGCGCGATCGTGACAAACTGCTCGAGCGTGGCATCTTAATCAAGGAGGTTCGCCCCGCCGGTGCGCAGGAGACCGAGGAAAGCTCGTGGACAATCGACCGCGAGCACACGTTTGCCGCAGGTGGCCTCATCACCGCAGGCGACGCCGACATCCTACTCAACGCCATCGACCAGACGCTAGCGGCCGGCTCTTCCACCTTTGCCGCGCCGCTTGCCGATATTCGCTCCAAAATTGCCTACCTCACCGGTGGGACGGCGGTGGACGAAGCACCGATCCGCCGCTCTCCCGCCGTCGATGCGGTATGGAGTGCCTTTGCCGAGCGTTGCGCGCTGCGCTTTTTGTACCAAAACGGACGCGGCGAGCAACGCGAGCGGACCGTTTGCGTCTACGGCATGTTCGAGCGCGAGGGCGTGGCGTACTTCTGCGGCCTCGACAATGTCACCGACGACATCAGGACATTCCGCTGCGACCGTATCGTTCGCGCTTGGCGTCCTTCGAAGGCCTACGCCATCCCTGCGGACTTCAACCTCAACGATTACTTATTCTTTGAGTTCGATTTTGCCGACCGACCGCCCGTTGCAGCTACGTTCTCGTTCGCCCCTCAGACGCAGATCGATATGATCAACGGTCTCACGCGCGGGCGCGGCGAGCTCGCACACACCGATTTGGGATGGACCTGGACCGTTGACGTGCGCGACCTTGAAGCCGCCGCTTCATTTTGCATGGCCCACGCCATGGACGGCATGAGGCCCGTGGCCCCCAAATCGCTCAAACAGGCGTGGAACCACCTCATTGAAAGGACGGTGCACGAGCATGCCCGTGCGTAAACTCACCAGCGAGCAGAGGCTCTCGCGCGCCATCGACATCATGGAGGCCCTCTACGCCGCCGGCGAGAACGGCATGACTCGAACCGAGATTTGCAGTCGCTTTAACATCACGGGGGTGTCGCTCGACGAGATTCTCGAGATCGTCTCGACACTCGCTGATCGAGAATCGGGTGCGCGCATCATCTGCGAATGCCACGGCGAGCGTGTGGTCCTCACCGGTGACGCCGGGCGTGTGTTACCGCTGCGCCTGAGTGCCGCCGAGGGCGCTGTGCTCAACCATGAACTTGAATCGTTGGGGATCGAGCCGCAGACGGCGGCTCGGATTCGATCTGCTCTTCTACCCGAAGAGCTCGGCTATAACCAGCGCGTCTTTGACACCGTCAACCGCGGGTCGCACTGGCAGCAGCTGAGCTGCGCCATTCAGGACGGCGTTCGCTGTCGTATCTCGTATCGCTCGATGGACGATGCACGGCCACGCGAGCGTCTGGTCGACCCCTTGCGCATTACGGCAAACGGCGACCAAACATACCTGATTGCCTGGGACATCGCGGTCGATGAGCAGCGCACCTATCGCATGGATAAAATCGAGGGACTCGCCCTGACGGAAGACTCCGTCGTGCCTCACGCACCGGACGTTGCATCCCTCCACGATTCCCTTGCCCGGACGCAGCGTAGCGCAAAGCTCTTGATGCCATTCGATATGGCGGAGCATCTGGACTGGGCCGGCGTCACCCTCATCGAGCGCGGCGGGGCAGACACGGCAACGCTAACCGTGCATTATGGCTCCGAGCGTTGGCTACTGAGCCAGGTAATCGCAGCGGGCGGGGCCATCCGCATCTTGGATGACCCCGCCCTGTCAGAGCGTCTGTGCGATATGGCAAAATCCCTCGTCTGTCCGCTTTAGCGGCGCCGTTCGTGGCGTGCGCGCCACAGCTGTAGATAGTGCCCGATTTGTGCCGATTCGATGCGCTGATAGGAACTCGTGGGCAGCGACGTTAAGAATTTCTTGCCGTAGCCCTTCGTCACCAGGCGCGGGTCGGCCAAGATGAGTACGCCGCAATCGGTCGATGAGCGGATAAGGCGACCGGCTGCCTGCTTGACTTCAAGCACCGCCTCGGGCAGCGAATAGCGCGCCCAAGCGCGATCTTCGCGCAGATTGCGCTCGCATGAGAGCGGGTCTGTGGGGCTCGAGAACGGCAGCTTGGGAATGATGACGCAGCGCAGCGTCTCGCCGCTGGCGTCAAACCCTTCCCAAAAGGCCTTAAGCGCAAAGAGTGACGAGGTCGGTTCGTTGATAAAGCGATCGCGCAGACGGCGAGGAGATGAGTTGCGCTGCTGGCAGTTGAGTTCCAGACCCGCACGGGCCATCTTGGGCTCAACGCGGGCGTATAGGTCTTCCATGTCGCGCCGATTGGTGAACAGCGTGAGCACCGAGCCGCCCATGGCAAGATGCGCGTCGACCAGCACACGCTCGAGCGCCGTAAGATAGCTCTCACGATCGCGCGGATCGGGGATATCGCCCGCAACGACTACAGCCATGTTCGAATCGAAGTCGTAGCTCGAGTCCAAGTGCAGCGATGAGGATATCGAGGCACTGATGCGATCGAGGCCGACGGCGTGGTTAAAGTGCTCAAAGCTCTTGGAAACCGTCATGGTCGCCGATGCAAAGATAGCCGTGTGGACCTCGGGCAGCCACTCGGTTGCCAAGGCCTCGCCAATATCGATACGCTCCGCGGTCATCGACTCGCCGCCGGCACGCAGCCTGCAATTGACTTGCAACGAATACACGTAGTGCTCATCGGTACCGTCAATGATGAGCTTGAGGTTCTCGGCCAGCTCGTGCAGGCGGCGCGAGATTTCACCCAGGTCGACAACAACCTCGGGCTTGTCGGCGGCGACGGCTTGTACCAGCGCGTCGACGCTCTTGTCAGCTTGTTCCAATGCGTCGATGGCAGTGTAGGCCGACTGCAAGAAATCATGCCAGTCGTCAGATTCGCGCAGCTCGGGGCCAATCCATAGATTGGCATTGTCATAACCCCCACGGGCACGGCGGCCGAGCTCGCGAACGCCATCAAACACGTCGGCGATCGCCATGCTCGCACGCGAAACCGTCGAGGTCGCTTTGGCAGTAAGGCCCAGATAGAGCGTAGAGCCCTCGGAGGTTGCCAAATCACGGGAAACCTGGCTTAGCGCGCCGGTGCTCGAGCCGCCCAGGCGCTCAAACAGAACGCGTGATTCATCCGCCGACACCACGCGCGCCCACTGACGGCGAGCCTCGTGCTCGATGGAATGGGCCTCGTCGATTACCCAATGACGAATCGGAGGCAAAATCCTGCCTTCGGCCGCGACATTGCGGAACAGCAGGGAATGGTTGGTGACCACCACATCGGCATGCGCCGCACGACGGCGAGCGCCGTGGACCAAACATTTATCAGGGAAAAACGGGCAGAGGCGACGAACACACTCGCGCGAAGCCGTCGTAAAGTCGGGGCGGTTGACGCTGCGCCACCGAATGCCGAGCGAGTCGAGGTCGCCATCGGCTGATTGGCAGACGTACGCCATGATGACCGCGACTGCCGTAAGCGTATCGGCAGGATCACGCTTAGTCGTAATTTCGACTTGGCCGCGGCTCATGCGCTCAAGCTTGCGCAAGCATGGATAGTGGTCATAGCCCTTGAGGGCGCAAAACGATAGGCCTCCGTCCAGCTGCTCGGCAAGTTTGGGCAGCTCATGATACATGAGCTGGTCGGCGAGATTATTCGATTTAGTCGCGATACCAACCGTGATGTTGTTGCGGCGTGCTGCCTCGGCAAAAGGCACCAGATAGGCCATCGATTTGCCGACGCCTGTGCCCGCCTCAATTACACGATGAGTGCCCGTGGCCAGCGCATCGCGGACCTCGAGCGCCATCGCGATCTGCTCATCACGCGGCTCGTAGGTGGGATACATGCGATTGACTAGGCCACCCGGCGCATAGTCTGCCTCAATCTCCTCACGACTCGGCATCTTGAGGACCGGCAGTTCGTCGGCGTCCACCCGATCGTCGGCGCGGTCGGCCTTGAGAACGTCAGCACGAGCGGCGCTGAGAGAGAAGATAGAGCCAGGGTTCTGCCCCGCCAAGAATGAGAAGATAGGACGATAGGACCAAGGCACACCCGGGTGCATGTCGGCTAGGCGCGCCATGAGGCCCTGGGGCAAGTCGGTGAGCGCCACGAGCAACACGCGCCATACGCCACACAGGGCGTCGACGTCGGCATTGGCACGGTGTGATACCGAGTCACAGCCAAACAGATCGGCCATAAAAGACAGCTTGTGCGAGGCCAGGCGCGGTAGCGCGATGCGCGACAGCGCCAGCGAATCGATCCAGATGTCGCTCACGTTGACGCCGCCTTTGACCGACTCGATAAACGAGCGGTCGAACGTGGCGTTATGTGCGATCACCGGGCAACCACCGACAAAATCGGCGAGAGCGGCGACGGCCTCAACGGCCGACGGGGCATCTGCCACATCGGCATTTGTAATGCTCGTGAGCTCGGTAATCTCGGTGGGAATCAGCTGCTTGGGATGCACGAAGGTATCGAAGCGGTCGATGATCTCGCGGCCCGAAAGACGGGCCGCGGAAATCTCAATTAACTCGTTGTCCTGTACCGAAAGACCCGTGGTCTCGGTATCGAGGACGATAACGTCCTCTTCGATGAGGCCAAACGATTGTGTCTTTGCGCGTTCTGCAAGCGTGGCATAGGAGTCGATGACAAACTGTGGCGTTCCAGGAGATACAGCGTCCTCGATTAGCATGCAACGCCCGCTCGACGGAGACCCATACGGATTAGGCTGTCGCACACCTGCGGGAACGTCATGTCGTCGGTATGGCGAATCTCGTCAGGATACAGTGACGTATCGGTCATGCCGGGGATGGTGTTGGTCTCGAGAATGACGGGGCCGTCCTCGCTCACGATAAAATCGCTGCGCGAGATGCCCAAGCAACCGAGTGCCTTATGGGCCGCACAGGCAAGTTCCTGGGCACGCGCATAGTTTTCGGGCGAGATATGCGCCGGAATACGATGGATGTCAGTGGGATCGACGTACTTTACGTCCAAGTCGTAGAACTCGCAGTCCTCGGGCTTACGAATCTCGACGATCGGCAGGGCGCGCACGTCGTCCTCACCGTATACGCCGACGGTGATCTCGGTACCCTCGATGCACTTCTCGATCAGCACTTTGTCGCCGTACTCAAACGCCTTGGCGATTGCCGCGGGCAGCTCGGAGGACTCATGGACCAGGGAAATGCCATAGCTGGAACCGTTGACGGCCGGCTTCACAAAGCAGCGCTCGCCACAAACCTCGACGATATGATCGGTATCGACTTCATCGCCCACCTCGAGCGCGAGGCCGGGGGCAATGGGAATGCCCGCCTTGGCGTACAGGAGCTTAGAGACCTCCTTGTCGGCACCGCAGGCGCTGGCAAGCACGCCCGAGGCCGTGTAGGGGATACCCAGGGTCTCCATGGCACCCTGCATGGCGCCATCCTCACCGCCGGCGCCGTGCATGGCGATAAATGCCACATCGAAACCGCCGGTCGCCATGGTTACCATAAAGTCATCGGCGGCGGTGTCGAGCAGCTCCACCGAGGTGTAGCCGGCTTCCTTCAGTGCCGCCACGACGTTCTTTCCCGAGTTGAGCGAGATCTCGCGCTCGGCGGAATGACCGCCCGCCAAGACCGCTACGTGCATGTTCTCTAGGCTTTTACCCGGCATGGGCAGACTCCTCCTCTATAATTTCTGCAGCTGATACCATATTGTAGCGATACACTCTACGTTTCCCCAAAATTGAAAGGCTTCCATGAATCCCAGGACTAAATCTCAGGACATTCGCGACTTGAGCCAAAACGATATTCGCGAACTCGTGGCCGAACTTGGCCAGCCCGCCTTCCGCGCAAAGCAGCTCATCGAATGGGTCTTTGAGAAGAACGTTTGTTCGTTTGACGATATGACCAACCTTCCTAAGGCTTTCCGCGAGCAGCTTAAAGGCGCTTTCGCCTTTGACACGCCGACTGAACTCACCAAGCAGGTTTCCAAAGATGGCTCTCGCAAGTATCTGCTCGAGTATCACGACGGCATTTCCGTCGAGACCGTCGGCATGCCCCGTCGTAATAAGCTTTCCGTCTGCGTTTCCACCCAGGCAGGCTGTGGCATGGGCTGCGCCTTTTGCGCTACTGGCCTCAACGGCCTCAAGCGCTCTCTGACCGCTCAAGAGATCGTCGACCAGGTACTTCATGTATCCAACGACTTTGGCGAGCGTGTCACGAGCGTTGTCTTCATGGGCCAGGGCGAGCCGTTTGCCAACTACGATGAGGTTCTCAAGGCACTGCGTATCCTCAACGACCCCGATGGCATCGGTATCGGCGCCCGTCACCTCACCGTCTCTACCAGCGGCGTTATTCCTGGTATTCGCAAATTTGCCGATATCCCCGAGCAGTTCACGCTTGCCGTTTCCCTGCACTCCGCCATCCAGTCGACGCGCAATAAACTCATGCCCGGTGTTAAGAAGTACACGCTGCTTCGCCTTCACGAGGCGCTTCAGCTCTACACCGAGAAGACTGGCCGCCGCCCGACCTATGAGTATGCCATGATTGAAGGCGTCAACGATACGAATCCCGAGATGCAGGCGCTCTGCGACTTCTGCGAGGGAACGCTGTGCCACGTTAACCTGATTCAGCTTAACGACATCGAGGGCAGCCCGCTCAAGCCGTCGCCGATTCATAAGGTTGAGGATCTTCAGCGCCGCCTTGAGTCTCGTGGCATCGAGACCACAATCCGTAATTCTCGCGGCAATGATATTGATGCCGCCTGCGGACAGCTGAAGCAGCGCTTCAAAGTTCAAAAGAACGCATAGGGGAGTCACACCCCAAAACGTTTCATGTGAAACATCGAGCAGCCCCGGTTGCAGGATATGCAACCGGGGCTGTTTCATTTATTGACCTCGATTATGAATCAGCTGCTACTGGTCCCATTAATAACAGCCAAAATATGGGGTCCTTGTCGTGTGAATCAGACAAGGACCCCTCAAAAATGCTAAGTAATTATTAGGTACCTAATAGCCTACATTTTCCCATTGGTTGCTAACCCAACCTTGATTAATCTTGGGATTCTTCGTTAACTGAGCAGTACGCATGGCAACATCTTCAGTCATAACATCCATTTTCTTCTTGGACGTATCAACAATATCTTGCGCACCACGAAGCAAACGACCTCGGAGCTCATCGTCTGTCGCGATCTTATAGCCAGCAAAGGCACCAGCCGCGACAGTCGTAGCTAATGCAATCGCAGTTAAAATCTTATTCCTCATCTTGGTCTCCTTGATCAAACTGAATCATTTCACCAAGAATACGAGAGAGCTCTTCCTCGTCTTTAAACTCAATCTCAATCTTATTCTTTCCACGTGAGCTCTTCACACGTACGTTGGTATTGAATACCTGACGAAGTACGCGGGCAGCCTTTTTAAAAGACTGAGGCGTTGCAGGCCGCGGCGTCTTAGGTGTCTCTCCGGCAGAAAACAACGGAGCAAGATTTTCTGTCGCTCTAACGGAAAGGCCCTCTGCAACAACCTTCTCAGCAAGTCGAATTCGAGCATCCTCATAGGGAACTGCAAGAATAGCACGTGCATGACCAGCTGTAAGTTTACCCTCAAAAATCATCTGCTGAACAACTTCGGGGAGATCGAGAAGGCGCAGCGAGTTTGTAATTGCAGAACGTGACTTGCTTACCGCCTTCGACAATGCCTCCTGGGTCATACCGCTGGCATCAATGAGCTGGCGATACCCCTTAGCCTCTTCGACGGGATTCAGATCAGAACGCTGAAGGTTTTCGATAAGTGCAAGAGCCAGCATCTCTTCATCATTAACATCTTTAATGATGACAGGCAACTCCTCAAGACCAGCAAGCTTTGATGCCTGGTAACGACGCTCACCTGCGATGATCTCATAGCCGTTTCCATGCTTGCGAACCAAAAGCGGCTGCAAAACACCATGTTCTTGGATTGACTCGCTCAACTCGCGAAGTTCAGTTTCGTTAAAGTGAATTCGTGGCTGATTTGGGTTGGGAACGATATCCTCAATAGGTAGTTTTGTTTCAGATGCAGCATTTGAAGCAGATGCAGCCGAACCACCGGTCTCATACTCGGCCTCTGAGACCAAAGCATTGAGTCCACGTCCCAATCCGCCACGTTTCTTTGCACTAGGCACGCTTGATCACCTCTTTTGCAAGGTTCATATATGCTTTTGCACCCTTATTTTGTGGCGCATAGGTAATTACCGGCTCTCCAAAAGACGGAGCTTCGGAGATTTTAACCGTACGAGGAATCAGTGTCTTAAACGCCTTATCACCAAAGTACGATTGAACTTCCTCAACAACCTGATTCGACAGAGAAGTACGCGAGTCATACATAGTCATAAGCACGCCATAGGTGTCTAAGCTCTTGTTCAGACGTGATTTGACCATCTTCATTGACTCAAGCAGCTTCGTAACACCCTCGAGTGCGTAATACTCGCACTGGATCGGAATCAATACGCTATCTGCTGCAGTCAAGGCGTTAATAGTAAGCAGGCCGAGCGATGGAGGACAGTCAATAAAAATGAAATCGAACTCATCCTGAATCGGCTCAAGCAAATCTTTGAGGCGTGTTTCACGAGCAATTGCGCTTACGAGCTCAATTTCAGCGCCTGCAAGCTGAATTGTAGCAGGAATTACGAATACCTTTTTGCAATTTGTATCAAGAACAAGCGATTCTGCCGGCACATCATTCAACAATGCATCGTAGATGCAGTGATCAAGGTCTTCTTTTTCAATTCCAAATCCACTGGTGCTATTTCCCTGCGGATCGAAATCGACAATCAGTGTCTTACGACCCTGCTCACCCAATGCTGCCGCAAGGTTTACAGCCGTCGTCGACTTACCAACGCCGCCTTTTTGATTGATGATTGCAATGATACGCGTGTCTTTTGCGCTCTTAGAGCGCTTAACGTCGCGAAATCCCACGGTCCCTCCTGGTGTGTATTAAAGCTGTCAAACGGAGGATGTTTCACGTGAAACATTCCGAATCGATATCAACCGCCATGTTTCACGTGAAACACTGCAAGTTGTTAATCTCCATTATGTTTCACGTGAAACATCTAGGCAAGCGGATTCTTCTTTGCCATGCCATTTGCACGGGGCAATGAAACGGATGCCGGATGACTCTTTTTAAGAACAATAAACTCCCTGTGGCCCAAGCCATCAGGCAAATCGATTGCGTCATTCAGAAGCAAAGTGAAACCGCAGATCTTAGCTGCTGACATGCCGGAAGCAAGCTCCTCACCCGAAGGATTGCCCTTGGTGATAACAAATAACCCTCCATCCTTGAGATACGGAGCGGCATACTCAACAAGAATCGGTAGAGGGGCCAGTGCGCGGGCGGTTACGACAGAGAACTGCTTCTTATGGCTTCGAGCATATTCTTCAAGACGATAATGAACCGCATGAGCATATTTCAATCCAAGAGCATGAACAAAAGAATTAACGGCATCAACCTTCTTGCCAACAGAGTCAATATAAGTAGCTTTACGATGCGTGGTTATGGTTAAAGGAATACCAGGGAAGCCAGCACCTGTTCCCATATCGAGCAAAGCCCCCTCAGGAGCCTTATTGATATAGGGGAGCAAAACTAGTGAGTCGAGGATATGAAGTATCGCAGCATCTTCTACGGTAATGATGCGGGTAAGATTCGTTGTCTTATTTGTTTCCAGAACTAAATCCAAATGCTGAATACATTTCATCAGCTCAACATCAGTTACGCTCAAGGAATACTCATTGCAATAGGAAGTTAGACGACTCAACATCTCGTCAGCTTGCTGATCAGTAAGCACTAACAACGAAAGCTCCTTTCTGACAAAAATCAGTGTATCGAGAACTTTTGACAAAAAAAGGGGACGTGGAAACCACGTCCCCTAAGCATAAGCTCGA
Source organism: Collinsella sp. TM10-22 (assembly GCF_003466125.1). GTDB lineage: Bacteria > Actinomycetota > Coriobacteriia > Coriobacteriales > Coriobacteriaceae > Collinsella. The sequence continues at coordinate 27,013 of NZ_QSOC01000003.1, forward strand.
GTAGATTATCGAGCAACAATCACAACATGGCGATCGGGATCAGAGCCCTCGGAATGAGTGTCAACGGCATCGTTGCCGCGAAGGGCAATGTGAACCAGTCGACGCTCATAGGCATTCATGGGCGGCAAGGAAACACTCTTATGAGTGCGAATGGCGCGCTCGGCAGCGGACTGCGCCATGGAAGCAACCTTGTCCTGTCGGCGGCTCTTATAACCCTCGACGTCCACGACGACCGGATACCTAAAGCCAAGCTTGCGACTCACCAGCAGCGAGAACATAACCTGAAGGGCATCGAGGGTACGTCCATGACGCCCAATGAGAACAGCAAGATCCGGAGCCGTTACATCCAAAATCAGCTCACCCTCGTCGCCCTCATACTCATCGATAGGAGAGTTGGCGGCATCGAAGTGCGAAAGGATGGAACGCAGGATGGAAATCGCGACATCGGCAATGGTGTCGAGCTCCTCGTCTGTCAGCTCTTCACCAGCCTTGTAGCGCTGTGCAATCTCGGGATAATCGCCCGCGACCTGCGGGGCAACCTCCTCAAGCATATCCTCGATGATCTCTTCAGACATAACGTACTCCAAAAGTTAGGTACCTAAATAAGATTACTGTCCCATTACTTCTTCTTGTGCGGGCGCGGCTTCTTCTCGCGACGAGTGACCTCGACCTGCAGCGGAGCGTTCTTAAGACGCTCCTCCTCATCGGCCTTAGCCTTGTCAATAACCTTCTGCGTCACGAAGATCTGCTGGATAACCTGCCAGGCAGAGGACACATCGTAGTACAGCAGAACGCCGACGGGCAGGCTCCAGCCCATCCAAAGCATCATGACCGTCATAACAACGGCCATCATACGCATGCTCTGCGCCTGCTGGCCGGTCTGATTGCGCGACATATAGAGCTGCGGAATCAAGGTCAGGACAGCAAAGAGGATCAGGCAGATCAACGCAGGCAGTGCGACCATAAAGCCATCGGCAAAAGAGGCGCTCGGCGTGGTGGTCAAGTCGGGCAGAATATTAAAGAACGAGAACGTGCCGTCGTTAAAGTAGTCCGGCAGGTTACGCAGCAGCGTAAATAGGGCGAACAGGACAGGCATCTGGATCAACAGCGGCAGACAACCAGCCATGGGGTTGAACTTGTTCTCGCTGTAGAACTTCTGCATCTCCTCGGCCTGACGCTGGGGATCGTCGGCATAGCGCTCCTGGATCTCGAGCATCTTGGGCTGCAGCACCTGCATGCGAGCCGTCGACTTGGTCGACTTGAGCATAAGCGGCGTCAGCAGCAGACGGATGATGACCACCAGGATGATGATGGACAGGCCCCAGTCGACCGCAAAGGTCTGGATGAGCTTGAGCAGCTCGAAAAGGATGTTAACGATCCAATCCCACATGTAAGTTTTCCTCCGATAGCGAGTGCCCGCTAAGGCACAGGGTCATAACCGCCGACGTGCAGGGGATTGCAGCGAGCGATGCGCCTCACGGCAAGCCAGCAGCCTCTCAAAACACCGTACTTCTCAATCGCCTGGATGGCGTATTGCGAGCACGTTGGGTAATAAATGCAGGCGTCAGGCAATAAGGGCGAAATAACCTGTTGATATATGCGAATAGGAGCGATGGCAACACGTCGCAAAACGTGATTGCTCATCGCTCCTCCCCGGCAACGCCGGCGCGTTTCATAAGCGAACGCAATGCCTTGTCCATCTCCTGCGGCGAGGAATCCCTCGTCTTGGGAGTTGCGAACAAGATGATGTCATAACCCGCAACGGGAAATCCGCAGCTGTGGGCGGCCTCGCGCATCACACGCTTAGAACGGTTGCGCACGACTGCGCAACCGAGCCGTTTAGCACCAACGAAGGCGACCCTTCCGGAGTCGCCTTCGCCAACCGATTCACATATGGTCATTCGAATCAGAGGGTGATTGAAACGACGCCCCTGACTGAACACATGCTCGAAATCTTGCCGAGACTTAATAGTCTTCATGCGAGATGTGTGTATCGCTGCTAGACAGTGAGACGCTTGCGGCCCTTGGCGCGGCGACGGGCGAGCACGGCACGACCGCCCTTGGTGGCCATACGGGCACGGAAGCCATGGGTCTTGGCACGCTTACGCTTATTAGGCTGATACGTACGCTTCATCTTAAGTTCCTCCTGCTGCATTTCGAGTGTCCGCGGGGGCGCGGACGCAGATATAGACACGTGAGCTTGAAGATTGTAGGGAAATCAATGTTCAAATGTCAAGAAATCAAAGGTAAAAGGTTGCGCAGTTCACACGGTTCCCCCATAAGCCGAGCTCGATTTAGCGGTGCGTGGCAACTTTTCACGATATTTCATCGAGTTTTCAACAGGTCATGTTGGCAATGTTGAGAACTTTTCGTCCGTTTTCCAAAGTTTTCAACAGGTTTTGAAAGTTTGTCGAAAGATGAGAAACATTGCACGGTGAGCTACTATTTGTTCGAAACCTATTGAAAGATTGCGAGCGGCATGTCTGACGACTTTTACACCATGGTCGATTCCGGAGACCCGGCACCCGACAACGAGCACATCACCGGCGTGCGCGAAGAGCGCGACGAAGGCGAGCAGACGACCACGCAGGCGCCAAAAGCCATGTACGCCGCACGCATAGCGGTCTATGACGATATGCTGTCGACGCCGCGTGTGATCGTCATAGATCCGCAAGATGTCCGCACGTATTTGGAAGAGACAACCAACACCGTCTACCAGTGCATGAAAGAACAAGGTGGCCATATCTCGCTCATGGTCATCCGCGAGATTGTCGAAAACTTTATCCACGCCCACTTTGCCGAGCCCATCATCTCGATCCTGGACGGCGGCGACACTATCCGCTTTGCAGACCAAGGACCGGGCATCGATGACAAGGAACGCGCTTTCGACTTTGGCGTGACCAGCGCAAACAGCAACATGAAGCGATACATTCGCGGGACTGGGGCTGGGTTTCCCATGGTGCAGGAATACCTGGAAAATGCCGGCGGCGCCGTGTCCATCGAGGACAACATGGGCAGCGGCACCGTGGTTACGGTAAGTCTGGACCCCAAGCGCGTGCAGGAAATCGAGCGTGCCGGCGGACGCGGTGCTGCCGTGCGGCCCGAGACGGAGCAGCCCACATATCCCCTGTCGGGAGCTTTTGCGCAGCAGCCCATGGCAACGCAGCAGATGCCGCCACTGGGGTATGGCCAGCAGTTCCCGCAGCAGTACCAGCAGGGATATCAGCAGCCGTACCAGCAGATGCCGCAGCAGCAGTACAACCCCTGGGCCCAGCAGATGCCTCCGCAGCCTTACCAACAGTGGCCCCAAAGTTTTCAACAGCAAATGCCGTCGGTGCAGAGTTCTCAACAACCAGCAGCTCAAATGATGTATCCTAATGCAGCAAATCAGTATGCGCAGCCACAACCGGACGTGTTCGTAAGCGATCGCGGCAACGCCGCGCTGGGCTATCTGGCGCAAAATCAAGCGTGCGGCGCAACCGATCTGGCGAGGGCGTTTGGAAACTCGGCCCCCACTTGGTCACGCACGCTCAATGACTTGGCGCAGGCCGGCTTGGTCATCAAGCATGGCCAGAAATACCATCTGACCGAACTCGGCGCCGCTCGCGTGCGAGCTCAGAGCTAAAGAACGGGAGAGACAGTGGACGAGGAAGCAAGCATCATCCTGGGGGATGCCATCGCCTTTTGCCAGCGCGACGGCCAAGATGCACGCCTCATCAATATGCTGGGGCAATCGCGCGCCATAAGCCTGACCGAAGATACGCTCACGATCGAGGCGCCCTCGCGCTTTGCCATCGCGCAGCTCAAAAAGCATCAGTCGACTATTGAGGCCTATCTGGAAGAAATCGCCTTTGCACCGATTGCACTCGACATCGTGGCACCGCAAGGCGCCGCGACAGAATCCGCTGCCGCGACGGCGCCCGCCACGGCTCCCGCTACTTCCCCGGCGGCGCCGGCCTCCGCAGGCGACGCGCCGACAATCGAGCACCAGCACGGCGATGTTTCCCGTGAAACCATGGCACCGTTGCCGGCCGCGGCGGCGACGTCAACGAACGCACCCGTCACGCACATGCCCATCGCCCACGACGCAGCGGCGGGCGCGGATTCGGGCATTGCAATCAAGAACACGCTCTCGGCCGATGATTTTCGTCGCATGATGAACCAGATGAAGGGCGGAGCGCCGACTAAATCCACGCAAGCTGCGACCCCCGCTTCACCCATGCCAGCACCGACCGTGCCGGCCGAGCAGAATACGGATGGAGCCCCACTCGCCGCGAACTCAAAATTTACCTTTGAGAACTTTGTCTACGGCCCCGAGAACAGCCATGCCTATCGCTCGGCACTCAAGTTTGCCGCCCTCGCGGACGAGCGCGGCACGTGCACATCGCTGTTCATCTACGGCAAATCGGGCCTGGGCAAGACGCACCTGCTGCTTGCCATCAAAAACGAGCTCGCCGAGAAGTCGCCCGAGATCAAGGTCAAGTATGCCAACTCCCAGGCATATCTGGACGACCTGATGACCGAGTTCGACCGCCAAAAGAAGAGCAACGCCCCCATCATGCAGGCGTACCACGGCGTGGACGTGCTCATCATCGATGACATCCAAAACATCATCGGTAAGCGCGCGAGCGTGGACTACTTTTTCCAGCTCATGGACGAGTTCATCCGCAACAACAAGAAGGTCGTCATCGCGGCAGACCGCGCCCCCAAGGACCTGAGCATGGACGAGCGTCTGACCAGCCGCTTCAACGCCGGCATGCTCTGCCTGGTCGCAGAGCCCAGCTACGAGATGAAATACAAGATCTTGCAGCGCTATTACGAGAACACCATCGTCGCCGCTCCCGAGGCAGGCGACGACTCGCTGCTGGCGGCCTATGGGGGCGACGGCGGGCACCTGACCGATGAGCACTTCAAACACATGGCCGAGGTCTCGGGCACCAACATCCGCGAACTCGAGAGCTTCTGCGAGCGCTGCGCCGGCGAGGCGGGTGACCGCGAGCGCGATGGCGGCGAGCTCACCTTTGATGATATCGACGCCATCGCCAGCCAGTACTTCGACACATCGGCCAAAAAGATCAACGTGCAAACGGTTCAGTCCGTCATCGAAGAGCAGTACGGCGTGACGCACGAGGAGCTCATCGGCCCGCGGCGCAACGCCAACATCGCCAAAGCACGCCACATTGCCATCTATCTGGCAATCGAGATGTGCGAGATGACGACCACGGCGGTGGGCGCCGAATTTGGCAACCGCAACCACTCGACCGTCAGCACAAGCTACAAAAAGGTCCAGAAGATGATCCAGGAAGACCGCACCGTCACCGAAGACCTCAAGTCGCTGCGCGATAAAATTACACTGCGATCGTAGGGAAATAGAGACACCTGTTGAAAACTTGTCGAAACCACGGGCATAAGGTGTCTAAAACCCAACCCGCGGTGATGAAAAGTTTTGCGCAGGTTTTGAACGTGGAAAACCACCCCCGTTGCACACAGGTTGCTGTCGATTCTCTTTTTGGGTCTGACCTGCGTCTTTGGGAGTAATCAACAGTTTCGTCAGTGCTATTACTATTATTAAGATATTTATATCTATAGAAAGGTATTAAAAGATGAAGTTCACCGTCAGTCAGAGCTCGCTTACACAAGCCATCGGCGTCGTTATGAAGGGTGTCGCTTCGGCATCCACCCTTCCCATCCTGTCGGGCGTGCTCGTTAAGGCGCAAGACGGCATCTTGGAATTCCAGACCTCTAACTACACCATCTCGATCCGTCATCGCATCGCGGCGCATGTCGAAGAAGAGGGCGAGATGGTTATCCCCTGTAAGATGCTCTCCAATATCACCAAGACTCTCCCCGATGCCCCGGTCACCTTTGAGCTGTCCGAGCGCCAGGTGCTGATTGGTTGCGAGAAGAGCTCTTTCCGCCTGAACACGCTCGATGCCAATGACTTCCCCGAGTTTCCGGCCTATGCCATCGAGAGTGCCGTGGAGCTGCCGACCGATATCTTGTCCGAGATGGTCGGCCGCGTGTGGCGCGTCACCTCGACCGATAAGGCCCGCCCCATCCTGGGCGGCGTGCACATGAAGGTCGAGAACAACACCGTGCGCCTGGTGGCGACCGATTCCTTCCGCTTGGCCGTGTGCGATACGCAGGTCGAGACCTCGACCCTCGAGGGCTCCTTTGAGCTCAACGTTCCGGCGGACGCCTTTAACGACGCACTGAACATCATGGCCAGCCAGGCGACCATCATGATCGGGGCTACCGACACCCAGGTCGTCTTCGAGGCCGGCAACACCACCTACGTGTCGCGCCGCATCGAGGGCGTGTACCCCAACTACAAGCAGCTCATCCCCGATTCGTGCGTGACAAGCGTCAAGATCGACGTCGCCGCCTTTAACGCCGCTCTCAAGCGCGTGGCCGTTATCGCGAGCGCCAACCCCGCCGTCAAGTTCGAGATCGATGTCGAGAACGGGCAGATGGGCTTGTCCTCCATTTCCAATGACCAGGACCTTGCGCAGGAGACGATCGATGTCGAGGCCGAGGGCGAGTCGGGTACTATCGCCTTCAACTACCACTACATCTTCGGCTGCCTCAATGCCCTGTCCAAGGAGAAGGAGATCACACTGGAGCTCAAGAGCTACTCGCAGGCGGGCATCTTCAAGTCCTACGACAAGATCAACTACCTGTACCTAGTCATGCCGGTCCGCATCTAGCGCTGCGCCATGACCATATTCGCCCGCGATCTTTCCGTCGCGCACTACCGCAGTTTCGATAGCTATCGCCTTGCCCTGGACGAAGGCGTGACGATACTTGCGGGACCCAACGCGGCGGGAAAGACCAATCTCATAGAGGCGCTGCAGCTGCTGACGAGCGGCGCCTCGTTTAGGCATCCGACCGCAGCCGAGCTCGTCCATGACGGCGTGGGCTCGTGCAAGGTCGAGCTGAGACTCGAGGGCGACGGCCGCGTGCTTGATATGGGATTGAGCGCGGAGGACGGTAAGCGCTCGTTTAGCCGAAACGGCAAGAGATGCTCTGCCGCCGGTGTGCGCGGGGTTCTGCCGAGCGTGCTGTTTTGCCCCGACCATCTGGACATGGTTAAGCGCGGCGCCAGTGTGCGCCGCGCCGCCCTCGATGACTTTGGCATGCAGCTGAGCGCACGCTATGCCGATCTTGCGAGCACCTATGGGCGCTGCGTGACCCAACGTAACGCCTTGCTCAAGGAAACCTGGTGCTGCCGCGAGATGCTCGGCGCGTGGAACGATTCGATTGCCCGCGCGGGCTCGGCTCTGCTCGTGCACCGGTTGGCCCTGCTCGACCGGCTGGCGGGCCATGTGCGCGCTGCCTACGGGCAAGTAGCGTCCGGTGAAGCCGCCAGCGTGTCCTATGCGTCCACGCTGGGGGATTTGCCCCAGGTCGAGGATCGCGAAGAGCTGAAGGGCTGGGCGTACGAGCGCATGCTGGCTGCCCTTGATGAGCACGCCGACGAGGAAATTCGCCGCGGCGTGACGCTGGTGGGACCGCATCGCGACGAGATCGAGTTTACCGTGGCGGGTCGCTCCGCCCGTTCATTTGCCAGCCAAGGACAGCAGCGAACGCTGGTGCTGTCCTGGAAGGTGGCCGAGGTGGCCGTGGCTCGCGATGTCCTGGGCACCGCCCCACTGCTGCTTTTGGACGACGTGATGAGCGAGCTCGACGGCGAGCGGCGTGGTGCTTTCCTGCGTCTGATCGGCGATGATATCCAGACGGTTATAACCACGACCAACCTGGGGTACTTTACCGATGACCTGCTTGATCGAGCCAAGGTGGTGAGCATGGGTGAGACGTGCTAATTACGAGCGCGAGAGCGAGACGGTCGCCTTCAGTGGCTTTTTGAACGCAGAGCGCCAGCGCATCCTGGCGTCGGCGACGCCTAAGCGCCGTGCGCAGATGGAGGCTGCCGAGGAGTCGCGCGCGGTCCATCGCGCGTGGAACGCGGTGTGCTCGGGCACGCGCGAGGGGCGGCATGTGACGGGGCTGCGCTACCTGCCCGAGTCCAATGAGCTGCTGGTGTATCTCGACTCGCCCTCGTGGACGCAGGAAATGACGCTGTTGCGCGAGATCATCCGCGCGCGCATGGAGCGCGCCGGTGCGCATGTGGACGGCCTGGTGTTCAAAACCACCGCACCCGGTCACACGCCGCCCGCCGCCAAGGAACGCCTGCGCCCGGCGACGACCGAGCGCCCGCCGGCCCCGCACGCCGACCTAAGTGAGGGCGAGCGCACCGAGATCAAGCGCCAAGTGGCGCCCATCGAAGACCAAAAACTGCGCGAGGCCCTCGAGAACGCCATGAGAGCCAGTGCCGAGTGGGCCAAGGGCGTGCAAAGCAAAAAAGAGCCTTAAATCGCATCTGGTGGCCTTGTAGAGCCAAATACCCTCGTTCCCGAGGGTATTTTTTTACGATAAACTAGTAAGGCTGTACACATTTTCTTGACTGAAGGAGGACGTGTGGCAAACGAAAACGATTACGATGGCGGCGAGATTAAGATTCTCGAAGGTCTCGAGGCCGTTCGTAAGCGCCCGGGCATGTATATCGGCTCGACGAGCGCCAGCGGTCTGCATCACCTGGTGTGGGAGATCGTTGACAACTCCGTCGACGAGGCCATGGCCGGTTTCTGCACCGAGATCCAGGTGACGGTCCACGCCGACAACTCCATCACGGTCGTCGACAACGGGCGCGGCATCCCCGTCGACGAGCACCCTGTTAAAAAGATTCCGACGCTCGAGGTCGTCATGACGATCCTGCACGCCGGCGGTAAGTTCGATAACTCGGCCTATAAGGTCTCGGGCGGCCTGCACGGCGTGGGCATCTCCGTCGTCAACGCACTGTCCAAGCGCGTGGTCGTTCAGGTTCGCCGCGATGGCAACACCTACGAGATGGAGTTCTCGCGCGGCAAGACTGTCAAGAAGATGGAGGTCGTGGGCACCTCGGATTCGACGGGCACCACCGTCACCTTCTGGCCCGACGACGAGATCTTCGAGACCTGCATCTACGATTTCGATACGCTGCACAACCGTCTGCAGGAGACGGCGTTCCTCAATAAGAACCTCAAGATCGTGCTGACCGACGAGCGCGAGGCGACTCCCCACGTGGAGGAGTTTTGCTACGAGGGCGGCATCATCGACTTCGTCGAGTTCCTCAACGAGGGCAAGGACGTCCCCGAGGCCTTTAAGGAGCCCATCTACATCGAGGGCAAATCGGACCCGGACGCGCCTGTGGCCAAGATGGGCGAGGTCGAGGTTTCCCTGCAGTGGAATAGCGGCTACGGCGAGAACGTCATGTCGTTTGCCAACGATATCTACACCCCCGAGGGCGGCATGCACCTTGAGGGCTTCCGCACCGCGCTTACCCGCGTAATCAACGATTACGCGCGCAAGCAGAATCTGCTCAAGGAAAAGGACGCCAACCTGACCGGCGACGATGTGCGCGAGGGCCTTTCGGCCGTTATCTCGGTCAAGCTGCCCGACCCGCAGTTTGAGGGCCAGACCAAGGCCAAGCTCGGCAGCTCCTATATGCGCGCGCTGACGCTCAAGATCGTGACCGACGGCCTCGCCGATTACCTCGAGGAGCACCCTAAGCCTGCCCGCGAGATCGTCAAGAAGGCCCAGCAGGCCTGCAAGGCCCGCAATGCCGCCCGCAAGGCGCGCGAGGCGACGCGTCGCAAGAGCCTACTCGAGACGGCGTCCCTGCCCGGTAAGCTCGCTGACTGCTCGGTGCGCGATGCCGAGCTGACCGAGCTCTTTATCGTAGAGGGCGACTCGGCAGGCGGCTCGGCCAAGGACGGCCGTCGCCGAGACATCCAGGCGATTCTGCCCCTGCGCGGCAAGATTTTGAACGTCGAACGCGTTGGCGACCACCGCGCGTTCTCGAGTGACACCATCCAGTCGCTGATTACCGCGATCGGCTGCGGCGTTACGACGAGTGCCGGCGACGGCGGCGACTTCGATATTGCTAAGGCGCGTTACCACAAGATCATCATCATGACCGATGCAGACGTCGACGGTGCGCATATCCGCATCCTGCTGCTGACATTCTTCTACAAGTACATGCGTCCGCTGATCGATGCCGGCTACGTCTATGTTGCCTGCCCGCCCATCTTTGGCATTAAGGTGCGCAACAAGATCCACTACGTGTATCCCAACGGCCGCCAGCCCGAAGACGAGATCCTACGCGACACCATCCAGAGTCTGGGCCTGAACCCCGACGACAACGACGAGGACGGCAAGGCCAAGGATGGCAAGATCACCAAGAAACGCAAGGGCTATACCGTCCAGCGCTACAAGGGCCTGGGCGAGATGGACCCCAAGCAGCTTGCCTCGACGACGATGGACCCCAAGACCCGTATTCTGCAGCGCGTGTCGATCGAGGACGCCGTGGTGGCAGACCGCGCCGTGCGCGAGCTGATGGGTTCCGAGGTCGGCTATCGCCGCGAGTACATTGAAAAACATGCACATGATGCACGATTCCTTGACGCTTAAGAGGAGGTAACGTGGCAGACGATATCAACAATAACGAGGGTATGGGCGAGGCCGGCGATGCCGGTATGCCCGACGATCTGAAGCGCCTGCTTGCCCGTGCTGAGCAGGGCGAGGACGGCGATCCGGACGCCTATAACCCCGATGCCGATGATGAGGAGGAAGAGGACGACGACGCCGAGCTCGAGGAGAGCTTTGGCGAAGTCGACCGTGGCGCCTCGGCCGGCGAGGATATCAACGGCGGCCAGCTCCAGATTTCGGAGTTCGGTCGCGAGATGAAGCAGTCGTTTATCGAGTATTCGATGTCGGTCATCACGGCGCGCGCCCTGCCGGACGTGCGCGACGGCTTAAAGCCGGTGCACCGCCGCATCCTGTACGCGATGAACGAGAGCGGCATCTACCCCAACCGCCCGCACAAGAAGTCGGCGTGGACGGTCGGCGAAGTTATCGGTAAGTACCACCCGCACGGCGATTCCGCGGTCTACGAGGCCATGGTTCGACTGGCGCAGTGGTTCTCCATGCGCACGCCGCTCATCGACGGCCACGGCAACTTCGGCAACATCGATGGCGACGGCGCGGCGGCCATGCGTTACACCGAGAGCCGCCTGGCAAAGCCCGCCATGGAGCTTCTGCGCGACCTGCAGAAGGATACCGTCGACTGGCAGCCCAACTACGACGAATCGCTCGCCGAGCCCCAGGCGCTGCCTGCGCGCTTCCCCAACCTGCTGGTCAACGGCAGCCAGGGCATCGCCGTCGGCATGGCCACCAACATCGCCCCGCATAACCTCACCGAGGCGATCGAGGCCACCTGCTACCTGATCGACAACCCCGACGCCACCGTCGACGAACTCATGCAGATCATGCCCGGTCCGGACTTCCCCACCGGCGCCATCATCATGGGCAGCGCTGGCATTAAGCAGAGCTACGAGACCGGCCGCGGCTCCATTACCGTGCGTGCCAAGGCACATGTGGAGTCCACCAAGACCGGCCGCAGCCGCCTGGTCTTTACCGAGATTCCCTACATGGTCAACAAGGGCACCCTGCAGGAGAAGATCGCCCAGCTCGTTAACGACAAGCGCATCGAGGGCATCTCAGACATGCGCGATGAGTCCAACCAGAAGGGCATCCGTCTGGTCATCGAGCTCAAGAAGGGCGTCATTCCGCAGGTCGTGCTCAACAACCTGTATAAGTACACCTCGCTGCAGACGACCTTCGGCGCCAACAACCTGGCGCTTGTCAACGGCGTGCCCAAATGCCTGAGCCTGCGCGAGATGCTGCAGCACTACATCGACCACCAGGTCGACGTCGTCACCCGCCGCACCCGCTTCGACCTTAAGAAGGCCCAGGCCCGCGCGCATATCCTCGAGGGCTACCTGATGGCCCTTGACCATATCGACGAGGTCATTAGCATCATCCGCTCCTCGCAGACCGACTCCGAGGCCAGCAGCCGCCTGATCGAGCGCTTTGGGTTTACGCCCGAGCAGACCACGGCCATCCTTGAGATGAAGCTCCGCCGCCTCACCGGCCTGGAGCGCGACAAGATCGAGGAAGAACTCGAAGGCCTGCGCCGCGCCATCGCCTACTACGAGGATCTGCTTGCGCACGAGGAGAAGATCCTCGGCGTGATCAAGGAGGAGATGCGCGAGATCGCCCGCAAGTTTGGCGACAAGCGCCGCACCGAGATCACCCACGCCGAGAAGGACCTCGACGTCGAGGACCTCATCGCCGACGAGGACATGGTCGTGACCATCACCCACACCGGCTACGTGAAGCGCATCCCGGTGGCCGCCTACCGCGCCCAGAAGCGCGGCGGCAAGGGCGTCTCCGGCGTGAGCCTCAAGGAAGACGACGTCATCGACGAGATGTTCATCGCCAGCACCCATGAATACGTGCTGTTCTTCTCGACGCGCGGCAAGGTGTACCGCCTCAAGGTGCATGAGCTGCCCGTGGGCACCCGCCAGGCCCGCGGCACCGCGATCGTCAACCTGCTGCCCTTCGAGGAGGGCGAGAAGATCGCGAGCGTCATCAGCTGCCGCGAGTTCCCGGCCGACGAGTACCTGATGTTTGCCACCAAGAGCGGCATGGTCAAGAAGACCGTGATGAGCGCATATGACCGCAGCCGCCGCGACGGCCTGATCGCTATCAACCTGCGTGACGACGACGCGCTGCTGAACGTGCGCCGCGTGCGCGAGGGTGACAAGATCATCCTGGCCACCACTGCGGGCAAGGCGATTATGTTCTCCGAGGAGCAGGTGCGCGCCACCGGCCGCGACACCAGCGGCGTTCGCGGTATCGGTATGAAGGACGGCGTGAGCGTTCTGGGCATGGAAGTCACTAACGGCAACGGCGATCTGTTCGTCATTACCGAGCGCGGCTACGGCAAACGCACGCCGGTTGCGGACTACCCGGAGCAGAATCGCGGCGGCCAGGGCGTCTACACCATCCAAATGACCGAGCGTAAGGGTAACCTCGCGGCCATGAAGGCGGTGGGCCCGCAGCACGAGCTGTTCATCGTGACGGAAGGCGCGACGGTCATTCGAGTCAAGACCGACGAGATCAGCCAGACCGGTCGCGCGACCCAGGGTGTGAAGATGATGAGCGTGGGAGATGGCGACCGCGTCACCGCTGTGGCTCGTATGACGAGTGCCAAGAAGAAGGCCAAGGTTCCGGCCGTTGCCGAGGGCCAGGAGTCGCTCGACCCGCTGGCCGCCGGCGCGATGGAAGCCCCGGCCGATGACGACCATGTTGACATCGGCTCTGGTGACGAGGCGCTGGAGGACCTGCTCGAGGAGTAAGTGAAGGCCTTCGGCCGCCCCGAGGACGACTTCGACTGGGTGCGCGACCGCCCCGGCCACGACCGCCGCTACGCCATCGACGCGGCCAAGCTCCGCCGCGAGCTCGGCTGGGAGCCGAGGAACACCGACTTCGCCGCGGGCCTCGCGGGGACGATCCGCTGGTACCGCGCCAACGAGGCCCGGCGGCGCTCCGCCAAGGAGGCCACCGAGGCCAGGTACAAATCTCAGGGGCAGTAGGACCGCCCGCGTCAATACGGCGGGCCTCTCTGGCGTCTTCCGAAAGGGCCTGTCTCGCCTGAGGCTTCCATTGGTTTGACGATGCCCCCGTGGACCCAAATGATGGCGGGTCCATGGGGGCGTCTCATTTCGTGGGTTGGTTAGGCATGGAGCGGCCTCTTCATCCGTGTCGATTTGCGATGCCATTCGTCCTAATCCTCAGCGGCACTTCAAGATTGTCAATTATCCAGCCCCCTGGAGAGCCAATGCCTATAACATTCACACCCATCTCCGACCGTGTATCAGGGTGTCGGATATATCGAGATCGCATGTCGCCCATGGTATCGGAAGGCTTATCCCATAGAAATTAATCGGAGAGGTGTCTATTGTTTCGAGGTGGCCGTTCGCCCTACGGATCCACGATGTGCCACGGGCGTCGGTAAAAGCAATCTCTGAGCCAAGAACAATTCCCATTCCGCGCCCGTGAGTTGGCAAAAGAGTGGACCAGGAACCCGGAGGAAGAACGGATATGTAAGAACGACATTCATAGTCAGGGCCGGCGAGTTCACCGTTAGGTTTAGGGCCGCTTCCCTGGATTCCAACACAAGTTATGACGACGTTGTAAACCGGAGATTCACTTTTGTTTGACAAGACAGTCCGCATGTATAGGAAAGCGCTGTCGTATGGGTGGTCGTCGGGCCCGAGATCCTCAAGCCAGCACGAGACGCCTTCCACCTGAGCGCCGCCGCATATCTTCATCGTGTACATTTCTTGCGCGATGAGAGTCTCGGAGTGCGACTATGACCGCTGTGGCAGTTGCTATCGCGCTTATGATTTGAACTGCTAACTCTATGAGTCGATCACAAGTCATGCCGTCTCCATTCATATTGCGTGCATGTTAGGTCCTTGAAAGGGCATTCTAGTCTCACGATATCGAAAAAAAGCCGTTCCCGAGGAATTTGGAATTAATTGCTGGAATATGCCCCGTCGTGAGGCGATATATCAAACTATATCTATACTATCGATATATATATCTGATTACAGATATAATCTGATACAGATTCAGATATAAGGAGTTGGATATGAGTGTCCCGCAGCGCGAATCTTTAATCGTAGAATTTAAGAGCGATCGTAAGACCATCTCCGAAAATGTCATCGTAGATGAGGTGGTTGCCCTCTCCAACACCGATGGAGGGGAGCTGTACATTGGTGTCGAGGACGACGGAACGCTCACCGGTGCTCAGCCTCAACATCGAGACCCGTTGCAGATGAGCGCCATGATTGCGAACAAGACAGTGCCTTCTGTCTCCGTGCGAACGGTCGTCCTTGTGGAAGACGAAAAGTACATTACTCGAATAGAGGTTCCGCGTTCCACGAGCGTCATCGCTTCCGCCCAGGGGCGTATCCTGCGCCGGCGTCTCAAGGCCAACGGCGAACCTGAGAGCATACCAATGTATCCGTACGAGATATCGACCCGCCTCTCCGACCTTGGTCGCTTGGATTACTCCGCCCAGCCCGTCCCGGATACTACGCGTGAAGATTTTGATCCGTTGGCGATGGAAAATCTTCGTAATGTTGTGCGGAAATACAATAACAGCGATAAATCGCTTCTAGAGCTCGACGATGAGGATCTTGAGAGGGCGTTGGGGTTTGTCGCAACCGTTGGAGACCAAACAATTCCAACTTTGACGGGACTGTTGATGATCGGCCGCGAAGATGTTCTTGCCAAGGCCGTCCCCACTTCCGAGGCGACCCTTCAGGTGCTGGAGGGCACGAATGTGAGGGTAAACCTTACCTATAAAGGCCCCCTGCTCCGCACTATCGAGCAGGTCTCCGAGGCGATCATACCGTGGAATCCCGTCACCGAAGTATCTTTGGGGTTGTTCAGCGATCCGATTGAAACGTTTAACGGCCGCGCAATTCGCGAGGCGCTTGTAAACGCATTCGGGCACAGGGATTACTCGATGTTGGGTAGGGTCCGCGTTCTGATTGACGACACGGGTTTAACCATTTCGAATCCGGGCGGTTTTATCGAAGGCATATCGATCGATAACCTTCTCACTGCCGATCCCCATGGAAGAAATCCGAGTCTCATGGACGCCCTTAAGCGCATCGGCCTCGCAGAGCGAACCGGGCGAGGGATCGACCGAATCTATGAAGGCTCCCTGCTTTCGGGCAGGCCTCTCCCGGATTATTCCGAATCCGGTTCGACGGGCGTCAGCCTGTTTATTGCGCGCAGCAAGCCGGACCAGGAATTCATCAAGCTCATTGCGGAAGAGTCGGAGAAGAGATCTGCGCCGCTTCCCCTGCAGACCCTGCTTGTCCTCGATGCGCTCAAGCGCCTG
Organism: Collinsella sp. TM10-22; assembly: GCF_003466125.1. Taxonomy (GTDB): domain Bacteria; phylum Actinomycetota; class Coriobacteriia; order Coriobacteriales; family Coriobacteriaceae; genus Collinsella. The sequence continues at coordinate 42,875 of NZ_QSOC01000003.1, forward strand.
CGTCGAGCTACGATTGAGGTGCTGACAGAGCATGTTGACGTTCGAAAGGCTCAACTCATCCAGACGGTAGAGCTGCTGGTCGAGTCTGGTCTGGTTGAGGCAGTTGGCTCGGCGGCGCATAGGGAATACCGTATGAGCTCAAAAGTATATAAGCGCACGGGAAGAGTTAAGGAGTATGTACGTCAGGCGGACATCGATTCGATCCGCTATCCAGAACTCATTTTAAGACTGGCGCGGGAACAGGGGCGTGTGACCAAGCAGGATGTGGCGGAGCTCCTTCACGTTAATCCCGATGTTGCTTACTATGAAATTCGGAAGTTGATCAAGGCTGGAGAGCTTAAGTCGGCAAAACGCGGTCCGGACGCCCATTACGTCCTGAGCTCCCAGTAGTGGGGCTCAATATCTATATCGAACTATATCTGGAACTCTGACATCTATATCGATACCACAGAGATAGTCCGATATAGATGGGGTGATGTTAGATATCGTCTCAAAAGGCTCATAGCTGACGGTGTAGTCACTGTTGATGTTCACTAAGATGTGGTCCGAATGACCACCGCTTCCTGAGTGCCGTGGTCATTGAGAATTGAGCAGAGCATGCCCCGGAAGGGTAACTGCATCGACGACGGCGCCATGGAGCAGGTCTTCGGCCACATGAAGGACAAGTTCTTCCGGAGGGATGTGGCCCGACTTCGAGTTCTTCAAAGCGGACCTCGACGCAATTATCTTTCTATTCCTGCAAGATGTAATAGCTTGAGCGTAATCAGCGCGAGGTTGTATGAAATCCAGTGAATGTCCAACTTCATGCCTTTGAATAGGGAGCTGCCTTCCGCACCGCCGTATTCTGGATACCGAAAGTATTCAATGTGTCCCTCCTCAACGCACTTTTGGTATAACGTGCAGAAATCGACAATCCAATCGCAATACGCCGGTAGCGGGCTATATGCGTTATTGACCTTCTCGGCAAGAACACCGAGGTTGTGGGTTCTAATGAAGGAGTTGGTTTTGGCGAGCAGGAGATACTTAAACCCAAGTTCAACTGCATGTCCACCTAGATAGGCGGTTGCGACGGAGTCGGGGCGTACGGTTGCTAGTGTGTCAAAGGAATCAATATACTCGAGCCAAAAGTGCTTCCAAAGTTCCAGACGCTTTCGATCGTCGCTTTCCAAATCAAGTTTCCTGGAGAGCGAGCTTGTGGTGGTGTCACTGAATACCGGACTTCTCTCATATAGAGCATGTTGCGAGGGGGAGGTTCCGTCAAGTTGAATTAGATTTCGGTGGTCGATATTGGCTCCGAGCGCGCTAAAAAGCTCCATGTGATATTACTTCCTTGTCGTCGGTATTTATTGATTCTGCCCAAGTGTAGAGGGCGTACATATCGTGTGACGTTTTCGGTCGACCCCTGCTGGGGTGCGTCTGAACTCTGTTGAGGTTGGACATATTGCCAATGTGAGTGGGGCCGCTGCCGAAGAGAGTGATATTCATTGTGGAAAGAGGTCGGCTCGTCTGCGATTCAAACGGTGTAAACGCGAAAAAACGCTTCTTTTATCTTGGGGTAGATTTAATCTTATAAAAGAAAAAAACGGCGATTTCTTTCTTTTATAAGCACTTCCTGTTACCGTAAAAGAAAAAAGTAGGGAGGATTGATGGCATACTGTACTCTCGAAAAAACTTTCTATGCGGACGCTTCGTCCGATCGATATGCAAATGTCGAAGAACTGTATACGTCTAGATTCAATAGCGAATCGACCTATAGAACTGGAATTGAGCTCGAATCGGGCGAGATGTTTCTGTCTGTGCCCCATGAGCTGCTCTATAACACGGAACAAGTGCTTCGCAAGGAGAGAAGGGTGTCTGCCCTTTGGAGGGACCTGCCTATCGTTGCCTTGGGTGCCTACGTTCGCTCCCTCATTATGGATGAGGTTGTGTATAGCAATGAGATTGAGGGTGTGCACAGTACCCGGCGTCAGATTGAGGAGGCTCTCGCCGCCAACGACAAGTCGGCTCATGCACCCTTTGTTGAGTTTGCTCAGTTGTATCTTAATTTGAGCAACAATCCACCTATGCCCCAATCGCTGCAAGACATCAGGCGGATATACGACTCGGTAGTTGCGGATGCGATATCCCCCGAAGACCTACCGGGGGATGGTCTGTTTCGGTCCGGGCCGGTCGAGATACTCAATCAGCATGGGAAGACAGTCCACAAAGGGGTTTACCCGCCTCAGAAAATCGAAGAGATGATGAGCGCGTGGCTCGGCCTTTCTCAACGTGAGGACATTCCCGAGCTGTATGCTGCGGCACTGTGTCACTTTCTGTTCGGTTATATTCACCCCTTCTTTGATGGCAATGGAAGAACCGGCAGGTATCTGCTTGCTTTGCAGTTGAGCAGACCGCTGTCTCAGCCGACCGTTCTATCGTTATCTCGCGTGATTGCAGAAAACAAGGCAACGTATTATCGCGCATTCGATGCGGTCGAGCGCCCATTAAACAGATCGGATGCAACAAGCTTCGTCATTGCTATTCTGGATTTGATTTCGGACGCGCAAGATGGGCTCATCGCGAATCTTGAGGAGAAGAAGCGCGCTCTAGATGGCCTATTTGAGTGCGTGCATAATCTGGAAGGGGAGTTCAGCAAGAGGCAGCTCGAGGCGCTTTGTTACGCGGCGCAGATTCATCTTTACAGCATTTTTGGGGAAATCAGGCTCGATGGGCTGCGAGAATACCTGGATGTATCACTGCCGACGGCTCGAAACTGCGCGAAAGAGCTTGAGAGGCTGGAGTTAATGTCTAGGGTCTCACAGCGACCTCCTATTTATAAGTTGACGGATGTGGGTGCCGAGCTTTTGGGCATTGGGTAACGGAAAAAAGAAACGTGCCCCTCTTTCAGATGGGTCAAACAGGAGTCCCTTAAAAGAAAGAAATCGTCAATTCTTTCTTTTAAGGGGTTTACTGCAGGGTGTGGAGAGGGCCCTGTAATCGAACCTTTATAAAGTGGGATCGCGTGTTGCGCGCATTTCTCCTCATGCCCATTCCGTTGAGTTTCCGCGCTTGGAATAAAACCGTAGGAAAATGATGGCGTTTGGAAGGGGGTCAACATGCCCAACAACGATTACCCGTTTCAAAACGAAAATGCGCCATCTGGCGATTACCCGTCTGCCGACAAGACGGTGGTGAATAACCCCTACGCAGATTCTTGGCCTGCGGGGCTGCAGCCTGATCCATACACCAGCCCTCAAGCAGCGACTCCGCAGCCGAGCCCCTACGAGTCTCCTAATGTTCAGGACGGCCAGGTTGCATCGCCAGGCAGCACGGCTCCACAACACCGCATCATGCAGGATGCTCCAACGGTGCAAATGCGTCGCCCGCCCACATCTCGGCAGAATCTTCCTGCAGATCAGGCAGCATATGGGCAGCGTGGTCAGCAGCCATATCCGTCGGCCTACGATCCTGACACCTATGACCCGTCTCCGGCAAAACCCGAGCGCCCCACACGCAAGACGTCTCAGCAGCTCGCCGAGCCTCAGCCTCGCCGCGGCGCATCTGCGCTCCGCTGGATCGCGCGTATCTTGTGCCTCGGCCTGCTTGTTTTCGGGGCGATGACCGTCTACTACCTTACAGAGCAGTCGGTCGCAGACACATCCGCCCTGTCCTCCGGCGCGGGCTCGCTTGCCGAACATGGGGCCTATTTGGTGCAGGCTGGGCTGATTCCGGCCTTCGAGGACGATCCAATCAAATGGACGGCCGCTCACATCCTGCTGCTTTCTGTGAAGTTCTCTAACCATGGTCTATCCGTTCGCCAGCAGGCGCACGTGGTCGAATTTGCCATTTTGGGCGGAGTGATAGCCCTCAACGTGCTCGCCTGGATGTCTGGATGGGCGCACCGTCGCAGCCGTCGAGGCCACATTCGTATATGGAGAACGTGGCTCATGTACGCCCTGACTATCCTGGCCTGCGCGGCGGCGTCGTTTGCCGACCAGTATCACAAGCTGTATGTGCCTGGTCGTCACTTCGACAAGCTCGATTTGTTTCTGGATGCCTCAGGCTACATCACGGCTGTTACCTGCGTCTTTATAGCTTGGAGTATTGGCTCATTCGTGTACCGCCTCATTTTTCAAAACAAATTTGAAAAAAAGTTGTTGACGCGCCACCGACCTCTGGGCTATATTAATCCCCGCGATGGACCTGTAGCTCAGTTGGTTAGAGCGTCCGGCTGATAACCGGGAGGTCACAAGTTCGAATCTTGTCAGGTCCACCACTTTCTTTCGCAATAAACACCCCAGCGAGAGCCGAGTCGCCGCTGGGGTGTTTATTACTGTCTCCGTGGGGGTTTAGCTCAGCTGGGAGAGCGCGGGCTTTGCAAGCCTGAGGTCAGGGGTTCGATCCCCCTAACCTCCACCATGATGGACCTGTAGCTCAGTTGGTTAGAGCGTCCGGCTGATAACCGGGAGGTCACAAGTTCGAATCTTGTCAGGTCCACCATCAAAACTGTGAAGAGCCTCGGGGCAATTGCCTCGGGGCTCTTTTCTTACCTACTGAAAGTAGTCAAAAAAGCCCCGTCCCTAATTAACTACTTTAATTTTGTGTGCTGTGCGAAAGATTGGGTAGTATAGCTATTCAATGCGGCGAAGATGCCGTGTGTTAATCGCTACGTACCGGAGGTGTTCCATGGTTCGTGTCGACATAGAGACCATCGTCATGGCCGCCGGTCCCGTGCCATCGCTTATCGTGCTTCGCGAGCGCTGCAGCAAATCGGACTCGCCCGCGCCGCTGCGTTCCCTTTCCATTCAGACTGGTTCGTTTGAAGCTGCTGCCATCAGCCGCGGCATCGATAGCGGCCGCGCCGAGCGCCCGATTACCCATGACCTGCTGCTCGATACTGTTGGCGCCCTGGGCGCCAAACTCGAGCGCATCGAGATCGTCCGCGCCGAGCCGCCGGTGTTTTACGCGACGATCGTCGTGCTGGCCGATGGCGAGGAGCGTAAGATCGACGCCCGCCCCAGTGATGCCATTGCCCTTGCCGTGCGCAGCAATGCTCCCATGTTTGTGGAGGACGACATCATGAATCGCCTGGGCACTCTTTCTACCCACGCCGAGGAAGTCGACGACGAGCGGGAGTTCGAGAAGTTCGACGAGTTCGTCCATACGCTCTCCCCCGATGACTTCTAAATGCGGGGCGTCCAGGTTGCGGAGCGTTCGCTGATGGCCGGCGGCATGTCGGCCGAGGCGGCCGCCATCGCGCGTGAAGCCCAGATGCGCTCAGAGGCTTTTGAGGCGGCTCGCATTGTCTATGTGACGCAGGCCCGCACGCTTCGCGAGCGCCGCGGCTCGTTTATCAAGATGGTCGTCATCTCCGCCCTTGTCGCGGCAATCTGCTCGCGCCTTCGTGGTACAGTTGGTGCGCTTGGGTTTTCGATCTCTACGGGCCTGGTGATCTGGGGCGTGGTCGACGCGGTGATGCTGACCAGTCAGATCAAGGTGCTCGACAAGCGCGCGATGGATATGATGCGCGCCCGCGACGCTGCCGCCAAGATCGCCGCCGAGGCACAGGAACTGTAACGACTCCGGACTCGATGGGAAGGTCTAAAGATGGCACAGGATATGCAGGACGCCGGTAACGTCTCCGCCGAGCTCGACGCCATGGTGTGCGATCTGATTGGCGCCTTCTTGGACGACCTGGCCGCGGGCGAAAACCCTGGCGTGGTTGTGGCAATTGAGGACGCCACTTCCAACCGTTATCTTGCCGCGCTCGACGAGGATGGCGAGGAGGCATGCCTGGAGGCTGCCACCAACTTTATCTCCGAGCACAAGATGGGTCTTAAGGACGAGGGCCTGGGCCGTATCGCCCGCTATGCTATCGGCTATACCGGCTGCGTCGAGATTGACGGCGGCTATCACGACGCCCTGCTCGTGAGCTTCTTCGAAACCACGCTCGAGAGCGGTTTTTCGGCATACGTGCTGTATGAGGGCATGGGTGCCGGCGATGGTTTTATGTGGAGCGACCCTGAACCTGCAGGTGAGGAAACCCCTCTTATCTAAAATCGCTAAAATAAACGAGTTTTCGGTAAAAGGCTCAATATTCTCGCTGAGCGTTGTATCGCTGGGCGGGCCGCATACGCGTGCCGTTTGTATATGGATAGAAGATAGGGGAACTACATGCGCGTAGACAATCTGAGGAACATCGCCATCATCGCCCACGTCGACCACGGCAAGACGACGATGGTCGACAAGCTCCTGCGTGCCACGGACGCTTTCCGTGCCAACCAGCAGGTCGAGGACCGCGTCCTGGACTCGAACGACCAGGAGCGCGAGCGCGGCATTACGATTCTCGCCAAGAACATCTCTATCGAGTACAAGGACGTTAAGATCAACGTCATCGACACCCCGGGCCACGCCGACTTTGGCGGCGAGGTCGAGCGCGTGCTGCGTATGGCCGACGGCGCCCTGCTGCTGGTCGACGCTTTTGAGGGTCCCATGCCCCAGACCCGCTTCGTGCTGCGTCACGCTATCGACACCGGCCTTAAGATCATGATCGTCATCAACAAGATCGATCGTCCGGGCGCTAACCCCGAGAAGGCCTACAACGACTGCCTCGACCTTATGGCAGACCTGGGCGCTACCGACGACCAGCTCGAGTTTGCCATGGAGCACGTTATCTACGCCAGCGGCGTCAACGGCTTTGCCCGTCATGACCCTGAGGACGGCAACATGGACATGTACCCGCTGCTCGACATGATCATCGACGACATGCCCGCGCCCGAGGTTGACGAGAACGCCCCGCTGGCCATGCAGTGTGTGACCATCGACCACTCCAACTTCGTTGGCCGTATCGGCATCGGTCGCGTGTATTCCGGCGCCATCCATCAGGGCGACCAGATTCTGGTTGTGAAGAACGACGGCTCCAGCGCCACCGCTACCGTCAAGCAGCTCTTTACCTTCGACTACCTGGGCCGTACCGAGTGCCAGGAAGTCGGCGCCGGCGATATCGCCGCTGTCGTGGGTATTGACCGCACCGATATCGGCGATGTCTACACCGATCCCGAGAACCCCGTCGAGCTCGAGCCCATCGAGATTGACCCGCCGACCCTGTCCATCGTCTTTGAGGCTTCGACCTCCCCGCTCGTCGGCCGCGACGGCGACATCGTGGGCGCCCGTCAGCTTAAGGAGCGCCTGTTCAACGAGGCCGAGAACAACGTGACCATGAAGATCGAGGAGCTCGAGGACAAGAGCGGCGTCGAGGTCTCGGGCCGCGGCATCCTGCATCTGTCCGTTCTGATGGAGTCCATGCGCCGCGAGGGCTTTGAGTTCCAGGTCGGTCGTCCCCGCGTTCTGTTTAAGAAGGACGAGAACGGCAACAAGATGGAGCCTGTCGAGCAGGCCGTCGTCGAGTGCCCGGACGAGTACTCGGGCAAGGTCGTTGAGGTCTTCGGCACCTCCGGTGGCATCATGACGAGCATGGATACCTCGGGCATCGTGACGCATCTCGAGTTCAAGATCCCGACGCGTGGCATCATGGGCCTTAAGAACCGCATCATGAACGTCACCCACGGCGAGGGCGTGTTCTACCACACCTTCCTGGAGTACGGTCCCTACGCCGGCGAGATCGGCAACCGTCAGAACGGTGCCATGATCTCCATGACCACTGAGAAGGCCGTTGCCTATGCTCTGGGTACGCTGCAGGAGCGCGGCCAGCTCTTCGTTGAGCCGGGCACCGAGTGCTACGAGGGCATGATCGTGGGCGAGCGCAGCAAGGCTGGCGACATGGTCGTCAACATCGCCCGTACCAAGAACCTGGGCAACCAGCGTTCCTCGACCTCCGACATCTCCGTTCAGCTGGTGCCGCCTCGTGTCTTCTCGCTGGAGGAGGCGCTGGAGTACATCGCCGACGACGAGCTGGTCGAGATCACTCCCAAGAACATTCGCCTGCGCAAGCGTCTGCTCAACGCAACCGACCGCAAGAAGGCTGCTGTCCGCGCCGGCCAGGTCAACAAATAAGCGCCGGGCTTCATAGCTTTAAATGAAAGGGCGTCGACCGCAATGGTCGTCGCCCTTTTTGGTGCACGTGGATTGAGACGGCCTGCGCCACCACAAAGGTGCCTGTCCCCTTTGTGGTGGTTGGTGGTTAGGCGGTGGGGAGTCCCGGCGTGTTAGCCGGCTGCTGCGGCTTGAGGTGGGCGTTGCGCCAGATGATCTGGATGACGTAGCCGAGTGTGAAGACGAAGGCTACACCGCTGACAAAGTTGCCCATAAGAGGAAGTGCCGTGAGTGCGCCCGCGACGATACCGCCCACGGCGGCCATGGCGTAGCGATTCTGGTTGTGTCCGACCATGCGTGCGATCGCGGTGCCCGTAAATGCCGCCGAGACCAGGGCGATGCCGATGATGCCGCACATGAGGGCACCGGCGAGCGACAGGCCTGCAATCGAGATGATGAGCAGCACGACGGCGGGAATGACGGCAACCGTGCCCAGAAGACCGCTTACCCACAGCGGCGTGGGACGCTGATGCAGCATGCCGGCGGCGCTGGCGGTTGCGCGCGGAAAGACAAGCTCAAGCAGGATGGCGACAAAGCAGGTGGAAAGCGCCGCGGCAACGATGCCGCCGATAATGTCGTTGACCGTAGAGGTGTCCTCGTTTTCGGTTCGGTCGATCTTGAGGGCTCCAACCTGGGCACCCTCTGTCCGCTCGGGATCCTGTGAGACGTGGGCGTTCACCGTGCCGGTGATGCGGGCGTTTTTGCCCAGGATGAGCTTGTCGGCCCAGACCTCAACATCGCCATCGACGGTGCCGTCAATGGTAACGGTGTCGCCGGCGAGCGCCGCCGATTTGGCAGAGCCACGCAGGGCGACCGTCTCGCCCGCCGCGTAAAAACAGTTGGCAGTACTGCCGGTGTTGAGGACGACGTGCTGGCCGGCCACCGTGACGCTGCCATCGATTGTGGTTTTGGCGATATCGATGGTACGCGCCGCCAGGCGAACGGCGCCGCCTACGGTGCAGTCGCGAATCGACAGGCTCTCGCCCGCCGCGATAATATCGCGGCCGATGGAGGCGTCGTCTAGGTTGAGGCTTTGGCCGGCCCAGTACAGGTCGCCTTCGACACCCGACGGAGTTGAGTCAACTTCGGTCGCGAGCACGTTTCCCGCGGTGTCGGTGCTGGCGAACGATGCCGTGGGGAGTGCGGTGAGCGCGAGCGCAATCAGCGCGAATAGGATAGCGATGTGACTCCGCGCTTTGCGGCGCCGGGTTGACGGTACTTGGTTGTAAGGCATAGTGAATCCTTCGTTAGATACTCGACAGGTATCTAACAGGGTACCCAATGCGCAAGCGCTCTAAAAGAACCTGCCGGTTGCATTTCGAAGGGCTGGGCCGTGCTACCTACTTTTTACGGTGCAAAAAGCGTGCGATGTCGTCTTCGGTTGGGCTTTTGATGTCAAAGCGCAGCGATAGCCAACGCAGCCCCATGGTCACGATGACGCATACGACCAGCGCCGCGACATTGCTCATGAGCCCGCTCATGACGAGGCCTACATAGCTTGTCGATCCGGCGATGGCCGCGATGGCATAAAAGTTAGTGCGTTGGAAAATGCCCGGCACCACGCCCATAAAGCCGTCGCGCAGCATGCCGCCGCCCACTGCGGTGAAGAAGCCCATCATGATGCATACGGCGGGCGCAAAGCCGTAGACCAGCGCCTTGTCCGCGCCGGTGGCCGCATAAATGCCGACCGAGATGATGTCGAGCAGGGGAATGAGCTTGTCGGGCTTATCGACGATTGCCGGGAAGATATAGATCATGGCCGCCGTGGCGATGGAGAGCGGTAACGCCATTGGTTGGTTGAGGATATACACGTTGCCGACCTGGAGCGTCATATCGCGCAAGAGACCGCCGCCCAGACCGCAGACCACTGCGAGCGCGACCGCGCCCACCAGATCGAGCTTGTGCTCGCGCGCGACCAGCACGCCCGAGATCGATGCCGCGACAACGGCGAACATCTCGAGCCAAAATGGGATAGCGACCATGGCATCCGAAGCATGTGAAGTAATGGTCATAGCGGCGGCGACGGGCAAGATGGGTCCTTTGAGTTGTAGGTTTGAACAATGCCCGTACATAGTACATGGTTGACGGCGATTGAGACCTTATTGCTCGGCAAACGGTAGGGACTGGGCGCGGGCGTGGCATTGCTGGAATGTCAGGGGTCCAAAACATGTACGTCACCCTCCAAAAACGACATTTTTCGGCATCTTTGGAGGCTGACGTACATGTTTGGATTGGGCCCACAGCATGAATGAGTTGATTTACTCACATCCGGTATATTTCCCCACTTCAACGGACATAAGAGTTGGATACCGGCTCAGAGCGAGAGGCCCTCAATGGACACCCCTGTTCTCATTTCGCATAAAACCGCATGGCTTGTCCATCATGCACCCCAGAATTTGGTTCAGTCTCTTGCGCGGCACGACTACCAGATAGGCGCACAAGGCATTTCCACCCAGCAACGTGTTGCGCGCATACGACAGGCCCTTACCGACTGCGGCATTCCGTCCGATATGCTCAAGACTATCGATATCTCGGTTGTATTCGAATTCGAGCGAATTCGCACCAAAGGCGTCATTTGCCACATGCTTGGACAAAATCTTCCCTACGAGCATATTAACGAGTTGACGCCCGGAGTCTTCATCACCGACGAAGCCTTCACCTTCGTGCTCGCTGCCGAGTGGATGAATAGGATCGAATATCTCGAATATGGCTATGAAGTTTGCGGCGATTATCGCATGAGGCTCAATCCCGCCGACCCTTATACCGAGCAACCAGCCACCACCTCCAAGGATGAAATAATCGAACTGCTCGATCGGCATCCCGGCAAACCCGGTGCCACACGTGCACGGCTCGCGCTCAGGCACATCTACGATCGCTCTGCCTCGCCTATGGAGACCGCTTCGGCAATCGCCCTCTCACTCCCAACAAGCGAAGGCGGCGTTGGCATCCGAGGTATCGAACTCAACAAACCGCTCGAGATCCCTCAACGTCTCTGGCATTGCGCCAAAGCTCGAACACTCAAAATCGATGCGCTCGTTACCTACAAGCGCAGGGAGCTCGGTATCGAATATAAGGGCGGCTTTCACGATGAGTTCGAGCGCAAAGGAGCAGATGCGGAGCGAGAGGCCGTTCTCTCCCAAATGGGATATCGAATCGTTACGCTCACTTCGGCTCAGTTCGGCAGTCAGCTCGCCTTTCACCGCGCCATGAACAACATTCGCGAAGCACTCGGCATGCCTCGCTGTACCGACACCGGGCACCAGTGAGAGCAAAACGAACTACGCAAGGCGCTTATCCGCAACTGGAAAGGCATGCGAGACGAAGAGGCACCTTCCGAATAGTGCCACTCCCGTGAGCTCAATCCAAACGTGTACGTCAGCCTTCAAAGATGTCGAAAAATGTCGGTTTTGGAGGGTGACGTACATGTTTGGGGAAGCGTGGGATCGAGACGTATTTCGATAACAAAAAAGCTCCCATTGCTGGGAGCTTTCTCAACCAAAATGGCGGAGGAGGAGGGATTCGAACCCTCGTGACCTTATACAGGCCAAACGGTTTTCGAGACCGCCGCATTCAACCACTCTGCCACCCCTCCGCGTGGGGTAAAAACAAAGCAGGCTCGAAGGCCTGCTTTGGAATTAACTGGCGGAGAGTCAGGGATTTGAACCCTGGAGACGCTTTTGACGCCTACACGATTTCCAATCGTGCTCCTTCGGCCACTCGGACAACTCTCCGTTAAATGCGAAAGTTAGTATACACGAGGAATCGTAAGGTGCAAACAGAAAAGTTGGCATTTTTTAAAACGCTTGGCCGCGCTTGGCGCTGCAGTGGGGTTTGAGGTTCCGAAAAACGGCTTCCGACCAGCGTGGTTGATCACCTCAATTGTTCAAAAAAGGGTATTCATAAGCGACTTGGCAATGAATTTAAAAATCTTTGGTTGGCGTTGTGGACCACTGGTATGCATTTCGCGACCACAGCGTTGTGCCCGTTGACCTGCGGCTTGGTGCGACTTGTCCCCACGGCGCCGTATCTTGTCCACAGTTCCGTCAAGCATTTGGTCAGCATTTGGTTGGAGGACGCATGAAGTGCCGTGCGAGTATGGGCATATGTGGAGGTCATGAGGTTGTAGCTGCATATTCTTGCAGCCTAGGAGGTTGAAAGATATTATTACCAAGTCTTTTCCTGCTTCAGGCGCACCTTCACGACCTGAAGCCACATTTGCCCAGAGGAGGTGACAATATGAAGGCTTATGAACTGCTGTTCTTTGTTGACCCGTCGCTCGACCCCGAGACTCGTCTCGCTGTTATGAAGCGTATCGATACCACGATCGCTGAGGGCGCTGGCAAGGTCGACTCCGTTGACGAGTGGGGCAAGCGCAAGCTCGCCTACGAGATCAACGACCTCACCGATGGTGACTACACCCTCATCAACTTCCACGCAGATCCTACCCAGATCGCCGAGCTTGATCGCGTCCTGCGCATCACCGACGCTGTGGTCCGCCACATGATCGTCCGTCGCGACGACCAGGAGTAAGACTGTCGTTTTGGACTGGGCTTGTGCCCCAAGAGGAAGTAGTGAGTTATGAGCATCAATCGAGTGAACATCACCGGTAACCTCACCCGCGATCCCGAGCTGCGCGCCACCGCCGGCGGAACCCAGGTTCTGTCCTTTGGCGTCGCTGTGAACGATCGTCGCCGCAACGCGCAGACTGGCGAGTGGGAGGACTATCCCAACTTTGTCGACTGCACTATGTTCGGCACCCGCGCCGAGGCCGTGAGCCGTTTCCTGGCAAAGGGAAACAAGGTCGCGATCGAGGGCAAGCTGCGCTACAGCTCTTGGGAGCGCGACGGCCAGCGCCGGAGCAAGCTTGAGGTCATCGTCGATGAGATCGAGTTTATGAGCTCCCGTGGTGGCCAGGGTGGCTACGATCAGGGCGGTTACGCCCCCGCAGCTCCCGCGCCCACAGCACGTCCTGCCGCACCGGTGGCTACGCCGCCCGCGGTCGACGTCTACGATGAGGACATCCCGTTCTAAGGGTTGTTCACCTATTTTTGAGTGAGAGGCGGCTTCGGTTCGCCGAAGTTGCCAAACGAAAGGTATTTTGACATGGCTAATGATTTTTCTGCACGTCAGCCGCGTCGTAAGTACTGCCAGTTCTGCAAGGAGAACACTGAGTTCATCGACTATAAGGACACTCAGCTTCTCCGTAAGTACATGACCGACCGTGGCAAGATCAAGCCCCGTCGCGTCACTGGCGCTTGCACGCAGCATCAGCATGACATCGCCAACGCCATCAAGCGCGCCCGCGAGATGGCTCTCCTGCCGTACACCGTCCCCGTGGTTTCCTCTCGTGGCAACCGCGACCGCGGCTAAGAAGGGAGACGCATCATGAAGGTTATTCTTCTCGATGAGATCAAGGGCAAGGGCGGCGAGGGTGACGTCGTAGAGGTCGCTCAGGGTTACGCTGAGAACTTCCTGTTCCCCAAGAAGCTCGCTGTTGCCGCCACCAAGGGCAACCTCAAGCAGCTCGACGAGCGTCGCAACAACATCGCTAAGCGCGAGGCCGTTCGTCTGGCTACCGCCAACGAGACCAAGGCCGCCTTCGAGGGCAAGACGGTCACCGTTGACGTCAAGGTCGGCGACGAGGGCGTCCTCTTTGGCTCCGTTACCGCTGCTATGATCGCTGACGCCATCAAGGCTCAGCTCGGTATGGACATCGACCGCAAGCGCGTCGAGCTCGGTAAGCCCATCAAGGTTGCCGGTGCCCACACCGTTGCCATCTCGCTGTACCGCGAGATCAAGGCCGAGGTTGTCGTTCTCGTCGGCGTTACCGCCGAGGAGCTCGCTGCCGAGGCTGAGGTCGAGGAGGCCGCTGAGGCCGCCGAGGCCGAGACCGCCGAGGTCGAGACTGAGGCTGCTGCCGAGTAGCATTTGCTGCAACGCAACAATCTTGTTCTAAGAAGGGCGCTCTGGGAAACCGGGGTGCCCTTTTGTTTTTTTGCGCTGAGTGAGTGTCATGGCGAACGTTGCGCCGAAGTCCTATATACAGGACCGTTCATCCGTTTCGTTCGGTGATGATTGGCGGCGCGCGGCGCGTTTTGGGACCGTGGCTGATACTATGGATGCTCGCAAGCGATATGAATGAGGATGCTCATGGCATATGACGAAAGGGGGACGGGAGTGACGGTCGAGGACCGCGGCTCAAAGTTGGGTCTTCCCCAAAACCAAGATGCAGAGGCCAATGTACTGGCCGCCATGCTGCTATCGCCCGAGGTGGTCGAGGAGGCCCAGGTCGAGCTGCAGCCCGATGACTTCTACCGGCCCATTCATAAGACCATCTATACCGCGATGGTCGATATGTACAACAGCCGCATTCCCATCGACTCCATCTCGCTGATCGATTACCTGCGAAGCATCAACAAGCTCGATGCCGTGGGCGGCGAGGCGTACATTTTGGAGCTGATGGGTCAGACTCTGTCGCTCGTGAACTGGCAGCACCATGCCGCCATCGTTCGCCGCGATTCGATGCTGCGTGAGCTGATCGGCGCCACCAACGAGATCAACGCGCTGGCCTATAACGCTCCCACCGACACCAAAGAGGTCGTGGAGCTGGCCGAGAGCAAGCTGCTCAAGGTCACGGCGCGCGAGGTCAAGTCGAGCTACAAGACGTTGACCGAGTTTATGGTCGAGGCCTATAACGAGGCTGAGGAAGTGTGCCAGGCCGGTGGCCAGGCTGCGGGCGTGCCCACGGGCTTCCCGTCGCTCGACCGCATGCTCATGGGTTTTCGCGAGGGTCAGCTCATCATTATCGGTGCCCGTCCTGCTGTAGGTAAGACGTCGTTCGCCCTGAATCTGGCGCTCAACGCTGCCGCCGCTGGTTATACCGTCGGCTTCTTCTCGCTGGAGATGTCGGGCAAGGAAATTGCCCAGCGTCTGATCTGCGCCTACGCCATGATCTCGATCAGTGACTTCCGCATGGGCCGCATTAGCCCCGAGCAGTGGGCCAATATCAACGAGGCCACGCAGACCTTGTCTAAGCTCGATATTCTGATTGACGATACGCCCGGCACCACGGTGACCGAGATTCGCGCCAAGAGCCGCCGCATGCTCCACAACAAGGAGAAGGCCATCATCATCCTGGACTACCTGCAGCTGGTGAGTCCTCCGCCGGGACGTCGCTCCGAGAGCCGTACCGTCGAGGTCTCCGAGATGTCGCGTGGTCTGAAGATCATGGCCAAGGAGCTCAAGATCCCGCTCATCGCGCTGTCGCAGCTTTCGCGTCAGGTCGAATCCCGTACCGGCAAGCGCCCGCAGCTTTCCGACCTTCGTGAATCGGGCTCCATCGAGCAAGACGCCGATATCGTTATGTTCTTGGACCGCTCCGCCGACGAGGCCGAAGCCTCACGCGACGATCGACCCGACGAGGGCGTTACGCGTATCGTCGTGGCCAAGAACCGTTCGGGCCCGATCGGCGACGTCGACCTGATGTTCCTGCCGGCATCCACCAAGTTCTATGAGCTTGATGGGGCACATGCCGAGGAGTAGGACAGGCGCCCGTTGCACGGGTATACTGGGAATGTTTTGTGCTTCTGCGTGCCGACGCGGCGCGTAGACAGTCCATGAATGTAAGGAGTAAACATGCCGTCAACCGTTTTGGTCGGTGCCCAGTGGGGCGATGAGGGCAAGGGTAAGATTTGCGACCTGGTCGCCGGCGACTTCGATGCCGTCGTGCGCTACTCGGGCGGCAACAACGCCGGCCACACCATCGTCGTCAACGGCAAGAAGTACGGCCTGCACCAGGTGCCCTCCGGCATCATGTATTCCGACCACGTGTCGGTAATCGGTAACGGCTGCGTCGTTAACCCCAAGGTTGTCCTTGAGGAGATCGACATGTTCGAGGCCGACGGCATCACCACCAAGAACCTCAAGATTAGCGGCAACGCGCATGTCATCATGCCGTACCACATCGATCTGGATGGCGCCTTTGAGCAGAAGCTCGGCAAGAAGAACATCGGTACCACCAAGCGCGGCATCGGTCCGTGCTATCAGGACAAGATGGCCCGCATTGGCCTGCGCATGCAGGACATGCTGGACGAGGCGCTGTTCCGCGACAAGCTGGAGACCGCTCTCGCCCGCGTGAACCCCGAGCTCGAGCTCATCTACAACCTGCCCACCTACACCGTGGACCAGATTTGTGACGAGTACCTGCCCATGGCCGAGCGCCTGCGTCCCTACATCACCGAGACGAGCCTGCTGCTCAACAACATGATCGATGAGGGTAAGGACCTGCTGTTTGAGGGCGCCCAGGCGACGCTGCTCGACATCGACCACGGCACCTATCCGTACGTGACGTCTTCCAACTGCACCGCCGGCGGCGCCATCACCGGCTCCGGCGTGGGCATGAAGAATGTCGACCGCGTGCTGGGCGTCATGAAGGCCTATATCACCCGCGTCGGTTCGGGCCCCATGCCCACCGAGCTTTCCTATGAGTCCGAGGCCGGTCACACGCTGACCGAGGAGGGCTATGAATACGGCGTGACCACCGGTCGCCGTCGTCGCTGCGGCTGGTTCGACGGCCCCATCGCCAACTACGCCTCGCGCGTCAACGGCCTCACCGATATCGCCCTGACCAAGCTCGACGTGCTTTCGGCCTTCGACACCATCAGGGTGTGCGTCGCCTACGACGTCGATGGCGAGCGCTATACGAGCGTGCCCGAGCACCAAGTGCGTTTTGAGAATGCCAAGCCCGTCTACGAGGAGCTCCCTGGCTGGAAGTGCGACATTACCGGCTGCCGCAGCTTTGACGAGCTGCCGCAGGAGGCCCAGGACTACGTGGCGTTTATCGAGGATCTGGCACACACCCGCGTGACGTTTATTGGCGTTGGCGCTGGTCGCGAGCAGATCATCAACCGATTCTGGAAGTAATCGGGACCATTTGGTTATTGCGATATACCCCTTTGCAGCCCAAGTGGGCGGCCGAGGGGTATATTTGCTTGCAAAGGGCTCGCGCGGAGCGGGCCATTCATCCATAGAGGAGGCACCCTTGAAGGCGGACACTCAAACCATCGACATCCTGTTGTTGGGCAGCGGCGGCCGTGAGCACGCTTTGGCAGCGAAGCTCGCAGCATCACCGCGCGCCGGCAAGCTCTACATCGCGCCGGGTAACGGCGGCACCGCGAGCTGTGGCGAGAACGTTGTTCTCGACGATTGCGATCCTGCGGCCGTGGCGGCGTTTGCGCAGAGCCACGGATGCGGACTCGTGGTAATTGGCCCCGAGGCTCCGCTCGTGGCGGGCGTGGCCGACGCCGTGCGTGCGGCGGGTATTCCGTGCTTTGGCCCGGGTGCCGAGGGCGCTCAGATGGAGGGCTCCAAGCTGTTCTCCAAGCAGCTTATGGAGCGCGCCGGTATCCCGACGGCAGCCTACGGCTCGTTTACCGACGAGGCTTCGGCTCTCGCCTACGTGCGCGAGCAGGGCGCCCCGCTGGTCGTCAAGGCCGACGGCCTTGCCGCGGGCAAGGGCGTTATCGTGGCGACCGAACTTGAGCAGGCCGAGGAGGCCGTGCGAGAGTGCTTTGGCGGCACCTTTGGCGATGCCGGCAACACCGTGGTCATCGAGGAGATGCTGACCGGTCCCGAGTGCTCGCTGCTTGCCTTTACCGACGGCAAGACCGTGCGCCCCATGGCCACCTCGCAGGACCACAAGCGTGCGCTCGAGGGCGACAAGGGCCCCAACACCGGCGGCATGGGTGTCTACAGCCCGGTGCCCATCGTGACCGACGAGGAGCACGCCACCATGGTGAAGGTCATGGAGCAGACCGTTGCCGAGCTTGCTGCCGAGGGCATCGACTACCGCGGCTGCCTGTACGGCGGCTTTATGCTCACGCCCGCCGGCCCCAAGGTGCTGGAGTTCAATGCTCGCTTTGGCGACCCCGAGACGCAGGTCGTGCTGCCGCGCCTTAAGAACGACCTGGTCGAGGTCATGCTGGCCTGCGCCAACTGCGAGCTCGATCAGATTGAGCTCGACTGGCGCGACGAGTGGGCCGTGGCCGTTGTCCTGACGAGTGCGGGCTACCCCGGCAGCTACGAGAAGGGCAAGGTCATCACCGGTATCGCCGAAGCCGAGGCCATTGAGAACGTGACGGTGTACCACGCCGGCACCGCCGTGGCGGACGGCCGGCTCGTGACCAACGGCGGCCGCGTGCTCGCCGTGACCGCGCTGGGCGACACGTTCGAGAACGCTCGCAACCTTGCCTACGAGGCCTGCGAGAAGATCGATTTTGAGGGCAAGACCCTGCGTCACGACATTGGTCTGCGCGCGCTGCGCGGCCGCGACGCCTGGGATGCCTAAAATCCGAGAGGAATGAGACGGATGGACGATAAGAACGAAGAGCTCGTGGACGCGCAGATCGTCGAGGAGGACAGCCGCGTGTATGGGCACGCCGAGGGCGAGCCTGGCGGCGAGGTTGCTGACGAGCCGGTGCTTGTGCTGGGCGATGACGACCCGCATGATGCCGAGCTACACGAGAAGATTCTTTCGGAGGAGTGCGCCTGGAAGGGCAAGATCCTCGACGTCCACCGTCTTGAGGTTGAGCTGCCCAACGGCCACCGCAGCGCCCGCGACATCATTCGCCATCCGGGTGCGGCGGCCGTTGTGGCGCTGACCGAGAGCGGCAAGATTGTGCTGGTGCGTCAGTACCGCACCGCCATCGACCGCGTGACGGTCGAGATTCCCGCCGGCAAGCTCGACCCGGGCGAGGATCCGCTCGATTGCGCCAAGCGCGAACTGCACGAGGAGACGGGCTTTAGGGCCGGTCGCATTCGCTTTTTGACGTCGATTGTCACGACCTGCGGCTTCTGCGACGAGATCATTCACATCTACCTGGCCACCAAGCTCGAGTTCGACGCGCCTAATCCCGACGATGACGAGTTTGTCAACGTGGACCTGGTGCCGCTGCACGAGCTGATCGACGCCGTACTCGACGGTAAGATCGAAGACGCCAAGACCGTCGTGGGCGCACTCGCCTGCGATAGCATCGCGCATCGCCTTGGTGGAGCCGAACTGTAGCGAGCGGTTACTTTGTTGAGGCGGGGTTATGACCTCGCTGGTTTGTGTAAGTCAGCGAAAGTGCTCCATTTGAGACGAGGTGGCCTAAAAGAGGAGGGAAGCGTATGGATATACGCGACCGACGATTGAAGGCCAGATTGTCCAAATGGGGCACTTGCAGCGTCGAGACGAAACGCGGTTTGGTAAAACCGCGTAAGGTGATTATGCTGAAGCGTTTTTTGTCGTATTACAGGCCCCAGATGGGGCTTCTTGTTGCCGATACGGTTTGCGCCCTGGTGCTTGCCGCCATTGACCTGGCGTTTCCTATTATTCTGCGCAATCTGACCGGTGGGCTGTTTACCCAGGGTCAGGCTGCCATTATGCAGGCGCTCGGTATGATCGCGGTGGGCTTGGTGCTGATGTATGCCGTCCGCTGTGCCTGCCGCTACTTTGTGAGCTATTGGGGTCACGTGATGGGCGCGCGCATGGAGTCCAAGATGCGCGAGGACCTGTTTGACCAGTATGAGCGCTTTAGCTTTGCGTACTTCGACCGCAACAGCTCGGGCGACATGATGAGCCGCGTGGTCAACGACCTGTTCGATATCTGCGAGGCGGCGCATCACGTGCCCGAGTGGATCATCATCTGCGGCATCGAGATCATTGGCTCGTTTGTGATCCTCTTTACCATCGCCCCGGTGTTGGCGCTTGCCATGGCCGTGGTGACGGCGGTGTTTGCGGTCATCATGTTTTGGCAGAACATGCGTATGCGCGAGGTCTTTAGCGACAACCGCAAAAAGATCAGCGGCATCAATGCACAACTGCAGGATTCGCTGGCGGGCATGCGCGTAGTCAAGAGCTTTGCCAACGAGGAGACCGAGCGCGCCAAGTTCCGTGCCTCTAACGATGGCTACCTTTCGTCCAAAGAGAACATGTACCACGCCATGGGCGTCTATACCGCGACGTATGGCCTGCTCTCGGGCGTGCTCTACGTGATCGTGGTGCTGCTCGGCGGTTGGCTGGTGGCTCAGGGCGAGCTGCAAGCAGTCGATATGGCGACGTTTGCGCTCTACATTTCGTTGTTCTGCACGCCGCTCGAGACGCTTGTCAATTCCGCCGAGATGTATCAGAAGGCTATCGCCGGCTTTAAGCGTATGGACGAGGTGCTCTCGACCGCGCCGGATATCCAGGACAAGCCGGGCGCTACGGATCTGCAGGTGACCGCCGGCGCCGTGGAGTATCACGACGTGTGCTTTAACTACGAGGATGTTGAGCTGGGCGAGGGCGATGCCGACGAGCGTCCCGTTATCAACCATATGGACCTGTCCATCAGGCCTGGTCAGACCATCGCTTTGGTTGGCCCTTCGGGCGGTGGCAAGTCCACGACCTGTTCGTTGCTACCGCGCTTTTATGACGTGGCCGCCGGATCCATTAGCATCGACGGCCAGGACGTGCGCGATGTGACACAGCAGAGCCTGCGTCGTGCCATCGGCCTGGTGCAGCAAGACGTGTATCTGTTCGATGGAACGATTGGCGAGAATATCGCCTACGGCAAACCGGGCGCCACGGCAGAAGAGATCGCCGAAGCCGCCCGTCGCGCCAACATCGATGCCTTTATCGAGTCGCTGCCGCAGGGCTATGACACGGTCGTGGGCGAGCGCGGCAGCCGTCTTTCGGGCGGACAGAAGCAGCGCGTCGCCATCGCGCGCGTGTTTCTCAAGAACCCCAAGATCCTGATCTTGGACGAGGCGACGAGTGCTTTGGATAACGAGAGCGAGGAGGCGGTGCAGGAGTCACTCGAAGAGCTGGCGCGCGGCCGCACCACGATTATCATCGCCCACCGCCTCTCGACCATTAAGCATGCTGACGAGATTGCGACCGTTGAGCATGGTCGCGTTGTGGAACGTGGCACGCACGAGGAGCTTCTCGCCCGTGGCGGCACCTATGCCCGTTACTATCGAATGCAGTTCGAAGGTGCGCGTGCGCACGAGCTCGACTGATTGGTATGACAGGAAGTTTATGGCTGATAAGAACCCTTTGACTCCGGAAGAGGTGACGGAGTTATTCTCCGAAATCGATGCATCCGGCGTCTTGGATCCTACGCTTGCCAAAAAGCGTACCGAGCGCATGCGCGAGAAGGAGGCTGCGGCCAAGCGCGGTGACAAAGCGGCGCTAGCGCAGCTGCGCAGCGAGGACCGCGCGAGCCAGGCAAAACATATCGACCCGCTGTCCGAGGACGATCCTTCGGGCTCGCAGGTGAGCCATACCATTACGAAGACCGCGATGGCCGTGGTCATCGGTATTTTGGTGCTGATCGTGGGCATGCAGATCGGCTACGGCGTGATGCGCCGTCTGAATACCGCCAATCTGTCCGAGAGCGTTTCGGTCGATACCGTTTCGACGGCGCTGAAGGGCGGCCTTGAGTGGGGCAACGGCTTTACGCAGTTTCCGCTCGACTTTTCCGTCGACGAGGCCGATGAGCGTACGGGCACGGTCGAGGTAACGGTGTTGGACACATCGTCTGCCAACGAGCTCGAACTGCTGTCCAACGGGCAGATTCAGGCCGCGGCACTTGCGACCAACGCGCTGCTCAACGATAAGATTGACCGCGTGGTGTATAACGTGCACGCCTATATCGACGAAGATAGCAACATTCAGCACGATTCCTTCTTTGGCATGTTTCCCGCCCAGGGCCACCAGAGCGCCATTCTGACGTTCGTATGGACCAAGAGCTCATCCAACGCCACGAGTATCGACTGGAAGATGCGCATCGTGAGTATGGATGACACCATCGCCGAGCGCATTCAGAAGCAGGTGAACTCGGTGTCGTCGTTGATTGAGGACCCGGTGGTGAGCCAGACCAAGATTGACGAGGAAAAGGCCGAACGTGACCTGGAACATCGTCTGCATGGTCGCGAGATTTTCCGCGGCGGCAAGCCCGATCGCTCACCGTCCGATCTGCTGGAACAGGACAAGAAAAAGTAGGAGGCCATCATCCCGCGTGAGCCACAAGCCCACGCGGGATGATTTTTCTGGGTAGTCTTTTTGGGACGGGGCTATTTTAGCTACCTCGGCCGTCAATCAGACAAAACGCTAGCGCTAGCAGCCGAGGCAGCTAAAATAGCCCCGTCCCAAAAAGACTACCCGATGGCGGTTGTGAATCATTATGCATGGGGAGTCATAATTATCATTTTGTAAACAATTCTATGAAATTAACGCCATAAGTGATGCTTGCGGTTAGAATACCTCGAGGCCTAACTACACACCTTTAAGCCGGTCCTGTGAGACCGGGAAGGAGAACTATGGCGAACAACCATACCGCGGGCGCTGCCGCCCGCACCTTCGCGCCCAGCGAGCTTTGCCAGCGTATGCTGGCCAAAACCAGCAAGGGCACCTGCGGTCCCTGCATCCTGTATCTTGAGGATGGGACCATTTTTTATGGACGTGCATGCGGCGCCGAGGGCACCGCGACCGGCGAAGTCTGCTTCAATACCTCGCTCGAGGGCTACTTTGAGGTTATGACCGACCCGAGTTATGCCGGCCAAATCGTAACCATGACCTATCCGCAGATCGGTAACTACGGCATCGACGAGACCGACGTCCAGTCGGCCTTCCCCGGCGATACCGCTCGCCCCGCGAGCGCTCCCGCCATGCGCGGCATGATCGTCCGCGACATGTGCACCACGCCTTCTAACTGGCGTTCGGCCGTCAGTGTGCCGGAGTACCTGCGCGCTCACGGCATCGTCGCTATCGAGGGTGTCGACACCCGCGCTCTGGTGCGCCATCTGCGCGACAATGGTTCCAAAATGGGCATTATCTCGACCGAGATCTTCGACGTCGACGAGCTTGCCGAGCGTCTGGCCGCAGCGCCCACGCTGGTGGGCGAGAATTTGGTCAAGACCGTGAGCTGCCCCGCGCCTCACGAGTTTGTGGCCGCCGACCTGCCTGCCACGCATGACTTTGCGCTTGCGGCTGCCGCTCCTGCCCGTCACAAAGTGGTCGCGTATGACTGCGGTGTCAAGCGCGGCATTCTGGAGGGTCTCGTCCGCGCCGGCTGCGACCTTACCGTCGTGCCGTGGGATACGCCCGCCCAGCAGGTGCTCGACATGAATCCCGACGGTGTCTTTTTGTCCAATGGCCCCGGCGACCCCGACGCCGTGGTGGAGACCTATGAGCAGGTGCAGCAGCTGATCGGCAAGGTGCCGGTCTTTGGCATTTGCCTGGGTCATCAGATGATCAGCCTGGCCTGCGGCGCCCAGATGGAAAAGCTTAAGTTCGGTCACCGCGGTGGCAACCAGCCGGTCATGAACCTGGTAAGCCGTTGCGTGGAGATCACCGCGCAAAATCATGGCTTTGGCCTGCTGTGCCCCAGCTTGGGCAAGCTTGTCCCCGAACTTTCCGGCGGCGAGACCGAGCATGCGGCCGATGGAGATCTGCGCGTCTGGGTGCGCCGCGGCATCGCGCCGGTCGTGATGAACGAGCGCTTTGGCCGCATTCGCCTGACGCATGTGAACCTTAACGACGGCACCGCCGAGGGCATCCAGCTGCTCGACGCCCCGTGCTTCTCGGTCCAGTACCACCCCGAGGCCTCGCCTGGCCCCACCGATGCCCACTATCTCTTTACCGCCTTTACGCGACTCATGGACGGCGAGGAGAACTACCTGGACATCGACACCGCGAAGGACCGCCTTGCCGGTTGGAATTTCGCCGACGATGGTTCCGCCGTTCTGCCGAACGGCGGACCGATCGACGCTGCGGCTGCATCTGGCACATCATCTTGCCGTTCTGCTTCGGACGCGCGGGCATAAGCCCAGCGCGCCCTCGCATTACGGCAACCTGATGCACCAGCTGCACCCTCGCTGACTTTTCCAAAACATTGAGTCAGCCTCTCTAGGAGGTTTTAAACATGCCGAAACGTACTGACATCAAGCGTATCCTCGTTATTGGTTCGGGTCCCATCGTCATTGGCCAGGCCTGCGAGTTCGACTACTCCGGCGCCCAAGCCTGCAAGGTGCTCAAGGAGGATGGCTTTGAGGTCATCCTGGTCAACTCCAACCCGGCGACTATCATGACCGACCCGGGTCTTGCCGACCGCACCTATGTCGAGCCCATCACCGCCGAGTTTATCGAGCGCGTGATCAAGAAAGAGCGCCCGGACGCGCTGCTGCCCACGCTGGGCGGCCAGACCGGTCTGAACGCCGCCGTCGAGCTGGCGAAAGACGGCACGCTGGACAAGTACGGCGTCGAGATGATCGGTTGCGACCTTGCCGCCATCGAGCGCGGCGAGGACCGCAAACTCTTTAACGAGGCAATGGCCGAGATTGGCCTGGAGGTCGCGCGCTCGGGCTATGCCTACAGCGTGGCTGACGCCGAGGCTATCGCCGAGCGCGTGGGATATCCTTGCGTGCTGCGTCCGAGCTTTACCCTCGGTGGCGCCGGCGGCGGCATCGCGCATACCCACGAGGAGCTCGTCTCCATCGTGAGCCAGGGCCTTGAGCTCTCGCCTGCCCACGAGGTGCTGGTCGAGGAATCCATCGAGGGTTGGAAAGAGTATGAGATGGAGGTCATGCGTGACCACGCCGGCAACGGCATCATCGTGTGCTCTATCGAGAACCTCGACCCCATGGGTGTGCACACCGGCGACTCCATTACCGTGGCGCCGGCGCAGACGCTCTCCGACCTTGAGTATCAGCGCATGCGTGTCGCCTCGCTCGCCATCTTGGAGAAGATCGGCGTCGAGACCGGCGGCTCCAACGTGCAGTTTGCCGTGAACCCCCAGACCGGCCGCCTGATCGTCATCGAGATGAACCCGCGCGTGAGCCGCTCGTCCGCACTGGCCTCCAAGGCCACGGGCTTTCCCATCGCCAAGGCCGCCGCGCGCCTGGCCGTTGGCTATACGCTCGACGAGATCGTCAACGACATTACCAAAGCAACGCCTGCCTGCTTTGAGCCCACGATTGACTACTGCGTGGTCAAGGTGCCGCGCTTTGCCTTCGAGAAGTTCAAGGGTACCGACCCCACGCTCACCACGCGCATGAAGGCCGTGGGCGAGATTATGGCGATCGGCCGCACCTTCGAGGAAGCCTTTGGCAAGGCCATGCGCTCGCTGGAGGATGGACACCAGGGTATTTGTGTCGGTGGCAAGGAGGGTGCCGATAAGCTGAGCGACAATGAGCTCGCCCAAGCCGTGGCAACCCCGACCGAGCACCGCATCTTCTTTGTGGTCGAGGCCCTG
Source organism: Collinsella sp. TM10-22 (assembly GCF_003466125.1). GTDB lineage: Bacteria > Actinomycetota > Coriobacteriia > Coriobacteriales > Coriobacteriaceae > Collinsella. The sequence goes on from NZ_QSOC01000003.1 coordinate 68,179, forward strand.
CGCCGCGGCTGGGACATCGCCCAGATCCATGCCATCTGCGGCATCGATCCGTGGTACCTCAACCGCATCAACGACATGGTGCAGGTCCAGGAGAGCATCCGCGGCCTGCGTGTGGAGGACATTGACGCCGACGCGATGCGCCTGCTCAAGCAGTATGGCACGAGTGATGCCGAGATTGCCGCGCTGACCGGCTCGGACGAGCGCTTTGTGCGCGCCTACCGCAAGGGTCTGGGCGTGGTTCCCAGCATGAAGACGGTCGATACCTGCGCTGCGGAGTTCTCGAGCGCCACGGAGTACCACTACAAGACGTACGAGAACATCTACCGCACGAGCCCGGATGCCAAGAAGTGCGTTGCCCCCGACGAGACCACGCCGGCGGACAAGCCCAAGGCGATGATCCTGGGCGCCGGCCCCAACCGTATTGGTCAGGGTATCGAGTTTGACTACTGCTGCGTGCATGCGAGCTATGCGCTGGCGGCTCGCGGTTTTGAGACCATCATGGTCAACTGCAATCCCGAGACTGTCTCGACCGACTACGACACGTCCGACCGCCTGTACTTTGAGCCGCTCACCTACGAGGACGTCATGGACGTTATCGACGTTGAGCGTCCCGACGGCGTCGTGGTGACGCTCGGCGGTCAGACTCCGCTTAAGCTGGCGCGCATGCTCGAGGAGAGCGGTGTGAACATCATGGGCACCAAGCCCGATGCTATTGATTTTGCCGAGGACCGCGAGCGTTTTGCCGTTCTGCTCGACAAGCTGGGCATTATGTATCCGCCGGCGGGTCAGGCCACCTCGTTTGAGGAGGCCGAGGCCGTGGCCGCGCACATCGGCTACCCGCTGCTGGTGCGTCCGAGCTACGTGCTGGGCGGCCGCGGAATGATGATCGCCTACGATGCCGAGCATCTGCGCGATTACATGGCCGAGGCCGCGCGCATTAGCCCCGACTACCCGGTGTATCTGGATCGCTTCCTGGAGGGTGCGATCGAGTCCGATGTCGACGCCCTGTGCGACGGCGAGGAGGTCTACATCGGCGGTATCCTGGAGCATATCGAGGAGGCCGGTATCCACTCCGGCGACTCCGCGACGTGCATTCCGCCGTTTAGCTTTAGCGAGAGCCTGCAGGCGAAGCTCCGCGAGACTACGCGCCGCATCGCGATGGCGCTGGGAGTCCGCGGCCTGGTCAACGTGCAGTATGCCATCAAGGGCGAGACCGTCTACGTGATCGAGGCTAACCCGCGTGCCAGCCGTACCGTGCCGTTCATTTCCAAGGCCACCGGCGTGCCGCTGGCCAAGTGCGCGGCGCGTATCATGGCGGGCGATTCCATCGCGAGCCTGGGCCTGCCGAGCGACGAGCGTCAGCTGGACTGGTTCTGCATGAAGGAAGCCGTTATGCCCTGGGGTCGTTTCCCGGGAGCCGACGTTATCCTGGGGCCCGAGATGAAGTCGACGGGCGAGGTCATGGGTATCGCCAAGAGCTATCCCGAGGCATATGCCAAGACGCAGCTGGCGATTGACTACAAGCTGCCCGACCCGAGCTGCGGCAAGGTGTTCATTAGCGTGTGCGACCGCGACAAGCGCCACATCCTTTCGGTCGCCCGTATCCTGCGCTACCTTGGCTTTGATATCTGCTCTACCGAGGGTACGGCGCGCGTGCTGCGCGGCGGCAATGTGACGTGCGAAATCGTGGAAAAGATCAGCGGCCCGCATGACGGCGAGCGTCCCAATATCGGCGACCTTATCGCCGATGGCAAGATTGCGGTGATCATCAACACGCCGTACGGCCCGGGTTCGCGTGGCGACGGCTATCTGTTGCGTACCGAGGCGGTGCGCCGCGGCGTGACCTGCGTGACCGCGATGTCCGCTGCCAACACATACGTGAGTGCCATCGAGGCGGTGCGCGAGGACCAGCAGGGTCACGGCAGCGCCAACGACATGGGTATGGACGTCATCGCCCTGCAGGACCTGCCGCAGTACGCGATGTAGTGTGACCTGGTCGGCCGGGGCGGCAGCCGGACACTTTCTCTCGGAAACTGGGCTTCGCGAAGTTTTCCGAGAGAAAGGTCCGCCTTCCCGCCCCGGCACACGGTGACTCGGCTGCACCGTGTGCTGCCGAAGGGCTTTGCGCGATGACTAGGGCTGATAAACTGGTAGCCGCTGAGCGCCACGGGGTCCTCGCGCTGGGAGTAGGTGTGGATGAGGGCAGACGAGACAGCGTAGGAGACAGCGGCAATAAGGATGAAGCCCTCGCCTGTGAGCGTGACGGCGCCGCCGCTATCGCCACCGGTGAGGTTGACGATAACGACTCCGGTAAAACCTATAGCGCAGCCGAGGACTTTGCGCGCAGTGAGCCGTTCTTGCCGGAACACGAGCGCTGCCATCAACACGCAGAGAAACGTGTTCATAGCGTTGACGATTGAGCCGCGCACACCCGAAGCGTTTGAAACGCCGATATAAAAGAAGGCGTACTGCACGATAGTTTGGGCAAGCGAGAGTCTGATAACGAGTGGCCATCCCGTGCGTGAGACGCGAGGCAAGCGACGTCTTGTTATGACTGCAGCGGCAAGTGCGATAGCGCCGGCAAGCATAAAGCGCACGCCAGCGAAGAGAAACTCCGATGGTACGTCGCCGTTTTGGATGCCGAGAAGCTCGTAGCCGATCTTGATGCAGGGGATCGCACTGCCCCAGAGCGCGCAGCAGATGAGGGCGAGCGCAGCTACGCACCATGTGCGCGTGAGAGGGTGGCGCGCGGAGTCGGCGTAAACATCGCAAGAGCTGGCGTCGAGTGCGGATGAGGGTTTGGACATACATCTCCCAAACGAGGCGAAGCAGAAAACGCCTCTATGGTACGCGCAATTTTGTGTCCGCACGCGTTGATAGCATAGAACGCGTCATGGAACACAAGTTCGTAAGAAGAGGAGAACGCCATGATGTCAGAGATTACGGGCTATCGTGAGGAAGTTCAGACCATCAAGACGGCGATATTGCGTGCGCAGTATGCTGCGGCGAAGAGCGCCAACGCTCAGCAGCTGCAGCTCTATTTCGCCGTGGGAGGCTACGTCTCCGCCAACACGCGCAATGGCACGTGGGGAACCAACGCGCTCAAAACCATCAGCGAACAATTGCGGAAGGAGCTGCCAGGACTCAGGGGCTTCTCCACAACAAGTCTCAAATATATGCGAATCTTCTTTGAAGCTTGGTCTGCTCCGGGCGATGAACAGGCGTTTCTCGATTCGTCACTCGTGAGTGACGAATCTTCAGACGGTGGCCTTCTGCAAATTCGTCACTTGCAAGTGCCGAATTCAAACACATGTTCTCTCGATGATTTTTTAGCGATTGGGTTTACCCATCATCGGTATATCCTTGCAGGTGCTAAGACCCTTGACGAGCGGCTCTTCTACATTCACAAGTGCGCATTTGAGCACTTAAGTGTGGAGGCGCTCAAACGCTCGCTGAAGGCGGACGACTTTCATCATCAAGGAGAGGTCTCCAACAACTTCCTCTCAACGCTGCCAAAGGGTCAGCAGGCGCTGCGCGCTATCGCCACGTTCAAGGACGAGTATCTGCTCGACTTTATCAATATTGAGGAACTCGGGGTGCGCGATGCGGAGGATGTCGACGAGCGCGTGTTAGAGCAAGGCATCGTGCAGAATATCAAGCAGTTCATCATGACGTTCGGTCGAGCCTTCGCGTTTGTGGGAAACCAGTACCATCTCGACGCCTTTGGCATCGATCAGTACATCGACCTCCTGTTCTTCAACCGCGACCTCAACTGTTTAGTTGCAGTCGAGCTCAAGAGCGGCCCCTTCAAGCCGGCCTATCTCGGCCAGCTCTCTGGCTATCTACGCATCCTGGACGACTTTGAGCGTCGCGAGCACGAGAATCCCTCCATAGGCCTTGTGCTTTGCAAAGACATGGACAAGGGATTTGTTGACTATGTGATCCAAGACTTCACAAAACCCATGGGTGTGGCCACCTATAAGACGTCGAAGGATATGCCACGAGAGTTGCTCGATGCTCTGCCGCCCATCGATGACTTACGGATGTTGCTGGAGAGGTCTGATGGGTAGCGGTAGGAATTGTTCGGTGTTAGAAGCTTATTTCGCTTATGGCCTTGAGCTTTGCCGATGAGCATGGGGTGGGGAACGTATCAAGGCAGAGTTTGTCATGCAATGAGTATGACAAACTCTGCCTGGAGGAGAGGATACTTCCATGGCAATTGTCCACCGCAATGCTCTCAAGCATGGTTTGTCTGAGAGGGAGGTTCTAGATAATGACTGAGTACAAACTAGCTGATGGATCGGTCCTGACAGACGAAGATATCGAGCGCGAGAGCGTAGAGTTTGAGCAAGAGACTTGGACGGGTCGTCTTGAGCGCATCCATGTCAGGCCTGGCGTTGTTGCTGATGAGCCGCTTGTTGCAGTTACCGTGCGCTTTCCGGCATCCATGGTGGTGGCAATCGACCGAAAGACGGGGGATCGATCCGATTTTATTCGGCGGGCCGTTTTCCCTGCGCTGTAGTAACGTTGCGTCTCCTAAATCGACCTTGGTTTCGTCGAGGAGGTAGATCTTGAGGATGAGGTGTCCTGCTTCGGTGAACCCGTTCTCGAAGACGGGCAGCACGCGCGACACGGACTACCGCGACCTCCTGACCTTCCGCGACGGGGAGTAGCGGCTTGGCGGTGTGCGGCGCCGGCACGTGACGGTGGCGGGCATGAGGCTTGGCCTTCGCGACGGCATGTTCTTTAGAGTTTGCGGTGCATGATGGCACGGCCGTTTTCAAATCGTGAAACATTGCCCGGGAATGAGTAACAGGCTTTGGTTCGTACATCCGTTATAACGGGAGTTGCAAGAAGTGACATCCGTGACGAGAGGTTGAACTCATGACTCAGCACCGGTTTCCCGAAGGTTTCCTCTGGGGTGCTTCCACCAGCGCTTTTCAGGTTGAGGGTGGGTATGATGAAGGAGGCAAAGGTCCGGCAACCACCGATCGCGGCCCGGGGCGTCCCGGCATCGCCGATAACAAGATCGCCTCGGACCACTATCATCACCGGCGTGAGGATGTCGACCTCATGGCCGAGCTCGGCATCAAGGTCTACCGGATGGGTTTCGCTTGGAGCCGCATCATGCCCGATGCCTCGGGGGATCCCAATCCTGAGGGCTTGGCGTTTTATGACCAGCTGATTGACTACCTGCTGGAGCGAGGGATCGAGCCCTTGGTCACCCTGTATCACTTCGAATGTCCGAGTGCGTTGGTCGAGGCCTTCGGCGGCTGGAAGAGCCGTAAGATGATCGACTTCTATGTGCGCTATGCCGAAATCTGCTTCACGCACTTCAAGGGGCGCGTCAAGCGCTGGGTTACCGTGAATGAACAGCTAATTGCGACCTCCGCGCCCAGCAACACGGGTGACACCGAAACCGATCCGCGCCAACGGCAGAAGAACGCCTACCAGATGAGCTATCATGTCGCTCTTGCCGAGCATCGCGCCATCGCGTGCCTGCGACAGATCGACCCCGATGCGCAGATCGGCCCCGTTGTCGCCATGCAGGTGGTCAACCCGCGGACGAGCGCTTCGGCGGATGTGCTTGCGGCCATGAACGCCGAGGAGATGATGCAGAACTACCTGCTCGACCTGAGTGTGCGCGGCGACATCTCGCCTTATGCGCGCTATTACCTGGAGCGCGAAGGTTTCTACCCTGTTGTTGAGTGCGGGGACCACGACATCCTGGTCGCGACGAGGCCCGATTTTCTTGGGGTGAACTACTATTTCAGCAATTGTGCGCATGAGCGCACGGAGCCCATCCGCTTCGACCGGTTCCCTCCGTGGTCGGGCGGGGATTTCGAACTCTGCGATAACCCTGCGATCGCGCCGACCGAGTGGATGTCGAACGGCATCGACCCCCTTGGGCTTCGCGTGGGCATGCGCAAGCTCTACGATCGCTACCAGCTTCCGATGATCGTCACGGAGAACGGCATGGCGCTTTCCGAGTCACTTGACGAGGAGAACAGGGTGCATGATGCCGTGCGCATCGAATACCTTTCACGACATTTGGGCGAGGTCGAGGAGCTCATTCGCGAAGGCTATCCCGTCTTCGGCTACTGCGTTTGGAGCCTCATGGATCTATGCTCAAGTCATCAGGGGTTCACTAAGCGCTACGGCCTTCTGTATGTCGATCGCACGGAAACCGATGCGAAGCAATGCGCTCGTTTCAGGAAGGACAGCTTCTTCTGGTATCAGGACGTGATTAGAGAAAACGGCTTGCCCTGCTGAGCGTCGGTGGTCCGACGAGATTACTCGCCAGTACCGGAATCGGCTCCATAACGCCTCAGGTATTCCATGACTATCAAGTCGATGGCGGCAAGCGCACCGAACTTGCCCGTGTCGATGTTGTTGGTCACTCCGCAGCTCAGTATGCAGGAGGCATGGTTCCAGTAGGCGCTTGAGGTGTTTTGTGTGATGACGAGAAGACGACAGCCGGAGGCGGCGAGTGCGTTGACGATTTCTGGATAACGAATGGGGTATGTTCCCCCTATGCTGCAAATGATGGCGAGGCTGGATTTGGTGAGCGATTGCGCGCAGGCGAGCTGCGATGAATAATCGAGGTAAAGCTCGATGAGGCGGTTCATGATGGTGAGCCTGCTTTGGAAGTAGCGGCCCACGTCCCAGAGGAAGTGGTGGGAGAAGAACGCGACATGCCCGCTGTCGTGCAAATCATCGACAATGGCGGGCAGTTTCGCGATGTTTGCCGCCGAGACGGTCGTTTCGATATTGAGCAGGATCGCCTCCCGGTAGGATGCCAGAGCGCCTTCCGTGTCGTTTGACAGCTGTTCTACAAAGGCATGTGGAAACAACCCGGTTTTGAGGACGTCATGTTCAAGCTGGTTGCGCAGGTCCTTGAAATCAGCGAAACCCATAAACCGGCAGAATCGCGACACTGAAGCCTTCGAGACGAAGCACATGTCGGCGATTTCTCCAATCGAGAGCTCGCTCAGCTTGCTGTAGTTTTTCACCAGCGTGGTCGCTATCTCGTAGTTGGTGTCGTGCTGCATTGCGGTGTCGATGTAGTCAAGCAACCGTTCGGCAACCGATCCCATCGAGATGGATTTTTCCATGATGGCTGTCCCCTTTATGCTCAGTGGCCCGAATAAGAGGGCCTCATTTGACCAAACTATAGCTCAAACATGCCGGTATTCCTGCGGAGTTTCACGTTATGAAACTCGCGTAGCCATCTCGCAACCTTGTGGCACAGCATGTAACCGATTTTGGATATAGCCGGCGTCATACTTAATGCAAGAAGAGACGACGAAGCTTGCCGCCCCGCCGGAACACGGCATCGGCTCTACACAGGGCATCGCTTCGTTGCTTTGCCGCTCGACGAGATATCGGTTGAGGAGGATCGGATGAAGCGGTTATTGCTGCGCGCCGACGATTTAGGTTACAGCGACGGTGTTAATTGCGGGATAGCGGCCGCGGTCCAAGCGGGGCTCATTCGCTCGGTGGGCGTCATGACCAACATGCCGCTTGCAGAAAGCGGTTTGGCGCGCCTGCAAATCAAGGATCTCTGCTTGGGTCAGCACACCAATATCTGCACGGGTAGGCCCCTCAGCGATTCCTCGCTCATCTCGAGCATCGTTGACGATGATGGCAATTTCAAGCGGAGCTCAGCATATCGCGCCGCCGCGCGGGCTGGGGAGGACTTCGTGGTGCTTGACGAGGTCATTATCGAAATCGAGGCGCAGTATCGGCGATTCCTTGAGCTCGTCGGGCGTGAGCCCGATTACTTCGAGGGACATGCGGTCGCAAGCCCCATGTTCTTCCGCGGCCTTGAGATCGTTGCCGAGCGTCACGGCCTGCCCTATTTCGCGATGGGTGCTCCGGGCGAGCCAGTCACCTTTCGCTCGACGCCGGTGCTTTCCTATGTTCCCAAGGATTTCTCGTCATATGAAGCGGATCCCTTTGCGGCGCTTCGAGAGGCGCTTGAAACGACACCGGAAGGGATATGCCGTCTCATGGTGTTTCACCCAGGTTATATCGACGCGTACTTGCGAGATAACTCGACCATGCTCGAGGCCCGCATCCGGGAAGCCGCGATGCTTGTCGACCCTGATGTCGCCGCATGGCTTGCAGAGCAGGACGTGGGGCTCGTGACGTACGCGGACCTGACGTAAGCGTCCGCTGGGGCAATCTCGCCAATTCACGCTGAATGGCGTACTGCCTGAAGCACGTCGTTGTGATTTTGAAGAGAGGTGGATGCGCTATCTAGAGGGGAAGATGCCGCACACGGGCATCGATAGGGTTCACTGCAAAGATTGGAGCTGAAACATGGCGGTATTCGACAAGATCCAAAACATAATGGATAAGACAATCGCACCTGTGGCAAGCAAGGTTGCTGACAGCAAGATGCTCGACGCCCTCATGGGCGGCATGATGTGCACGCTGCCCATGACCCTTGGCGTCTCGGTTATCGCGATTCTCATCAACTTCCCCATTCCGGGGTTCTCCGATTGGGTGGTTTCGAGCGGTCTCATGGCGACCGGCAACTCCATCCTCACCGTTACCATGAACATGATGGGTATATACATCTCCTTCTTCATCGGTTTGAGGTGGGGTAAGGTATGCGGCCTTAGCGGTTATACCGGTGGCATCGTGAGCGGCGCGGTGTTTTTGGCATTCATGCCGCAGCAATCGTTCGAGGATATTCCCATGGCGAGTTTCATCAACACGTCGTACATGGGATCGAACGGCATCTTCGTCGCCATTCTGCTTGGCCTGATCGTGCCGAAGGTGACAGCCATTTTGATGAGCAAGCTTGAAATCAAGCTCCCCGATATGGTTCCGCCCATGGTTGCAGACTCGCTGTCGCCGATGTTTGCCGCCATCGTGCTATTCACTGCGGTGTGGTTCGCCAAGTGGGGTCTTTCTTTCACCCCGTGGGGCAACCTGTTCGATATGATCAACACCTTGATCGGCACGCCGGTCACGATGGTTGGTGCCTCTCCTTTGGCCTATATCATCGTGTGCTCGCTGCAGTCGATCTTCTGGTTCTTCGGTGTCCACCCCAACGTGATGCTCAACTTCTACGCTCCGGTAATCATGGCTTGCAGCGCTGCTAACACCGAGGCCATCATCGCGGGCGAGGCACTGCCCTATGGCGCTTGGGCCGTCGTCGCGCTCGGCACCGCCATCGGTGGCCAGGCTAACGCCCTGGGCATCAGCATCTCGCTGCTCTTCACCAAGTCCGAGCGCTTCAAGGCGATTCGCGGCATCGCGCTTGTTCCGTCGCTTTTCAATATCTCCGAGCCGCTCATGTTCGGTCTGCCGGTCGTGCTGAATCCCACGTACTTCATCCCGTTCGTGCTGAACATCCCGGTCTGCGCCATCGTGGTCCAGGCGCTTTACGCCCTCGGTCTTGGGGCTGCGTTCAATCCCACGATTCAGCTTCCCTGGGTGCTTCCCCAGCCGGTCATCGCATTCATGCAGGGCGGCATCGGGTGCCTGGTGATCTCGGTTGCGGTTTTGGCGGTGTCGGTGCTCATGTATACCCCCTTCACCCTTATGGCTGATCGCCAGGCGTTGCGAGAGGAGCAGGCCGCTCTCGAGGAATCGGCCGCATAGGGATTTTCATATTCACACCATCATTTTCCATGAGGTTGGGAGCGTAGGATGAAACATATCGTACTTATGTGCGCCGCGGGCGCTTCGACGAGCATGCTGGTACAGCGCATGCAACAGGCGGCTGAAAAAGACGGTTTCGTGTGCACCATCGAGGCGCACCCTGTCAACCAAGCGGCGGAATATGCGGATAGCGACGTTATCCTGCTGGGACCGCAGGTTCGCTTTGAACTCAACAAGGTGAAGAATCAAGTGAACTGTCCGGTGGAGCCGATTGATATGACAGCGTATGGGACAATGAACGGCGAGGCCGTGCTCAAACAGGCTCGAAAGTTGCTGGGGGCATAGCCATGTCAGAGATCAAACAAGAAGCGATCGATCAGTTTGAAATGACGTGCTTCTCTATCGTCGCTCAGGTGGGGAGCGCGCGCAGCTGCTACCTCGAAGCGATAGCCTGTGCCGAGAATGGTGATTTTGAGGCCGCCCGGAAACTTATCGACGAGGGCAACGTGGTGTTCAACGCAGGCCACGACGCTCACATGAAACTGCTTCAGCAAGAGGCCAGCGGCGAGGAGCTGCCGTTTCGCATCATCTTGCTGCATGCGGAGGATCAGCTCATGAGCGCTGAGGGCTTCCGTATCCTTGCCGAGCGCTTCATCACGGTCTATCAACGCATGGGTGCAAGCGCCTAACTGATTATCTGACGGGAAGCCGGGACTGCCATGCAGCCCGTCTTCCCGTTTCATGAAGATGTTTTCACGATCGAGGAGGTACCCAATGGCATTTCCGGAAGGTTTCCTGTGGGGTGGCGCCACCGCCGCCAACCAGTATGAGGGCGGCTGGGAAGAGGGCGGCAAAGGACCGAACACCTCGGACGCCATGACCAGCGGTAGCCATACGGTGTCACGGCAGATAACGTGGCGTAATACCGCGACAGGGGAAACCGGCGCGCTTCCCGTGTATGCGGTTTGCGAGGAGGGACTTCCTGAAGGGCTGGAGGTGGCGGTGGTTGATGGCTACTACTATCCCAGCCACACGGCCACCGACTTCTACCACCACTACGCCGAGGACATCGCCCTCATGGGCGAGATGGGCTTCAAGTGCTTCCGCCTGTCCATGAACTGGGCGCGCATCTTCCCCACGGGCGAGGAGGCTGAGCCCAACACCGAGGGTCTAGCGTTCTACGACGCCGTGTTTGACGAGTGCGCTAAGTACGGCATCGAACCGCTCGTGACGCTCTCGCACTACGAGACCCCGCTCGCGCTCGTGAACAAGTACGGCGGTTGGAAGAGCCGCGAGCTCATCGACCTGTTCGTGCGCTACGCCACCTGCGTCATGAAGCACTATCAGGGCAAGGTGAAGTACTGGCTCACCTTCAACGAGATCAACATGATGAGCATGGGGAGCTTCATGGCGGGCGGGCTTACGGATGGGAGCCCCCATGCGAAGGCCCAGGCGGCGCACAACCAGTTCGTGGCGTCTGCCCTTACGGTTCGGTCGGCGCACCAAATCTCCCCTAAGATCATGGTGGGTCAGATGCTCGCGTACAACCCCATCTACTCCTATTCCGCCGACCCCGCCGATCATCTGCTCGCCATGGAACGCGAGCGTGACGCGCTGTGGTATGCCGACGTGCAGGTGGGCGGCCACTATCCCGCCTATCGCTTGAGGGAGATGGAGCGCGCGGGCATCAAGCTGGAAATGGGCGAGAACGACCTCGAGCTTCTCGCAACCTATCCGGCAGATTTCCTGTCGTTCTCGTGCTACGGAGGCTCGACGGTATCGTTGCGCCAGAAGGAGCTCGAGGTCGCGTCCGGCAATCTCGCTTTCGGCATGGTGAAAAACCCCTACCTCGAGACCAACGCCTGGGGCTGGGCGACCGATCCGTACTGCCTGCGCATCGCCTTGAACGAGCTCTACGACCGCTATCACAAGCCGCTTTGGATCGTGGAGAACGGTATCGGCTGGAGCGACGAGGTGAAGGCCGACGGCTCCATCCATGACGGCTACCGCATCGACTACCTGCGCAAGAACATCCAGAGCATGGAGGATGCCGTGGAACTCGACGGCGTGGACCTCATGGGCTACACCATGTGGGGCTGCATCGACCTGGTCAGCGCCGGCACGGGCGAGATGCGCAAGCGCTACGGCTTCGTCTACGTCGACCGCGACGACGAGGGCAAGGGCACGCTCGCGCGCAGCCGCAAGGACAGCTTCTATTGGTACAAGAAGGTCATCGAGAGCAACGGCGAGGACCTGGACTAACCCTATGGGACAGGGGATAAGATTATGGACTGCTATTTCGGTATAGATGCGGGCGGCACTCAGGTGAAATGGGCGGTGGTGAACGCCGACTACCACATTGAGGAGCACGGAAGTATCCCAACATGCACCTCGCCCGCCGACCAGGTTATCGAAACGTTCCGCTCGGTGATCGAGCCCCATCGCGCCCGGGTGAGGGGTGTGGGAATAAGTATGCCCGGAGTCTTTTCCGAAGGCGATTCCGATGGCGTGGTTGGGGGAGGCGGCGCCCTTCACTGTTTGGACGGATATCCGCTCGGTCGCATCTTGCGCGAGAGCACGGGGCTTCCCGTAACCATCGAGAACGATGCGATGTGCGCGGCACTGGGAGAATATGCCGTCGGCGCGCTGAAGGGGGTCTCCCTGGGGTTGATGGTGGTGATCGGTACGGGTCTCGGCGGTGCCATCGTTGTTGACGGTCACATCTTGCGAGGCGCGCACAATCTCGCCGGCACCGTGTGCTTTGTGAGCAACGATGTGCGCAAGCCCGTGACCTTTGGGTCGGTGTACGGTGATGTCACCAGCTGGCGGGCGCTCCGAGACCAGGTGTGTGCGGCGAAGGGGATTGATCCGACCGATGATATTGACGGATATCGGATTTTCTCTTGGATTGAAGAGGGGGATGAGGACGCTCGTCGCGGTCTGGATGCATACGCGCTGGTCTTCGACAACATGCTGATGGGGTTGCAGTCGGTCATCGACCCTGAGGTCATCGTGGTCGGCGGCGGAATCAGCGCCCGTCCCGAGCTGTTTGAGGCATTTGAGCGCATGATGGATCAGGCTCACGTTCTTCCCATCATACCGAGGCCCTGCATCAAGCCAGCACAGAACGGCAACGATGCCAATTTGCTTGGCGCTGTGCGCACGCTGCGCCGCTCGCTTGGCGAGTGCGATTGATTGGCGGCTGGTGGCCCGACTCGCGGCCTCCTGTCCTAAAAAAAGAGTATGGGCTCCTTCGTTCATTCGAACGAAGGAGCCCACGTTTTGTAAGGGGCCTCCTGGCGAATTTTCATTCGCCAGGAGGCCTTTTGCTGTTGATCGAGAATGTCGCTGGACAGTTAGTTCAGATACGTATTTTTCAGAGGGTGTGTAAAGGCCGACCTGAGCCCGATTGGGCTGAATTTGACTTTCCGAACCGGTGGAGACGCTCAAATAAGGGCGATAGAGGTCATTATGGGGCTCAAAGTGACTTCAAATCACCCTAGTAGCGCCAAGAGGCACGGCCAAAAAATACGTATCTGAACTAACTGTCCACTACCCTCCGCAAACCTTTCATTCCAACCCAAATTAGCCAACGTACGTCATAGCAATCCCCGGTAGGTCCCCGGGTGCCCCGCGGCGGGCCGGGTTTATTATCGGAGCGACTTTGCGAAGCAAGGGGAGCGAAGATAAAAACCCGGCCCGCCGCGGGGCACCCGGGGACCGCAGGGACGGGAGCAGCTATACTACTCTCAGTAGTTAAGGGTCGCGGATTCGCTGCGACACCGCTCTCAACAGGAGGTCTTTGTTTATGGCAGATCAGAAGCCGGTTGTCGGGATCATCATGGGCTCCAAGTCCGATCTGGGCGTTATGGAAGGCTGTACCGCCGAGCTCGAGGCGCTCGGTGTGCCCTATGAGCTCGTCATTGCGAGCGCGCACCGCACGCCGGCGAAGGTCCACGAGTGGGCTTCGACTGCTGCCGACCGCGGCATCAAGGTGATTATTGCTGCTGCCGGCAAGGCTGCTCACCTGGGCGGTGTCGTGGCTGCGTTTACGCCGCTGCCGGTCATCGGCGTGCCTATGAAGACGAGTGACCTGGGCGGCATGGATTCGCTGCTGTCGATGGTGCAGATGCCTTCGGGCGTGCCCGTGGCCTGCGTTGCCATCAACGGTGCCAAGAACGCCGCCATTTACGCCACGCAGATTCTGGGCGCATGCGACCCCGAGTACCGCAAGGTTATCGAGAAGATGAAGCAGGAGATGGCCGACGCCTAGGCGTTCCGCCGTTTCACCGCAGTATAAGGAGAGCCATGTCCGACTATCAGGGAAAACGATTCAAGGTTCCTCAGATTCCCGATCCGTCGAAGCCGGGTGCTGCCCGTGCGGCACAGCAGGGTCGGACATCCTCTCCTCAGCAGCCGCGCGCGCCGCGTCCCGTAACGCCGACATCCCATCGTCGTCAGGATACGCCGGCTGCGTATCGTCCTTCGTCTTATAGCACCGCTAAGAAGCCGCCCCTGTCTTCATCGCATGCCGCGCCGTCGGATTACACCGAGCCGCCGCGCAAGAAACGCCGGTCCGTCATTCCCATTCTGCTCATCATTATCGGTATCGGTCTGATCGTTGCCGCTGCCGCCATCTTTATCAATGCGCAGATTGGCTACAAGCAGGCGAGCGAGTCGTATCAAAAGATCGAACGGCAGTATAGCGATAAGGACGCTAGCGGCGTGCCGATTATCGATTTCAATGCTCTTGCCCAGACAAATCCCGAGGTCGTCGGTTGGATTTACGTACCGGGCACCAACATTAACTATCCCGTAGTGCAGGCTACTGATAATTCCAAGTACCTCAACACGTTGTTCGATGGCACGTCCAACGCATCGGGTGCCATCTTCTTGGATTACGAGGACACTGCGCCCGGCATGGTGGATCAGCAGACTACGATCTATGGTCACCACATGAACGACGGATCGATGTTCAATGTGATCTCGGGCACGACCGATCAGGCGACGTTCGACAGCATAGAGTGCGTGTACTACATCACGCGCGACGCCACCTATAAGCTGCGTCCGCTGGCGACCAAGGTCGTTGAGGACACGTATGCCAAGGCGCGTACGCGCAATTTTGAGGGCGACGACGGGCTTAAGAACTACCTGTCCGAGATGCTCGACGGTGCCTCTGCCGTGGCGAGCGATGCGGGCGACCGCGCCGCCTCAGCAACCAAGGTCGTGACGCTCGTGACCTGTCGCTCGCTGTCGCTGAGCAACACGCGCGTCGTCATGGTGCTCACGCCGGTCGAGGAGTAGATTATCCAGGGGTAGCTAAAAGAGCCCCGTCCCAAATTAGCTAAATTGCCCTAGAGTAGCTAATTTGGGACGGTAAGGGAGAAATGATGCTCGAGAATGGCAAAACGATGCCTTCGGTTGATGCTTGGCTGCGTGAGGCTAAGGCCGATGCTTCGGCGGCTGGCTGCGGCATGTACCTGACACACAACGGTGTGGTGCGTGCGACGCCCAAGGCCGAGGTGCGCGGAGTCGAGACCGATGGCGTGGCGCCTGGGCATAAGGTGGGCGGCGTGGTGTTCGGCTTCGATGCTCAGAAGGTGCAGGCTGCTATCGAGGCCACGCGCGCGATGCCTGGTATCGGCTATGTGCGCGTGTGGCTGGCAAGCGGCGAGCTTGCCGTGGGCGACGACATCATGCTCGTGCTCATTGGCGGAGACGTTCGTCCGCATGTGGTCGATGCGCTGCAGGCGCTCGTTGGCACCATCAAAAATGAGTGTGTGAGTGAGGTCGAGCGCGAGGCGTAGAGGCTTACGTCGATAGAAGGCTCGTTTATAAAAATGCCCGCCGGTACGTGTGATACCGGCGGGCATTTTGCGTTTTGGGCGCGGTGGACGCTACACGCGCGTCGCATCCTTGGGGCTCATGGTCATGCTCTGGAAACGATTTTCCATATACTCATTATCGAAGTACGTGCCGTAGAACTGCGCAACGGGAATATCGCTGACCGTGCCGTTGACGCGCTGGTACCAGTAATCGAGCGACTGCAGCGTCATGACGCCGTCGACCAGCATAATGATGGTGAAGATGACGGTAGCGGAGTAGCGGCTCTTCCACGGAATCATGTTGATGAGATTGAGCAGCCTCGGCAGCAGCAGCTTGATCCAGATGAGGCCACCCAGGCCCCACAGGCAGGCAAAGCCCGTGCAGGTGCGTCCGCCGGTAAGGACGGCGAGTGGGTCGGGCATGCCAAAGAGCTTCATGTGCGAGTAGTTCCACGAGACCACACCGAACGAGGTCTGCATAAACCAGCCCACGAACACCTCAAAGCTTGCGCCAAGTAGGGCACTCACCAAAAAGATAATGATGGGGTTCTTTTTGTAGAAGCGGTTGAGCACCATGGTCATGAGTACGGCGCCAAATCCGTAGATGGGGCTGAAGGGGCCAAACAGCATGCCGGCGCGGTTCTGGTAGACGCCCGGGTCGTCGACCGTCATATGCCAGATGTCCTCCAGGATCAGGCCGAGTACGCAGCAGACAAAGAATACCCAGAACAGGTTGAAGTAGTTGAGCTTGATGTAGCCTTCGCCGGTCTCATCGCGGCCGAGCATGCCCTCGGCGGCGGCGTCGCGATCGAGCATCTCCTGCAGGCGGCGCTGCAGCTCGCGCTCCTGACGAAGCGTGGGGTCGACGGTGGCCGAAAGCGCGACGAGGATGCCGAGCTGGATGGCGGGGCGCAGCAAGAACGGCCCGATACCCTGGAGCATCACGTCGACCAAAAGCTCAACGACGGTAAATGCGATAAGGATATAGGACAGGCGCGCGGCGTTGCGGCGCTGGTTTTTGATAAGGTCCAGGCCAAAGATGATCAGGATGACGGCACTTGCCGCAGAGAGCATGATGCCGGCGACGATGAGTCCAACCGCGACGAGCGTGTTGTCGCCGAGCTTGGCGGCGGTGTTGCCGGTGATGAGCGCGGTGATGACCTGCCACATAAAGGCGGCGACCGACGGGAGCGTGCCCACGCCGGACAGAATGCACAGGGCGGCGTACACCTTAATGATCAGGGGGATCTTCTTGACCTCGGTGGCGCTGGGGACGCTGGGGTCGAGTTCATTTCGATCCATACATAACCTTTCTCGCTTTGTTGCAGGTTATAAGGATACGCCGCCGACCTGCCAAAAGACAGGACAAACGACCCAATTGCAACTTTGTAATCCCCAACGGTGGACACGTCGGCCATCTGGGGGCGCGGGCGCTTGCACTGGACAGACCGATAAAATGTTTGGCTACAAAACTGATTATTAGCTCGGTGGGCTTTTAAAAAGCGCTGTTCATGCGCGGGAGTGCTTGTCCTGCCGTGCGTATAATAAGGTGGGTAACGCCAAAATACGAGGCTCTGAGGGGATGCCATGTCTCAAGAAACCATCCGCGCGGCCGAGCGTGCCGCGGGACAGGTGAACACCATGTCGACGTATGATCCGGACTCCGACCAGCTGCATGAGGAATGTGGCATTTTCGGCGTATGGGCGCCCGATCGCGACGTGGCTCGACTGACGTACTTTGGCCTGCGTGCGCTGCAGCACCGTGGCCAGGAATCGGCGGGAATCGCCGTGGGTGACGGCGGCACGGTTATGGTCCGCAAGGATCTGGGCCTGCTCGACCGCGTGTTCTCCAACGCCGACCTGTCGACGCTCTCCGGCCAGCTGGCCGTGGGCCACGTGCGCTATGGCACCGCCGGTGCCAAGAGCTGGGAAGCCTCTCAGCCGCATCTTTCTACCATCAACAGCGTCATTATCGCGCTTGCTCACAACGGCACGCTGGTCAACACCGACGAGCTGCGCCGCCAGCTGATCGAGCTGGGCGTGCCGTTCCTCTCCAATTCGGATTCCGAGGTTGCGACCAAGCTCATCGGCTACTTTACTCAGCGTACAGGCCATCTGCGCGAGGGCATTCGTAAGACCATGGAACTCGTGCGCGGCGGCTACGCCATGACGCTCATCAATGAGCAGGCGCTCTATGCCTTCCGCGACCCGCACGGCATTCGCCCGCTGGTGCTGGGCAAGCTCGTGGACGAGGGCCTGGACCAAGCCGATGCCGCATCCGTTTCGCAGCTGCCGTCGCAAGACGACGCCGCGACGGTCGACGCCACCACCCATGTCACGCGCGCTGGCGGCTGGGTCGTTGCCTCGGAGACCTGTGCGCTCGACATCGTGGGTGCCGAGTACGTCCGTGATGTCCGCCCCGGTGAGATTTTGCGCATCAGCGCCGAGGGCCTGGTATCCGAGCAGGGCGTACCTGCAGCCGAAGAGCCTGCCAACTGCATCTTTGAGCAGGTCTACTTCGCCCGCCCCGACTCCATCATGAACGGCAAGAGCGTCTACGCCTGCCGCTACGACATGGGTCGCCAGCTGGCACACGAGGAGCCCGTCGAGGCTGATCTGGTCATCGGCGTGCCCGACTCCGGCCTGCCGCCCGCGGAGGGGTATTCGCACGAGAGCGGCATTCCCTTTGGCGAGGGCCTCATCAAGAATCGCTATGTGGGCCGTACGTTTATCGAGCCCACGCAGGAGCTGCGCGCCATGGGCGTGCGCATGAAGCTCAACCCGCTGCGCGACAACATCGAGGGCAAGCGCCTGGTCGTCATCGACGACTCCATCGTGCGCGGCACCACCATGGTGCAGCTCGTCAAGATGCTGCGTAACGCCGGCGCCAAGGAGATTCACATTCGCATCAACTCGCCCGAGGTCATTTGGCCGTGCTTCTACGGCATCGATACCGACGTGCAGTCGCAGCTCATCAGTGCCAACAAGACGGTCGATGAGATCTGCGAGTACATTGGCGCCGATTCGCTGGCCTTCCTTTCGGTCGAGGGCCTGCTGAAGGTCATGCCCAAGGGCGGCTATTGCGATGCATGCTTTACCGGCCGCTATCCCGTGGCGATTCCCGAGAGCTTTGGCCGCGACAAATTTATGGAGGGCTTTAAGCCCCGCAACCTGGACAAGCCGCTGCACTTTGACGACGACGCCGTGGTCGAGAAATACGACGACCGCAGCTGGGAAGAGGAACACGGCGAGGCCTAAAGCCTGCCAAAAAGGGACAGGTTTATTTTGGTAGGTTTTACCTGCTGTTTTGTTGATATGGCGGCGCGTGCTGTTATGGCGCGCGCCGAAATGAACGCAACTATGAGCACCGTTTGGCGCCCGCGCGGCGCCACGGTAATGGGAGAGGAAGGCTCAGATGAGCGACAGCAAGCATGTGACGTATGAGGATGCCGGCGTCGATACCGCCGAGGGCGGCCGCGCCGTCGACGCGATTAAGCAGATGGTCAAGGACACCAATCGCCCCGAGGTTATCGGCGGCATTGGCGGCTTCGGTGGCCTGTTCTCGGCTGCCGCGCTTAAGGATATGGAAGACCCGATCCTGATCAGCGGCACCGACGGCGTGGGCACCAAGCTCGTGCTCGCCCAGATCATGGACCGTCACGAGACGGTGGGCCAGGACCTGGTCGCTATGTGCGTCAACGACATTCTGGCTTCGGGCGCCGAGCCGCTGTTCTTCCTGGACTACGTTGCCATCGGTCACATCGAGGCCGAGCACATGGCAAAGATCATCAAGGGCGTGGCCGATGGCTGTAAGCTCGCGGGCTGCGCGCTTGTGGGCGGCGAGATGGCCGAGCACCCGGGCGTCATGGCCCCCGCCGATTACGACCTCGCCGGCTTTACCGTGGGTGTCGTCGACCGTCCCAAGATGCTCGACCCCGCAAACGTCCGCCCGGGCGATGTAATCCTGGGCCTGCCTTCCACCGGCGTGCACTCCAACGGCTACTCGCTCGTGCGCAAGGTCATCGGCGTCGACGGCATTAAGCCGGGCACGCCCGAGGCCGCCGCTAAGGCCGAGGAGCTGAGCCGTCCGCTCGAGGAGCTCGGCGGCGCATCGCTCGCTGACGCCCTGCTCGCTCCCACGCGCATCTACGTCAAGCCGATTCTTGAGCTGCTGCGCGGCGGCGCTCCGGTGCACGCGATTGCCCACATCACCGGCGGCGGTATTACCGAGAACCTCAACCGCGCGCTCGCCGACGACGTCGACGCCGTGGTCACCCGCAATGGCGCTGAGATGGGCTGGGACGTTCCGCCCGTCATCACCTACGTGTCGCGCCAAGCCGAGCTCGCGCCCGACGAGGCATGCAAGACCTTCAACATGGGCGTTGGCCTGTGCCTGATCGTCGCCCCCGAGGACGAGGCCGCGGTTACCGAGGCCCTGGTCGCGCTGGGCGAGAAGCCATTCCGCGTAGGCGAGTGCGTCGAGGGTTCCGGTAAGGTCGTGTACTCCGATGAGCGCTAACGGGCAGATGGCTGCCGCCGAGGGCCTGGACTTTGTGCCCTATGCCCGTCCGACCGGCACCGATACGGCCGAGCCGCTCAAGATCGGTGTGCTCATCAGCGGTTCGGGTACCAACCTGCAGGCGCTGATCGACCTGATCGCCGCTGGCAAGCTCAATGCTTCGATTGAGCTGGTGGTCTCGAGCCGTCCTTCGGCCAAGGGCCTGCAGCGTGCCGAGCGTGCGGGCATTCAGACGCTGACGCTTTCCAAGGATGTCTATGCCGACCCTATTGCCGCCGACGAGATCATTGCGCACGAGCTGCTCGAGCGCGGCTGCGAATATGTGGTCATGGCTGGCTACATGCGCATGGTCCGCACGCCCCTGCTGGCGGCGTTCCCCAACCGCGTGGTAAATCTGCATCCGGCGCTGCTGCCGAGCTTTACCGGCGCGCATGCGATCGACGATGCCTTTGCGCGCGGCGTCAAGGTGACCGGTGTGACCGTGCACTTTGCCAACGAGATCTACGACAATGGCCCCATCATCGCCCAGCGTGCGCTGGCTGTCGAGGAAGGCTGGGACGTCGACACGCTCGAGGAGCACATCCATGCCATTGAGCACGTCCTGTATCCCGAGGTGGTCCAGATGCTCGCCGACGGCCGCGTCCACGTGCTGGAGAGCGGCAAGGTCGCAATTGACGCGCCTCGCGGCTAGCGGCGCACAGTACAATTTATCCGAGTAGTCAGGGTGGTCATTGGCGCCAAGGCGCGCGTGGCCACCTTTTGTTTTAGGTAGTCACCTGCGACGTTCTTGAATGACTAGTCGTTTAAGAACGTCGCAGGTGACTAGGTGAGAGAGGTGAGCGCATGGCGGATAACGAAGCGCTGTTTACGCCTGAGCTGGTGTTTTTTGATTGGGAGTGCGCGACGCCGGATGAGGTGTTTGCGCGGCTCGAGGACGAGCTTGCGCCTCGCGGCTACACTGCGCCCGGTTGGCTCGATGCCGTCCGCATGCGCGAGGATGCCTATCCCACGGGTCTTGCCATGCCGGCGGCAAATATCGCCATTCCACATACCGATCCGGGGTTTGTAGCCAAGCCCTATATCGCGGTGGTAAAGCCCGCCGCGCCCGTGACATTTAACGCTATGGCTGGCATGGGCGCTCCGGTGCCGGCGCAGATCGTCATCAATCTGGGCATCGCCGAGCCGGGCGGTCAGGTCGAGGCCCTGCAGGCGCTCATGAACATCTTTATGGACGCGGATGTCGCGGCCGATGTGCTCGGCCAGACCACACCTCAAGGCATGGTCGACGCCATCCGCCGCCACTTTTAAAGCCGGCACTTGGGGACAGTCCCTAACTGCCGGCAGAAAAGGAACGTCCCCAAGTGCCAGGGTTGCCCCCTTTGTCGCGGGGGCCGCGTTGTGACACAATGGCGTTTGTTCGATTCGTGATGCGAAAGGCCAAACATGGCAAATAAGAAAAAGAACTCCGAGGCCGCGCCGACGCCCGAGCAGCAGGCTCGCGCTGCCTCCAACTCTCGTAAGAAGCAGCGCAAGACGTACGTGTCTAAGACCGTCAAGATCGTTCTGGTGGTCATCGGTGTGTTGGCGATGCTGCTTTCCGTCTCGGCCATGGC
Source organism: Collinsella sp. TM10-22 (assembly GCF_003466125.1). Taxonomy (GTDB): domain Bacteria; phylum Actinomycetota; class Coriobacteriia; order Coriobacteriales; family Coriobacteriaceae; genus Collinsella. The sequence continues at coordinate 89,754 of NZ_QSOC01000003.1, forward strand.
GTGCTCCGGCCTTATGTCGCAAGCAGAGGATACCTCGGGCTACAAGCTTACCGGCGGTGTGGCTGCCACTATCAACGGCACCAACCTCACCGAGGACACCGTGACCAAGCAGATCATGAGCATGCGCACGTCCTACGGCTACACCAAGGACAAGGACTGGGCGCAGTATCTGGTCGACAACGACCTCACGCCCAAGAAGTACCGCAAGCAACTCATCGACTCCTACACGCAGCAGATTCTGCTTCAACAGGCACAGAAGGAGAACGGCGTGACGGTGTCGGACGAGGAGGTCGAGAAGGCTTGGAAGGACGCGTGCAAGAGCGCGGGCGGTGCCAAGGCCTTTAAGAAGACCCTTAAGACCTACGGCTACACCGAGGACACCTATAAGAGCTCGCTCAAGGAGAGCCTGGCGCAGCAAAAGCTCAAAGATGCCGTGGCGCCCACCAGCAAGCCCAAGGACAGCGAGATCGTCGATTACATCAACGAGAATCTGTCGAACTACAACGATGCCCGCCGCTCGTCGAACATCCTGATCAAGGTCGATTCCGACGCATCCGACGAGGACAAGGCTGCCGCCAAGGCTAAGGCGCAGGAGTGCCTGGACAAGATCAACTCCGGCGAGCTGAGCTTTGAAGACGCCGTGAAGCAGTATTCCGACGACACCGGCTCCAAGGAGAAGAAGGGTGACGTGGGCTGGGACAAGCTCACCACCTTCGTCGACAGCTACCAGGCGGCACTCGAGGGGCTCAACAAGGGCGATGTGAGCGACGTGGTCGAGTCGACGTACGGCTATCACATCATCAAGTGCACCGACTACTTCCATGTCGATAATCAGGTCGATGACATCAACCAGGTGCCCAAGGCCATCAAAAAGTACGTCTCCAACGTGGTGAAGACGCAGGCAGAGAGCACTGCGTATAGCGAGTGGTTGGAGCAGTACAAGAAGGATGCCGACATTACCGTTAACCCCATGCCCAAGGACGTGCCGTACAACGTCAGCCTGAAGGGCGTCACCAAGAGTTCGACCGACGATTCGTCGACGACTGAGTAATCATGGGGCGGCGCTCGTGTGAGTGCCGCCCGCACTATTGAGGAGGGTTTGCAGATGACCAACGAAGAGCTGCAGAAGGAAATGATTGCGGCCATGAAGGCCAAGGACAGGGTTCGCCTGTCTATCATTCGCCAGGTTAAGGCTGAGGTGAAGAACATCGAGGTCAATGAGCGCCGCGACGTGACCGAGGAAGACGTCAACAGCATGATCAAACGTCTGATCAAGCAGACAAGCGAGACGCTGGAGATGTCTATCAAGGCCGGCACCGACCAAGAGCGTACCGACAACCTGACCGAGCAGGTCAAGATTCTGGAGAGCCTGCTGCCCGCGCAGGTTTCGGGCGAGGAACTCGAGGCCCTGATCGAGCAGGTCATCGCCGAGCTGGGCGCCACGTCCAAGAAGCAGATGGGCCAGGTCATGGGTGCACTCGGCAAGGCCACCGGCGGCAACTTCGACAAGCCTGCGGCGGCAAAGATCGTCGGAGCCAAATTGGCGTAATTTGTTACGCGGTTTTACCAAACCGCGTAACGGCTCGACGCTGCAAACCCACACACACGGCAATCTGACGTTCAATTTCAAGGGCGCGACCATAAGGTCTGCGCCCTTTCATTTCACGTCACCTTGCTCGCGTGTACGGGTTTTCGCTGACTTATGCTCAACAAGGGCGGTTGTATTATTTTCGGGTCTTGAGGGGCGTGGCCGTCATGGTCGCGCCCCTTTTTGGTGGGGCACCCATTGGGGACAGACTTAAATGAGTGCCCAATGAGCAGGTACTCATTTAAGTCTGTCCCCAATGGGTGCCAACGAGTGGGTGGAAGATTGCGGGTTCTTTACGGGGGTGCAGTGTGGGCTGCGGAAACGCGATTCTTTCCGTACAATGATGCAATTCGTGTAAACGCAGGGAAGGGGCATTCATGGCAGACATGATCGAGATCAAGCATCTCAACAAGTACTTTGGCGACCTGCATGTGCTCAAAGATATCAACCTCACCGTCAAGCGCGGCGAGAAGCTCGTAATGATCGGGCCTTCCGGTTCGGGCAAGTCGACGCTCATCCGTTGCGTCGACTATCTGGAGGAGCCCACATCGGGCGAGGTCATCATCGACGGTACGCCGCTCACCAAGAAGAATCACCTGGAGATGGCTCGCAAGTACAGCTCCATGGTGTTTCAGCAGTTCAACCTGTATCCCAACATGACGGTGCTCGGCAACCTGACGCTCGCGCCCATCAAGCTGCAAAAGAAGAGCAAGGAGGAGGCGACCGAGATCGCCATCGCCGCGCTCAAGCGCGTCGGCATGGCGCATAAGGCCGGCGAGTATCCGCAAAACCTCTCGGGCGGTCAGCAGCAGCGCATCGCCATCGCCCGTGCCCTGTGCACCAAGCAGCCCATCATCCTGTTTGACGAGCCGACCTCGGCGCTCGACCCCGAGATGGTGCAGGAGGTGCTCGACGTTATGATTGAGCTCGCGCAGGAGGACATCACCATGATCTGCGTGACGCATGAGATGGGCTTTGCGCGCCAGGTGGCCGACCGCGTCATCTTTATGGAGGACGGCCGCATCCTGGAGGAGGGCACGCCCGAGCACTTCTTCGATAACCCCGAGAACCCGCGCTGCCGCGAGTTCCTGTCCAAGATTCTGCATTAGGCGCGGTGATGGACATGACGGATATGACGAGGGCGGCCGTGTCGCGCCGTCACTTTTTGCAGCTGGCGGGCGCTGGCATGCTCGCGCTGACGGGGACCGCGCTCACCGGTTGCGGCAACTCCACCAGCGGCGAGGCCTCCGACAAGGGCTCCAAGCTTGCGGCCATCAAGTCGCGCGGTCATCTGAATGCCGGCGTTAAGAAGGACGTTCCCGGCTACGGCTATTACGACACCGCCAAGGGTCGCTTTGAGGGCATGGAAGTCGATTTGTGCTACCAGATTGCCGCCGCCGTCTTTGATGTGAGCTACAAGGAGGCCCGCGCCCAGGAGCTGGTCGAGTTTACCGACGTAACGCCCAAGACGCGCGGCCCGCTGATCGACAACGGCCAACTCGATGTGGTCGCGGCGACCTACACCATCACCGACGAGCGCAAGAAGAGCTGGGATTTCTCGACGCCGTATCGCACCGACTACGTGGGACTCATGGTCAAGAAGCGTTCGGGCTTTTCCTCGATTGAGGACCTGGACGGCAAGGTCATCGGCGTGAGCCAGGGTGCCACCACACAGGGCCTGATCGAGCAGATGATCAAGGATAACGGCTTTAGCTGCGAGCCCGAATTTAGGGCCTTTAGCGGCTATCCCATCATCAAGAGTTCGCTCGACGCCGGCAATATCGACGTCTTTGCCATGGACCGCTCCACGCTGGCCGGCTATATGAATGAGACCGTCGAGCTGCTGCAGCCCGAGGTCAAGTTTGGCGAGCAGGGCTACGGCGTGGCGACCAAGAAGGACTGCGACCTTTCGGCCGTGGTCGATCGGGTGGTCTGCGATCGCCTGGCCGACGGCTGGCTCGATCAAGAGGTCAAGACCTGGGGTCTTGTGTAGGCGCATCGTCCAAGGAAGGAATCAAATGCTCGAAGGATTGTTTGACGCCGATCGCTGGTCGACGACATTTCAAAACATGGGGCCCTTCTGGGAGGGCTTTGGCGTGACGCTGCAGGTGGTTGTTGCCGGTCTGCTGTTGTCGCTGGCGCTGGGCACGCTGCTGGGCGTGTTCTCGACCACCCGTTCGCGCGTGCTGCGTGCCATCAGCCGCGTGTACGTGGAGTTTTACCAGAACACTCCGCTGCCCGTGCAGGTACTCTTTATGTACATGGCCGGCCCGCAGTTTTTGCAGGCCATAACCGGCGCCGACCAGCCGGTGCGCATCGCGCCGTTTGTGCTGGGCTTCTTGGGTGTGGGCCTGTACCACGCGGCCTACATCTCGGAGGTCATCCGCACCGGCATCGAGGCCGTTCCGCGCGGTCAGATGGAGGCGGCCCAGAGCCAGGGCTTCACCCGCGCGCAGGCTTACTGGTACATCGTGCTGCCCCAGACGTTCAAGATCATCCTGCCGCCGCTGTGTAATCAGGCGCTCAACTTGGTCAAGAACACGTCGGTGCTGGCGCTCGTAGCCGGTGGCGACCTTATGTACCGTTCCGACAACTTTGTGAGTCTGTACGGTTACCTGCAGGGATACATCGTCTGCTGCCTTATGTACTTCATCATCTGCTTTCCGCTCGCCATGCTGGTGCAGTGGCTCGAGCGCCGCTCCAAGGAGCGTCCGCGCGGCGTGAGCCTGGCCGAGCTGGGGCTCGACAACGTAGAGGAGGCCTAGCGCATGGAAATCTTCAACGCGACCAACCTGCTCTACATTTGGGGCGGCTTTGTTAAGACCATCGAGATCTCGGCGCTGTCGATCTTTTTCTCGCTCATCTTTGGCACGGTGCTAGCGCTCGTTAAAAGCTATGCGCCTCGCCCGTTCCGTATTTTGGTGAGCGCCTATATCGAGCTGTTCCGTTGTACGCCGAACCTGCTGTGGATTCTGTTTATCTACTTTACGGTGCAGGGTTTGGACATTGTGATCTCGACCATAGCCTTTACGCTGTTTACCAGCGCTGTTATGGCCGAGATTGTGCGCGGCGGCCTCAACTCGATTCCGCGCGGCCAGTTTGAGGCAGCGCAGAGCCAGGGTTTTGGCTTTTTTGCCACCATGCGCTACATCATTCTGCCGCAGACGTTTAAGACGATCATTCCGGCGCTGTTCAGCCAGTGCACGACCGTCATCAAGGACAGCTCGTATCTTTCGGGCATTAACGTGGCCGAGCTCATGTACACGGCAAACGTCGTGATGGCCCATGCGATCGACCTGTCGCAGGTGCTTATGCTCTACGGCCTGGTGTTTGCGATGTACTTTGTGCTCAACTTTGGTATCTCGTTGCTGGTGAGGGCATATCAACGTCGTATCGTGGCCGCATAGTCCTGCTTCCCCAAGCACGGCACCTTGCCCCTCAATCGTCGCTTGCGTACATTTAGTACGCGGCGCTCCTCTTTCGGGGCAATCTGCCGCACTTGGGAAACCAGGACCGGCGTAAGTGACAAAATGGGAAACAGAGACTGCCTTTTTCTCATTTGTTAGAAAGGAATCGCGATGAGCGATCTGGAGAACAAGAAGAATCCTGTGGTCATTACCATCGCGCGCGACTTTGGCGCCGAGGGCCACGAGATTGGTCGCATGCTTGCCGACGAGTTGGGGATTCCGCTGTACGATAACGAGCTGCTGGTACGTGCTTCGCTGCGCACAGGCGAGTCGCTCGACAAGATGGTCGCTTACGACGAGCGCCTGGCCGTGGAGAACATGGCGTTTCTGCCCGACCGCTACGATGCGCGTTCGTACTCGGATAAGTTGTTCCAAAAGATGAGCCAGGTGATTTTGGATCTGGGTGAGACCGAGAGCTGCATTATCGAAGGCCGTCTGTCCGATTATCTGCTGCGCAACAACCCCAACCACATTGCCGTGTTGGTGACCGCACCCTTTGAGGACCGCGTCGAGATCGTGCGCAAGAAGCGTGGCCTTAATAAAAAGAAGGGCGCCAAGCTGGTCAAGCAGCAGCAAAAGGCGCGCGAGGCGTTCTATAAGCGCTATAGCGCCGGAAAGTGGAAGATGACGAGCGGTAAAGACATCGTCGTCAATCGCGCCAAGCTGGGTCGCGAGGGCTGCAAAGACGTCATCGCGGCGGCCTACCGCTACAAAGTGGCCCAGCTCGAAGGCTAGCCGACCAAAACCACCACAAAGGGGACAGGCACTTTTGTGGTGGTTTTTGTTTTAGGCCGAGGGAAAGGCCTTGGTGAGACCGGCGCGCGTCTGCGTGTCGGTCTTTTGATAAATGGAGCTCAGGTGGCGCTGTACCATGCGCATCGAGATACCAAGCTCCTCGGCGACCTGTTTGAGCGGGCGCTCATCTTGGGTCACAGCCACCAGCACGTCAACTTCGCGTGGGGTGAGAGCGTGATCGGTGATGAAGACCTGACGCTGCTCCTCGATACTCGGTGCTGCCAGCGCCTCCTCGGCAAGCTGTTGATGTTCGCGCTCCTGCTCGGTTTGGGGCGGGCGGAATAGGCCCGCGGCAACGAATGCCGCGCAGGCGGCGACGAGAAGCACGACCGCGCCAATCATGATGAGGGCGACGTTGCCAGAGGTCACAAGCGCAAGCGAGACGCCCGACGTGGTGAACGCGCACACGTTATTGGCTGCACGGCCCATGCCGGCCCAGAAGGCGGGCACGTGCATGCGCGGTGCCAGCTGAGTAAACGTGGCGGTAAAGAACGTGACAAAAAAGCCCGAGCTCAGGTAAAAGACAATGAGGCCCAGGTTGGGATCGGCTCCTGCTTCGACGGCTAAGATCGAAATGGTGGAGAGTACCGTGACGCCGAACATGACGAGTCCCATGTAGCGACGCTCGGCAAGACCAAAGATAAGACCGGCGGCAAGACCGCTCGCTGCCAAAAAGAGGCGCGGCCAGGTCTGCACGGCGATGGTGCCGTGGGCGTTGGAGAACGTGACCACGTTATCGAGAGTAGAGAACAGACAGGCCAGAATCATGACGAGCGCGATGCTCCAACACGCCTGCTTGGCAAGGGCGTGCGATGGCTCAACAAAGGGATTGATGGCGGGGCTGGAGCTCTCAGCAGCCTTTTGGGGAACGACGCTGAGGGCGGAGATAGCGATCGTCGCTGTGCCAAGGACGATGAGCTCTGCGATGCCGCCGCAATTGAGCAGGTTGATGGCGAACTGCATCAGGATGCCCGCGGCATAGGCTGCTCCCGCACCGGTGGCGAGCTTGGGATCGTCTTGGAATGTCGTTGCGAAGGCATGGTGTGCCGCGCCGCCCAGTAGGCCGAGTCCGAGGAATGCGAGGCATCCCAGAATCTCGAGCGCAAGCGGGCTCGTGGGGGACTGAATCTGAGTCAACCCCAAGATGGCGATGGGGACGGCGGCGCTGACAACTGCCTGAGGCCGGCTTTTGCGCTGTGCGAGCCCGAGCAGCGGCGCATATCCGATAAAGCCGATCACGCTGGCGCCGAGGATGAAGCCCTGCGCAATCACAACACGCTCGGCACCGGCGAGCAGCCCGACATTAATGTCGAATCGAAACTCGGCGGCAAGAAAGACAAAGGTAAAGAGCGCAAGTGCCAGAAGCGCGTTGATTTTAGGCTTACTCAGGTTCAAGAACGGTCCTTTGGATGGACGAATAATCGTGTCCTCGATTGTGGCGTTCCTGGGACGAGTGTGGCGATGGTGAAATCATATTGAATTAAACCGCAGGTAGAGGCCTAGGTTCGCATCTATGAACCTAGGCGTACGGAGTCATTTGGCGCATCTTGGTGGTACAGGACCACCACAAAGGGGACAGGCACCTTTGTGGTGGTATGCCCCTGCGACCAAGGAGGCCGTTATGTACGGAAGCCGCTTTGATAAGCAAACTCAGCGCGAGCGCACCTGCTCGTTGGTTCATGGTACCTGGCGTTGTGTAGGTGCCAAAATCGCTTGTGCCGGCGCGTGTGCGCTTATGGTCGGTCAGTTGCTGCTGCCGAGCGTGGCGCTGGCGACCGAATATGCCGATCCCGCCGCTGCGACGGGCGAGGTCGCCGCGGCTCCGGTGACGCCGACGGTTGCGGAGGATACGGCGGCTCCGGCGCCGGTACCGGTGGCCCCGGCTGCGCCGATGGCTGACGCGGCTCCGGTGGCGCAATCCACGGCAGGACCTCAGCAGGCTCAGCAGGACGCACCGGCGGCAACGGTGAACGATGCGACACCCGCCGAACAAAACACTCCCAGCGACAACGCCGCCACGCCGGCAAACGATACCATCATGCCCTGTGGCGTGACCGACGCCACCGAGAACCCGGGTGGCGTCAACTTCAACACGACCGTGGTCGATCATTATACGGACTGTGTACTTCCGGGCAACATCACGCTCGAAAAGGGCCAGTCGTATACCTATGATTTTCCCGATGTAGAGGGCGGCATGCCGGATGAGCCGCTCTGCGAACTTGTCGAAACCAAGTACTACCGGGCCGATGCTGTTTCGGGCACCCTGGCTGAAGTCCAGGACACATCTATGTCCGATGTGACGGCTCACTTTGAGCCTGTTGGCGATCACATGAGGCTGACGCTGACCTTTACGGGTGCCGCGGCAGGCGGCTCGTATCGACTCACACGCAATGAGGTTCTTTATATTGGCGCGGCACTGACGTATACCGGAACTGACTATGAGGGCGGTGCCATCATTGTTGGGGATCCCGATGATATCTTCAACGCCTATCAGCCAGGCAGCTCGATTACCCTCAACGAAACCAGGGACGACTATTACCTCCGCTATGCCATCAATAGCGAAATTACGCTTGTTGCATCGGAAAACGAAGCCCTCCATAACTTGGACGTCAACGACGTGAAGACCGACTACGCGCCCGGCGAGGCGCCCCGCGCGACCGCGACGATCCCCGCCGCCGATGCCGACAAGTATGAGATCGCCTACGAATGCTGGGAGGAAATGGAGCTCGACATGGAATCCGGGGAGTCGGTACCCGTTGCCTTCTGGTATTCCGACCCCGCAAAGTACACGCCGGGCATGAAGAAGATTGACCACTTCGAAGAGGGCAAGTTCTACATGTACTCCGTTGAGCTGAGGCTCAAGGGCGACAATACCGTGGCCGATGACTGCATGATGTACGTCAACGGTCATTGGGCGCACCACATCAAGACCGTCAACGGCGTCTTCGCGCCCACTGCTGACAATATGCTGTGCGAGCAGCCGATTGACGAATGGCGTGCCATCGACGTTATCGAGATCAACGGCGCCACGACCACCTTTAAGGCGGGCGATAAGCCGGTCTTTACGGCGAATGTTCCGGCGGGTTCCGACTCTATTCTCCAGTGCGAGTTCTGGACGGGCAGCGACGGCAGCGAAGTAAATTCCGTTGAGTTCTGGGACCAGCACATCACCAACCATATCGACGCGTTTAAGCCCGGTGTGACCTATCGTTACGGCCTGTACTTTAAGCCGGCGCGTGGTTTCTACTTTACGCCGAACACCAAGCTGATGGTCAATGGCGTGGAGTGCGGATATCAGACGAGCGAGGTAAGCGAGATCGATCCCGAGAGCGGTTGGATCTACACACTATGGCTGAGCACCAACCTGACGTTTACGCCCGAGGCCACGCCGGCCCCCGATCCGCAGCCTACGCCGGATCCCAAGCCGACACCTCAGCCTGGGGTGAAGCCCGAGACCAAACCCGCGGCCAAGCCGGTCACGACAACCACCACGACCAAGACGGTTGAGAAAACCACGCCGGCCAAGAAGCCCGATGCTGTCCTGGTCGCCACGGGAGACGCCACCGCGATAACGGTCGCCGCCCTGGGCATCGCTGGCGCAACTGTTGCCGCTGCCGGTGTTGCTGCGACCAAGCGTCGCAAGCGTTAGGTTGCGCTCCGCCACGACGGATGAATAACCCCCAACCACCACAAAGGTGCCTGTCCCCTTTGTGGTGGTTTGCACAGGTAGAACGGTAGGTTCGTATATATGAACCTACCGTTCGCTTTGTTTTTGGACAACGATTACGCTGGATGACTTTTGGTTTGCAGGAAAGGAACGACCATGAGGTGGACTACTGTTCGAGCGCTTTGCCGCCGCCTGACCATTGCCGCGGTGACCCTCACCATGGTGACGGGCTCGTTGCCTGTGGGCGCGTTTGCTGAGGTGTTCACCACCGATAGCACCTTTGTGCAGACGGATGTCGAGCAAGTAGACGCCGCCGACCCCGCCGACGCTGCGCCCGATGCCGATGCCGCCAACGCCGCCGACCCCGCGCCCGATGCCGGCGCTGCCGATCCCACAGTGCCCGCCGTCGATGACGCCCCTACGCCCCCGGCCTTCGAGATTGCATCGGCGGCGGGCCTGACGGGCGCCGGGCAGGCCGAGAGCACACCTGCGGGTACGCTTGCCACCGATCTTGTCGAGGGCAAGGAGCTCGCCGAACAGCAAAAGCAAGAGGAGGCTTCCGGCACCGAGGCGACCTGGAACGAGGAGCTTGAACTCTGGGCAACCTCGAAGGGCGCCACGGGCGTAAAGGGCGAATACGACGATGGCTACGTGGCCGGCGAGCAGACCCCCGCGCAGTACTACTTCTCGATCGATAGCCTCACCAACGAAATTTCTATCGAGTATGGCGACGCGGGCATTACCACGTTGGAGGTGCCCTCGACCATCGACGACAAAAATGTCGTAAGCCTTACGGGTATGGGAAGCGCTGCGCTCACATCGATCACCTTCGCTTCGAATTCACATGTCCGCTCGGTTGGCGGCTTGGGCGGCAGCAGCATCAAAGAGATCGCACTGCCCGATTCGGTCGAGGAGCTCAAGAGCTATGCATTCTACAAGAGCAAGACGCTCCAAACGGTAACCTGGCCCAATAACGCGGCCTTTACCACGATTCCCGAGCAGGCCTTTAAGGACTGCGAACAACTTGACGACAATGTGGTGGCAACGCTGCCGCCTTCGGTCAAAACCATCGCCTATCTTGCATTCGCCTATTGCGGCGTGCCACAGTTCTATGTCTCGGACACAACAGTGCTCACCTTTACCCAGATCAACGTGCCGGGCACGGTGGAGCGGATTGGGCCCTATGCCTTTAACGGGTGCGAGCATGTGTCGTCGGTGACGATTGGCGACGGCGTCAAATATATCGGAGCGCACGCGTTCGCCTCTCTTGATCCTGCGATTGCCGGCAAAGAGATTGTGCTACCCAAAAGCGTGGAAATGATAGAGTGGGGAGCTTTTGAGAACACGAGATACGGAAACGAGACGAACCATAATGCCGTTGCCCTGCGCGTGATGAACCCCGATCTTCAGTTTGGTGAGGCGGGCTATTCGGGCGACTATAATGAGCGCGTGACAATCGATGGCGTAACGTATGCGATTCCCTTTAGTGAAGGCCAGACCATCTATGCCTATGCGACCGATTCGGCTGGCAACCCCTCGATGGTCAAAAAGCTTGCCGATGCCGTGGCCGATCGCAAGGACTCCGTCGATTCCTCGAAGCCTGCCTACACGTTTGAGTGGATGGGTGAGGCGGCCCAGGTGACGGGCAAACTTCCCCAGAGTGCGACGGCTACACTCGTGCAGGCGGGGCAGTCCACGCCGCTGGCGGTTGGCGATGACGGCAGCTTTACAGCGGACGCTCTCTCCAAGACAGCAGCCACCCTGCGCATTTCGCTCAGCGGTTACTATGACATGGTGCTGGCGCGCCCGGGCGACCAGATGACGGGCACATGGAATATCGGAGAGATTAAGGCGGAGGACTTTACCAAGATTCCGGCCTCGCGCGCGATTGAACTTAATGTGGCCTATCTCGAACCGGTCGCAGGCCAGGATAAGACCGAACGCATTGAGCTCGATAGTCTCGATAACATCGATCTGACGGTGAAGAGCGGCGGCAAGACGCTCAAACCTGCCAAGGGCGACAAGGAAAACGACTACCGTATCCAGGGTACAGCGCTCGTGGTGTCGCAGGCCATTGCCGATGCAGACCAGGATCTGGAGATAACGCTCGTGCCCAAAGACAGCCTCAAGCTGGGTGGGGCGACGGCGACGGTGAGGCCTTCGGCCGGCAAGGTCGATATCGACTTGAAGCCTTGGGGCACGGCGACGGTCACGACCAAGGGCGACTACCAGGGTGCCAACCGCGTGCTGGTGTTCCGTACGTCCGACGGCAAACTGGTTGCCGACGGCATCACCTATCTGATAGGTTACGAAGACGACGGCACCACGCCTATCATGAAGGCCGAGACGCCGCGCCTTAAGGCCGGTTCGTACACCATCGTCGCCTTTAACAAGACGAGCTACGACATCCAAGCGACGAGCTATTCCACGTTTAGCCGCCTAGGGCTGACCGTGGGTAAGCATATCGCGCAAAAGCAGGTGAAGATTGAGGACGGCAAACAGCTCGACGTGACGCTCGACGTCCCCACGTTTGACGTGGAGACGTATCGTGCCGAGCGCGGGCTGACGGCGGGCTCGGTTATCGCTGATTCGTCCGCGGTTGTTGGCGCGGAGACCGAGCTGCGCATTCATTACGAGCTCAAGGACAGCCAGGCTGCCAAGATAGAGATTCCGCTGGCCAAGGATGCCGTCGAGGATGTGTCCGCAGGCGCTCGCGAAGCCGGCGCCAGCTCCGATGCCATGTGGGCTGCCACAACTTGGGAGGGCGACAACCTCGTTCTCGATATGAAGAAGAGTGCGGGCGCCGATGTGTTTGTGCGCTTTAAGCCTAAGGCCGCGGGCATCTATGCCGTCTCGCCGCTTATTACGCTGGGCGAGGTGACATTGCCGCTGGGAAGCACCACACTCGAGGTTAGCGGATCGCGCATCGAGGTCGACAACACCGACGTTCACAGCCTGCTGGGCAATGTGGCCTACGTTTATGCAGCGCCGGGCAAGAGCGTGCAGCTCACCGTGGGGACGGGCTCGTCGGCTGCAAAGTACACCGGCAAGACCAATAAACTCGGCCGTGCCAAGATTGAATACGAACTGCCGCAGGATACGCTTGCCGCCGAGCGTGTGACGCTCGAAGCGCGCGTGGGCTCGACCGATGTCGCCGCCGCTGCCGCAGAGGTGACGGCTCGCAATTATGTGCGCTATGTTCCGGGCGCTTCGGTCTGGAACTTTGATGTGACGTATCGTGGCGGTACGCAAAACTTGGTCAAGGACGGCAAGGACACCGGCAAGAGCCTGTGGACCTTCCATCATCTGCCACAAAAGAAGAACGCCTACTGGACCTTTGACATCACGCTCGAGGTGGGAAACGAAGAGGCCGCCGACACGCTCGACCTGTACGTGGACTGCGTGGATGGCAAGACGGTGACGATTCCTCTGACTCAAAAGTCGCGCGAGGGCACCCGTGTGCGCTATGTGGCGGAGTATGTGGACGAGGGATATCTCAAGCTGCTCGACGAGTTTAACAAGGCGAATGACTCGACCTATGTGAACTGCGGCAACTTTGAGCAGATCTTTATGCCGCAGACCTACCGCATCTCCAATGCTCAGCTTATGACCATGCTGAGTTTTGACGCCAACGCTTCGGCCAAAAAGCATTCCGCCGCGGCCGAGGAGCGCCAGCAGGAGTTCTCGAATGCCGTACAGCAGTGGCACGAGTATATGATGGATAACTCGTTTAATGATGTCGATGAGGCCTTTAACGACGCGATTGACCAGATGGTCGCCGATGCGTTTGCCGAGGAGGACGAGGACGGTAAAGAGGACGAAGCCCAAGGTGGAGCTGCCCGTAAGGCTCGTCGCGCCCCTGCCGCCAGCGACGTCGAGGGCGATGATGCTGGCAACGACGAGGCCGCGCAGTTTGCGGCTGAGCTCAAGGCCGCGGTCGGCGGGTCGGCGGCGCTGCTGACCAAGCAGGGCGACAGCTATGGCGTCAACGTGGACAAGATGATCTTTGAGGATGCTTACGGCACCAGCGAGGATTGGTATCAGGAACTCGCGGCGGCCCAGGGCGCGAACGCTGCGGATGCGGCCGCCATCAAGGAGCTCATCGACCATGCGTCGCGAGCGGAGTTTATTGCCCAGCAGGCCGAGGATCTGGTGGGCCAGTCGATGGGTATCGGCCAGCTCGACCAATACGGCAGCTGGAATGATGCAACCGCCGCAGCGCTCAACAAATGCGCGGGTATTAAGGCCAGCGAGTACAACGGGCAGTCGACGAGCGGGTTTAACGATTTGGGCCAGGCGCTCGGCAGCTCGCTGAGCTACAAGGCGGCTGATGACGATACCGTCAAGGGCTTTAAGGTCGCCGCGCCCGATGGCGAGCAGACGGCCTATATAGAGTCGGAATTTATCGAGAACTCCAATAACAACAAGAACCAGGCGCTTCTGTTTAACTCGATTGCCATGCAGTGCGACATTCTGGACAACCTGTACGACAACTGGAATGTGGTCCATAGCCTCAACAACTCCAAGGTGCGCGGATGGCTCATGGCCTGGAAGCTCAACGGCGACGTGAGCGCCCATATGAAGCTCATCCGCACGATCCGTTCGCTCAAGAGCTATAAGATCGAGTGCGAGATGTTCGGACAGGTCTTTAAGACCGATGCGTGGAAGGCGGCCGGCCAGGCGTTTCCCGCGGCGACCCAGGGCATCGGCATCTTTACCGGCATTTACGGCGTGAACGATGCCAGCAAGAACTGGGAGAACGTGAACGTCCGTATGCAGAAGGTGAAGGGCGAGCGCGAGGGCTATGAGCTTCAGCATACGCGCTTGCTTGCCAAGCCCGAGAAGACCGAGGACGACTGGAAGTGCATTTACGCGCTGCGTGACGCCATGGAGAAGGCGCGTGCGTTTGAGGATCTGCTGTATCGCCAGCTCTGCCACGACAGCACCGATGTGGCAGTGGGCTCCATTATGACAATCGCCGGCGTGTTGACGGCCGGTTCGGCGGGTACCGTGGTGGGCGCTGCCTATGATGCGGCTTCGACCAGCGTGGGTTCGGAGCGCGCGATTAAGCTGACCAATGCTGAGTGCGCCTACGATGTCGCCTGTGAGCAGGTGGAGCGCGCGTGCCAGAATCGTATTACGGTCAACTGGGGCGAGCTGACCGATGCCGAGGTCTATAACGCCAACAAGGACGGCTTGATTTCGGACGAGAAGATGCAGTCGATCTTTGAGGCACGTTACCGCCATGTGGCTGCCAAGGCTGCACCCGACCCTGCGGGCGTGGTGTACGAGGGCCTGCTGTCCAATACGGTTGAAGGCGCGACGGTTGAGCTGTGGAGCGCCGACGATGCGGCCGGCACCAATGCCACGCGTTGGGATGCCGAGGAGTATGAGCAGGACAATCCGCTTGCAACGGGTGCGGACGGTGCGTACAACTGGAATACGCCGACCGGCTGGTATCAGGTGCGCGTGACCAAGGACGGGTATGAGGAGGCGTGCTCCGCCTGGCTGCGCGTGCCGCCGATTCAGACTGAGGTGAACATTGGTTTGGTGTCGACGGCGGCGCCCGAGGTGGCTTCGGCCCATGCCTATACCGATTGCATCGATGTTGAGTTTGCGCAGTATATGGACGCGAGTGACGATGCTCTGGCCGCGCTGAATGCGCAGGGCTTGGGCGATGTGACGTACAGCTGGCTCGATAAGCAGGATGACCCCGATGGCAAGCCGCTGTCGCGCGTGCTGCGTATTCGCTATGCCGATGCGCGTGAGGCGGGCTCGACGGTGGCGTTTGAGCTTGATGGCGCTCGGAACTATGCGGGCACGGCCATGTCGCGCTGGGCAAGCGGGGAGCTTGCCGTGGGCGTTCGTGCCGACAAGCTCAAGCTCAACGTGGAACAAGCTGTGACCATGCTTGAGGGCGGCGACTTTGAGCTAGTGGCACATGTGACCGATAAGGCGGGCAAGCCGTTTGCGGGCGCCAAGGTTAGTGTTGGGCTGGAGTCCTCGGCTATCTGCTCTGTCGATGCCGCCCAGGCCGTGACGGGCGAGGACGGCGCGGCGACGTTTGTGCTGCATGGTGCTCTGCCCGGTTTGACGACGTTGACGGCGGCGGTGGATGGCACGGCGCTGTCCAAGCAGGTTGACGTGCGCGTGTCTGCCGAGGCCGTGCGACCGGCGCGACCGGCGGCGACGATTGGTGCGACGACGTTTGGCTCGTGGTCGCCCAAGGAGAATTACATTACGGTGCCCAAGGGTACGAAGCTGGAGCTTTCGGCGGAGGATGGCGCGACGATTTGGTACACCACCAACGACACCTGCCCCTGCCGTGACGAAGGCCGCGTAAAGTACACCGAGCCTATTGCGCTCGATAGCAACATGTATGTGCGCATTGCGGCACAACGCCCTGGCATGTCGTACAGCGAGTATTCCGAGCGTCTGAACATTACGATTACGGTGACCGATGAGGCGGTGCCTGAGCCCAAGCCGGAGCCCGAGCCCAAACCGGAACCCAAGCCGACGCCTGGCGGTGGCGAGCAGGGTGGCGGTGCGGATGGCTCTGGCGGTACCGGGGCTCCTGCGGGTGGTTCGACTTCGACGACGACCACAGTGACGACGGACAAGTCCAAGGGTAAGGGTGAAAACGGCAAGAAATCCGGCGCCACGGAGCTTGCCAGCACGGGTGACTCCGCCGCGATGACGGTCGCCGCCCTGGGCATCGCCGGCGCAACCGTTGCCGCCGCCGGCGTCGCCGTGACCAAGCGACGCAAGCGCTAGGTTTTGGTGGCGGCGCCCATTCCCGGCTTTTACAAAATCTCAATCTGTAACACCAAGCCAGATATTTGGACTCAAGGTGTTACAGATTGAGACGAAACGACCAGGCGAGTTCAAAACCACCACAAAGGTGCCTGTCCCCTTTGTGGTGGTTTGGACGGCCGGCATAGAAAAAGTCCCCGCCGGGCGTGTGCTCGACGGGGACTTTGCCGTTTCATGGCTAGCGCTGTAGGTGATTACTCGCCCAGCAGGCTCTTGGTGATGGAAGCGGCGGCCTTCTTGCCGGCGCCCATCGCCAGAATGACCGTAGCGGCACCGGTGACGATGTCGCCGCCGGCCCAAATGCGGGGATCGGTGGTCTGGCCGGTCTCCTCGTCAGCGACGATGTAGCCCCACTTGTTGAGCTCCATCTTGCCGCCGATCTTGGCAGCGAAGGGGTTGGCGTTGGTGCCGATAGCCGAGATCGCGACGTCGCAGGGGATCTCCTCGATGGCACCCTCGATGGCAACCGGACGACGGCGGCCGGACTCGTCGGGCTCGCCGAGCTCCATCTTCTGGACCTTGACGGCGCACACGGAGCCGTCCTCGCCAGCGACAAACTCGAGCGGGGAAACGAGCGGCAGAACCTCGACGCCCTCGGCCTTAGCATGGTGCAACTCGGCGCGACGGCAGGGCATCTCGTCCTCGGTACGACGGTAGGCGATGATGGCGTGCTCGGCGCCCAGGCGCTTGGCGGTACGGACGGCGTCCATAGCCACGTTGCCGCCACCAAAGACGACGACGTTCTTGCCGTGCTTGGTGGGGGTGTCGTACTCGGGGAACTTGTTGGCCTTCATCAGGTTCACGCGGGTGAGGTACTCGTTAGCGAAGAAGACGTTGGGCAGGTTCTCGCCGGGGACGTTGAGGAACTTGGGCAGGCCTGCGCCGGTCGCCACGTAGATGGCGTCGAAGCCCTGCTCGAACAGCTCCTCGGCCGTGGCCATGTTGCCCACGACGGAGTTGTACTCAAACTTAACGCCCATGTCCTCCAGGCCGTCAATTTCGCGCTTGACGACTGCCTTGGGCAGACGGAACTCGGGGATGCCGTAGACCAGCACGCCGCCGCCGGTGAAGAAAGCCTCGAAGACGGTGACGTCAAAGCCGTTGCGGGCGAGCTCGCCGGCGCAGGTGATGCCGGACGGGCCGGAGCCGACGACGGCGACCTTCTTGCCGTTCTTGGGGGCCATCTTGGGCGTGGAGGCGAGCTCGGGGCGGTCACCCAGGAAGCGCTCGAGCTGACCGATGGCCACGGGCTCGGACTTCTTACCACGGATGCACTTGCCCTCGCACTGGTTCTCCTGCGGGCAAACGCGGCCGCAGATGGCGGGAAGCATGGAGTCCTCGCGGATGGTATCGAGGGCGCCGCCGAAGTCCTTCTCGCGGATCTGCTCGATAAAGCGGGGGATGTTGATGTTGACGGGGCAGCCCTCAACGCAGAACGGCTTCTTGCAGTTGAGGCAGCGCTCGGCCTCGGCCAGCGCCATCTCCTCGGTGAAGCCCTTGTCGACGGGGCGGAAGTCGCAGGCGCGCTCGGCAGCCGGCTCCTCGTTATCGGGGGTGCGGGGCGACTTCATATCGGCAACGAAACGACCGTTAACTAGTGGCATGCGCAGCTCTTTTCCTCATAGGCCTTGAGGGACTCGCCCTCTTCGGAACGGTAAGCGGCCTGGCGGGCACGAAGGTCATCCCAGTCGACCAGGGTGGCATCGAAGTCGGGGCCGTCGACGCAAGCGAACTTGGTCACGCCGCCCACCTCGACGCGGCAGCAGCCGCACATACCGGTGCCGTCAACCATGATGGGGTTGAGCGACGCGGTGATGGGGGTGTCGTACTTCTGGGCGGTGAGGGTCGAGAACTTCATCATCGGAACGGGGCCGACGCAGAAGACCTGGCTCACGGCCTTGTCCTGCAGCAGGCGCTCCAGCGGAGCGGTGACAACGCCCTGCTCGCCATAGGAGCCGTCGTCGGTGGTGATGTGGATATGGTCCTCGTCGAGGAGCTCGCGGAACTGGTCCTCCATGAGCAGGAGGTCCTTGGTGCGGGCGCCCATGATGGCGTGCACCTCGTGACCGGTCTCGACCAGGTGCTTGGCGACCGGGAAGGCAATTGCCAGACCGACGCCGCCGCCAATGACGGCGCAGGGGCCCTCGGCCATCTCGGTGGGAACGCCCAGCGGGCCCACGACGTCGCGCAGCGACTCGCCGGCCTCGTAGGTGGAAAGCATCTCGGTGGTCTTGCCGATCACCATGAAGATGAACTCGACCCAGCCCTCGTCACCGTTCCAGCCGGCCAGGGTGAACGGGACGCGCTCGCCCGTCTCGTTGGCGCGAACCATGAGGAACTGTCCAGCATGCGCATGCTTGGCGATTGCGGGCGCCTCGATGCGGAACTTGAACACCTTCTCCGAGAACTGCGTCTTCTCCAGGATCTTATACATAGAACCCCTCTCTTGTTAGGGCGACCGAACCGTGCCTCCACGGAAATGGACGGCAGCCCGATTAGAACCGTACGCGCACAGGCGTTGTGCAGACATACGGTGCAAATTATACCCTCATGGGCATGTCGCTTGCGTGTATCTTCGGCAGGTGGGAAAAGTGACCTGCCAAAAAGGGACAGGTTTATTTTGGCAGGTTTTAGTGCTTGCCGTTGGCGGAAGCGGCGCCGTTTACGTGATCGCGGGCGTAGATTACGCCGTGGACGATGGCCAGACCGGCAGCGTCGGCGGCACGGGCGCAGGTGTCCTGGAAATCCTCGGCCTCGCGGGCGCGCAGCTGCTTGAGCACATAGTCGGCGACGGCCATCTTGCCGGGAGGGTTGCCGATGCCGGTGCGGATGCGGCTAAAGTCGCGGCTGCCCATCTTGTCGATGATGGAGCGCAGGCCGTTGTGGCCGGCATGGCCTCCGCCCACCTTGACGCGCACATCGCCGGCGGGGATGTCGAGCTCGTCGTGGATGACGAGCAGCTCCTCGGCCTTGATCTTGTACTCGCGGCAGAGCTTGGAGATGGGGCCGCCCGAGGTGTTCATGTACGACTGCGGCTTGACCAGCACGATCTGGCGCTTGCCGTCCTCTTCCTCGGCATCGTTGATGTTGATGAGCGCGACCTCGGCGCCGGCCTGGTTTTTCCAATACGTGACACCGGCCTGACGGGCCAGCTCGTCGATCGCCTTAAAGCCGGCGTTGTGGCGGGTCTCGGCATATTCCTCGCCCGGGTTGCCAAGCCCGGCAACCATGCGAATCTTAAGCGGCTGTGCAGCTGCCATGTTCATCCTTTCGTTGATTTGTCGCCTGCTATGGTGAGCGACCCTGTTGCCACTGTCAAATGGAGGGCAATTGAGGTTGTTTGGGGGCGTTTGGACGGCCGTCAAAATCCGAGGTGGACAGTTAGTTCAGATACGTATAAGTTCTGAGGACTCGAAGTGCTTAATTCGATGCCGATACGTTGTTTTGGAGCTTTAGTTAGTCCATATGGCGCCGTTTTGAAGTCTACCCTGCCTTCAAATAGGGCGAATGGTATAGAGATAGCTGTAAAACAGCCTAATTCACTGTGTCCATTTATGCGTATTTGAACTGACTGTCCAGCCCTGCTCGACGGCGCACGGGTGATTCGCCGTTTAGACCGGCGCAAGGCCGATTCCGGCCCGCAGAGCGTTGAGCCAAGCGGCCTGACGCTTGCGATAGCCCTTGATGCGATACCGGAATCGGACTCCCGCGAGTCGATGCGTCGTTTGGGCGAAGGCTTCGAGTGCAACAAGGTCTTTCATTTGGTCGCGATTGATAACCAGGACGTGGATGCCCATTGCTTTGAGTCCATTATTTCGATTGCCATCGTGGATGCGAGCGTTTTGAAGCTCATGCCCAATTCCGTTGTATTCGTTGTCGACTCCGGCTGCCGGGCAATATAGGTCGCAGATGGCGTAAGGGATGCCGGAGGACATGTTGACCGCAAGAGTGTCGAAGTCGATTCGATGGTTGAGTAGCAGGCCTCCCATGGGCAGGCTGCAGCATCCGAATCCGCCAAAGCGCATGGGCGCTCCGAGAACGGCAAACATTAGGGATTCGGCTGGGGATGCAGATCCGGGTCGGGCGAGATTGACTGCCGTGCGAAACGAGGTGTATGAGCTACTTTTGGCGAAGCGCGCGACCGCCTCAAGCTCTTCGATAGTTGTGGCGGGCTCGCATTTGTAGTGCGCCTGTTCGTAGCGGGTTTCGTTCTGCTGTTCGGCCGCCGACTGATCGCCCCGGCAATCGAGGTCGTCCATCGCTTCGTAGCCATCTCCCTTGGGCCAGACGTCGTCATAGGCAATGGGGTATGTTGCCCCGGGAGGAAGGGAGTAGGTTCCGAGCAGTTCCATGAGAAGCATCAAGGTTTTGGCGACTGATTCATTTTTGGAACAAAGCATGGCTGTCATGGCAGGAGACGTTGCGTAGATGTCGGCCTCGACGTGCATAATTGCACCTTCAGGAAGAGGAGCGGAGAGAATATGCTGAAGAAGTCGCTTGTCGGGGCGTCTGTTGTCTTCGCTTGAAACGAGAAGATCGAGCAGTTCGGAATCATCTTCATTCCAGGCGTCGAGTATCGAAAGTGCGCCAAAGTCTATCGCGTCATTATTGGGAATGCAGCTAGCCAAGGCCTGTGCTTGCTGTTCACTATCAACGGAGTCCCAGGGTAGGGCAGAGTACGCCCGTCGTGCGCGACGAATTGCGCGGAGGGCGGAGAGATGTGAAATCACGGTCGTCATAGCTATAACGTACTAAGTTGGCGGCAGAATGCGACCGCCATACCGTTCTTTTCGCTCAGCGGGGCGCTGCGCGCCATGAACGGCTGGGTGTTATGAAATCGATGGAATCGGTTGAGGGGATTGCAGGAAATTGAGCTCTGCCGCGAAGGTTGACGATAGCTACTGGACAGTTAGTTCAGATACGTATAAGACGGCGGGCGTTCGAGGCGTTTCTAAGGGCCTTCGAGGGCGATTTGAGGGTAAATATGCGGCGGTTGTACTCGAAAACGATGAGCATTGGGCGGCATGGCATCCGCCGGGGAGCTCAGAAGGCTCCAAACGGCCCTTTGGGGCTTTAAAAAAATACGTATCTGAACTAATTGTCCAGGGAAGGTTGGCGAGGGATAGAAAAAGGGTCGGAAGCGAGCTTCCGACCCTTTAAAAGCATCAAAGATGATGCGATGCGCGTTGGATTACAGTGCGAAGTCGCCGCCGACGAGCGTGGAGACGGGCTCCTCGTGGTAAACGGCGGAGATGGCCTGAGCGAACTCCTCGGCGACCGAGATGGTCTTGATCTTGCCGCCGACCTCGACGGGGATGGCGTCGGTGACGACGCACTCGACGATGGGGGCGTCGTTCAGGCGCTCGATGGCCGGGCCGGAGAAGATGCCGTGGGTGGCGCACACGTAGATGTCGCCGGCGCCCATGGCCTTGAGCTCCTTGACGTTGGCGCACAGGGTGCCAGCGGTGTCGATCATGTCGTCATTGATGATGCAGGTCTTGCCCTTGATGTCACCGATGATGCCCATGACCTCGGCGGCGTTGTGGCGCGGACGGCCCTTGTGGGCGATGGCGAGATCGCAACCGAGCATGTCGGACAGCTTCTTGGCGGCCTTGGCGCGACCCACGTCGGGGGACACGACAACCAGGTTGTCGGTGTCGAAGTGCATGTCGTTGTAGTACTGGCCGAACAGCGGCAGTGCGGACAGGTGGTTAACCGGGATATCGAAGAAGCCCTGGATCTGGCCCTGGTGCAGGTCGAGGGTGATGATGCGGTTGACGCCGGCGCGCTCGAGCAGGTTGGCGACGAGGCGGGCAGTGATGGGCTCGCGCGGGCCGGCCTTGCGGTCCTGGCGGGCATAGCCGTAGTGGGTGATGACGGCGGTGATGGAGCGGGCAGACGCGCGCTTGGCAGCGTCGGTGGCGATGAGCAGCTCCATGAGCATGTCATTGACGTTGCCGCCGGCTACGGACTGAATCAGGAAGACGTCGGCGCCGCGGACGGTCTCGTCGTAGCGGGCGTAAATCTCACCATTGGCGAACTGCTTTAGCGTAAGGCCCGAAAGCTCGACCCCAAGGTACTCAGCGATTTTCTGAGCGAGGGGACGGTTGGAGGAACCGGAATACACGCGGATGGACTTGCGCATATTCTCCGACTTCTCGGGATCATTAATCGGCATTACCCTTCTCCTTTATACATCGAATGCCATATAGATGCCTTGTTGCATTGTAACCGCGCGATAGGGTTTATCGAGTCTTGATAACGTCTTTACCGTCAACGGACACGAACCGACCACTCATCCGGTTGCGCAGGTCACGATAGAAAAAAGAGCTGCTCCATGGAACAGCTCCTTTTGTGCTTGATAAAACGTTATACCTCGTCGTCCTCGTGCAGACGGCGGCGATAATCGGCGGCCCAGCCCTCAATATTTACCTGACGGGCGCGGCCCAGGCCGAGTGCGTCTGCCGGAACCGGCTCGGTGATGACGGAGCCGGCGGCAACGAGCGCGCCGTCGCCGATCTGGGCGGGCGCGACCATCATGGTGTCGGAGCCGATGAAGGCGTCCTTGCCGATGACGGTCTTGTGCTTGTGGACGCCATCGTAGTTGCAGGTGATGGAGCCCGCGCCCACGTTGACGCCGGAGCCCATGGTGGTGTCGCCGATGTAGGACAGGTGCGGCACCTTGGAGCCCTCGCCGATCGTGGACTTCTTGATCTCCACGTGCGTGCCGGCCTTGGAGCCATCGAGCATGTGGGTGCCCGGGCGCAGGTAGGCGCGCGGGCCGCAGTCGACGCCGTTCTCGATGACGGCCTCGATGGCGATAGTCTCATCGATGACGCAGCCGCTGCCGACGGTGGTGTCGGTGAGGCGGCTGTTGGGGCCGAGCTGGCACTCCTCGCCCACGGTGACGTGGCCGATCAGGTGCGTCTGCGGCCACACGACGGTGTCGCGGCCGATGACGGCGTCGGGACCGATCCAAGCCTGCGTGGGGTCGATGAAGGTGACGCCCTCGGCCATCCAGTGCTCGTTGATGCGATCGCGCGCGATGGCGGTGAGCTGCGCGAGCTGGATGCGGCTGTTGACGCCCAGACCGTCGCGGTAATCATCGCAGTGGAAGATGGAGACCGCCTGGCCGTGGCCCTTGAGAATTTCGAGCATGTCGGGCAGGTAATACTCGGACTGCGCGTTGTCGTTGCCGATCTCGTCAATGTGGGCGGCGAGCTGCGCGCCGTCAAAGGCGTAGCAGCCGGCGTTGCACTCCAGCAGCGCGGCGGCCTGCTCGGGCGTGCAGTCCTTCTGCTCGATGATGCGCTCGACCTGACCATCGGCGCCCAGCTTGATGCGGCCGTAGCCGAAGGGATCGGGCGGGGTCATGGTCATGACGGTGCAGGTGAGCTCGCCGGTGGCGACGGTCTGTGCGAACTTTGCGACGGTGTCGGCGGTGATGAGCGGCAGGTCGCCGTTGAGCACGACGACGGGGCCTTGCGTGATGCCACAGGCCTCGAGCGCGACCTTCACGGCGTGGCCGGTGCCCAGGCGCTCGGTCTGCTCGACGCACTCGACCTTGGTGGCGCTGGTGGCGTAGGCGCCGTCGATGAGGGCGCGCATCTCGTCGGCGTGGCTGCCGATGACGACCACGACGCGGCTGCAGCCGGCCTTGATGGTGGCGTCGACGATCCACTGAACCATGGGCTTGCCCAGGATCTTGTGCGAAACCTTGCAGTGGTTCGACTTCATGCGGGTGCCCTCGCCGGCGGCGAGGATAATTGCGGTTGCGTCCATGTGATCTCCTGTTACGTTATAGAGACGTGTGTTTGGAAACGATACACGGCGCAATATGATACCGCAGGCATATGATGAGCGCGTAACGATTGGCGCATGGCGGCCGATGTCGGTGTCGCCGGTGTGGCGTTTGCGCTGGTTGTGTATGGCGTCGGCGGCGCTGCGGCGTTGGCGTTTGAGCGAGGGGATGGGGGTGCCCGTGGACATCACGCGAGAGGAATCGGGCAGTGAGCCCGTCGCGGCATTCTCGATGTCGCACCCGGCGGTGCCGGCGCTCTATATGGTGCTGACGCTGGGGCTTACCATGTTCTCGATGCAACCGGTGTTGATTGCGCTGTCGCTTGCGGGCGGGCTGGCGTACGGGTTTGCGACGCGCGGTGCAGCGCGTACGCTGGGGGCGCTTCGCTGGCAGCTGCCGGTGATTTTGATCATCGCGCTGGTCAATCCGCTGTTTAGCGCCTCGGGCTCGACGGAGCTGTTCCGTATTGGCATGCGCGCGGTGTATCTGGAGAGCATGGTATACGGCCTGTGCATGGGCGGGCTGTTTGTGGCGAGCGTGCTGTGGTTTGAGGCCGCGGCGTCGATGCTTAGCTACGACAAGGTGCTCGCGCTTTTTGGCAACGCCGCGCCGGTGGTCGCGCTCATGATCTCGATGTGCATGCGGCTTATCCCGCAGTTTCTGCGCCGCGGTCGTACGGTGCTGGCGGTGCAGGATGCGATTGACGTGCCGGGGCGCGCGCCGGCCGACCCCGTGCGCTCGCGCCTGCGGGCATCGAGCGTGCTGATGGGCTGGGGCATGGAAGATTCGCTGGAGCGCGCGGACGCCATGCGTTCCCGTGGGTGGGGCGCCGCGACGCGTCGCACGACGTACGCGCGGTATCGGCTGGGGCGCGGCGATGTTGCCGCGCTGGTTGGGCTTGCGGCGTTTGGTGCCGCCGCGGTAGCGGTGGCATGGGTTGCGACGACGCAGTATTCGTTTTACCCGCAGCTTTCGGTGCCGGCACCGTGGCCGGGCTATGTTGTATACGCGGCTTGGATGGCACTGCCCTGCGTGCTGCACGCGGTTGACGAAAAGAGGTTTGGCTGATGACTCGGTTGGACGGGAGCATGATGACGGACGCGGCGCGCGGCTCGGATGAGCCGGCGATTGAAGTGCGAGGCCTGCGCTTTGCCTACCCCGGGGCCGAGGCGCCGGTGCTCGAGGGGCTTGACTGGGCTGTTCCCCAAGGCGCGTTTGCGCTGCTCGTTGGTGGTACCGGGTCGGGTAAGTCGACGCTGCTGTCGCTGCTCAAGCCCGAGATCGCTCCGGCGGGCGAGCGCACTGGCGAACTGCTCGTGCTGGGCGAGAACGTTGCCGACATGGACGTTCGGGCGTCCGCGGAGCGCGTGGGCTATGTGTTTCAGGACCCCGAAAACCAGATTGTGTGCGAGACCGTGTGGCACGAGATGGCGTTTGGCCTGGAAAACTTGGGCATGTCGCGCGACGAGATGCGGCGTCGCGTGGCCGAGACCAGCTATTTCTTTGGGTTGGAGGATTGGCTCCACCGCGATACCGACACGCTTTCGGGCGGACGCAAGCAGCTGCTGTCGTTGGCTGCCGTGCTGGCGTTGCGCCCGCGCGTGCTGCTGCTCGATGAGCCCACGTCCCAGCTGGACCCCGTCGCCGAGAAAATTTTTATGCATGCGCTGTTTCGTGTGAATCGCGAGCTGGGCTGCACGGTTGTTGTGGCAACGCACCAGCCGCGGCCGATGCTCGAGTATGCGACGTATGCGTACCGGATTAAGGGCGGTCGCGTGCGCGAGGCGGTTGACCTAGCGAGTTTGGGTAGTCGCGAGGGACTTTTGGCTTTGGACTCTTGCCGGCCCGCGCAGGGGGCGGCGACGAGTGCGGCAGCGGCTATCCGCGAGGGCTGGTTTCGCTACGATCGCGCGGGCGGTTGGGTGCTGCGCGGGCTCGACGTGGCGTTTTCGGCCGGCGTGGTGCATGCGGTCGTGGGCGGAAACGGCTGCGGCAAGTCAACGATGCTCTCGGTGCTGGCCAAGACGGCTAAGCTGCAGCGTGGCCGCATGGTGCGTGGGACGGCTTCGGCGGCGCTGCTGCCTCAGAATCCCAAGGCCCTGCTGGTTGCCGAGACGGTTCGCGATGAACTAATGGAATGGGCTTCGACCTGCGGGTACGACGAGGCCGTGGCACAGGAGCGCGCAGCAAGTCTGGGGCTGTCGGGCCTGGATGGGCGCCACCCGTGCGATCTTTCGGGCGGACAGCGTCAACTGCTTGCATTGGCAAAGCTGCTGCTGATTGGCCCCGAGCTGTTGCTGCTTGATGAGCCCACCAAGGGCCTTGATCTGGCAAGTCGCTGCATTATCGCCCGAGCCCTGCGTGAGCATGCGCAGGCCGGCGGCACCGTCATCATGGCCACGCACGACCTGGACTTTGCCGAGCAGGTCGCTGACGAAATCGCCATGATGTTTGACGGCGAGATCGCCTGCGTGGAGCCGCCGACCGACTTCTTTGCCGAAAACGTGTTTTATAGGGCGTGATGGAATGGCGGATTATCGCGTCTCGCGCCTACTTGCAAAAATGGAAATCCCGCTGCTGCTGGCGGTCCCCGCAGTGATGACTGCGGCGTTGCTGGCGGGCGTTGAACAGGCGGCGCTTGCCATGCTTGTCGTGGTGGCGTTGGTGCTCGCGCTGTTCTTTGCGGGCTACGAGGTATCGCGCCCCGGCCTGCGCCAGATTATGCCAACGCTGGTTCTGGCGGCGTTGGCCGCGGCGGGGCGTATCTTGTTTGGCCCCATTCCCGACTTTAAACCCGTGAGCGCCATCGCCATTATCGCGGGGGCGACGCTGGGCCGGCGCAACGGGTTTATGGTCGGCGCGCTGGCGGCGCTGACCAGCAACTTCTTTTTTGGCCAGGGTATGTGGACGCCGTGGCAGATGTATGCCTGGGGACTCGTCGGCTATGTTGGCGGCGCCCTGGCGCATGCGGGTGCGTTCGACCGTGCGGATGGGACCGTGCGCATGCCGGCATTGCTTGCGTACGGTTTTGCATCGGGCCTGCTCTATGGCGTCGTGATCAACGCATACGACATCATCGGTTTTGTGCAGCCGCTCACGTGGGCGGGCGCCGTGGCGCGTCTTGCCACGGCGGTGCCGTTCGACATCACGCACGGACTCGCGACCTGCGTGTTTTTGGCCGCCCTGTACAAGCCCTGGTGTCGCCGCATCAACCGAGTCGTCGTGAAGTACGGGCTGTAGGGCTGGTTGTGTCGGGGCGGGAATCAATACTGTCGAAGTGCCATTTCAAAACTATGCCGGTTTACGGGGCTAGATTGGCACAGGCAGGCCATACCGGCTTTTTTCGAAATAGAGTAAGCCGTTTACCTGCAGTTTTATTATTTCGGAATTGCGTATGGTTGGGGGTTTGCGATTTAGCCCCGTAAACCGGCATAGTTTTGAAATGGCCGGTTGACATGACGGGCATCGTGGCCCTCAGAGAGCCAAATTGATCCGTTTTCTTCCGTCCCCAGACGTCCCAGGGAATCAGCTGAACCCGCCCGCCACGAAATCGCCCCGCTTTTCTTCGTCTTTGGGAGATCAGTTGGGTTAGAGCTCAAGGGCGAGGGTAACGGGGCAGTGGTCGCTGCCAAAGATGCCACCGCGGATGCCCGTGTCGCGCACGTTGCCGGCGATTGCGTCGCTCACCAGGAAGTAATCAATGCGCCAGCCAGCGTTGTTTTTGCGAGCATTAAAGCGGTAGCTCCACCAGCTGTAGACGCCTTCGACGTCGGGGTTTGCCGCGCGCCAGGTATCGGTAAAGCCGGCATCGAGCAGCTCGGTGAACTTGCCGCGCTCTTCGTCCGAAAAACCCGCGTTGCCGCGGTTGGACTTGGGGTTCTTAAGGTCGATCTCCTCGTGCGCCACGTTAAAGTCGCCGCAGGTCACCACGGGTTTACCGGTCTCGCGCTCAAGTGCGCTCAAAAAGCCGCGGTAGGCATCGTCCCACGCCATGCGCACATCGATGCGGGCGAGCTCGTTTTGGGCGTTGGGCGTATAGACGTCGACAAACCAGAACTTATCGAACTCGAGCGCGCAGACGCGGCCCTCGGTTGCGGCCTGCGCCACGAGCTCTGCCGCCTCGCCCTCGCCGGCGTAGGGCAGCAGGGCATCGGCGCGCAGCACGCGCAGCGGTTCCTGGCGGCTAAAGACCGCGGTGCCCGAATAGCCTTTGCGCTCGGCGTAGCTCCAGGTTTGGTGATAGCCGGGCAGGTCGATATCGACCTGGCCCTCTTGCAGCTTGGTCTCTTGCAGCGCCAAGATGTCGACATCGAGCTCCTGCGCGATCTGGATAAAGCTCGGGTCCTTTTTGAGCACGGCGCGCAGGCCGTTGACGTTCCACGAGGCGAAAGTGTAAGTCTGAGGCATGGTGTCCTTTCGACGGGGTTGGCAGGCTTAAGATTAGCGCAACAAGGGCGGAGCGGGCACCACGCGTGACAACCCAAGGGCCGCGTGCTGGGATATTGCCCGACGCTGCCCGACCAACCAGGACGGAGGACTCGTATGACGCAGGCAATATCGGACCCCAAGCAGGCCTCCGCGGCGCTGGCGGAGCTGTTCGATACCCACGAGCGCGTGGTGTTCTTTGGCGGCGCGGGCGTTTCCACGGCGAGCGGCATTCCCGATTTCCGCAGCGTGGACGGCCTGTATCATCAGCAGTTTGCCTACCCGCCCGAGACTATGCTCTCGCATAGCTTTTACGAGACGCATCCGGCCGAGTTCTTTGACTTCTACCGCACCAAGATGATCGCGCTTGGCGCCAAGCCCAATCGCTGCCACACCAAACTGGCCGAGCTGGAGCGGACCGGCAAGCTTAGCGCCGTGGTGACGCAAAATATCGACGGCCTGCATCAGATGGCCGGCTCGCAGCGCGTGTTCGAGCTGCACGGCTCGGTCCACCGCAGCATTTGCCAGGCGTGCGGCGCAGTCTATAGCGCCGAGTGGATCTGTGCGCGCGATCACGAGGATGCCGCGGGCGTGCCCGCGTGTCCTGTGTGCGGCGGCCGCATCAAGCCCGATGTGGTGCTCTACGAGGAGCCGCTCGACGAGCATGTGCTTACCGGTGCCGTTGCCGCCATCGCCGCGGCCGATGCCCTTATTGTGGGCGGGACTTCGCTCGTGGTGTATCCGGCGGCGGGCCTTACGCGCTACTTTACCGGCGATACGCTGGCCATTTGCAATCTTGCTCCCACCGATCAGGATGCAAATGCCGACCTGCTGATTTCTTGCGACATCGCGGCCGCGTTTGCGTTCTAGCCCGCGCACGCGGATACAATAGAAAGACTGATTGCAAAACGACCCCGCCGCCAGCGCCCAAGCGCGGCGGCGTGGGCATTTTAGGAGGATGTTCATGGCGAACGATAGCAAGACATGGCGGTGCGGAAAGTACGAGCTCAGCTTTGACCGTCCGCGCATCATGGGCGTCCTCAACGTGACGCCCGATTCGTTTAGCGACGGCGGCGAGCACTTCGATGCGGATGCCGCTATCGAGTACGGCCTGGCGATGCTCGACGCCGGCGCCGACATCATCGACGTAGGCGGCGAGTCCACGCGCCCCGGCTTTACCCCGGTCAATCCCGACGAGGAGGCTCGTCGCGTGCTGCCCGTGGTGCGCGCGCTGGCAAAAGAGGGCGCCATCGTCTCGATCGACACGCGCCACGTGGCGGTCGCCAAGGCTGCCGTGCGCTGCGGCGCCTCGATCGTCAACGATGTGACGGGCTTCACCGACCCCAAGATGGTCGAGTTTGTCGCGACAAGCACCTGCGGCGTCATCGTGATGCACGCCGGCGAGGTCGCGGCACCTACCCGCACACATGCAACGGTGCAGCTCGACACCTCGGCCGCGGCGTTTGTTGCCGAGAAGGCGCGCGAGGCGGCTGCCGAGGCCGCGCGAGAGGCCGAGAAGCCGGCTCGCCGCCGTCGCGGCAAGCTGCTGGGCGAGCCCAAGACGGAGGCCAAGCTTCCGGGCGGCGTGGTGCAGCCTTCGCTGCCGTTTGGCGACCCGGAGCCCGCGCCCGAGCCTGCGGACGAGCAGAAGCAGGCGGCACCGGCGGCCGAGCGGGTCGCCCCTGCCGCCGAGCCTGCCGCGACCCCCGAGCCCGCGCCGGAGCCCAATGACCACCTGGCAGCCATGATGCGCCGCAGCGCCCGCCGCGAGGAGGCCTACGTGCCCACCTCTCAGCTCCGCCGCTTCACCCTGCCCGATTCGGCGCCCATCATGCGCCGCGTCATGGGTTTCCTGTCCGACCAGGCCCGCACGCTCATCCATGCCGGCGTGTCGCGCGATCGCATCTGCATCGACCCCGGCCCGGGTTTTGGCAAGACGGCCAACGAGGATATCGTCATCCAGCGCGAGACCGCCAAGATGGCATCGCTGGGCTATCCGCTCATGTGCGCCGTGTCGCGCAAGCGTTTTGTGGGCGCCGTCTCGGGCGTGACCGAGGCGGCCGCGCGCGATGCCGCCACGTTTGGTGTGTGCCTGGGCGCCATCCAGGCCGGTGCCAACATCGTGCGCGTGCACGACGTCACCGGCTTCGCGCAGTTCCTGAACGGTTACTGGGCCGTCGCCAAGCCGCAGCCGCGCCGCGCGTTTGTGGCCGTGGGTTCCAACCTGGGACATCGCTGCGACAACATCCGCGCCGCGCGCGACATGATCGCCGAGATCCCGCTCACCTGCGTGTCCAACTGCTCGCGCATCTACGAGAGCGAGCCGGCCTACGAGACGCGCCAGGACGCGTTTGCCAACGCCGTTATCGAGATTAAGACCGAGCTGGCGCCGCTGGTACTGCTTGACGAGCTGCAGAAGATCGAGCTCGAGCTGGGCCGCGACCGCTCCAAGAAGGCCAAGGTCAACGGCCCGCGCACCATCGACTTGGACCTGCTGTGGATGGATGGTGAGACGCACGGCGGCAAGAAGCTGCGCCTGCCGCATCCGCTGATCGGCGAGCGCGACTTTGTGCTGGTGCCGCTCGAGGACCTGATGCACGACCCGGCGCGGTTCTTCCGCTTCAACGGCGTCGAGGTCAAGGAGCCCGAGGACCGCGTGGGTCATATCGTGGGCGAATTGGGGCGTATGTAGATGATTGAGATGAATGCTGTAGCCGCCGGCACCGAGCTTGATGCCGCGCGCGACGCGGGCCGCGAGGGTGCGTCTGCGGGTTGGTGCGCTTGGAGTGCGGGTGAGGCGTCGTTGACGTTTTCGCTGGTCGTGCGCCCAGACGTGAATATGCATGCCTTCCACGGCCTGCCGTTTGTGGCGGCGATGGGCATGATGGACGCGCTTGTGGGCACGGCTTCGACGCCGGGGTTGGGCCTTGCCGGTAAAGTGGGTATCCAGTGGCCGAGCAACATCGTGTGCGGCGCGCCCGCGTTCGAGACGCCGTTCGCACGCGTTGCCGTGAACGGTGGTGCCGGTGCCGCGGGCATGTTCGGTGCCGTGACGGTGGATATTGAGCGCACGGCGCTGAGCGGGCTTGGCGTGGATATGGCCGACGAGGCGCTGGTCGAGGCGCTGTCTGCCGCCGTGCTGACCCGCGTGGGCGCTTGGGCAGTTGTTGCCAACACGCCGCAGGGCGCTGCCGGCCCGTTGGCTCCGGTGCTGGGCGAGTACTTCGACATGGTGCCGCTGCTGGGTCGTCAGGTTGCGGCGGTGTCGCCCAACGGTTTGCCGCTTGCGGTCGGTGTGTTTGCGGGCCTGGATATCTGGGGCCGTGCGACCATCAAGACCGATGCCGGCGAGCAGGAGTTTCCGCCCGAGGCCGTGCGCATTCGCGGTCTGTAGCGCGGGGCGTTCGCGTCCAAAGACAACAATGACAACGAAGCCCTCTTCGGCCTGTGCCGGGGAGGGTTCCGCCTATCTGGGGAATGGGTTGCCAGCGCCCTATTCCTCAAAACTGAAAAATTTTCGTTTTTGAGGAATAGAATTAAGGCAGCTCGGTCTTTCGCGAGGTATATTCGCTATAGAGCCTATTCCTCAAAACTGAAAATTTTTCAGTTTTGAGGAATAGCGATAAAAGACCGCGAGGAGGCCCCGATGAAACTCATCAATAGAACGTCATATATGGACACGTTGACGAGTCTTATTGGCGTGCCGGACATCAAGGTCATCACGGGCATCCGTCGTAGCGGTAAATCAAAATTGCTCGAGGCCCTCCGCGATTACGTGGAGGCACATCTGTCCAATTCGAATGTCATCCATATCAACTACAACCTCGATGAGTTCGAGAACCTGCTCGAGTATCACGCGCTGCTCGCCTATGTAAAAGAGCATCGAGTGTCCGACAAGCAAAACTTCCTGCTTATCGACGAGGTTCAGATGTGCGACGGCTTTGAACGCGCGATCAACAGCCTCCATGCATCCGAGCAGTACGACATCTTCATCACCGGATCGAACGCCTTTTTGCTGTCGAGTGATCTGTCGACGCTCTTTACGGGGCGCACGTTCGAGATCGAGGTTTTCCCATTCTCGTTTGAGGAGTATCGCTTCTATAGTGACGAGGGCGAGGTCGATCGCGACTTCGATGAGTACGCGAGAACCGGCGGCATGTCCGGCTCTTACCCTTATCCACTGCAGGAGCAGCGCTACCAATATCTCTCCAATGTCTTCAAAACGCTCATCGTGAGGGATATCGTGCAGCGGCATAACGTGAGAAACGAATCGGCACTGCTGCGCATTGCCGATTACATGATGGGCAACGTCTCCAACATAACGTCGGCACGCAACATTACAGATGTTTTGAATGCGGATGGGCTAAAGATTACGAACAAGACGGTCGGCACGTACATGGGGTACCTGTGCGATGCGTTTGCCTTCTATAAAGTTCGTCGGTACGACATTCGCGGCAAAAAATACCTTAAGAGCGGCGAGAAGTATTACCTGGCAGACCACGCGTTCAAATACGCACTGCTTGGTACACGTGATATGGATTGGGGACGCGTATACGAGAACATGGTGGCCATCGAGCTGCTGCGCCGCGGATACGAGGTATACGTCGGTGTGCTCTATAAAAAGGAAATAGACTTTGTAGCAATCAAGCGAAGCGAGAAGCTCTACATTCAGGTGAGCGACGACATCAGCTCGGATAAGACGTTTGAACGCGAGATTTCGCCACTGCTGAGCATTGGCGATGCGTATCCCAAGATGATTCTTGCCCGCACGCATCACGAGGCCACGGATCGCGATGGGGTGCAGATCGTGGACCTGGCGAGGTGGTTGTGCGGCGAGGCTTAGCAAAAAATCCTATTCCTCAAAACTGAAAAATTTTCGATTTTGAGGAATAGGATTGGCGGCTGGTTGCTGCGACCTGGCGTTTGCTCTATCCCAGCTCCTGCATGCGGCGGTAGATTTCGCAGATACCCTTGATGGTGAGCTGCCCGTCGACCACGTCGAAGGCATCGGTCGAATCGGCGACGATGCCGGCGAGACCGCCCGTGGCGATAACGGTGGCGTCCTCGCGGCCCAGCTCGCGCTTCATGCGCGCGACCAGGCCCTCGGCCATGGCGGCGGCGCCCATCACGGCGCCGACCTTGATGCACTCTTCGGTGTCGCGACCGATGGCATGCTCGGGCGCCTCGAGCGGAACGCTGGCGAGCTTAGCGGCACGGGCGGCAAGCGCGTCCATGGAGATGCGGATGCCCGGCGCAATCGCTCCGCCAATGTAATAACCGTCCTCATCGATGACGTCGATATTGGTCGCGGTGCCAAAGTCCACCACGATTGCCGGCGCGCCGTAGAAAGCCTCGGCCGCAACGGCGTTGGCGACGCGGTCGGCACCAACGGCTTGGGGGCGCGCCGCCCGCAGTTTGGTCACCGCAGCCGTCTGCGGCCCGATGACGATGGCGTCCGCGGCGATGCGGTCGGCAACGGCGTGCCACTCACGTGAGAGCTGCGGAACCACGCCGGCAAAGGCGATCGCATCGACCGCATCGAGCGAAAGGTCGTACATCTTAAAGAAGCCCATCAGGCGCACGTGGATCTCGTCGGCGGTATAGGAGCGGTCGGTGGGCATGCGCCACGACTGCACCAGCTCGTCTCCGTCAAACAGACCCATGGCCGTCTGCGTGTTTCCCATATCGATAGCGAGCAGCATGTCTACTCCCGGTGTCGGCATAAAAGGACGCGCACCATTGTATACGTGCCGTCGACGGCGCTCGGCTGCGATTCGTTTACGGTGATAGGGGCTGAGGGGTTTAAATATGAAGGAATTATGCTCTACGAGATTTTTCTTGCCGTTTACCGAACTCCCACGTAATATTCTTTCTTGCGCACATGAGGCGCCCAGACATTGCGGGGTGGAGCAGTCTGGTAGCTCGCCGGGCTCATAACCCGGAGGTCGTAGGTTCAAATCCTGCCCCCGCGACCAAGAACTTGCAGCTCGTCGGCCTAGCCGGCGAGCTTTTTTGTTATTCCGGGACCGTGTTTTCGGTCCAATTCTCGGCCTCTCAAACAACATCTCGATCTGTAACACCTAGACCCCATTTGGACGGCTAGATGTTACAGATCGAGATGTTGAGTCCCCGCCCGGACGGTTTGTCTAAATCTGTAACATCTTGGGCCCATTTTGCCGAGTAACTGTTACAGATCGAGACGCTGACCTCCCGCCTGGGCGGTTCTAGTCGTTGGTAATCAGGAACTCATCTAGGAAGACATCGAGCAGGTCGTTCTTGCGCTGTGGTAGCCAGGCGGCGGCAATTGTCATTTCGGCCGATTTGCCTTCTATGGGAATCGCAACGACTTTGCCGTTGGTGGGAAAGGTCTGCGTTAGATACCCTGGCAGCAGCGCGTAGCCCAGGCCCGCGGCGACGCACAGCACGCTTGTCTCGACGTCCTCGGACACATAGGCAATCTTGGGGCGCTCTTCTATTTTGGCAAGCGTGGCCGCAATCGCCTCCGATTCGCCGTATCCGCTGGCTCCGCGCGTGGCATCGACAATCGGATACCCCTTAAGGTCTTCGATGCGAATCGATTGCCGATGGGCGAGCGGGTGATCGAGCGGTACCACGGCGTGCAGCGGATAGGACCTCAAGACCTGCCATTGCATATCGGACATGCGGTATTCGTTGTAGAGCAGGTTGATACACACGTCGATATCTTCTCGGCGCAGGGCGTCGTAGAGCTCCGAGACGTTGTCGCGCATAAAGCTCAGTCGCACGTTGGGGTAGCATTGGTGAAACCCAAACAGCATGTCGGCAAGATCGGTCCGCTCGTATCCCTTTATGTAGCCAACCTTGAGCTCGCCTTCGGGCATGTCGTCTGCCGTCCGCGCGCGTCTTACGGCCTCGGCAGTTCGCCCGACAATTGCACGGGCGTCATCGAGGAACAGGGCTCCCGCCATCGTAAGCTCAACGTGATGGTTATCGCGCTCGAACAGCTGCTTTCCCACGATGCGCTCGAGCGCCGCTATCTGGTTTGAAACCGTTGCCTGCGAAACAAAGAACTCCCTGGCGACCTTCGAAAAAGAGCGTGCCTCTGCCACGGCTATAAAGTACTCCAGCTGTTTGATGCGCATGGTTCTCCGTACATTAGATTTCCTTATCACGTAATGCATAGATTAGCGCAAACGCCCAGCGATTTCCCTTTTATGATTTAGGAGCGGTTATTTGCGTGCGTATCGACAACACCGCAAATTTCTTTTGAAGAGAGGGATCTCGATGAAGGGCCGTAAAACCATCAAGCTTGTTCAGGCCGCCACTGGTGCCGTTGTGCTCACACTCCTTATGCAGCTGATGGGGGTGTTTGGGTATGGGCAGTACACCTGGATGTGCTTTTTGCCGTTGCTGATGTTTTTTGCCTTTGGGGCCGATTTTAAGAAGATCCCCGAGATGCTGGTGAGCTATGCCGTCGGTGAGGTTTGGTGTGTGATCAATTCGCTGGTCATGGGCGTATTCGTCTCGGCCTTTGGCGCCGACAACATGGTTATGAGCAATATCGTTCCGACCATCCTCGTTATCTTTTGTATCCTGACGACTCACGAGAACCTGCTCGAAGGCAAGATCTGCTCCAATGTGCCCTGCGTCTTTATGGGTCTTGCCACGTCGTTCTTCACGTTTATGCTGCAGCAGCCGATCAACTTTGGCCACCTCTTTGCGTTCTGGGCCTTTGGAATCGCGCTCGCGGTTTGCCTGGTCATGTCAGGAACGCTCGTGTGCTCGGCGATCTTTGGAAAAGAGCGCACTATTCAGGCGCTTACGCCGCTCGCTGTTCTCGAGGCGCAGCAGAATCATAAATAAGAAAACTCGATTATCAGGGGGCGGGTGCCATAAGGCACACCGCCCCCTTTGTGCGTATGGCGCCAAGACCATGCGCTCGAAAACGTTGCCCAAGCGCATGGTTCATCTGCACAAAGCCCGTGGATGCTATGGGCAAACATCGGTGCGCTTGCACATGGTTTTGAGGCTGTTTTCGAGCGAAAGTATGGCTGTCGATACGCATGCAATTCGCATGAAGCCCGGGCTCGTCCAAGAGCCCTATAAAGGAGGATTCGCATGAAACAGTTAGAGACCGACGTCGTTGTCGTCGCCGCGGGTCTGAGTGGTCTTGCCGCAGCGGTCGCTGCAGCCGAGGCGGGCGCTCGCGTCATTGCCCTGGAGAAGGCCCCCATTACCGGTGGCGCCGCCAACATGGGCATGGGGCCTGCCGCAGCTGGCTCTCCGCTTCAGAAGGCCTCGATGATCGAGGTCACGCCCGGCGAGCTCTTCCGTCGCCATATGTTCTACACCCATTACCAGGTCGATGCTCGCCTGGTGCGCGACTACTACTTTAAGTCGGGCGATACCATCGCATGGCTGCAGGACATGGGCGTGGAGTTTAACTCTGTGCGCCCGGCGTTCCGCGCCCGCGAGCGCACGCGCGCCTACTCCGACGGCGAGTATACCTGGCATGTCGTGCAGCCCGAGGACGGCTCCGAGCCCGGTCCTCGCGCGGCCACCACGATGACCAAACGCATGACCGAGCGCGCTCAGGACCTGGGTGTCGAGTTTATGTTTGAGTGCCCGGGCACCGGCCTTATCAAGGATGAGGATGGCGCCATTTGCGGCGTGACCGCCAAGGACAAGGACGGCGAGGAGTACCAGATCTCGTGCAAGTCCGCGATTGTCGCCACGGGCGGTTTTGGCCACAACGCCAAGCTCATCAAGGAAAAGCTCGACTTTGAGTGGGGTACCGACCTGTTCTCGTTTGCCATTCCGGGCATGGACGGCGACGGCATCAACATGTGCCACGAGGTCGGCGGCGGCCACACCCCGGTGACCATGGAGCTCATGTATCAGATCCCCGACAACATGAACCACTTCTATGTCGAGGGCGCATTCCGTCAGCCGTGCTACTGGTGCAACCGCCTGGGCGAGCGCTTTATGCCGGAGGACGAGATTTTCAACACCACCTTTGTCGGCAACGCCATCAACCATCTTCCCGGCAAGGTCGCCTATGCCATCTTTGATTCCCGTATGCTCAAGCACTGGAAGAAGGATGGTCCGGATATCGTCAGCCACGTTCATCCGCACGACCTGTACGACGGCTTTGAGGAGCAGTGGAACCGCGACCTGGAGGCTGGCTATCCGGCGATCTGCCAGGCCGATACGCTGGAGGAGCTTGCCGAGAAGGCGGGTATCGACGTGGAGGGCCTGCTCGCCAACGTCGACGAGTACAACGAGATGTGCGACAACGGCTGGGACGACATCTTTGAGAAAGAGCGCGAGTTTATGAAGCCGCTCGAGAAGGGCCCCTTCTATTGCTGCAAGCAGTACTGTGGCGCCTACGGCACCCTGGGCGGCGTGCTCATCAACCACAAGATGGAGGTCATGACCGACGACTACGAGGTCATCCCTGGTCTGTACTGCGTTGGCACCGATGCCTGCACCATCTATGGCGACTCCTATAACTACTGCATTCCTGGTAACACCATGGGCTTCTGCCTTAACTCGGGTCGCATCGCCGGTGAAAACGCCGCCGCAGCCCTCTTTGAGGACGCTGGCGACGAGGAGTGGTCGTAACACCGTAGCTATTCGCGTCTGCAGACACCCACGCGTTGGGTGCAGGCGGGGATTTGCCCTACACGCGAGGCGCTCGGGATCACTTTGGTCCCGGGCGCCTTTCTGGACAAAAGCGACGTTTTGAGGGGAACGAATGAAGCTAACGATTAATGGAGCCGAGGTCGAGGCGCGCGAGGGGCAGAATGTCCTGGAGGCCGCGCTCGATGCTGGCATCTACATTCCGCATCTGTGCAAACATCCCGATCTTGAGGCCGTTGGCGGGTGTCGTCTGTGCATGGTCGAAATCGAAGGCCAAGACGAGCCGGTGTGTGCCTGCAAGACGTCGGTTGCCGAGGGAATGGTCGTAAACACGACGGGTGAGCAGGCCGAGCGCGTGCGCAAGCTGGCGATGGAACTGATCCTGGCCACGCATCCCGCCGATTGCACCGGCTGCCCCAAGTACGGCAAGTGCGAGCTGCAGTCTATGTATCAGTACATGGGAGTTTCGCCGGCGCGCTGGCGCACCAAGAGCCGTCCGGTCGCCACGGACGAATCGAACCCGCTGATCACCCATATGTTCACCCGCTGCATCCGGTGCGGTCGCTGCGTACGTGCCTGCCGTGAGCTGCGCGGCGCCGGCGTTTTGGACTATCAGCGTACCGAGGACGGCATTCGCATTGGTACGGACGGCAGCGTGAGCCTGCAAGAGGCCGGATGCCGTTTTTGCGGCGCCTGTATCGAAGTGTGTCCCACGGGCTCGATCGTCGACACGCTCAATATGTTCGATGAGAACAAGTCGTATGCCGACAACGTGGTCCCCTGTCGCTCGGGCTGTCCCGCCCATGTGGATATCCCGCGCTACCTGCGGCATATTCGCAACGGTGAGTACACCCGCGCTGCCGCGGTGGTGCGCGAGAAGGTCCCGTTCCCCGAGAGCCTGGGCGACATTTGCGTTCATAGCTGCCAGGACGCCTGCAAGCGCAACGAGCTCAACGGCACGCCGGTTTCGGTCTGCCGCCTTAAGCGCGCCGCGGCCGTGCGCGATACGGGCGACTGGAAGGCCAACGTGCGCCATGAGCCGTTGAGCGGTAAGCGCGTCGCCGTTGTGGGTGCCGGTCCCGCCGGCTTGACCGCCGCGCTCTATTGCGCCGAGAAGGGCCACAAGGTCGTGGTGTTCGAGGCCAACGAGAAGGTCGGCGGCCAGATGCGCTATGGCATTCCGGCGTATCGCCTGCCCGATGCCACGGTTGACGCCGAGGTCGCGACGATTTTGGAGATTGCCCAGGGTGATGACGCCGAGCCGCGCATTGAGCTGCGCTGTGGCGAGCGCATCGCCGAGCCCAAAGCCCTTCTTGACCAGGGCTTCGATGCCGTGCTGGTTGCGGTGGGTACCCACGACGGAACGGTACTCCCCATGCCCGGTCACGACTTCGAAGGCGTGCTGCGCAACACCGATTTTTTGAAGGCTGCCCGCACGGGCGATGCCCCGGACCTGACGGGCAAGCGCGTTGTGGTGCTTGGCGGCGGCAACGTGGCGTACGACTGCGCCCGCACCGCCGTGCGTCTGGGTGCCGCCTCGGTCGATGTCGCCTGCCTTGAGGCCCAAGACGCGATGACCTCGACGCCCGAGGAGCGTGCCGAAGCCGCCGAGGAAGGCGTGGTGCTGCACGATGCCTATGCTTTTACCAGCATCAACGAGACCGAGGACGGTTCTGGCAAGGTCGGTTCCATGACGATCCACAAGATCGAGCGGTTCTACTTTGACGAGAACCACCGCGCCGTCACCGAACTGCTCGACGGCGGCGAGAAGACCATCGATGCCGACTGCGTGATCTTTGCCGTGGGCCAAAAGCCCGAGGGCACGGCCCAGATGGGCCTTGAACTTACGCACGGTCCGTACATCGTGGCCGACGCCGAGGGCAAGACGAGCGTCGAAGGCATTTGGTCGGCGGGCGACTGCGTGACGGGTACCAAATCGGTGATCGCGGCAATTGCTGCAGGTCGCACGTGTGCTTCGGCCATCGACCGCGCGTTGGGTGGCGATGGCGACATCGACGAGGAGCTGACCGAGCACGATGCTCCCGAGCAGTGGGTCGGGCATGCCCCCGAGGGCTTCTACGACGATGCCGTGCAGCCCGAGTTTGTCGATGCCCAGATGCGTAAGGACAACTTCGATACGTTTGAGTGCCCCTATACCGACCATGAGGCCGCGTGCGAGGCGAGCCGCTGCTTGCAGTGCGATTTGCGCCTAACGATCAGCACGCCGCGCCTGTGGAACGAGTACTAGGAAAGGAGCGATAACCCATGACGATCATCAACTTTATGCCTGTGCATCGACAGGCGCCTGTGGCGCTCTGGCTCCTTAAGAAGGACGTGGCGGCCGCTGCGGAAAAAATTGCAGAGGCTGGCGCCCAGGCGGTTTTGGTGCCGGCGGGCGATGAGGTCTCTGCCGCGCTCGCGGATGCGTTGGGCGAATCCTGCCGCGTGATCGAGTGCGACCCGAGCCTGGGCTTTGTCTATGCCAACGGTTCGGCCGCGACCAAGATGCTCGACGGCGAAAAGCCTCTCCCATCTTGCTGCGAGGGTGAAGGCGACGACCGCTGCCTGAGCGGATCAGAGTTACTTGCCGCCAAAGGCAAGCGCTGGGTGTGGTTTGACGGAGCCGATGAGCCCGTTGAGCTTGACCACGTCGTGAGTGCGGAATCCCTGGTTGCCGCGGCGGGCGTCGACGACGCCAAAGCGGTGGGGATTGGCTATCCCAGCGGTCTGCTGCTGAGGCCCGACGACACCTCAAAGATTGAGCTATGCAGTGACTACGTCCGCGTCTGCACCGCCAAAAACTGCATGGCAAAGGCACTTTTGGACATTTGCACGCTCTATCGTCACGAGAGCTGCGGACGCTGTGTCTTTGGCTACGAGGGCTCGCATCAGATTGCAACGATTCTTGCGGATATCTGCCGCAAGAAGGGCAAACCGGGCGACTTGGCGCTCCTCCGCGACCTTTGCCCCGTGATGCAGGCGCAGTGTCTGTGCGAGCAAGGCCGCGTGCTGGCGCGTACGGTGCAGTCGTTCCTCGACCTGTTCGAGGGCGAGATCATGCAGCACACCACCAAGAAGGTCTGTGCCGCCGGGGAATGCCAGGCATTCTTGACCTTCCATATCTTGGCTTCCAAATGCCAGGCCTGCAACAAGTGCGTCGATTCGGACGTTTGCGAGGAGGACGCGATCCTGGGAAGGCCACGCTTTATCCACGTGATCGACCAAAAGGCCTGCAGCCAATGCGGTGCCTGCCTCGACATCTGCGACAACGGCGCGATTGTCACGGCTGGGGCCGTCAAGCCCAAGTGCCCACCCAAACCCATTCCCTTTAAGCGCAAATAAGAGCGCCGGCCCCTTCCGTTTTGCTCCTTGTAGGCATGCGGGAGGGGCCTTTGTTTATCTGCACGAGGCGTCCTGCAGACTTTCGCACGAGCCTTGGTTGCCTGGACGGTGCGCACGTTTTGCGTCTGCCGTACGCTTTTTGCGAAGTACACACGGGCAGAATCCGTGTCCAAAATGCTCTGGAGAGGAGCGACCATGTCGTTTAAAGTGATGGCGATTTGTGCCGGTAGGCACGGTGGCAACGGCGAGGCTTTGGCCAAAGAGGCCCTTTGCGCGGTGCGCGAGGCCGGCGGCGAGGTCGAGCTGATCAATTTGTTCGACTATAACATCTTGCCCTGCACCGGTTGCGAGGGCTGCACCATGCAGATGGGAAAGATGGGCGCCGGCCTGCAAAAGGAATATCATGGCTGCGTCCTTAAAAACAAAGATGATGTAGATGCGATTATTCGCGAACTGCAGACCTGCCAGGGCGTGATCTTCTCGGTCCCGACCTACGACCTTACGCCCAGCTCGGTGTACACCCGCTTTGCGCAGCGCTTCTTGGCATACGAGCTTTCGTTCTTGCTTGCCATCGGTGCCGTAAAGGAGAATCCGCATACCGTTGCCGGCCTTATTTCTGTTGGCGGCTCCATGCACGATTGGCAGTCCCTGGCGCTGGAGAGCCTGCAGGCGACTATGTTTACCATGTCGATGACTGTCGTCGATCGCTATATGGCGCAACGTGATGGCCGCCCGGGCAATACCTTTGTGTGGGGAGACGACGTGGAATGGGGCGGACAGATCGCCCGCGCCCACAAGATGGGCGAGAACATCGTCAAGGCCATTCGCACGCCTGTTGACGAGCGCTGCTGGCTGGGCGATCCGGATGACGGCGTGTGCCCCAACTGCCACAGCTCCCTGGTGTACCCCGGCGACAAGCATTGGGATGGGGTCGAGTTCCCGTGGGAGTGCGCGGTCTGCGGTGCCGGTGGCGATATCGTGACCGACGAGCGCACCGGGCGTCCCAAGCTCAAGATTGCCGAGAACGGTCTGATCCGCGACCGCAATGACGACCATGCGCGCGCCGAGCACCTCAACGAGATCAACAAGACCCGCGACGAGTTCTTTGCCCACATGGACGAGGTCAAGCCGCTGATGGAAAAGTACGCCAAGATGACGTTCCCCACGCTGGAGATTAAGCGCGACTAGTTTTGTTTAAGCCCCGCTCGGCTAATTTGCGACAGTGCAGGTCGGCGCTGGTGCGGGGCTTAATCCTCGGCTCAAGAAAGCCAAGGTAGATTAGGGCGCGAATCGAGAGGTGGAACAAAAAGAGGTCCTCTCCCGATGCCAGGTCGTTGCCGGTGATTTCCTTGATGCGGTTTAGGCGATAGAGCAGCGTGTTTTTGTGAAGCGATAAGATCGCGGCGGTACGCGCCGTGTTGCAGCTGTGTTGCATAAAGGCAAAGAGCGTCTCGACCAGCTCGGAATCGTGCGACTGGTCATGCTTCCAAAGTGCCCAGATTGCCGGATGGCAGTAGTTCATAAGGTTGATGTGGTCATTGCAGATATCGAGCATTTCCATGTAGGTGTATTCGCAATAGCGATACACATGGGTGTCTTCGAGGATTTTGGTAAAGGTCGAGCCGTAGCGAATGGCGGCGCGTGCCTGATCGAGGTGTGCACGCACATCTGTTGCCTGGGAAAACTCGTTGCTGATGCCAATGAACAAATTATTCGCGGCGGCAACGCGGGCAAGGATCGCCTCGTCGTTGGCGGGCAGCTGCGTGGAGGGCGGACGGCTTACCAGCGCCACGAGCTCGCCCTCGTACATGGTGATAAGGCTATGGTGCAGCAGCGGCTGCAATTGCCCTCGGATGCTCTCCGCCTCGCGCGCCTCGAGCTGGGAGTCTTTTTTGAGCAGGCATACGACGTAGAGCGAGGGGAGCGGGGTAAAGCCGACGAGCTGCATTTTGCGTGTGCAGGTGATGGGGTTGGGGATTTCGTCGTCCAGGAGGCGC
Organism: Collinsella sp. TM10-22; assembly: GCF_003466125.1. GTDB lineage: Bacteria > Actinomycetota > Coriobacteriia > Coriobacteriales > Coriobacteriaceae > Collinsella. The sequence goes on from NZ_QSOC01000003.1 coordinate 133,270, forward strand.
GAGAGAAAATATGGCCCCTGTTGCGGGCCGCCCAACGAAAGAAAGCCGCCTTTCTGCAGCTCTTGCGCGAGCAGACGGACAAAGAACTCAAAGACCTCGCGATCGCTGTCGCCAAAGGCGTGATTGCGTTCGATCATCATCGCCCGGCCCAGACACGTGCCGTGCACCTTGATCGCATCGGTCATGGTGTTGAGGCGGAACATGTCGTTATAGCGTGTAAGCGGGCCTGTCGAGCGGGCAATCTCCTCGTCTAAGCCGCATTTGATGATGTAGCGCACGCCTTCGTCCTGCAGCATGTCGCCTTCGGAGAGCTCGGCGCGGGTGATGGCTGCAAAGGGGGAGTTGTCGTCATCGTCGAGCTCAAAGCCGCCGCGGGCGGCATAGCGGTACACGGGATCGACGACGAGCACCGGGTTGTCCATAGCGGCAGAGGCTGTTTGCGTGAGGTTCTTGAGTCCTGCGTCGCTCAAGAGCGCCTCGAGCAGCGCTTGCTTTGCGGTGGACGTATCGGTGGTACTCGGTTGCATGGGTGTCCCTTCTGCCGCGTCTTCGCCGTAGTCGACGCGTGACCAAATAATTATCGCAGGCTGAGCGGTGTCAGGTTGTTTAAAACGGTGAGTGTGGCGGTCGTTTCCTCGAACGGGGACGGTGCTGCCGGGGGCTGTCTCGATTTGTAACAGATGGGTCCGATTTTGGCCTGTAGATGTTACAGATTGAGATTTTCTTGCAGGCGGGTCCCGTTTGTCTCGATCTGTAACATCTGGTGCCCATTTTGCCGAGTAACTGTTACAGATTTAGATCTTACGTCAGGCCAGATTGGTTTGTCTCGATCTGTAACGGGTAGGGGCCAAAAGTGGGTCTAGATGTTACAGATCTAGATTGTTGAGGATGGGTCGAGAGGAATATCTTGATCTGTAACAGTAAGACCCGGTTTTGCCGAGTAACTGTTACAGATCGAGACAAACCGAAGGGTCGTCTCGCCCCATCCACCTGTCGCTACCTGCTATCCGCCGATTTTCGTTGTGCCGCTGTGCCCCCATGCCATATCCTCTAGACAACTACGCGGCATCATCGCCGCCGCGCCTACAAGAGAGGAATGTCCATGACCACACCTGCGTCTAAGCTGCTTCAACCCATTACGGTTGGCCCCCTTGAGCTCAAGAACCGCATTATGTTCCCGCCGCTTACCACCGGCTACGAGGAGCGCGACGGTTCCATCGGCGAGCGCAGCCTGGCTTTTTACGAGCGCCTGGCCCGTGGCGGCGTGAGTTACATCGTCATCGGCGACGTCGCTCCCGTTATGACCGCAAGCCCCACGCCCAAGCTGGCGACCGACGCTCAGATCCCCACGTTTAAGGCACTGGCCGACGCCGTCCACAAGCACGGTGCCAAGGTCGCACTGCAGCTGTTCCACCCCGAGTACGACGTCCCCGGCGTCGGCCGCATGGTCATGGGCTCAATGGCCGCCGCCAAGGCCGCGCAGGAGGCCAAGGCCGCCGGCGACGAGGAGACCTTTGCCGCCAAGATGGCCGAGTCCAACGAGATCCGCAAACAGGCCTACGCCAAGCTACACCACGACATGCAGCACTTTGTGAACGAGGCGAGTGTGGAGCAGCTCACCCAGATCAAGGAAGCCATCGCCGCCTCGGCCGCCCGCGCGCAGCAGGCCGGGATCGACGCCATCGAGGTCCACGGCGACCGTCTGGTGGGTTCGCTGTGCTCGGCTATCCTCAACCAGCGCACCGACGAGTACGGCGGATCGTTCGAGAACCGCGTCCGCTACGCGCTCGAGGTCGTCGCCGCCATTAAGGAGGCCGCGCCGGAGCTGATGGTGGAGTACAAGCTCCCCGTGATCATGGAGAACCCCGACGGCACGCCGCGCGGCAAGGGCGGCCTGCTGCCCGACGAGGCCTGCGAGTTCGCCAAGCTGCTCGAGGGCGCCGGCATCGACATGATCCAGGTGGCGCAGGCAAACCACACCGGCAACATGGGCGACACCATTCCGCCCATGGGCGCCATGCCCTACAACTGGACGCTGCCCGTGGCAGAGCGCGTCAAGGCCCTGGTCTCCGTGCCGGTGGCAACCGTCGGCCGCGTTGTTTCGGTCGAGGCCGGCGAGAAGATCCTGGAAGACGGCTCGGCCGACATCGTCGCGTACGGCCGCTCGCTCATGTGCGACCCCGACATTGCGCTCAAGGCCGCTACGGGTGAGCCCATCCGCGAGTGCCTCAACTGCAACAAGGGCTGCGTCGACGCGATCCAAAACCGCAAATACATCTCGTGCGTGCTCAATGCCGAGAACGGCGACGAGGCGACCATCGCCATTAAGCCGGGCGAGGGCGACAAGAAGATCGCCGTGGTGGGCGGCGGTATTGCCGGCCTGGAGGCGGCGCGCGTGGCGGCCAAGCGCGGCTACGACGTGACCGTCTACGAGGCGAGCGACCATCTGGGCGGCCAGATTGTGCTGGCGGCCGCGCCTCCGCGCAAGGACGAGATCATGCGCTCGGTCGAGTACTACGAGAAGATTCTGCCCGGCCTGGGCGTGAAGGTTGAACTCAACCACACCGCTAGCCCCGCGGACCTCAACGCCGCCGACGCCGCGATTGTGGCCGTGGGCGCGCACGATGTGGTCATTCCCGTACCCGGTGCCGATTCGGAGAAGGTTGTCTCGAGCTGGGACGTGCTGGCCGGCAAGGTGGAGCTCGGCGGGCGCGTCGCCGTCATTGGCGGTGGCCTGGTGGGCACCGAGACTGCCGAGTACCTGCTGCAGCACGGCTGCGAGGTGGCGATCGTCGAGATGCTCGACAAGATTGCCGCGGGCGAGTCCGAGACCATTCTGCCGCTGATTATGAGCGACTTTGCCGAGCATGGCGTTGAGCAGCATGTTAAGACCCGCCTGACCGCCATTACCGACGAGGGCGTGGAGGCCGTTCGCACCACCGAGGACGGTGCCGAGGAGCCGGTGAAGATTGCTTGCGATTACGTGGTGATGGCCGTGGGCTCCAAGGCCAACGCGTTTGACCTGGACGGCGTGACGGTGCCCGTGACCTGCGTGGGCGACTGCTCGGGCGAGCGCACCGCCGACATTGCGAGCGCTATCCGCACGGCGTATCACGCGGCCAACGAGCTCTAAGTAAGAAAGCTATCGCGTATTGAGTGGGCGGGGAGTGCCGTATCGGCGCTCCCCGCCTTTTTGTCAATGAGGGCGCCCCTGACCAGCTGGTTCAGAAAATCCGAATCTTAAGCATAAGAAAATCCGAATCCTTAGAACATGAAAATCCGAATTATATGAACACGAAAATCCGAATCGCAACCACCTGAAAATCCGAATTTGCTACAGTGGAATAGAAGAATCAGAAAGCAGGAACTGGAAATCTGCGGGGGTGGCTCATGGCAGGCGAGAGGCTACATCGGGACGGATACATCCCACGTATCGTGGATGCGCAAATCGAGCGCTACCTTCGTGTCTTTGGCGCGGTCGAGATTGCAGGCACCAAGTGGTGTGGCAAGACGTGGGCCGCGCTCGAGCACGGGGCGTCCGTCTCGTATGTCGACGAGAATCTCGACCTCGCGCGTGCCGACCCGGCGATGATGTTGCTGGGAGACCGTCCGCATATTATCGATGAGTGGCAGCGCGTTCCCCAGATTTGGGACTACGTTAGACACGAGGTCGACCGTGCCCGGGGTACGCGCGGCGCCTATATCCTCACGGGTTCCGCCACGCCTGCGTTTGGCTCAAAGGCGGAGGCGCCCGCGCATAGTGGAGCCGGCCGCATCGGCCGCGTCCGCATGCACCCCATGACGCTTGCCGAGACAGGTGAGTCTAACGGCAAGGTGAGCCTGGCGGGCTTGTTTGAGCATCGTTTTGAGCCCTGCCGGTGCGATGGCGATACGCCGGGGCTTGTCGAAGCCGCTTGCCGCGGCGGCTGGCCCGAGGCGATCGATATGGTTTCGGCTGACGCCCAGCTCATCGCCCGCGAATATCTCAACACCACGTTTTCGAGCAGCTTCCCGGCGGTTGGTCTCGACCCCGATATTGCTCGTCGAGTCTCCGCATCGATCGCGCGCAATCTGGGACGGGCGACCACGTATAAAACGATTCTTATGGATATGTTCGGTGCCGAGGAGGAACCCGCAGCGTTTGCCGACGAGACCAAGGTGCGTAGGTACCTGGATGCCCTCAAAGGCATGTTCATTCTCGAGGAGGTCCCCGGTTGGGTTCCCGCCGCGCGCGACAAACGACGCTTTACCGTCAAACCCAAGCGCTATCTGGCAGATCCAAGCCTTGCTTGCGCCTTGCTGGGCATGTCCTTGCAGGCGCTGCTTGCCGACTGGCAGACATTTGGTCTGGTGTTTGAGAATATGGTCATACGCGACCTTTCGGTCTACGCGCGGTCGCTCGACCTGCTGGATAGTACGCCCGTGCGCTATTATCGCGACGATTCGGGCCTTGAATGCGATGCCATCGTGCAGCTAGCCGATGGACGGTGGGCCGCCTTTGAGATTAAGGTGAGCGAAGATAAGGCGAGCGCCGGCGTCGAGAGCCTCAAGCGCGCTCGCAAGAAGGTCTGTGGAAATCCTCGTTCACGCACACGCGAACCGGAGTTTATGGCCGTGATTGTGGGGGTGGGTGAGTACGCCCGCGAGGTCGAGGACGGTATCTACGTGATACCCGTGCGCGCGTTGGGGTGTTAAGGGGGGGCGGTACGTCGTGCGTCCGCTGCCCGGTGCTACGGATTGGTGCAAGGGGGTCAGGTTACTTTGCACCAAGGGCTCGATTTTTAAGACATCATTAAGGCTTGTGTTGTGGAGAAAACCGCAGGTCAATGCTATTCTCTTGCCTTATCGTATGGTGTTGTATTCTGCCTGAATTCTATGCCTACGAGCAATGGATTGAGCACGACCAAGCGGAAAGGATGGCACGCCCACTAGCAGGGCAAACGTAAACGATGAGTGGCATGGACCGACATAGCGAGCTCTAGCAGCACAAGACGGCGGCCGAGTACCGCCAAGCTGCCGACGAGCATGTGCGGACCCTCAAGGATTTCTGGAAGGATTTCCTGGTGAGCGGTCTGTTTGTGCTGGCCGCCATCGTTGCCATCTTTGCATGCCTGGCCTGGTTTTCCGCGAATAACCGAGTGAGCGCCACGGGAAGCACGATCGCGGCGAAGGGCCCGCGGTTTGTGCTCTCGGGAACGCAGGACGGCACGGCGGGCAAGTACGACGCCCAGGACAACTACGCGTCGGACAGTACAAGCCTTGCCGTGAACAATTTTTTCAACCTCAATAACATGAGTGCCGATGGCAGTCTCTCTCCGGGATCGGCGGGCCAGCTCCAGCTCAACGTCAAGCCGCTCTGCAACGACCTGCACGATATCACGGTGGAGATGACCTGGGAGATTTCTGTCCAGACGAGCGCTGCGGGTACGGGCACCGCCGCGGACGCATCGAAAAACGAAGAGATCATCAACTCGCTTAAAGATTTGGTGCGCGGTCATATCCTGGTTTTCTAGGGCAAAGACACCTCTGGCTTTTACTCCAATCCGCTGGTTCCCACGACAACCACGGTGACCCAGGACGGAGCCAGCGTTACCGTCATCACGCAGAGCTTTGCCATTCCGGCGAGGAGCTTTCGCGCTGAGGGCTCAAACAATACGACCAAAACCGTACCCAAAACCCTCTACTGGATTTGGCCGGAGCAGTTTAAGAGCTACGTTCGCACGGGCAACGCCGGCTACGGCGGCAACCTTTTTGCGAGCACGGACCCCGCCGCGGGATACGCAGCCTTCGTCGGCGACATCAACAGTAACCACGCGCGCCATTTCCGCGCCGATAGCACGAGTGTGCCAGGTCAGGCGCCTAGTGCGGTTCCGCCTGTCGGAGCCGGCATGTTCGCTGTGGATGTGGAAACCTGCGCCAGCTACTACAACAACGCCGACGAGGTTATCGGCAAGAACATCAAGTACATTCGCGTGCACTTTACCGCCAAGGAGACGGATAAATAAATGGACGAGCAGCTTAATGCCCGCGAGCAGGGCGATATCAAACACAACGAAGGAGCGGCAAACCCCGGCGGCAACGGGTTCGGCTCGCACGGCGAAGCACGTCCGGTTGGCCGCATCGAGTGCATCAAGACGTGGACCAGCAATCATCGTCGCGAATCCCTGGCCATCATGGGCCTGTTGGCCGTGCTTCTCGTGTTGCTGGGGTTGACGCTCGGATGGTTTGTCGATGCCAATCGCGGCTTCACCGTCGGCAAGATCAAGGAGCCGGCAGAGCTCAAGGTGCTGGGCCCCAACGCTACGGCCGCCGAGCAGATCGACCTGAGTTACAACCCCGAATACGGCGATACCAAGACCGGCAACACGGTGACGCTCAAGCGCCCGTTTTGCGTGCAGACGGGCGGCGATGGGTTTGAGCTGCAGCTTGCGAATACGACCAATATTAAAGGTCTTACTATCGAGCTGTATAAAGCCGAGAATCCGGGCCTAGGTGATACTCCCGACGTGAGCGGCACTGCGGGTGGCAAGCCCTATAGCATGAAAATGTCTGAAACGGATCTGCTGAAGAGCTTCACGCCCATCAACGACCCGGGCGACGGCCTGGAGCCGTGCCGGGCGAGGGCGCAAGCGACCCTACATTCAAGGACTATCAAAACGTCCAGCGCAACGCGCGCCCGCTCTACCGTTTCAAGGTGTTCAGCAAAAGCGAACTCAGCGCCAAGACACTCGACGGCTCGAACGGCAAGGACACGCTCAACCTTATCATCAAGCTTTCGTGGGACGAGAGCGCCAAAGAGACCGATGTGATCTACCTGATCGCGCGCAACACGAGCGGTAAGTAGGAGAGGGGGCGCACATGGAGAAGCAGGAGAAGCAGCAGGATGCCGAGCGCGAGCAGCTGGCAAAAAGCAAAAGCCTAGCCAAGAACAAGCTGGTTGTGGCGGCAATCGCACTTGTTTGCGCCGTGGCGCTCGTGATGGGTGGTTACTTTACCTATTCCGCCTACATCGCCAACGGATTTCTTAAGTCCGTCGCCGCGACGGGTACCGCTCAGAGCCTGTTTGCGAGCGATTTGCTCACGGGCTATATGAGTGCGCCCAGCAACGACGAGCTCGCCCGTGCCCAGCGGATGCTAGGAATGAAGTGACGTACGTCTACAAGCAGGCGAGCAAAACATGAGAGAGACGGGTCGAGCCTAACAAAACCGACCCCAAAGATACGCTTGACGATGCGACGATGCATAGCTATCTCCAGAGTGCCTACTACAGCATCGAGCTGGAGAACGACAAGGGGGAAAGCATTGACACGCTTGAGCTGGACGCCGCCGTTTTTCAGGGCTTGGGTAATAAAGGTTACCCGTTCCGTGGCGTTATCGTTGGTAATCTGAGGGGCTCGTCGCAGGTAGCTACGCAGGCGGCTATCAAGATCCGCAACTCCAAGGACACAGGTGCGCTTTCTGGGTTGATCCCGTATAGCTACGGTAGCGTTGTGAGTAATCTGAACATTGAATACTCGGGCAAGGCGGCCTCTATTGCACATAAGAATAAAGACGCCTCTGGCGTGCCGGGCGCGTTTTTTGGCGGCGTGATCGGGTGCGTCCGCAGCGGGACCGATGGTTTGTATGAGAACGTAACGGATGGCATTTCCAACTACGTAACGGGGGCGAGTGAACTTGCCGAGGTTAAAGCTGAGGGCAATGCGATTACCTTCACCGACACGAAGGAGAATGGCAAATTCAAAACGCAGAACGCTGGCACTACGTTTAGCCTGCCCTTTACTGTTACGGTCAAAATGCAGGTTGAGCCGAGTCGGTTCTACGCGAACTATCGCTTGGTGATGACAGCGAGCCTGGTTAAGGGTGACATGGCGAGCGCAACGCCTCAATCGCCCGACTATGTGACCTATACGCTCACGAGGGTGAACCTCAACGGCATCGATCACTGATTCCGAAGCCGACTAGCTTCGCAAAGGGGGGCGGCAACCACCCAGTTGCCCCCCTAGTCTGCGCGATTCCAGTCTTGGACTCCGCTGGACAGTTAGTTCAGATACGTATAATTCCAGACCGCAGAAGGCGCATCCGGCGCTCGTTTTGGGGCAAAAAACAGTCCAGAACTATGGTTAGCTGGCCGATATGAGCTCTATTTGTATTTAGTGAGCCGCCAACGGGGCTTCTCAGGGGGGCAGAATAGAGTTTCGGTGCTGTCAAAAAATACGAATCTGAACTAACTGTCCAGCTGCCGCTGGAGAAAGGCGTTTTAGCTTTCCCGACATCCCAGCATCTTTCCAGCTTTCCACTTAACTTAACACCTAGGGTGGAAAGCTGGAAAGTTAAGTGGAAAGCTGGAGAGTAAACGGAAGGCCTGCCGCGTTAACTTAGGGGCTAGGAGGGGTTAATAATTACGCAAACCATACCAAGCGAAACAAAAAGATACCAATCTGGTTGGTAAAACACGCTCAATGAGCTGCGAGCTAACTAGCTGCGTAAATAGAACGTAAAGAAATGTCGCAAATAAATGCCAAATGCCCAGATGCCGCCGTTGCTATTTTCAATTAACTGCTACGCGCGAACAGCAAAATGCTACTATCTAACATGCACGTAAGAAAGCAGATTAACGGTTAAGGCTAAGAAGTGGCAGGTATGTCAGAAGCAACTAGGACTCGCACGCATGCGCCTGAGGTTAGGCAGCGCGCCGTCGAGGTCCTCCAAGAGGGGGTCGGTCATCGCGCCCTCGCCGCGGAGCTTGGCATTCCCCAGGCAACGGCTCGTCAGTGGGCCCGCGCATATGCCGTGGGCGGTGCCGATGCCGTGCTCAACGCGGGCACTCACCATCACACGTATTCGTACGAGGTTAAGCTCGCCGTAGTTAAGGATCGCCTGGAAAACGGCCTGACGGTTCGCGAGGCCATGATCAAACACCAGATTCCCAGCGAGTCTTCGGTTAAGGCCTGGTGCCGCCAGTATCGCGACGGCGGCGAGGCAGCGCTGGTTGATAAGCCGCGCGGTCGTAAACCATGCGCCAAGAAAGCGGAGTAGCGAAAACGTGCGCCTACGGGGTGCATTTTTTCTATCGCGATGCCCCTCTAAAGGCTCTTTCGGAGCAGAGGAGGTTGTCATGTAATGGGGCGCGCGCCCTGCACTGCCGCGACGGGGCCCGCCATATTGCTTCAATACGGACAGGCTTCTTACCTCGCACGTCTAAAGTTCCACAGTTGGCCGAAAGCCCGCCTTCAGGTGCTCAAATTAGCGCTATAACGTAATGCATGTATAGCGTTTTTGCATGGGGGAGTGATGGTATGACGCTACTGTATTTCCTTACCCTGTTTCCGCTGGTACCGGCGCTGGGCATGCTGCTTGCGCGCGGTGACCGTGCTCGCGATGCGGTAGGGCTTGTAGGCTCCGGCGTCATTATGGCGACAACGGTTGTAGTTGCTGTCTTATTTTTTGGCACGGGTCCGCAGAGCTTTGAGGTTGCCCCCGGCACCTCGCACGTGCTCTCGATCATCAGCTCCGTCATCGACGTGATCCTGTGCGCCGTCATCCTGTACAACGCGCATAAATATAAGAGTGTGCTTACCGGCGTGCTCGGCATCGTCCAGCTGGTGGGTTCGGTCGCCTTTGCGGCCATGACGCTGCCCGCGGTCGAAGTCGTTACGGCCACGCCGCTCTACCTGGATTACATGAGCGTGATCATGGTCCTCGCCGTTGGCATCGTCGGCAGCCTGATCTGCGTGTACGCCTTGGGCTACATGAAGGACTTCCAGGCCCACGACGAGCACGAGGCCGCACTGCGCGGGCAGACTGCGCCCGACCATCGCCCGCAGTTCCTGGCGCTCATGTTCCTGTTCCTCTCGGCCATGTTCGTCATCGTGACGAGCGACAACCTTGAGTGGCTGTTCTGCGGTTGGGAAATCACCACCGTGTGCTCGTTCCTTATGATTGGCTACACGCGCACGCCCGAGGCCATTAAAAACGCCTTTACCCAGATCATCCTCAACATGCTGGGCGGCATCGCGTTTTTGGCCGGACTCATGTACCTGCACGTTAGCGGCATGCCGCTGACCATCTCGGGCATGATCGATCTTGCCGGCGCTGGTACCGCGCAATCTGCGCTGCTGGTGATGCCGGTCGTTCTGCTGTCGCTCGCCGCACTCACCAAGGCCGCACAGATGCCGTTCCACACCTGGCTGCTCGGCGCCATGGTTGCCCCCACGCCCACGAGCGCCCTGCTGCACTCGTCAACCATGGTCAAAGCCGGCGTGTTCCTGATGGTCAAGCTGAGCCCGCTCTATGCCATCTATCCCGTGACCGGCTTTATGGTCACGAGTGTGGGCGCCATCACGTTTTTGCTTGCTGCCCTCATGGCCATCTCGCAGAGCAACGCCAAACGCGTGCTCGCGTACTCCACCATTTCCAACTTGGGCCTCATTAGTGCCTGCTTGGGTGTCGGCGCGCCCGAGGCCGTATGGGCGGCCATCTTCCTGATCCTGTTCCATACGGTGGCCAAGTCGCTGCTGTTCCTGTGCGTGGGCACCGCCGAGCATCATATCGGCAGCCGTAACATTGAGGACATGGACGGTATGTTCAGCCGCATGCCGCACCTGACGCGTCTGATGATGCTGGGCATCATGGGTATGTTTGTGGCGCCGTTTGGCATGCTCGTTTCCAAGTGGGGCGCCCTGGTGGCGTTTGCGCAGACCGGCAACGTGCTCATGATCATGGTGCTTGCTTTTGGCTCGGCCGCGACGTTCTTCTTCTGGGGCAAGTGGCTTGCCAAGCTTTCGGGCGTCGACCCCACGGCTCAAAACGTTGAGGTCAATGTCCATAAGACCGAATGGATGGCGCTCAACACCATCGCCGCGCTGCTGATTCTGTGTTGCGTGGCGTTCCCGGTTATCTCGAGCGGTCTGGTGTCGCCTTACTTGGCCATGGTGTTTGGCCGCGTGCCGTACGTTATTGGCAAGGATGCCATGTATCTGATGGTGGTTATCGTGGCGTTTATTGCCGTGGTGCTGCTGACTTCATTCCGTGTGAGCAACAAGCCGCACGTAAACGTATATCTTTCGGGCGTGGGGACCGACAATTACCGCCATTTCCGTGGCTCGATGGGTCACGAGGTGAAGGCCGAAAAGCGCAATTGGTACTCGGAGGACGCCCTTGGCGAGAAGCGTATCGGCCCCGCGGGCAGCGTCGCGTGCTGCAGCATTATCTTGTTTGCGCTGCTGTGCTGCGCGTGGATCGGGCCCGAGAGACTTGCCATGAGCGCGCCCTCGGTGCTGCGCGGTAAGTATTTTGAAGGTTCGGGCGTCGTGGGCATATTTATTGGTACCGTGGCGTTTGCCCTGATTGCGCCGCTTGTGGGCGGTTTGATCGACGGCGTTGACCGCAAACTTTCGGCCCGCATGCAGGGCCGCGTGGGCCCGCGCCTGCTGCAACCGTTCTACGATGTGGCCAAGCTCCTGCGCAAGGCCCCTGCCAGCGTAAACACCATGGATGATACCTACATGGCGTGCGCGCTCATCTTTACCGTGGTGGGCGGCGGCATCTTTGTGTCGGGTTCCAACACGCTGTTGTGCGCTTTTATGGTGACGCTCGCCGCGATCTTTGTGGTGCTGGCGTCCGCCTCGACGCAAAGCCCGTTTGCCCAGGTTGGCGCCGACCGCGAGCTGCTGCAGGTTATGAGCTACGAGCCCGCCGTTCTGCTGATGAGCGTGGGTCTGTATCTCGCCACCGATAGCTTCGACTCCATCGCCGTAACCGGGCAGTCGGCGCCCATCATCGCGTACAGTGCGCCCATTTTCTTGGCGCTGCTTGCGGTGCTCACCATCAAACTGCGCAAGTCGCCGTTTGACCTTTCGTACTCGCATCACGCGCATCAAGAGATTGTCCAGGGTGTCGCCACCGAGATGAGCGGCGGTACGCTGGCCAAGATGACCCTTATGCACTGGTGTGAGACCGTGCTGTTTTTGATGTGGGTGGGCATGTTCTTTGTCTGGGACAACCCGGTGAGCTGGGTCGTAGCCCTGGTCGTGATGGTTGCGACGTACTTTGTCGAGGTGCTGATCGACAACACCTTCGCGCGCAGCACCTGGCGCAGCTGCTTTAAGCTCGGCTGGGGCGTGGCGCTGGTGTTTGGTCTGCTCAACCTTATGCCCATCCTCGTTGACGTGTTTATTTAGGAGGCGGCATCCATGGATCATAAAATGTCGCGCTCGCCGTGGGTTATTCATTACGACGGCTCGAGCTGCAACGGATGCGATATTGAGGTGTTGGCCTCGCTCACGCCGCTGTTCGATGCGGAGCGCTTTGGCGTGGTCAATACCGGCAACCCCAAGCATGCGGACATCTTTTTGGTGACGGGGTCGGTCAATGCCCAGAACCTGCCCGTCGTGCGCCAGATTTACAACCAGATGCTCGAGCCCAAGTGCGTGGTGGCCTGCGGCATTTGCGCGTGCTCGGGCGGCGTATTCCGCGATGCCTATAACGTGATCGGCGGCGTGGACCGCGCGATTCCCGTGGACGTGTACGCGCCCGGATGCGCCATCCGCCCCGAGACCGTGATCGATGCCATCGTGGAGGCGTGCGGCATTCTGGACCAGAAGGAGGCCGTGATGCGTGCCGGTGGCGACCCGCTCACCGTGGGAGGTGCCGCAACCTGGGACGGTGGCGTTGAGCTGGGCGAGGACGGGTTTGTGGCAGTTGCGGGGGCCGGCGACACGCCCGCTGGGACGCCCGCCGCGCCCGTCGCTGCAAAGGAGGCCGAGTAATGCAAAAGGCTATCTATACCACCGTTGGGATCGACGAGCTCCTGTTGCATGTCCAGGCGCTCAAGGGCGTCGGCGCGCGCTTTGTGCAAATGCACGCCGAGCGCAACGTCGACGACGGCACGTATCGCCTAGTCTATACGTTTATCAACGTTCGTGCTGCTCAGGAGCATATTGCGCAGGACGGCAGCTATGCGATTGAGAACCTGGTAGTCGAGGGCATCGACCAGTACCAGGAGATTCCGTCCATCAGCTCGTACTATCCGGCGGTGTTCCCGTTTGAAAACGAAGCGCACGACTTATTTGGGCTTGCCATCACCGACATGCAGATTGACTTTAAGGGCTTTTTCTACCAGGTTTCGACTGCCGAGCCCATGAGCGTTATCACGCCCGAGGTGAAGGCCGCGCGCGAGAAGGCCATGAAGGTCCGTGCCGCCGCCGAGGCCAAGGCGCGCAAGGCCGCGGCCGAGAAGGCCGCCGCGGCTGCGGCTGCTGCGGGGGAGGGCGCTGCGGGCGCTGGCGGTGCCGCGGGCGCTGTCGTCGCTCAGCCCGCTGCGGCTGCCGGCTCCGATGCTCAGCACGATGAGGCTGCCGCCAAGGCCGCGCTCAAGGCTGCCGAGATGGAGGCAAAGCTCGCCGCCATGGATCCCGAGAAAGCGGCCAAGGTCCGCGCGGCGCTTGCCGCCAAGGCCGCCCGCGACAAGCAGAAAAAGGAGGCGTAAGGTCCATGGCACATCGCTCCGTTATTCCGTTTGGTCCGCAGCACCCTGTGCTGCCCGAGCCGCTTCACCTGGACCTGGTGATCGAGGACGACCGCGTTATCGAGGCAATTCCGCAGATTGGCTTTGTGCACCGCGGCCTTGAGAAGCTCACCGAAAAGCGCGATATGCACCAGTTTGGCTACATCGCCGAGCGCATCTGCGGCATTTGCGCCGTGGGTCACAGCTACGGTTATGCCAGCGCCTGCGAGCGCATGCTCGATATCGAGGTGCCCGGGCGCGTGCAGTATATCCGCACCATTTTGCATGAGCTTTCGCGCATCCACTCGCACCTGCTGTGGCTGGGCCTGCTCGCCGATGCCTTTGGCTTCGAGGCGCTGTTCTATCGTTCGTGGACCCTGCGCGAGCAGATTCTCAAGATCTTTGAGAGCACGTGCGGCGGCCGCGTGATCCTTTCGATTAACGAGGTCGGCGGCCTTAAGCATGATATTGAGGATTCTGAGCTGGCGGGTATTGTCCAAACGCTCGACGCCATGCGCCCCGACTACGAGGCCCTGGTGCATACGTTTTTGGACGACGACAGCTGCGGCGAGCGCCTGCATGGCGTGGGCGTGATCAGCAAGAAGGACGCGCTGGACCTTTCGATGGTCGGTCCGTTTGGGCGCGCTTCGGGCGTGGACTACGACGTGCGCATGTTCGGCGACGGCGCCTATGCGGATCTGGCTGCGTTTGAGCCCATCGTTGCTACCGATGGCGACTGCTATGCCCGCTGCCAAGTGCGTTGTGCCGAGGTCACGCAGGCCCTGGACATCATTAAGGAGCTTGTGGGCAAGATTCCGCACGACGGTATCGGCGGGCGCACCAAGCTCACGCCGGCTGACGGCGCGCTCGGCGAGGTTGTGATTGAGCAGCCGCGCGGCGAGGCGTATTACTATGTGCGCGGCAACGGCACCAAGAACCTTGACCGTTTCCGCGTGCGCACGCCGACGTCGCAAAACCTGGCGGGTCTGACGCATGCGCTGCAGGGCGTGCTCATTGCTAACGTGCCCATGATTATCCTGACCATCGACCCCTGCATTAGCTGCACGGAAAGGTAGGCGCGGCATGAGTTTGCTGACATTTGCCAAGACGGCCTTGGGCTCTATGATCAAGCAGCCGGTAACGGTGTGCTATCCGCAGGAGAAGCTCGCGGCACCCGAGCGCCTGCGTGGGCACATCGTCAACGACATGGACGTGTGCATTTGCTGCGGCATGTGCGCGCGCCGTTGCCCGGCGGGCGCGCTTGCGGTCGATCGCAAAGGCGGAACGTGGTCGATCGACCCGTACGCCTGCGTGGCGTGCGGCGAGTGCATCGAGAGCTGCCCCAAGCACTGCCTGACTATGGACACCGCCCGTACTCCGGTTGCGGCGGACAAGATTCTCACGGTAGAAACCAAGCCGGAATAGAGCTGGAATAGGGGCCGGCGGGGCAAAAATGCCCCGCCGGCCCCGCGCTTGAACGCGCGGTTGGGCCGCCGCGAACAAAACTATGCCGGATTACGGGGCTGAGTCACGAGTCCCCAACCATGCCGATATTCGTGAAAATGAAACCGCAGGTAGACGAGCCGTCATTTTGCAGAAAACGCGGGTATGGATGAGGGTCCCGACTTTGGCCCCGTAAACCGGCATAGTTTTGAAATGGCATTAAATCGGTGACAGCCATTTTGCTATGCCGGGGCGGTTGGCCGTTGGGTAATTACCCTCGCAGGTAGGCGATGGCGATCTGCGTGCGGTTGCGCAGGCCCATTTTGGCAAGGATCGAGCTGATGTGGTTGCGCACGGTGCCTTCGCCCATGTATGCCGTGGCGGCAATCTCCTTGTTGTCGAGACCGCGGGCGATGAGCTCTGCGACTTCGAACTCGCGGTCGGTCAGGCCGGCAAAGGCCGCGGGCCGGCGGGGCGTGCCCGCCGCGATGCCCGCCCCATCAAAATCGATATCCTCGATCGCCTTGCCCTCGAGCACGCGTTTGCCGTCCATGACCTGCGCCAACGCCGGAGGAATGGCGGCGATATCGGTTTTAATCAGGTAGCCGCGGGCGCCCAGCTTGAGCGCTGACACGATGTACTCGTCATCCGAGAATGTCGTCAGAAACACCACGCGTGCCGCGGGGTCGTGCTCAAGGATTTCGCGCGCCGCCGAAAGGCCGTCGCGCCCTGGCATTTGAATGTCGAGCAGCGCGACGTCGGGTGCGTGCTCGGCGCAGAGCGCCACCGCGTCGTCGCCGTCGGCACCGGTGCCCACCACCTCTATCTGCGGCTGAGCGCCCAGGATAATCTTGAGCGAATCGACCACTAGGCGGTCGTCGTCGACAACTATGAGCCTCATCGGCCCTCATCTCCTTGCTGTTTAGGGATGGTGGCAAACACGCGCCAGCCGGGGGCGCCGGCGCGCAGGCCGGCGGTGAAGGTTCCGCCAAGCGCCTCGACGCGCTCGCGCATGGAGGCGAGCCCCATACCCCCTGTGGCGCTGTGGGCGCCTGTCCGAACCCCGCCCGTTCCATCGTCGGTAACGACGAGCTGGTAAAACGACGGATGCTCCATGCACCGCACGGTAATGGTTTTGGCATGGGCGTGGCGCATGGCGTTGGAAAGCGCCTCGCGCAGTACCGCCGCAAAGCAGTTGGCGACGTTGGCGGGTGCATGCTCGGCCAAAACCTCAAGCTCAATCTGCGGACCGCTGTCCGAGCGTGCGCCTTCAACGATGCGCTCGAGCTGCACGGAGAGGTTGGCCGCATTGTCGTTGAGCGCGTGGACGCTGGCGCGCACGAGCTGAAGCGCCTCGTCAACGGTGTATTTGACGTCGGCGAAATCGGCGGCGACGCTGGGCTCGTTGGCGTGGACCACGCGCAGAGCTTCGGTTTGAAGCGAAGCGCGCGTGAGCTGGTGGCCCACGTTATCGTGGATCTCGCGCGCGATGCGGGCGCGTTCGGCGAGCGTCGCGAGCTCGACTTCGTAGTCCTGGCGGTCGGCGAGGTCGCGGTTGCGTGCCTCGAGTGCCAGGGCGCGTTCTTGCAGCTTGTCGCGGGTGCGACGCATGCGTTCCTGTTCGCGCTCCAGCTGCGCGGTGCGCAGCGACAGCAACGTGGCAGCGACCGAAAGGATGGCGGTTAGCAGCAGCGTTCGGGTGGTGAGCGCGCCGCCGCGAAGGTCCGCGACAAGCTCGCAGACAAACACGGCGCTAATCGCCGGCGCGGGCCAGATGCGTTCACGGCGCACGCGTCGCGCGATGTCATAGAAGGCAAGGGGTGCGAACGGCATAAATGGCGGCACGAAGACGGCAGCGATGATGTAGGCGTAGCTCGCGGCCTCGCTCGCGCGATGGGCGTGTTCTTCTCGTGCGACTTCCGACGCCGAGGTGGCTATAACGCCAAGGCAAAACGCCGCGACCAAGCGGGCATCCACAGCAAGGCCCAGAGCGGCCGCAATACAGCACGCCAGCACGATCGATTTGTCGAATAGCCTATTCATACGGGTATTGTACGCGATGCCGCGCACGGGGAAGGCGCCGCCCGGGGCAACCGTGACATTCCTCCCGCGCGGCAAAGCGGCGTCGATCGCTTGCGCGAGCGGGGATTTCGCCTCCGCCCCCTCGCACTCGTGACAAAGCTCACTGGTGCGCGCCGTCCGCTCCTGCGATGATGCAATCGTACCGGGCCGCAAGCAACAGAAGGGTCGCCTTATGACAGACATCGTCCACGTCGAAAACCTCGTCAAGCGCTATGACGATCTTATTGCGCTCGATCACTTTAACCTGAGTATTGCCCCTGGCGAGATCTTTGGCCTGCTGGGCCCCAACGGCTCGGGCAAGACCACGTCCATCAACTGCATCCTGCAGCTGCTCGCTTACGACAAGGGCACCATCGAGCTGTTCGGCGAGCCCATGACGCCCACGCGTTACGACCTCAAACGCCGCATCGGCGTGGTCCCACAGCAAGTTGCGGTGTTTGACGAGCTTACGGTGCGTGAGAACATCGACTATTTCTGCAGTCTCTACGTTAACGACCGCAAACGTCGCCGCGCGCTGGTGGATGAGGCGATCGACTTTGTCGGTTTGGGCGACTTTACCAAGTTTCGCCCCGGCAAGCTCTCGGGCGGCCTGGCGCGTCGCCTCAACATCGCCTGCGGCATCGCGCACAAGCCCGAGCTGATCTTTTTTGACGAGCCCACGGTGGCGGTCGATCCGCAGAGCCGCAACGCCATCCTGCAGGGCATCTCCCGCCTGCGCGACGAAGGCGCCACGGTGGTGTATACCAGCCATTACATGGAGGAAGTCGAGCAGATCTGCAGCCGCATCATGATCATGGACGGCGGGCGCGTGCTGGCGCAGGGCACCAACGACGAGCTCAAGCGCATGATTCAGATGGGCGAGCGCGTGACCGTCGAGGTCGGCACCGTCGAGGTCGCCACGGTCGAGCGCCTGCGTGCCCTCGAGCACGTGCTCAGCGTTGAGCTTTCCGGCGGCGAACTCGTCTGCACCTGCGAGGCGAGCCCGCACAATCTGGTCGACATCCTCGACACGCTGCGCGTCGCCGACGTGGCGCTCGGCCGCGTGTGGAGCGAGCCGCCGACCCTCAACGACGTGTTCCTCGAGATCACCGGCCGCGAGCTGCGCGACTAGGGGGCGGCCATGTTCAACACCATCATCACCACGGTCAAGACGCTGCTGCGTCGGCCGAGCACATGGGTCTGGGGCGCGATCTTTCCCATTGCGCTTTCAACGATGTTCATGTTTATGTTTGCGAACCTCAGCTCCGACGGCAAGATCGACCCGGTGCCGGTTGCCGTCGTGGCGGACGAGGCCTGGGACGCTTCGACCTTTAAGGGCGTGGCGGCTTCGCTTGCCAAGGAGGGCGACGATAAGCTGCTCGATGTGAGCGAGTGCGAGGATGTGGACGCCGCGAACCGTGCGCTCAAGTCCGGCGAGGTCGTGGGCATCTACACGGTCGATGCCGCGGGCACGCCCAAGCTCACGCTGCTTTCGAGTTATGACAGCTCGCGCGCCTCGTCGGTGCTCACCGACCGCAGCATCCTTGAGACGGTGGCGAGCTCGTATACGCAAAATGCCGAGCTCATGTCCCAGATTGCCCAGGACAACCCGGCGGCGCTCGCCGACCCCGAGGCGGTTGCGCGCGCCCTGTCGATTGAGGGCGGCGTCCGCCGCGTAAGCCTGACACGCACCACGCCCGATGGCACAGTCATCTACTATTACGCGCTTTTTGGCCTGGTCGCGATGATGTCTGCCGAGTTTGCCGCCTTGAGCGTCGTTGACCTGCAGCCCAATCTGTCGGGCCTTGGCGCGCGCCGCTGCGTGGGCGGCCTTTCCAAGACGGCGTCGCTGGCCGGCATTTTTGTCGGCTCGTGGCTGGTCTCCTTCGCCTCGATGGCGATCGCGATCGGCTACGTGAGCCTGGTCGTGGGCGTCGACTTTGGTGGGCGCGAGGGACTGTGTTTGGTGGGCGGCGCCGCTTCCGCGCTTGCCGCCACGGGCTTGGGACTCTTTGTGGGCACGCTTCCCGTTAAGGGTGGCAAGGCATCCAAGTCGGGCATCCTCACGGGTTTCGCTACCACGTGCGCCCTGTTCGCCGGGCTTTACGGCGAGCCGGCGATGGCACTTGCCGACGACGTTGCCCGCGCCTTCCCGGCCGAGTGCTGGCTCAATCCCGTCAAGCTCATCTGCGACATGTTCAACCGCTTATATTTCTTTGAGGACCTGGGTCCCTTTGTCATCCGTGCGGGCGCGCTGGTCCTCATGACGCTGGTGTTTGTTGTCGCAGCCACGCTGATTTTTGGAAGGAGCCGCTATGAGCACCTTTAAGACTGCGCTGCGCATGGCGCTCGCGCATCCGTTCTACCTGCTCATCTATACGGTGTTCATATCGCTGATGGGTGTGTTCATCGCGGCATCGGTGAGCTGGAACTCGTCGCAGCTCACCGAATACAAGCCCTACGACGCCAATGTGATTGTGGTCGACCGCGACGACAGCGATCTTTCGCGCGCGCTCACCAAGCACTTGGGCTCGCGCTTTGACCTGGTTACGGGTGTTGGCGACGACACGTACGACCTTGCGGACGCGCTCTCCAAGAGCAACAGCGCCAAGGGCAGCGCCGACTGCGTGTTCTTTATCCCGGAGGGGTTTGAGGACGACCTCGTTGCAGCCGCCCGCGTGGGGGAGTCCCTGCCCAAGCTCGATGTGACCTACGGTGCCGGCACCATGGCGGCGGCGCTTTCGTCTGCCGAGGCCTCGCGCTGGATCTCGCTCGCGGGCGCTGCGGCGGCACTTGAGCCCGCTGCTTCTAACGGCGACGTTGCCAAGGCGGCCGAGCACGCGGCCGCAAAGCGCGCGGAGGTCCAGATCGAGCAGGTCAAGGTCGACTCGACTGCCGCCGCCACGCTCGAGTCGTACTTCAACTTTGGCGCGTACGCGATCATCTCGTCGGTCATCGTGTCGGTGGGATTGGTGCTCTCGGGCATGAACGAGCCCGAACGCGTGCGCCGCATGGATGCCGGCCCGGTCTCCGAGCGCCAGCGTTCGCTCGCCGTGTTCGCGGCCGCCGCCGTGCTCACCGTCTGCATTTGGTTTGTGTCGAGCATGATGGGCGTCGTGGGCTTTGCCGGAGCGGTTGCCGAGGTTGGCGTGGATCGCGTGTGCCTAGCGCTGGCTGCAACGTTTGCCCTGGCGTGCACGCCGCTGGCCGTTGGCTTTACGCTGTCGAGCTTGGGCGCGCGCGAGGAGCTGCTCAACGGCGTGGGCAACTTACTCGGCATGCTCATGACGTTTTTGGGCGGCGCCTGGATGCCGCTGTCGCTCATGGGCTCGGCCGTGCAGACCGCGGCGCATTTTGTGCCGACGTATTGGGTGAACGACGCGATCGGCAAGGCACTTGCCTCGGACCTGACGCCTGCCGTGCTGGGCGACATTGCCTGCGACCTGGGCGTCACGGCGCTCTTTGCCGCCGCCATCGCCGCCGCAGGCCTAGCCCTCGCGCACAACAAATCCCGCGCCTAACCGCCTAGCCATTGGGGATGTTCTTAAACGACTAGCCATGGGGGACAGTCTTTGCCGATTGGCCGGCTTGCCGGCCGGGCTGGCAAGGACTGTCCCTAGCTGTCGGCAGGAAAGGAGCGTCCCCAACTGCCGGGTGGCGAAAGGGTGCCCCCAGCGACTAGTCGTTTAAGAATGTCCCCAACGGCTAGGCGCCGCGCTTGACTTCAACCCCGCTTTAACGGGTACCATCCTCTATGTCTGTAACGCCATATAGACCGAGGGGATATATCTATGACCGCAACTGCACCCGCTGCACCTGCCAAGGTGTACTTCACCAACCTGCGCACGCACGGCCGCGAAAGCCAGCTCGACAAGCTCAAGCGCCTGATTCGCCGCGCCGGCATCGAGCAGATCGACTTCGACAACAAGTTCGTCGCCATCAAGATCCACTTCGGCGAACTGGGCAACCTCTCCTTCCTGCGCCCCAACTACGCGCGTGCCGTCGCGGACGTGGTCAAGGAGCTGGGCGGCAAGCCCTTCCTCACCGATTGCAACACGCTTTACGTCGGTAGCCGCAAAAACGCGCTCGAGCACATCGACACCGCCTACCAGAACGGCTTTACCCCGTACGCCACGGGCTGCCAGGTCATCATCGCCGACGGCCTCAAGGGCACCGACGAGGCACTCGTTCCGGTCGAGGGCGGCGAGTACGTGCATGAGGCCAAGATCGGCCAGGCGCTCATGGATGCCGACATCGTGATCAGCCTCACCCACTTTAAGGGTCATGAGCAGGCCGGCTTTGGCGGCGCCATGAAGAACCTGGGCATGGGCGGCGGCAGCCGTGCCGGCAAGATGGAGCAGCATGCTGCCGGCAAGCCGAGCGTCGCGACCGAGCACTGCGTTGGCTGCCGTGCCTGCGAAAAGATTTGCGCGCACAACGCCGTCTCGTTCGATGGCACCCGCGAGCGCGAGCTGGCGAGTGGCAAGACCGTCGAGGTGCACGTGGCCGCCATCGACCACGACCGCTGCCTAGGCTGCGGCCGCTGCATCGGCGTGTGCAACCAGGATGCCATCAATCCCGACTATGACGCCGCTGCCGACGTGCTCAACTGCAAGATTGCCGAGTACACCAAGGCCATCGTTGACGGCCGCCCGAGCTTCCACATCTCGCTCGCCATGGACATCAGCCCCAACTGCGACTGCCATGCCGAGAACGACACGCCCATCGTCAACGACATTGGCATGTTTGCGAGCTTCGACCCGGTCGCCATCGACCAGGCCTGCGCCGACGCCGTTCTGGCCTCCGAGCCGCTGCCCAACACCGTACTCACCGACAGCGCGGCCAAGATGGAGCACGACCACGAGCATCTGCAGGGCGAGCAGGCCAAGGACCCCTTCTGCATCACGCATCCCGACACCGACTGGCGCTCCTGCATCGCACACGCCGAGAAGATCGGCCTGGGCACGAGCAAGTACGAGCTCATCGAGGTCAAGTAGCGCCTGTCTATTGGACATATCAAGCGCCTTTGTAGCGTAACGTAAGAAAAAACCGCCCGCGAGCGCAGTGCTCGCGGGCGGTTTTTCGAAAGTGCGGGGAAAAATCGAATATCGCAGACCACAAACCGTTTTTTGGCAACAACACCCCTGATAAATTCCTGGTAAAACCGCGGTCTGGTCGGGGCTTCCGACATTTTCCCCGCACTTCCGAAAATAGAGGGGTCAGATAAAGCCAAATATGTGTAAATTCACCTAGAAATTCTTGTCGAGGAAGCCGTTGACCGTGTTCCAGTAGAGTTCGGGGTCGACCTGCGCGCTCTTGGCGTGCGTGGCGCCATGGACGGTGAGCTTTTGCTTGACCTTGCTAGCGCACGCGTCGTAGTTTTGCTTGAGCATACTGTACGGCACAAAGGTGTCTTGGTCGCCATGGATAAAGAGCATGGGGACCGTCGCGTGTTTAAGCTGCTCCACGCTGTTTGCCTTATGGAAGTCATAGCCTGCGCGAACGTTGCACACCAGGTTCGCCACATCGAGCAAGGGAAAGCTGGGCAGGCCAAACACGTCCTTGAGCTGCAGGGAAAACTCGTCCCAGACGCTCGTGTAGCCGCAGTCCTCGATGATGCACCTAACATTAGAGGGCAACGATTCCCCCGCGACGTTCATGGCCGTCGCCGCGCCCATCGACTCGCCAAAGACCAGGATGCGCGCCTCGGGGTCGGCCTGAACGATTCGCCCGATCCATGCGATGACGTCGAGCCGCTCGGGCCAGCCCATGCCGATATACTCGCCGCCGGAGCGCTCGTGGGCGCGGGCGGCGGGTGCGAGTACGTTCATGCCGCGGTCGTGGAAGCGCTTGACGTATCGGGACATGCCGATGGGCTCGTCGGTGTATCCGTGCAGGCAGATAGCGTAATCGTGCGTGCTCTCCGGGGCGGCAAAATACCAAGCGGCAAGCTCGGTCCCGTCATCTGCGGTGAAGCTGCTGCTCTCGCGATGCTCTTTGAACCACGCCCGCGCCTCGACTGCCTCGGCATCCATCTGCTCGCCCTTATTGGTGTCCTTGCCGTCCTGCATCATCTTCATGGTGTACGGCGCGTGGGGGTTCAGGGCAAAGTCAAACAAAAAGTTGCCGGCAAATCCGAGCAGCGCGACAACAAGCGCCAGCGCAACAACGCCGGCGATCTTGAGCTTTCGATGGGGGTGTGCACTTTGAGTCACGCAGTGTTCTCCTCTAAGACGTTAATACCTCAACATTTAAACGAAGCGCATTATGAATGTTCGCCGTTGATGCGTCAACAAGCAAAGAATGGGTAAACAAAAGGTCGCGTATGGTGCAAATTTCGCACGTACCAAGACGCTTTGATATAGTGTTGAGAACTCTATTATGTTGGAGGATGTAACCGGCATGTCCGATTCGAGCGACAGTTCCAAGCCGCGGCCCAAGACCGCGGCCGTTCCACAGTACACGGTGGGCGAGGAGATCATGAACTCCGTCACCCATGGTGTCGGCTGCCTGCTGGGCATCGCAGGCCTGGTGCTCCTGATCGTATTCGCTGCCCTGCGTGGCGGCGGCCCGGCCCACATGGCTGCGGCGATTGTCTACGGCGTCAGCATCATCCTCGAATACCTGGCCTCCACGCTCTACCACGCGATTCAGCCCGCGCGCGCCAAGCGCGTGTTCCGTATCATCGACCACAGCTGTATCTACCTGCTCATAGCCGGCAGCTATACGCCGTTTTGCCTCATCACGCTTGCAAACGACGGCGGTGCTGTGCTGTTCTTTGCCGTATGGGCCATCGCCATCGTCGGCATCGCGCTGGAGTGCTTTATGCGCGAGCGTCAACCGCACTGGGTAAGCGGCCTGGTCTACCTGCTGATGGGCTGGCTCGTTGTCTTTAAGCTGCCCGAGCTTGTGGCACTGCTCAGCCCCGTGGCGCTTGCCCTGCTCGCCGTCGGCGGCGTGTGCTACACCGTGGGCGTACCGTTCTATATCGCCAAAAACGTGCGCTACCTGCACAGCGTGTTTCACCTGTGGGTGCTCGCCGGCAGCATCTTCCAGTTCATGGCGGTGATCCTCTTCGTAATCTAGCGACCACGCCCGCGCGTCCGCGTCCCCGTTTGGGCGCCGGCGCCATTGCCGTATCCGCCCCCAACGTTTTAACCTGACGTCCCGAATCTTGGAGGTTCGAGAAACTCCCGATGGACATAACCATCTCTCTCATCACCACCCTCGTTTTGACCCTCATCAACGGCTACTTCTCTATGTCCGAGATGGCACTCACCACGGCAAAGCGCGCCGTGCTGGAGCACGAGGCCGAGGAAGGCGACAAGCGCGCCGAGCGCGCCATGAAGCTGGCCGCCGACTCCGACGAGCTGCTGGCCACCATCCAGGTTGCCATCACGCTCGTGGGCTTTGCCTCGTCCGCCGTCGCCTCGACGAGCCTGTCCGACCCGCTCGCCACGTGGCTCATGAGCTTTGGCATCGCGCCGCTCTCCGCCATCGCGCGCGGTTTGGCGCCGGTCATCATCACCGTCGCGGTTGCCTTCGTGTCCATCGTGATTGGCGAGCTCGTGCCCAAGCGCATCGGCCTGGCCAATGCCGAGGGCGTGTCCAAGCAGGTCGTGGGGGCGCTGTCGTTTTTCCAAAAGATCGCCCGTCCGCTCGTGTGGCTGACTGGCGCTTGCTCCGATGGCCTAGCCCGCATCCTGCGCATCAAGAGTGCCGACGACCGTCAGAACGTCTCGGAAGAAGAGATCAAGTACATGGTCTCGGAGCAGGATGACCTGCTCGACGAGGAAAAGCGCATGATTCACGAGATCTTCGACTTGGGCGACACCGTTGCCCGCGAGGTCATGGTGCCGCGCGTGGACACCACCATGTGCGAGGATGACGAGACGGTCGCCAGCGTGCTATCCACCATGCGCCAGACCGGCTTTAGCCGCATCCCCGTCTATCACGAGGACCCCGACAACGTGGCGGGCATCGCGCATATCAAGGACCTGATCCAGCCTGCGCTCGACGGCAAGGGCGACCAGCCCATCGCCGGCTTTTTGCGCGACGCCACCTTTGTGCCCGACACCAAGGATATCCTGCCGCTGCTGTCCGAGATGCAGACCTCGCACGACCAGATCGTGGTGGTCGTGGACGAGTACGGCGGCACGGCCGGCATCATCACCATCGAGGATATCGTCGAGGAGATCGTGGGCGAGATCGAGGACGAGTTCGACCCCGACAACAAGTACCTCACGCGCCTTTCGCGCCGCGAGTGGCTCGTCGATGGGCGTTTTTCGTGCGATGACGCAATTGAGCTTGGTTGGCCGCTCGAGGAAAGCGATGATTATGAGACCATCGCCGGCTGGATTTTGGAGCTTTGCGACTCGGTGCCCGACATCGGAGAGGTGTTTGAGGTCGCGGGGTACAAGTTTAAGGTGCAGTCGATGCGTGGCCAGCGCATCTCGCTCATTCGCGTGATCGCTCCGGCCGAAACCGAAAAGAAGGATTCCGAGTTCTCGGCAGATAAGCCGGCAGCGTCGGGTGCGGGTTCTGCGAATCCGCACGACGGCGACGAGTAGGGCAAGGAAGAGTAGGGGAGAGTTATGGCAGGCCTGTTCAACATCCTTAAGGTCACCGTCAGCGAGGACAAGATCTGCGCGCATGTGCTGGTGAACCCCGGCATGCCGCTGATGACCTCGGAGGATATCGAGGCCACGGCGCGCGTGTACTACCTGGTGCCGGCGATTGCCAAGCACCTGTGCCTGGGTGATTCCGGCCGCGAGTTCCAGGATTCCATGGGTCAGACCGAGCTTTGCCACCTGCTGGAGCACGTGACGGTCGAGCTCATGAACGAGACCGGTCTTGCCGGCAGCATCTCGTGCGGTCGCACGCGCGTAAGCGAGCACGACGAGCGCGTCTTTGAGGTTGAGCTTTCGTGTCCCGACGACGCGCTGGCCATTGGCGCGCTGTCTTCTGCCACCTTTATGATGGACTGGGCCTATCTGCACGCCGACCAGCCGGCTCCCGATGTGGACGGTACGGTCGCGGGCCTGCGCAACCTGGTGCTGGGCATGCGCGCCGAGGCCGAGGGCAAGGATCCTCACGAGGCCGTCGCCGCCGCGAACGGCGAAGATGCTGCCGAGGACGAGGGCGCTGACGAGGGCGATGTGCCGGTCGACGCCGAGCCTGTTGCCGATGCGACCGCCGAGCCCGTTCCCACCGAGCCCCAGGGCGTCCCCAACTTTGACGACGAGCCCCAGGTGGCGATTGATACCGAGGGTGCGGTTGCCGAAAACCACGAGGCTTCCGCTGCCGTCTTTGGCGGTGCGGCGACGGTTCCGGCGGGACCTGCGCATGAGGGCGGCCTGCCGCTCGTAGACGGCGCCGGCGAGGACCCGGGTGCCACGGTGGCCATGCCGGCTATGCCTCAGGAGTAGGCCTACGCGTTTATTACCATCACGGACCTGCGCCTTTGCCGTACGCAGATGAGCGGAGCGGCAAGTGATGCGCTGCGGGTATAATGGACAGCATTCAAACGGTGGGCACCGACGTGCCCGCAGGAGAGGAATGATCATGGGTAAGACTTTCAGCTTTGTCTCCGGCGCACTTTTTGGTGCCGCTGCCGGCGCTATTATCGGCGTTGCTCTGGCCCCGCGCTCGGGCGCCGAGACCCGCGCCATGGCTGCCGATATCGCCAACGACGCCTGGGACAATATGCGCGACACCTACGAGCACAGCGCCGAGGAGGCCCGTGCTGCGGTCAACGATTTTGGCCCGATGGTCGACGCCAAGACCGACGACCTGCGCGCCAAGGTCGACCTGGCCCGCGAGCGCATGGACCAGCTGCGCGAGCAGCTCAACGACGCCATTTCGGGCGGCAACGTGACGCCTGCCGCCGACGTCGTGGTCGAGAACGCCGTCGAGGCTGATACCGAGGCTGCGGAGCCCTCGACCGAGGCATAATGCGCGCCGGGGATTTTGTCGGCGCCAAGATCTATCGCAAGCCTACCGAGGACAAGCGCATCAAAAAGGACGGCACGCCGCGCAGCCCTAAAAAGCTCGGAAAGATTCACTTTCCGGTTTTTACCCCGGGCGGTACGCGCGTGGTCGGCTTTATGGTCCGCCAGTCCGATATCGCGGGCATGATCGAGCGTCCCGACCGATTCGTAGCGCTCGACGCCATTGGTGTCTACGAGGGCGCCATTGCGGTCGATGACGTCAAGGACACGTACGATGCCGCCGCCGCCAAGCGCCTCGACATCAACCTGGACGATTGCATCATCTGGGTCGGTATGGACGTGCGCACGGAATCGGGCGACGTCGTGGGCTATTGCTCGGACGTTGAGTTCAAGCCACGCTCGGGTATCGTGCAGGCATTCTATGTGACCGCCGGTGCTGCTTCGAGTGTTTTGGTTGGTGACACGCAGGTGCCGCCGACGATGCTGCGGGGCTACGAGAACGGCGCGATGGTCGTCTCGGACGAGGTCAAGTCGCTCGGGTATTCGGGCGGTGCGGCTGCCAAGGCCGCTGAGGCCAGCGTCGTGGTGGGTGACAAGGTCAAGAAGGGCGCCAAGGTGCTCGATGACAAGGGATCGGTCGCCGTGGACAAGGGCAGCCGCGCACTGGGCAAGCAGCTCGGCAAGACGCGCGGTATGTTCAAGGCGTTTAAGGACGAATATCAAAAGGCGAGCGGGGGCTCGTCAAAAGCTAGCAAATAGCGACGTACCAAATGATGGGAGGCGAGCCGGAGACCTGTTGCTCCGGCTTGCTGCGTTTATGGGGGAGGGCACATGCGCCAAAACGGATCTAACTTAAACGGGCGCTCGGGTGCGCGTCCGACGGCGCGACGCGACCTGGGGCAGCTGCCCAGCGGCCAGCGCCGTCGCCGCCGTAAGCCCGGCGCGATGTACCTCAACCATAGCCGTGGATTTAGCGATCGCAGCGCGCGCATCGGCAGCGGGCGCTCACCGCGCCGACCGTCCCGCCTGCCCTATGCGCTCATCGCCGTGGGTTGCGCGCTCGTACTGTTTATCGCTGCCGTCGTGGGCTACGTAAACCGCAGCGTGGACGTGGAACTCAACGGGCAAAAGACCGCGGTGCGCGTGGGCTCTACGTTGCAGAATCTTATCGACGACCAGGAGTTGGCTGACACCTACGACGCAGGCGACCTGTTGGCCGTCGATGACAGCGTGCTCAAGCGCCATGGGGGCGAAAAGCTGTCGGTGAAGGTCGACGGCAAGCGCGTGAAGCAGGGCAAATGGGATAGCCGCGAACTTGAGGGCGGCGAGAAGGTGACGGTCAAGGATGGCCGTAACACCTACGAGAAGCATGAGGTTCAGGCTACGGTTATCGATCCCAAGCTCAAGGTCGAGGGCACGGGTGCCATCGAGTACGTCAAGACGTGGGGCATCCAGGGCCGCTCCGAGGTGTGGGTCGGCGAGCAGTCGGGCAAGACGCAGGACCGCGGCGAGGTCGTGAACGCTACCGATTGCGTGGTCGAGTGCGCGAGCGTGGCGCCCAAGGGCAACGAAAAGTACGTGGCGCTGACGTTTGACGAGGGCCCGAGCGGCGCCACCAAACAGATCTTGCAGGTGCTCAAGGAAAAGGGCGTCACCGCGACGTTCTTCCTTTCGGGCGATGCGGCCGAGGCCTCGCCTGCCACGGCCAAGGCGATTGTCGATGCCGGGTGCGAGATTGGCTCCAACAGCTACAGCGATGATTCGCTCAAGGGCGAGGATCGCGAGACAGTACGCGAACAGATCACGAAAGGTACCGATGCGATTAAGTCGGCGACCGGCGTGAAGACGATGCTGCTGCGCGCTCCCTATGCTGCCTTTGACGAGCAAAACTGGATCGACTCGATGGACCTGGTCTCCGCCGTGGTCTCGTGGAATATCGATTCGGGTGACTGGCTGCTCAAAGGTGCCGACGAGCAGGTCTCGACGGTGCTCGATTCGGTGACGCCAGGCAATATCGTGCTGCTCACCGATAGAGACGAATGCGCCGAGCAGACGCTCGAGGCGCTGCCGCAGATTATCGACGGGCTTATTGCCGACGGCTACAAGATCGTGACGCTCAGCGATCTGGTCAAGACGGACACAGCGCTGAGCAAAAAGCTCACGTCACTGACGAAGGTCACCATGCCCAAGAACGCCGTATTTCCCCAACTTGCCGAGGACGACGACGCCACGGAGTAGCTCAAACGAGTGGCACGGTGGGACAAAATTATCAGTAGTGTTTGTCCCAGGTGCGAAAGGCGCATCGGGCTTGTCGTCGCAAGCGACCCTGGGACAAACACTACTGATAATTTTGTCCCACCACTTCGCTGCGGACGACTATGTCACGGATGCGTCAGCGTTTGGTATGCCTGCAATGTGCAGCGCATAAATTCGGCGCCGCAGCGCGATGCTGATGCTATAGTTACTGCGGTTAATGAGGGTCAAGAGAAAGGTTACAGGTGAAATCCAAACCTCGACCATACAGTCGATGACCCCATGCAGGTGCTTTCTGCGCGTGCACGGGGTGTGAGCGCTGAGCGGCGTGCCGCCCGCGCATGCGTATACATATCTAAAAGTCCACGGATTGCGTGCCGGCATGGTCACGCGGTCCGCAGGGATAATGATGGGGAGCACCATTGAATTATCTGAGTGAGATGCTCAAATTGCCGGTCTTGGACGTCGACGGCGAAAAGCTCGGCGTTGTGAACGATTTTGGCATTGCAACCGGCGAAGTTTTTCCGCACGTGACGTCGCTTGCGTTCCGTGGTCCCGGCAAGACGCCGTTTATGATCAGCTGGCGCAAATGGGTCGACCGTATCGACGAGACGGGCGTGTATCTCAATACGTCTGCCACCAACATTCGCTTTTCGTACCTGCAGCCGACCGAGCTCCTGCTGGCGCGCGATGTTCTCAATAAGCAGATCGTCGATACGCAAGGCATGAAGGTCGTGCGTGTCAACGACATCAAGTTCTCCATGTCGGGCGAAAATCAGCTGCGTCTGCTGGGTGCCGAGGTCGGCGCCCGCGGTCTGCTGCGTGCAATCGGTCCCGCGCTCGAGCATATCGTCGAGGGCTTTATGAAGCACTTGGGCAAGCCGCTCAGCGAGGACATTATCGCCTGGTCTTACATGGACCTGCTCGACCGCTCGACTAAGAACATCCAGCTCTCGGTGTCGCACAAGACGCTTGGCGAGCTGCATCCTGCCGACATCGCTGACATCATCGAGCAGCTCGACCCGCGCCTGCGCGCGCAGGTGTTTGCGCAGCTCGATACCGCACAGGCTGCCGAGGCCATCTCGGAGTTCGATGATGACGAGCTCATGACCGAGATGCTCGAGGGCCTGTCCGATACCGACGCATCGTCGATGCTGGCCATGATGGACCCGGACGACGCCGCCGACCTGATCGACGAGCTCGATTATGAGAAGGCCGAGAAGCTCCTGCGCCTGATGGGCGTCAAGGAGGAGAAGGCGATTCGTAATCTGTTGGGCTACGAGGACAACACCGCCGGCCGCATCATGACCTCGGAGTTTGTCTCGCTGCCCGCCACGGCGACGGTTGGCGATGCCATCGAGGCAATTCGCAAACTCGACGAGGATTTTGAGAGTGTCTATTACGTCTATACCGAGGATCCGAGCGGCATGCTGACGGGCGTGCTTTCGCTGCGCACGCTGATCGTGGCCGACCGCGACGCCACGCTGGGCCAGCTTGCCTATCGCGATCTGGTCTACGTGTCGCCCGACGAGGACCAGGAAGACGTGACGGACGAGATGACCAAGTACGACCTGGTTGCCATCCCTGTCTGCGACGAGAACCGCCACATCCTGGGTATCGTGACCTTCGACGACGCCATGGACGTTATTGCCGAGGAGCACCAGGAGGACCTGCAGATCGCCGGTGTCGGTTCGGGCGATAGCGCATCGGACGACTCGACGAACGTGCTCAGCTGGTTTGTGCATCGCCAGTACTGGGTCGTCGTGTGGGGCATTGCCTCGTGCATCATGGCGACGGTGCTGGGGACGGCGCTGGGCTCCGCGTATCTGGTGGTGTTCCCCATGTGCGCCATGCCGCTCGTGCTGCTGGCTGCCTCGCGCATGGTGTCGTTCGTCAAGAACTACTTCCTGGAGTACGACGGCCATGACGATGAGCCCAAGCCGTATCTGGGGTTCTTCTTCCAGAGCACGGGTATGGGCCTGATCCTTTCGCTTGTTACTTACCTGTGCGCGCAGCTGGTGCGCACCGCCGCGTTCCCCGATGCCCCTATGTTTGAGGAGCAGCTCTTTACCGGCTGCTTTAACATTGCTGCCATCATCTGCCTGGTGGGCAACATGAGCGCCGTGATTTATCTGATGGTGCTGTTCTGGCGCGATGAGCACGACCTCAACACGTCGGGTACCGCTATGAACGTCATCGCCGTCATGATCTCGTGTGTGGCGTACTGCATCGCCGCGGTGCTGCTCACCATGTCAGTCATGGGTTAGGTGGTCTCGTGGAAAACACGAAACAAAAGGCGAGCGCCAAGCAAAAGCTGACCATCGCCGCCATCTTTGGCGCTATGGGCCCCGGTCTGCTGGCGGCGCTTTCGGGTAACGACGCCGGCGGTATCGCCACGTATTCCAGCGCGGGCGCCAGCTATGGCTATAAGATGCTCTGGATGCTTCCCGTCATGACCGTGCTGCTTATCGTGACGCAGGAGACCGCGGCGCGCTGCGGCTGCGTCACGGGCAAGGGCCTGGCATCGCTTATTCGCGAGCGCTTTGGCGTGCGCAAGAGCGTGCTGGCCATGGCGGCGCTGTTGATCGCCAACACGGCTGTGACCATTTCGGAGTTTGCGGGTATCGCGAGCGGCCTTGCCCTCTTTGGCGTGCCGGCGAGCATCTCGGTGCCGTTGGTGGCGCTGCTGGTGTGGATGCTTACCATGTCGGGTAGCTTCCAGCGCATCGAGAAGATTCTGCTGCTGGTAAGCTGCGTCTTCGTGACCTATATTGTCGCCGCGTTTATGGCCGGTCCCAACTGGGGTGAGGTCGCGGTCGACTTGGTCGTCCCCAATATTCAGAACGATCCCAGCTACGTGTCGCTCGTGGTCGCAACGATCGGTACCACCATCGCGCCGTGGATGATTTTCTTGGCGCAGAATAACGTGGTCGATAAGAATGCGGGCGAGGACGATATCGTGCTGCAGCGTATTGATACCGTGAGCGGCTCGATCGCTGCTGATATCATTGCGGGCTTCATTATCATCACGACCGGTACGGTGCTGTTCCCGGCGGGTATTCAGATTAGCGATGCCGCCGATGCCGCCCGCGCGCTGGAGCCCATCGCGGGTCAGTGGTCCACGGTGCTGTTTGCCTCGGGCCTGGTCGCAGCGAGCTTTTTGGCTGCCTGCGTGCTGCCGGGCGTTACGTCGAGTGCCATCTGCGAGGCTTTTGGTTGGGAGCGCGGCGCCGATCGCAGCTGGGACGAGGCTCCGGTATATCGCGGCATCATTACGGCCATCATCGGTATCTCTGCCGTACTGGTGCTTATGCCTGGTGTCGATCTGTTCCAGATTATGATGACCTCGCAGGTCATCAACGGCGTGCTGTTGCCCGTGGTTTTGGTGTTTCAGGTGGTTATTGCCGCCGATCGTCACATTATGGGCGCCAACCGCAACGGCCGCGTGTGGAATGTGCTTACGTGGGCGACTATCGGCGTGATCACGGTGCTGACGGTTGTCATGTTTGTCCTGCAGGCGATGGGTTACAGCGCTTAGCGCCTCTTTTGGACTCCAAACAGGCCGCCGCCATGGGTTGCGGCCTGTATTTTGCCTGTTATAGGGGGTTAGTAATATGCGGGTGGACAAAAAATGCCAAATATGAGTACTGTTGCCTGGCCGATAGCATTTACAACTAAGAAAATAATAAACATATCTAAAAATCTGTTCATTAAAAGCGGAGCTCCAAGTCCTAAGCCGGCCATTCTGGTCAACTGGAAGGGTCGCGCGCTACCGCATGGGCGCCATTTTGGGTGGTTTTGCCTGCTACTTAAATTGTAACAGTACTCATATTTGCCTCTTTTTGTCCACGACCTCTTGGAGCCGGCTCGAAAAGAGTAATTTTGGGTTGCTTGCTGCGGGTGTGGGCTTGGAAACAACGCTCGGGGTGGCGAGGCGTCCAGAATTCGGTCGCAAGGAGGGCGTTCCTCGGCTGTGTCAGGAGTGTCCCTAGGTGCCGGCACATAAGGAACGTCCCTAACTGCCGGAGGGGGGGAGTTTGCGCTGCAGGTTACTTGTCGGTGCCCAGCTTGTGCGGCTTGAGAGCGAGCGCATTGACGAGCGCGTCGGCGGCGGACTTGACGGCTGCCGGCTGCGGATCGTTGACGTGGTCCTCGGGGTGCACGGGCAGGTCTTTCTTGACCGCATCGTGGATCAGGTTGAGGTACTCGGTCACGCCGGTAGTCGACAGGTGCGTGCCGTCGCCATCGAACAGGTCGTTGCGGTTGGCACTGTGCCCGTACCAGTCGATAACGCGTACATTCTTGTAGCGCGTGGCGGCGTTGGCGATGGCCTGGTTCGTGGACCCGACCCACGGCTGCGGGCTGCGAGTGTTCACAAACACCACAATACGCTTATCTCCCGCAACGGCCATGATCGCGTCGACCTGGGCGTCCGTTACCAAACCGTTAGTGCCCAGGGCAAAGACCACGATCTTGCCGGCAAGGTTCTGCTGGATATAGCCCTCAAATGTCGCGCGGCCCGCATCAAACTGGCGGCCCTTTTCGGCATCGATATGGCTGTGAGGAAACATGCTGTCAAAGGAATCAACGGCGCGCAGCGACACGGAGTCACCGATCATCAACAGGTCGTAGGAGCCATCGGGGAAGCCGTCGTTGTCCTTGTCGGTGTCGTCGGCCGCCTGCTGGTCGGTGGGCGCGGTGTTTTTGGCTTCCTTGTTGAGGACTTCGGCGCCCTCACCGCTCAGCGCGGAGGTCTCCGGCACAAAGATCAGGCCGCCCAGCGCGATGACAAGCACGATCCCGCAAGTGGCGCACGCAGGAATATGCGCGCGCACCCAGTTGGCGGGTGTGGTGGTGCCGTCGCGGAACTCGGCGACGGTACGGCCGAAGGCGCCCTTCCTAAACGGCGTTTCGATAAAGCGATAGGAGCACTCGGCTACGGCGACCACCACAAGTACCTGCAAGATGTACTGCCACCAGGGCGTGTCGTTGATGTTGGCGACCGGGTTCATGAGCAACAGCAGCGGATAGTGCCACAGGTAGATGCTGTACGAGCGCTTGCCAACCCACACGAGCGGCTCGGCGGACAGCGCGCGGGCAACCATTCCCTGGGGCTGCACGCAGGCGGCAATGACCATGAGCGTGAGGATCGAGCACAGCAGCGTGCCGCCGCGATACTGGAACGCGGTGTAGCCGTTGGTGAGCGCGACCATGGCGGCAAGGCCAACCAGACCCACGACGCCCAACACATCGATGGATGCGGGCGAGGACCAAAAGCGCACGAGGGCGCTCGGCTGTGCCGGGGCGGTCTCGGCTGCTTCGTCGGCCTTCTCGCCAGACTTGCTCTCGGCGTTCTTGCCGTGCTTGGCGGCGCCAGCCAGGCGATTGAGCCCCAAACGATGAGCGAGACGCACCGGCGCCAGGTCGCGATCGGGGATAAAGGCCATCCAGGCACCCAGCAGCAGCGAGAACACGCGGGTGTCGGTGCCGTAGTATACGCGGCTGGGGTCGGCGGCAGGGTTGTAAAGCGCCATCATGGCGAGGGCAGATACCGCGGCAAGGCCCAGAACCACGCGGCGCGTGTTGGGCTTGCTCACATGCATGGATACCATGGCAAACAGCAGTGGCGGCCAAATCAGGTAGAACTGTTCCTCGATGGCAAGCGACCAAAAGTGCGTGAGCGGCGAGGGGTCGCCCAGAGCATTGAAGTACGAGACGTTTTGGGCAATCTGCCACCAGTTGTTGAAGAACAGCAGCGACGGCAGGATGTCGGGGCGCATCTTGGTGAGCATCACGTGGTTAAAGATGGTGCACAGCGCGCAGGTCACGAACACTACCGTTACCACGGCGGGGACCAGGCGACGGATACGGCGGATCCAGAAGCTCTTGAGGTCGATGCGGCCGGTCTTAGCGACTTCGTTGAGTAGCAGGCGTGTGATCAGATAGCCCGAAAGCACAAAGAAGATCGTGACGCCGAGCAGACCGCCCTGCGCCCACGTGAGGTTGAGGTGATAGAGCACCACCGCGACGACGGCAAGCGTGCGCAAACCGTCGAGCGCAGGGATATAGCGGGACTTGGGGCGAGCAGGCGTCTGCTCCGCGGCGGGAGTGTTGGCGCTGCCCTCGTTGTTGGCGGAAGCGCGATGGGGGCTCGCGGTGCGTCGTGGCTCGTTGGCACGGCGTTCGCCCTTCACGCGTTCGTGCGGCGCCGGCTCGTTGCCCGTGCGGCGTCGGCCGCGCGAGCCCGATTGCGAGAATTGTTCCATAAAACATCATCCAATGACGAGAATAATCAGCACGTATTCATTGTAGCTGCCTGCTCCTGTGAATGCTTGCTGCTGGCGCAAGCTCAAGCGCGCGTCCACATCAAAGTGAATTAAAGTTATGGAGGTGCGAGAGCACACAATTGACGGCCGACAGCGGGCGCAGAGCCCACGGACGAGGAGGTTTCCATGGCGGATCACAGCATCGTTGCGGTGTTCGGCAGCATGAACATGGACCTTTCGGTGGCGTGCGAGCGCATGCCGCGCGCGGGCGAGACAGTCGGTGGCAGCGGTTTTATCACCAACGCCGGCGGTAAGGGCGCCAACCAGGCCGTCGCCGCCGCGCGCATGGGTGCGCACACGTGCATGATTGGCGCTGTTGGGCGCGATACCTTTGGCGATGTGCTCGTGGCGGGGCTTCAGGATGCCGGCGTGGGCGTTGAGTTTGCGACACGTCTCGATGGCGTGGAGACCGGTACCGCGACTATCATTCGCTGCGAGAGCGATAACCGCATCGTGCTGTCGCCGGGCGCCAACCATGCACTTGCGGGCGAGGACGTTGCCCGCGCACTGAGGCGCCTGGTGGCCGACGAGCTCGACGGCGACGCCAGCGAGATTGCCCCGGCTGCCGGAAGCGTCTTTATCGCCCAGGGCGAATGTGATCTGATGGCAACGGCCGCGGCGCTCTCTTGCGCTCACGAGCTGGGATTCTATACGATCTTTAACCCGGCACCCGCCTGCGATCTGCCGGCAGGAGCGTGGCCTGCGGTCGACCTGGTCTGCCCCAACGAGACCGAGTGCCAGGTGCTGACGGGCATTCTGCCCACGGATGATGCGAGTTGCGTCGCCGCGCTCAATGCGCTGGTCGACAAGGGCGCCGGGGCTGCGGTCATCACGCTAGGCGGCGCCGGCTCAGTTGCACTTGGCGATGACGGTGAGCTGCTGCGCATGCCGGCGCTTTCGAGCGAGGTGGTCGACACCACGGCTGCGGGCGATACGTTTATTGGTGCGCTTGCGGCGGCTCGCCTGGAGGGCCTGCCGCTCTTTGAGTGCATGGCCGCCGGCGCCCGTGCCTCGGCGGTGACGGTGTCACGTTTGGGCGCGCAGCAGTCGATTCCCACGCGTGCCGAAGTTGAGCGCATGTTTGGTTTAGACGATTAGTACAAGACGGAGAAGCGGAGTAGAACTATGGCGATTAAGAAGCTGATCCTTGATCTGGATATGGGTGTGGACGATGCGATGGCGCTTTCCTATGCCATCGCGAGCCCCGAGGTGGAGCTCGTGGGCATTACCACGTGCTTTGGCAACGTGCGCGTCGAGCAGTCGGCGCACAACTGCCTGGCGGTGCTCGACCTGTTGGGTCGTCCCGAGGTGCCGGTGTACCTGGGTGCCGACCGTCCTCTGCAGGCGACCGAGCCCTATACGCCGCCGGCGTCCACCACGCTCATTCACGGTAAGAACGGCATCGGCGGCGCGAGCGTGCCCGCCTCGCCGTACGAGCCGGTGGGGGCGACGTCGGCCGATGGCAACGCTGCGGTCGATTATCTGATCGATGCCGCGCGTACCTATGGCCCCGACCTGATCTACGTGGCGACCGGCCCGCTCTCCAACCTGGCGCTTGCCCTGGAGCGCGATGCGGCGGCGATGATGTCCATCGGCCGCGTGGTCGTGATGGGCGGTGCGCTCACCGTGCCCGGCAACGTGAGCGCGGGCGCCGAGGCCAACATAGCAAGCGACCCCGAGGCCGCCGACGCCGTGCTGCGCTCGGGCCGCAAGCTCACTATGGTGGGTCTGGATGTGACGCATCGCGTGGTGCTCACGCGTCGCGATATTGCCGGCTGGACGGGCTCGGGCACCATGGCGGGCTGCGCATTTGCGAGCATGGTCGAGCACTATATTGGCTCGTACGAGATGAACGCACCCTACCTGGGCGGCTGCGCACTGCACGATCCGCTGGCGGTTGCCGTGGCGATTGACCCCACGCTTGTGGGTGCGCTCGGCTGTAACCTGCGCGTCGACCTGCTGGGCGAGTACCGCGGCCGCACCATCTGCGACGAGCACCGCCTGTCCGATCCGGACAAGAGCGCGCTTGTGGCGCTGACCGTCGACGCCCCGCGCTTCCTCGCGGAGTTTAAGGCGCGTATGGCCCGCGTCCTAGGTTAAATGTTTTTCACGCCCCGTCCCAAATTAGCTACCGAGTAAATGTGCCCGTTGGGGGAATAGTCGCACCACTTCGCTTGACAACAGGCTAAACTAGCTATTAAACATTTACTATTCTGTTTAGATTGAATTTGCGGTCGTTTAGTTGTCGAGTCACGGGGCGGTCAGGCCACGTTGCTCGACCGCGACCGTTACTAGGGGGAACAATGGCTAAAGCAAGTGTTCGCGAGATCAGCCGCATCACCGGTTTTTCGCCTGCGACTGTGTCCAACGCGCTCAACCGCAAGCGCAGCGTGAGCGAGGAGACCGCCAAGGTCATCCTGGAGTGCGCGCAATCGCTCGGCTACCAGCAATCGACACAGCTCGAGAGCATTCAGTTTGTGCTCGCGCGCAAGACGGGCGCCATCCTGGACGAGAGCACCTTTCACCCCGCGGTCATCGAGGGCGTGGAGCGCCAGGCGCGTCGCCACGGCATGAGCACGAGCTTTGTCTCGCTCGACTTTAGCGACTTGAACGCCGTGCGCCCGCAGGTCGAGGGCCTTATCGCCGACCCGGCTGCCGCCATCGTGCTGATGGGCACCGAGTTGGGTGAGGAAGATTATGCCTTGTTCGCCAACACTGCCGCCCACCTGATCGTGCTCGACGGCTGGAGCGACCGCCAGTACTTTGATGCTGTAGTCATTGCCAACACCGATTCGGTGCTGCGTGCCGTGGATTACCTTATCGAGAAGGGTCACAAGCAAATTGGCTACCTAGCAGGCGACCTTCGCATCCGCAACTTTAAGGATCGCGAGCGCGGCTATCGCCAAGCGCTAGAGGACGCGGGCCTTGACGCCAATCCGACATGGCGCGTCACGCTGGGAACCACGCTCGAGGGCGCTTATCGCGACATGGGCGCGTGGCTCGACAGCATCTCGCGCGACGACCTGCCGACGGCTTTCTTTGCCGAGAACGACGTGCTTGCCGTGGGCGCCATGCGCGCGCTGAGCGAACACGGCGTACGCGTGCCCGAGGATGTCTCGATCATCGGCTTTGACGACCTGTCTCTGGGCGCCTTCTCAAACCCGCCGCTCACCACGGTGCACGTTCCCAAGCACGAGGTGGGCGAGATCGCGGTGCGCCGACTGGTGGGCAACATCCGCAATCCCAAGAGCTATACCTGCAAGACGGCCGTATCGACGTATTTTGTCGAGCGCCAGAGCGTGCGCGAAATCTAGGCGAAGGCAGCATCGCTCGCGGCGCGTCAAAGCGCGCGAGGGCAGTAAGTGCAACACCGTTCAAAAGGGGGGTCCTTCGGGACCCTTTTTTGTTCTCCTTGTATGTTCAGTTTGTTTACATACCGTTTAGGCTTATTTCTCTACCGCCTGTGGGTATTTCGCGCTAAACTTCTAAACAGAATAGTAAAACATTTAGTAAACAGAACAAAACGAAACAATCGTCTGTTTACTGAACATGTGACTAGGGGAGGACGTACATGGATAAGATCAAGCTCGGCTTTGTGCCCACGCGCCGAAGCATTTTTAGCGCGCCGGACGCGATCAAGTATCGCGGCCTGACGGCTGATCGCCTGCGCGAGATCGGCGTCGACATTGTGGACATCGACGACATCAACGACGAGGGACTGCTGTTTGACGACAGCCATATCGAGCCTATCGTCAAGAAGTTCCGCGCCGAGGGCGTTGACGGCATCATGCTGTGCCACGCCAACTTTGGCACCGAGTACGTTTGCGCCCGCCTTGCCCGTGAGCTCGGCCTGCCCGTGCTGCTGTGGGGCCCGCGCGACGAGCGCCCCGAGCCCGACGGCACCCGCCTGCGCGACAGCCAGTGTGGCCTGTTCGCGACCGGCAAGGTCCTGCGCCGCTTCCAGGTTCCCTTTACCTATATGACCAACTGCCGCCTGACCGACCCCGAGTTCGAGCGCGGCGTCTGGGACTTCCTGGCCGTGTGCAACGTGGTCAAGACCTTCAAGCACACTCGCATCCTGCAGATGGCCACCCGTCCGTTCGACTTCTGGTCCACTATGTGCAACGAGGGCGAGCTGCTCGAGAAGTTCAATATTCAGCTTTCGCCCATCCCCATGACCGAACTTGTTCAGGCCGTGCGCGACGCCCAGGCCGACGAGCAGGCCATGGCCGCCATGCTTGCCCACATCAACGATAGCTTTGAGATCTGCATTCCCGAGGACAAGGTCCCCGCGGTCGCAGGGCTTGCTATCGCCATGAAGCGCCTGGTCGATAAGTACGGCTGCAACGCCGGCGCCATCCAGTGCTGGAACGCCCTGCAGGACGAGCTGGGCATTATGCCCTGCGCCGCCAACGCCATCCTCAATGAGATGGGTATCCCCGTCGTGTGCGAGACCGATATCCACGGCGCCATTACCGCGCTGATGGTCGAGGCCGCCGACCTGGGCCGTCACCGCGGCATGTTCGCCGACTGGACCGTGCGCCATCCCGATAACGAGAACGGTGAGCTGCTGCAGCACTGCGGCCCCTGGCCCTGCAGCTGCGCGGCTGTCAAGCCCAAGCTCACCTACCCACTGGCTTTCGATCACCCCGGCGCACTGACGGCCGAGGCCAAGCACGGCGACCTCACCCTTGCCCGCTTTGATGGCGACAACGGCGAGTATTCGCTGCTGCTCGGCAACGCCCGCGGCATCGACGGGCCGGCCGGCATGGGCACCTACCTGTGGGTTGAGGTCGACAACCTCAAGCGCCTCGAGGCCAAGATCGTCGAGGGCCCCTACATTCACCACTGCGTCGCCATTCACGCCAACGTGGTACCGGTGCTCTACGAGGCGTGCAAGTACATTGGCATCCAGCCCGACTTGTACGACCCGATTGAAGAAGACGTCAAAGCCTACCTGCGAGGAGAGTAGAAATGGCAACTATCGAAGAGCTTGAGTCCCTGCGTTGGGATCTTCGCCGCGATTGCGTCGATATCATCATGGCTGGCGCCGGCGGCCACATCGGCGGCGACATGTCGGTGATCGACGCCCTCATGACCCTCTATGCCAACCACCTCAACATTTCGCCCGAGACCGTCGACGACCCCAACCGCGACCGCTTTGTGCTCTCTAAGGGCCACGCCATGGAGGCCTACTACGCGGTGCTGTGCCACGAGGGCTATCTGGACCTCGATGACGTCAAGGCCCGCTTCTCCAAGTTCGGCAGCCCCTACATCGGCCATCCCAACAATAAACTCAAGGGCATCGAGATGAACTCCGGCTCGCTCGGTCACGGCCTGCCCGTGGCGGTGGGTATGGCGCTCGCCGGCAAGATGGACGGTCGCGACTACCGCGTCTACACCATCATGGGCGACGGCGAGCTTGCCGAGGGCTCGGTCTGGGAAGGCGCCATGAGCGGCGGCAACTACCAGCTCGATAACCTGTGCGCGCTCGTGGACCGCAACCGCCTGCAGATCAGTGGCAGCACCGAGGACGTCATGAAGCAGGATTCGCAGGAGGAGCGCTGGGCCGCCTTCGGCTGGAACGTGCTGTCCATTCCGGGCAACGACGTCCAAGCCATCGATGCCGCGCTGACGTTGGCCACCGAGACCAAGGGCAAGCCCACGGTCATCATCCTCAACACGGTGAAGGGCTATGGCTCGCCCGTTATGGAGGACAAGGCCGCCTGGCATCATCACCTGCCCAACGATGAGGAATATGCCCAGATCATCGCCGATTTCGCTGCTCATAAGGAGGCCATCAATGGCTAACAAGATCGCCAACCGCAAGGTTATCTGCGACACGCTGCTCGAGGCCGCGAAGACCGATAAGGACATCGTCGTCCTGTGCTCCGACTCCCGCGGCTCCGCATCGCTCACGCCGTTCTTTGATCAGTATCCCCAGCAGTCCGTCGAGGTCGGCATCGCCGAGCAGGACCTGGTGAGCATCGCCGCCGGCATGGCTTCGTGCGGCAAGAAGGCCTGGGCCGCCTCGCCGGCGTCCTTTGTGACCACGCGTTCGTATGAGCAGTGCAAGGTCGATGTCTCGTACTCCAACACCAACGTTAAGCTCATCGGTATCTCGGGCGGCGTGTCCTACGGCGCCTTGGGCATGAGCCATCACTCCGCGCAGGATATCGCTGCCATGAGCGCGATTCCCAACATGCGCGTATATCTGCCGAGCGATCGTTTCCAGACTGCCGAGCTCGTGCGCGCCCTGGTTGCCGACAACAAGCCGGCCTACATCCGCGTGGGCCGCAACCCGGTCGAGGACGTGTATACCGAGGACGAGTGCCCGTTCCAGATGGATCGCGCCACCTGGGTGCGTCGTGGCACCGATGTGACGATTGTCGCCACCGGTGAGATGGTCCGCCATGCCGTGGACGCCGCCGACCTGCTGGCCGAGCAGGGTATCTCCGCTACCGTGCTCGACATGTACTGCGTCAAGCCGCTCGACGCCGAGGCCGTAATTGAGGCCGCCGGTGCCACGCGCGCCGTCGTGACCGTCGAGGAGCACAGCCCCTTTGGCGGCTTGGGCTCCATGGTCGCGCAGGTCGTGGGCGAGCATTGCCCTCGTCCGGTTAAGTGTCTGAGCCTGCCCGACGCGCCGGTCATCACCGGCACGAGTCCCGAGGTCTTTGCGCACTATGGCCTGACGGGTGCCGGAATCGCGCAGACCGTCGCCGAGTTCCTTCCCGCAGAGTAATTGGAATGTGACAAAGGGACAGTCCCTTTGTCACATTCATTTTGAAAGGGGTGGCCATGGGCCGCTACATCATCGGAATCGATCAATCCACGCAGGGCACCAAGGCGCTGCTGGTGGACGAGGGCGGCCATCTGATTCATCGTGCCGACCGCGCGCATCGCCAGATCGTCAACGAGGCCGGCTGGGTGAGCCATGATCCGGCCGAGATCGCGGCCAACGTTCTGGCCGTGGCGCGCGCCGTGGTGGAGGAGACCGGGGTCGACCCGGCCGACGTCGCCGGCATTGGCATTTCCAACCAGCGTGAGACCACCGTTGCCTGGAACCGTGCGACGGGCGAGCCGCTGTGCGACGCCGTGGTGTGGCAGTGCGCCCGCGCCCGTGAACTGTGTGACGAGCTGGCCGCCCGCGAGGGCGTGACCGAGCTGGTGCGCGACACGACAGGTCTGGTGCTCTCGCCCTACTATCCGGCGGGCAAGATGGCTTGGATCCTCGCGAACGTTCCGGCGGCTGCCGAGGCCGCGGCGGCGGGCGAGCTGTGTCTGGGCACCATCGATACTTGGGTGGTCTGGACGCTCACGGGCGGCGCGGAGTTCCGCTGCGACTGGTCCAATGCCAGCCGCACGCAGCTCTTCGACCTGCGCCGTGGCTGTTGGAGCGAGCCGGTGTGCGAGGCCTTTGGCATTGATCCGGCGTGCTTGCCGCAGGTGACCGATTCCGACGGCCTGTTCGGCACAACGGACCTGGGCGGCTTTTTGCCGGCCCCCGTGCCGGTGCACGGCGTGCTGGGCGACAGCCATGCGGCCCTGTTTGCGCAAGGCTGCCACAGCCGCGGCATGGCCAAGGCGACCTATGGCACCGGCAGCTCGGTCATGATGAACGTCGGCGACGAGTTTGTCGCGAGCTCGCAGGGGCTTTCGAGCTCGCTTGCATGGCGTATGAACGGCGTGACCGAGTATGTGCTCGAGGGCAACGTGAGCTACGCCGGCGCCGTCAAGACCTGGCTGCGCGACGACCTGGAGCTCATCAACAACCCCGAGGAGGTCACCGACCTGTGCTACGCCGCCAATCCGGCGAGCCGCGTCTACTTTGTGCCGGCGTTTACCGGCCTGGGCGCGCCGCACTGGGCAAGTGATGCCGAGGGCTGCGTCTTTGGCATGACGCGCACCACGGGTCGCGCGGAGTTCGTAAAGGCCGCCGATGAGTCGATCGCCTATCAGATCTTCGACGTCATTGATGCGATGGTCGAGGATTCGGGCGCCGCACTGGCCGAGCTTCGTGTTGACGGCGGCCCCACGCGCGATGCGTACCTGATGCAGTTTGAGAGCGACTTGGTCGGCTCGCCCATCCGCATTGCGAGCAATGACGAGATGAGCGGTCTGGGCGCAGCTTGGGCCTGCGGCATTGCGCTGGGCATGTACGCGCGCGATGTCGTTGACGTCTATGGCGCCCGCGGCATCGTGGAGCCCACCATGTCCGTCGACGAGCGCGCCAAAAAGATCGCCGGCTGGCGCCACGCCGTCGACGCTACAATCGCTTACACGGCCTAGAATGATTTTTCTGGGACGGGGATTAAAAACTCAGTGATCCCCGTCCTAGGCAGCTTATTTGGGACGGGGCTTTTTTGACTGGTATGATTGGTGCGACCATTCGAACCAGCTAAAAGAGCCCCGTCCCAAATTGACTACCGAGAGGATCTGCCATGGAGCGCATCGCCAGCTTTTCCGTTGACCATCTGCTGCTTGAGCCCGGCGTGTATGTGAGCCGCATCGACCGCGATCCGGCGACCGGTGCTGCCGTCACCACGTTTGACTTGCGCCTGACCACGCCCAACAAAGAGCCGGTCATGAACACGGCCGAGTGCCACACCATTGAGCATCTGGGCGCCACCTTCCTTCGCAACCATGCCGAGTGGTCGAGCCGCATTGTCTACTTTGGTCCCATGGGCTGCCGCACGGGCTTTTACCTCGTCGTATTTGGCGAAGTGACGAGCGAGGAAATCTTGCCGCTCGTGCGTGAGCTGTTCGAGTTTGTCGCCGACTTTGAGGGCGATATCCCCGGCGCTGCTCCCGAGGAGTGCGGCAACTACCTGGACCAGAACCTCCCCATGGCCAACTGGCGTGCGCGCCGTTATCTCGACCGCG
This sequence comes from Collinsella sp. TM10-22, assembly GCF_003466125.1. Taxonomy (GTDB): domain Bacteria; phylum Actinomycetota; class Coriobacteriia; order Coriobacteriales; family Coriobacteriaceae; genus Collinsella. The sequence continues at coordinate 177,693 of NZ_QSOC01000003.1, forward strand.
ACCTGGCCGATATCGACGAGAAGCACCTGCACTATCAGCAGGCGTAAGGGCTTTATCGCCCAAAACGCGCGCATTGGGCGCCTTCGCTTATGCGGGGGCGCCTTTTTGTTGAGTGGTCGGGATGGGCGTTCAAAATCGCTTATGTTTGTTCTAGAATGTTCGTATTGTCACATAAACGAACAGGAGCGAACATGCATATCTACTCTGTCAACGATACCGAGTTTAATTCCTATGGTCGCGTGTGGGATGACGTTCCGTCCGGCCTGACCGCTTCACTTGTCGAGGCGCTCTCTGCCACGCCCATCCCCGAGGGCAGCAAGTACGTAGCAAGCGCGCCGGAGCTCGAGGGCGTCAAGGATGCCGACAAACTGGGCTTTCTCATGTTTGGCGGCCGTCCTTTCCAGCTGGGCTGGTGCAACGGCCACAACACGCAGCTCAACTGCCTGGAGTATCACCGCGCCAGCGAGTTTAACCTGGGCGCTCGCGACTTTATCCTGCTTGTAGCACATCGCTGGGAGATCGAGGGCGGTAAGCTCGACACCTCGTGCGTCAAGGCGTTCCGCGTGCCGGCGGGTAAGGTTGTCGAGGTCTTCAACACCACGCTCCACTACACGCCCTGCATGGTCGACGACGGCGGTTTCCAGGTGATGGTCGCGCTTCCCGCCGGCACCAACGGGCCGCGCCCCGAGGCCGCAGCCGACATGCCTGCCGCCGGTGACAGCTACTGCTACTGGAAGGCCGACAAGTGGGTCCTCTGCCACGCTGACAGCCCCAAGGCAGCCGAAGGCGGCTACGTGGGCCTCATCGGCAAAAACCTCGACATCAACGTGGACTAGAATCTTCCGTCTCGATCTGTAACATCTAGCGGGCTAAATCGTTACTACCTGTTACAGATTGAGACATACCGTAGAAGGCCGCCCGAAAATCTCGATTTGTAACACCAAACCCGATTTTGACGGTCTACCTGTTACAGATTGAGATAAAACGGGCCCAAACCACCACAAAGGTGCCTGTCCCCTTTGTGGTGGCTGTTTAGAGCTGGCTGCGTAGGTAGTCAGCCATGTATGGAACGGCGAAGCGCACGTAGCCGCGGCGAGCCTGTTCGATCACGCCGGCGTCAATAAGGCGCCGGCGATACTTTTGCGCATAGTCGGGTGTGACCGACATTCGCTCGGCAATATCGGAGATGCGCGACGCGCCGTCTTTGTCGTCGGTCATCGCAGCGAGAAACGCGACGTCTTGATCAGATAGCGCGGCAAGCGTCGTTTCACAAACATCATTTTCGAAATCGACCTTGGACGCTTCGATGGCTCCGTCGATTTGCTCTTGTGCTACGCGCTCTCCGACCTTGCAGCGAGTGGCGATGTTATAGCCAATAAGTTGCAGCATATAGGGCGAACCTTGGGTCGCGTGAGCGGCGCGGAGGCGAAGGTCGCTTGGAATATCAAGGCCGAGCTCCTCAAAAGCCCGCTGATAATAGGCGTCGACATCTCCGACTGAAAGCGGATCGAGCGTGACCTTGCGAGCGCGGTTGAGAAATGTCAGCACGCGGTCATTGAGTGTTGCGCAGACGGCTCCCGGAAGGCCCGCCATGACGAGCGCGACGTTGAGTCGTTCGCCGACCAGCTCTTGATAGGCGGTGACGAGCTGCCTAATCTCGGGTGAATTTGCCTGGAGCTCATCGATAAGGATGAGGATGCCATGGCCCTGCTCGGTCAGTTTGCGCGCAAGCTGCGTGAGTTTAAACTGAAAGCTCTTGGTCTCCTGCACGTCTCGTGTGAACTCAAGACCGGCTGAGAAGCCGAAGACGCTCAGGCTGCCGCTCGTGAGTTTAGGAAGATGGCGTTTGTTGGCATAGGGCTCGCCTGCCTCTTGGATTTTTTCAACAATGCGCTCGAGCATATCCTCGGAGGCCACGGTAGGCGTGGCGACAACGAAGCCGAGCTTGCGTGCGCGATCGGCAAGTTCCCACAGAAGAACTGTCTTGCCACTGCCTCGCTGACCAAGCATGAGCATGGCTCGGTCGCGATTGCCCGGCTCCTGCTCAAGGCCGGATATGAATGTCGAAATTACCGTTTCGCGCCCGACTAGATAAGAGGGGCGATTTCCAAATGAGGGGGAGAAGATGGTCTCAGTCATAAGTCTCCTTTCCTTTTTTTCCTATTTTTTCCTTTTTTTCCTATTCGGTCAAATGACCTGCTGCCGAGGGCGGCTACGTAGGCCTCACCGGCAAGAACCTCGACATCACTGTGGACTAGGGTCCTTGTCTCGAACCACCACAAAGGTGCCTGTCCCCTTTGTGGTGCGCCTTTGGTTGCCTTTGCCTTGGGGGGGGTCAAGGGATGAACGGTGGAAAAACAGGGGCGAACGGTAACTTCTATAAAATCACTTTAATAACTCAGCAAAACCTCTATACTGGCAACTGCACCGCGTTACTCCTCGGGAGGCGCCACGAGCACATGTCATAGCAACCGCCGACTCGAGAGCCGGTGTGGTGAGATGTCCAAGTGGAGCCCAGGGGAGTTTTTTCATGCTGATAACCAAGGCAATAAACAACAACGTTGTCCTTGCGGAGGACGATGCCGGGCGCGAGCTCGTGTTGTTTGGCAAGGGCCTTGGCTTTCGCGGCGCCCCTTCCTATATTGAGGACGAAAGCTCCATCCAGCGGAGCTTCCGCGATATCAGCCCTGAGATGTACGATGCTGTCGCATCGCTTTCGGACGATGTCATCATTATCGCGTCGGGTATCGTGGATATCGCACGCAACGAGCTCAACTGCACGCTCAATCCCAATCTAGTCTTTACGCTCGCCGACCACCTTCAGTTTGCCATCGACCGCGCCCGCAAGGGAGCTTCGATCAAGAACCCGCTCTACGAGGAAGTCCGCCTCGTCTATCCGCGCGAGGCTGAGGTCGGTCGCCGCGGCGTCAAGCTCGTTATGGCTGTGGCCGAGGACGTTGATTTTCCTGAGACCGAGGCCGCTTCGATTGCGCTGCATATCGTCAACGCCGAGATGGTCGATGACGAGAACGCGGGCGCAAAGGGCAACATGGACTTGGTCGTAAAGAGTACCGAGGTCATCGATGCGGTTACCGGGATTATCGAGCGTACGCTTGGCGAGACCATCGACCGCTGCTCATATAGCTATGCGCGCTTTGTGACCCATATGCGCTTTCTTATCAGCCGCCTTATCAAGGGTGAGGACGAGGAGACGCGCAATAGCGATCTTTTCAAACGAGCGACCAGCGAGTTTTCAGACGCGTACGCCTGTGCACGCGCAATCGACGAATACATGAGGGCAACCTGCGGCTGGCACTGCACGGACGAAGAGCTGCTCTATCTGATGATGCATATCAACCGGCTCTGCCCGGGACATTGATACGGAGGCCGGGCACCCGTCTAACTGCCCAACTGGCCGGCTTTGCGTCGGCAGACATCGCGGCATCGCCGCGCAACCTGCTGTTAAGCTCCAAGGCGCCGGGGCTGCAGATATCTTTGTAACGAGTGAAACAAGGAGGTTTCACATGGCACGCGATTACGAGGCTCTCGCCCGTACCATCGTTGAACTCGTCGGTGGCGAGGACAACGTCAAGTCCGTCACCCACTGCATTACCCGTTTGCGCTTTACCCTCAACGACGAGAAGAAGGCCCAGACCGAGAAGCTCAACCAGACCGAGGGCGTTATCTCCGTTCTAGTGGCCGCCGGTCAGTACCAGATTGTTATCGGCAATCACGTTACCGACGTGTATGACGCCCTGCCCAAGGTTTCCAACATCCAGCTTGGCGGCGAGGTCGAGGACGAGGCCGGTGGCAGCATCGTTAACCGCGCCATCCAGCTCATCAGCGGCATCTTTATGCCGATGCTTCCCGCCATGTCCGCCGCCGGCCTTCTCAAGGCCTTTGTGATCATGGCCAACTCCTTTGGTTGGCTCGCGGCCGAGTCCACCACCTACCAGCTGCTTTACGCCATCGGCGACGGCGTGTTCTACTTCATGCCGGTCTTCCTTGCCCGCACTGCGGCCAAGAAGTTCAAGTGCAACGACTGGACGGCCATGGCCATCGCCGTTGCGCTGTGCTACCCCACGCTCTCCACGCTCTTTAGCGCCGGCGACCCGGTTGACCTCTTTGGCATCCCGGTAACGCTCATCAGCTACACGAGCTCGGTTATCCCCATCATCTTTGCCGTGTACGCGCAGTCCTGGATCGAGAAGGGCCTCAATAAGGTCGTCCCCGATATCCTCAAGGGCTTGATCGTTCCCGTCGTGACCCTCGTCGTGGCCACTGCGCTCACCCTCTACATCATCGGCCCCGTCACCGACTTCATCGGTGGTCTCATCGCTAACGGCCTGGTTTCCCTGCTTGAGGTTGCCCCGCTGCCCGCAGGCTTCCTCATCGGTCTGCTTTGGCCCTGCCTCATCATCTTTGGTATGCACTGGGCCTTTATCCCCATCATCCAGATGAACATCGGTATGCTCGGCTATGACGTCATCCTGCCCATTACCGTCGGCACCAACTTTGCCATGGGTTTCGCGGTCCTTGCCATCTTCCTCAAGACCAAGAACACCGAGCTCAAGGAGCTCGCCGGCGCTGCCGCCATCTCTGCGCTCCTCGCCGGCATCACCGAGCCCGCCATCTACGGCGCCGTCCTCAAGTACAAGCGCCCGTTTGTGATCGCAATCGTCTCTTGCGGCATCTGCGGTGCCATTGCTGCCGCTTTTGGCCTGCACCAGCCCGCGCTCATGACCACCTCGCTCATCACCATCCCGGCCATCATCGGCTCGGTGGGTATGGAGGACGTCATCGCGCTCGCCGTCGCCTCCGTCCTCACCTTTGTGGGCACGCTGACCTTCGGCTTCAACGACGACATGATCCTCGAGAACAACTAGTTCTGGGAAACCGGCGTCTTTGGACGCCAGCACACGGGGCGCGGCGCCAGATGCGCCCCGTGTGCCCTTATGGGAGGGCGCTGACCCCTACACGAATCCGGCGTCCTCCCATAAGGGCACACAACAGAAACGAGGTAGCCATGAAGCAATCCGAGCTCGTTGACCTTTTGGGGCGTATGACCCTGCGCGAGAAGATCGGGCAGTTGGTGCAGCTTGACGGTGGGTGCTTTGGCACCGATGCCGTAGCGGTTGGTCCGCGTGCCAAGCTGGGCGTGACGCAAGAAGATGTTGACGTATGCGGCAGCGTGCTCAACGTGTTGGGCGCCGAGGAAGTGCATCGTATCCAAGATGCATATCTTGAGCGCAGCCGTCTTAAGATCCCGCTCGTCTTTATGGCCGATGTGATCTATGGCTATCAAACCTGCTATCCAATCCCCCTGGGCCTGGGAGCCACGTGGGACCCAGAGCTTATCCGCGAGGATTACAACCTTATTGCCGAAGAGGCCGTGGCCGATGGCTGCATGGTGACCTTTAGCCCGCCGGTGGACGTGGTGCGCGATGCCCGTTGGGGTCGCTGCCTGGAGATGCCGGGCGAGGATCCGTACCTAAGCAGCCGCTTCGCTCGCGCGATGGTCGAGGGCTTTAAGGGTGACGGTACGCCGCAGAAGAGCTTGGCCAGCTGCGTCAAACACTTTGCGGGCTATGGTGCGCCCGAGGCGGGTCGCGAGTACAACACAGTGGATATGAGCGAGTGGCGCCTGCGCAACGAGTACCTGCCTCCGTACCGTGCGGCGGTCGAGGCCGGTTGCGATTTGGTGATGACGAGCTTCAACACCATCGATGGCATCCCCGCCACGGCAAACCGCTGGCTCATGCACGACGTGTTGCGCGACGAGTGGGGCTTTGACGGTCCCATCATCACCGATTACGCGGCGATCGACGAGCTCAGGGCACACGGTGTGGCGGCAAACCGTCGCGAGGCGGCCAAGCTCGCCATGAATGCCACCGTGGACATCGACATGAAGACGCCCTGCTACGCACATGAGCTTGAGGCCCTCATCGAAACGGGTGAGGTTTCGCTCGAGCAGATCGATACCGCCTGCATGCGCGTGCTCGAGCTCAAGAACAGACTCGGTCTGTTTGAGGACCCGTATCGTACGTGCTCGCCCGAGCGCCGTACGGAGGTCACGTGCACGCCGGAGCGTCTTGAGAGCGCGCGTAAAACGTGCGACGAGGCCCTCGTGCTCCTTAAAAACGAAGGTGGGCTGCTACCGCTTACGACCGGGGGCAACGCTCCGCGCGTGGCGCTCATCGGTCCCTATGCCAACAGCCGAGACATCATCGGCATGTGGGCGATTCATGCCGATAAAACTCATTCCGTAACGCTTGCCGAGGCATTTGCCGAGGTAATGGGCGACGACGGCTTTGCGTGGGCCCAAGGCTGTCCCACGCTCGACGACTACAGCGAGCTTGGGGAGTTTGGCAAGATTCCCGCGTTCGGTGCGCCGACGGGCGAGGGCGCGGATCTAGAGACGATGGCTGCCGAGGCGCTCGAGCTGGCCGCATCGAGCGACGTGGTGGTCATGGCGCTCGGAGAACACATGCTGCAGAGCGGTGAGGGCGGAGCGCGTACGGACATTACCATACCGGCTCCGCAGAAGCGCCTGCTCAAGCGCGTGCGCGCGCTCGGCAAGCCTGTGGTGCTCGTGCTCTTTAACGGGCGTCCTCTTTCCCTCACTGACGTGATCGATGATTGCGATGCAATCGTAGAGGCGTGGTTCCCCGGTACGGCTGGTGGGCGTTCGGTAGCCGACGTGCTCTTTGGAACGGTCAATCCGAGCGGCAGGCTCACGGTGAGCTTCCCACATAACGTGGGCCAGGAGCCGCTCTACTATGCGCAGTTCTCCACCGGACGTCCCGCTAAGACATCAACGCATAGCGGTCGCTTTGTGAGCCGCTATATGGACTGCCCTAACGATGCGATGTTCCCCTTTGGCTACGGACTCTCGTATCATACGGCGCGCTACGATAACCTGCGCCTGAGTGCGGACGAGCTTACGGTGGACGGTGTCCTCGAGGTCTCAATCGACGTGACCAATGAGGGCGATATTGCTGGTACTGAGGTCGTGCAGCTCTATATCCACGACAAGGTGGCAACGCGCGTGCGCCCCATGCTCGAACTGCGTGACTTTGCGCGTGTTGAGCTTGCGCCGCGTGAGCGCCGCACGGTGACGTTTATCCTGCGCGAGGAGGCTCTGCGTTTTTGGACGCCCGAGCACGGCTGGGCAAGCGAGCCCGGCGCGTTTGAGGTCATGGCGGGGCCTAACAGCCGCGACCTGTTGGTGGGGGAGTTCGAGCTCGTCTAGCTGCATTTGCTTAACGAATGGTGCACGCGGTGCGCGGCAGGCGTTCGGTCTTGTCGCCGGCGTCCGTCCGGTACCGCGCCCGATATCGATAGGAGGGGTCTGACATGGCTCATATCGCAACCAATCCGTATCTGCCGGGATGGGAGTATATCCCCGATGGCGAACCGCATGTCTTTGGTGACCGAGTCTACGTGTATGGAAGCCATGACGCACCCGAGGGCACCGCATACTGCCCGGGTGACTACGTGTGCTGGTCAGCTCCGGTGGACGATCTGGGCTCCTGGACGTTTGAGGGGACCATCTGGCGCAAAGAGGATGACCCGGCCAATGTCGATCGAACCAGGTACGGCGCGCCCGATGTGTGCCGGGGTGCCGACGGGCGGTTCTATCTGTATTACTTCACGCTAAGCATGACGAGCGGTTGCATCATGTCGGTCGCCGTGTGCGATGAGCCGGCGGGACGCTACCGCTATCTGGGCCCTATTGCCAAGCCCGACGGCTCGCCGTTTGCGGGCGAGGAGGGCTGGGGTATGCCCTTTGACCCGGCAGTCCTTCCCTGCGGGGACGGGGGTTGCTGGCTCTACTATGGGTTTGGCGCCAAGAAGCCGAGCTCGCGCATGCCCGCATGTTCCATGGAGGGCGGCTACGTGGTGCGGCTCGGCGCCGATATGCGCACGATGGCTGCGGCACCCAAGCATCTGGCTCCGGCAGTGACGCAGGCGGCGGACACGGGTTTTGAAGGGCATGCCTTCTTTGAGGCCTCGAGCATCCGCGTGCTCGACGGGCGCTACTACTTTGTCTACTCGAGCGAAAACGGACATGAGCTCTGCTGGGCCACGATGCCAACGCCGGAAGGTCCGGTAACCTACGGCGGCGTGCTCGTTTCCAACGGCGATGTGGGCCTGCCCGGGCACGAGGCCGAGGACGCCGCTGTGATGGACCTGGGCAACAACCATGGCGGCATGGCGCGCATTGCCGGGCGCGACTACATCTTCTATCACCGTCATACGCACGGTGCGCAGCACGCGCGCCAGGGGTGCGCTGAGCCCATCGAGATTGCTTCCGATGGACATATCGAACAAGTAGAGATAACGAGCTGTGGGCTCAATGGCGGAGCGCTTCCTTGCGGGCGCGCGTACCCGGCGAGTATTTGCTGCTACTTGGTGGGGCCGGCCGGCGCGGTTCACTATTCCGGCAATCTGGAAATCGCCGATAACCATCCGGTGATTACCCAGGAAGTCGATGCGGGCTGTGTGACTTCGGCACGTACCCATGTGGCCAACCTCTGCGATGGAGCGGGCGTGGGCTACAAATACCTGGCGTTTTCCGGTGCGGAGCGCACGGTGGAGCTCGAGGTGCGCGGGGATCTTGCCGGTGTGGTGAGTGTACGCTTGGACGCGCCGGATGGCGCTGAGTTGACGCGCGTCGAGCTCGTGCCAGGCGAGGGCTGGTGCACGGTGGTCGCATCCCTGACGAAGACCGTTGCCGGTGACCATGCACTCTACCTGGCTATCGAGGGCGTCGGTTCGGTCGATCTCGCCTCGTTTGCCGTCCTTTAACCCATCTCCCATCGGAGGGGCGGGCTCGCACGGACGACAGGTAGGCCCTGGTCGCGCGTCCGGTGCTCTCAACACGGCTCGGCCCTCAGGGGGTTGAAACAAAACGGAAGAATGGAGTTGCCATGGCGGAGATTCCGCAGTTGTACACCTGTGCTGGCGGCGGGCAACGCCTGATGGTGGACGGCCGGCCCTATACGCTGTTTGCGGGCGAGTGCCATAACTCCGCCTCGGGTGGGCGCCGCGCTTTTGCGGATGCTCTCGATCGCGCGCGGGCGCTCGGTATGAATACCGTGCTCGCCCCGGTTACCTGGGAGCTTTTGGAGCCCGCAGAGGGCGAGTTTGACTTTGGCCAAGTGGACATGATGCTCGAGCTTGCCCGCGAGCGCGGGCTGCACCTGGGCGTGCTGTGGTTTGGCGCGTACAAAAATGCGCAGTGCTACTATGCGCCCGCGTGGGTCAAACGCGATATCGAGCGTTTTCGCCGTGCGCAGATGGTGCCCGGGCAGAACAAGGTTCGCTATGCCGAGTTCCATAACTTTGAGATCACGGCGCTTTCGCTCTATTGCGAGGAGACGCGCGCGGCGGATGCCGGCGCCTACGCGGCTTTGATGGCGCACCTGCGCGAGGTGGATGCGCAAGATCATACGGTGATACTCGTGCAGGTAGAAAACGAGTGCGGCCAGATGGTCGCGGCACGTGAGCACTCGCCTTGGGCGGATGCCGCCTTTGCGGAGAGCGTGCCTACGGAGCTGATCGAGGCGCTTGCGGTCGATCCTACCTCCCTGGCGTCTGAGCTTGCGGAAGCCCTTGAAGCGGGCGCCGGCTCTGGTTCGTGGGAACAGGTTTTTGGCGAGCATGCCGAGGAGATGTTTACCACCTACCACATGGCTCGCTACGTGGAGACGGTCGCCGCAGCGGGCCGCGCCGAGCATCCGCTGCCCACGGCCTGCAATTGCTGGCTCGACAAGGGTCACAAGCCTGGGCGCTTTCCCACGGGCGGTCCCAACCTGCGCGTGATGGGCGTGTGGAAGCATGCCGCCCCGAGCATCGACATGCTGGGCCCCGATATCTACATCCCGGCGTTTTGCAAGGTCTGCGACGGATATGCGTGCGAGGACAACCCGCTCTTTATCCCCGAGACCGCGACGCACGCCTACGCCGCCGCGCGCCAGGTCTGGGCGGTGGCCCATCACCATGCCCTGTGCTTCGCTCCTTTTGGCTACGAGGAGATGGGCGAGCCCTTTGGCGATTCGGCGGGTATTCTCTTTGGCATGGATACGAGCGACCCCGCTTTGCTCACGCCTCAGGACCGGGAGGAATATGCGGAGGTCACGCGTGGGCTGGCTCAGTTATTTGAACTTGCCGAGGACGATGCCGCGTACGCGACGCTCGATGCCGTGACGAGTGAGGTGGCAGCCGAGGGCCTGCTCGATATGGGTTCCATAGCAATTAAGGTGAGCTTTGATGAGGGTGCCCTGCCCGGTGCGTGTGCGGCCCTTCGCGCCGCCGACGGCGCCGTGTACCTGCTTGCGCTTCGTTGCGGCTTGGCGCTCGAGTCGCACGCGGCGGGTGAGCCGCATGTGGATGTGGCGTCGCTCGAGACGGGGACCGTTGAGAACGGCGCGTGGGTGCGCGACTGCCGTCTCAACGGCGACGAGGTCGCCATTATGCGCTATAGCTCTCCCGTGCTTCTTCGTTTGGAGGCCATCACGTACGCTTAGCCGCAGTCATTGCCGCCCGGCCCCTCACTTCCTTTCCTTCCCGGGGACGGGTTCCTGTGGAGGAAAAACTTCGAGAGGCGAACCTGTTGCCAGGGGAGGAAGCGAGGTATCAGGAAGTGTCAGTCGCTGCGGGCGGATGAGGCCGTTGGGGCGAAAAGAAGTGTCGGCCTGCGTCGTTGCCGTTGAGTAGCGCGCTGCTTACGGGGATACTGAAACCACGACAAACAGCGTGTGAAAGGATTGATGCATGGCTTTCCGTAAAGACTTCCTGTGGGGCGGCGCGACGGCTGCCAACCAGTGCGAGGGCGCTTACGACGTGGATGGCCGCGGCCTGGCCAACGTGGACGTGGCGCCGCACGGCCCCGAGCGCTATGCGGTGGTCTCCGGCCAGCGCAAGATGCTCGACTTCGAGGACGGCTATTACTACCCCGCGCAGACCGGCATCGATTTCTACCACCACTACAAGGAGGACATTGCCCTCTTTGCTGAGATGGGCTTTAAGACTTTCCGCATGAGCCTGGCGTGGACCCGCATTTTCCCCAACGGTGACGAGACCGAGCCCAACGAGGCCGGCCTGGCCTTCTACGAGGACGTGTTCCGCGAGTGTCAGGCGCACGGTATCGAGCCGCTCGTGACCATCACGCACTTCGACTGCCCGATTCACCTCATCAAGGAGTATGGTGGCTGGCGCAATCGCAAGCTCATCGACTTCTACAAGAACCTCGCGACCACGATTTTCACCCGCTACAAGGGCCTGGTGAAGTACTGGCTCACCTTCAACGAGATCAACATGATCTTGCACCTGCCGTTTATGGGTGCCGGCCTGGTTTTTGATGAGGGCGAGAACAAGGAGGCCGTCGAGTACCTGGCCGCCCACAACGAGCTCGTCGCCAGCGCCTGGGCAACCAAGATCGCCCACGAGATCGACCCCGAGGTCAAGATCGGCTGCATGCTCGCTGCCGGCACCTACTACCCCTACAGCTGCCGTCCGGGCGATGTGCGCCAGGCGCAGCTCGACAATCAGGACAACTACTTCTTTGTCGACGTCCAGAGCCGCGGCTACTACCCGGCCTATGCCGTCAAGAAGCTCGAGCGTCTGGGCATCGACGTCGGAATGACCGATGAGGATCGCGAGATCCTGGCCGCCAACACCGTCGACTTCATCAGCTTTAGCTACTACAGCACCCGCTGCTCTGCCGGTGCCGACAACCCCGATGTCGAGAAGACCCAGGGCAACGCCTTCGCCGGCGCCAAGAACCCCTATCTGCAGGAGAGCCAGTGGGGCTGGGCTATCGATCCGCTGGGCTTCCGCATCACCCTCAACGACCTGTACGACCGCTATCAGAAGCCGCTGTTTGTGGTTGAGAACGGTCTGGGCGCCAAGGATGTTGTCGAGGAGGATGGCTCTATCAACGACGACTACCGTATCGACTACCTGCGCCAGCATATCGCCGCCATGCGCGATGCCGTGACCGAGGACGGCGTGGACCTTTTGGGCTACACCACCTGGGGCCCGATCGACCTCGTCTCTGCCGGCACCGGCGAGATGTCCAAGCGCTACGGCTTTATCTACGTCGACCGCGACGACGCGGGCAACGGCACCCTCAAGCGCTCCAAGAAGAAGAGCTTTGATTGGTATAAGAAGGTTATCGCCACCAACGGCGAAGACCTGGCCTAAGGGCACTGAGGCACTCAACCTTGGGGCTCCAACCCTCCTCGCGTACCTAAGTACGCTTCGTCGGGCTTGTCGCCCCCAATCTTGAGCACCTCAGGCCCTTAGGAGGTGGACCTGACCGCCGCATTTCGAAAGGCATGCTTTATAGCTTCCTAACCAAGGCGCCCGGCGAGCAGCTTATGCCCGCCGGGCGCTTTGTTAAAAGAAGTGAAAGAAAGCCAAAGAAGTTAAGGCTTGCAAAAGAAGTTAAAACTTGCAAAATTAGTGAAAGCAGGATAGAGCTGACGGGGGAGTGTTCCATGGATGTGCCCATTAATCCGTTTACGCCGACATTTGGCATCGTCCCGCCAATTATGGCCGGCCGCACGTATCTTATTAATGATGTTGTGCGAGCGCTCGACCGCGGCCCCGGCGATCCCAACTTGGCAACAATCTATGTTGGCGCACGAGGAACAGGTAAAACGGCCCTGCTCTCATACCTTAGCTCCGAGGCGCAAAGGCATGGTTGGATTTCGGTTGGCGTGGCTGCTGCTCCTGGAATGCTGGAAGACATTTACGAGCAAACGCGTGAAGTTGCGGCTGAGTATATCGATAGCGGCTTAAATCCTAGGCTCAGAGGTTTGAGTGTGGGCCAGCTATTTAGCGTGGAATGGGAGCCGGAGCAGGCACCTTCGGCAAACTGGCGCACGCGGATGACTCGCCTTATAAAAGCTTTGGACAAATATGACATCGGTTTGCTGTTCACGATCGATGAGGTGTCGGCTTCGTTCGATGAAATGATTAGTTTTGCCTCTACGTACCAGATGTTTGTGCGCGAAGGCCGACGTGTGGGAGTGCTGATGGCGGGGCTGCCGCATCAGGTGTCAATGCTGCTGCGCAACCAGTCCGTTTCATTTTTGCGTCGATCAGTTCAGCACCACTTGGGGAATATTAGTGACAAGGAAATTGCCGTTGCATTGAAGGAGACCATCGAGGGCGGTGGCAGGCGCGTGAGTGCTGACGGCCTTCAGAAGATGGTAGATGCCATCGGCGGTTTTCCGTTTCTTATGCAGCTCGTCGGTTTCCGCTCTTGGGATATACGGCCTCAGGCAGAAGAGATAACCGCCCAAGATGCTGCAAGGGGCATTGCGCTTGCGCGTTCTGACATGGAACAGCGCGTGTTGGCGCCGACGTATTACGAACTGTCCGAAGGCGATAAAGCGTTCTTGGAGGCAATGCTTGCAGACGGGGGCGAGAGCAAGATTGCGGACGTTGCAGAGCGAATGGGCGTAAAGAGCAATTATGCGTCGCAATACCGCGCTCGCCTGATTGAGCAAGGGATTATTGGTGAGCGCGGCCGAGGAAGGGTTGGCTTTGACCTTCCGTATTTTAAGGAATACCTAGAGGAGACCCTCGCTGTCGATTAGTCATTGGGGGACGTTCTTGTTTGACTGGTCGTTTAAGAACACCCAATGACTACTTGCCTAATTATCACCATTGTTTACCAGTACGTTTAACCAAATATACAGTTACTATTTAACCAAATATCAATTCTTTGGTTAACCATATTTACGCATTTCAATTAACGAAACAGATTAAACATGTAGTGTTTGAGTTGGTACTTGGGAAATCTCTCGCTGGGCAATCCGTTGCTACGGCTGAGGCCTCTTCGTCGAACCGATCCCCCGGCGAGCAGCTTATGCCCGCCGGGCGCCTTGCCGTCTGCGGATTTTGGGACATGTGGCCCGATTTTTGGGCCCATCTGTCGGTACACTAAAAGCACTATGGGTACCCGCGAGCGACATATCGGTCACGCGGCCGCCCGATCCGCACCCGCGGCGGATCCCAGGGGCGGCAAGCTCTTTGCCATGCCGCGATTCCTTGTTGGCATATCGCATCGTGTATACCGCCGCCGCGTCTTTGCTATCGCCGGCGCCATCACCGCGCTGTTCCTTATGCTTTTAGCGGTCTTGCCGGCGCTGTTCGCCTCGGACCCCAAGCTTTCCAACACCGTGCCCGTCTATGGTGAGGTGTCCAAAGAGGTCGCGGACGAGCTCGCTCATACGAGCTCCTTTCCGCTACTTGTCGCCGCAGTCACGTTTTCAATCTGGGGCGTTCTCGCTTACCTGCGCTGCCTGGACTATGTGTTGCGCCGCCGCCTTGTTGCCATCGCTGCCATCTGCGCCCTGTGGATGATTGAGGTCATCTTTAAGTACAAATCATTCACGCCAAGCTACGCCACGCTGCTTTGGTACCTGTACTACGTGCCCATGACGCTCATCCCGCTGCTCTTTCAGCTATGCGGCATGCGCCTCGCGGGTGTGGAGCAACATCGCGCGGGCCGCCGCTACCGCACGGCCTTGTGGATTACGGCCGCCCTGCTTATCGCGTTTGTGCTCACCAACGATTGGCACCGGCAGATATTCCACTTTGACCGCGCAAGCGAAACCTGGAGCAACGACTACACGTATGGCTGGGGTTACTTTCTCTTTCTGGCGTGGACGGCTTTTAACATCGTTGCCTTTTTTGTCCTGGTGGGACGGTCCTCGTCTTATAGAATTCAGCGCTTTTCGGGCACGGCGGCACTCGTGTTGCTGGGCGGTGCGTTCTTTGCCGCTTCGTATGCCCTGCGTGTGCCCTGGGCGTGGAAACTCAACCTTTCGCTGGTCTATTGCGTGCTGTGCGTAGTAACACTCGAAATTTGCCTCGATTGCGGCGTCATCCCGTCGTATCACGATATCGCCGGCATCTTCGATACCCTGCCGCTCGACCTCAAGGTCCTGACGCGCGACTTGCAGGCGGCATATGCCACGCCGATGTCGGGACCAATCACGCCAGATGTGCGCGAAGAGCTTCGTTCGCAGGAGTACGGGCGTGCCCACGCCTTTACCGTGGCGTCTGCCCCCGATGTGATGTATCGAGCTTTTCCGCTGCTGGGCGGGTCGGCTCTCCTTGCCCAGGAGGTCTCGGAGCTCAACGAGCTCAATCGCGAGCTGGCGTATCGGCGTATGGAACTGCAACGTCAAAACGAACTGCTCGCGGCAGACTATGACCTTAAGGCGCATTTGGCAGACCAGGAGGCCGAGGCGCTGCTGGTTCAAGATGTGGACCGGGCGCTTGCCCGCGCGCTCGATGAGATGTACAGCCTGCTGAGCTCGCTGCCTCCGCTTACCGACGAGGCGTCCTCGCATGAGCGTTACCGCATGCTGCAGTGCGCCAAAATGCTCGTTGCCTATTGCAAGCGCAAAGGGTCACTTACGCTGGCGCAGCACGAGGAGAGCGGCTTTGACCGCGACCGTATTCAGCTGATTGCCAACGAGCTCGCAAGCGATCTGCGCACCATCGATGTCGACTGCGCCTCGATTGTCGCCATACGCCGCCCACTGCACGCCAGTACGGTAAGCGCGCTGTACGACTGCGTGTACGACTTTGCGTTTTTTGCCTACACCACCGATCATCCGGCGCTTATGTATCACTTGGGCGACCACGACTCGTGCAGTGTCGAGCTGCGCGCCACGCTCTTTTCCAACGATGAGGACGATCTTTCGCAGACGCCCGCTGCACAAGAGCTCGAAAGCGCTCTGCAAGGGCGCAACGTGGCATACCGCCTTGAGGGCGAGCCCGGCCAGCTGCGCATGATCGTCTTGATGCCGCGGACGGGTGAGTGACGATGCAGATTTCGCTCATCCTTCCCCAAATCGTTGCGCTCGATGTTGTCTTTGCCCTGGCTGCGTGTCTGCAGACGATCCACGTCCCGCTCATCGCATCGCGCCGCTCGTCCTATAACCGTAAGGTGATTTGCGCCTACGAGACGAGCCTTGTGCTTCACCTGATGATTTCGGCGCTCATCTTATTCGCGTCGTCTGGCTCGTATCTGGTGGCGCCGCTTGACGTTTGCGCCAGGGCAATGGGCGGAGTGCTGTGGCTCAATGCCGCGATCTTTGCCTATGGCGTGGTCCTTATGGTGCACTATCGTCGCCCTATCATGCTGGCCGAGCTGCTGCTTGTTGTCGCCGTTACACCGCCGGTGGTTTTTGCCATGGGCTCGGCGTGGGCCGTTGTCCTTATCGCAGAGGGAGCGTTCTTCCTGTTCCGCTCCATCGCAGCGCTTTTGATGGACGTCCGTAACCGCCAGGAGGACATCACCGCGTTCTCGACGATTGAAACCATCAACGTGATTCCCGTGGGCATTCTGTATCTAGACCCGAGGGGCCATCCGCTGCTCATGAACCGCTGCATGCGCAAAAACCTGGTGGAGCTTCATATGCCCACCGACCTAGGCGATATGAGCGGTACATGGAACGACCTGCGCAAACTCAGTATGCAAATGCCCGAAAGCAGCCAGAGCCGCGTGCGCATCAATTTAGACCGCTTTGGTGAGGCGCGCGTTGTGGTCGAGGTTTCTCCCGCCGAGATTCGCCTGTTTGTGTGCGATGACGTTATGGTCTCGGGCCGTTCGTTCGAGCGCATAATCGGTCTGGATGTGACAGAGTATGCGCATGCGCATGACCGCCTGGCGCAGGCCAACCACCTGCTTGCGCTTGCGGGCAAAGAGCTCCAGGCTCAGATCGAAGAAGTCAAAAAAGTTGCCGACAACGCGGCTTATCTGCGCATGCGTGCCCGCGTTCACGATGTGATCGGCCAGCGCCTGTCTATCCTCCATCGCTATCTGGAGGAGGGGCGTTTGGACGACGAGTCGCTCGAGCAGATTGACCCGTTGCTGCGCTCAATCGCCGCCGATCTGCGCCGTGGCGGTGCCGGCGAGCCTTCGGAGCAGCTGGGCGATATCGTCCACGCCTTCGGCCTGGTGAGCGTGCAGATCGATGTCGAGGGTGCACTGCCCCAGGATGCACGTGTCGCCGCAGCATTCTTGCAGATTATCCGCGAAGCCTCGACCAATGCTACCAAGCATGCGCAGGCACATCAGGTCCACGTGCGCCTGTGGCAGGAGGGGACGGATGCTGGTGCCGTCGCGCACATGACTATTTCTAACGACGGGTCCCCAGCCCCCGTATCGTATCGCGAAGGAACGGGTATCCCAGGTATGAGGCGTGTCGCGCAAGATCTGGGCGGCAGCTTGGAAGTCCGCCCCGCCCCGCCCTTTACGCTTGCGGTATCCATTCCGCTGCACTCCAACGCCACGGTCTAAAGGAGAAGCTCATGATCCGCGTGCTCATCGTCGAAGACCAGGCCATCTTGCGCGAGAGTCTCGCACGCTCCGTTGGCGACCAGTCCGATATGACCGTTGTCGCCGCGATAGCCGATGCTTCCGAAGCCCTCGATGTCGTGCTCAAGGAGCGCCCGGACATGATACTGATGGACGTGTGCACCGAGCACGATTCCAATGGCATCGTGGCGGCAGCGCGTATTAAAGAGGAACTGCCCGAGTGCCGTGTCATCATTATGACGGGTATGCCCGAGATCACCTTTGTCGATCAGGCGCGCGAGGCGGGCGTCGATAGCTTTGTGTACAAGAATGTCGGTATCGACGAGCTGTTTGGCGTGATGCGCTCCACGCTGGCGGGCTACTGCACGTTTCCCAAACCGCCCGAGAGCATTTTCTCGGGCACGGCGGCCCTCGATGATGTTGAGCTGTCGATTTTGCGCCTTGCCTGCGAGGGCAAGAGTCGTCGCGAGATCGCGGCCGAGCTGTTTATGAGCGAGGGCACCGTCAAGCGCCGCATCTCGGAGATTCTGAGCAAGACCGGCTACGACAATATCATGCGCCTGGCCGTGCATGCGGTGACCGAGGGCAGCATCGTCCCCAATATGGAGCGTCCGTAATCGATGCTCTCGACCGCGCTTCGACGCTAAAAAGCAGGCCGCCCGCCGCATCGCACCTGGAATCGGCGGGCGGCCTGTTTGCGTGGGCAGAGCGTTGCGACGCAAAGCGACGGGGCCGCAGAATCATTTCCTGCGGCCCCGTCTGGTACGCGCGCGGGTTTGTCCGCCAATCCGCGGCTGTCGATGTCTGTCGCTACGCGATGGTTGCGCTGTAGGAAGCGACATCCTCGTAGGAATCGGTCAGGTAGGCGTCGATGCCGATGGTCGTGTTGACTAGGCTGTCGAAGCTGTCAAGCGTGCCCTTCGAGAAGGTGAACTCTTCGGTGGCGTTGGTGCCGGGCATCAGGTGGGCCGAGAACCAGGCTTCCTTCATGGTGCCGTTGACGTTTGTCTTGCCGGTGGGGGCGTAGAAGGTCAGGTCCTTGTCGCTCTTGTTGACGATGTTGACGACAAAGCCGATGTCGCCCCAGTCGTCCTGGAACTTCTCGGTGATGGTGATGGTGCACAGGTCGTCATCGGCGACAGTGACGGCGGGGGAGATTTCGACGCTCTGGACATCGCCGTCTTCGACGGCCTCCTCGACTTCCTCTTTCTTCTCGGCGGCCTCGCGATCCTTCTTCACGGTACCGGACAGGTCCTTATCGGACTTGCTAAAGATGAGCTTGTCCTCGTCGTCCTCAAGGACAAGCTTGCCGTCCTCGAGCTTCACGTCGGTCGTCTCCTTGTCGACGGTGATACTCGCGGTGGTAGCGTCCTTGGCCTCCCACTTTAGGTCGGAAACTTCGGAGAACAAATCGAGGCTGCCTGTGCCGTCTTCGTCCAGGACCAAGATGCAGCTGATGCCCCATTCCTCGAACATATCCATATACTCATCGGTCAGCTCTTCGCCCTCTAGGGTTCCACCCGAGAGTTTCCAACTGCCGACGAAGTTGGCCTTGGGGTCTTTGCCGCCGCCGCTGCAGCCCGTCAGGGCAAAGGCGAGCGCCAGGACGCATGTCAGAAATGCGAGTACGGACTTTTTGAACGTTGTCTTCATGGTGTCCTCCTTCTTGTGTGAAAGCCCATAGAAGCAAATGCGGGGGTGGCGGACCCCCCGCCAATTACCAGATAGAGGGGTTAGGGCCTGGGCGTTCCGCAGTTGCTGCAGAACTTGCCGCCGTTTTCGCTGCCGCAGTTGGGGCAGAACCACTTGGCCGGTGCCGGGGCGGGTGCGGGACTACCGCACTCGGAGCAGAACTTGCCGGTGTTGGTGGCACCGCAGCTGCAGGTCCATGCGCCGGCCGCGGGGGCAGCGGCAGGAGCCGGTGCGGGAGCGGGTGCCGGAGCTGGCTGTGGGGCGGCCTGCTGCTGTGCCTGGCCGGCGGCGAACAGCTGGCTGGCGTTCATGCCGCCCATGCCGCCCGCCATGCCCATGCCCATAAAGCCGGCCATCGCGCCGTTGGGGTTGGCCGCCGCGGCGCGCATCGCATCGCTCTGGGCGCTGGCGATGTTGGCGGCTGCCATGGTGGGATCGCGCATGACTGCGGCCTTCTGCAGGTCCTTGATCATCTGCTCGTCTTCTTGCGAGGCGGCGATGGAGTTGACGCCAAAGCTCACGATCTCGACGCCGCGTAGGTCGCGCCAGTCGGCCGAGAGGACCTCGTTGAGCGCGCGGGCGAGCTCGGTGGTGTGGCCGGGGATGGCACTGTAGCGGATGCCCATTTCCGAGATCTTGGCAAAGGCGGGCTGCAGGGCGGTGAGCAGCTCGGACTTAAGCTGGCTGTCGATCTTATCGCGCGTGTAGCTATCGGTCACGTTGCCGCACACGTTGGTGTAGAACAGCAGCGGGTTGGTGATGCGGTACGAATACTCGCCGTTGCAGCGCACGGAGATGTCAACGTCCAGGCCGATATTGTTGTCAACCACGCGGAAGGGCACGGGCGAGGCGGTGCCGTACTTGTTGCCGATGATCTCCTTGGTGTTGATGAAGTAGACGCGCTGGTCCTTGCCCGCGTCGCCGCCAAAGGTAAAACGGCTGCCGATATTGGCGAAGGTCTCCTTGATGGAGTCGCCCAGGTTGCCGCTGAAGACGCTCGGCTCGCTGCCGGTATCGAAGACGAACTCGCCGGGCTCCAGCGCGACCTCGATGATCTTGCCGTTTTGCACCACGAGCATGCCCTGGCCGTCGTTGACGGCGATGACCGAGCCGTTGGAGATGACGTTGTCCTCGCCGCGCGTGTTGGAGCTGCGGCCGCCGGTGCGCTTGCTGCCCTTGCAGGCCAAGACGTCAGCGGGCATCGATTCGCAATAGATAAATTCCTTCCACTGGTCGGCCATGACGCCGCCGGCAGCGCCCAATCCAGCTTTCAAGAGTCCCATGGTGATCTTCCTTTCTCGTCAAAGGCCGGGTGGTATTGGTCAGAATGGCTAATCGTCCTTGTTGTCCTTCATGACAACGGTGGTCTCGGTGTGGCTGAAGGTGTCGTGCTTCTCGGTCAGGTCGAGCTCGCCGCAGTAGCAGTCGGCGTGGGTGGCCTCGTTGGCTGTCTTGAGCTGGCCTACCAGCAGTACGTCCGCGATGATTACGATGATCAGCGGCGCAACGATGTTGATGAGGATGCCCTCGACATCAAAGGTGAGGTAATCCGGATCGAAGGCGTATTCGCCCATAAAGAGAATCTGGGAGAGGACAAACCCGATCACAAAGAACAGCACCGAGGCGATGGCGAGCTTGGGCTTGGAGCAGGGGAGCTCGCCGACCATGCGACCGGTCTGGCCGTTCATGGCAAACAGATAGCTCTTGCCGTTCCACGAGGTGGAAAGCATCCACACGGGGAACAGGGCGTAGTCGCTGTCTTCCCAGGTGTAGTCGAGCTGCTTGCTTTCGACCGTGGCATCGTCATATTCGTCGACGACGGTCTCGCGCAGGGCCGAGATCGTGCTCTCCTCCATGCGGCGCTCGGCACGCGCCTTGCAGGTCTCGCAATCCTCGTCGTAGCGGTTGGCGATGTAGCCGGGCATATAAGCGACCGAGAACGGGCGCAGTGCGTCGTAGTCAAACGGCTCGATGGCGTCCATGTGGCCGTCGGGCATCTTGGACGATCCGTCGACGGGCACGCGCTTAAACGAGATATTTCCCTTGCGGTAGGCATCGTAGTGGTCGGTGGTCGTGACGGTGCGGTCGGATTCCTCGGTCACGGTCTCGTTGGTCGCGTCAAAGTACACTTCGCCGTCAACGCGGGCGCCGTAGAGCCAAAACGGCACGTAGACACCTTGGACCTCGTCGATGTGGTTGCCGGTGACAAAGCTCTTGGGCAGCAGGATTTTGCCCTTGTAGTGGTCTTTGAGCGCGGCCATAACGTCATCGCGCCCGAGCTTAAACGGAATCACCAAGTCGGGTGAGAAGTCGCCCGAGAGCTGGCCGGGTGCTACGGCGGAGTTGCCGCAGTATGGGCAGGTGGTAACGGCGACGGTGCCGTCCGAGACCAGCTCGGCGCCGCACGACGAGCAGATGTAGCCGGCGTTTTGGGCCAGCTCCTGCACGGCGTCGTCGGCAGCAGGTTTGGGAGCCGCGGCTGCGGCATCAGCTTTGGCATCTGCCTTGTCCTGGCGCTCGCGATAGAGGGCCTCGACTTCTTCGACTTCAAAGCGCGAATCGCAGTAGTCGCAGACGAGCTTTTGCTCGGCGCTGGCAAAGTGAAGGGGGCCGCCACACGCAGGGCACTGATAGTTGACGCTCTCGAAGGCCATGATCGGTCCTTTCTGCGCCGGGGACTATGCGCCGATGGCGCCGCCGCAGTATTCGCAGCGCCCACTGGCATCGGGAATCGTGGTTGCACCACAGAAGGGACAGGTGACTGCAGTCTTGGGAGCCTTGGCGGCCGCGACGCTATCGCGCGTCTCCTGGCGCAGCTGCACCAGCGCGTCGCGGACTTCGGTTGCCTGGCGCTTGGCCTCGCGGTACTCAACGGATCCGCGCTGCTCGATGGTGGAGTCGTTCACGCGCAGGCCGATCTCGGTAAAGTACGGCGTGTTGACGTGGATGGTCAGGTTAAAGTCGTAATCCAGGTCGTAGCGCGGCGGGTCGTAGCTCTTGCGCTCGCCGTCCTTGGTCTCGCGATAGACCTCGGTGCGATGCTCGTCGATGTCCATGTCGCAGCCGAGTACCTGCGAGAACTCGATGATGTCGGGGTTGGCGTCGCGCCAGCGGCTCTGCGAGGTAATGATCAGCTGGCCCGCGTCCTCGTCGAGCATGATGTTGGTGCGTCCGGCAGAAAGCGTGCGCGTGGGGTTGAACGACGCCAGGCGTTCGGCATTGGCCTCGCGGTAGGCGAGCTGCTCACGGATGTCGTCTGCGGTGCTGGAGCGCCAGCCGCTAAAGAAGGGGGAGAGCTTGCCGGCGCACTCTTTGCACAGGTAGCCTTCGTTGATCTTGGTCTTTCCCAAAAGACCCAGCTCGGTACCGCAAATCGCGCATTCTTTCTTCTCGAACATCTTGTCAAAGAAGCCCATGGCTGCCTCCCATCAACTGGTAGCGTGTGTCACTTTTGATGATGGGTGAGTGCGCGGCCTTTCACGATACCCAAGCGGCTCAAGAAGTCTCCACAACTGGGACACATGGCCCATTTTGGGCAGTCATCGGGGACGTTCTTAAACGACTAGTCGCCGGGGACACTCTTTGCCAAAGGGTGGCACTTGGGGACGTTCCTTTCTGCCGGCACCTGGGGACACTCCTTGTGGGGGGGGGCTCTTCTCGAGAGACAGGTTGGTTATGGCCCCACCCGCTGTCGGAAATTCGATCAACGCTTTCTAAAAATGTTCAATAGAGGTCAATTCCAATTGAGATTATGTTGAAATATATAAATACTCAATTGGAATTTTGCAGTTATCCCAGTTAAAATAGGAAAAGGGAGGCAAGTTATGCTCAAGCGTAAAATAATCGAGAAAATTGAAAGCTGGAAACAGACTAAAACCGGGCAGGGACTGCTTATTACCGGTGCTCGACAAGTTGGCAAAACAAGCGCTGTCGAGCAGTTCGCCCGTGACAACTATAGAAGCTTCCTGAAAATCGACTTCGTGGAGAGACCCGACGCGGTCGAGCTCATAGGGGAGGCAAGGAGCCTCGATGACCTCATTGTGAGAATCACCGCACTGGCTTCATCGCCCATCGCTTCGGATACAAAGACGCTTCTGTTTTTTGATGAGGTGCAGCGTTGCGGAGACGCCATCACCTGGATGCGTTATCTTGCGCAAGACGATCGTTTCGATGTCATTTACTCCGGCTCCATGCTCGGGATTGAGGCGTTCCATTTTCGGTCGTTGCCGGTAGGTACTATCGATATCCTCGAGATGTTTCCCATGGATTTCGAGGAATTCTCCTGGGCTCTGGGAGTCGACGAATCATTATGGGATGTCGTTCGTGCCTGTTATCGCAAACGGGAACAAGTGCCTCCGTTTATTCATGAACGGTTGATCGAGACGTATTATCGGTATGTCCTTGTGGGTGGCATGCCTGAGGCCGTTCAGCTGTTCGTCTCAACTCATGATACACAGGCGATGCGCGCTCGTCAGCAGGGCATTCTCGAAGCATATCGCGCAGATATCGCACGGTACGCCGAAGCCCCCGCGCATGCTCAACGGATCAGGACGATCTACGATGCCATGCCCGCGCAGCTCAATAAAGAGAACAAGCGCTTTCTCGTTACCGGGATAGACAAGCGGAAACGATTTTTGGATTTGCAGCCTGATTTTGACTGGCTTGTTAATGCGGGCGTTGCGATCCCGGTTAAGAGGGTGAGCGAGCCCATGTTCCCCTTGGGTCTCTCGCGGGAAGACAGTTTTTTCAAGTTCTACCTGAGCGATGTGGGGCTGCTGTTCTCTACTTTTTCTCCCGCTGATGTCGAGGCCATTGTTGCGCAGCGGGAATCGATCAACTTTGGGCAGGCTTTTGAGAATGCGGTCGCCCAGGAGCTGCGCGCATGCGGCTACTCTTCGTTGTTCTACTTTAACGCGGCCAAGGTTGGAGAAGTCGATTTTATTATCGAGGATAAGCGGAGCCCCGTCGTTTTGCCTATCGAGGTCAAATCGGGTAGGTACAGCACAAAGCACGTTGCCCTCGATCGCCTGATGAGCGTTGAAAACTATGGATTGGCTCGGGCGGTCGTGCTTCACCGGGACAACGTGGTGGATGGAAAGGCGATATTGTATTTGCCCCTATATATGGCGGGCCTGCTAAAAGAAATGCCATAGATGAAGGGTTGAGAGCTCTAGGGTAGTCATTGGGGACGTTCTTAAACGACTGGTCGCCGGGGACACTCTTTGCCGAGCAAGCAGTCCACGTCGTGCTCCTTCTGGGACAGACGGCTCAAAAACGCTGCACGCCGTGGACTACTGGGGTCAAATTCGCGGCATTTCGAGCTTGGCTTCGTTATCGGGACTGATTCTTTATTAAAATTGAAATCCAAACAGTTGAGCGGCGGGGGGGGGATTCATGAGAGGCATGGGAGACACAGCCGCATACTTACGTCGGGGCATTCGGGAGATTATATGCCTAGCGCTGTTCTATTTTACGTATTTGGCTGGCGAGTATCTTTTTGACGTGCGCGTTGCCGAGTTTGTGCCGCCGAGCGAGGTCGTTGTCTACGAGAGCTTCATCGTCGGCGCGAGCGCAATCGGCTTTCTTGTGCGTCCCCTTCTGTACTACCGCCGTCCCCGTGCGATCGATACGACAAGCGACATCGCGGGCGTGTTGCTGGCATCGGCGTTGCTGCTGTTGATGATGGCGGCTCAATTTGAGATGCTCATTGCCGGCGGGTTGCTGACGTTCTGCACACTGGGCTACTGCGGATCGACCGCCCATGCCAACTTTGCGCGACGCTTTGCACGGACGCCGTATTTGGCGCGCGTGTTGGCACTTTCGTATGCTTTGGGCGTTTTGCTGCAGGTGCTCAACCATATGGTGATGCCTGCGGGGATTCCGCAGCAGTTTGTTCTTGTTGCCTGTGCGGTTGCGCAGGTGGTACTGCTCCACAACGTCCGTCGCGCCAAGCTACACGGTGAGCCTGAGGTTGGGCGCGAGTCCGATATCGCCGAGCTTTCGGTGGATGCGTCGGAATTTGGCGCCAAGTGGCAAGACGATTCTGAATCAACGGCGGCTTTTCGGCGCGCCGTGGTGCGTCTGACGGTCGCAACCGCCTGCCTTACCGGTGTGTTTGCCGCCCTCAATGCAGGGCTCACGACCTCGCATGCCGCCGGGGCCATCGATTTGGGCGATTGGCCGCGCCTGTTGATGGCGGCGAGCGCTCTAGCTGCCGGCGCCTTGTTTGACCTGCACGGTCGTTCGTATATGAACATCACCATGACTTGCACTGCCATGTTGTCCACGCTTTCGTTCTTTGTCTTGCTCGTCGACGGCAATGGCGGCAATGTGCTTGCGACCATGGCGATTTTCTATCTGGGTTCGGGCTTCTTCGTGGTGTTTTTTACGACGAAATTTGCTGCCATTTCGGTTTATGCGCACTGGTCGTATCTGTGGCCGTGCATGGGTCGTGTCATCAGCAACATTTGCGCGATGCTCGTGACGGCGCCGGCGGTGGCGATTATCTCGAGCCAGAACGTGCTGCTGGCGGTGGGTGCGGTGCTCGTACTGTTTGTGGGCATTGCGATTTCGCTGCTGGGACAGTTTGGGCATCGGGCAGATGACGCTGCGGTGCCCGGCGAGCTGGCGTTTGCTGCCGATGATCTTGGCGCGGATCGCGCGTCTGCTCAGAGCGAGCCCGCTTCCGCGGAGGTGCCGGAGCTCACGCTCGACGAACGTCTCCATGCCTTTGTCGCCGCCTTTGAGCTTACAGAGCGCGAGCGCGATATTTTGGAGGCCTTGGTCGCATCGCACGAGAGCGTTCAGGATATCGCTGCAACGCTCTTCCTTTCGCGCTCTACGCTCTACCGTCATATCGCCTCAATCAACAAAAAGACCGGTGCCGCCTCGTGCGTGGCCCTCATTAACTTCTTCTGGTCCTGGACGCCTCAAGACTAGCTAATTTGGGACGGGGCTTTTTTAGCTGTTTTGGGCCGCTGCGGCCAGCAGGGGTGGGTCGCGACGGCCCAGACATTCTTGACGATGGTGCCGGCAACGCTACAGCAGCTCGCCGTGGCGGGCGATGTAGCGGCGCTTGGCCAGCTGGGTGAGCGCGATGTAGGAGCCGACGATGCCGATGAGCAGCGCGAAGAAGCTCGTTGGCAGCGGCATGAGCCCCAGTGCATCGGCGATGGGGCTTGCCGGCAGCCAAGTGACGAGCGCCAGGCCCAGCACGGTGAGAACGCACAGCGCGGGCGCGGCGTGGTCGCGCGGGCTCGGCAGGCGCGGGGAGCGCAGCATGTGGATCACGAGCGTCTGCGACCACATGGACTCGACAAACCAGCCACTCTGGAAGAGCGCCGCAAAGGTCGCCATACCCGCGACGTCGCCCGCGGCGGCAAGCTCGGACCAGCTTGCGCCCACGGCGGCGGGGCACACCACAAAGAAGAGCGCGGCGAAGGTCACGATGTCAAACAGCGAGCTCACGGGGCCCAGCTCGAGCATGAAGCCCTTGATGGACGCAGCGTCCCAAGCGCGCGGGCGGGCAGTCCAGGCGTTGTCGACGGTGTCCCACGGCAGTGCGATGCACACGATCTCGTAGACCAGCGACAGCAGCACCAGCTGCAGAGCGCTCATGGGCAAAAACGGCAAGAACAGGCTCGCAGCGGTTACGGACAGCACGTTGCCAAAGTTGGAGCTCACCGTGGTCTTGAGGTACTTGAGCAGGTTGCCGTAGGTGCGGCGGCCTTCGATGATGCCGCGCTCGAGCACGCCCAGGTCCTTTTGGAGCAAGATGATATCGGCGGATTCCTTGGCGATATCGACGGCGGAGTCGACCGAGATGCCGCAGTCGCTCGCACGCATCGCGGCGGCGTCGTTGATGCCGTCGCCCATAAAGCCCACGGTGTGGCCGAGCAACTCGCGCATGACGCGCACCAGGCGCGCCTTCTGCAGCGGCGAGAGCTTGGCGAAGAGATGGGTGCTCTCGGCGCGCTCGGCAAGCTCGGCGTCGTCGAGCGCATCGATCTCGGAGCCCAGCAAGACGTTGCTCGCGTCGATGCCGATCTGCTCGCAGACGGTGGCGGCGACACGGTCATTGTCGCCGGTCAGGACCTTAACGGCGACGCCCTTGGCCTCGAGGGTGGCGACGGCGCCCGCGGCACTTGCTTTGGGCGGATCGAGGAAGGCCAAAAAGCCCATCAGCACCATGTCGCACTCGTCGGCGATGCCAAACTCGCCCACGCAGCGCGGATCGGTCTTCTGCGCCACAGCAATTACGCGCAGGCCCTCGGCGTTAAGCCCAGCGACCTGCTTGCGAATCTGGGCGAGCTTCTCGTCGGTGAGCGGCTGAGCGATGCCATCGACCTCGACAAAGGAGCAGATCTCGAGCATCTCCTCGGCAGCTCCCTTGGTAACCATCTGGGTTTTGCCTTGGGCGTCGGCTACAACTACGCTCAGGCGACGGCGCGAGAAATCGAAGGGCACCTCGTCGACCTTGGCATAGCGGTCAC
The DNA here is from genome assembly GCF_003466125.1 of Collinsella sp. TM10-22. Classification (GTDB taxonomy): domain Bacteria; phylum Actinomycetota; class Coriobacteriia; order Coriobacteriales; family Coriobacteriaceae; genus Collinsella. Next base: position 205,230 of record NZ_QSOC01000003.1, read on the forward strand.
GCAGGCTCTGGCCCAGCATGGAATCGGGCGCGACGGTCGAGGGCGTCACGTCGGCGCGGTCGATGACGGCCAGGTCGATAAGGTTCTTGAGGCCAGTCTGGAAGAAGCTGTTCAAAAACGCATGGCGCAGCACGCGTGCGTCCTCGTTGCCGTTGGTATTGAGGTAGCGCTCGAGCACGATGCGGTCTTCGGTGAGGGTGCCGGTCTTGTCGCAGCACAGGACGTCCATCGCGCCGAGGTTTTGGATCGCCGGCAGTTCCTTGACGATAACCTGACGACGGGCGAGGTCCTTGGCGCCCTGCGACAGGCTCGTGGTCACGATGACGGGAAGCATCTGCGGCGTGATGCCCACGGCCACGCTCGTGGCGAACAGCAGCGCGTCGATGACGTTGCCCTTGGTGGCGGCGTTGATGGCAAAGACGGCCGGCGCCATAACGAGCATGAGGCGTACGAGCAGCATGGAGACGCTCGAGACGCCGCGGTCAAACGCGCTCTTCTCGACGCGCCCGTTGAGCATCTTGGCGATGCCGCCCAGGTAAGTGTCCGAGCCGGTGGCAACGACAAGCGCCATGGCGGTGCCGTTTTGCACGGAGGTGCCGGTAAAGACGATGTTCTTGCAGGCAGAGAGTGGCAGCGCAGAGCCGTCGGCGCCCTCGACGACGGTGATGGCAGCGGTCTTCTCGACGGCCTCGCTCTCGCCGGTGAGCGCGGACTCGATCACAAATAGGTCGCGCGCGGTGATGACGCGGGCATCGGCCGGCACCATATCTCCGGCAGAGAGGCGGATCACATCACCGGGGACGAGCTCGTCGAAGGGGATCTCGACGCGCTCACCGTCGCGCAGGGCACAGCAGGTGTTGGAGACCAGGTCCTTGAGGGCCTCGGCCGCATTGCCGCTGCGGGCTTCTTGGATAAACTTCATACCGCCCGATACCAGCAACATGATGCCGATGACGATGACCGTGGAGGGGTCACGCTGCAGCTCGGGCACGGCGAGCACGTCGATGTAGAGCGAGACCAGTGCGAGGGCGGCGAGGATGCCAGCGAAGGGATCGATGAATGCGTCGGCGATGCGGCGGGCGAGCGTCTTGGTCGGCGCCTCGATGGTGTTGGGGCCGGCGGCGTCCAGGCGCTCGGCGGCGTGCTCGGCAGTGAGCCCGTCGGCCGTGGCGTCGAGCAGCACGAGGGCGTCATCGGCGCTATGGGTGGCGGCGAATATGGTGTTCTTGGCAAGGCCGGTGTGAGCGGCAGGGCGCGCCGTGCGGCGGCGCTTGGAGATGGCTTCGAGTACCGTGGCGGTTTTGAGCATCAGCATAGGGTCCTCCTTGTTGAAGGGAGTTAGCGTACGTGTCGTATTTGCTTCAAAAAAACCTAGATGTCGCTCACGTCATGCTTGCGAGCCACCACAAAGGGGACAGGCACCTTTGTGGTGGTTTTGACGATCGGCTCGTGGCGCTTATGCGAATACGGAATCCTCGCGGCGTGCCGAGGGCGACATGCAGGTTTTTCGACTATGACTGCCTTCCATGGCACACCTCCTTATGGACGGGCGCAGCGCGCTTTGGGTATCTCGTACCCGTTTTAATCCGCCCGTATTCTTGATGAGGGGGTTTGACATGTCAACCCCCATTGTTCGGAAAACCGTTGCCCCTGACAAAGCCTTTACAGAATGCCGTGGCCTCAAAGCGCGCCCGCATCGACGCTTCGCCTGCGCTAAACTGGAAGGCACGTACGCGATTACGAGAGGAGCCCGCATGGAGGCTTACAAGCAAGAGTTCATCAAGTTCATGGTCGAGTCCGACGTTCTTAAGTTTGGCAGCTTTACGCTCAAGAGTGGCCGTCAGTCCCCGTTCTTTATGAACGCCGGCGCTTACGTGACGGGCTATCAGCTCAAGAAGCTGGGCGAGTATTACGCCCAGGCCATCCACGATAATTTTGGCGACGACTTTGATGTGCTGTTTGGACCGGCCTACAAGGGTATTCCGCTGGCCGTCGTGACCGCCATTGCCTACCACGAGCTGTACGGCAAGGAGGTCAAGTACTGCTGCGACCGCAAGGAGGCCAAGGACCACGGCGCCGATAAGGGCAACCTGCTGGGCTATGAGCCCCAGGACGGCGACCGCGTGGTCATGGTCGAGGACGTCACCACCAGCGGTAAGTCCATCGACGAGACCTATCCCAAGGTCAAGGCTGCTGCCGATGTCGAGATCAAGGGCCTGATCGTGTCCCTCAACCGCATGGAGGTCGGCAAGGGTGGCGTGACCACCGCGCAGAAGGAGATCGAGGCCAAGTACGGTTTCCCCGTCGCGAGCATCGTCTCCATGGCCGAGGTCGTCGAGACTCTCTACAACCACGAGATCGACGGCAAGGTCGTCATCGACGATGAGCTCAAGGACGCCATCGACGCCTACTACGAGCAGTACGGAGTTCGTTAGTTACACGGTTCTACGAACCGCGTAACGGCTCGACGCTGCAAACCCGCCAGAGCGGCAATCTGCCTTTCAACTTCGGCGGCATGACCAGAAGGTCAATGCCGCCTCGTTTCAAGGCACCTTGCTCGCTCTGGCGGGTTTTCGCTGTCGTTGCCAAAACATCGGCGGTGCCGTTGCCGTGGGGGTACTCATTGGGGACGTACTTAAATGAGTGCCCGCAGAGTGAGAGTGGATAATCTCCCGTTTTTGGTCTGTTTGCGGGCTCAAAGTGGGAGATTATCCACTCTCGTCATTTGAGTGTCCAAAAATCCTCGCTCGGCGAACAGGCGGCACTTGGGGACGTTCCTTTTGTGCCGGCGCCTGGGGACACTCCTTGCCGAATGTGGGCGCCGTCGGTTGCTACGCGACGGTGATGGCGACCTGGGCGTAGCGGCTGCAGGGGCGCTCGGCGCGTGTCTGCACGGTGAGGGTGAGCGCGAAGCGATCGCCGGGCCGTGCGTCGGCGGGCACGACGAAAGTGGTGTCCGGCGTGCATTTTTGCCACAGCGACAGGTCTTGGGCGCCCGCATAGCTCGACGGGTCCACGGCGACATCCCAATGCGCATCGAAGCCCTTGTCGTCGGGGTCGACGATGGTCGCTGCAAGGGCGACGCGTTCGCCGGCTACGGCACTGCGATCGGCCACAACTTCGACAATATGCGCCGGATGCGAGCAGGCTGCCGGATCATGGGCACACCATTGCGCGCGGGCGGCAAAGTCTTCCTGATAGGCGCGCAGGTAGGGATTGGGGTTGTCGTCTGCAGGCGTGCTGATGGCGGCAAAAACGGTGGGTGCGTCTGCATCGGGGCGCCCATCATGAAACATGCGGCCGAGTAGCGTATCGAAGTCGGGGTCGTCGATACCGCGCAGGCCAAACGGCAGCAGCGGAATATAGGTCATGCTGTCGCCTTCGGCCATAAAGTCGCCGCGCTCAAACTGCATCGCGGGCATGCCCTCCAGGCCCCAATCCAGACGGGCATGCTTGCCAAACTGAAAGCGCTCGGGCTCGTTTTCGTAGACCCTGCCATCGCCATAGAGCATATAGCGCGCCATGAGGGGGCCGTTTCCCTGCGTGAGATTCTGCTCGGGCCAAGGGGCCTTAAATAGCGGCAGCGTATCGGGCTGAGCCGTCTTGGCGTCGATATAGCCGCCGTACCTATAGGGCACGCGCCAAAAGACGAGCTCGGGAAAGATTTCGCGTCCATGGTCGAGCCATGAGTTGTCCTGCCCTACGCCATCGGCAACACCCATCACGCGCACCTTCTGATGGACCCTCTGCTGCACGGCGGGCCACTCGGGTGTGTTCTGCCATTGTTCGGCGATGGACATGAGGGCGCGAACGATAGTGTTCATACCGCCCCAGGAAAGGAGCCACAGCGCGCGGGGGTCATCATCCATGATGGCGTTGGCGATGACGCGCGAACCGGGCGTTTCCTCGCGTACGTCGCCCTCAAAGGCGGCGTTGCCCATATAGGTGCGCTCGATCATCTGAGCGGGTGTGGGGAAGGACGGCTCGCCGGCGGCAGCGGCATTGGCCTGCAGCTGCGGCCAGGCCTGGGCATACTCGTTGCTCCACAGGCTTTCGATCCAACCCTTGGGGAATGGGCGGTACTCCATGAGCGAGCCAGCTTCGGGGTCGGGCTCGTGCGGAACGACGTCCCAGGTATAGGAGCGCACGCCTTTGGTCCGCCAATGCGGATTCACCTCGCCCAGCGTATGGACACCATCGCCAAGAAAGTGATATTGCGAAGCCGTGTACACCACAGCCTGCACATCGAGCACATTGAGATACAGAGCCAAATGAACCAGAGAGTTCATATCATCGACTTCCATATCGGTGGTAACAATCACTCGAGTCAAATTCTGAGACATAGGAACAACTCCAACCAAGATTTTTTTTCAGTCAGTTACGCGCAAGGCAAGACGGGACGCACGCCCCCATCGCCACCAACCCGATGGAATGGTTACCTCGAAACCCTGGCCGACCACTCCCAGCAGCCCACCGGCTCGCCGTCGATGAGTACGTTGCCCCCGTCGAAGTCTTGATAACACAGGTCGTTGAACTGGTGGATCCACACGCCGTGGTTGAATATCTTTTTGGCCGAGCCGTCGGCCTCGCGGTACACGCCGGTCAGGTCCTCGACATGGCTAAAGTAGGTGAGGTGCACGTTGGCGCCGGCATCACGCAGGCGCGCCGTGAGCGGCAGCACCGTCAGCTGCGGGCACACGAGCTCGTCGCCCTTGGAGTGCGTAAACCACAGCGGCGTCTTGGAGAGTGCGGCCACGTCCTCGTCCGTGGCGTTGTACCACGGCGCGCAGCAGGGAAGGCCCGCGGCGAAGAAATCGGAGTAGTCGGCGCACAGGCGCAGGGTCATAAAGCCGCCGTTGGAAAGGCCGGCGACCACGATACGATCGGTGTCGATGCGGTCGGCATGCTCGGCGACAAACTCGTCGATGAGCGCCTTGAGCACGGGGGAGTAGATGCTCTGGTTGGAGCGACCGAGCTGCTCGACGCCGTTGTCCATCCAAAACGTGGGCGACTGCGGCACAAGAACCCAGGCAAAGCCGCCAAAGTAGCGCTGGATCTGCTTTTGCGAGAGCGCTGTCACGCGGTTGCCGGTGTAGGCACGCGTTGCGCCCTCGCCCTGTGTGGTGCCCTTGCCCTCGCCGGCGCCGTGCAGGTACACGATCAGCGGCGCCTTCTCGACGGCGGGCGTGTCCTTGGGCGCAAACGGGTTGAAAAGCGCGGAGTCAGCGGGCTCAAAGCTCGGCTCAAAATAGCCGTACTCGAGCGCGATGCCGTCGACGGGCGTCTGCTGCACGGCGTTATGCCAGCCCTTGAGCGCGGGGCAGATGTCGCCGCGGCTGCGATCGAAGACGAGGCCCGCGGTGGGGTCATCGCCGTCTTCGCCCGGGAGGGCCACAAGCTGCGTCACGCGCAGGTGGTTCTCTATATAGCGCGAACCCAGCACGCCACCCTCGATCTCTTTGGTGAGACGCACCTCGGGCGTCTCGAGCGCTACGTGTGTGCCCTTGGGCAGGCGCTGACCGTTCTCATCGCAGGGGTAGGCGGCGAGCACCGGCACGTAGCCCACGGAGGGCGCCGCGTGATCGGCCCCGTGCTCCTTGCGCATCAGGACCTCGCCCGTGCGCTCATGGCGGGCACAGTAGATATTGAACGTGTGCTCGTTCACGTCGTTGGCGCGCACAACGCACGGCAGGTCGAGCACCACTTTGTTGATCCAGGGGCCAAAATCGCCCAGCGTGGTGACGGTTGCGTAGGTACACGATTTGAGTTCCATGAGCTACTCCTTTGTGCCGCAAGTACTAAACAAGGGCGGCAATACAGACTAAACATGTTTAGTTTAATGCAGAACTGTAGAATGAGCAGATGAACTCGGTAAACGGTAAAACTGAACACGCAATGAACTACTAAACATATGTTTACTATTAACTAGCAGGACTATTGTTGATGAGCTAGCTCGTTACAAAGGTGTTTATCAAAATAAAAGCCCACGTAAATAGCCATATATCAATATCTGGTCAAAGAGACGATCTTCTACCGTCTAAATACGCTTACCCCCGATTTCCTACCGTTCACCGGACTCCAGACGGCAAAATTGCCACAAATCAGGCACTACGTGTAAACTAAAGCCCGTAAACGTTCAGTAAACAAATTGTTTACGACAGCGTATCCAAGGGTTCGGCAACCGTAAGGGGTTATAGTCGCCGAGCCAAAGGCGTGCTTACACAAGCGAGTAGGCACACGAAGATATGGGGAGGGGTCCCATGGCAGACAACAAGCAGATTGCCACCGATGTCCTCGAGCTCGTGGGCGGCGCGGAGAACGTTACCGTCGCCACCAACTGCATGACGCGCTTGCGTCTGACGCTCAAGGACAACAGCAAGGCCGACGTGGAGAAGATCAAGAAGGTCAAGGGTGTTCTGGGTTGCCAGTTCGCCGGCAGTCAGCTCCAGGTCATCATCGGCCAGAACGTGCCGAAGGTGCTCACCGAGTTCGTCGCCATCTCCGGCGTCAAGCAGGGTGCCGCCGTTGACGAGAATCTCGATGCTCCCAAGGAGAAGTTCGAGCTCAAGAACCTGCCCAACATCATCCTCGACTATCTGTCGGGCTCCATGACCCAGCTGATCCCGCTGCTCATGGCCGGCGGTCTGTTCCGCACCATCGCGGCTGTCCTTGGCCCCACCATGCTGGGCGTTATTTCGGACACGGACCCGACTTATACGTTCCTCTACACCACACTGTATGAGGCCACGTTTACGTTTATCCCGATCTACCTGGGTTATGCTGCGGCTAAGAAGCTCGGCGCCAGCCCCGTTCTCGGCATGCTTCTCGGCGGTGCCCTTATGGCCCCGTCCGTGGTGAGCGTCGCCACCCAGGAGGGCGGCGGAATCATCTCGGTCTACGGCATCCAGATCGCCGCTGCCAACTATCAGCAGTCCGTCCTGCCGATCATCCTTTCGGTGCCGGTCCTCTACTTCATCGAGAAGTTCTTTAAGAAGGTCATGCCCGACGTGCTCTCCACGGTCTTCACGCCGTTCTGCACCATGATCGTCACGATTCCCATCGCTTTTATCGTCCTCGCTCCGATCGGCAACGAGCTCGGCAGCCTCATCGCCAACATTCTTTTCGGGCTTGCTGACCTTGGCGGCATCGGTATCCTGATCGTGATGGCCATCCTCGGCGCCTCCTGGCAGCTCTTCGTGGTCTGCGGTATGCACATGCCCGTTATCCTGCTCGCTCAGGTGCAGATCATCGCTGCTGGCTACGATCCCTTCGTCTTCGTTTCCACTAACTGCGCTATGGCCGCTGTCTGGGGCTGCGCCTTCGGTGCCTTCCTCAAGATGAAGAGCGCTGACGAGAAGAGTCTTGCCCTGGGCTACGTCATCTCCGCCATCGCCGGCGGCGTCACCGAGCCCGCGCTCTTCGGTATCCTCATGCGCTTCCGCCGCACCATGCTCGGCATGTTCATCGGCGGTGCCATCGGCGCTGTGTTCTCGGGCCTCATGGGCGTCACCTATTACCTCGCAGGCGGTGCCTCCAACTTCCTGGTCTTCACCAACTACCTGCAGGGTGGCCAGATGAACACCGTCTGGGCTATCGTCGGTATGGCAATCTCCTTTGCTATTGCCGCTGCCGTCGTCTTTGTCACCGGCTTCTCCAAGGAGGAGCTCGCCGAGATGGAGGCCTAGTCGCCCCGGCCTTGGTCTAAATAAGACCCCCTACACGACAGGCCCCGCTTGGCATAAGCCCGGCGGGGCCTTCCTGTAGACTTTTTAGGAGAGACGTAAGGGCCCTGTGCTTCGCGTGCGTTCAATTTGAGCTGAGCAACTGCAGCCGCAGACCCTACTGTGATAATGCGGCAGGCGACTTCTTTACCTCCCTCCTAGCAAGTCTCCCCAAGAGAAAGGTGCCATATGAGCTTGGGAAAACTGACCGTCAATACCCGTGAGGACGGGTTCCTCTGCGACGGCAAACCATTCTTTTGGTTTGCCGATACGTGCTGGAGTGCCTTTACGAGCATCACCGAGAACGATTGGGACTACTACCTCACCCGCCGTGCCGAGCAGGGTATGAACGTACTGCAGATCAACACCCTTCCGCAGTGGGACCGCTGCCTGCCCGACCTGGGCATTTGGCCCTATGCGAGCGAGGACGGCGTGCACTTTGATTGGAGTGCACCCAACCAGGAGTACTGGGACCGCGCCCGCCGCATGTGCCAGGCAGCCGTGGAGCACGGCATTCGCCCGGCGCTCGTGCTCATGTGGTGCAACTACGTGCCCGGTACCTGGGGCTCCGTGATCGCCGAGCGCCTGGGTGCCGAGGTCATGCCGCGCGAGGAGGTTCGCGCCCACGTTGCCCGCGTCGTCGAGAACCTGGGCGAGTTCGACCCCGTCTACGTGGTGACAGGCGACACCGACTTTAAGACCGACGAGGCTATCGCCTATTACGGGGATGCACTCGACGAGGTCACCAAGCTGGCTCCCGAGTCCTTGCACGCCATGCATATCAACCGTGGCAACCGCACCATTCCGGCGCAGTATCTGGACCGTCTGGACTTTTATATGTTCCAGCCCGGCCACAACTACGAGGGCCAGCCCGAGGCATGGCACTTGCCGCAGGACTTTATCGCCAACTATCCCAAAAAGCCGATGGTCAACTCCGAGCCTTGCTACGAGCAGATGGGTGCGTCGCGCAACGTCTACTGGCGTTTTACCGCGCAGGATTGCCGCGCGAGCGTATGGTCGTCGATTCTTGCCGGCGCCAGTGCCGGCGTGACCTATGGCGCACACGGCGTGTGGAACTGGCAGACATCGCGCAGCCAGGGTTCGGTCCTGGGCGAGGGCTTTGACATGCCCTTCCGCTGGCAAGAGTGCCTGCAGTTTGCGGGTGTGTGGGACTTTGGCGCGATCGAGCACGTGCTTGCCGCCCTGGGCGCTACGGCTGCCGACGATGCACTTGCCGTGGTTCCGGCGCAGGAGCTCCTCGACGACGCGCGCGAGTCCATTCGTGTGGCGCGCGTTGGCGATCGCGTCGTCACGTACCTGCCGCGCACCACGGCGCTCAAGTTTAAGCTCGACGGCGCGCGTGGCTGGACGGCGACGGTCCTCGACATGGAGGACAAGCACATCGCCAAGCTGCCTGTTCGCGACAACGGTAACGGCACCGTGCGTGTGGCTCAGCATCCCTTTGAGCACGACGCTCTGCTCGTGGTTTCGCCGGCGCATTAAGGAAAACGGAATAACGCAAGAGAAAAGGCCCGGGTGGTAGCCCGGGCCTTTTTATATCAATACAGCCGTTGCGGTTGGTGATGGCGATTGCGTACTGCCGCTCTTAACGGTAGCCCTCCCAGAGGGGAAGGGGAAAGAGGATGTCCTCAAACTTAGACCACTCGGCGGGATAGTCGATCTCGTCGGGTCGCGCCACCCAACGGCCTTCCAATCCATACATCGCCGCCAGCGCGCACGAGATGGCTTCGGTGGCGTCGATTCCCTCGGGAACGCTCCAGTTAACATCGGGCTCGGGCTCGATAACACCGCGCGAGCGGTCGTTGAAATACTCGTGCAGGGGGCTCTCCGTGCTCATGGCCTCGGTATTGAGCATCTGGAAGAGCATGACGAGCTCGGGCTGGTTGTTGTTCTCCGCCACGAGCAGACGGCAGTATTCGGGAATCTTGGGGCTCTGGCCCTCAAATGCCCCGCCAGGATGAAAGAGGGAGAGATAGTCGTCTAAGGTTGAGCTGCGATCGTAATAGCGACGGATCACTTCGACCAAAAGCCCGTGCTTGCTGCCCACGTAGTGCAGCACGCCCGCCTGGGTGATGCCCACCTCGTCGGCTACCGCCTGGAGTGACATGCCGTTAAAGCCGCGCGCGTTGATAAGCCGCACGGCCGCCGAGACAATCTGGTCAAGGCGTTCCTGCGCCGCAGCGCTGCGTTTCTTTGCCGCGGGTGTGGGAGTTTTCTGAGTGTCCATATAAATCGCGCTGCCTTATTTAGGGCGGCTCGAGTATTGCCGCCAAATGCCTTTTGTATACCCCCATAGCTTACCTCAGCCGTTCAGCGGCTCAAAACAACCGTTTACCGCTCTTATAGCTTACTAAGTACTTAGTAAGCGTACTATACAGGTCGTGGAAGTTACTTACTAGTTAGTAAGTAACAACCCAACAGACGCTCGCGCGCGGCCGTACCCCATTCCACGGCCGCCGCATCCAGCGGGTTTGACCCCTTGACCCTTGGTGCACGGGCGCCCTCGCGCATTCCATCAGAGAGAGGATCTATCCCATGGCAAATCAAACCGCCGCAGCGATTGACGAGAACGCCATCGCCCCCGACACCGGAAAGCCCATGACCAAAACCGAGACATGGCGCTTTATGATCGGTTTTATTATCTTTGGCGTTATGTGGATGATGTCGGGCACGATCGGCTCCAACGTCTTGTTCCCCGAGCGTTTTAACGGCCTTAATATTGGTCAGCCCGAGGCAATTCTCGCGGCGATGAACTCGGTCGGTTCAATCTTCGCCCTGTTCTCAAATCTCGTTTTCGGCGCGCTTTCCGACCACTGCCACAGCCGCTTTGGCAAGCGCACACCGTTTATCGTTCTCGGCGGTTTTATCTGCGGCTGTGCTTTCTGGAGCACTTCGGTCGCGACCACACTTCCCATGATCGTCGCCTCCTGGTGCGTGCTGCAGATTGGCCTCAACTGCATGCTTGCCCCTGCTGTTGCCGTGCTTTCCGACCGCATTCCGCTTAACAAGCGCGGCACGCTCTCCGCATTCTATGGCGGCGGTGCAACGGCTGGCCAGTCGATTGGCACCATCATCGGTACGCAGTTCCTCTCCAACCCAGTTCCTGGCTTTATCATCGGCACGGTCTCTTGGCTGCTGACCGGCATCCTCGCCGTCATCATTTGGCCGCGCGAGAAGTCTGCCGCTCTTGACGAGGGCGAGCAGTCCGAGAAGCTCAATCTCAAGTCGCTGCTGCTCATGTTCGTTCCGCCCACCAAGAACTGCCGCGACTTTTATCTGGCGCTCTTTGGCCGCCTGCTCCTCATCTTCGGTTACTTCTGCATCAACGGATATCAGCTCTACATCCTCGAGAAGTACATCGGTCTTCCCGTGGCAGAAGCCGGCGCCGTCCTCTCCTCCATGTCCGTCGTGATCATGGTCGTGTCGCTTGTCGCCTCGCTTACCTCGGGCGCTATCTCCGACAAGATCGGCCGCCGCAAGCCCATCATCCTCGTCGCAACGATCATGATGTGCATCGGCATCGCTCTGCCCTGGCTGCTTAAGTCCGTTATCGGCATGTACGGATTCGCGCTGCTGGCCGGACTTGGTTATGGTATCTACTCTTCCGTCGACCAGGCGCTCAATGTCGATGTTCTGCCCGATAAGGAGAACGCCGGCAAGGACCTGGGCATCCTCAACATCGCCAACACCATCGGCCAGATCCTTGGCCCCATCGTGACCTCGGCAATCGTTGTCGCCACCGGCTCCTATTTCATGGCGTTCCCGATCTCCATCGTGCTCATCGCCGTGGGCTATGTGTTCATCATGCTCATCAAGAACGCCAAGTAATCCGTCGCTCTCTTTCCTTCCGTCGGGCAGCGTTCGCGTTGCCCGACGGACTCCGACTATTCAATCGCTTAACTTGGAGGCGCTATTATGACCACCGTCGAGCAGTACAAGGTGTTTAAACTCGAGCTCACGGGCACCGCGGCCGGCAATCCCTATGTCGAGGTCGAGCTGTCGGCACGGTTCGCCCGCGCAGATGGCCAGGACAGCTTTGAGGTCCATGGCTTCTACAAGGGCAATGGCTGCTACCGAATTAACTTTATGCCCGAGAGCGCCGGCGTCTGGAACTACGCGGTGAGTTCCAACGACCCCGAGCTCGATGGTACCGCCGGCTCTTTTGAGGCCGTGCCTGCTACGGGCGACAACCATGGTCGTGTGCTGCTGGCAAAAGACGTGCTTGCCCACGACGCTCCGTTCATTACCGACGAGGATTCCAACTTTGCCTACGAGGATGGAACGCGCTACCTGCCCTTTGGCACCACTTGCTATGCCTGGACCAACCAGGATACGGCCTTGCAGGAGCAGACGCTCGAGACGCTCGCCACCTCTCCGTTCAACAAGATCCGCATGTGTGTCTTTCCCAAGTTCTACGACTATAACGTTGAGGACCCGGCGATGTATGCCTACGAGGGCGAGAAGGGCGATTTCGACCATTACCGCTTCTATGAGCCGTTTTGGGAGAACCTTGAGCACCGCATCGAGCAGCTCGACGAGCTGGGCATCCAGGCGGACCTCATCGTTTTGCATCCGTACGACAAGCCCGAGGACTGGGGCTTCTCTCGTATGACGCGCGAGGAGGATGTTTTCTACCTGACGTATGTCGCCCGCCGCTTCTCGGCATACAAGAACATCTGGTGGAGCCTTGCCAACGAGTGGGATCTTATGCCGTGGAAGCCGGCCGAGGACTGGGATCGCTATGCCCGCATCATCATGGCGAACGACCCGTATGGTCATCTGCGCAGCATCCACAATTGCCGTGAGATCTTTGACCACAGCCATCCGTGGATTACGCATGTGAGCTACCAGAGGTGCGACCTTAAGAACACGGCCGAGGACGTTACCACGCTGCGCGCGCAGTATAACAAGCCGGTTTTGATCGACGAGGTCGGCTATGAGGGCAACATCAACTGGGGTTGGGGCAACCTGACCGCTCAGGAGCTCGTGCGTCGTTTCTGGGAGGGCAGTTTACGTGGCGGTTATGTGACCCACGGTGAGACCTACGTCGACCGCGGACCCAAGCTGTGGTGGGCGCACGGCGGCAAGCTCTACGGCGACTCGCCCGAGCGCATTGCGTTCTGCCGCAAATACATGGAGGCGCTGCCCGCGGGTATGGATTGGGTGCCTGATGAGATTGGCGTGATCGACGGTACGTTTACCTGGGACGTTACCTGCATGGCCGATGAGATGGGCCAGGGCTCCGATGACGTGCTCATGTACTTTGGCTTTAACCGCCCGGCGTATCGCGAATTTGAGGGCGCCGAGGGCGCGCGCTATACCGTTGATGTGATCGACACCTGGAATATGACGGTGGAGACCTTGGAGGGCACCTTCGAGGGCAAATTTAGGATCGATCTGCCGAGCCGCCAGTACATGATGCTGCGCGTGCGCACGGTTGAGGCATAAACGAGTGAGCAAGGGCGTCGGCAATTGAATCGGATGGGAAACGCTATGAAGGAATTCTTTGGTATCGATGTGGGCGGCACGGCCGTTAAGTGGGCTGTCCTGGGCGAGGATTTCTCCGTGCGCGTGCGCGGGAGCCTGCCTACGGGGTTTACCTCGGCCGATGAGACGGTTGCGGCATTGATTTCGCTCGTAGAGCCGTATCGCGAGCGTGTGAGCGCCGTGGGCGTGAGTGCGCCCGGCGGCATCTACGAGGGAGACCTTGACGGCACCATCCATCGCGGCGGAGCGCTCACCTTTATGGACGGCTGCCCACTCGGTCGCCTTATGCGTGAGGCGCTGGGCATGCCCGTGGCCGTCAACAACGACGGTAAGTGCTGCGCGCTCGGTGAGTACGCGGCGGGCGCCCTGCGTGGAACCCGCTTTGGCGTGGTGCTTGCTATCGGCACGGGCATTGGCGGCGGCATCGTTATCGACGGCAAAGTCTTGCGCGGCGCGCATTGCTTTGCGGGCGAGTTCAGCTTCCTGCGCAACAATGTACATGCGCGTGGGGACTGGGGGAACTTCTTTGGCGGCACCGGCGGATGGCGGACGCTCCGCGATATGGCCGTTGCCGAGAAAGGACTCCCTGCTGACGTTCCCGTCGACGGACGCCGTGTGTTTGAGTGGATCGCCAGCGGCGACAAGGCCGCGCAGCGTGCGCTCGACCGCTATGCCCGCATGTTCGATGGCCATCTGATCAATCTGCAGGCAGTGCTCGACCCCGAGGTCTTTGTCATCGCGGGCGGTATCTCCTGCCATCCCGAGCTGATCGATGCTCTGCGTGCCCAGATGCCCGCGGCGCTCGAGGGTTACGAGGGTCAGCTCGCCGGCATTCCCGTGCCGCAGATAAAGGTGGCGGAGCTTGGCAACGATGCCAACCTTTACGGCGCCGTCCAGGAGGCCATGCGCCTACTGTAACTCATCGGGCATGGTCGTTGGGGACGTTCTTGTTTGACTAGTCGTTTAAGAACGTCCCCAATGACTACCAGAACGAGAGTGGATAATCTCCCATTTTGAGCCTGCATACAGGCCAAAAACGGGAGATTATCCACTCTCGTCATTTGAGTGTCCAATAATCCTCGCTCGTTGTTACTTGAGTCCGGGGAGGCGGGTGTAGGGGAACGAGCGCTCTAAGAACTCGGAGCAGCGGGCGTAATCTTTGGCAAAGTAGCTGCTATAGAGCGAATCGAGTACGTATTGCACGGCGATATGGCTGGCGAACTGCGTGATGCGGTGCGTCATGCTCTCGTGGTCGCTTACCGTGAGATAGGCGGCAAAGCCGGGGTGAATGCGGGCACAGTACGGCGTGCCGATGACGATGACCGGGACATGTCGACTGCTAAGGATCGGCAAGATCTCCTTGAGGTTGGGGGCAAGGCCGCTGTAGGAGATGACGATTGCCACATGGTCGGGACCCGAGGCGAGCGCCGTGCGCACCTGCGCCTCGACGCTGTCGTGGCACGTCGCGCTTTTGCCGGCGGAAAGCAGGCGATCGCGGAACATTCCCGCTGGATACAGGTTATGCGAGCCCGTGTAGATGTCCACGGTGCCGGCGCGCATGATGAGCTTGGCGGCGTGGTCGAGCTGTGCAGGGTCGAGCAGCTCCTGCGTTTCGGCCAAGGTGGTCTGGTAGAGCCCCTCCATGCGCTCCATCACCTGCGCAGGGGCGGAGGTGGCATCGAAGGGAAAGTTGATGTCCACGTCGCGCCGGTTGCCCGCCTCGGTCGCCTGGCGGATGAGCTCGACCTTGAGGTCTTTGAATCCCTCGAGGCCGAGCTTTTTGCAAAAGCGGTGCACGCTCGCGACCGAAACGTTGGCGCACGCGGCAAATTCCTTAATGGAAAGCCCGCGCACATCCTCGCCCATGGCGAGGGCCGTTCGCCCAAGTTGTTGCTCGGTGGGGGTGAGGCTTTTGCCCTGCGTGATCTTTCGCCTGATATCCATATGGCTCCTATGCGTTTGCGTCGCGATAAACCAATCATAGCGATAAATAAAACGTTCGGCTTGGCTGGGAGTTTTGGTCCGCCGGTCTATGAACGACGGACCGCTCGACGCTGTGCGGGCTCAACATAGGGGCGCTGTCCTTGTTGGGCCGTTTGCGCCCGGGGCGTTACCCGAGCACGCGTACGGGCCCCAAGAGACCGCTGGGCTCGGAGGGCTCGGCCATGCCGAACACGTCGGGGACGGCGTGGTCGAGGGTGTTGATGATATCGATCGTGAGCGCGTGCTCACCGGCTAAAAGTGCGGCGGCCTCAAAGCGGTAAGGCGGACAGATGCGGGTGCCGAGGGATTTGCCGTCGAGGGTGACGGTTGCGGTCTCAAAGACCTCCCCAAGGTCGATGACAGCGCGGCTGGCCGCTTCGCCCAGGACAAAGGAGGCCTGGTAGCGGAACGTGCCGGCCTTGCCGGGGAACTCGGCCGAGGAAAGGTCGTGCAGGTCTGCAAGCTCAACAGACTCGCCAAAGGCATCGGTACCAGGGGCAGAGAAGGCAACCGCCCAGGGCTCGTCGACGCATGTGGCTTCGTCTCCAGCAGTTGCCGCGCCGGCGGAACCTGTAGCCCCAAGGACCACGATGCAGCTCTCGTAGGGAGCCAGCTCGAGCGTGCCGTCAAAGGCGGCGGGATCGGTGCCGTTGAGCAGGTCGAGGCGCGCGCCTGCAACGGGTATGCCGTCGGCAAGCGCAATCTGAGTGGAGATACCCTGCTTGGGATGCTCGTTGACGAGCATCAGATAGGTCTCGCCCGCCCGCTCGTAGCGCAGTGCGCGCAGCCAGGGCTGGGACTCGGCACAAACCACGGTCTGCATACCGGCGTCGGCAAGCGTGCCTGCGAGCTCGGCGGTTGCCAGGAGCTTGATGCCGGCGACCGCGGCTGCATCCACGGAGGCAAAGCCCTCGCGGGCTGCAATATCACCGTCGTAGCGCTTGCTCGGCAACTCATCCAGCGCGTACACGGCAACACCTGCGGCTGCGGCGCGCGCGGCAAAGTCGAGCACGGCTCCGCCGACAAACTCGGCTCCGGGCATCACCAGGCAGCGGTATGCCTGGCCGTTCACGCCAAAGCCGCTACCGTCTGCGGCAATTTCAACGGCATAGCGCCCTGCGTCCTCAAATGCCTCTGCCGGCACGATGTCAAAGTCGACCTGCGCGCGCATAAGCTCGGAGGCGGCATGCTGCATAAAGTTCGCCTCGCCTGTCCACTCGGCGTCCGCATGGTAGAGAAGCGCCACCGGGGTCGTTGCGCGCCCGCCGCTCAGCAGGCTCGCCGTACGGTTCATGTAGCTCATGAGCTGCCCAAAGTGTGCAAACTGGGGGTTTTGGCCATGCGCATAGAAATGCGGCGGGCAGTCCCAGTCGGGGAAGGCGGCCATGCTAAAGGCATGCGGCACAAACCAATTGACGCCGCGCACCAAAAAATGATCGGCGATCCACTTCATCTCGCGTAGGCCTTCGTGCCATCCAAATGCGCCAAAGACCTCGGCCATGCAGCGCCCCTGCTTTTTGGGATCGAGGTGTGCTGCCGAGGAGCCCAGCTTGGGCAGCACGTAGTTATAGAACTCGAGGTCCCACACGCCGCGTCCGTAGCTGTGAAGGCCGCGGTCCATGCCGGGTACCAGCTGGTTGATCACGATGTCGACGCCCGCCATGTCCTGACCGCCCACGGCGCGGAAGTAGTGCCCGGCGCCCACGCCCAGGCGCGCGTGGCAGTCCTTGTCCTCGATAACGTGGCCGATGTACTGCACGCCGCGCGCGCGGCACCAGTCTCCGAGCTGGTCGCAGAAGCACTCCTTATAGAGGGTGCTCGCGATGTCCATATAGACGTGGCGTACGTGCGCGCCGGCCGGCTCGCGGTCCCACAGGTGCGGGAGCTCGGCCAGGTAGCGCTCGCCCAGTGCCGCGCGTAGGCGACGCTCAAGCTCGGCCGACCAGGGTAGGGGCGCGGTGACCTTGCCGATGAGCGTGTCCGAGATGCCATCGGGGCCCGTGGTGCCCTTCTCGTTGGCAAATCCGGGCTCATCGGAGAAAAAGCCCAGGATCGTCTTGCCAAACTCATCGCCCAGATGCTCAAAATGCGGCTCGTAGACAGCATCGATGAGCTGCGCCACCGAGGTGCGGTCGACCATATTGATGTAGTCCTCGTTGTAGGAGGTCTTGCCGCTCGTGAACATCACGCATGCCTGCGTGAGGCCCGCAGGTGCATCGAAGACCAGGCGGCTGGGGTTGCCGTCTGCATCGTCGATTACTCGGTAAGCGACGTCGACGGGGCTGCCGTCCTGCATAAATGTCACGCCGTAGAAGCGCTCCGTTTTGTCGAGCATGTTGGCGAGCGCGATGTTCGCGGCGGACGTGGGGCCCACGATGTCGAACGTGCGGTGCGTGAGCACGATCTTACGGAGCTCGGGCACGGCCTCCTTGACGGCGCCGTTGGCAAAGCCCGTGGGGAAGTGCGCGTCGTCCAAGATCCAGAGCTTAAGGCCCAGCTGCTTGCACTCGTCAATGACAAAGCGCAAGTCGCGCCACCAGCCCTCGCCGCAAAAATCGGGGTGTGGGCGGCTTTCGAGACAGACCTCGTGGATGTCGGCGCCGGCGATCTTTTCCAGATACTCGGCAATGGTCTTATGGCTCTCGCCCTTCATCCACAAAAACGGAAGCACGTGGTTGTCGTATGTGCCCTCGAGCACCTGCTGATAGTACGCGGTCATGGATCCTCCTTGGCTCGATCGATCTGCTGCATAGCACAGATTATGGACGCGTCGGCGCGTTCTGCTAATATCTGAATCACGACGAACTATGACCAAATCAACGATTGGCAAGCCATGGAGATCGACGAGCTCGAGCGTAGGCTCAGCGAACTGAGCACCAGTGAGATCGCTTATAAAGACGGCATGGCATTTGATTGGTCGATTATGACCGAGCATGTCGAAATCGACGGACGTCCAGTGCGCAAGATTGGGCAGCCAGGGTTTGCCTATGCCCAGCCCGGCATGCCGCGTGGCCTGACGATAAGGAAAAACTCGCGCTTTAATGCAGTTCCCGAGCACGTGCATGATTACGTGGAGCTGAGCTATGTGTATCGCGGACGCTGCCCGCAGACGGTGGCGGGGGAGAGGCTCGAGTTGCGCCGCAACGAGGTGCTTTTGCTCGACGCCCTTTGCCCTCATGCCGTGGCGGCGCTCGGCGAGGACGACATCATGCTGAGCATGACCGTTTCACGCTCTTTTTTGCGCCGGAGTCTCGAGTCGAGCCTCTCGCGCGAGAGCGCGGTCTCGCGGTTTTTGTTCAACGCGCTCAACAGCGAGACGGACCATCGGGGCCATGTCCGTTTTTACTGCGGCGAGAGCCGTCGGATTCGGCGCTACATGCAGGAGATGCTCTGCGAGCTGTACGACCCGAGCCCCAACGGTCCCGAAATCGTCTTGCGTCTGTTTCAGCTGTTTTTGGCCGAGCTCATGGATTGCTACGAGTGCGAGCTGGTGCGCGGCGCGGCGGACGGCGCGGCGGGGCCCACTGCCCTGGTGACGGGAATGCTCGGCTATATCGATCGCGAATTCGCCGCGTGCTCCCTCGAGGGGATGGCGGCGGAGTTTGGCTTGAGCCCTAATTATGCGACGGCGCTCCTCAAGCGGCATGTGGGCAAGACCTTTAGGCAGCTTGTGCAGGAGCGACGCCTGGTGCGTGCGGCCGAACTTCTGCGCGGTGGCGCCACGGCCGGGGCGGCCGCGCATGCGGTGGGCTATGAAAACATGAGCTTCTTCTACAGTAAGTTTCACGACAAGTATGGCTGCACCCCCGCGGCATACCGCCGGTAAGCGCGGGGCGGATCGTCTTCGCTCCTTCGGTGTCAAAAAGTTTCAGCTGCAGCGCTGTTGCAGCGCGCGTCTGCGAAAAGAAGTGTCCAAATCGGCGCCTTCGCCCTGGCCTGGAGCGACTCGGCGGCATACTCGTTTCATCAGCAACACGCATGAGCGAGGAGGCACTTATGGGATTCCCCGAGGGTTTCTATTGGGGTGGCGCTACCGCCGCCAATCAGTTTGAGGGCGCTTGGAACGTGGACGGCCGCGGTCCTTCCGTCGACGACCATTTTTTGGGCGGCAGCTACAAGGAGCCGCGTCAGATTACGATCGACATCGACTCCGACCGCTTCTACCCCAACCATGACGGCATCGATTTCTACCATCACTACGAGGAGGACATCGCGCTGTTCGCCGAGATGGGCTTCAACATGTTCCGCATGTCCATCTCTTGGAGCCGCATCTTCCCCAACGGTGACGACGCCGAGCCCAATGAGGCAGGTCTCGCCTTCTACGACCGCGTCTTCGACTGCCTGCGCGCTCACAATATCGAGCCGCTCGTGACCCTGTCGCACTACGAGATGCCCTATCACCTGGTCGAGAAATACAATGGCTGGGCGAGCCGCGAGCTCATCGGCTTCTTTGAGAAGTACTGCCAGACCGTCTTCGACCGCTATCAGGACAAGGTCAAGTTCTGGCTCACCTTCAACGAGATCAACTGCGGCACCCAGGACATGGGTAACCTCTTTGGGACCAGCATGATCCAGGGCTTTGAGGGCCCGGCTTCGGCGGTCCACACCACGCCGCAGACCCGTATGCAGGCCCTGCATCACCAGTTTGTCGCCAGCGGCCGCGTCGTGCGCTATGCCCACGAGCACTATCCGCAGTTTAAGATGGGCAACATGGACTGCTTCATCCTCTCCTATGCCGCCACGTGCGATCCGGCCGACGTGTTCGCCACGCAGCAGGAGATGAATACCATGAACTGGTACTGCTCCGACGTGCAGGTGCGCGGCAAGTATCCGTTCTATGCCAAGCGCTTCTGGGCCGAAAACGATGTCGAGCTCGTGATGGAGGACGGCGACCTGCAGGATATCGCCGACGGCAAGGTCGACTTCTACACCTTTAGCTACTACATGTCCGGCACCGTGGGCACCCACAAGGATCACGAGATGACCGAGGGCAACATGACCTTTGGCGGCAAGAACCCCTATCTGGAGTCCACCGATTGGGGCTGGCAGATCGATCCGCTGGGCCTGCGCATCGCCCTCAACGAGATTTACGCCCGCTACGAGATTCCGCTGATGGTGGTCGAGAACGGCATGGGCGCCTACGACGAGGTCGAGGAGGACGGCTCCATCCATGACCCGTATCGCATCGCCTACTTGCAGAGCCACGTCAAGGCCATGGGCGAGGCCATTGCCGACGGCGTCGACCTGATCGCCTACACCTGGTGGGGCCCCATCGACCTGGTTTCCGCCGGCACGGGCGAGATGCGCAAGCGCTACGGCTTTATCCACGTCGATAAGTACGACGACGGCACCGGTACCTACGAGCGACGCCGCAAAGACAGCTTCTACGCCTACCAGAAGATCATCAAGTCCAACGGTGCCGAGGGCCTGGCTTAATCGACAATATGAGTGCCACCGGGAAAAGCGTTGGGATGGGCTCGCGATTCGAGTCCCCACCTTAGCATTTGAACCATTTGGCACTATAATCACCATAGGCATGCGCATAACGTTGCGCTTAATCAAGAGGAGAAAACGTATGGGTCTGTTTGACATGTTCAAGAAGAAGGCTGAGCCCGCGGCTGCCGCTGCTCCGTCCTCCATCTCTGCTTCTGCCGGCGCCGACGTGCTGTGCTCGCCCGTCAAGGGCAAGGTCATCAAGATGGCCGACGTGCCCGATCCCGTCTTTGGTGGCGAGGTTCTGGGCAAGGGCTGCGCCGTGTGGCCCGAGGACGACCTGGTCTATGCCCCCTGCGACGGCAAGGTGACCGTCACCATGGGTCACGCCGTGGGTCTGCAGTCCGATAATGGCATCGAGGTCCTGGTGCACGTTGGCGTCGATACCGTCAACATGAACGGCGACGGCTTCGAGGGCTTCGTCAAGGCCGATGACGTCGTGAAGGCTGGCCAGCCCATGCTCAAGATCGACCGCGCCAAGATCGCCGCTGCCGGTTATAAGGACTGCGTCGTGGTGGCCGTGTCCAACACCGCCGAGTTTGCCGATGTTGAGCTCGCCGTCGAGGCCGACTCCGCTGTCGCCGCCGGCGATGCCATCGTCAAGGTCGTCCGCAAGTAAGCTGCGGCATCCAAAGGGTGTGCAAGGGTGGTCGGGTTATCCGGCCGCCCTTTTTTAATGGACTGAACATTGTCAAGTTGCAAAGCGGCCCTGCCTCTCGCGGGGCTACCGCGGGAAGCAGGGCGCATCTATCTTCAACCGACATGGCGATGCTTGAGGGGGAATCCGGATTAGTTCGGATAAATCTGACAATGCGTATCCGCGCCATGAGCTGCGATTCCTTTCTTCATATGGTCTGAAAATGCAGCGAATGGCCGTCTAGCTCGGATAAATTCAAAGCGAGTTATCCGAGGGCCCATCCCTTGTTCTCGCCCTTGGGCTCGTAATGGATAACGCGGTCCTTTCGCAGCTTGCTGAGGAGGTTTTTGACCTTGTTCCGTCTCTGCTCATCGTTCAGCTCCGATGAGAGCGAGGGGAAAACGACTGCGTCGATGGTGGAACGGTCCGCGTGCCCGTGTTTCTTCAGATAGTCGGTGATGAGGGCGCAGCAGTACTCGTCGGACTGCCCGCGGGCTTTAATGTATTCCGCGCGCGTGCCGGTTGCCTCCGCCACCTCAGCCGCCACCCTGAGGTGCGGTCTCCTCCCCTCCACAAGCCCCTTGTTGCGAAGGCGCCTCAACGCGGCGTCAGAGATGGGATGGCCCTTCTGGACCCGATCGAGAGCGAGCACGTCTTCGAACGGGAGCTCGGTGTCCTGCATGAGCAGTCTCGTGTAGCCCTCGTCGACTACGCGCCCGTAAATGGTCAGCTTTACTTCTCGGGGATCGCTCAGGTCGTAGTCGGGCAGGGGAAGGTATCGGTTGGCCTGTGAGCGGTTCATCCGCTCGATTCCGTATCCGAGATGGTCGATCATATTCAGCTGCGTCATCGCCTGGATTAGGGTCGGGTTCCGGTAGCTCCTGGGCATGTGCCCCTCTAGCGCGTACTCGTCGGGGGCGCCCTCGAAGAAGGAACCGACGCTGGTAAACTCGAGTCGGTCTGGGTATTCCGTGACGCTGACTCTCGAGTGTCTCGTGTAGTCCTGGTGCGCTATACAGTTGTGCATGGCCTCGAGCACGCTGCCCTGGTCGTACTTCTCGACCTCCCTCTGGATCAGCTCGCCTGGGGGTAGGAGCCGAATCTTTATGTTGCGGATTTTCGAGTAGAGTCGTGTCGTGGAGAGAACGAAGGGGATGCCGAAGTGCTCGTAGGCGTGCTCCTGCCCGACGAGCTTCCAGGTGAGCTCGGCCATGAGGGGAGAGAGTAGGTAGGACGCCTCCGGTTTACCGAGAAGGAGGATGCAGGCGCGCGTGATGCCGCGTTTCGTAACGAGGCCGGCGTGCCTGAGAAACTCCTCGTTGGTCCAGGACTCGATCGTCTCGATGGGGATGCGCGAGGCGTTGTGCTCGGCGAATCCCCTCCTGGCGACGGCGATTGCTTCCGGCGAGAGGTCGGAGAGTTCTGCGTCTTCGACGGTCTGTGCGGTCCAGTCCATCAGGTGGCTCTGGGAACGGATCGCGTCAATCTTGTCGAGAGAGAGGGGTTCAGTATTCTCTCCAGCGCGGCCGTACCAGTGCCCTTTCCATGCAATCGGTATTCCCTTGGGGGCGGAGGGGATTTCGAACATGAGGACCCGGCCATTCGGATGAGCGACCGTCCTAACGCTTCGAAAGGTGATGCTCGGATCGGTGTCGTCATTTATCTGACGCTTGAGGGTATCGATGCGCTTCGGGTCGGTGCCGTATCCTGTTCCGACGACCACCCTGGTCTTGTTCTTGACCCCGAACACCAGCCACCCGGATTTTGTGTCGACGAGGTTCGCCTCGTTGCTCAGGGCCGAGACATAACGACCGATCCTGTCGGTATCGAAATCATTGCTCGCCTCTTTGAACTCAATTGTTTCGTTTTCCCAATTGGCTATGAGGGAGTCGAGCAGCTTGAGGTTGTCTTCGTTCGTAGATTCTCTGGGCACGGGAGTCTCCAAAAAGTAAGCGGTTTATCCAATTATAAGAAAGATCGAGGGCTTAGCGACGAAGTTGCCAATCAAGGTCAATCAGGGGGGGGGTCGAAGGCGCGCGCGGAGATGCTTCTGGTGTGGACGTCGAGTCCGACGGCTGTGACATAATTGGACATGGCTGACCCCTCTCTGCCACATGCGGCGCGCTACCGTGGTTGCCGGTACGACCATTGTCGTCCGACCCACGATAGGGCTACACTGGGAGGGGCCCAATGTCCAACTCATATCGTCTAATGGGCCGAGCAGGCGCATTTTATTGCAGAGGGCTTGCTTTGCGGTCATTCGTTCGTCAAATTGAGCCGCCTGCGCTTTTGTGGCGGAGGGCTTTGGGCCGAGCCGTTACCATGGGCTTATCGTTTCGACGTGCGCTGTTCGGGGAACTCAGCGCCGCCTGTTTGGAGGAATGTCATGAAAAAGAAGCTGCTGCTTGCGCCCCTGATGGCTGTAGTGGTTGCATGTGTGTTCGCTCTTTCCGGTTGCGGTAGCCCCACGGTCGAGCAACTTATTCGCGAAGATCTGACTGCTCAGCTTGATGAGATTAAAAATAACGATGAATCATTTCTGGATGGCCTGAATAAGGTCGCAGGGAAAGAGTTTAAGAGGGTCGGAATTAAAACCGAGGAATACGTCAAGAGCTACCTCGAGGATTTCGACTATAAAATCGAAAATATTGTGGTCGATAAAGATAAGGGTACCGCCACTGCCGAAGTGACTATTACCTGTAAGTCGATGAATCAGATTCAAGGGGATTTTGCCACCAAATACCAAGAAAAGGTTGCCGCTCTTGATGGTTCGCCTTCCGAGGACGAGTTGTACAAGATGGCCGGCCAAGTGATGCTCGATGTGACCAAGGCCGCCAAGCCCAAGGACACCAAGGTCACCTTTAAGTATTCCGCCAACGAGGACAACGAGTGGTCTGCCGACGATTCCGCAACCACCGAGATGATGAACGCGATGATGGGCTAGGGGAGCTACGCGCTGCCCAAGACGAACAATCCGTCATTTAGAAAGGCGAGGCATGGCCAGAAGGTTATGCCTCGCCTTTTTCATGCCAGCTTGTTCGTCCTGGACTTCGCTCGCTGTTCGTCCTTTACCCGCGGCGCTGCCGTTGCTGGTCCCTTGCATCGGCGTTGCGTTGGGCGGTTGGGAAAATGCGATCCAGTCGTTGGGCATCTTAAAGATAGTCGGCTACTGGGTATTTCCGTTGACGGATTTATAGAGAGTTGCGCCGTTGGATTCGAGAGTGACGATACAGGTGATTTCATCGATGCCATTGTCTTGCCCGATTGCCTGAAAATCGCTGCTCAGCCCGTCCATTCCATCCGTTACTGACTGAATTGCTTCTTTGACGCTTGGGTCTTCGCTATTCCATGCTGCAGACAGGACTCCGCTTGGATCGGAGAAGGTGACTGTATAGGAAAGGTCATCTAGGTTGTCCCCGTAATAGCATTCAATGTCGGGAACGCCTTCCCAGATAGTATCCATGGCGAGGTCCAGCGCGTCGTATGCCTCGTCAACAAAATTGTCCCAGTTGTTTGCGATTTCTTGCTGACGGGCAAGCGCTTTCGCTTCTTCCAGGCGGTCCTTTGAGTCTTTGTACGAATCGGCTTTTTTGTAATAGCCCACTGCCTTTTCGTAGTCCTCGCCATCATAGAGTTCGTTGGCATATAGATAGCACGCCTCTTTGTAACGCTTTGCGCTTTCGGGGATTTTATCGACGATAGGCTCAATCGTGTCGATAGCGTCTTTGTAGTTTCCCTTTTTCAGCGATGTCATTCCTTGGCACAGCTGGGCGCGATCCGAGGCGTCTTTGTAGTTGGTATCGCTAAACAGCTGCTGTGCTAGCGCGTAATTGCCTTCATCGAAAGCGGCTTGGGCTTGAGAATATTTGACTCGGGGGATAACTACTGCAAATACGATTGCCAGCACCGCAATAATGCCAATCGCCGCGACGACGAAGGTCTTAGAGGGCATGTATTTGTTTGTGCTTTTAGGTGCAGGAGTTGCAGCCGAGTTATTATCCGTCGTTTTGTCAGGGGCATTCGATTCCATTGTCTTTCCTTTCGAGATGCCGGGTTATATGGAACGGGGAAGCTGTTTAGCGGATGACGATGGTCTTCTCCTCTCCGCCCAGGGTCAAATCGACCGATAGGCTGCCCTCGCTGATAGCTTTTTCGGGAACATACGTATAGACGAACGCGTGGTCGGGCAAATTTGCGTCAAGATACGTGTGGCTGTAATAGAGCCACATTTCGTTGGCTATGTATTGCATGGTCCAATCCGTATAGTCGTTACCTTCGTAATTAGCAACCAGGTCGGTGATGGCGTAATCGTCAACCGGCAACTTGTCGGATGTCAACGCGGTCACGTCAAACTCAAGCACCAAAAACGCGTGGCCGTCTTCGGTGGTCCAATATGTACGGGATTTATCCGATTCGAGCTTGTCGCTTACCGTAGCCGATGTCAGCGTGATGCTCCATTGTTCGGTTTTGACGCTTTGGCCCACGGCAAATTGCTTTTTGAGCTCGTCAAGCTGCTTTTCTGCGTTGTCCAGGACATCGGTCAGCCCGACAAGCTTCTGCTGCTTTACGCTGAGCTCGTTATAGGCATTTCTGGCATCGACAATGGCCGCCTCTTTCTCGAGTGTGACCTCTCCAATCGAAGCGATCTGTTCGTTGACCGTGGCGGCAGTCAGCTCGTCAAGCTTCTTCTCTGCGGCCTTGAGCTCGTTTTGGTTTTCGACTTTCGACTGCTGTCTTTCGTCGAGGTCGTTGTAGGCGCCTAGCGCTTTCTCGACGACGGGTGCCGATTCGAGCGATACATCGCCGATATCTGAGATCAGATCGATAACGTGTTGGGTCGCCTCGTCGGGACCACCGATGGAGCAGCCGGTGGTAAACGGGGCAAGGCATATCGCGATGGCCAGCATTCCGGCGGTTACAGTTTTTTTAAGGTTTACCTGCATGTAGATCATTCCTTTCGTGTCGAATTAATAGCCGACGCTGGATAGGCCGTAGGCTATCTGGTCGGGGGTGAAGCCCTCGAATTCAAGCTGGTCATATAGCTCCGAGCGGGACATATCGAGATTGCCGAGATACTGTTGAGCACTTTGGGCACACTGCTCGCGCCAGTCTGCTCCGCAATGCTCGATGGCATAGTCGATTTCGCTTGAGGTGTAACCTTCAAAATCCAACTGGTCGCGCAGGCCGGACTCGGAGAAGCCGCCTACATTGGAGAGATATGACTTGGCGTCTCCAAGCGCATTTCGTTGTCCCAGTGTTGCCGAGGAGCCGCTGCTGTATGAAGAATCGCTGTCGAAAGAGCTATCTGAGTCGTCGAAATCGCTGTCGAGACTGTCCGGAGCTGAATCATCAGCCACGGTCTTATCCTTGCAGAAAACAAAGATGTTGTCCGTATCGTGCTTGAACATTACGACGGCGAGCGAGCTTGCATCCATGGGATGGTCGAGGCCAAAGAACCAGGCGGCGGCGCTGGCGTCATCCATATAGAGCGCAAGTTTGTATACCGTGCCACCATCGGTGTCTTTATCGTCGCTTATGGTGCATGTGCCGTCGGCTATCTCTTCGTCATCGTCGGCAATTGTGGCATCGCCAGATGCATCGATGGTGAGTGTCACGGTGGTGTAGTCGCCCCATTCAAGGTTATCGGCACCGGTCGTGCTCATCGCGACTCCGTACCATGTGCCAACGCACCATTCTCCAGATAGCGGCCCTTGCGGCTGCGGTTTTGAGGCGATGGTCGGCTTGTTGCCCGGGGTCATGGAGATGCCGACAATAACGGCGACGATGGCAGCGAGCGCAAGAGCGATGATGATGACGCGCTTTTTATGGCGAGCGGGGTGAGGGGCATCACACTGCTGGGCCTGCGGCGGCTCAAGGTTGACCGGATTAGGCATCGCAGGCTCGCCTGCCGGCTCGCTTGTTCGGGCCGGGTCGTCCTGTCGAATCGATTCCGTCGGTGTATTGGGAAGGTCATCGGGCTTGGCGTCGGCCGAATCGATCGCCGGGTCAAAAGTCTCCTGGGCTTCGTCCCCCGCAATGGGTGTCGGGGCTTTGTCGGGGCTGTCGTCGACTGCCGTTTTATGGCCGCAGTTGCTGCAAAAGCGTTGACCCTCTTTGAGCTCGTTGCCGCATTTTGGACAGGTGCCGGCCATGTCGCTCTCCTTTGTTTTGGCTATAGGGTGGACTCGTTTTGTGACTCCGCAGGTGTGGTGGCTTATTATTCGCCGTCTTCGGCGAGCTTCGCTTCAAGATTGTCTTGTGATATGCGTTTCATGGTTATTGAGTCGCCCGAATCGTTCCCTATAGTTATCGTTTCGGAATCGAGCTCGACCACGCTTTCTTTTGAATTGATGGTCATGCTCGCCTCGTTTTTGCCGGTAGGCTTCCACGTAAACTCGTCTTCTTGGGCAGGATCGCCGTAAAGATAGAGGGTGGACATGCCTGTTCCGTCATCCTTGAACTCGAAGATGATGCGCATGCCATATGCTTGCAGGGCTCTTGCGGACGCGTCGCCTGCGCGGGTGAGTTCATAGCTGCCGACAAGTGCCCTGGCGGTCTGTTTCTTTTCGTCGATGCAGCCCGTGGTGAGAGCCGCGGGAACGACAAGCATGCTCAGGGCGAGTGCCTTTGTGAGGCTGCGTCGGTTAAATACCGGTTCTGCTGGAGACGGCATGGGTCCCTTCCCTTCGAGTTCTATGGGAATGTCGATCATGCCCAGCATAACAATGAGGCCGTCCAATTTGTTGAGCAACAAATTGGACGGCCTCTAATGCCAGGTGAGCGGCAAATTGGTGTTGAGACCCCTTTTTTCCATTGATACATAGGGAGAGGATGACGTTTGTTTGGTGAGTTTATTAAGATGGGATCATGGGTAAATAAGAAGCTATCTGAGCGGTGGCCTCTTTGCTACTCGCCCAGAATCAGCGTCGCGAGTTCTTCCTGCGTGTCCACCACGTAGTCGGCGCCGGCGGCCTCGAGTTCGCCGCGACCGCGGAAGCCCCAGCTGACGCCCGCACTCTTAAGACCGGCGTTGTGGCCGGTTAAAACATCAACATTGGAATCGCCCACATAGAGCGTGGTCGCCGGATCGGCGCCCAGCTCTTGCATCACATGCAGCGTGACGGGCGCTTCGGGCTTGGGCGGAAACGCATCGACGCGGCCCTGTACCAGCGCAAAGCGCTCGGAACCAAAATACTTCTCGATAAGCGGGGCGGCCGAGACATGGTCCTTGTTGGTGAGCACGGCAAGCTGCACACCCGCGGCGCGCAGGCGGTCGAGCATCTCGATCGTACCGGCATAGGGGGCGGTGTGGTCCTCCTTGTGCTCGCCGTAATAAGCCCTAAACTCGGCAAGCGTCTGCTCAAAGGCGCGACCGTCGCCCGCATACTCGGCAGGCATAAAGCGTTCGACCAGCTTGAGCATGCCGTTTCCCACCTTGTAGCGGTACTCGTCTACGGCAAACGTGGGCCAGCCGTGCGTCTCGCAGGTATGGTTGCCGGCGGCCGCTAGGTCCTCGAGCGTGTTGAGAATGGTGCCGTCCAGGTCAAAGATCACATGGGAAAAAGCTGCTGCCATGGGTGCTCCTGCCGCTTGAGTTGTAAAACGCACCCCATGATACTGGGCATGCGTGCCGGGCATGTTTGGAATCTGAATATCTTTAATAGCCCCGAGCCTTTGTCGTTAGCAAATCCTCGGCAGCTGCTCTCCTACGAGCATGTCGAGGATACGGGTCGAGCCCCAGCCGGTGCGTACGCGCACGGCGGGGCGGGCGCCCTCGGCAAGCGGCAGCACGCGGCCGATAATGGCAGCGTTCTCTCCGTAGCGGGCGGCGCGCATGGCCGCCAGCGCGGCATCGGCCTGCTCAGCCGGCACCACGGCGACCATCTTGCCCTCGTTTGCCACCTGCAGCACATCGTAGCCGAGCATCTCGCAGGCTGCCTGCACGTCGGGGCGCACGGGCACGGCATCCTCGTCGACCTCCATGGCAACGCCGCTGGCCTGAGCAAACTCGTTGAGTGTGGACGCCAGGCCACCGCGCGTGGGGTCGCGGAAGCAGCGCGTGTCGGGCGCTGCGGCCAGTACGTCGGCGATCAGGTGGTTGAGCGGCGCGGCATCGCTTTCGATGGTGCTCGAAAACGCCAGACCCTCGCGTTGGCTCATGATGGCGATGCCGTGGTCGCCGAGTGTACCCGACACCAGGATGACGTCGCCGGGCTGACAGTTTGCGCCAGAGAGCGCCATGCCCGCGGGCACCTCGCCCACGCCGGCGGTATTGATGTAGACGCCGTCGGCTCCGCCACACTCGACCACTTTGGTGTCGCCGGTGATGATCGCCACGCCAGCCTCGCGCGCGGTCTCGGCCATGGTCTGCACGATCTGGCGCAGCTTATCCATGGGATAGCCCTCTTCGAGGATAAAACCACACGACAGATAGCGCACGTTGGCGCCCGAGGTCGCGACGTCGTTGACGGTGCCGCATACGGCGAGGCGGCCGATATTGCCGCCGGGGAAGAACTGCGGCGAGACTACAAAGCTGTCGGTCGACATGGCGATGCGCCCGCTCGCGGGCAGCGCGGCGACGCCGGCATCGTTGCCCTCAAGCAGCTCGGGCGACCCAAAGGCATCCAGAAAGACCTCGTCGATGATGCGCTTCATCATCTGCCCGCCCGAGCCGTGGCCCAGCAGGACAGTGCTATTGGTGACACTATGGGACATATCGAAAACTCCAATCGTGGGAGGTGTCAGTGCGCGGAGGGCGTTCGGGCTAGACTCGGTAACGGTAGTACGCCGCGCAACTGCCCTCAGAGCTCACCATGCAGGGGCCGACGGGATGCTCGGGTGTACAAGCGTGGCCGAACAGAGGGCAGTCGCTCGGCGTAATGGCTCCGCGCAACACGTCGCCGCAGCGGCACCCACGTGGCTCGATTGTCGCTTCAACAGGCACGTCAAAGCGGGTACGGGCGTCAAAGTGCGAAAACTCGGGACGAATGACGAGGCCCGAGCCGGCAATCGGCCCCAGACCGCGCCATGTGGTGTCGCACGGCTCAAACACCTGCTCGACCAGTTGGCGCGCCACGGGGTTGCCGTTCGCATTGACACCGCGGCGGTAGGCGTTGTCGATCGCCGGCCTGCTCTCGACAACCATCTGGACCAGCATGCAAATACCCTGCAAGATATCGACCGGCTCAAACCCGGTGACTACGCCGGGGGTCTCGAACTCATCGACCAAAAACCTAAAGGGTGCCAGGCCTGTGATGGTAACGACGTGACCAGGCAGGATAAAGCCGTCGATGGTCGTCTCGGGGTCGTTGGAGATCGCACGCAGAGCCGGCGGCGTGGTCTTGTGAGCACAGTAGACCGAGAAGTTCTGGAGCCCGCGCGCGTCAGCCTCCAGGATAGCGGCGGCAATGGTGGGCGTTGTGGTCTCAAAGCCGACACCCATAAAGATGACCGGGCGTTCGGGATTATGCTCGGCAATGTCGAGTGCGTCGAGCGGAGAGTAGACGATGCGGATGTCGCGCCCCGCCGCCTTTTGCGCGGCAAGCGAGGTAGACGACCCGGGCACGCGCATCATGTCGCCAAAGGTGGTGATGATGGCGCCGTCCATCTTGGCGAGCGCGATTGCATGGTCGATATCGCGGTTGGCGGTAACGCAGACGGGGCAACCCGGGCCGCTTAGCAGTTTGAGTCCCGTCGGCATAATGGAGCGAAAGCCATAGCGTCCGATGCTCACGGTATGCGTGCCGCAGACTTCCATAAGGTTGATGGCGCGGTCGCTGACAAGCTCATGAATACGATCGATGAGCTCGCGAGCCAGCTTGGGGTCGCGAAATGCCGAAAAGTCGATACCGGAGCGAACCGGCTGCTCGGGCGCCACTAGTAAGCCTCCGCCGGGTTGATGGCCAACTGGTCTTCTTCGCCCAGTTCGGTCATGGCGTTAACCAGCTCGAGCGTCTCTTGTGCTTCCTGCTTATCGACAATCTGGATGCCAAAGCCGGCGTGTACGAGAACATAGTCGCCTACCTGCGCCGTCGGCACGAGTCTCAGCGAGACAGGGCGCTCGATGCCCATCATGTCGACGGTGGCCTTGAGGTCGTCGTCGCGTTTGACTACTTTACCGGGAACGGCAAGGCACATAATGTTCCCCTTTTATACGTTTTGCGCTGGATAGGCGCTTAATTACCCATCAGATGATGGTAGCGCTCGCGGGAGTCACGAGCAAACGCGTTACACCTGTGAGACGGCGGCGCGCAGGCTGGCAAAACAGCCTATCGCAACGCCGTCTGCGCGAGGCGAGCGCGAGCGATGGCGGCCTGACCGTAGGCGATGCAGCCGTCGTTGACGGGTACAGCGTGGGGGACCAAAACGGCAAGACCGACGTCTTTGAGTTCGTGGGTAAGGAGCTGAAGCAAAAGTCGGTTCATGAACACGCCGCCCGAGAGCGCGACGGTATCGATGCCCTCGCGCGCGCAGATTTCGCGTGCGATTCGTGCCGAAGAGCGCGCGATGGCGATATGGAACCCGAGCGCGAGCCGGTCGGCGGATTCTCCGGTCTCGATTCTGCTCAAAAGTGCCTCAAAAAGTGGCTTGGGGTCCAGAACGAAAGGGCTGTCCGAGGCAGCCTGGACAGTTAGTTCAGATACGTATTTTTTAGAGCGGCTCTGGGTGGCAAAAGTCGTCTGTGAGGACTCAAAATGGGTCGATTTGGGGCCTGTGCCGGGTGCGCTTGGCGCAAATAGGGTGTCCGGAGAGCCTTTTTTGGCAAAATCTGAGGCAAAAATGCCAGATAGGGGGTTAGTAGTTAATACGTATCTGAACAAACTGTCCAGCGACGTTGAGACGGATGCCGATACGCCCGCCTGATTGCCAGCGAAACGGCTGATTTCGCCGTCAAGCGCGCGCCAGGCGGCGGATTCGAGTTCTATGGCGGGTTCGCCCTCGTAGGTTGCCTTGTCGCAGATGCCCAGAATCGCTGCCGCGGCATCAAAGAGACGCCCCATGCTGCTGGTACGCGGGCTGTTGATACCGCGCTCGATCATGGTGGCTGTCACGCTGCGCGTTTGCTCGTCGAGGCTGTCCAAAAGCCGAGCGGTGCCTGGGTGCTCGAGTAGGCAAAGTTCGCTGAGCAGGGCAAAGGCGTTGCGTCGAGCGTCGCGTACGGACGCTACGCCACCGGGTAGGGCCCAAGTGCGCAGATGCGCTGCGCGCTCAAAGTCAGCAAGGTCGGCGACAAGAAACTCGCCGCCCCAAATGGTCCCATCGGTGCCGGCGCCGGTGCCGTCAAAGGCGATGCCAAGGACACGCGCGTCGGTTGTAAGCTGGGCCGCGGCGATAGCCTCGGCCATTACGCTTGCGATATGCGCATGATGGTGCTGCACCTCGACGAGCGACAGATTGCATTTTCGTGCCTGCTCGCGCGCCCACTGGCTCGATAGATAGCTGGGGTGTAAATCGCAGGCCAAGGCGGCGGGCGCCAAGTCAAAGAGATCTTCCAGGCGCGTGCGCGCGGCGTTCCAGGCATCGAAGGTCTTGCCGTTTTCGACATCGCCGATATGCTGCGATACAAAACAGGTAGCCTCGCCGTTCGTCCCTTCACGCGTGAGCGCAATCGTGGTCTTTTGCTGCGGGCCGCAGGCGAGCACGCAGGGTGCAGTGCCGTCACATGCCGGCAGCGGTAACGGCTGCGGAGCGTATCCGCGGGCACGGCGCACGGGCATAATGGCGCCGTCGACCACGCGCACCACGGAGTCGTCGTAGCGCGAGAGGATCGCGCGGTCGTTGCCGAGCAACGCGTCGGCGATGCCGGCGGCAACGAGGTGTTCCCAGGCAAGATCGTCGTCGGTCTCGATGGGCTCTTCGCTCAGGTTTCCGCTGGTCATGACAAGTGCGCGCATGCCGCGCGACGCGGTTGCGGCGAGCAGCAAATGCTGAAGCGGGGTGTAGGGGAGCATAACGCCAAGCTCGGGCAAGTCGTGCGTGACAGATGACGCGAGCTCGATGGCGTCGGGCGAGCCATGGGAGTCGTTGCCGGCTGCACGGCGGTGCAACAGCACAATGGGACGAACACTGCCAGCCAGCAGGTCGCGCTCAACACTATCGATATGACACAGACACTCGGCGTCGGCAAGACCGCGCACCATAACGGCAAGTGGTTTGTTGCTGCGGCGTTTGCGACGGCGCAGTTCGCGCACCGCTTGTTCGTTGGCGGCGTCGCATGCCAAGTGGAATCCGCCCAGGCCCTTGATGGCGACGATGCCGCCGCCGGCCAGCAGCTCGGTGCAGCGGTCGATGATTGCATCGCTGGCCTCGCGCGTGGAGCCGATAGCCGGCGTTGCGTCGACGGCCGCTGGCACCACGCCGCGATCCGCCTCACGCCACGTAATGTGCGGTCCGCACTCAAAGCAGGCATCGGGCTGCGCATGAAAGCGCCGGTCGAGCGGGTCAGCATACTCTGCGGCGCAGGTGGGGCACATAGGAAAGTGATCCATCGACGTGGCCGCTCGGTCATAGGGCAGCGAGCGGATGATGGTAAAGCGCGGCCCGCAGTTGGTGCAGTTGATAAAGGGGTAGTGATAGCGCCGATCGGCGGGGTCGAACAGCTCACGCAGGCAATCGTCACAGGTGGCGATATCGGGCGAAATGAGCGTGGTGTGAGCGGTTTGATCTTGCGATGCCACAATGCGAAAGCCCTGCTCATCGGCAGCGCCCCAGTCGCCAGGCTCCAAATCCGCAATATAGACATGCTCAACGCGAGCCGCCGCAGGCGCATGCTCAGAAAGCGCGGCAACAAAAGCATCGAGCGCATCGACCGGAGCGTGCGCCTCGATATGCACGCCGTCGCCTGCATTGAGCACCCATCCGCAAATGCCATGCGCCATGGCCTCGCGATACACAAACGGCCGCATGCCAACGCCCTGCACAATGCCCGTCACATGAATATGCACATGCCGCATGCGACCTTCCCTCATCAAAACCTACCAAAAAGGGACAGGTTTATTTTGGTAGGTAAAACTTCTAAATCTGCCAAAACAAACCTGTCACTTTTTGGTAGGTGCGCTACAGCCCCAGGCTCTGCCTGGTTGCGGCACACGTGAGCTCGCCGTGCTTAACGCCGCGCAGGCCCAGCAGACGGTCGGCCAGCTCGTAGACGCGCTCGCCGCGACCCTTAAGCGCCAGAATCTCCAAGCAGTTGTGGTGATCCAGATGCACGTGCATGGTCGATACGATCTCGTCGGTGTAGTCGTGCTGCACCTCGTCCAGACGGCGCGTCAGATCGCCGGTGTGATGGTCGTAGATCATGGTGAGCGACCCGATAACATGCTCATCGGGCGTGCGCATCTGCTCCTTGGCGATCGATGTGCGAATCAGGTCGCGCACCGCCTCGGAGCGGTTGGCCACGTCGCCGCGGCGTGCGATTTGCTCGTCAAAACGGCGCAGCAGGTCGTCGGGTGCGGTAACCGAAAAACGGACGAGCTCGGAGCCGGAGCCACTACAGTGGCAGCCCGCGTCACCGTCCGCCCCGTGCGGATGCTCGTGCTCGTACCCGCAGCCGTGCTCGTGTTCGGCCACCTTACACCAGCTTCACGGAGCCGACGGAGTTGTGGTCGGCCTCGATGGCCTCTTCGTAGCCCTCGAGTGCGTCGTGCGCCTCGTGCAGCGCGGCCATGGCGGCCTCGAGCTTGGCGCCGATGCGCTCCATGTTAAAATTCTCGGTCGCATGCAGCAGCTGATGGCTCCACTCGTGAGCGAGCTCGATGGTGTCGTCGACCTGCTTGACGCTCATGGCAAGCTGGCTCATGTTCATTCCAACATCATGCATGGGAAATCTCCTTTTGTATGGGGCAGTTCAGTGGTTCAGATTTTACTACGCCCGCTCTGCGCGCAGCTGCATAAGAAAACGGGTGCGAGTCTGTGCGGCCCGCACCCGTTCACTGGGGGCTGTTTGTGACTACCATACTATCCGTGGTCGCGGGCGCAGCACCCGGATCTCCGGCGAGCGGTGCAAAAGCGCTCATGGACGGCAGACAGACGGCAACATGTAACAAGCGTATTACAGGTGCTTCTCCAGCAGCGCCTGCAGCCTCGCCTTGGGCAGCGCGCCGACCGAGCGGTCAATCTCCTCGCCGTTCTTAAACACAATCAGCGTGGGGATGCTCATGACGCCATACTTCATGGCCAGGTCCTGGTTGTCGTCGACGTTGCATTTGGCAACGGCAAGCTTACCCGCCAGCTCGTCGGCAACCTCGTCAACGATGGGCGAGAGTGAGCGGCAGGGACCGCACCACGGTGCCCAAAAATCGACCAGCACGGGCAGGCTGTCGTTAACGACGGAATCGAAATTCTCGGGGGTAATCTGCTTAATGTCAGCCATGGTGACCTCCATAATGTGATGCGGCTCAGCCGCGTAAAACTCAGTACGACCGTGCTTATACCCAGCCGCCCGCAAAGCAACCACTCGCGGGCGGCTCTTTTATATAATGGTGGGCACGCAAACGATTGGAGAGCGCATGCCCACGTCACAAAGCCAGAAAAAAGAAGCCATCGCTCAGGCGACTGAGCAGGAGCTCGCGTCGCTTGCAGATCGCGGTGTGCGTATCGCGGGCAACGCGTGCTCGCCGATCGTACTGGTCAAAGGCGATTTGGACGAGGCCGAACGTTTGGGTGGCGAGCTTGCCGCCGGCCCGGATGGCGCGGCGTTGCGCAAGGCGCTTGGGGCCATCGGCTACGCGCCCGAGGATTTTTGCGTGCTGGCAAGCGTCGCCGGCGCGGGTGACGGAGCGGTCGCGGTGGGCGAGACTCTGCCGTGCGAGCTGTTCCGCGAGGCGCTTGAGGCCTTGGACCCCGAGGCGGTGCTACTGCTCGACAACAACGCGGCTGATGCCATGCGCGAGACCTACGCCGATATGCTCGTGGCGATCGATGACTTCGATACCGCCATGCTCAAGCCCGGCCTGGTCGCCCATGTGCAGGGCCGCCGCGTGCTCGCGCTCGACGGCTTTGAGGCGGCACTCGCCGACAAGGCCGCTAAGCAGCGCATGTGGGCCTACATTAAGCAGCTGACCCCGGCGGCTGCACCGCTGTAGCGAGGCTGGCGGCGGCCCCTACATCACGGCGCGCAGCTCAAACCGGTCGCCGTTAATGCGGAACTGGCAGTTGCCGTTCATGCGCTCGACGGCAAGTTTAATGCTCTTGGTGCCAAAGCCGTGCCCAGTGTGCTGAGCCACGGGCATGCCGTCGACCATGTGCGGCGCACGCCCAAACGTGTTGGAAACCAGCAATAGAAGCTGACCGTCTTCGTAGCGAAGGTCCAGGTCGACAAACCGCTTGCCTTCGGGGGCGGCGCTCGCCGCGGCGATGGCATTGTCCAGGGCGTTCGATACCACACTGAACAGATCGACATCGCCCACGTGGACGGTTTCGGGCACGGCGGCGCGCAGGTCGGCGGTGATGCCGTGCGCGTTGATGTCCGCGGAAAGCGACGAGAGCGCAATGTTGACCGTTTCGTTGGCGCAGTAGCGGCGCACGGCGGTGCGGTCGTTGGTCTCGCAGAGCGCGTCGATGCGTTCGAGTGCCTCATCGGTGTGACCCTCTTCGATCAGGGCCGCTAGACCGCGCAGGTAGTGGCGCATGTCGTGACGGAGAACCGAGAGCTCGCGTCCGGACTGGCGCCAGGCTTCGAGCTCTTTGATGGCCGCGCTGTCGCGGGTCGCGAGCATCCAGCGCTCGCGCTCGGCGATTTCCTTTGCCTCGTATTCGCGAAGGTAGACGGCAAGGAACATAAGGTAGAACGCGCAGAGGGCGAACGCCAAAAACTCAACGGTTACTACCGAGCCCGAGTGGAAGAGCGTGGTGTAGACGTTGGTGGCGTAGTCGAAGATGTAGTAGACGAGCGGCAGGATGAGCAGAATCTCCAGCTCGGCGGGGCTTTTGACCGCCAGGTGCGGACCGATGTCTCTGGCCCAATGCAGCAAGATCGCAAAGACGCCGAGCGTCGTGATGATGCGCGCCGCGTAGTATGCGATTTGCGAATCGGTGGCGGCGAATGCGGCGATGCCCATCCAGTTGCTAAACTGGCAGCTCAGGTAGGCACTGGTAACGCCCAGGATGGCGAGCAGCGGACTCAGGCGATAGCGTACGCACAGGTAGACGACAAGCGGCAGATGCACGACGAGTGGATAGGCCTGTCGGGCGAAAAGCTCGCCGCCGACGGCATTGGCGAGGCCGAATGCGCATCCGGTTACGGCGCCGACCCCCACCAGTTCGAGCGAATGGCGGCGGTTGATCTCGACACCGCACAGCGCCGCCGAGGCAAAGACGCCAAAGAGCAACGTCGTCGCATGGTGGATTGCCCAAAGTACCAGTTCTGCCGAGGAAAGCATCAGCGTCTCCCGCCCTCGAACCGCACCGCAAAGTAGGCGTCTTGGAATCCCTGCTTGCAGCTGCGCGCGAGCGGTATGCACGCGCCCGAGCGCATGACGATTTCCGTGCGGTTAAAGTGGTCGATGTTGCGCAGATTGACCTGGTAGCTGCGGTGGCATTTAAAGAAGGTCGCGTTTTGGGCCAGTCGGTCCTCGATGCTGCGGAATGGCTCGAGCGCTTCGATATCGCGGCCATCGCGCAGGTGGAAGACCACGTGCTTGTTGCGAGCCTCGGCATATTCGATATCGGATAGGCGCAGGGCATGGTAGCCAAAGGACGTCTTGATGACGAGCTCGTCGGTCGCTGCCGGACGCAGGCTCGACAGCTCGTCGAGCAGTTGCGCCAAGCGCTCGTAGGTCACGGGTTTGAGCAGGTAGTCGAAGGCGCGGACCTCGTAGGACTCAAGCGCGAATTCGGGCGATGAGGTCAGAAACACCAAGCGTACGGCGGTATCGGATTGGCGCAGCTCGCGGGCGGTGTCCATGCCGTTGACGAGCGGCATGATCATGTCGAGCATGATAATGTCGGCGCGCGATGCGGCATGGCGTGCCAGCAGGTCCTCGCCGCGCGTAACGAGCGCAACATCGACCGCCGTACCCGTCTCGGCAGACCAGCGGTTGACCATGCGGTGCAGGTTATCTAGAAAGGCGACGTCGTCGTCGCAGGCGATGATTTTGAGCATTCTGAGCCCCCTTAGTAGTTCGATTTTGCCACATTGGGTGCGGACCGCTCGCGGAGGCGTGTCCCATTTGCGCCCCACGTCGTGCAACTCGCGCCGAGCGGTATTGCGGTGGCGAAAGATGCCTCCTGCGCTATCGAGAGCTCGGCTATCCTCAGCTTGTCAGTTCGAAAATGGACCTGCTACATGATTGAATCTTTATTTCAACTTTACACCTAGGTTTACAGCTGTCTTGTCAGCTGTAAACCTAGGTGTCATACTAAAGCCCCAAGATTCGCCAAAAGAGAGGGGCCTTGATGGCACAGAGCGCGAACATGGATGCATCGGAGCTTGCACGCGATATCGCGGCCGGCCTAGCATCGGCAACGACGGCAACGGAGCGTGCGGCACTGGTGCCCGCAGAGCTCGTCGAGGCCATTCGGCAACTAAAAACCCAACGCGACGCGGTGATCCTGGCACACTATTACGTGGCGCCCGAGGTCCAGGCTGTGGCCGATTACGTCGGCGACAGCTTCTACCTGGCAAAGCTCGCCAAGAGCCTGCCGCAGCAGGCCATCGTGCTGTGCGGCGTGGAGTTTATGGGCGAGAGTGCCAAGCTGCTCAATCCCACTAAGACCGTGCTGCTGCCCGAGCCAGGCGCAGACTGCCCCATGGCTCACATGGTCAAGCGCGAGACGGTCGACGCCGCCCGCGCCGAGTATGGCGACGACCTGGCCGTGGTCTGCTACGTCAACTCGACGGTCGAGATCAAGAGCTGGAGCGACGTGTGCGTCACCAGCTCCAACGCCGTCAAGATCGTGTCCGAGCTGCCGCAGCAGCACGTCCTGTTTATCCCCGATCAAAACCTGGGCCGCTTTGTAGCCGAGCAGGTGCCGCAAAAGCACGTCATCCTCAACAATGGCTACTGCCCGCGCCACCATATCATCACCGTCGAGCAGATCGTCGATGCGCAAGAGGCGCATCCCGACGCGCTCGTGCTGGCGCACCCTGAGTGTAAGGCCGATGTCCTTGCCGAGGCCGACTACATTGGCTCCACCGCCGGCATCATCAAGTATGCCGAGGAGTCGGACGCGAGCGAATTCATTATCGTGACGGTCCGTGGCGTGCTCTACGAGCTCGAGCGCCGCTGCCAGGGCACCGGCAAGAAGTTCTACTTCCCCGCGGTGCAGCCCACCTGCGTCAACATGGATCTCATCACGCTCGAAAAGCTCGTGCGCTGCCTGGAGACGGGCGAGGGCGAGGTGCAGATCGGCGTGTCGGACGAGGCCGCCGATCAGGCCAAGCTCACGCTCGACCGCATGCTCGAGTACGCGGCGCGCTAGAACAATGCGGCATGAGGGGCGGTCCCTTATGTCACATTCAAGGGAGAGGATTCCTGTGGAAACCAAACAATACCCCGACATGGAGTGCGATGTCGTCATTGCCGGCTGCGGCGTGGCAGGCCTGTACGCGGCCCTCAATCTGCCGACGAGTGCGCGCGTGATCATGCTCTCCAAGGGCGCGGTCGACGAGTGCGATTCGATGCTCGCTCAGGGCGGCATCTGTGTGCTGCCCGAGGGCTCGGACTACGATGCCTTCTTTGAGGACACCATGCACGCCGGCCACTACGAGAACCGCCGCGAGAGCGTAGACATCATGATCCGCTCGAGCCGCTCGGTCATCAACGACCTGCTGGCCATGGGCGTGGATTTTGAGCGCAAGGCCGACGGCGGCCTCGACTTTACCCGCGAGGGCGCGCACAGCCGCCCGCGCATCGCCTTCCATGCCGACATTACGGGCAAGGAGATCACGACCAAGCTGCTCCAGGCCGTCCGCAAGCTGGACAACGTGCAGATTTTTGAGCACGTGGCCATGACTGACATCCTGACGGCCGAACGCGATGGGGCCACAGTGTGCACTGGTGTCGTCGCTGTTGCCGTGGACGAGGGCGATTCGGTCCGCCCCGCCGACGAGCTGGTAAATGCCACCGAGGGCGTGCATGCCGGCGAGCCGTTTAAGATCCATGCCCGCCACACGCTGTGGGCGACGGGCGGCATCGGCGGCGTATACGACCACTCGACCAACTACCCGCAGCTCACCGGCGATGCCTGCTATATTGCTCAGGAGCATGGCATTAAGATGGAGCACCTGGACTACGTGCAGATCCACCCCACGGGGCTGTTCTCGCCGCAGCCGGGTCGCACCTTCCTGATCAGCGAGAGCTGCCGTGGCGAGGGCGCGATTTTGCTCAACGCCGCCGGCGAGCGCTTTACCGACGAGTTGCAGCCGCGCGATGTGGTCGCCGCCGCTATTCGCGAGCAGATGAAGCTCGACGGTACCGAGCACGAGTGGCTGAGCTTTGCCCCCGTCGAGCGCGACGTGGTGACCGGGCACTTTGCCAACATCCGCGCGCGTTGTCTGGAGGACGGCCGCGACATCTTGGACGAGCCCATTCCCGTCACGCCCACGCAGCACTACTTTATGGGCGGCGTGTGGGTCGATAAGGACGGCCGCACCTCGATGCCCGAGCTCTATGCCGCGGGCGAGACAGCCTGCAACGGCGTTCACGGCAAGAATCGCCTGGCTTCCAACAGCCTGCTCGAGGCGCTGGTCTGGGGTCGCCGCGCTGCGTGGTACATGCGCACCGGCAAGTCGCTGGCCGTGGAGCAGGCGGGCGAACCCGCGCTCGATGGCCGCCATCGCGCTCTGAGCGCCGACACCCTGGCAATCGATGATTTGGCCCGTGCCGCCGGCACGCAGGCCGTGGAGGAGTAGACCATGAATCCCATTACCATGAAGCTCGTCGTCGATGATCTGATTCTGCAGGCTCTGCGCGAGGACATTACGTTTGAGGACGTGAGCACGGCGAGCGTGTGCCCCACAGCGCGTCCCGCTACCGTTGAGCTTATCGCCAAGGCCGACGGCATCATCGCCGGCTTGGATGTGTTTGCCCGCACCTTTGAGCTGCTGGATTCGCAGAGCTCGGTGCTGTTTGATGTTGCCGACGGTGACGAGGTGCACGCCGGCGACCATGTGGGCCAGGTGCGCGGCGATGCGCGCGTGCTGCTTTCGGGCGAACGCGTGGCACTCAACTACCTGCAGCGCATGAGCGGTATCGCTACCTACACGCACAGCATGGCCGCGGCGCTCGAGGGCACCAAGACCGTGCTTGTCGACACACGCAAGACCACGCCGGGCATGCGCGTGTTTGAGAAGGCGGCGGTCGAGATCGGCGGCGGCAGCAACCACCGCTACAACCTGTCGACGGCCGTCATGCTCAAGGACAACCACATCGACGCCGCCGGCGGCGTGACGCGTGCGATCGAGATGGCGCGCGCCCATGCATCGTTTACCACGACGGTCGAGATCGAGTGCGAGAACCTGGACATGGTGCGCGAGGCCGTGGAGGCCGGTGCCGATATCATCATGTTCGACAACATGACCCACGATGACATGGCTGCCGCGATTGAGCTTATCGCCGGCCGCGCCAAGACCGAGTGCTCGGGCAACGTGGACGCCGACAACATTCGCGCCCTGGCCGACCTGGGTGTTGACTTTATTAGCTCGGGAGCGCTGACGCACTCCGCGCCGATCCTCGACCTCTCGCTTAAGCACCTGCGTCTGCTGGACGGTAAATAATGAACGCCCGCGAGCGTCGCCGTGCCATCATGGGCGTGCTCGAGGGAGCCAAAGGCCCCGTATCGGGCGGTGCGCTTGCGCGCGAGGTGGGTGTGAGCCGCCAGGTTGTCGTGCAGGACATCGCCCTGCTGCGTGCCGATGGGCACGACATCGTTGCCACCAATCGCGGCTACGTACTGCAGGAGGCTCCGAGCAGCCCAGCGGTGCCCACGCGCCTGGTCAAGGTGCACCATGGCGTGGAGCAGGCGGGTGACGAGCTCACGAGCATCGTCGACGCGGGCGGCGCCGTGCTCAACGTGATTGTCAACCACCGCGTGTATGGCAAGATCACGGCCGACCTGGACATTCGCAACCGTCGCGATATCGAGCGCTATCTGGAGGGTATTGCCAGCGGCAAGAGTTTCCCGCTGCTGACGGTGACGAGCGGCTACCACTTCCATCGCATCGCGGCGGAAGACGAGCGGACCCTCGACGAGATCGAGACTATGCTCAAGGAGAAAGGCTACCTCGCAGACCTTATGCCCTACGAGGGCGACCTATCGTAGCCGACGCTGCAAACGCCCCTAAGCGGCAATCTGACGTTCAATCGTCGGTCGCGTACCGAAGTACGCTTCCCTCCTCTTTCACGTCACCTTGCTCGCTTAGGGGCGTTTTCGCTGACTTATGCTCAACCTGCGGCGGTGCCAAATTAGTTATCCGCACAAACAAAATAAGGAGGCCTCCGCGGCGATGCGGAGGCCTCCTTATTGTGCACGGTGTACTTTTGAGTGTGCAAGTGGGGGAGTTGTTACTCCTCGACGATCTCGGTGATCGCGCCAGCGGGGCAAGCGTCCTGGCAAGCGCCACAGGCGACGCAGGAGTCCTCGTCAGCGACGGTAGCGACGTCCTGGAGCTCCAGAACGCCAGCGGGGCAGGAGTCGACGCAAACGCCACAAGCGATGCACTCGTCGGCATCAATTACGGGATGAGCCATGGTAGTTTCCTCTCTGTTGACCGACGCTACAGGCGATGCGCGTCGGTTTGATTCGGGCAAAAACATACCACGGGAGCGACCGTTTGCAATACCCTCTGGCCGGCATCTTCATACCGTTCGCCGAGTATGCCGCGGCTTACTAAAAAACACGCAGGTGGGGTCGCCGAGCTGCGCAAATGTTAGCTAAAGGTGACTCAAAATATTGAGCGATTGAGCAAGTATCCTGCCATTTGTGGACGGGCTAGAAATGACATGCAGAGCTCCGGGACCCAAACCTCAGCCATCTCTACATAGATCTCAATAGATTTGCCGAGAACTCAAATAGCGCTTCTGCCTGCGATTTTGCGAACCTAAACTCTGAGCAATAAGAAATCTTATATGAATTGACTTAGATTTTGTATATTCCGGTCCATAAGGGGATACACTACATCCTGAAAGACAAGCCGAAGCACCGCGCGACAGACCGCCGAGGCGGCGCAAACGCACAAGAGAGAGGGAATTTCTAATGGGCAAGATTCTTGGTATCGACCTTGGTACTACTAACTCCGCTATGGCCGTCCTCGAGGGCGGTTCTCCGACCATCATCGTGAACGCCGAGGGCGACCGCACCACCCCGTCCGTCGTGGGCTTCCGTGC
This sequence comes from Collinsella sp. TM10-22, assembly GCF_003466125.1. GTDB lineage: Bacteria > Actinomycetota > Coriobacteriia > Coriobacteriales > Coriobacteriaceae > Collinsella. Next base: position 248,897 of record NZ_QSOC01000003.1, read on the forward strand.
CGACGGCGACCGCGTCGTGGGTAAGGCCGCTAAGAACCAGGCTGTCACCAACCCCAAGAACACCGTGTTCTCCATCAAGCGCTTCATGGGCCGTAAGTACTCCGAGTGCACCTCCGAGCTCAAGACCGTGCCGTATGAGGTTAAGGAGGGTCAGGGCGGCCGTGCCGTCGTCGACATCGAGGGCAAGGATTACACCGCCGAGCAGGTGAGCGCCATGGTGCTCGCAAAGATGAAGGCCGACGCCGAGAAGTATCTGGGCGAGACCGTCACCGACGCCGTCATCACCGTCCCGGCCTACTTCAACGACGCCCAGCGTCAGGCCACCAAGGACGCCGGTAAGATCGCCGGCCTCAACGTCAAGCGTATCGTCAACGAGCCGACCGCTGCTGCTCTGGCCTATGGCCTGGACAAGCAGGGTTCCGACCAGCGCATTCTGGTCTTCGACCTGGGCGGCGGCACCTTCGACGTCTCCATCCTCGACCTCGCCGACGGCGTGTTTGAGGTTCTGTCCACCTCGGGCGACAACCACCTGGGCGGCGACGACTGGGATCAGCGCGTCATCGACTGGATGGCCGACAAGTTCCAGCAGGAGAACGGTGTCGACCTGCGTCAGGACCCCATGGCCCTGCAGCGTCTGAAGGAGGCCGCCGAGAACGCCAAGAAGGAGCTCTCCGCCGCCCAGCAGTCCACCATCAACCTGCCGTTCATCACCATGAACCAGTCCGGCCCGCTGCACCTCAACTACACGCTGACCCGCGCAGAGTTCGAGAAGATCACCCGCGACCTGCTCGAGCGCTGCAAGCAGCCTGTCACCAACGCCCTGCGCGACGCTAAGCTCAAGCTCTCTGATCTGACCGAGGTCATCCTCGTCGGCGGCTCCACCCGTATGCCCGCCGTCCAGGAGCTCGTCAAGACCATGACCGGCAAGCAGCCCAACATGTCCGTGAACCCCGACGAGGTCGTTGCCGACGGCGCTGCCGTCCAGGGTGGCGTGCTCACCGGCGACGTCGAGGGCATCCTGCTGCTCGACGTTACCCCGCTGTCGTTGGGTGTCGAGACCATGGGCGGCATCATGACCAAGATGATCGACCGCAACACCACGATCCCGACCTCCAAGACCGAGGTCTACTCCACCGCTGCCGACAACCAGACCAGCGTCGAGATCAACGTGCTCCAGGGCGAGCGCGAGCTTGCCCGCGACAACAAGTCGCTTGGTAAGTTCCAGCTGACCGGTATCCCGGCCGCCCGCCGCGGCGTGCCGCAGATCGAGGTCACCTTCGACATCGACGCCAACGGCATCGTCAAGGTCTCCGCTAAGGACAAGGGCACCGGCAAGGAGCAGCAGATCACCATCTCCGGCTCTACCGCGCTTTCCGACGACGAAGTCGATCGTATGGTCAAGGACGCCGAGGCTCATGCCGAGGAGGACAAGAAGCAGAAGGAAGAGGTCGAGGTCCGCAACCAGACCGACAGCCTGTGCTACTCCACCGAGCAGACCCTCACCGAGCTGGGCGACAAGGTTTCCGCCGATGTGAAGTCCAAGGCCGAGGCCGCTATCGCCGACGCCAAGAAGGCGCTCGAGGGCTCTGACGTCGAGGCCATCAAGGCCGCTGGCGAGTCCCTGCAGTCCGTGGCCTACGAGCTGGCTCAGGTTGTCTACGCCGACGCTCAGCAGCAGACCGACGGTGCCGCCGGCGCCCAGACCGACGACGATGTGGTCGACGCCGACTACGAGGTTGTAGACGACGAGGACAAGTAATCATGTCCGACTGTAAAGCTCGCACGGAGGCGGCTGCCACCAGCGCCGCCCCCGTTGACTCTGAGGAGAAGGACGTGAAGATTCCCGTAGAGGCCGTAGACGATACCGAGGCCAACGAGGCCCCGGCCGCCGAGGCTGCCGAGAACCAGGTAGAGGATTCCAACAAGGAGGCGACGATGACCGAGGACGAGATGGTGGAAGCCGCTATCCGCGCCGGTGAGGAAGCCGCCGACAACGACTTTAAGTTCAAGTTCGAGCAGGCCCAGAAGGAGCTTGCCGACGTTCGTCATGAGCTCGATGCTGCGGCAGAGGCTCAGAAGGCCGCCGAGGACAAGGCAAAGGACGCCACCGAGCGCACCGCCCGTCTGCAGGCCGACTGGGAGAACTTCCGTCGTCGCACCGCCAACGAGCGCATCGCCGAGCGCGAGCGCGCGACCGAGAAGCTCGTCACCGCGCTGCTGCCGGTGGTCGACGATATCGAGCGTGCGATCGACCATGCCCGCAGCCAGGAGCTTGCCGACGATTTTAAGCAGTTCGTCGACGGCGTCGATGCGGTGCATGCCAAGCTGCTCGATGTGTTTGCACACGAGGGCGTTGAGCCCATCGACCCCAAGGGCGAGGCGTTCGATCCGCTCGAGCACCAGGCCGTGGGTCGCGTCGAGGACGCGTCGCAGTACGACGAGACCGTCAACGACGTGTACCAGAAGGGCTACCGCATGGCGGACCGCATCCTGCGTTCCGCGATGGTGACGGTGACCTACGGTGGCGAGAAGCGCCCCGCACCGGAGCCCGAAGCGGCGCCCGAGGATGCTGCGGCCGACACGGCCGAGAGCACCGAGGAGTAATTGAGAAGGGCCCCGGGGCAACACCCGGGGCCCTTTCTGGCCTAGTGCCATATGACAGTATGAGCCGCCGCCCGTTGGACGGTGGATGAAACAGGAGAGGAGCTACGATGGCTGCAGGCAAAACCTTCTATGACATCCTGGGCGTATCCAAGAGCGCCTCCGACAAAGAGATCAAGAGCGCGTTTCGCAAGCTCGCGCAAAAATATCACCCCGATGCCGGCGGCGACGAGGCCAAGTTCAAGGAGATCAGCGAGGCCTACGAGACGCTTTCGGACGAGAAGAAGCGCAAAGAGTACGACCAGATGCTCATGTTCGGCGGCATGCCGGGCGCGGGCGGCGCGTATAGCGGTGGCTACGGCGCCGGCGCGGGCGCCAGCGGCTGGGGTGATATCTTCGACAGCATCTTTAGCGGCAACGGCGCCTGGGGCAGCGATTGGGGCTCGGGCTTTGCCGGGGCCGCGGGTAATGCCGGTGCCGGCGCGGGCCGCAGTCGCGCGCGCAAGGGCGGCGACCTGTCGCTGACTGTCGACGTAACGGCCGAGGACGCATTCCGCGGCGTGACGCACAAGGTCACCTACCGCATTCCCTCGACGGGCGAGCAGCAGACCATCACGGTCTCGGTGCCTGCGGGCGCCGTGGATGGCGGCAAGCTGCGCTACAAGCGTCGCGGCGAGTACGGCGTCGCCGGCGGCGAGCGCGGCGACCTGGTCGTGACCACGCACGTGGAGGAGCACCCGCTGTTTAAGCGCAAGGGCGCCGATGTGACCATGGAGGTGCCGATTTCGGTCTACGAGGCGGCACTCGGCTGCACGGTGGACGTGCCCACGCCCGGTGGCGCGACGGTTCGTCTGAAGGTGCCCGCGGGTACCCAGACGGGCAAGAAGTTCCGCTTTAAGGAAATGGGCGCGCCCGACGTTAAGCACCGCGGCCGCACGGGTGCGCTGCTCGTCGAGATCAGGGTGCAGGTTCCCACGAACCTATCCGATGACGAGCGCGACGCGATGACCAAACTGCGCGAGGCCGACACGCGCGACTATCGCGAGAAGGTCAACCGTTACAAGGCGACGTACTAGGGCGCCTGTGTGCCCGCCCGCGTCCGCGGGCTTATGATGTAGACGTGCGAAACGGAAAGGGGTCAGGTAGCATGGCCGAGGACAATAGGAACAAACCGCTGTACATGATCAGCGTGGCGGCTGAGCTGACCGGCATGCACCCGCAGACTCTGCGCGTCTACGAGTCCAAGGGCCTGGTGAACCCCCAGCGCTCGGGCGGCAACACGCGCCTGTATTCGCGTGCCGATATCGAGCGCCTGGAGCTCATCAACCAGCTGACCGATGAGGGCATCAACCTTGCCGGCGTGGTGCGCATTCTCGATATGAAGGAGCGTGCCGAGGAGCGCGAGCGCGAAAACGAGAAGCTCCGCGCCCGCGTGCGCCAGCTCGAGGACGAGCTGCACGAGTACAAGATGCAGAAGAAGATCACCGCACTGGCCCCGCGCGATGGCTCGGTCAACCCCGAGCAAGTCATGCGCAAGTTACTGGGCACGGGCGGCGACCTGTAGTTCCGCCGGCGCCGCCGGGCACTCATTGGGGACGTACTTAAATGAGTGCCCACAGAATGAGAGTGGATAATCTCCCGTTTTTGGCCTATGTGCAGGCTCAAAGTGGGAGATTATCCACTCTCGTCATTTCGGCACTTGGGGACGTTCCTTTTCTGCCGGCACTTGGGGACATTCCGTGCGCCAAACCCGTCTTCCCGCCCCCGGCTCGCCTTATGCTTTACTGAGATAAAGTGAACGCGCAGATTCGTAACCCACTCGCAACCGTTCTATGGCACGATATTGAACGAATGTATGCTATGCGCCCAAATCTTTTGGGCAGAGTGGGAGACAGTATGGTCAAGCTGTACGAGGACGGCATCTACCTGCGCCGTGGCAGCGAGGTTGTGCCTGCGGCCGAGGCTGCTGAGCGCGGTATTACGCAGACGCCCGAGGATGCCAAGCGTGGCACCATCGCGTATTCGATTCTTCAGGCACACAATACGTCCGGCGACCCCGAGGCGCTCAAGATTCGCTTCGACGCCATGGCGAGCCACGACATCACCTTCGTCGGCATCATCCAGACGGCGCGTGCCTCGGGCATGGAGCAGTTCCCGCTGCCCTACGTGCTTACCAACTGCCATAACTCGCTGTGCGCTGTGGGCGGCACCATCAACGAGGACGATCACGTCTTTGGCCTCTCTGCGGCCAAGAAGTACGGCGGCATCTTCGTCCCGCCGCACATCGCGGTCATCCACTCCTTTATGCGCGAGAACTTCGCCGGTTGTGGCAAGATGATTCTGGGTTCGGACTCGCACACCCGCTACGGCGCCCTGGGCACCATGGCCGTGGGCGAGGGCGGCGGCGAGCTGGCCAAGCAGCTGCTGCGCGACACCTACGACGTCGCTTATCCCGGTGTCGTTGCCATCTACCTCACGGGCGCCCCGCGTCCCGGCGTCGGCCCGCACGACGTGGCGCTCGCCATCATCCGCGCCGTCTTTGCTAAGGGCTACGTCAAGAACAAGGTCATGGAGTTCGTGGGCCCGGGTATCGCGAGCATGACGACCGACTACCGCAACGGCGTCGACGTCATGACCACCGAGACCACCTGCCTTTCCTCCATCTGGGCAACCGACGAGGACACGCACGCGTTTTTGACCATGCACGGCCGCGGCGACGACTACCGCGAGCTCAAGCCCGCCGATGTTGCCTACTACGACGGCTGCGTCGAGGTCGACCTGTCGAGCATCAAGCCCATGATCGCGCTGCCGTTCCATCCTTCCAACGGCTTTGAGATTGACGAGCTCAACGAGAACCTCGAGGACATCCTGCACGAGGTGGAACTTGAGGCCGCCAAGATCGGCGAGGGCAAGACGCACTTTAGCCTGCTCGATAAGATCGTCGACGGCAAGCTGCACGTGCAGCAGGGCGTTATCGCCGGCTGCTCGGGCGGCAACTACGACTCCGTGGTGCAGGCTGCCCGCGTGCTCAAGGGCGCCAATACCGGCTGCGGCGAGTTCTCGCTGTCGGTCTATCCCACAAGCCAGCCCGTGGCGCTTGAGCTCACGCGTCGCGGCTATATGTACGACCTCATGGAGGCCGGTGCGATCGTGCGCACGGCGTTCTGCGGTCCGTGCTTTGGCGCCGGCGACACGCCCGCCAACAACGGGCTGTCCATCCGCCACACCACGCGCAACTTCCCCAACCGCGAGGGTTCCAAGCCGGGCAATGGCCAGCTGAGTGCCGTGGCCCTGATGGACGCCCGCTCCATTGCGGCGACCGCGGCCAACGGCGGCGTGCTCACTCCGGCGACCGATCTGCCCGAGGAGACTTGGGACGAGGCCTGCGAGTACACCTTCGACGACGCTCCCTACAAGAAGCGCGTATACTGGGGCTTTGGCAAGGCCGAGCCTGCCGACGAGCTGGTCGAAGGTCCCAATATCAAGCCGTGGCCTGCGATGGAGCCGCTCGGCGACGACATTCTGCTCAAGGTGTGCTCCAAGATCATGGACCCGGTCACCACGACCGACGAGCTCATTCCCTCGGGCGAGACGAGCTCCTTCCGCTCCAACCCGCTGGGCCTGGCCGAGTTTACGCTCAGCCGCCGCGACCCTGCCTACGTGGGCCGCTCCAAGGAGGTTGACGCTGTGGAGAAGCGTCGCGTTGCCGGCGAGTCCGCGGGTGACCTGTCGGTGCTCGATGTCGAGCTTGCCGGTGTGTTTGAGGCGCTGGCCGGCGCGGGTGTCGCGGCCGATGCCAAGGCGACCGAGTTCGGTTCCATGATTTACGCCAAGAAGCCCGGCGACGGCAGCGCCCGCGAGCAGGCCGCGAGCTGCCAGCGCGTGATCGGCGGTCTGGCCAACATCGTCCACGAGTACGCCACCAAGCGCTATCGCTCCAACGTGATGAACTGGGGCATGGTGCCCTTCCAGATGGAGACGGAGCCCAACTTTGAGGTGGGCGACTACGTCTTTGTGCCGGGTATCCGCGCCGCGCTCGATGGCGACCTGAAGAACATCGCCGCGTACGTAGTACGCGGCGATGGTGCGGTCGAGCAGATTGAGCTCTACATTGCCGATATGACGGCGGAGGAGCGTGCCATCGTCAAGGCCGGCTGTCTGATCAACTACAACAAGTTCAAGGCCGCTGCCGAGTAACGTTGCTGTGCGCCCCGGACACACCTTTCCCTCGTGCTCACGCGCTTCGCGAGGGCCGCCCGAGGGAAAGGTGTGTCCGGGGCTACCGCGACGCTCTCGTTGGGTCTTGAGGGACGCTAATAAATAGACTTGCTTGATGCCGCCCCTGTTATCGGGGCGGCTTCTTTTTGTCGAAGCACCGCATTGGGGACGGGCGCCTTGGTGGTGTCCGAGGTTTATCTCAATCTGTAACAGGTGGACCTCTATTTGCCGAGTAGTTGTTACAGATTTAGATAAACGGGAGCTGCTGAACATTTCATCTCAATCTGTAACATCTGAGGTCCAAAACGGCAGCTAGATGTTATGGATCGAGACAGTTGAGCGCCAGAGTCGAAAACCACCACAAAAGGGCCTGTCCCTTTCGTGGTGGTGGGGAGTGGACGGTTTCTTTTGGTGATAGTGTTAGCTGGCGGTATCATTAGCGCACGTCGCAGGTTTGTATTGTGAGGTGTTTTGCCGTGAGCCGTTCAACCCGTATTGGATTGATTGTCTTGGCGCTTGCGATCGCCGTGGTTGGCGCGGGCGTTGTCGGCATGGCATTGCTACCTGCTGCGGTGACGGAACCGGTGGTTAAGCCTGTGATTCAATCTATCGAACTTCTGACCGGCGACGACAAGCCCGAGACCATTACTGTTGATTTTGATGAGCAACCGGCTGCGCTGGGAATTAGCAATTATCCGCGCATTCAGCTTGGGGCCATGCGCTATACCACGGATACAAGCCTGATCGATAGGGCGTCCGAGCTACTCAAGGGTAAAACCTTCAAGCGTTGGTATGGATATGCGTCCTATCGAGCAAAGGCGAACGACATGGTTGGCGGATACCGCTCGTCCATCGAGTTGGACACCACGAATGGCGCCAAGTTATGTGATGTTTCGTACGATCCGGGCTACGAGGGCAATGAGGGTCCGAGCATCTACATCATGGACGGCGATGTCGCCTATGTCATGGAGGGCGACCAGACCGAGCTCAACGATTTTATGGGCAAGTGTATCCAAGATGCCTATAAACAGACCTGCTTACCCGACCCGCAGACTGCACGCGATAGTGGATCTGCCCGTACATGGCTGTTCGAGGATGAGATGCCCTGGAACGCCGAATCGGGAAGCACGGGTTCGGCGAAAGAGTAGAGAGCGCGACCACCACAAAGGTGTCTGTTCCCTTCGTGGATGGTGATTGCATGCGGGGTACCATGGGAATATTTCATGATTCAACTTTGATGGCGGGAGAGCAATGGCTGGACAACTGACAAAGCGCGCGTTGGAAGATTCTCTTAAGCGACTACTGCTTCAAAAGCCACTGACTAAGATCACCATCGCGGACCTCACTGAGGACTGCGGGGTCAGCCGCATGACGTTCTACTATCACTTTCAGGACATCTACGACCTGGTTGAATGGGCATGTGAGGAAGACGCCGGCCGCGCGCTCGCCAACAACAAGACGGCCGATACCTGGCAGGTGGGCCTGGAAAACATCATGCTCGCGGTGCGCGACAACAAGCCCTTTATCATGAACGTCTATCACTGTGTGAGCGCCGAGCGCATCCAGCGTTTTCTGCAGCCCGTGACATTCGACCTGATCGAAGGCGTGGTCGAAGAGCACGCCGCGGGCAAGAACATCTCACAAGGCGACAAGGACTTTCTGTCCCGCTTTTTCGCACATGCATTTATAGGTGTAATGCTCGACTGGATTGCCGCAGGCATGGCCGAGGACCCGAGCACAGTAGCCGAGCGCGTTTCCAAAATATGCGAAGGCCAGATTGACGCAGCGCTGGCGAGATTTTGACTATTTCACGTTGGAGCGCAAAGCGACCAAGTGCGTCATGCCGGGCCGGGTTTCGGTTTGGGAAGTTAGCGAAGCCCACTTCCCAAACCGAAACCCGGCCCGGCATGACCTTGGGAGACCAAAGCCAAGCAGATTTGTACAATCCGCCCCCGTTGATTAAAAATCGTACAAGGTGACGATCTTGTATCGGCTAGGCTGCGTTGATCAGGGCAAAAGCTTGTTAACGAACTTCGTTAGCAAGGAGGAACCATGTACTATTCAAGTGGAAACTATGAAGCCTTTGCTCGTCCCAAGAAGCCTGCGGGCATCGACCACAAGAGCGCCTACATCATCGGCACCGGCCTGGGCGCGCTTACCGCAGCCTGCTATCTGGTGCGCGATGCGCAAATGCCCGGAAGCCACATCCATATCCTCGAAAAGGACCCCGTTGCGGGCGGCGCCTGCGATGGTGCCGACATCCCCGGCGTGGGCTATGTCATGCGCGGCGGCCGCGAGATGGACAACCACTTTGAGGTCATGTGGGATCTTTTCCGCTCCATTCCCTCGATTGAAGATCCGGACATCTCCGTGCTCGACGAGTACTACTGGCTCAATAAGGAGGATCCCAACTACTCGCTGTGCCGCTCGACTAAGAACCGTGGCCAAGACGGCGGCACCGATGGCAAGTTCGGCCTGTCGGACAAGGCAGCGACCGAGATCATGGATCTGTTCTTTACGCCCGACGAGGAGCTGGCGAACCGTCCCATCACCGATTTCTTTGACGACGAGGTGCTCAACTCGAATTTCTGGATGTACTGGCGCACCATGTTCGCCTTTGAGAACTGGCACTCGGCGCTCGAGATGAAGCTCTATATCCGCCGCTACATCCACCACATCGCGGGTCTGCCCGACTTTAGCGCCCTGCGCTTCACCCGCTACAACCAGTACGAGTCGATGATTCTGCCCATGCAGCGCTATCTCGAGGCGCACGGCGTGCAGTTCCACTTTGACACCAAGGTCGAAAACGTGGTGTTTGAGGTGGGCGGCGGCGAGGGTCCGCGCCGCGCCGTCACTGGCACCGGCCAGGACACGATTCAGCGCATCCAGCAGGCCGCCTTTGCGCGCAACCCCTACAGTACGAGCACCAAGAAGGTCGCGCGTCGCATCACCGTGACGCATGCAGGCGAGATTTCGAACATCGACCTCACTGAGGATGACCTGGTCTTTATCACCAACGGCGGCTGTGTGGAAAACTCGACGATCGGCGCGCAGGATAAGCCCGCCGCATGGGATCCGACGATTCGCCCCGGTGGCGGTTGGGACATGTGGCGTCGTATCGCAGCGCAAGATCCGAGCTTTGGTCATCCCGATAAGTTCTGCGGTGACCCCGAGAAGAGCAACTGGATGAGCGCCACGGTCACCACGCTCGACGGCGAGATTGTGCCCTATATCCAAAAGATCTGCCATCGCGATCCCTTTACCGGGCACGTCGTGACCGGTGGCATTGTGACCTGCGAGGATTCGGGCTGGCTTATGAGCTGGACGATCAACCGCCAACAGCAGTTCCGCGATCAGCCCAAAGACCAGCTTTGCGTGTGGGTGTATGGCCTGTTTACCGACAAGCCCGGCAACTACGTCAAGAAGGCCATGCGCGACTGCACCGGCGAGGAGATTTGCCAGGAATGGCTGTATCACCTGGGCGTTCCCGAGGATAAGATTGTTGAGCTGGCGGCAAATCACGCCAACACCGTGCCCGTCATGATGCCCTACATCACCGCCTTCTTTATGCCGCGTGAAGCAGGCGACCGCCCCGACGTGGTGCCCGATGGCGCCGTGAACTTCGCGTTCCTGGGCCAGTTTGCCGAGACGCCGCGTGACACGATCTTTACGACTGAGTACTCCATGCGCACCGGTATGGAAGCCGTCTACACGCTCTGCGATGTCGACCGCGGCGTACCCGAGGTCTGGGGTTCGGTCTTTGACGTGCGTGACCTCCTTATGAGCAGCGTTAAACTACGCGACGGTGAGCCCATCACCAGCATGAAGCTGCCTATGGTTGAGCGGATTGCTCTCAAAGAAGTGCTCAAGAAGGTCGAGGGAACCGACATCGCCAAACTCCTCAAGGAGTACGGCGCAATCTAGCGCACAAGAACCACCACATTGGGGAACCTTTGTGGTGGTTTCTGTTTGTCTCGATCTGTAACATCTTGGCCGCTAAAAGTGGGCCTGGTGTTACAGATTTAGATTTTCGATTCGGGTGTCTTTTGTTTGTCTCAATCTGTAACAGGTAGAGCTCTATTTGCCGAGTAGATGTTACAGATTGAGACAAACGGGTGCCGCTGGTCATTTCGTCTCGATCTGTAACATCTAGAGCCATAAACAGCCGCTAGATGTTACAGATTGAGATAGTAAGGGGACGAGGCCGTAGCGGGTGAGCGTGCCTGCTCCCTATCTCTCAATCACTCAGAAAATCTTATATATAGAGACTTAGATTTGTGTATAAGATCGTACAAACCTGGCAACAATACTTCTCGAACAACGTGAAGCCGCCCCGTAGGGCGGCCGCCCCAAGAGAGGTGATTCCATGAGAATCGATAAGCTAGCAATGACGTCGCGCGAGGCGCTGCAGACCGCCATGAGCACGGCTGCCGACGCGCAGGCTGGCGCGGTGGAGCCGATTCACCTGCTGTCCGCCCTGCTCGGTGCCGGCGAGCGCAATATCTCCGTGATTATCGAGCGCATCGGTGCTGACCCAGCTCAGCTCGCACGTTCCACACAGGATGCCATCGACCGCGCGCCCAAGGTTTCGGGCGAAGGCCAGCAGATGGGTTTTTCCAACGAGCTCGTCCGCGTGATCGAAAAGGCCGAGAAGAAGGCCACCAAGATGGGCGACAGCTTTGTGGTGACCGAGCATCTGCTGATGGCGCTTGCCGAGGACAAGGGCGAGGCGGGTCGCGTGCTGCGCGACGCCGGCGTTACCAAGGAGCGTATCGAGCAGGTCTACGAGGAGCTGCGCGGCGATGACCGCGTGACGTCTGCCGAGGACAAGACCCAGTTTGAAGCGCTGGAGCAGTACGGCCGCAACATCTGCGACCTCGCCCGTGCCGGCAAGCTCGACCCGGTCATCGGTCGTACCGACGAGATTCGCCGTACCATCCAGGTTCTGTCCCGCCGCACCAAGAACAACCCCGTGCTCATCGGCGAGCCGGGCGTCGGCAAGACGGCCATCGTCGAGGGCATCGCCCAGCGTATCGTGGCCGGCGACGTGCCGAGCACCCTGCGCGACCGCGACCTCATCGAGCTCGACATGAGCGCGCTGGTCGCCGGCGCCAAGTACCGCGGCGAGTTCGAGGACCGCTTGAAGGCCGTGCTCAAGGAGGTGCAGAAGTCCGAGGGTAAGGTCATCCTGTTCATCGATGAGCTCCACACCATCGTGGGCGCGGGCGCTACCGAGGGCTCCATGGACGCCGGTAACATCCTCAAGCCGGCGCTCGCCCGCGGCGACCTGCACGCGATCGGCGCGACCACGCTCGACGAGTACCGTAAGTACATCGAGAAGGACGCGGCGCTCGCCCGTCGTTTCCAGACCGTTATGGTGAGCGAGCCTACCGTCGAGGACACCATCTCGATCCTGCGTGGCCTCAAGGAGAAGTACGAGATCTTCCACGGCGTGCACATCACCGACAGCGCGCTCGTGGCCGCCGCCGACCTCTCCGATCGCTACATCGCCGACCGCTTCCTGCCCGACAAGGCCATCGACCTGGTCGATGAGGCCGCAAGTCGCCTGCGCATGGAGCTCGACAGCATGCCGGTCGAGATTGACGCCACCACGCGCCAGCTCACCCAGCTGCAGATCGAGGAGCAGGCGCTCATGAAGGAGACCGACGACGCCTCCAAGGAGCGTCTGGAAGCCCTGCGCCAGGAGATTGCCGAGGTCCAAGAAAAGCTCAACGTGCAAAAGGCCGGCTGGCTCAACCAGAAGAACGCCATCGACCACGTGCAGGAGCTCAAGGGTCAGCTCGACGAGGCCAAGAGCGAAGAGGAGCGCGCGACGCGCAGCGGCGACCTGGGCCGTGCGTCCGAGCTGCGCTACTCCGTGATTCCGGGCCTGCAGCAGCAGATTCAGGATTCCGAGGCCGCGCTCGAGGCGCAAAAGCAGCAGGACGGCGAGGGCCTCAACGAACAGGTGACCTCCGATGAGATCGCCGAGGTCGTGAGCGCCTGGACCGGCGTGCCCGTGTCCAAGATGATGCAGGGCGAGCTCGACAAGCTGAAAGGTCTGGAGGGCGAGCTGCATAAGCGCGTCATCGGCCAGGACGAAGCCGTCTCCGCCGTCGCCGCAGCTGTGCGCCGCAGCCGTGCGGGCCTCTCCGATCCGGACAAGCCCATCGGCAGCTTCTTCTTCCTGGGCCCCACCGGCGTGGGCAAGACCGAGCTCGCCAAGGCGCTGGCCGAGTGCCTGTTCGATGACGAGCGCGCGCTCGTGCGTATCGACATGTCCGAGTACATGGAGAAGTTCAGCGTCCAGCGTCTGATCGGTGCGCCTCCGGGATACGTGGGCTACGACGAGGGCGGCCAGCTCACCGAGGCCGTGCGCCGTCGTCCGTACTCCGTGATCTTGCTCGACGAGATGGAGAAGGCCCATCCGGATGTCTTTAACGTGCTGTTGCAGGTGCTCGACGACGGCCGTCTGACCGATGGTCAGGGTCGCCAGGTGTCCTTCAAGAACACGATTATCATCATGACGTCTAACGTGGGCTCCAAGGCCATCGCCGATCTGTCCGGCAAGGACGAGGAGGAGATGCGCCATCAGGTCGACGCCGCCATGGCTCAGACCTTCCGCCCCGAGTTCCTCAACCGCATCGACGATATCGTGGTGTTCCATCCGCTCGGCATGGCGCAAATCGAAAAGATCGTCGATATCCAGCTTGCCGATGTCCGCGCACGTCTGGCCAAGGAGCGCATGACGCTTGCCATCACCCCGGCGGCCAAGCAGATGCTTGCCGTGGGCGGCCTGGACCCGGTCTTTGGCGCCCGTCCGCTCAAGCGTCTGGTCCAGCGCGAGGTCGTGGATGCGATCGCAGTCGCTATCATCGACGGCACGGTGCGCGAGGGCGATCAGGTGACGGTCGATGTCGACAAGGACGGCGGCTTTACCGTCGTGTGCGACAACACGCCGACGGCCACCTACGAGGTCCCCGACGCCGAGTAGATTTTCGGGACATGCCTTAAAATCTACCAGCCGTCTCTAAACGCCAAGGGCGGCGGATCCAATGGGTCCGCTGCCCTTTTTCGTGCGACAATCGATGATGTTGAGCATGAGTACATGGCGAGGAGATATGCAGATGATAGACAAGAATAAGACGAACACGCCGGCGACCGATGACGCACCCGCCGCACCCAAGCCTGCGCCTAAGCCGGCACCCAAGCCGCGCGACCCCTACATCCGTGCCGAGAACGAGGACGACGACGGCTACGATCCCTACAGCGATCGCCGCCCCGAGCGCGAGCCGATGTTCGAGGCCGACCCCTGGCGTTAAGTAGCTAATTTGGGCGTCGTGGGCTGCTAGTCTTGGACCTTGATGCTCGGCAACAGTAAAACTTGATTCTCCATTAATCAAGTTGCACGTAATCTTGCTCTTTTACTAATCAAGAATCAGTATAATTTTGATTAGCTAGAGAGCAAGATTGGAGAATCATGGCATTCAACGACTTGATCGCCCAGAAAATAAAGGACTTTGAACAGCAGGGGGTTCCACAGGTCTTTGAGCGAGACCTTGATCTGGGAAACCCACAGGAGCCAAAGCGCGACAACATCGTAAATGTGGTTGTGGGGGCCCGCCGTTGTGGAAAGACGTATCGCCTGTATCAGGAGATGCTGCGGCTTCGGGGCCGGGGCGTCGAGCTTGACCGGATGCTTTACTTTAATTTTGAGGACGAGCGCTTGCGCCCGTATGAGCCATCGCTGCTGGCGGACGTGCTCGACACGTTCTATGCGCTGCATCCTGCTGCTCGAACCGAGGGCGCTTACATTTTCTTTGACGAGATCCAGGAAATTCCCGAATGGGGTGCGTTTTTGCGGCGTGTAGTCGATACGGAGAAAGCGACCGTCTATGTGACGGGATCTTCTTCTAAGATGCTGTCCTCAGAACTTAAGAGCGAGTTCAGGGGTCGTTCTCTTATACGAGAGCTTTTTCCGTTGAGCTTTTCGGAATACGTTCGATATAAGACGGGGAGCGTTTTCGAGCCAGATGCGACCTTTTCCCCAAGCGATGCAGCGCTGCTTCGACATCATCTGATCGGATATCTTGAACGAGGGGGATTCATCGCGACGCTTGAGCAGACGCCCGCAGACGCGATTCAGCTGCTACAGGAATATGCTTCGCGAACGGTCGCTATGGACGTCGTTGAGCGTTACGACGTCAAGAACCCTCGCCTGGCATCGCTGTTCCTAACGCGGTGTATGGCATCTTCGGGACGAGAGCTGTCGGTGAACAAAGTGTACAACGAGTTCAAGAGCAGGCAGATACCCGTCAGTCGTAATTCGCTCAGCGACTTACTTGAGTATTATGAGGATGCCTACCTGCTGTTCTCCGTGCCGGAGTTCACGCGTTCACTGGCAAATAACATGCGGTCTGCGTCTAAGGTCTACGCTGTCGATCCTGCGATGTTTGGAGCATTCTCTCCCGCATCGGCATTGGACCAGGGCCAGAGGCTCGAGACCGCAGTGTTCAACGCGCTAAGAAGAAGGACTCCCGCGGTGAGGATCGGATCGGTCTGCCGCCTGCTGATCAAAGAGAAGAGCAAAAGCCATGAGGTGGACTTTGTGGCTGGGGACGCACTTCTCATGCGGGCTTATAGCCTGATCCAGGTTAGTGTGGATATGGCAAGTGAGAAAACGCGCGAGCGCGAAATTGCCGCGCTTGATGCCTCGATGGCCCAGTTCGATCTTGGTGAGTCGGCAATCGTTACCATGGATGAGCAGGCCGATATTCCATGCGAGCACGGTGTGGTACACGTTGTTCCCGCATGGAAGTGGCTCCTTGCCTAATCATCTACGGATCTGTGGGGCCAGGACCTCCTGGCCCCTTCATCACGGTTGGGGAGCACCATGATGCGCCCGGCTAGTCCTGGGCCTTGATGCTCGGCAGGAGAATCTGGGCGAGGTAGTCGCACTCGAGCTTGGTGGCAGCGTCGGCCTTGCCGTCTTTGCCGACCAGCACGTTCTTAATCTGGCTGTAGGTGTAGCGGTTGCCGGTCGTGAGCTCGACAAGCTCAATGGCCGTGTCCATGGGGTAGGTCGACACGGGATTCTGCGCCCGCCCGTTGATGGTCTGGGGCACCACATACGGATAGACGGGGCCGCTGGCGTAGACCGTGTAGCCGTTACCAAGGTTTGCCGTGCCCAAAACCGTATCGCCCTCATCGGGCGTAAAGCTCTCGCCGTCGCGCACCGCGACGAGCGTCACAATCGGCGTATTGCTATCGCCGGCAAGATAGATGCACAGCGTGCTGCCGTTTTGCCAAGTTGCGACCTTGCCGTACCACTCAACGGGAATATCGAGCTGATACAGGTTCGTTGCCTTATGCCGAGCATCGGCGTCGCGGGCTGCCTGCGCCTCGCTTGCGCTCACGGCGTTAGCGGCGGCATCACGGCGAGCGGTTGCCGCCTGCTGAAGTATCTTGGCAGCCGCGGCGGAGCTCGCACCGCCCTCCTCGGCATACTTGGCGGCGGCATCGATCTGGTCGTCGGTTACCGTGTCGGCCGAAGGCACCTTGAGCTTAAAGGTAGCCTGGGCACTTAAATCCTGTTCATCGCTCTTAACGGTGACCTGCGTCTTGGTGGTCGGGACGGTATAGATGGTGCCGTCGGCCGCGATGGGGGAGGCAGCGATGGAGAGCGTGTAATCGCCGGGCAGCAGTTTGATGCCGCGGCCGTGCTCGTCAACATAGAGCGTTTCGCTCACGGAGGAGCCGTCAGAATCCTGCCCATTCACCTGTACGGGAATCTTGGAGCCAGTGGAACAGTCGAGGCCCGCGGCATGCACGCCAATCTGCACTGACATCATCGTGTGGGCATTGGCGGCGACAGCGGCAACCTGCTCTTGCTGATATCCGTTCCAGGCAGCATAGCCTGCACCGCCGGCGACGAGCGCGACGGCCACGACACCGGCGACCATCAGATTGCGGCGCTTGGGCGACATCTTGCGATGACGAACCTCGGCTTCGCGTGCCGAGGGAACGGACGGCAGGGGAATATCGCCCATGGCGATGGTCTCGTCCACGGCTGGTGCGGAACCTAGGCCAGGAAGCTCACGGGTCAGCGAATCCTCGGCCGGCAAGCTGTTGAGCAAGACGGTTTCCTCGCCCGTGTCGGATTCGGGCTGGTTGCCGGCCTCGCTTTCGGTGTCTTCGTGATCTGCCTCATCTTCGGCAGGCTCAACATCGTCTGCATCCTGATCATCGGACTGCGCCTCGGCTTCCGGCTCATCCTGCACGTCAACGTCCGAATCGTCAAACGCAATCTCATCGAGTGAAATCCGGTCTAAGCTCTCCAAGGCCTCAGCGCAAGCTTCTGCATCTTGGGCCGCGTCCTCTTGGCCCCTCGTCTCATCTTTCATATATCCCCCAAGCTCAATATCGGGACAACAATGTACCCAAAAACAGGGTCATATAGAGCTGCCAGGCAATTGGAAATCTGATTTTATCTGTGCGAGAGGTTTTGAATATGTGCGTGGATGCGCGCAACAACAAAAAGCCCCCGGAAAGCGGACGAATCGCTTTCCGGGGGCATGCAATACGTTGCATTGCGCGGAGTCGGCCAGGCGACTTCACATTCAAGCGGCGTTTGCGTCAGGCACGTTACTCGGCGTGCGCGTAATCGACCTTGGCGCGGCGGGCGGTAGCCTTCTCCCAGTCGCTGGTGCCCTCAAAGACATCCTGCTTGTAGGGATTGCGGCCGAGCTTCTTGGCGCGGTAGGCGATGTAGATGATCGCGGCGATGTTGGCGATCAGCGCGACGACCGAGACCGCGGTGGCGGCGCCTGCGTCGAGCGTGGAGTGGGTCACAAAGATGGACTCCTCCTGGAAGTAGGGGAACACCTGGGCAAACATGCACCAAATAGCCAGCGTAAAGGCGCGGTTCTGAATCCAGCCACCCTTGTTCCAGATAAAGGCGGCGACGGTGGGCGCCAGCAGCAGCGCAAAGCCGCAGAACCAGGAGTGGGTGGGCAGGCAGTTGTAGGTGTAGCAGAAGTTCCAGATATCGTAGGCGATGATGTAGACCCAGGTCATGTCGGGCCACAGCATGTCGGTCTGGTCCTCGGAGGCGTAGACGCTCCACCAGCCGGTCATGCAGAAGATGTTGATGATGCCGGCGATGCCGTTGAACACGTTGTTCCAGCCGGCCAGCTGCGTGGCACCTTCGGAGGTGACCCAGGTGGACTCGCCCAGGACAAAGAAGTGATAGGCGCTCTCAAAGTCGGACACGACGGCGATCATGATGTTGATGGCGACGATCACAAACGGCCATGCGCGGAACCAGTGCGCCTTGCCGATCTTGCCCCACTGGTACTTAATGGCAATGAAGCCCCAGCAGCCGGCGAGCGCTGCGTACACCTTGGCGTAGTGGAACCAGCTGTTCTGGTACACATGGGTGGGGTTGGTGAGCGCCCACTCGGCACCCTGCGAAACGCCGATGGCGATGGCGACGCAGTAGATGGTCATGGCCAGCGGAGCCACGCCAAAGATGATGGCCGCGCCGAGTTTGGTGCGGCGGCCGACCTCGTTGAGCACGATGAGGCCAATAAAGACCATGGCCCAGCCGGCCCAGTGGATAAGGGTATTGCTACCCCAAACATCGAACAGCATGCTGCTCTCCTTTCACACGCCCGCGGCCCCTCTTCTGATCGCGGGCAGTTTGGCCAAATGTCGTCAGTTCTGGGGTTTGCGCTCCGGATACTTGGCGGTATAGCCCTCGATATGGAGTGTCGAGGCGATGATTTCCTTGACCGTCTCGTCGGGCACATCGGGGTGCGTGCGGATATACATCAACAACCCCATAATGAGGGTGTAGAACGTCTCGTAGACATGGTCAATGCGGAGCTCATGATGGGCGACAAAATCCACCACGGTGGTGTCGCAGATGTATTGCGCCACGCGCTGGACCACGTTGTGCAGAAAGCCGCCGTAGAGCGCGCCGCTGCTGGAGGTCAGGGTGCTCGGCAACTCGTGGCCGCTCACGACCAGGCGTTTAAAGAGCGGAGCGACGGTGTCGAGTGCGCCTTCGATGTCGCCAACCGTGCGGCTGGCGTTCCACTGTTCGAGCTCGGCGATAAAGCCGTCGATCGCCTCGTCCATAACGGCGGTGACGGCGGCGTCCATATCGGCAAAGTAGTGGTAGAACAGTGAGCGCGTGCAGCCAGCCCGCTTGGTCACGGCCGATACCGAAAGATGGGACACGCCCAGCTCAGCGCTCACGGCGCTCACGGCGGCGAGAATCTCGCGTCGGCGCTCGTCACCCGTCAGGCGCTTTGCCGTGCTGTCGGACGCGAGGACGGCATCAGCGACAGAGATGTTTGCCGTGTTATCGCTCATACGTTTGCCGCCTTTCATCCGTTTGGGCCCGACCGTTCGCCTAACAGTCTTGAATATTGTTGACGGTTCGTCAATACTGTTTTTGACACAATGTCAACAATAGCGGGTGAACGGCATGGGGGCATGTCGAGCCCGTACAAAGAGGGGCGCCGCGGTCTCGCCGGGCTGTGGCAAGAGAAGGGACGACTATGATTCTCAACGGACCGGGGATTAGCTATACCGAGCCCGATATCGGAGCGGAGTTTGTGCCGCCGCTGCCGGAGCATCCGCGCGAGGCTATCGTCAAACTGTGCGAGCACTGCACCAACCGCCTGTTGCACCGCGACGAGCTGCTGGGCTACGAGTACTGGTCGTTTGCCGAGGCCGCAACCGACGAGCAGGCCGAAGTGCTCTGCAAGATGAAGATGCGCCGTCCCTATACGCTGCCCGAGATGGTCAAGATCACCGGTATGCCCGAGGCCCAGATCGAAAAAATGCTCGACGACATGAGCTACACGGGTCTGCTCGAGTACAACTGGGAAAATCCCGAGCGCGCCAAGCAGTGGGTGCTGCCCATGCTGGTGCCGGGTTCTGCCGAGTTCCTCAACATGCGCATGGGCCAGCTCGAGGAGCATCCGGTCTATGCCAAGTTCTTTGAGCAGGCGTCCAAGGGTCCGCTGTCCCGTGCTACGCCGATGGTGCCGCCCGGAGGCGCCGGCATTGGCATGCACGTGATCCCGGTCGAGAAGGCCATCGACGCCTCGAGCACCTCGGTGCCGATTGAGCACATCGAGCACTGGCTTGACAAATACGACGGCAAGTATGCCGCCAGCACCTGCAGCTGCCGCGCGAGCCGTCGCGTGATGGGCGAGGGCTGCGCCGACGATCCACGCGACTGGTGCATTGCCGTGGGCGATATGGCCGACTATGTGGTCGAGACCGACCGCGGTCACTATGTGACGCGCGAGGAGGTCTACGACATTCTGCGCCAGGCCGAGGACAACGGCTTTGTGCACCAGATTACCAATATCGACGGCGAGAACAAGATCTTCGCTATCTGCAACTGCAACGTCAACGTGTGCTACGCCCTGCGCACCTCGCAGCTGTTCAACACGCCCAACTTGTCGCGCTCTGCCTATGTCGCCAAGGTCGAGAAGGACAAGTGCGTGGCCTGCGGTCGCTGCGTTGAGGTATGCCCGGCCGGGGCCGCCAAGCTCGGCCAGAAGCTCTGCAGCAAAAAGGCTGGCGGACAGGTGCCCGAGTATCCGCGCCAGGAGCTGCCCGATGCCACCAAGTGGGACCACACCAAGTGGTCGCCCAACTACCGCAACGTCAACCGCATCGAGACGCATGAGTCCGGCACGGCGCCCTGCAAGACGGCCTGCCCCGCGCATGTCGCTGTTCAGGGCTATCTGAAGCTTGCGGCGCAGGGTCGCTATGACGAGGCGCTGGCGCTCATCAAGCGCGAGAACCCGCTGCCCGCAATCTGCGGCCGCGTGTGCAACCGCCGCTGCGAGGACGCCTGCACCCGTGGCCGCGTGGATGCCGCCGTGGCGATCGACGAGGTCAAGAAGTTTATCGCCCAGCGCGACTTGGATGCCGCGACCCGTTATGTCCCGCCCGTGGTGACGCCGACGCGCGCCGGCGGCTTCGATCAGAAGATCGCCATCATCGGTGCCGGTCCGGCCGGTCTGTCCTGCGCCTTCTATCTGGCCGAGAAGGGCTACAAGCCCGTCGTGTTCGAGAAGAACGAGCGCCCGGGTGGCATGCTCACCTACGGTATTCCCAGCTTTAAGCTGGAGAAGGACGTTATCGAGGCCGAGGTCGAGGTTATTCGCCTGATGGGTGCCGAGTTCCGCTATGGCGTGGAGGTCGGTCGCGATGTGACGCTCGACGAGCTGCGCGAGCAAGGCTTTAAGGCCTTTTATGTGGCCATCGGCTGCCAGGGCGGCCGCCTAGCCGGTATTCCGGGCGAGGACGCCGAGGATGTGACGGTGGCCGTCGACTTTTTGCGCGAGGTCAACAGTGGCAAGATCGACGCACTGCTCGGTCGCACCATCGTGGTGGGCGGCGGTAACGTGGCCATCGATGTCGCGCGCAACGCCTGCCGTCTGGGATCCGAGCATGTTGAGATGTTCTGCCTGGAGAGCGAGGCTCAGATGCCCGCCAGCGAGGAGGAGCGTCGCGAAGCCATCGAGGATGGTGCTCACATCAGCTGCGGCTGGGGTCCCAAGGAGGTTCACCTGGACGATGCGGGTCGTGTGTGCGGCATCACCTTCAAGCGCTGCACGCGCGTCTTTGACGACGAGGGCCGGTTTGCGCCCGAGTACGACGAGAACGACCTGCGCCGCGTCGATGCCGACCGCGTCGTCATGTCGATTGGCCAGTCCATTGTGTGGGGCGACCTGCTGGCTGGCTCCAAGGTGGAGCTTGGCCGCGGCCAGGGTGCTCTTGCCGATCCGCAGACGTACCAGACCGCTGAGCCCGACATCTTTGTGGGCGGCGACGTCTACACCGGCCCCAGCTTTGCCATCGACGCCATCGCTGCCGGTCACGAGGCCGCTGTGTCCATCCATCGCTTTGTGCAGCCGGGCTCCACGCTCACCATCGGCCGCAACCAGCGCCGCTACACCGCGCTCGACCGCGACGATGTTGTGATTGAGAGCTATGACAACGCGAGCCGCGAGGTGGCACGTGTCGACCGCGAGCGCGAGAAGGCTGCGCCCTTTAGCGAGTACGTCGAGACCTTTACCGAGGAGCAGGTGCGCGCCGAGACCGCTCGCTGCCTGGGCTGCGGTGCCTCGATCGTCGACCCCAATAAGTGCATCGGCTGTGGTCTGTGCACCACCAAGTGCGCGTTCGATGCCATCCATCTGGATCGCGACCGCCCCGAGTGCTCCACGATGGTCAAGTACGAGCAAAAGCTCCCCAGCCTCGGCAAGTACGCTTTGAAACGCGCGATCAAGATTAAATTTGGGAAGAAGTAAAAGAAACTAACAAGTCAGTGAGCGGCGCGGAGCGTCGCTCACTGACGTTTAGTTGACATCGCATCAACCGTTGTTGAAAGGTTTCTACCTTGCACGAATTGGGAATCGTTTATCATATCATTCGCGATGTCGAGAATGTGGCGCGCGCCAATGGTGTGAGTCGCGTTTCGAGCGTGACGCTGCTCCTGGGCGAGGTCTCGGGCGTCGTTCCCGATCTGCTGCTTGACGCTTGGCGTTGGGCGGCAGATAAAAAGCCCATCGCGCAGGGCGCGGAGCTTATCGTGGAGCCCGTCGAGGCCGTGACGCATTGCGACGCGTGCGGCTGCGACTACGCGACGGTCGAGCACGGCAAGACCTGCCCCCATTGCGGTAGCGGCGAGACCTATCTGCTGCAGGGCCAGGAGGTCATGATCAAGCAGATCGAGACCCCCGACGAGGACCCGACAGACGCTGCCCCCGATGGCCTCTCCGATGCCCCCGATGCCGTCGACGCCGCCAACCCCCTCCACATCGCCTAATTTAGTCGTTGGGGACGTTCTTAAACGACTAGTCATTAAAGAACGTCCCCAACGACTACTTTGCTAGAGCATATTTCTTACCATTAGTCAAGCACCATCTGTTTAAACGAAATGGCCTCAACCCGAGCACATTTGTGTCTGTTTAAAACCGGCAATAATGAACAGCGTGCTCAATTCGGTCATGTAAATAGATCAGCTATCAATCCTCAGCAGCAAATCAGTCAAAATACTGGAATGTAATCAGCTTGTAACAAAACAAGACGTTTAAACAAATAATGCTAGCTTTTGCAGTTTTTCATATAATTCTGCTGTATTTGCAGCTATACTCTTTTTTGTCGTGTAGGAATTACGTAGACAAAAAGGAGGTTATGTGATGGTAAGTATTGTTCTTGCTAGCCATGGTGACTTGGCGGCTGGAATCAAGCAGACGGGCTCGATGGTCTTTGGCGATCAGCCGTCTGTAGCCGTGGTCTCGCTCGAGCCGAGCATGGGCCCCGACGACTTCCGCGCCAAGGTCGAGGAGGCAATCGCTTCCTTCGAGGACCAGGAGCAGGTGCTCTTCCTCGTCGATCTGTGGGGCGGCACGCCGTTCAACCAGATCAGCGGGCTCATCGAGGGCCACGATTCCTGGGCTATCGTCACCGGTGTCAACCTGCCTATGCTCATCGAGGCATATTCGCAGCGCTTTGACGCAAAGAACACTGCACATGCGATCGCAAAACATCTCGTGACTGAGGCTAAGGCCGGCGTGCGCGTCAAGCCCGAGTCTCTGGAGCCCGAGGAGAAGAAGCCGGCTGCGGCCGCTGCTGCTCCTGCAGGCGCCATCCCTCCGGGAACGGTCATCGGCGACGGGCACATCAAGATCGCCCACGTCCGTATCGACACCCGTCTGCTTCATGGTCAGGTGGCCACCACGTGGACCAAGCAGATCAACCCCAACCGCATCATCGTGGTTTCCGACGGCGTTGCCCACGACGAGCTTCGAAAGACCATGATCGAGCAGGCTGCCCCTCCGGGAGTCCATGCCAACGTCGTGCCCATTAAGAAGATGGCCGAGGTCGTCAAGGACACGCGCTTTGGTGACACCAAGGCCATGCTGCTCTTTGAGAACCCGCAGGATCTGCTCAAGGCCATCGAGGCCGGCGTCGATATCAAGGAAGTCAACATCGGTTCTATGGCTCACTCCAAGGGCAAGGTCGTCGTCACCAACGCTGTCGCTATGGGCGATGACGATGTCAAGACCATCGAGGCTCTCAAGGCAAAGGGCGTCAAGTTCGAGGTCCGCAAGGTTCCTTCGGATTCCTCCGAGGATCTCGACGCCATGTTGAAGAAAGCTAAGGCCGAACTGGCCGCTCAAGCATAGTAAAGGAGGGTCCGATACATGTCCGCGCTTACTATTGTTCTAATCGCGATTATCGCGCTGCTTGCCGGTATGGAAGGCGTTCTGGATCAGTTCCAGTTCCATCAGCCGCTCGTTGCGTGCACGCTTATCGGTCTCGTAACCGGTCACCTTCAGGAGGGCATCCTCCTGGGCGGTTCGCTTCAGATGATGGCCCTTGGTTGGGCTAACGTCGGCGCCGCCGTCGCACCTGACGCCGCCCTGGCTTCTGTCGCATCTGCCATCATCATGACACTTGCCCTCAACGGCGGTGTTACTGATTCCGGCAAGGCCGTTACCGCCGCCATCGCCGTCGCCGTGCCTCTGTCCGTCGCCGGCCTGTTCCTGACCATGATCTGCCGTACCCTGGCCACCGCTATGGTCCACGGCATGGACGCCTGCGCCGAGAAGGGCGACTTCGCCGGTATCGAGCGTTGGCAGTACGCTGGCATCCTCATGCAGGGTGTTCGTATCGCCATCCCGGCAGTGCTTTTGTGCATCATCCCGGCCGAGGCCGTTACCAACGCGCTTAACGCTATGCCCGACTGGCTGTCCGGCGGCATGGCTGTCGGCGGCGGCATGGTCGCTTCCGTCGGTTACGCCATGGTCATCAACATGATGGCCACCAAGGAGACCTGGCCGTTCTTCATCCTCGGCTTCGTCCTGGCTGCCATCCCTCAGCTCACGCTGATCGCCCTGGGCCTCATCGGCATCTCCCTCGCCCTCATCTACCTTGGCCTTAAGGACCTGGCCAAGCAGGGTGGCGGCATGGGCGGTGGCTCCGGCGACCCGCTCGGCGACATTTTGAATGACTACGAGTAGGAAGGGAGTGATACATATGGCAGAGAACAAGATTCAGCTTTCTAAGTCCGATCGTCAGAAGGTTTGCTTCCGTCATCAGTTCCTTCAGGGTTCGTGGAACTACGAGCGTATGCAGAACGGTGGCTGGTGCTACTCGATGATCCCTGCGATCAAGAAGCTCTACACCAGCAAGGACGACCAGATTGCCGCGCTTAAGCGCCATCTGGAGTTCTATAACACTCACCCCTATGTTTCCGCCCCCGTCATTGGCGTTACCCTCGCCCTCGAGGAGGAGCGCGCCAACGGTGCTCCGATCGACGACGTCGCCATCCAGGGCGTCAAGGTCGGTATGATGGGCCCGCTCGCCGGCGTCGGCGACCCCGCCTTCTGGTTCACCCTTCGCCCGATTCTGGGCGCTCTGGGCGCTTCCCTGGCCCTGTCCGGCAGCATCGCCGGTCCGCTGCTGTTCTTCTTCGCGTGGAACATCATTCGTTACGCCTTCCTGTGGTACACGCAGGAGTTTGGCTACAAGGTCGGCTCTTCCATCGCCAAGGATCTCTCCGGCGGTCTGATGGGCAAGGTCACCGAGGGTGCTTCCATCCTGGGTATGTTCATCATCGGTGCCCTGGTCGAGCGCTGGGTGTCCATCTCCTTCACCCCGGTCGTCTCCAAGGTCACGCAGTCTGCTGGCGCCTTTATCGACTGGGCTAACCTGCCCTCCGGTTCT
This sequence comes from Collinsella sp. TM10-22, assembly GCF_003466125.1. Lineage (GTDB taxonomy): Bacteria > Actinomycetota > Coriobacteriia > Coriobacteriales > Coriobacteriaceae > Collinsella. The sequence goes on from NZ_QSOC01000003.1 coordinate 274,484, forward strand.
GAGGGTGTCAAGGAAGCACTGACGATGTATAACTCCATCGGTGCTAACGCCCTTGATCAGGTGAAGGTCACCACGCTTCAGGCTAACCTCGATCAGCTCATCCCCGGCCTTGCTGCCGTGTGCCTGACCCTTTTTGTCTGCAAGCTCCTCAAGAAGAAGGTCAGCCCGATCATCATCATCCTGGCTCTCTTCGCCGTCGGCATCATCGGTCGCGTCTGCGGCTTCATGTAAGCACGCTTCGGCTTAAGACAGAGAGTTGCTAGGCAAGGGCTTTTAAGCCATTGAAACGGACCGCACCCGGTTGGTACACTGGATGCGGTCCGATTGTTTTATTTGGAGGGCGAGGCGCGCATGGCGCAATCTCAGAACAGCACGGTCGATCTGGCAACGCCGGCAACCTGTCTGATGGGTCTTACCAGTCACGGTAACGTAATGGTGGGCAATAAGGCGTTTGAGTACTATAACGAGCGCAATCCCGAGGACTTTATTCAGATCCCGTGGGACGAGATCGACTATATCGCCGCCGAGGTTTTGCGCGGCACCAAGAAGATCACGCGTTTTGCGATCTTTACCAAAGAGAACGGCCACTTTACGTTTTCGACGCGCAATGACAAGGAAACGCTACGCGCGGTGCGTAAGTACATTGACGAGGACAAGCTCGTTCGTTCGCCCGATTTTATCGACGTGACCGCTAAAGGCGCCAAGAGCATCCCCTCCGTCATCAAAAACCTCTTTCACAAAGGCAACTAGTCATTGGGGACGTTCTTAAACGACTAGTCATTAAAGAACGTCGCAGATGACTATCTCGAAGAGCGGCTATGCGCTGCATGGTAGTGGCGCAAATCTGCTACACTAATACAACATGCCTCCGTAGCTCAGGGGATAGAGCACCGCTCTCCTAAAGCGGGTGTCGACGGTTCGAATCCGCCCGGGGGCACCAGGGAATATGACGGCGTCGCGGGAGCGGCGCCGTTTCTGGTTTGCGGGGGCCGCCGGCGGATTCGGGCCGTCGACACCCGCGTCACCAATTGCGTCTAGAGCCCTCCGGTAGAGTGTCCAAGCCCTAAAGCCCAGTTGATGCTACGGGGTTTAGAGGCGGACTGAAGCAAGGGGAAGACATGTCCGCTCGGGGTGATAGACTAACGCTGTGGTAAATACAGGACAGTTTGACCGTTTTTCAACCAAGATGGGCGTCCCATGCAACTAAATGCAGCTGATATAGCGCAAAAGAGAATTGACCTCGGCCTCACCCAAAAGGAGTTCGCCGCCGCCCTTGGTATGGGCTCGTCTGGTGAACGCACCGTTCGGCGCTGGGAGTCTGGGGATACTAGTCCAACGGCGGCTGAATGCGCCTTTATCGCATCGCTCGATGCGGGGGCTCCATTTGACCAAGGGGAGCGCAGCGACGCGCCTTTTACCTTCTGCGATCTCTTCGCGGGCATCGGCGGTATACGAATGCCGTTCCAGGAGCTTGGCGGTAGGTGCGTCTTCTCTTGCGAGTGGGATAAGTTCGCCCAGAAAACCTACCGGATGAACTATGGAGAGACCCCGGCGGGCGACATCCGTCAGGTCGCATCAAACGATATACCGGACTTCGATGTCCTGCTCGCAGGCTTTCCTTGTCAGCCATTCTCCCTTGCAGGCGTTTCGAAGAAGCAATCTTTGGGGAGACCCACCGGCTTTGAGGATAAAACGCAGGGAACCCTCTTTTTCGAGGTCGCTCGCATCATACGCGACAAGCGCCCGAAGGCCTTCTTGCTTGAGAACGTTAAGAACCTTACGAGTCACGACGGCGGGAAGACCTTCAAGGTCATACGACAGACGCTTGAGGAGGACCTTGGATACCATATTTTCTGGAAAGTGCTTGATTCAAAAAACTGGACGTGCCAGCACAGGGAGCGCATCTACATCGTGGGGTTCAGGGAGGAAGTTCCCTTCTCGTGGGATGACCTTGAGGTGCCGGGACCGGGACATACGCTAGGGGAAATCCTCGAAGAGCAACCAAACGAACGCTACACCATTTCGGATAAGCTATGGGCCTATCTGCGCGCCTATCGCGAAAAGCATGAGGCGGCGGGCCACGGCTTTGGATACTCGATGGTCGGCCCAGAGGACACGACAAGGACGCTTTCCGCCCGGTACCACAAGGATGGCAGCGAGATTCTGGTCGGGCAGGAAGGAAAAAACCCTCGTAAACTCACTCCCCGCGAATGCGCGCGCCTGCAAGGATTTCCCGATGAGTTCATCATCCCGGTGTCGGATACTCAGGCATACAGGCAGTTCGGCAACTCCGTGACCGTGCCGGTCGTGCGCTCGGTCGCGAAGTTGATGATGGAGGTGTTCTAGGATGGACTATGGAGTACTTGGCGCGTATTTTGACGGTGCTGTCGCGAAAACCCTCGCGGGCGTTGACATCATGGGGGCCAATAAAAGCCACCAGCACGAATTCAACGGCGTGGGGCCTTTGCGCGCGCTTTTCGGAGACGATGACATAAAGGGGATGCGAACTACCTTCGCATATCTCGATGATGGTGCAGACCCTATATTCGACCATGGTTATACCACTTGGTACGACGCCCGCAGGAAGCATCCAACTAGAACTGAGTATAGGCTCTACTACAACGATAATGCTGCCATGGGCATGGCCCGTCCGGGCGACCTCATGGTTTTGGCCCTACACGAAGCCAAGGAGGTCGTAATCCTATTTGCCCGAGCGGGGAGTACGGCGGAATCTCAAGTTCGCTGGCTCTTCGCGCTCGACGGGGTTGGCGAGAAGGGTTTTACGCCCTCTGCTCGGGAGGATACGCGCATCACGTCGATCGCCGCAAGGATTTTGGAGTCCATCGGCATCGAAGTTAGCATGCCGATCGCAGCGGAGAACTTCCTCGACGGTATGATCGAGAAATTCGGCGAGTCCTTCCCCAAAGGGGCAGACTTCTCAGCCTACTCAGCTTCCACCCTTGGAAAGCTCGATTGGACGGGCGACCCGGATGGCTGCTTGGTCGCTTGTTACGAACGCGAAGAGATGCTGTTCCGCGTCTTCGAGCGGCATCTCTTGGAGCGCGACCTCGCGCCATACCTTGGCTCGGCGCTTGATGTTGATGGCGTGCTGCGCACCACTATGTCGGCCTTCCAGCGCCGCAAGTCCCGTGCGGGGACGGCGTTCGAGAATCAACTCTCGATGCTATTCGATGCTAGGGGCATACGCTACTCGGCGCAGAAATACACCGAGGGCAAATCAAAGCCGGATTTCATCTTTCCCTCTATTGACGATTACCAGGACCCCAAGTTCCCTGTCGCTCGACTGACGATGCTCGGTGCCAAGACAACCATCAAGGAGCGTTGGCGTCAGGTGCTTGATGAGGCTGACAGAATCGAGGACAAGCATCTTGTAACACTTGAGCCCGCCGTAAGTGAGGATTACACACGAGCTATGGCTAAGGACAGGCTCAGCCTCGTTGTGCCCTCATCGCTGTTCGAAACCTACACGCCCGCGCAAAGGGAATGGCTCATGAGCGTCAACGACTTCTGCAGGCTGGTAGAAGCCCGACAGCACGAGTAGAACCACGAGACGTTTTTTAGAAATGAGGCCGGAGACCAGTTGAGTCTCCGGTCTTCTTTTTTCACTCGCAACAGATTCGTCGATCACGAGGTGGGATTTGTATTTGGACTGCGCAAACTCTTGGGCAAGGGTGCTTTTTCCAACGCGGCGGGCCCCCTCGAGCATGATGGCTCGGGATCCATTGCTCGCTTTCCAATCGAGGAGTTTATTGTAGGCCGTACGTCTGAATACTGACATGATTGCCCAATCTAGCTGCTGTATACACGAAATGGGAAGTGTGGTTACCTGATTCAATACACGAAATGGGAAGTATATACAGGCCCTTTTCTACACGAAATGGGAAGTGCGGGTACCGCTGGAGCTTGTTGGGATAGATGGAGCGCATGTGTTGCGTCGCTCAGGTATGCTCATATGTGCCTAGAGTTTCACATGCCGAGAAAGGTTGATGGCTGCCATATCCACATACCAAAACACGGAGCGCTCAGCGCCGTCGACACCCGCGTCACCAATTTCCCCGCGGGGGGGAGTTTTCGAATCCGCCCAGGGGCACCAGGGAATATGACGGCGTCGCGTGAGCGGCGCCGTTTTTGGTTAGTGGGGGCCGACGGCAGATTCGGGCCGTCGACGCTCGCGTCACCAATCGCGTCATTCGAATCGGCGCTGGGAATTCAGTGCTTTTCCTCATGCAAGTATCTTCCATCTTGCGTCGCCGTCAGCCGTGAGCGGTCGATTTTTACCGATAAACGGCAAATTAATTCAGAAAAAATCAGGTAATTTCAAGAATGGTCAAACTTGATTAACAGCAAAACCACAAGGTAGATGGCTTTATACGGTGAAAAACTCTGACACAATAAGAAAAAGAGTGAAAAATACTGATTGAAAATGAACTTATGTGGCAGTAATCTACATGTCACAGGGTAAGCCCCGGCGCGCAGGCGGCGGCCCTTATCGAATTACGGATATAGATCAGGTGCTCGAACGGGCAGAAACGATCAAGGACGAAGGTAAAGGACGTAGAAGCATGAAGCTTGCAACTCGTATCAACTCCTATTTTCGCGATGGCGACAAGAATCTTGATCGCGTGTTCGCGGAGTTCCAGAGCGTGGGCCTCACGCACGTCGACCTCAACTACCCCGAGCACTGCACAGGTGTCACGGCTGAGGACATGGCCGCCAAGCTCGCAGCTCACGACCTGCAGCTGAACGGCTGCGCGCTGCGCTTCCGGAACGCCTTCCTCAACGGTGACCTGGGCAATGCCGATGATGCCCTTGCCGCGGAAGCCCTTGAGCTCTGCTACGAGGCGTGCGACTACTGCCGCACTGCCGGTGGCAACACGGTGACCATCTGGCTCGGCCACGACGGCTTTGACTACAGCTTCCAGATCGCCTACGCTCGCGTCTTCGACCAGCTCGTAGCCGCATTCCAGAAGGTTTGCGACTACGCGCCCGACCTCAAGATCTCGATTGAGTACAAACCCTACGAGGAGCGCGCGTACGCGTTCATCGACTCCATGGGTATGACCGGCATGATTCTCAACGCTGCAGACCGCCCGAACCTGGGCGTCACGCTGGATTACTGCCACATGCTCATGAAGCACGAGAACCCTGCCATGGCCGCCGACCTGTTCGGCCGCGAGGGCAAGCTCTACGGCATTCACCTAAACGACGGCAACGGTCGCTTCGACGATGGCCTTATGATTGGTACGTCCACGCCGGTGAAGACCCTCGAGTTCCTCTACTACGTGAAGAAGCACGGTTACGACAGCGCAATCTACTTCGACACGTTCCCGGTCATCGAGCCCGCTGCCGGCGAGGCTGCACAGAACGACCAGATGATCCATCTGCTCAACGACGCCATCGAGGCCGTAAGCATGGAGAAGATCCAATCCGTTATCGATGCAAACGACGCGATTAAGGCAGCCGAGCTTGTCCGCGAGCTCTTCTGCGCAATGGGGAGGTAACCAATGAAACGCGACTGGAACGCGATGGCTCAGGGGATTCTGGACGCCGTCGGTGGTCCCGAGAACATCTCGGGCATGACGCACTGCGCGACGCGCCTGCGCCTCAATCTCAAAGACGACGCGGCTTGCGACGACGCTGCGGTCAAGGAAGTCGAAGGCGTTGTGAACACGCTGAACAAGGCCGGTCAGTACCAGGTTCTCATCGGCACTGAGGTCCCGAAGCTGTACGAGAAGTTTGAGCCGCTGGTCAAGGGTTCGGGCGTGGAAATCTCCGCTGCTGCCAAGGACGAGGGCGAGAGCATCGTCAGCCAGGTCTTCTCCGCGATCTCCGGCATCTTTGCCCCGCTGCTGCCCGCCATGGCCGGCTCCGGTATCCTGCGCGGCTTCGTTATCCTGGCCGCCCAGCTCGGCATCATCGCTGAGGGCACGGGTACCTACACCATCCTGTACACCCTGGCCATGAGCGTGTTCTACTTCCTACCCGTGCTGCTCGGCTTCTCCGCCGGCAAGCGCTTCGGCGCGAGCCCGTACCTGTCGGCGCTGCTCGGCGCGTGCCTGCTCTACCCGGACTTCATCGCCCTCATGGGCGACGCGGGCAACGGCGCCATGACGGACTTCTTCGGCATCCCCGTGGTTCTCATGAACTACAACTCCACGGTTATCCCTGCCATCTTGTCTGTCTGGGTCTACTCGTACCTGTACAAGTGGCTCGATGAGCACGTTTCCGAGATGCTCAAGCTCGTCGTGCTGCCCGCCATCTCCCTGATCGTTATGGTTCCGCTCACCATGCTCGTCATCGGTCCCTTGGGCGTCTACGCTGGTGAGGCCATCGCCTTCGTGGTCAACTGGCTGATCGAGCGCAGCTCCGTGTTCGCCGGCGTGCTGGTTGGCGGCGGCTGGTCCGTGCTGGTGTCCATGGGCATCCACTGGGCCGTGAACCCCATCATGATCAACAACATCGCTCAGAACGGCTTCGACTACATCTGCCCCTTCACCTTCGCCTGCAACTTCGCCGTTATCGGCTGCGCCTTCGGCGTGTTCCTCAAGGCCCGCGACCAGAAGCTCAAGAGCTTCGCGATGACCGGTGTCGTATCGATCGCCCTGTCCGCCATCATCGAGCCCACGCTGTTCGGTATGCTCGTGAAGAACAAGAAGGTCTGGCTTGCGCAGATCATCGGCGGTGCCGTCGGCGGCGCGTTCCTCGGTATCATGAAGGTCGTCACCACTGCGTTCACCTTCGGTTCCGTCACTACGTTCCCGGCTTTCGTGAGTTCCGACCCCATGAACTTCGCTTGGGCTATGGTCGGCATGCTCATTTCCGCCGTCGTGGCCGGTGTTCTTGCCTTCGCCTTCACCGGCAAGGAGGATCAGCTCGCCTAAGAGCTTGAGGTGCGCCGCCTCTGGGATGCTATTTCACTCGACGCGCGCTGCCTCGCCTGGGGCTCGTTATCCTCGCTCGAGGAGCCCCGCCCTTGCGTGAGGCGCCTCACCTTCGTTCGAATTGTGAACGAGAGGGTTGGTCAATCGATTAAAGCGGTCGTCATCGCAACAGGTGGCGGCCACTTTTCTGCGCATGCGTTACACTTTTCGAAAAGAAATGAACGAGCGTGAAGCAGAGCGGTTTGGAGAGGTTCCCAATATGATCCCGTATGAGCGCCAGGAGCGAATTGTAGAGTGCCTGCAGAAGTCGGACCTCGTGAGGATTTCCGAGCTGCAGGAGGAGCTGCCGGGCGTCTCTATTTCGACGCTACGCCGCGACCTCAAAGAGCTGGAGGCGCTTGGCAAGGTTGAGCATCTTTCGGGCGGCGCGGTGAAGCTCGTCTCGACTGTCCACGAGGTGAGCATCTCGACGCGTTCGGGCCTACACGGAAGTGAGAAGGACCAGATCGCCCAGGTCGCCCTACGTCTTGTTGAGGACGGGGACACGCTCTACCTGGACTCGGGTTCCACCTGCACGGCGCTGCTGCGCCTGCTGGTCGACCGCGACGTGACAATTTACACGACGGATGCCTCGGCGTGCCTGATTAAGAGCGAGACGCGCGCCCAGCTCATCGTGGTGGGTGGCGAGTTCAACTATGTGAACTCCTCGTTCTGCGGTTCTATGACCGAATCGATCCTGCGCGACCTGTACTTCGATAAAGCGTTTATCGGGACCAACGCGATTGACGAGGACCGCGGCGTCATGACGCCCTCCTACGTTGAGGCGGCGAAGAAGCGCATCGTGCGTGAAAACTCGAATAAGGCGTACGTGCTGTGCGACAGCTCGAAGTTCCATCAGTTCTCGAATGTTCGCGCGTTTGGGTTTGACGGTGTGGCGATTATCGCGGAGTCCTATGACGAAAAGATCGCCCAGCGCGCGCGCCTGATCACGCCTGGAGTGTAGGGGGTCCGGGCTCAGGTCTGCGCGATTGCGGCCCCCTGGCTGCTGCTGTCCGCGTAGCGGGATTTCTTCCTAGGGAATACGATAGCGTTTCGTGGTGCGGGCTCCTGCATGATGCCAGCTAGATAGGCAAATATGGCAACGTTGTGAATCTGGAAAAGACTACAGGTTAACAACGTGGTTAAACGATTAATCAGCCAGACTGTAGATAAAGGTTAAACGATTAATTACCAACGAGTAGATAACCACCGAGCAGATAAGGAGTTCACCATGCTGCTCTGCCCCAGTCTCATGTGCGCCGACTACGGCAATCTGCGTGCGACCGTCGAGGACCTCGACGCCGCCGGCATCGACATCTTCCATTGCGACGTGATGGACGGCAGCTTCGTTCCCAATTTCGCCATGGGTCTCGAAGACATCAAGGCCGTGCGAGCTGCCACCAACAAGCTCGTCGACGTGCACCTTATGGTCGAGAATCCCTCCAGCAAGGTTGAACTTTTCGCCTCCGCCGGCGCGGACATCATCTACATCCATCCGGAGTCCGAGCGTTACGTGGTCAAGACACTCGCCGCGATTAAGTCCCTCGGCAAGAGCGCCGGTATCGCCGTGAACCCCGACACCTCTATCTCCGAGATCGAGGAGATGCTGAACCTCTGCGATTACGTGATGGTCATGACGGTGAATCCGGGTTTTGCCGGTCAGAGCTTTATAGAGTTCACGAACGACAAGGTGCGTCGCCTTGCCGCGCTGAAGGAGCGCTTCGGCTTCAAGCTCATGATCGACGGCGCTTGCTCGCCCGAGCGCGTGCGCGACCTGTCCGCCATCGGCGCGGACGGATTTATCCTGGGCACCAGTGCGCTGTTTGGCAAGGACGCTGGTTACGAGGAGTGCCTGCGCCGTCTGCGCGCCGGCGAGGTGTATTAGAAGCGGAAGGGCGAATTAGGGCGGATTGAGCGCGCGGCATGCGCGAATGGTTCTTATGGAAAGGGGTCTCTTGTGAAGATCGGTATTGGAAACGACCACGTCGCAGTCGAGTATAAGGAGGCCATCACGGCGTATATCCAGGAGAAGTACGGCTACGAAGTCGTGAACTTCGGCACGGACAGCACCGAGCGCTTTGACTATCCCATCGCGGGTGAGGCCGTGGCGGACGCTGTCATGTCCGGCGAGGTTGATCGCGGTATCGTTATCTGCGGTACGGGTGTGGGCATCTCGCTCGCCGCCAACAAGGTGCGCGGTATCCGTTGCTGCACCTGCTCTGAGCCGTATTCCGCTCGTCTGTCACGCGAGCACAACAACACCAACATGCTCGCATTTGGTGCTCGTGTGGTGGGCATCGAGCTGGCCAAGATGATCGTCGACGCCTGGCTCACCGGCGAGTTCGAGGGCGGCCGTCACCAGCGCCGCATCGATATGATTCGCCAGATCGAGGCTCGTCAGCTCGTGTGTGCGGAGGAAGCACGCGGCTGGTAGTGGAAAAGCCCGTCACCCATGTGAACTGCCTCCCATTTCTTGGACATGAGAAATGGGAGGCTTTCTTTATGCGCGTTGATTTGAGGGTGAAGCATGATGTCGAGGCCAGGAAGGCGGCCATAGGGCTCTTCGAGCTCGGGCACGGGTATAAATCTGCCGCGATTGCCCTTTCGCTTCCCGCGGAAGCCGTGAGAAGATGGCAGGAGATATACCGCGCGTTCGGGAGCGAGGTGCTGCTGCGCATGGACGGAAAGCAGGGCAGGTACACATACGAGCAGAAGGTCGCCGCCTCCGCCGTCGTCGACGGCGGCATGACGAAGACCGAGGCGATGGCGGCGTTCGGCATAATGTCGATGTCGCCGCTCAAGAAGTGGTGCGCGCTATACCGCCGGGGCGGCGCGGAGGCCCTGCGCCCGAGGCCCAAGGGCCGGCCGAGCGGTTCCAGGGCGAGGCCGCGGACCCGCGAGGAGGAGCTCGAGGAGCGGTGCCGTAGGCTCGAGGCCGAAGTGGCCTACCTAAAAAAATTACGCGCCCTGGTCGAGAGGGACGGGCTCTGACCAGGGCGAAGGCCGAAGCGGTCGCGGCCCTGCGCGCCGAGGGACACGCACTCGGGCACCTGCTCGCATGCGCCGAGCTCAAGAGGTCGACCTACTACTACGCCCTCGCGCACCCGCCGAGGCCCACGCGCCCCGAGCTCCGGGAGGCGGCCGCCGAGATCTTCTCGCGCACCGCCAACGGCTGCGGGCACCGGCAGATAGCGATGTGCCTCAGGGCGGAAGAGGGGGCCGTGATAGCCGACAAGACCGTGCTCAAGATGATGCGCGAGATGGGGATTCGCTGCGGGATCAGACGCGAGACGGCCTACCACAGGTACAACTCGTACAAGGGCGTCGTCGGCAGAACGTTCGAGAACGTGATCGCGAGGGATTTCGACGCCGGGGCCCCGTGGCAGAAGCTGGGGACGGACGTCACCGAGTTCAAGGTGGCTGGCGGCAAGGCCTACTGGGCCCCGACGCTGGACTTCTGCACCAAGGAGATTGTGGCGAGCGACATATCGACCACGCCCGACATGGCCCAGCAGGTGAGGATGCTCGACGAGCTGCTGTCCAAGATCCCCGAGGGCGCCGCCCCGACCATGCACTCGGACCGGGGCTGGCAGTACCAGCACGCCTCATACACATCCAGGCTCGAGGCCGCCGGCATCGTCCAGAGCATGTCCAGGAAGGCGAACTGCATCGACAATGCCGCCACCGAGCAGCTCTTCGGCCACGTCAAGGACGAGTTCTACAGGGGCCGCGAGTGGAAGACGTTCGAGGATTTCAAACGCGACCTGGAGGAATACATAGTCCACTGGAACACGAGCCGGAGGCAGGTAAGATTGAAGGGCCTGACCCCGGAGGAGTACCGGAATCAGGCCCTCGCGGCCTAGTCGCTATTTAGGGCGTCCAAGATTTGGGGCGCAGTTCAATGTGGTGGCGGGCTTTTTGCATGTCGCGCGTGGGATAGAACACATGCGAGAGAAAAACGCGGCTATTCGCTGCCCGCTGTCTAGCTGCTCGCGCGTTGCACGAGCTTAACGGGGACGAGCGTCTCCATCTCGGGCTCTTCGCCGCGCAGCAGGGCGAGCAGGGCCTGACATCCCTCGTGCGCGAGGCGCTCGGGGAAGCGGCGGATAGTGCTGATTTGCGGCGTCGGAAGCTGCGCATAGACGGAATCGTCGAAGCCGATGAGACGGACGTCCTCGGGTACGCGCTTGCCGGCGGCAACGAGCGCACGCAGCGCGCCCACGGCTGCGTGGTCGCTATGGGCGAAGATGCCGTCGACGGGGTAGCCCGTGGAGAGGAAGTCGGTCACGAGCTCTTCGGACTCGATGATGCTCGGCTGCTTACCCGAGACAAACAGCTGGTAGTCGCGGCGTAGCGGCATTCCGTGCGCGGCGAGCGCCCGCTCGTAGCCCATCTGGCGCTCGTTGCCGGGGTAGTTGGCGGTAAAACTCGAGATGCTCAGGATGTCCTTGCAGCCGCGCTCGATGAGGTGCTCGGTCGCCATGTAGCCACCGCCGATGTTGTCGGAGCCCACGTGTGGGAAACCGAGGTCGTTTTCGGGCGCACGGTCGATGCAGACCACGGGGATTCCGTGGGGGACGAACTCGCCGTCGAGCCTGCGCAGGCCGGAGATACAGATGATGCCGTCGGCCTGCTTGCTTGCCAGCGTGCGGAAGTAGTCGCGCTCGCGGGCAGGGTCATTGGCGCTGTTGCAAACAAAGACCGAGTAGTCCTCGGTTGCCAGCTCGCGCTCCACATGCAGGGCGATCTTGGAAAAGAAGTCGTTGGAGATGTCCGGCACGATCATGCCGATGGTCCGGGACTGGGCCATACGGAGGCTCTTCGCCGCCATGTTCGTGACGTAGCCGTATTCCTTGAGGGCGGCTTCCACGCGCTTGCGGGTGTCTTCGGAAAAACGGCCGCTGCCGTTGATGACGTGGGAGACCGTGGCGACGGATACGCCGGCCGCGACGGCAATCTGGCGCATGGATGGGCGCTTGCCTGGTGTGGGCATGGGGCCTCCTGCTGCTTTCGGGTGGTTAACAGATTAACCGAGATTGTAGCGCATGCGCGATGCCGTAATGGGTCGCTTCGAAGTCGTTTTGTCGCGCTCGGTCTGCACCTTGGATAAGAAGGAGTTCGTCGAGCACTCCGATCCGGAGCACACGCGCGCCAACATCCCGCTGTTCCAGCAGGGCATCATGATACAGCAGCTCAACTCCGAGAAGCTCGTGGTCGAGATCATGGTGAAGTTCTGCGGCCAGTAATTACTGCATCACATATTCTGTTGTCACCTGGGAGGCTCGCTTTTGCGGGCCTCTTTGCGTTGCTATGGAGCCCTGGTCTGTCGATAAACAAAGCGCCCGCTTGCTGGGGGAGCAAGCGGGCGCCTGTGAGCGAATATGTTTGCGGCGAGAGCCGTAATGAGCGGTTGGGTGGCGACTAGTTGGTCGTACCGGAATCGTCGCCCGTGCTCGTGCCCGAACCCGAGCCCGAGCCAGAAAGTGCAACCGTCAGCGTAATCGTGCTGTCGGTGGACTGCTTGCCGGTGGGGGAGACGCCCGTAACGGTGGCATCCTCGTTACCGCTCACGGGATTGCCGTTCTGGTCACAGAAGCCAATGTTATAGAAACCGGCGTTGTTGAGCGCGGTGACGGCGGCAGAGATGCTCTTGCCGTACAGGTTGCCCGGAACGCTGGCCTTGCCGGACTTCTTGGCAATGACGACGGTAATCGTGGCACCGGGCTTCTGCTTGCCGCTGGGGTTCCAGCTGATCACGGTGCCCTCGGTAACCGAGTCGTTCTCCTGGTAGCTCACGTCGACGCCAAAGCCTGCCATATCGAGGGCGTTTCGCGCCTGGGCCTCGGTCATGTCGGTCAGGTCGGGGACGGACGTGGTATCCGGGCCGCTCGAGACCTTGTACGAGATGGTCGTGCCCTTCTCGACTTCCTTACCGGCTTCGGTGACCTGCTCAAAGACCTGGCCCTCATCGGCCTCGTTGGCCTCCTCGGTGGCGTTGCCCTTTAGGCCAACGCTTGCCAGTGCCGCCTCTGCCTGGTCCTTGGTTAGACCGACAAGCTGGGGAACCTCAACCTTCTCGGAGGGCTTGGGGCCCTTGGAGATCACCAGGTTCACCTTGGTGCCTTTGGGCTTCTTGGTGTTGCCGTTGGGGGTCTGCTCGGCAACCTTGCCCTCGTCGACATCGTCGTTATAGCTCTGGTCGATGGTGCCGACCTCAAGGCCTTCCTCCTTGATCAGCTCGACGGCAGTCTGCTGGTCCTTGCCCAGCACGTCGGGCACGGTGACCTGTTCGTCGCCAAAGAGTCCTGTGGCAAAGGCCACCACGATGCCGATGACGGCAACAGCTGCCACCACGGCGGCGATGATCTTGTTTTTGTTGGACTTGGGCTTTTCGACCTCGTAGGAGCCGGTGGAGCCCGAAACCGAGCTACGGGCGGTATTCTGGCCGCTCACGCCCGAGACGGGACGCACCATGGCGCGCGTCTGATCGGAAAGCTCGCGAGTCTTGGTGGCGCCCAGCTCACCGGGGGCACCGATGATGCGCGTGGGCTCTGAAATGTTGACGGCACGACCGGACAGGTAGCTGTTGAGCACCTGACGCAGCTCGTCGGCGGTCTGGAAGCGGTTTGCCGGGTCCTTCTCCATGCACTTAAGGATGATGCGCTCAAGGTCGGCATCGACACCGGAGTTGATCTGGCTCGGCGGAATAGGCAGCTCGTTGACCTGCTTGAGTGCGACCGAGATAGCGTCGTCACCGTCAAAGGGAACGCGGCCGGTGGCGCACTCATACATCACGACGCCCAGCGAGTAGATATCCGAGGTGGGGCCGAGGTCCTGACCGCGGGTCTGCTCGGGGCTGACGTAGTGGGCGGTTCCCAGCACGTTGTTGTCTTGCGTGAGGTGGCTGTTCTTGGCGCGCGCGATGCCAAAGTCCATGACCTTGATGTTGCCGTCGGGCAGCACCATGATGTTCTGCGGCTTGATGTCGCGGTGGATGATCTCGTGCTTGTGGGCGACCGAGAGTGCAGAGCTGATCTGCGATCCGATCTGGGCGACCTTCTTGGGGTCGAGGGCACCGTGGCTCTTGATTCCGCTCTTAAGGTCGGTACCGCGCAGGTACTCCATGACGATGTAATAGGTGTCGCCGTCCTTGCCCCAATCGTAGACGCCAACGATATAGGGGGAGGAGAGACCGGCTGCTGCCTGGGCCTCCTGCTTAAAGCGTGCGGCGAAGGTTGCGTCGCCAGCATACTGTGGCAGCATGATCTTGACGGCTACCGTGCGGTCGAGGACCTGGTCCTGTGCACGGTAGACGGTCGCCATACCGCCTGTCCCCACCTTATCCTTGAGGAGGTATCTTCCCCCGAGGACCCTCTGTTCCATTCCTGCTCCTAACATAACTATTCGCTCAACGATGTGTGTAGTACCTACGATGTGGCCGCTGGGGCCGTGTGGCGCGTTGCCGCTAACTCTTCGGCCGCGGCGCGCCTCGGGTGTCCGATTCGATCATGGGCATCACGCTCCCTGTGCGGCGAGCGCCGCGGTCAGGACGATGCCGGCAATCTTGGCCGCCTTGACGTCGTGTTTGTCGTAATCCTCCAAGGCCACCGAGATGGCGACCGTGGGTGAATCGTAAGGTGCAAAGCCAACGAACATCGAGTTGACGTTGGTGCCGCCGATCTCGGCCGAGCCGGTCTTGCCGGCGACCTTGACGCCGGGGACCTGGGCATCGGTGCCGGTACCGGACTGGACGACGGCGAGCATGGCCTGCTTGACCTGGTCGGCCGTGGCAGAGCTGACAGCCTGGCCCAGCGAGCGGGACTGCGTGGTCTTAACCACGGTTCCGTCTGGGGCGAGTACCTGGGCTACAAAGTACGGGTCCATGACCACGCCACTGTTAGCGATGGCGGCGGCAATCACGGCGTTTTGCATGACGGTGGTCTGCGGGCCGGGCGTGTGGTCCATGCCGACAGGCTGGCCGGCGCCGGCCCAGGCGGTCTCCCACTCGGTCATGAGCGACGGGTCGGCCATGATGGAGGCCGTGGAGGTCAGGTCCTGGCCGAGCTCTTGGCCGTAGCCAAAGGCGTTGGTAAACTGCACGAGCGTGTTTGCGCCAACTTCGTTTGCCACCTGGCCAAAGACGACGTTGGAGGACACGGCAAAGGCCTGCTGCAGGCTGATGGTGCCGTAGCTCTCGTTGGCATAGTTGATGACCGGTGCGTTGCCGATGTCCATGGAGCCGGGCGCCTGGTAGGTGCTGGTAAGGCTGGCGGTACCGGTCTCGAGTGCCGCGGAAAGCGTAACGACCTTAAACGTGGAGCCCGGCGTGTACAGCGCGTCCATGGCGCGATTGTACATGGAGCCGTCCTCGCCGCCGCCCGCCTGCAGCAGGGCGTCGATGTTGGTGTTGTCGTAGGTGGGCGAGCTGGCACATGCGAGTACCGCGCCGGTACGCGGGTCGATGACCACTACAGCGCCCTTAAAGCCCTTGAGTGCCTGCTCGGCAGCTGTCTGGATACGCGAGTCGATGGTGAGCTTGGCGGTGTTGCCCGGCTGGGTCTGGCCCGCGAGCGACGCGATGGCGTTGTTCCAGCTGGAGTAATCCTTGGAGCCGGTGAGCGTGTCGTTCATGACACTCTCGATGGCGGTGGTGCCAAACTGCTGGCTCACGTAGCCAACCACGTGCGCTGCCAGGTTGCCGTTGGGGTAGGAGCGTACGTAGGTGCCGTCCTCCTGCTGCAGCGACTCGGCCAGCGTCACGCCGTCGGACGTGATGATGGAGCCGCGCTGGATGTACTTGGAGCGGGCGATGGTGTGGTTGTTGGTCGGCATATCCTGATAGTCCTTGGCCTTGATGACCTGGACATAGGTGAGGTTGCCGATAAGGATGGCAAACAGCGCCGTAAAGGCTAGCACCGCACGGGTTAGACGGTTGGCGAGCGCAACGCGGCCGAGCACACCGGATTCAGGCGTGTCGAGCAGGCGGCGGCGCATGCGCGAGCCGACGGAATGGCTGCCACTGCCGTAGGAAGACGAGGTGGCAAAGCGCGTGCCCGTCGGGGCGGCGGCAGATGCGACCTGATCATCGGTGATGGCGGCCATGGTGCCGGTGCCGGTAAGCTCTGCCTCGCGTCCGGTTGCCTCGTCACCGGCGCGCAGCAGAAGCGCGACGATGATAAAGCTCGCCAGCAGCGAGGAGCCGCCCTGGCTCATAAAAGGCAGGGTGACGCCGGTCAGCGGGATCAGGCGGGTTACGCCGCCAACGATCAAGAAGGCCTGGAAGCTGATGGCGGCCGTAAGGCCCGTGGCACTAAAGGCTGCGAGGTCGGATTTAGCGCGGGCAGCCGTGGTGAGGCCACGCACGGCAAAGAGCATAAACAGGATGAGCACGGCGCCGCCGCCCAAAAGGCCCATCTCCTCGCCGATAGCCGAGAAGATAAAGTCGGACTCGACGACGGGGATGTTGTTGGCCATGCCGTTGCCGATGCCAACACCGACCAGACCGCCATCGGCAAGCGAGAAGAGCGACTGGACGATCTGGTAGCCCTGGCCCTGGGCGTCCTTAAAAGGATCGACCCAAACCTGGAAACGTACCTGAACGTGAGACAGGAACTTGTAGGCGCCCACGGCTCCAACGGCTAAGAGCGCAAGGCCGATAACGACATACGAGAATCGTCCCGTGGCAACGTAGAGCATCAGCAAGAAGATGGTGTAGAACAGTACGGCCGAACCCAGGTCGCGTTCGAAGACGACGACGAGCAGGCACACACCCCACACGGCAAACAGCGGCAGCAGCAGTCGCAGGCGAGGGATCTTAAAGCCCAGGATCTTGCGGTTGGAGATGGAGAGCAACTCGCGGTTCTCGGCCAAGTAGCCGGCCAGGAACAGCACGATAAAGACCTTGGCGAACTCGCCGGGCTGGATGGTAAAGCCCGCGATGCGAATCCACAGCTTGGAGCCCGAGATCGTAGTGCCGATAAAGATGGGCAGCATCAGCAGAATGATGCCGACAATGCCAAAGGTGTACTTGTAGCGCATGACCACGTCGAGGTTTCTGACCAGTGCAAGCGTTCCCACCATGAGCGCCACCGAGACAAACAGGATGATGAGCTGTGAGATGGCGAGAGCGGGGGCGAGGCGTGTCACGAACGTGATGCCGATGCCCGAAAGTATAAATACGATGGGCAGGATGGCGGGGTCGGCGCCAGGCGCCAAGATGCGCACGGCGATATGTGCTGCGGCGAAGGCGGCGAAGAGGCCGATCGGTACGGCGAGCGTCTCAAAGGAGATGGCAGCGCCCGCGGTGAGGACGTACATCGCATACAGCAGGATGACGGGGAACGCCGAGGCGATGAGCAAGAGCAGTTCGGTGTTGCGGCGACTCATAAGCGGCACTCCCTTTCTAATTCTTATCGGAGGCTTCGGCCTCGGCGGACTGTTCGGCGGTTTTCTCGGAATCTGATTCGGAGGTCGATCCCTGGTCGGTGTTGTCGCGAATCGTTTGCGCGTCGATCACCTGGCGGGTCTGCTCCTCGTCGATCTGGTGGCGGTACTTGGATATCGTGTCCTGCGCATCGTCGACACTTGTTTGCGGAATGCCCGCCTTGAGGCGGTTTTGCGTGTCTTCGGGCAGGTCGGACAGCTTGATACTGGTTTCGCTTTCGAGCCAGTGGAGCTTGAGTCCGAGTGGCTTGCCGGGCAGGCCGCGCCAGACGGCGACATTGCCCTGGTAGGTACCCAGGTAGTACGAGCCGGTGACACCCGTGTAGGCCCAGATGGCAGCCGCCAGCACCAAGACGAGACCTAAGACGACGCCGATGGTGACGTTGCGGCGACGCACGCGTTGCGCCTCGCGCATAACGCCATCGTCAACCAGGTCAACGACTACTACGGTCACGTTGTCGTGGCCGCCGGCGGCAAGCGCCGCGTCCACTAGGTTGTCGACGCAGATTTGCGCGGTTGAGGACTGCGTGGCGATGTTCTCGATATCGCTATCGGGAATCATGCTCGAAAGGCCGTCAGAGCACAGGATCAGGCGGTCGCCTTCCTCGATATGCAGAGTGAAGTGGTCGGCATACATGGCGGGGTCTGAGCCCAGCGCACGGGTGATGACCGAACGGTTGGGGTGGACGCGAGCCTCGTCTGCCGTGATCTCGCCGGCGTCCACGAGCTCCTCCACGTAGGAGTGATCGCGGGTCACGCGGATGAGCGTGCCCTCGTGGAGCAGGTAGGCGCGAGAGTCACCCACGTGGGCGATGGCGAGCGTGTCGTTTTCGATATAGGCGCAAGTGGCTGTGCAGCCCATGCCGGGCTTGCCTAGGCCGTTCAGGGCCGCCTCGATTACGGCGGCGTTGGCTGCCTCGACGGCTGCGGCCAGGCGTCCTGCGTCGGCGGACTGCGGGGCCGTCTTGGCAATAGTCTCGACGGCGATAGAAGAGGCTACCTCGCCGGCGGCGTGACCGCCCATGCCGTCGCATACGCAAAAGAGCGGCGACTGCACCAGGTAGGAATCCTCATTGTGCGGGCGCACACAGCCAACGTCGGAGCGGGCACCCCACATGAGTTGCGTGGTGGTGCCGGCATCATAGGTCGAGTCGGTCTCGATGCGCTCCTCGGTCAGGGGCTCAAAGCTCATGGTCGAGCCGGGGTCTTTGAGCTTGGCTTCAACGGCGGCTACGTCGATCTCGGCTGTGTCACCGGGAGAGACGGTGTCGGTCTCGGCGTTTGATTCGGAATCGCCGGTGTCCGGAGAGTCGGGCTCCTCGGGCACGCGGGCGGTCGACTCGTCGTCTTGCGGGCTGACGTCTATAGGCTCGGGTGTCGCAAAGTGCGACGGCGCGGGCGTGCTTTGCGACTGGGCGGCGGGCTCGGCCACGGCATCGGACTCGCTTGCGGGCGCAGGCTGCGGGGTCTTGGGCGCAGGGCCGTCCTCGGGGGATGGCCCTGCCTCGGGCGCCGGCGTAGACGCGGGCGCAACCTCGGATGACGGGGCTATGGGAAACGCCGGCGCGGCGGGCTCGGGTGCCGCAAACACCGCAGCGCTCTCGTTGATTGCCGCGGCGACGGGCTCTGCAAAGTGAGCCGGCGCCGGGGTTGCTTCGGGCGCTGCGGGCTGTTCCGCAGCATGTGCGCCGATGGGCGCCGCTACGGCATCCTCTTCGTCCTCGTTATCGGCGAGATCCGAAATATCATGCGTTACATGCGAAAGAGGCAGGGAGAACACGGTGTCCTCGGGCTCCACGGGTGCGGAGCCCGCCGGAGCGGCGTGGGCCGGCGCAGCTGTGGCGGCGGCCGGTGCCTCGGTCATAGTTGCGGACTTGTTCTCCTCGTCGATCATCGACGGTTCACCTTCATGACCACGTCGCCAATCTGGACTTCGTCGCCCTCACGCAGCGTCGCGGGCTCCACGAGCTGGCGGCCGTTGACGAGCGTGCCGTTAAGCGAGTTGAGGTCCTCGATGATGAGCGCCGGGCCCTGCAGCGAAAAGCGCGCATGCGAGGCCGAGACGAACGGTTCGTTGATGCAGATGTCCGAAGATGGCGAACGACCGACGATGACGGGGCCGAGCATGTCTACGTGGATGCCGCGGATACCGCGCGGACCCTTGTCCACATCAATCGTCCAGATAGCCGAGTCGCGGCGCTGCCCGCGCACAAGTCCCACGCCGGTCTTCATGACGGCGAACAGGAAGATATAGAGCAGGGCGACCAGGACGATGCGGCCTGCAAAAAGGACGATATCGATGTTCATAAGCGACTATCCCCTAAATTCAAAGGTGCTCAGGCCAAACGTCAGCAGATCGCCGTTGCGCAGCGGGCAGCGCGTAATGCGGCGGTTGTTGACGAGCGTGCCGTTGGTGGAATTGAGGTCCTCGATCGACCAATCCGAGCCCGTAAAGGTGAGCTGGGCGTGGCGACGCGACACGTTGGGGTCGCGCAGGGCAATGTCGGAAACCGAGCGCTCGCGACCGATGGTCACCTGTGCGGAGGTGATGCTATGGCTCTCGCCGCTCACGACGTCGACGAGCTGGGCGAGCGGGCGCTGCGGGGCGCGGGTGCTCGCCATGTTGGAGGCGATGCCGGCTGCGGCGCCTAGGCCCACGGCGGCACCGGTCGCGGCGGCTCCGCCCATGCCGGCAAGCGCGTCGCGCGAGACGGTCTGCGGCACCGGGATAGGAGCGGCGGGGTCGGGGACGCTAGGCGCGAAGGGATCTGCCACGGCAAGCGGGTCGGGAGCGGCGGCGCGAGGCGTCGGCTGCTGCTGGGGCATGGCGGCGGGGCGCTGCTGCTGCGGGGCAGCAAACTGCTGCTGGCCGGCGCGCGGGGCGCTGGCGGCACGGCTTGCCGCGGAGTTGTTCTGGCCCAGGCCGTTTTGATAGGCGCGCTCTTCTTCGTACAGGCGGCCGAGCGTGGGGGCATCGACGTTCTCGGCAAAGACCGAGAACTTGCCGGCGCGCAGCTGCGGATCGATCATAAAGCGCACGAGGGGCTCGCCGACAAAGACATAGCGGCGCTTTTCGGCCTGCGCCTTCACGAACTCGCGGACCTCGCGCGAAAGCTCGGGGTAGAACGGGGCGAGCATGGGATCGTCGTCGGCGGCGATAAGGATGGTATAGAGTGCCGGCGCCGTGTTGACGCCGTTGATCACCAGAGTCTGATCCTCCATGTCGCGAGCGGCCTGCTTGGCAAGCTTCTTAAAGGAGAACGGGGCACGGGTGGCACCGAAGATGCCGGCCACGTGGTCCTCGAAGATGTTCAGGAAGTTCACGAAAGATCACTCTCCGTATAGGTTCTTTGGTATCCGAGCAAATATAGGCATATCCCAACGATTATAGAGGATAGGATTCCCGCAACCGCCGCCTTGGCGATGACCGCGGCTGCAAGGCTGGCAATTTCCATATGGTGTGCAAGACAGGACGCCGCTGCGCAGCCGATGCCGGTGACAGCGATGGCGGCGATTGCGGCAAGGTTTGAGCCCTGATTGGCACGCTTGGCATGGACATTGAGCAGCGCAGATGACGCCGCGGCAGTTGCCGCGACCAGCACAAAGGCAGCCCAAAGGAGCGGGTCTCCCAGCGCTGCGGCAACGTTACCGAGCCCCAGCACGCCTCCGGCTGAAAGCGCGACCGTGGCCAGACGGGCAAAAAGTGCGCCCATGCCCGTTGCCGCGGCGGCGCTTGCCGGGCCGAGCCAAAATGACGCGACGCCGGCGGTGACCCCAGCTGCCAGGAAGGTATTGCCGGTCAGACAGCCAAGCGCGAGTGCACAGGTGAGTGCGGAGCTCGCGGCAGCCTCGGTGCGACCCCAGGCGATCCACCAACCGGACATGGCGGCGGCAAAGATCACCGCGACGGGCAACATTGACAGGATGCCCTGTGCCTGCATGGTGGCGTTTGCCATGAGCACCAAAAAGCCCACAGCCGAGATGGCCGAGCCAATCTGGGGGGCCAGGCCGGCCGCCGCTCCGATCGCGATAGCCGCAATGACCAGGCCGGGAAGCGCCGCGACCCCAGCCGTTTGCATCAGCAAAAAGCTAAAGGTGCCGCACGCTAGCGCCGAGATAGCGCGCATGGTGTAGTCGCGCGCATGGCTCCAGCGCGTGCCCGCCCAGCCGAGTGCGGGGTCGACCTCGATGGCGTCGTCCTCGTAGCACGACGGCTCGATATCGTCGAGCTCCTGCTCGTCATCCGAAAGCTCGCCAACCATTTGCTCCAAGCTGCGACGGCCCTCGCGTACGCTGCCCAGACCGGCAAGGAGCTGGTCGCAAAATGCCTCGATGCTGCTGGGGCGGTCCTGCGGCATGGGGGAGAGCGCGCTCATGAGCGCGCTCTCGGCTCCCGGGGGAAAGTGTGGTATCAGCTCGCTGGGATAGGTGGCGCCGCCGATGATACGGTCGAGCGAGTCGGCGGGCGTGGCCGCCATAAAGGGAGCGCTGCCGCACAAGCCCTCATAGATAACGCAGGCAAGGGCAAAGACATCAGCGCGTTCGTCGACCGTGCCGGTCTCGATATCGAGCTGCTCGGGCGGCATGTAGCCGATGGTGCCGCCGCGCGAGCCGCCAAAGCCACCGGCGGACGACAGCCGCGCCATGCCAAAGTCGGTGAGCTTTACATTGCCCGAGTGGTCGATGAGCACGTTGGCGGGCTTAATGTCCAGGTGGAGTACGCCATTACTATGGGCGAAGGTGAGCGCCTGGCCCAGGGCATCGGCAATGGCCGCGGCCTCGTCAAAGGTAAGTGAGTGGCCGTCCACGCGATGCAAAAACTCGGCTAGCGACATGCCATCGACATATTCCATAACCAGGTAGGCATAGGCGGTGTCGTGCGTAAAGTCGATAACCTGCACGATATTGGGATGTTGAAGCATAGCGGCAGTGTGCGCCTCGCGCAGGACATCCATGATGTCGCTGGCGGGCATGCCGGAACCGTTGATAAGGGGGATGCGCTTAATGGCGACGCGGCGGCGCAGGTGCGTGTCGCGGCAGATCTCGATGGAGCCAAAACCGCCGGTCGCAAGCGTCTCGAGCGGCTGGTACCGCTTGAGCAGCTCGCGAGAGCTGGTGCCCTCCAAAGGAACGTCCGGCGAGAACCGGGCGGTATGTTGCGAGAAAAGCGGCATGGCCAACCCTCGTGCGTTTAAAGTTCGTTTGCGAGCGGCGGGTGCGGGGCCAAGCCGTTCGCGGTGGCATAGATGCTGCTAGTGTAGCACGCTCGGGCAGATGGCGAGGAAACGGGGATGAGGTGGCCCGATCGGTTCGGGTCGTTTCGGCTCGTTCGGAAAGTGGGGGACCGGTTTTCAACCAAATAATGGGATGCGCTTTCCAAAGGGGGCAGCTTGCGGAAGCTGCATCCCAGAATAATGGCCTGGAACGGGACGGACTTTCCGAACCGGCGCTTAAAAGGAAACCGCATCCCATTTTGGAGCGGGGACTGCGGACAAAAGCTGGACCGTGATCTGGCTCGGATTGGAGTTCGCCTGAATCGTTGATGCTGGCTGGTGTGGGAACAGAGATAAACGAGCGGCTCGAGCGATATAATGACACGCTATGGAGGCCATATGCTTTTTTCCCGCCGTTCTGCTACATCTGCCTGCGCCATTGCGCTTGTCGTAATGGCGGTCACCCCTTATCACCGGTTTTCATCTTCAATCGGCCTGGCGTCAGGTGCAATGACCTGGCTCGTTATCCTGGGCGCATGCCTCGCGGCGTTTGTTCATGGTGCTGCGCTATGCAAGGGGGGAATGAGACGGCCGAGGCATCTCGGTGCTATCGGTGTTTTCCTTGGTGTTATTGCAACGGTTCCCGAGTGGGTTGACTTGGCCTTCTATGCTCGCGGAGATTCTATTCCATTCGTGTTTGCACCGATCTGGCTGTTGCATGGCGTTTCGTGCGTCTCGTGCTTTGCTGGGGCGTTGCTCCTCTCATATGTTATTTGGGACACGGCGGGCTCTCCTTTGACGCAGGGGGCGACGCCGACCGACGAAAGAGAGAATCGTCGCCTGCAGAACGCGATTTTTACAGAAACAATAGCCGTCCTGTCTTGCCTGCTGTTTTGCTGTCGAGTTTCATGGAGAATTGTCCCCGAGCCATGGGGGATACCCTCTGTTTTGGCCGCATCAATTGGCCTTGCGCTTTTAATTCCGTTGGTCTATCTCGCATTGGCTGTGGCCCCGCTGTTTCGCTGCTCCCGCGCCTTTGGTCGGGGGCAGAGCGACGTGTTTGCCCGTTCTGTGCTCGTGGCAGTCCCTATTGGCCTTGTTCCGGCTGTTGAGGCGGCATACTTCGCAAGCGATGCCGCGATCATTGCATTGCTTGCGATGGGGTCTGCTATCGCCGCTGCCTTCGTATGCATGTTACTAAGGAGAAAACGGGACAACAATTCGGATATCGCCCACGCGTCTGACCCATTCGATGCGGAGGCGTTTTCCCCTGCCCTGTCGCCTAGAGAAGAGCAGTTTGTTCGACTGCTGCTCAAAGGGAAAACGCCGGCGGAAATTGCCAAGGAGACGGATACGAAGCCATCGACGGTGCGAACAACGCTTCACCGAGCATACGGGAAGGCGTCAGTTGCGGGCTCACGCGAGCTCGTGGCGTTGTTTGCGGGTGAGGGTGATACTGTAGGGCCTGAGCTGCCGCAGCGGCATGCTGACGATATGTTGGCATCAGCTCGAACGCGCCGGCTGTTTCGATACCTGCTCACATTATTTTTTATCCTCCTTGCGGCTGGACCGTTGGTAATGGCGGATAGCGATTGGGGATCCGGTGTTTCGTGGGCTGTCGCTTTTTCTCTCTCAAGCTATGCATTGGGTCTCGGACTGCTTCTGTCGCTACGCTACGCGGGTGGAAAACCGAATCGTGAAGCTGCGCTGGATAGAGCAGGTGAGGCGATTGAGCTCGGAGGTCCGTGCATGTGGGCGATACTGTCTGCTGCGGAATGGTCTTTTATCTATATCTCGGCATGGAGGTGCATACGCGTTCCGTTGATGGCTGTGCCGGTCCTGTTTTGCGGCGTGGCGTCTACAGCTTCGCTCGCTGTTGGGCTGCGTCCGTTTAAGGTGCATGCCCGTGCTCGGGCTATCGTGCCATTGGTGTCAATAGGTGTCGCTGCTTCAATCTATGCGGCCAGTAGGGGGCGAATTCATGGGTTCGTGGTGCTGGCGGGGATGCTGCTCACATATGTAGTGCTGCGAAGCTGTCCGCAGCGCAAAATGCTTGGGGTATGGATGCTTTGCTTTGGGGCGACGGCTCCTGTCTGGGTCGTCTTGCTCAACATGGCGCAGGATCTGATGGTTTTCGAGCCGCTGTTCCTTGCGTCGCTGTTGGGGTATAGTTCGGCTGTCAATGTCGTCGTGGCAACGGTGGTCGTCTGCTGGTCTGTGCCCATGTTCGTCACGCACATCGCGCTCGCCCACTCGGTTGAGAACGAGAGGGCCGTCTTGGAGTACCGTGCGAATGGGTTCACCGAAACGGCTCGCGTGCGCCAGCTGGCTTTGCTTACATCGCGCTCCCTTTCTGATGTTCAGTCGCAAATTTTGCTGATGACGGCAGAGGGCGCAACGACAAAGACCATTGCGGAGGACGTAGGTTATGCTGCATCTACGGTGCAAGCGTTGCGATCCGCATCTTATCGCCAGTTGAAGATCAAGAACAAAGCGGAGCTTATTTCATTGTTATCGCAGGTGGATAACGTGTAAACGCCTGGATTATCAACTCAATAGCGAGTGTTTACAGACATCTTTCTCCATTCATGCAAAGGTTGCCGTGCGTCGACGCATTGTTAACCGCTTTTGATTGGAGAAGGCCATGATTAAGTTAAAGAACGCCATTGGCCGCATCGGAGTGAGCCTTGCGATTATTGCGGGGCTTTCCCTGGGGGCTCCTATCGTATCGTTTGCTCAGGAGGAGTTTGACACTTCTCAGGTTTCAAGCGTTACGCAGAATGCCGACAGCGGAATAGCGACTTGTGTTAACAACGCGGATACGGGATTTAGTTTCCAATGTTCCGGGACAAGCGCGACGGGCTATCGCCGGAAAGACAATTCTTCCTCGCTCTATATCAACATCTTGGGGTATTCGGGCAAGCCACTTCGTTTGTATGTGGATGGAGCTTACAACACAAACGGTAGCGGTGGCGCAAATTGCACCGAGGGCGTATATCGTTCCAACCATTATGGAAAGTGGGAGATGTACAACCAGGTTCGCGAGAGCGGGCGTTCAGCGGCTCGTCTGACGGCTTGGGCTGAGTCTGGCTATGGCACCGTTAATGGAGTCTGGAGTCCTGATTGCGTTGGGCGCTTCTCGAAGTTGCCGGCGTAGTTTGAATGGATACCCGCCCGGGCCAGCGGGCCTGGGCGGGAAGGAGGATTCATGATTAACAATAAGGGAGTCCTGCGGCACGAGCTGCACAAGACGTTCCGCTGCCCGCTGTTTGCTGCCTCCCTCGTCATGGGCGTTTTGATCGCGTTGGCGGCTGCTGTTGAGTCGTGGTGTTACCTGAATCAAGAGCGGAATAATCTACTCTCTTTCGGTTATGGGCTTGGCCTGCAAGCGCAGCACTATCTTGGACAAACGCGCGAGAGTAGTTTCGGCAACTGGATAGTCGTGAGCGCAAATGCGCCACTATCGGCGACTATTTTTTTCTACATCTTGCCGCTGCTCGCTCTCTTGGCGGGATCCTGGTCATGTCTGGCTGAGCGGTTGAACGGTTACGACGCCCAACTATGTACGCGCGTGTCGAGGAGGCTTTATATCAACGTGAAGCTCATCTCGTCATTCCTCTCGGCATTTGTTGTAACTGCCGTACCGCTCGCCGTTAATTTTCTCATCGTATCGATGTTGTTTCCCGCGTATATGCCCCGGGTCGATGAAACGACATACGTTGGCCTTTACTTGCACAGCTATTTTTCTCTTCTTTTTTATACTCAGCCCTTGCTCTACGTATTGGTTTATACGCTGTTCGATGCAGTGACGCTGGGGGTTTTATCCATGGCCGTGACCGGTCTGTCGGTTGTGTTTCGCAGCAGAGTCAAGGCTGTGATCGTTCCGTATCTACTCATGGTTGCGTGGCACTTTGTTAATGACTGGATTTTTAGCGTCTTGCAGTGTATTGGATTCAACTGCAACATTCTCAACAGCATTAGATCGGAATCGCTCAATAACTGGCCCGACATTCGAGCGGGGATTGTAGAGATCGTAGCCCTGCTTATTGTTTCGCTGTTTTTTGCGAAGGTGTTGGAGAGGCGCGAGGTGATTTGATGTTGTTTCGATTGCTCGCGGCGGATTTGAGAACCGTATTGAAGAGGAATGCTGTTGCTTTTATTGCAATGGCGGTCATGTCGATTGCGAACTTGGTCTATGCGTATGGACTGTCCGTGATATATGGTACTAAAACGGAAATATTGGGGTTTGCAGATAATTTCGCGCTGGTTTTTGCCGGGTCGACTCCGTTTGAGTTTAGGCCGGGGGCCATGTTCGTTCCTCCACTTGGCTGGCTGTTTCTCACCCTGCTCATTCTCTATACAACCCTCGATTATTCAGTCGAATCATTGCGGGGGTTCGGCTTGCAGACGCTTGTCCGGTGCCGTACGAGGTGGCTGTGGTGGGTGTCGCGGTTTGTTTTGGTTACGGTGGTAACGACAATCTCACTGCTCGTGGTGGTCTGCTCTGTTGTGCTTTGGAGTTTGGCAACGGGCGCCTCTTTTAGCACGGTTATACATAGCGAGTCGCTTCAACTTGTAAGCTTAGGCAAGGATTTTCTTACATCGAGCGAAGCGGATGGACTGCCGTTTTTCGCGGGTCTATTTCTTGCTTTTGAATCGCTTGCCTTTATGCAGCTTGCAGTTGGATTTGCATTTGGGCCATCGGTCGCGTTTGTGACGCTCGTGAGTTATTTGATTTGCTCGGCATATACAAGTCATTGCGCGTTGTTGGGAAACGCATTGATGCTTCTGCGCTGGGACGGAATGGTGAAAGGGGGCGTCTCGGTGGCTTCGAGTGCGCTGGTCTCACTTGCGATCATGGCGGCTTGTTTATTGATGGGCGGATTTTGGTTTTGGCGAGCCGATTTTATAGAAAGGAAGGGCACGGTATGGCTGTAAACGTTAAAAACGTATCGAAGCGAATCGGTAAAATTGACGTTTTGCGCAATGTGTCTATCGAGATAAATCCGGGCACCGTTGTCGGGCTTCAGGGCATTAACGGCTCGGGCAAAACCATGCTCATGCGAGCGGTTTGTGGACTAATTAAGCCAACTAAAGGCGAGATTATTATCGATGGACAAAGGCTTGGAATGGATATTTCGTTTCCGCCAAGTCTGGGAATGCTGATCGAAGCGCCTTCTTTTATGGGCTACCTATCCGGCTATGACAACTTGGAGCTCATCGCCAAGATCAAAGGTGTTGCTGCCGATGAGGATATCCGTTCTGCTCTGCGACTTGTGGGGCTTGATGCTGACGAGAAGAAGAAGTTCCGGACTTACTCGCTCGGCATGAAACAACGTCTGGGGATAGCTGCGGCAATTATGGAAAAGCCGAAGCTGCTTGTTCTCGATGAGCCAACGAATGCCCTCGATGAAGCGGGCGTTGAAATGCTCAAGCGCGTCGTCTCGCTGGCAGCTTCAGCGGGCCGTGAGGTTCTTTTGTCTAGCCATGACGGGGAAGTGCTCGCGGAACTTGCCGATAGGGTTTATTGCATGCGCGATGGCGCCATCGCCGAAGTGCGGGAAAGGCTGTGAGTGAGATGGAATCGGCTCTTTTGACGAGGAGATCCGCGCTCGCGCTCTGCGGTTGCGCTGTAATTGGTGCGGTTGGTGCAAGGATAAGCGCTGTTAACGCCAATAGAACGGTGATTCCTGAGAAGTATTATCCTGCGGGGAAATGGCTTTCGATGGACGGTGCATACTTTGGTTCGAAGGACAGCCCAACTTCGGGATATTCATTCTGCGTGGATGATGCGGCGTTGATGACGCCACGGGAATATCTTAGACGGTCTCATGACGACTATTCAAAATACGGAGACGTGAATGTTGAGACGAGCCTGAAGGACGCTAATTGTAAGTGCGTCATTGCGGTTAAAATGCGCGTGCGGAACAGGGATAACGAAGACGGTGGAATCAAAACGTACCTTTGGCATCTTGTGCCAGAGTCTTCTCCAAATTACGACTTTGTGGTCAATACGGATTTAATTTGTCAGGCGATGCCGGTTTTAGGCGGGTCTCCAGCATTTGCCGTGCAGGTGGGGGCAGAGAACGAGTTGCTTGTCCCGTTTATGATGCAAAATACCAACGACTACTTTGAAGATTACGAAACCGTCCGTTTTGAGAAGGCGTTTCCTGGGACTTATACGATGAAGATGACCGATCTGCCGGAGCGAAGGCTCTTTAGGTTTGATGTGAAATAGCTCGAGAGCTCGGCGAGATGGGTCCATCGGCGGTGCTCGCGCTCGGTTCCGCGCGCTTTGTCCCGGAATGACGCGGGACGGGCGCCTTCGGTGTCGGCCGACCCTACCGCTTCTTCTTGCTCTTCTTCTGCTTGCGCTGCTTGCCCTTGTTGTCCTGAGGCTTGTCGGCCTTGTCGCCCTGCTTGGCCTCGGCTGCGGCCCTCTCGGTCTTCATTTTCTTCTTTTTGGTCTCGATGCGGAGCTTTTTGTTGATGCGCGCCTTCAGGAAGGGGCCAAACTGCTCGGCATCGCCGCGAACAAAGGTGTCCTTAGGGATCGTCACGCCCTGGTCGGCGAACATGGCCACAAAGATGCGCTCGCCGTCGAGCACGTGGTCGAGCTTCTCAAACGGGAAGAACTGCGATTTGCCGCTCTTGCCCCAGACCATCAGGCCGGTCTCGTTGGCGGCGACGCGGCGATAGCGGCCGCCCATGGACTCGTCGGCCTCGACGGCATCGATAAAGTCGCGGGCGAGCGTGTGGTGCAGGTTTTTGCTCCACCAGGCCAAAAAGGCGCCGAACACGATCAGCACGATGCCGAACTTGATCCAGTTGCCGCCGGCCACCAGCATGCCAATACCCAGCAGCGCGGCGATCACAGCGGCGACATACAGGGAGCCGCGGCGCCTGGGCGAGGCGACCAGACGGGCGAAGTCGGTGACGAGGTCGTTTTCGTACTGGTACTCGTTGAGGTACAGGATGCCGTCATCGGCTGCTGCCTGCTTCTCGAGCGCGACCTCGATCTGGTCGGCTGCTTCGGAGGGAACGAGGTTACTCTCTGCGTCTGCCATGCTCTTTGGACTCCTATCGCGGCGGGCTCGCCGTACGGGTTATTATGAATGCAGTATGCCGTGCGACCGCATGGCCGTCGCGGCAACAAGACTCAGTATACCCGGGGGAGCACCCATGGAATCGTTGTACCGAAAGTATCGCCCGCTCACCTTCGACTCCGTGGTGGGCCAGCAGCATATCGTCTCGACGCTCGAGCACGCCATCACCGAGGGGCGCCTGTCCCACGCCTACCTGTTCTGCGGACCGCGCGGCACGGGCAAGACCACTATGGCGCGCATTCTGGCCAAGGCGCTGCTGTGCCACAATGCCGAGGCAGCGCGCGCCGAGGGTGCAAGCGGCTGCATGCCCGACGGCACCTGTGAGGAGTGCGAGCTCATTGCCGAGGGCAACCATCCGGACGTCTACGAGCTCGATGCCGCAAGCCGTACCGGCGTGGACAACGTGCGCGAGGAGATCATCAACTCCGTCAACTTTGCCCCGGTGCGCGGCAAGTACAAGATCTATATCATCGACGAGGTCCACATGCTCACGACGGCGGCGTTTAACGCGCTGCTCAAGACGCTCGAGGAGCCGCCGGCACACGTGATCTTTGTGCTGTGCACTACCGACCCGCAAAAGATTCTGGAGACCATCCTCTCGCGCTGCCAGCGTTTCGATTTCCATCGCATCGGCAACGAGGATATTGAGCATCGCCTGGCATACGTGTGCGAGCGGGAGGGCTTCGATTACGACGATGAGGCGCTGGCTATCGTGGCGCGCCACGCCAAGGGCGGCATGCGCGACGCGCTCTCCACGCTGGAACAGCTGAGCGTCTTCGGCAACGGCACCGTGCATGCGGACGATGCCCGCTCGCTTTTGGGCGAAGTTTCGGACCAGATTCTGGGCGAGTTTGCGCGCGCCATTGCCGATCGTGATGTCGCCGATCTGTATGGGCTTATTCGCGCGCAGGTCGAGGAAGGCAACGATCTGCTGGAGCTGACGCGCGACCTGGTGGCGCACGTGCGCGACGTGTACGTGGCATGCGTTGCCGGCGCCCGTGCCGAGCTGTTTGAGGGCGGCTCCGAGCAGGCCGAGACGCTTGCTGCTGAGGCTGCTGCCTTTGGCGGGCATCCGGCCGACCGCCTGGCCCGCGTGCTGACGGTGCTCGACGATGCTGCGCTGGAGATGAGGGGCGCGAGCGACGTACGCCTGGTGCTCGAGATCGCCTGCACGCGTCTGGCACGTCCCGAGGCTGATTTAACGATTGAGGCATTGGCCGAGCGCGTGGCACGTTTGGAGGCCATGGTTGCCAATGCGGCGGTACCGGCGAGCGTGGCTGCTGCTCAGGCCGCCGCGCCTGCAGCATCCGTACCCGCTGCTGCCCAGCAGCCGACGCTCATTTCGGGCGCCCGTGCTGCCGCTCCGGCGGCATCCGCTGCCCCCGCTGGTACGTCCGCGCGCCAGGGCGGTATGCCTTGGGACCGTGGTGCTGCCGCTCCGGCGGCTCAGCCTGCGCCCGTGTCAGCTTCCAAGCCTGCAGCGCCTGCACCTCAGTCTGCGCCGGCTCCGATGCCTCAGCCCGTTGCGGCCCCCGCGCCTGCCACCGCTCCGGCACCTAAGCCCCAGTCCAACAATGCCGCCCAGGTTGCCGCCGCCGGTACTGCCGAGACGCCCGCGGTCGAGGATGCCGGAGAGCTGCAGCGCAAATGGGCCGAGGTTGTCGAGCGTGTCAAGGCGCGTCAGGCTTCCTACGCAGGGCTTTTGCTCAACGCTCGCGCCACGGCCGACGACGGCTCCAAGCTCACGGTCTCGTTCCCCGCGGGTTCGACTTTTGCCATCAAGATGCTCGGTCGCGCCGATACGCAGTCGGTGGTCCTGCCGACGGTCTGCGCGGTCTTCGGTCGTCGTACCGTCGACTATGTCCTGGATGGGGGTGGCACGCCGGCTCCTCAACATGAGGAGCATTCTCCATCTGCACGGGCTGCGGCATCTGCGGACCCGCAACCCGTGTCCTCGGCGGCCCCTGCATCCTCGAGCGCCAGCGCAACGCAGCCAAAAGCAGCACCGGTAGCGGCACCGACCCCGTCGGCGCCTAAACCCGTCACGGCCAAACCGGCTGCTCCGACACCCGCGCCCAAGCCCGCCTCGCCCGCGCCCAAGTCATCCGACCTGGGCAAGGCCCCCTGGTTGCGCTCGGACAATCCCGCCGGCGCTCCTGCCACGGGCAAGCTCCCGACCGAGCCTGCGCCCCGCGCTCCCGAGCGCGCGTCCGCTCCCAAGGCTCAGCCGTCCGTGCCGTCTGCACCGTGGGAATCCGAGCAGGTACCCTACGACGACGCCATGGTTGGCGGTTTTGCCGCCGACACGGGCGGGGACGATCTGCCCCCGTTCGACGTGCCGGGTGCGGCGTCCGCGCCCAAGTCCGCTGCAGCTGCCCCCAAAGAGGAGGACGCTTCTGCAGCTCCCTGGGAGTCCAACCCCGGCGCCGGCAGCCCCTTCGGCCATCAGGGTGCAGCCCCGAGCATCCCGCAGACCGAGGACGAGGCCAAAGCCCTCATCCGCAGCGTCTTCGGCCAGTCCACCATCTTCAAGCCGGTGGAGTAGCTGCGCAGGCGGGTATACTGCTCAAGAAGAGAGCCCCTTGCCCGGGCGCATCTGTATTTCGGACATGTGTAGTGTGGTGCCGCTTATATCGCATTCGAGCAGACAGGTACGCGACGGTCGTCCTAGGGTGCTGAGGTCGACACGATACGTCGCACGACTGTCTGTGTACTCGACTTGCATGTCGTTGGCAACTGCTCCGATTGTCAAAAAAGAGCCTGGCTCGGCATCAACAATCTTGGAATCTTTTATCTTGACCTTGAGCTCTTGGTAAAGGGACGGGCTGTTGTAGTAAACGGTCCGGGTCCCGTCGGTGCACTCATCGGTCGCTTCCCATTTGACGACGGGCTGGTCCGAGCTGGCTATCAGCAGTTCTGCTCCAAAGGCTATAGCATGGGTGATGACAACCAGTAATGCCCAGCCGACAAAGAGATAGAGAACCACATATGCAACGGGGTGTTTTGAGCGGATGTTTTGGAGCGCGTCGGGGGCATTCATGGGGGCACCTCCAAATTGCTGTCTGTGACAATCAAATTATACCCTGCCATCATGAGCGCCGCCTCGAGCAGCGGTTCGGCATTTAGCCATTTAGTGGTACGCAGAAAATGTCGGATTCCGGCTCTACAAGATTTAGCTTTCAATATTATGCAGATGCGAATTATTCAACTTCGCATAATCTTTGGGTGCGGCTTGCACTCCAGGACATGTATATCGACTGAGGTAGCGTGTCCGCCCCGCTTGCTTGCCCCGCGCCGTGGTACGATTTTTGAGTTTGAAAGTCCCGTCGCGCTCCGGCTGCCCTTGCAGCTTGTCGCGCGGCCGCACGTAAAGGAGCCATCATGGCCGGTATGAACATGCAACAAATGATGAAGCAGGCTCGCAAGATGCAGGAGCAGCTTGCCGCCGCGCAGGAAAACCTTAAGTCCCAGACCGTCGACGCCTCTGCCGGCGGCGGCATGGTCAAGGTGATCGTTAACGGCGAGATGGAACTCGTCAGCCTCACCATCGATCCCGATGCGCTCGATCCCGAGGACGTCGATATGCTGCAGGACATGATCATGGCTGCCGTCAACGAGGCCGTTCGCGGCGTCAACGAGCTCGCCAACAAGCAGATGGGCGCCATCACTGGCGGCCTCAACATCCCGGGCATGCCGTTCTAAGACGCGCATATATATGAGTGCCAACCATAGCCTGCAAAAATTGCTCGATGAGCTGGGCCGCCTGCCGGGCATTGGCCCCAAGTCGGCTCAGCGCATCGCCTATTACCTGCTCGAGGCCGATGCCGAGGAGGCGCGTCGCCTGGCCGAGGCCATCCTGGAGGTTAAGCAGGAGGTTCACTTTTGCAGCCGCTGCTTTAACTACGCCACGGCCGACGAGTGCTCCATCTGCCAGGATTCGATGCGCGATACCACTCGCATTTGCGTGGTGGGCGAGCCGCGCGATGTCCAGGCGATAGAGCGCACGGGCAGCTACCATGGTCTCTACCACGTATTGGGCGGCGTGATTAGTCCCATGGACAAGATCGGCCCCGAGCAGCTGCACATTCGTGAGCTGCTGGCACGCTTGGGCCACGAGGACATCCACGAGGTCATCATCGCCACCAACCCCAATATTGAGGGCGAGACCACGGCGAGCTACCTGGCCCGCACTATCAAGCCGCTGGGCGTCGAGGTGTCGCGTCTGGCAAGCGGCCTTCCCGTGGGCGGCGACCTGGAGTATGCCGACGAGCTTACGCTTGGGCGCGCCATTGAGGCCCGTCGCACGATTTAGGTGGCGAGCCTGCTCCTGCCGTATGTTATCCTCGCGACGCACGGGGTAGCCATAATTTCCCCGTGCGACTGTAAGTTTGTTGTGCAACAAAGATGCTTTGTATCCGCTTATCGCATGGATGCTTTCATTCGCATCCTTAATTTGCCCATTCGTTTCGCAACCTTTTGGGTTCGCTGATACACTCAAATATGGATTCGAATGAATGCGCCGCTCCCGAGCGGCGTGTTTTTGTTGGAGGAGAACGCATGCGGCCCGGTGGCACTCAGACAAAGCGCGGCGCCGCGGTGCGCATGCGACGCCGACTGGGCTTGGCGCCGCGGGCGTACGCACTGCTGTCTTGCTCGCTGGTGCTGGTCATAGCTGGCGTTTCTGTCTATGGCATGACCGTGCCGTCCATGATGCAGGCGCATGCCGCACGCGAACCGCGCGTGGGGCATGAGGTCAAAAGTGACCTGGGCACCACGACTGGATATGCTTGGGCAAGTGTGGTCGCGCATATTGTGTTTGGCACCGACGACGCGAACGGCGCCGAGGCCCCAGACAACGAAGTCACGCTTGCCAATGGCAAAACCATCGTGCTCACCAACACCAAGATCATCGATCGGTTGTCCAACAATAGCGTGGCGGCAACGGTGAGTAAGGTCGAGCAGCAGAAGGAGCAGGACGCCCAGCAGTCCGGAAAGCCCGGTAGCTCGGATACTTCTGGCTCCGGCTCGGATTCGTCGAGTTCGGGCGGCGGCTCAGGATCGGGTTCCTCTGCCGGAGGGTCTGGAAACGGCGGCTCGACGGGCGGCAACACTGACAACGATGCAAACTCCGGTGGCCTTTCCGCTGCTGAGGAAGAGAGCATTCACAGTTGGCTTGTGACCAAGTACAACATGCTCGACGGCTATGTTTCTCGTGCCAATGACGTGGTTTCGACCTATAACTCTACGGGAGATCCCAGGCCGTGCGACAGTCTGGTCGGGGAGATGTTTGTCATTCGAGCCGAGTTCGGTCGTCAGACATTCTCGCCCCGGTCAAAGTGGTATCAGCAGTATGCCAATCTGTGGGGCTGTTACACCAACCTATGTCAATGGGTCGGCCATTACGGCGATGATGACGTCGCGCTCGGTAACTTCAACAATAACGTGGCGGCGCTTGCCCTATGATGACCGATCTTGCATCCACCACACCACAATCGCTCGGTCGCGATTCCATGGTCGGCCTGCGCCTGGCGCGTGTCGACGGGTTTGAGCCGGCCATTGCGCTCGGTCAGGACGAACTGCCTGCCTATCTGCGTCGTTTTACGATGCTGTTTGCCGACGATGCCACCATACGCCGTGGCGGTATCGGCCGCGTGACGCGTGCCGTCAACGCCCAAGGCGAGGCCGTGGCGCTCAAGCAGCTCATCTTGCCGACGCGCGATGAGTTTGACGACGATGCAACTCACGAGGCGCTGGTCGCCAAGTTCAAGGCGGCGTTTCGCGAGGAATACGAATGCCATCGCGCCCTTTCGGGCCTTAAGGGCTTTCCCCGCCTCTATGGCTGGGGCGAGGTCGACGGTGTGCCTGCAATTGTCATGGAATGGGTCGAGGGCGAGACGCTCGCCCGCTTGCGTTCGCGGCTCGCCGTGGACGATGCCGGACGCCTGTCGCCGCTTGTGGCGGCGCGTTTGGGTCGTGACCTGTTCGATCTGCTCTGCCGTATGAGCCTGGTGGGTGAGGGCTTTGTCCATCGCGATATCTCGCCCGCTAATATTATGGTGCGTACGGCGCGTCTACCGCTTGACCGGCAGCTTGCCGAGGGCACCTTTGACCTGTGCCTGATCGACTTTGGCTCGTCGCTGGCGCTTGAGCCTGCGTCGGCCGTGGCTGGTACCGGCGGCAAGGCATCCTTTACCGAGCGCTATGCCACGCTGCGTCGCGCGACGGTTGCCTATGCCCCGCCCGAGATGCTCACCGACGATATTCCCGACCTGCGCGCTTTGCGTATGTCGCCGGCGATTGACGTCTATGCCGCGGCAAGCACGGTTTACGAACTCATTGCCGGCGTCGCGCCATACGAAGCCGTGCCGAGCACTTCGGGCGCCTCGGGTTCGCGCAAAAAGACGCGCGACATCGCCAGCCCCTACCGTCTCAAGATGGACACGCAGCCCGACTATCCCATTGGTGCCCATGCGCCCGGTTGCGATTTGACTCAGTTGCTTCGTCGTGAGCCCGATGTGGCGCTCGCCGCGGCCGAGCAGGCCCAGCAGCTGGGGCTTGAGCCGGATTCCGAGGAGCTACGCGATGCGTTGGTGTTTGTCGATGCCCAGCTGTTCGACGTGGTGATGGCCTGTCTGTCCAGCTCTCAAAAAGATCGTCCCGAGCCGGCGGCGGTCGAGGCGGCGCTCTCGGCGTTTTGTGACCACTATGCGCAAAATGTCGGTCGTTCGCTCCGTGGCGAGCCGCTCACGCCGTGCCCCATGGATGCGTCCGGCCGCGCGGTTCGTCGCGCGCTGATGGTCGGCGCGGCGGTCGTCTGCGGAGTGGTTTGGACTGTGGTCGTGGTTTCGGCGGCGCTGCTGGCATCGGGCGCTCGCGTGACGGCGACTTTGGGATCGCTCGTGTGGTCTGGGTCGCTACCGGGTATTATTGCCGCACTGGCGTTGGCGCTGCCAGGCATAGCCGGCGTTGCCGCGGGGGCACTTGCGCGCGATCGGCGCTCGGGGTTCCTGCAGGGTGTGCTTGCGCTTTCTGCCTGCGAGGTTCCGGTATTGGCTGTGGCTGCATGTAGCGTTTTTTCTCAACGCGACGTGATGGGCGGCCTTGTTGCCGCTCTGATTGCAACCTATACACTTACGTGGTTTTTGCTTGCGATGGGCTTTGCCTTTGAACTTCCCGTTTCGGCACCGCGACGCACAAAAGCCCAGATGACGACTCCGCTTGCTGGTGGCGCCGCAGCTGCCCGCACTTTTGGCGGACCTGTCGAAGTATCGTCCGATTCTATTTCTACGACCAAGGAGGACTAGGTCATGGCATCTCAAGTTGAGCTCACCCCATGCGGCGCCATGTTTGATATCTTTAAGCGCGCGGCGCATCTGAGCCATATCGAGCTGTGTGGCTTGGTGCTTTCGTCCCGTCCGCTCGCCGATGGCCGCAGCCCGCAGAGCCGAGCCGCCGATCGCTCTTGGGTTTCCCGCTTTATCGTTCGGGCGCCGGTCGGCACGCTTCAGCAGCGCTACTTTGCCGAATACGGTACCTCGGCTGCGCGTATTATGTCGCAACTGGCCCTGCGCCAGCGCAATCCCATGGACTCCACGGCTGTAATCAATATGGTCTGCGGTCCTGCAGGTGAACCGATGGTACGCGCGCTCGAAGAGTGCCACCAGGACACGAATCTCTATCGCAACGCGCTCGATCGCCTGTCCCAGGCGGCGGAACTCATGCCCGCCGAGCGCGCCGAGGCCGTGCTGGTGCTGTTTGTCGCCGTCGGTTGTTCGGCGGATGTGCGGTCCTCGGTGAACTATGCCATCGACTACGCGCACGCGACCTGTGGCGGAGGCACATCCACGCCGCGTTCGCTTGGCATGTCGATGACCGCGGGCGAACGCGAACCCGCCCCGGCGCACCCTTTGGGCTTGCTGCGCATACAAAACAGTTTTGTCGTGAGCGCCCCGCGCTGGATTCAGCCGAGTGAGCAGGGTGTTGAGATTGGCGCGCTGGCCACTGGTGAGGGCGATATTACCGACGTCGGCGACGATGTCTCGGCCCGCCATGCCCATATCTGGTGCGATGCTCAAAATATCTGGCACGTCGAGGACTTGTCGTCCACCAACGGAACCGTGGTGGTAAACGGGGCCACGCGTGTCTGCATTCAGGTCGAGCCCGGTCGTTCCGCCCAACTCAATCCCGGCGACGAGCTCAAGCTCGGCGAATCCACTACCTACGCCATCCTCTTCGGTGCCCTCTAGCCGGCAGATAGGGACGCTCCTTTTCTGCCGGCACTTGGGGACACTCCTTGGCGCGCCAGAGCCAGTCGCCCGGGGATGGAGGGGCCATTTTGGCCCTTGGCGGTCACCCAAGGTAAACCTTTACCGCCCACCTATTACCGCCCACCTATATTTGACGAAATATAGGTGGGCGGCGGGGTACAATAAACCCGCATGCGGATTTCCGTTGCGGGCGCTTCCCATCGCCGGGGCGTGCCCGGGAGCATCCGGCATGCGGCCTTTGCGGCGCTCGGTCATGTGCAAGACGGGCGGTCGAGTCTGTGGGGTGCATCAGCTGCCCCTCGCCTCGGCATGCCTTCTCTCCACGCCATGTACCTGCTGCTCAGTCTGCCTGCCAGATGATGGAAGCAACAGCGAAAATCCCATCACGCCAACATCCCGGCGATCGCCGGGGCCTGTATACCTATATGAGAGGAGAGGGGTATATGGCGCGTAAGTTTAAGTCTATGGACGGCAACGAGGCGGCCGCATATGTTTCGTATGCGTACACCGAGGTAGCGGGAATCTATCCCATTACGCCGTCCAGCCCGATGGCCGACCATGTCGACCAGTGGGCGGCCCAGGGTCGCAAGAACATCTTCGGCACCCCGGTCAAGGTCGTCGAGATGGAGTCCGAGGCAGGTGCAGCCGGTACCGTTCACGGTTCGCTGGGTGCCGGTGCTCTGACCACCACCTACACGGCTTCTCAGGGTCTGCTCCTGATGATCCCGAACATGTACAAGATCGCGGGCGAGCAGCTCCCGGGCGTCTTCCACGTCTCCGCGCGTTGCGTCGCTTCCCACGCCCTGAACATTTTTGGCGATCACTCCGACGTCATGGCCTGTCGTCAGACCGGTTTCGCCATGCTCGCCGAGGGCAACGTCCAGGAGGTCATGGACCTCTCGCCGGTGGCTCACCTTGCCGCCATCGAGGGTAAGACCCCGTTCCTTAACTTCTTTGACGGCTTCCGCACCAGCCACGAGATCCAGAAGGTCGCCATGTGGGACTACAAGGATCTGGCCGAGATGTGCGACATGGACGCCGTCCAGGCTTTCCGCGACCACGCGCTCAACCCTGAGCACCCGCACACCCGCGGCAGCCACGAGAACGGCGATATCTTCTTCCAGAACCGCGAGGCCTGCAACAAGGTCTACGACGAGCTCCCTGCCGTCGTCGAGGGCTACATGAAGAAGATCAACGAGAAGCTCGGCACCGATTACGGCCTGTTCAACTACTACGGCGCTCCCGATGCTGACCGCGTCGTCGTCTGCATGGGCTCCTTCTGCGACGTGCTCGAGGAAGTCATCGACTACCTCAACGCTCACG
Organism: Collinsella sp. TM10-22; assembly: GCF_003466125.1. Lineage (GTDB taxonomy): Bacteria > Actinomycetota > Coriobacteriia > Coriobacteriales > Coriobacteriaceae > Collinsella. The sequence goes on from NZ_QSOC01000003.1 coordinate 313,777, forward strand.
GCGAGAAGGTTGGCCTGGTCAAGGTTCGCCTGTTCCGTCCGTTCTCTATCAAGCACTTCGTCGACGTTCTCCCCGAGACCGTCCAGAAGATCGCCGTCATGGACCGCACCAAGGAGCCGGGTTCCATCGGCGAGCCGCTCTACCAGGACGTCGTCTCCGCTCTCTACGAGGCTGGCAAGACGGGCATCAAGGTCGTCGGCGGCCGTTACGGCCTGGGCAGCAAGGACACGCCTCCCGCGTCCGCATTTGCTGTCTTTGAGGAGCTCAAGAAGGACGAGCCCAAGCGCGAGTTCACCATCGGCATTGTCGACGACGTGACCAACCTGAGCCTGCCTGAGGCCGAGGATGCGCCCAACACCGCAGCCCCTGGCACCATCGAGTGCAAGTTCTGGGGTCTGGGTGGCGACGGTACCGTCGGCGCCAACAAGAACTCGATCAAGATCATCGGCGACCACACCGACAAGTACGTCCAGGCCTACTTCCAGTACGACTCCAAGAAGACCGGCGGCGTCACCGTCTCGCACCTGCGCTTTGGTGATTCCCCGATCCGTTCGCCGTACTACGTGACCAAGGCCGACTTTGTCGCCTGCCATAACCCCAGCTACATCGTCAAGGGCTTCAAGATGGTCCGCGACGTCAAGCCGGGTGGAACCTTCCTGGTCAACTGCCAGTGGAGCGACGAGGAGTTCGCCGAGCACATGCCCGCCGTGGCCAAGCGCTACATCGCGAACAACAACGTCAACGTCTACCTGATCGACGCTATCGACCTGGCGGCCAAGGTCGGTATGGGCAAGCGCACCAACACGGTGCTCCAGTCCGCCTTCTTCGCGCTGGCCAAGGTCCTGCCCGCCGAGGACGCCCTGCAGTACATGAAGGACGCGGCTACCAAGTCCTACATGAAGAAGGGCCAGGCCATCGTCGACGCCAACCATAAGGCCATCGATGCTGGCGCTACCGCCTTCCGTAAGTTCGAGGTTCCGGCCGACTGGGCTACCGCCGAGGATGCCGCTCCCGTCGAGCTCTCCGAGGAGACCAAGTCCGCCATCGCTCAGCAGGTCAAGAACCTGCTCGAGCCCATCGATCGCATGGATGGCGACAGCCTGCCCGTTTCCGCCTTTGTCGATTGCGCCGACGGCCAGTTTGAGCTGGGCGCCTCCGCATACGAGAAGCGCGGCGTCGCCGTGGTCGTTCCCCACTGGGACGAGACCAAGTGCATCCAGTGCAACCAGTGCGCCTATGTGTGCCCGCATGCCACCATCCGTCCGTTCGCGATGACCGAGGACGAGGCTGCCGCCGCGCCCGAGGCTACCCGCACGCTCGACGCTATGGGCCCCAAGGCCAAGGGCATGAAGTTCACCATGGCCGTGTCCCCGCTCGACTGCATGGGCTGCACCAACTGCGTCAAGGTCTGCCCCAAGGGCGCCCTCGAGATGGTTCCCACCGAGCAGGAGATGGACCAGCAGCCCGTTTGGGACTACATGGTCGAGAACGTCTCCGAGAAGAAGGAGCTCATCGCGGCCAACGTCAAGGGCAGCCAGTTTAAGCAGCCTTACCTGGAGTTCTCCGGCTCCTGCGCCGGCTGCGCCGAGACCGCCTATGCACGTCTGGTGACCCAGGTCGCCGGCGACCGCATGTTCATCTCCAACGCCACCGGCTGCTCCTCCATTTGGGGCAACCCCGCTGCCACCGCTCCTTACTGCAAGGACAAGGACGGTCACGGCCCGGCGTGGAACAACTCCCTGTTCGAGGACAATGCCGAGCACGGTCTGGGCATGGCTGTCGGTTACGAGGCCGTCCAGAACAAGCTGATCGCCGCCACCCAGGACATCATCGCTGCCGATGGTCCGTCCGACGAGCTCAAGGCCGCCGGCCAGGCTTGGATCGACTCCGTCAACGACGCCGAGGCTTCCAAGACCGCTGCCGCTGCCTACGTTGCCGAGCTCGAGAAGTGCGGCTGCGACGCTTCCAAGGCGATCCTCGCCGACAAGGCTTACCTCACCAAGAAGTCCTTCTGGATCTTCGGCGGCGACGGCTGGGCCTACGACATCGGCTTCGGTGGCCTGGACCACGTCCTGGCTTCCGGCCACAATGTCAACGTCTTCGTCTTCGATACCGAGGTCTACTCCAACACCGGTGGTCAGGCCTCCAAGGCCTCGAACCTGGGCCAGGTCGCTCAGTTCGCCGCTGCCGGTAAGGTGACCAAGAAGAAGTCTCTGGCCGAGATTGCCATGAGCTACGGCTACGTCTACGTGGCACAGGTTGCCATGGGCGCCAACCCGGCTCAGACCCTCAAGGCCATCCATGAGGCCGAGGCCTACGACGGCCCGTCCCTCATCATCGGCTACAGCCCCTGCGAGATGCACTCCATCAAGAAGGGCGGCATGCAGAACTGCCAGGCCGAGATGAAGAAGGCTGTCGAGTGCGGTTACTGGAACCTCTTCCGCTTCAACCCCGAGGCTGCTGCCGGCAAGAAGTTCTCGCTCGATTCCAAGGAGCCCGCGGGCGGTTATCAGGAGTTCCTGATGAACGAGGCCCGTTACGCTTCGCTGACGCGTTCCTTCCCCGAGCGCGCCGAGGAGCTCTTCAAGGAGAACGAGCAGGCCGCCATGGATCGCTACCAGCACCTGCTGAAGCTCAAGACGGTGTACAACGAGGCCTAGGTCTCTCACCGCAGGATCTGAGGGCTGACCTTCGCGGACGTCCTCGGACATGAAAGAACCCCCGCTGCGCACTTCGTGCGGCGGGGGTTCTTTCGTCCTGCGGAATGTCCGCGAAGGTCAGCCCTCAGATCCTGCTACGACTACGTCCTCGGATTGTGGGGCTGAACGGGGGGCGTGGTTGGCAGGGCCTTTTGTCCCGGTTGCTGTTTCGCGGCATTGCCGCGAAACCTCGCGCTTCTCTGGGTATAGAGGGGGAGCTGATAACAAGCAACGCCTTATTGGAGTTGTTTTGCCAGTTCAAAAGCCCATCAATGATCTTACTGGGTGGCATTAAAACTCCTAAATGACAAAAATTGGTAGATAGGATTGCCCCTATAAGTACAAAAATTGGCAGTTAGAAATGACCCAAATCATACAGAAATTGGCAGATAGCGACGATTCGCTTAGGTCTCAAAGCCATCGAACCGGCGCGGTACCATGCAAAAAGGCTGGGGACGCTGTTGCTTGCGTCTCCAGCCTCTTGATTACTACTTTGGGCCCCGTGATGGGGTGTGGTTGGTGCTGCTAGTCCGGTTTACCTTGTCTCGCCGGTTTCGGTGCGCAGACGGTAGCCGTGGACCAGGTCGCTGATGGCCGGCCAGGGAATCTGGCGATCGACCCAAAATTGCAGCTGGACCAGATAGCGCTCGGTGGCGCGGGTGAGGGCGGCAAACTGCTCATGGGTCTCGACCTGGGCGTAGAGGTCGCGGCTGCGGGCGAGGATGGCGGTCGTGTCGTCCATCTTGCCGGTGACGTCGAAGGCTCCCGAGAACCAGTCGCACAGGCGCGCGGCGCTGTTGTTGAGGGTGGCCAAGTCAGCGGTGTTGCCGTTGACGTTCTCGGCTGCCTGGGCGCGCAGGAGCGAAAGGGCGTCGGCAGCGTTCATGCAGTAGCCGACGGTAAAGTTCCATACTGCGAACTCGCGGCCAGTGTCGAGCTTGCGGCGACGCATATAGTCGATATCGCGCGGCTCCTCAAGCATCATTTGGTCGGCAAGGGCTTCTAGCGAAGTGGTGTACTCTGCAAGGTCGAGTACAAGCAGGGTGTCGATATTCATCATCTTTAGGCCTCCGCTTCGATCTCGACGATTTCGTTTTTGATGTACATGCCCTGATTGTCCCAAATGTTGCGACAAGCGGTGGCAAAGCGCTCGCGGTCGGCCTCGCAGATGCGGGCAAACATGTTGCAGGTGCCAAAAGGCTCGCAAACATCAAAGAAGATACAGACCGAAGACCAGCCGCCGTACCAGCTCACCGCACCCGCCGGCTCGTTAAAGACGGGATTCTCGATGTGCTCGTAGTTGGCGATGGGGCCCGATACGGGATAGGTCACCTCGGTATCGCAAATCTTTGCCGAGAAGATGCGCGACTCGACCGGACAGGACGCTTCGAACAATCTGCATGCTTCGGGCGCTTTGTCCCAGAGCATGTCGGCGAGAAACGTCTCACCATTCAGCGTAATCTTGAGCATTTTTGTCATAGTAAGGACCTCCTCAATCCGTCGCTCAAGGGGCTCGCTGGCGGATAAAGGAGAAGACAGCCACGGGGTCGCCGAACCCAAACTTCACGACAGATGCCTGCCGCCCCAGCCCGTGCTGTACTTGGCTAAAGTATCACGCCTTGGGAGCCGAAGCAATATCCCTGTTTAGATTTTTTTGGACGCTTGGGCACAGCGCAACTTGTTCACAGTCGCTTACCGCAGGGTGAAGCACGATCGACTATCCTTTTTGTTGGATGAAAAGCCCCATGTTTTTGTAAGGGTGCATACTCGTCCAATAAGTGCATAGAATCTCGTATAGTGCGAGTAAGATTTTGCGCTATCTGTTTTGTGTTTAGCAAAGATATAGTTTGCATAATCTGGTCTAATCCCTGCTCTATTAAAATGAAGTTGCACGTAAATGGCGTAAACATATCTGAGCTGGGCTTCTTTACGCTGAGCGGGTAAAAACGACCGTTCGCCGCTCCACTATTTTCAAAATGAATAAAATGAGCGATAAAGAGAATATAAACCTTAATAAACTCGCGTATCGCACGGACACGGGTTATTAATGGGTTGTAGGCCTTTTACAGAAAGGATTCCAGCAATGTCTAAGCCTCTTGGTAAGCCCGACCGCATCGTCGTCGCCCTCGGCGGCAACGC